>JAJFVL010000052.1 GCA_021371855.1 Bacteroidales bacterium | reverse complement strand
AAGCCAGAACTTAGCAGAAATGCCAAAATAATAGCTTAGTCTTATTGCAGTGTCAGCAGTAATGCTCCTACGTCCTTTAATAATCTCAGAAGTTCTGGTCTGTGGTATACCAATATCCTTTGAAAGTCTGTAAGCAGAAATGTTTAAAGGTTTAAGAAATTCTTCGAGAAGGATCTCTCCAGGGTGAATATTTGAAAGTTTTTCCATTTTTTTCTATTTATGATAATCCATTATTGTTACCTCACTCGCATTTCCTTCGCCCCATTTAAATACGATTCTCCATCGGTCATTAATCCTGATACTGTAAAAGTCACTCATTTTGCCTGAAAGTTTCTCAAGTTTATTTGAAGGAGGAACATTTAAGTCCACTAAATTCTGTGAGTTATTAAGCATCCTTAATTTTCTTCTTCCAATTTGATGTATCTCAAGAGGTAGATTTTTTACTCTATCTCCAATCCAGATTTTTTCAGTCTCTTTAGAACCAAAATCAATAATCATATTTCGAGTAACGTTACTAACGTCAAAGATAAGTATTTTGATCCAAACTTTCAAAATACAAGCATCTGGTATGAAATATTCTTAAGACCGTTAGGTTTCTGTTGCTTTTTTAAGTCCTGATAAGTGGACGAAATTTTATTGTCATGATAATTTATCTAAAGGACTGATAATCTTTTGAGTCGAGGCAATGAAACCTGGCACCATCCGCGTCAGCACATGTATGTTATTTTTTATTTAATCTATGTAAACCAGATCGTCCTTAATGGTTATAGGAGAGGGATTAAGTCTTTTTGAATACTTTTCTTGATTCTTTTGTTTTTCAGAGCTCCAGTTGTCACAAGATCAACTTTCATCTTACGAATCTCGGAAAGGTCATTTTCGAGCTTAATAAGTGTTAACAGGGAAGGGGATTCTTTAAACTGCATCTTACTTAACCTCAAATCTCGCTACAGAATGAATAATTTTTCCTTCAGAAGTAACACCTTCAACTGTTACCTGGTAAGTTGCCATTGTTCCAGGAATGTGGAAAGAAATCCGGTTTTGACCGGTAAAGCTAACATTCGGGTTCCAGTAAACAGTAAGCGGTTTATTCAGATCCGGAGAATTGTTCTTAGACAAGGGATAAGCTGGTTCGTAAAACTTACGGGCATAGTTAAATCCCGGATGCATCAGTTTTATAATACCTTTTTCAACCTTTATATTTAAATGCGTTACCACATCAGATCCATTTAAGGAATAAATAGCAATAACGCCATTAGCCCCGCTGGGTCCATAAATAATAGTCTTCGGGCCTTCCAGAATATCCACGAAACCAATTTCAGTTATTGGTACAGATAGTGCAGCTTCCTCGCTGACAGGCATCCCGTTTAACAGATACAAATAATGTAGCTCATTTTTAATCGACAAAGGTTCGTTGAACATCCGGGCTGAAGTGTAATTTTTTAAAATATCTAATAAATCTGAACCTCCTTCGTACTTTTGAATTTCATTAAAGTTAACAGAATATGATGGTTCTGAATATATTGTCCGCACTTGTTTATGGAGATCTTTTCTCTTTTTGGTAACCACCACTTCATCAAGCATGATATCGCCTTTCTGCCATTGGTAGGCTGTTTCAGTATCTATAGATGCTGATTTTTCTGTCAGTTCTTTTTTATTTTTACGATTCGAACCATCTGGTTGATTATTCCTGATGGCAGGAATCTTTAATGAATCCAACACAATAACGAAGTATTTCTGAGGGTCGTTCACACTTTCATTTACTCCGTTTTTTTTAGCTTGTATTACTATTTTGGTATTTTCTGTAAAATCGAGACCTTCGAATGCAAAATACCCGGTTTTATCAGTTGTTGTTTCATAATATGCATCTTCCTGCTTGTTAGAATAAAACAGCGAAACGATAGCTTTTGCAGGTTTTCCATCTTTTGCAAAATGCCTGACATGACCCCGAAAGCTTAAGCCTTTTTCCGGCAGGTACTTTAAGTTTTGGGAAGATAAAGTATCGTTAATGATAAACTGGCGCCATCCCTGGATCAACATAAGCAGGTCCAGCATGTTTTTCCGGTCAGGATCAGAAGAGAAAAGATAATAGGATGGATGTTCAATCTCTCCTTTCAGTTCAGATTTCAATAACAGGTACGACTGAATGTTTAAGTCATCATTAGGATTCTTCAATGCAGATGAATTGACAATAGACATAGACATGGCGGCTGTAGAATCCATCTTCAACGAAATGGTAGGCGAAACAAATAAATCAATGTGTTCGTCCATCCTGTAAGTTCCTTTTAAAGAATCAATCCTGACTAAAGGAGTCTGGTCACTACTTTCGACAAATGCCAGGCGTTCGCACAATGGAAAACCTTTTTCATCAAACAAGGTGAACTGTCCGGAAAAATATTGCAGGTTCACTTTTGTCAGTGTCAGGGAAAGTTCATTTAGTTTATTTTTCAAAATAAAGCTTAATGTTTACATCTCCAGGATTGTTTAGTATGTCAAGAAAAAATTTAAATTGAAAATAACCATACTCATTTGGATTATTTCCAATCTTTTGATAATTGGCATTGAAGTATTCAGTTTCTGACATATCACCAAAATCAATTTTTGGAAGAATTTCCAGGATCTGCTTTAATGATTCCTTTATAAAATCCAGCTTTTCAAGATTTGCGGAGTCACTCTTTATAAATGCAATTGCCACCTCGTTTGCTTCCAGTTCACATTGATAAGGATTCAGGTCATAAATCATTGGATTTATATAGTGACCCAATTCGTGTGGAATAAAAAACCAGTTGAACATCAAAATGAAAAACTCTTCAGCATTTTCACCTCTCCATGATTTAAAGATCTCTATTTGATCATTTGCCAGGTCTCCCCAATAAGGTACAATTAGGGTATTATTTGGTCTATCCAATCTAATCAAAGCTGGTTCAGTTTGAATTTTAACTTTAGGAATCGAGGGCAGATTATACCCTAATTCCTTAATAAAGAATTCGAAATCAGCAATAATTTTATTTGCATCAGATTCTAATGCTTCCTTTGTTTCATAGTGTTTAATAAAAGAAGATTGACCTGAAGCATAAAAAGTAAACAAGAAGGTGAAGCAGAAAAATGAAAAAAAAAGTGTTTTCATGTAGGTTTTTTATTAATGGTAGCAGATTTGAGAAAGTTTTTGCTGACGGCCCGGCGGTTGAGAGAGTTTGCGTCACCCGGTGCAGCACGATAAGCCATCCCTTACACGGGAACTGCCCTGTCAGGTTAAAACTACTTTTGGTACGAGCAGAAACGCGCGAATACGCACTGAACCGGCAGTTAACTATACCGCTTTTTATGTGTTGGCCTTATTTCTGCTTGTCATGTTTAACCCATAAAAGGTCTGTTGTATTATATCCAATCTCCTCTGCAATCTTAAGATATTTATCTTTTATCTCTACAGGTATATTAGTCTCGCGAGACAGGATCCATAAATACTTAAGACTTTTTCCGGTAATCAGAGCATATCTGTATTCATCATCAATTGCGATTACATTGTATCCGGAATAAAATGGGCCAAAGAATGATACTTTAAGCATGGCGATGTTTTCATCTCCAACAAACTTCGCTTTTCCAATTGCTTGATCCCATTCTCCCTTTTTTGTATTATATCCTTGATTGTCAACCTTAATAGTTCCGTTGTCATTTAAAGAATATGCTGCAGTGGTGTTATTCAAATCCCTTTCATATTTGAAATCTATTCTGGCAATCTCGTACCATTTACCGAGATATCTTTCTTTATCAAAAGGTTTAACAGCTACTGCTCCATTAGGTATCGTAGCACAAGAGTAAAATCCTGTCATAATAACGCCCATTAATTGTAAATAAATTAATTTTCCGGTTTTCACTTTTTTCCAAAATTAGTTAAATAATATCATGGATGTCCACTTAAAAATATTTGATTTTCAATTGTATACAATTTAGTTCTTTGACATCTTGGCAATCTTGGTTTGTAAGTAGTTCTATTAGAGTCGTTTTAATTAAATTTGGCATATTGAAATTTTGGAGAATTCTGCAATCTATTTCAATTACCGTTGGCTTTAGCCAACGGATCAGGAAATACCAAAAGTACGGGCTTTAGCCCTCAAATGATGGACTAAAGTCCCTAAGGAAGCAACCCGAACACCTCCGGGACTGATTTCCCAGAATGTTATGCAATACTTATGAATTAAAAACACCTGACACCGAAGTCGTTGATGTTTACAACTTCTTCACCATCAGGAGTTATAGTTCTTTGGACCAAGATGGGAAGCAGAGCTATCAATTTTCCATCAAGTCTGATCATCACCATTCTGACAAAGTGGTTAATATCTGCACTTTGCCCTGACCATTCACCGTTCGAAATAAAATCAAGAGTATATGCAAGGTGACTTTTTTGTCCATAAAGAACGGCATTACCATACTTAAGTTGTATTTTACTGTATGGATGCGGTGAATCTTCTTTCTGATTAGTCCAGGCAACTCTTTCAGCTATCAGATACCCAGTGATGTTTTCATTAACACAGGGGACGAAAAAGACAACCCGAATACTTGATTCAGTTCTTTCCGGTTGAGAATTTGCACTATTGGAAGTGAATCCCGAGATAATGCACATTACAATAAAAATTTTCAGTGTTTTCATGATTTTAAAGTTTATTGGTTAATGCATTAAATTTTTATTTATTCAATTTCAGTTTCCAGGACATACGACTTTATCGAGGTAGGTATAGATACCTTAGTCAGTTATTCCGATCTTATCCTCTGGTTGTTTTGAGCAGAAAGTTGAGTAGATGCAATGACTAATAAAAAGCATAAAAGGGAAAAAATGAAGAATGTTTTTGTTTTCATAAGGAAGATTCAAGTTAATAATAAGAAGTCAGATATACGTTTCTACATTATCAAGTTAAATCATTGTTTGTCAGGCAAATTTTTACACAAAGATCAATCATAATAAAGCACAAGTCAATATCTATTGTCAAATAATAAGAAAGGTTTGTCACATTTTAAGGAGAATTTGCGTGAAGATGAGCTATTTGTTGTTGAATCAGGTTTTGAATTCATTGCCTAATCTTAAAACAAATAATATAAGACCTGTTTAGTCTAAGCCATTCTCTCCGTTTTCTTGAATACGGAAAGACGCTCTTTATCACTATTTTTAAATTGGATAAGATAAAGATCCATTAATTGCTTGTTAAACGGGCAAACCGACGGTTCGACTCCGGGAAATCAACTCCGGATGCAATGGCAACCAGAATCCCCATTCCAATTGCAAGGAATAATGAAAGAATATTGGGCTGGAATGACAGTACTCCACTATTGCGAATAGCTGTAAAGAACGCTCCAAACAAGATATTAATTATCGCAATCCATTGATATATTCGCATTCCAGCCCAATAGGGAGTCTGAGCTTCACCCCGGAATGATTCTTCCACAAATCGACCTAATCCATTTAATATGAGATATATTCCAATAATAAAAGAAGAAGACATTCCAATATTGAATAGCCTGATTAAAATTAATCCTGTAATAATATTATTACCTATTGAATAGAGTTGTGTCGGATGCAGTGGAACTCCAGATAGCCCTGATATCTTATTTACACGAGAGTAAGGATGTGTAAAACGGATACCAATATTATGGTTTGAAGGTTTTCCGTGACAACAGCCCTGAACCAGGCAACGAAGACGTCCAATGCTCTGAATCCATGGGCCAGCCATTGCAAATGATGCGAGTAAAGTATAAAAGCTTATTTGAAAAATAAAGGATGCCAACGCGCTTGAAAATATTACTCCGGTTACACCTCCATAATAGCCATACGGTCTGAGCAATTTTGAAGATCCTTCAATAACCTGAGCCCAGAGACCAGCTCCGATAATAACAAATATCATTATAATAAAACCTGCAATAGCATATTGGCGACCAAGGAAGAAGCCTGCAAGTAATGTTCCGACAAATCCGGCAACTCCTCCATAGAAACCATGATTAATTATTCTTACAGGACCCCATCTCCATTCATGCCAACTATTCGAAAGACGTTCAGATTGCTGTCGTATTTGGTTCCAGATTTTCTGCCTGTAAATAATTAATATGAACATACAAAAACCGGCAACAACATCAAGTATTGAATGGCTGCCGGTTGTTATGCAACTTAAAGAGATCAGAACTGCCAGAACATACCATATCCATTTAAAGCGCACATAACTTCTGCTATAATATGTTGCACACATGAATGCCCATATTACATGAAAAGATGGCAGAGCGGCAGTTTCACCGTCCATGTTACGTTCAAGTAATATAATGTGTCCAAAAAATGAGTGTGGAGTAAAATCTCTTTGTCTAACAATAAAGGGGAACGCCATATAAATAATACCCACAATAATTATAGCACACCAAAAGTCAGTTATAAAGCACCTTAATTGTTTCTTGTTTTTTATTACTAAAGGGACTGATAAAGCAAACAGGTAAGTGAATGAATAGATTATTTCTGAGAACTCCCATATTGGCAAATGTTTTTCAAAAGAAAGATTTGTGCTGATAGCATCCATAGGTGTGCCGATATAAATGAAAGCTTCGTAAACAATTAACCAGGGAATAAAAACAAGAAAATATGATGATACTCTTTCGATAAATGATGGAGAAATGTCAGAAGCGGTTGGTAATGATAGAAAAGGTTCATAATTCTGTGTGCCAAAAATTGTCTGTGTTCTTTCATTTTCGAATCCAACGACATATGCAACAATCATAAGGGTAAATAATGGACTTACAAGCCAGAATCCTGATGCTGATTGCGTGACAACCGATAATCCAAAACTTATCATCACAGCACCGGAATAGATGGGATGCTTTGTAAAGGCATAAATACCATTTTTAACAAATCTCTTTGGTGGAAAAGCATTCATTGGTAATCCACGACCAAATCTCCAGAGATACCAGATACCGGATACGACAAACAATGCTCCTGCAATTAATATTAGATATCCAAAGAGTAAATTATCCGGAACAGGTAATTTAACAATAGTATCGGTGCACTTTGCCCATAGAATTAAAAGAAAAGGAATTGCCGCTGCAAACAATAAACCGTAAGAAATCTTGCCTGTGATTACTTTAATTTTCCCCATGTTACAATTTCAAATAATGACCAATCATTTGATAAGACAACAGAATTTTTGTTTAAAGTGGTTTTTGCTTTGTACTTAATCTCTACTGTCTTCATGAACCTGCGATTAAAGAATATTCTTAACAATTTCATTTTTGAAAATAATCCTGAAAGATTACCCTTCCTGATAATCTGAATCTCTGAAAACTTCAACTGGTACATGCCATTGCAAAAAACAAAATTGTCGTTTTCAAAAATTGCATCATTATATTCGACACCATTGAAAAATATTTTATTGACAGGATACTTTCCCTTCCAGTTTATCCAGATCAAAGTATATAAGTCTGTCAAAAAACGTCCCCACCTAAGTTCATATATCGGCAGACTCCATGGTTTTAATGGGGAAACCAGAGTTTCCGCATACCCAAAACCCTTATAGAAGTTGCCATTGTATTTTATTTCAGTTAAAGCCTTAGGATGATGGCAGTTCCATATTAATTCATTTTTTTCACTGTCCTTGTACAACGACCGGATAATGGGATCGTCAGTTCTTTCCAGGCTTACATTAGTCTTTAAAAATTTATTATTGAAATTTAATGATCCATTAATCACTGGTTTTTTGATTTTCTTTAATCTGGATTTTTCTGTTGTAAAGCCTTCTGCATCACAAAATACCAGTCCGGAATAAAAAAACTTAATTAAAAATAATTCCGCTTTTACCCAGTAAATAATAAAGCAATTTCCGTGTTTATCAATACAATCAACGTATAGTTTTTCTATATTGAAAATTATTTGTTTCACTTTTTAGATCTGATAAACGGAACAAACCGGACATATGTAAGAATTGATTTCTTAATCTTGCCATTCTTTTTTACAAGAAGCATCAGCTCCTGAACTTCGCTAACCCCGCCCACAGGAATTACCAAACGTCCATTTTCAGAAAGCTGATCAGTTAAAGGTTTGGGAATATCCGTTACGGCAGCTGTTACTACAATAATATCAAAAGGAGCGTGCTCAGGCCAGCCATTATATCCATCTCCTGACTTTACTACAATGTTATTATATCCCATTTGTCTCAACCTTTCAGTTGATTCTTTTGCCAGCTCCGGAACGATCTCAATCGTGTATACCGTATCGGTTATCTCAGCCAGGATTGCAGCCTGATAACCTGACCCGGTGCCTATTTCAAGTACTTTTTTCTTTTTAGAGGGGTTTACGACCTCAGTCATATAAGCTACAATATATGGCTGAGATATCGTCTGCCCGTAGCCAATTGGCAGTGGACAGTCAGCATAAGCATTATTCATATTTTCTTTTGGGACAAAAAGATGGCGTGGAACCTTACTTAAAGCGTTTAATGTTGCAGCATCAGTTATTCCACGATCAATGATCTGTGTTTTAACCATATTGTTTCTTGCTGCATAATATTTGTCAATCTGAGGAAAAATATTTTCCCACATAATTATACATATAATAACAACCGCAAGTCTCACAACATGCTTATTTTATGCAAGATAAAAAATATTTGCCATATTTCAAAAAATACAGTAACCTTCAATGCATATTAGCAGCATAATTGATAAACAGACTTTTAAAGCTGCAAGACTGCAATGCAAGACTGCAAGACATTAATATCTAACTAAATCCGACCAGTGAAAGAAATCCTTTTCCGAAAAATTCAATGACGGGCCAGATTGGCAGAAAATTTATATTTGTAAGTGCTGTCGCAATCACAAGGCCAAATAACAAAAGAGAGCCATATCTGAATAAAGCAGAATGAAGTGCGGGGAACTTTCTCAGCTGATTGAAAAGAAGATGAGACCCGTCAAGAGGAGGGAGCGGGATAAGATTAAAGATAAACAGACCCCAGTTAATGTATATTGCATAAAGAAAAATCTCGGAAATTATCTGCATTCCTGATGCAGGTGCAAAGGCTGAATAAATTGAAAATAAAACCGACAGTACCATAGCAATTACTGCATTAGACAATGGCCCTGCCAATGCAATTTTCATTACATCAGTACTGGGATTCCGGAGGTTCTGTTCATTAAACTGCACAGGCTTTGCCCATCCGAATCCTGCGACCAGAAGCATTATAAAACCTAATGTATCAATATGTTTCAATGGGTTTAATGTAACCCTGCCCTGATCTGTTGATGTCATATCACCACACTTCCTGGCCATTAAAGCATGACAATATTCATGAATAGTCAAACCTAATATAATACCCGGTAAAAATTCAAGTGTCCTTTTAATATTCAGTAAATCCATCTACGGTCTTTAGTTATATTTACTTATTGGTGAATATCATTTTTGTTTCAGGTGCATATCCGAAAAATCAAGATATTGTTACCAGTCATATAATTAATAAATCAGGGATATTGATTTAAATATCGAACAAATATATAAATTGTTTTTAGTTATTATCTGATATGTTGAAATAATGCCACGATGCATATTTCATTCTGCATAAACATTATTAGTTTTGTCATGAACTTTTTTTTGCATTAAAATACATTTGAGATTACTGCAATTTGAATCATATTTTATTAATTATCAAGTATTAAAATTAAGGTATATGGAACGAAGAAATTTTATTAAGACGGCTGCTTTGTCAACCACGGCAGCAATGATCCCTCTCTCTGCTCATTCAGAGACGGATAAAAAAAAGATTAAACCAGCATTACTGAATCCCAATCCACTTAAAATTGGTGTTATGACCTATACTATGGCCAAAGACTGGGATATTGAAACAATCATCAGAAATCTGACGGAGGCTAAGTACCAGACTGTTGAGCTCAGGACAACTCATGCCCACAAGGTTGAAGTTAATCTTACCCCGGCACAAAGAGCTGATGTGAAAAAAAGGTTCAAGGATTCTCCACTTGAAGTCATAAGCCTGGCCAGTGGATTTCAGTATCATTCACCTGATCCTGTTGAACTTAAGAAGAATATTGAAGGGACCAAAGAATACATTCTTCTGGCCCATGATGTTGGTGCAGTAGGAATCAGGGTTTTTGGGAATGCTTTGCCCGTGGGTGTACCTGAAGAAAAAACTGAACAACAGATCGGAAAAGCATTGGCTGAAGTTGGCGAATTTGGATTTAATAACGGTGTTGAAGTAAGAATCTGCGTTCATGGTAGCAAAACAAACAGACCTTCGGTAATAAAAAAAATAATTGACTATTCACAAAGTCCTCATGTATATGTAAACTGGAATTGTAATCCTGAAGACACCGAAGAAAACGGATTTGAATACAATTTTAATTTACTGAAAGACCATATCAGGGGTGTTCATATGCATGAATTATGGACTCCCGAATATCCATTCCGCCAGTTCTTTAAATTACTTTCAGGTATTGGGTACAAAGGATATTGTAATGCTGAAATCGATGGTAATCCTGATCCTGTCAGATTCCTTAAATACTACAGGGCCCTGTTCCTTGCATATCAGGATGCAATTTAATATGAGCTGTAAGCAGATTAACCAGGTTTTTTATAAAAAAGAATCCCGCCTATAGAGCGGGATTCTTTCGTATAGGACGAATTTGATCATTCACTTCCGGGATTTAAATGCTTTGTCCAGAAATATATAGGCCGCTTCACGTGCAGCAGGTGGAAAAGCATGAGGAGCATCAGGATTTACCATGATAATTTCACCTTCTGCTCTAAGAAGTTTATAAACAGGTGTTGCTGCATTTACACAATCATAAACTCCCGAAATCTCAAAGTTGCTGTCATTCAGCGGTGCATTTATAAAAACCGGACGAGGAGCGAGTAATCCCAGAATGTCGGTAAAATTGAAAGGCATTTTTGAGGGATCTTTTTCATAGATATCTGCGATTCTTGGCATATAACCTTTATGGCTCCACCCGGTAAGATCACCACCATAGTATTTAAAAAATGAGTTAAATCCGCAACTGGTAACAACAGCTTTGATCCGGTTATCGAAAACAGCAAGAAACAGTGAATTATGGCCCCCGAGGGAATGACCTATGCATCCTATCCTGTCGGGATCTACTTCAGGTAAAGACTGCAACAGGTCAACTGCCGCCATATGGTTCCATATTCCTTTCATGGTTGTGCTGGAGTATCCAATGGCATAAGGATCAACATTGTACTCACCAAAGTTCGGATAATCTGGTGCAAGAGTTACATAACCCCTTTTAGCAAGTTCCATGGCATAGTGCAGATCAGGATTGCCTCCGAGACCTGCGGGTTCTTCTTTCCCAATCTTGATTGTCTGGTGAAGACAAAGGATGCCTGGAGTACGACCTTTCAAACCAGCAGGTATAAGTAAATAAGCAGGGACACGATCGTCCTTCTCAGTTGCAAATGAAATTTTTATGCGCCGTACATTGCCAATCCGTTTCTCTTCAATGATCTGTAAATCAAGGGGTACTTTCCTTGAAACGTCAGGTAATGGTCCCATGACTTTCTGAATATTATCCAAAATCATTTTCCTGTGTTTGACCCATTCTTTTGACGATTTAATGGTTTTGGTATTTCCACCAGCATCTTTGTAAACTAAAAGATTTTTTTGATAAGGATCTGATTGTGAGTATGCCAACCCTGCAATAAAGAAAAACAGAATAATTGAAGTGAAAAAAATGAAAGTTTTATGCATTTTATTCATGACAGAATTTAATTTTTTGAAAGATTGCTATTTGATTTCTGAAATTTATAATAGTACTTTTTTTAGTTCCCCGACTATTTCTTCAGAACCTGACATTACTGCAAAATTTTTCTCAACGATATTCTCATCAAATAAGAATTGAATGTCCTCACCCTTAATATTTTTCATCACACCTCCGGCTTCAGATATGATTAATCCAAGCGCAGAGATATCCCATACTTTGGTAAACAGATTAATACATCCTCCGAACTTCCCTTCTGCTACATAAAGAAAATCAACAAGTGAATTGGTCGATCGTATGTTCCGGGTGGCTTTTACAAGATTCTTATATATGTTGAGACTCTCATTGAGGACAATTTCGTTATCGGTATAATCAACTGAAAATGAAATCAATGAATTTCTCAGTCCTTTATTTTTCTCCATAGTAAAAGATTGACCGTTTTTAGAGGCACCTTTATCTTTTTCTGCAAAGTAGATAAGATCATTAACAGGCAGATAAGCGCCCCCCATAATTGGGGTACTATTCTCAAAAACCGCAATCAATACTCCAAACCATGGAAGCCCTGATGCAAAATTTGATGTCCCGTCAAGCGGATCAATTACCCAGGTATATTTTGAACGCACATTCCTGTACCCGCTCTCTTCAGAGATTATATTATGTGAAGGAAAATGTTCTCTTACAAGCGTGGTTATCAATGAGTCGCTTTTAAGATCGGCTTTCGTAACGATACTGCTTTGCGATTCCTTTACTTTAAAATCAACAGGTTGTCCGTAATGCTTTAACAATTCTGCTCCAGCGGTTTTCAATGCCAAAAGTAAAGTTTGTTTCATTTTCCCGTAATAATTGAAAATTTAACTATTTAACCGCTCTTTTATTAACAGGCAAATAAAAATCGGCCTGTGTAAGTTTACACTTCTTAATTACTTGTTTTGCATATTTTGCACCCGAAAAATGCTCATCCATATTATTCGTTCCAACAGTAAATTTAACCCCTTCTTTTTTAGCTTTTGTGATAAATGCAACCGATGGTATCCGGTACCTGTTGTTTATCTCAATTGCAATATTATTATCTTTTGCGGCTTGTATTACTTTATCCATTCTCTCTTCGGTCCAGAAATGATCGTACCTGCCTGACATCTGAGACGGCAGAAATGTCGGATTTACATAAATATTAATTGGTTCATTATTCAATATACTTACAATAGTATTAACAAGATAGTCCATAAACTCTTCCTCATTATCGATCCAGGTCTCCTCCTTGATCCAGATCCGGTTTCTTCTTCCTTTTGCATCAGTAAAAGTCATTCCGTCAGTGAATACATAATCAAATTTGTTCATTGATTCTTCTGAGAAGATATTCACCCATTCCCTGCCTTCAGCCTGCATGCCTAAAAAGAACTGAGGGTAATCTTTTAATGTAAGTAATACTGAATCTATCTGATTATCATTATGAACAGGGAATCCTACTCCGCAGTTAATCGCAATTCCATATTTAATATTTTCTTTTTTCGATTTCTGAACAGCATCTTCAATTTTAAAATTGCCTTTTAAATGTATATGCAAATCTGTGATAGGGAGTTCATTTGTATCAGTGCAAGACATTAATATGAACGATGATAAAAGAAAGATGATTAAAGAGTATTTTTTCATGTTACCTTTGTATTAGGTTTGTAATTTTGGTATTTTCGGGAAATTGTGTCACAAAATAATTTACTGCCGGCATAAAGCTAATAAAAAGATGGTTTTGTTTTTCTCTTGTTAAAAAAATGGATAGCTATTTATCGATCTTTCTTTTCTGATAAAAATCTCTTACGTTTACAAAAAGAAAATTATGAGATCCACATGATCCGTTTTAATCGCAAACAAGCAAGTATATATTTCATTATTAACCTATTCCAGCTTGCATGACTAAACTCCACAAAGTTTATAATAAGCAGTTTCAAGTTACATTTTCATGTAGAATAAAATTATAATTCAATGAAAAAGATACTTATATTCATCTTCCTGCTTTGTACAATTTATATCCCTTCAACTTTTTCTCAGCCGGCAGCAGGCCCTGAAGTGTACCTTCTCACATGCGGAGTGGGAGCCGAAACGTATTCAATATATGGTCACAGTGCTATACGAATATTAGATCAGAAAAAGCATATCGACTTAGTCTATAATTGGGGAATTTTCGACTTTGACACGCCCCATTTTGCATGGAAATTTGCGAAGGGGAGGTTGAATTATATGCTGGGAGCAATGACAATGCAAAGTTTTATGCAGGAATACTTTCTTGAGAAGAGATCGGTACATTCTCAAAAGATCAACCTTTCTCCTGACGAAACGGAACAATTAATTGCTCTGATAAATGAAAACCTTAAGCCTGAAAATGTAAAGTACAGGTATGATTTCTTTTATGATGATTGTTCTACCAGGATCAGAGATCTTCTTGAAAAATCCATTGGTGAAAAACTATTGTACCCGCCATCTGAAACCAAAGGAATCCCGACTTTCAGGAGTTTGATCCATAAATATCAAAGCCCTTATTCATGGCTGAATTTCGGGATTGACCTCCTTGTGGGTTCTCCAAGCGATATAAAGGCTCAATTCAGAGACAGAATGTTTCTGCCGATCGAAATGCAGAAAGAACTTTCTGAAGCCGTTATCAGAAGGGACAGCAAGATGATTCCATTGCTTCAGAATCCGGAGACAATTCTTGATTTTGATCCACCTGTCGTAAACAGAAAGTTTTTAACATCACCTTCAACGATTTTCACTCTTCTTTTTATTGTTGCAGTTATTCTTACTTCTTTTCAAAAAAGAAAGAAACTGATCAATACAGTTGACATTACTCTTTTTTCTATTTTCTCGATCCTTGCCATATTGATGATTTTTTTCAATTTTTTTACTGATCATCAACAGACGAGATGGAATCTGAACATTATCTGGTTGAATCCTTTTCTCATAATATGCCTTATTATGTTAATACTGAAAAAGTCAGGAACTGTATGGTTTAAAATTGTTTTTTTTATTACATTAACTTTCCTGATATTTCAATATTTCCTGCCACAAGTGTTTAATTCTGCCATTTTTCCTTTAGTATGTACAATTTTAGTAAGAAGCTCGGTAAGAGCACGTTTTTCATGGAACCCTTTATCAATAAAATAAACCTTAGTATTGATACTGTTAATGCAAAGGAAAACAAGTAATTAAAACTCATGGCAGTCAACCTTTAACATAAGTTTAACAATCCTTAACACAATTTTTAATGTTCAATGGCTTCTTTTGTAAACCAAAATTCAAGGATGGTTATTGATACTCGTTTTATTATATTTGGCACTTTAAATTTTTAAACTATGGAGCAAACTGCTGATATCAGAATTTTAAATGAAAAGATTGAGAAGGAGAGCGCTTTTGTAGACATAATCAGGATGGAGATGAACAAAGTCATTATCGGTCAGAAACATCTGACAGATAGTCTTTTGATTGGTTTGCTCTCGAATGGTCATATACTTCTGGAAGGTGTTCCGGGACTAGCCAAGACACTGGCAATAAAGACACTGGCATCTATAATTGATGCAAAGTTCAGCAGGATACAATTTACCCCTGATCTTCTTCCGGCTGACCTTATCGGTACCATGATCTATAGTCAGAAGAAAGAGGAATTTGTTGTGAAAAGGGGACCGGTGTTCGCCAATTTTATTCTGGCTGATGAAATAAACAGGTCTCCGGCAAAAGTACAGAGTGCTTTGCTCGAAGCGATGCAGGAAAGACAGATCACTATAGGTGAATCAGTATTCAAACTGGATGATCCTTTTCTGGTTCTTGCAACACAGAATCCGATAGAACAGGAAGGAACATATCCTCTTCCTGAAGCTCAGGTCGACAGATTTATGCTGAAAGTCCTGATTGATTATCCAACTATGGAAGAAGAAAAACTGATTGTCAGGGAAAATCTCGCTAAAGATTTTCCGGGAACAAATTCAGTATTGAAAACGGACGACATTAAAAGAGCCCGCAATATTGTAAGAGAGGTTTACATGGATGAAAAAATCGAAAAATATATCCTGAATATAGTTTTCGCAACCCGTAACCCCGAAAAGTATGGGCTTCCGGCATTTACAAAAATGATATCATATGGAGCATCTCCAAGGGCATCAATAAATCTTGCACTTGCAGCAAAAGCCTTTGCATTTATTAAACGCAGGGGATATGTCATTCCTGAAGATATCAGGTCGGTATGTCCTGATGTTATGCGTCACAGAATGGGCCTGACATATGAAGCTGAAGCAGAAAATATAAATCAGGATCAAATAATCTCTGAAATACTTAATGTCGTTGAAGTCCCATAGTTGCTGGTACGCAAATCTATATGCACTATTTGCAATTTGTCTTTTAACAGGTATTTGTGCCAATGGACAGAACCTTATTGGTTACAAAGGAACAGAGATAAGGAAATATATGGATGAGAACTGCAGAAATATGAGTTCTGAGAAAGTTGTAAATAATAAATTTAAATATCTTAAATACGCTGATAATTCTGACAGCAAAACATTGTTATTCTTTATCAATAACGATTCAATATGCAAAAGTGTAAGATTAATATGCAACAATATTGTTAAAGAAGAAAAGATGAAAGAGTTTGACAAAATTTATAAAAGGAGCGGTGAAAACAGATGGATCGATAGCCGCAATGGAATAAATTACATTGTTGAACTCAGTAATGAGAAATGGTCCTGTGTTATTACTATTAAACCTGAAAAATAATTTGTTGTAAAGTGGAAGCAACTGAATTATTAAAAAAAGTCCGGAGAATTGAGATTAAGACCAGGGGGTTGAGCCAGCATATATTTGCAGGAGAATATCATAGTGCATTCAAAGGACGCGGAATCTCTTTCAGTGAAGTCAGGGAATATCAATATGGCGATGACATAAGAAGCATTGACTGGAATGTAACTGCCCGCTTCAATCATCCCTATATAAAGATATTTGAGGAAGAGAGGGAACTTACGGTAATGCTGCTTGTTGATGTAAGCGGATCAGGTAACTTCGGTACAGCTGTCAGCTTTAAAAGAGATATAATGACTGAAGTTGCAGCAGTCCTTTCCTTTTCGGCAATTTTTAATAATGATAAAATCGGTGTAATATTTTTTTCCGATATAGTAGAGAAATTCATCCCGCCAAAAAAAGGCAGGAAACATATACTCAGGATAATAAGGGAAATTCTTGACTTTAAAGCGCAGAGTCAGAAAACAAATCTTGATGAACCATTGCGATTCCTGACAAATGCAATCAAAAAGAAATGCACGGCTTTTATTATCTCCGATTTTATTGCCCCTGACTTTGAAGATGCACTGAGAATTGCATCAAGCAAACATGATATAGTTGCACTGAAAGTGTTCGATCGCGTGGAACAGGAAATCCCTGATATTGGCCTTATTAAAGTTTCCGACTCAGAAACAGGTCTTGAAAAATGGGTCGATACTTCATCAGAAATTGCAAGAAATGCTTACAAAAACTGGTGGAATGATCATTTGACACAAATTAAGAATATATTCAAAAGATGCGGAGTCGATTCAACCGACTTGAGAACTGATGTTGATTATGTAAAACCACTAATTAAATTGTTTGAGAACAGATAACAATGATAAAGAGGCTTATTATATTAAAATTTCTTTTATTTTCATGTGTCTTATCCATTAAAGGACAGGAAGTGAATATAACTTCATCCTTTGATACTTCCAGAATATTTATCGGAGATCAGATACAATATACAATTAAAGTTGACAAACCTTCAGGTTTAAGGCTTTCGATACCATTTTTTAAAGATACTCTTTGTAAAAACTTAGAGATTTTATCAGGTCCGGTTGTCGATAGTTCCAGCCAGAACGGAAGAACAAGTATAATTGAAAAATACATTGTGACATCTTTTGATTCAGGCAAATACCAACTACCGCCTGTTTTTGCTGAGTCACAGGGGAAAGATGGTCTGAAGCGGTTTTTCTCCGATTATTCGCTGCTTGAAGTGATTAGAGTTAATATTGCTCCGGCCGATACAACCTCTAAAATCTATGACATTATAAAACCATACAGGGCTCCTGTTACAGTTGACGAAATCATGCCATGGGTTCTTATCATAGCTCTTATTGCTGTTGCTGTATGGTTGATAATCAGATATATCAGGAAACACAGGAAATACAAAACAGGCGAGGAACCTGTCGCTAATCCAGATCCTGCACATGTCATTGCATTCCGCGAACTTGAAGAACTCAAGGCTGAAGAGCTATGGCAAAAGGGGGATGTCAGGAACTATTATACACGACTGACAGAAATTTTACGGCAGTATCTTGAAAACAGGTTCGGAGTGTTTTCACTTGAACTAACAACAGCTGAAACACTTGAATCACTGCTTAGAACGGGTTTCAGGAAAGACGAATCGTACAATCAGCTTAAAACAGTTTTAACAGTGGCCGATCTGGTAAAATTTGCAAAGTATAATCCGGAATCTTCAGAACATGAATTGCTTTATCAGAATTCATGGAATTTTGTTGATACTACAAAAATGATTGAAGTGAAGGATGTGGCCGTTGACGAAAAAGACAAGGTAAAGGAGGGAACTTTATGAACGGAATCAGATTCGCGGAACCGCTCTTTTTATATCTGCTTGCAGTAATACCTGCAATGGTTGCATTTTATATTCTGAAACAGCAAAAGACAACAGCATCTTTACGGATGCCGGGACTGCAGCCATTTGAAAAAGCAGGAACAACATTCCGCCATTATCTCAGACATATCCTTTTTGCCGTTCGTACTCTTATTATAGCACTTTTGATAATAGTACTTGCACGTCCGCAGGCAACTGATAAATTTCAGGATATTTCAACAGAAGGTATTGATATAGTTCTGACTCTGGATATCTCCGGGAGTATGCTTGCACGCGATTTCAAGCCCGACAGGCTTGAAGCTTCCAAAAATGTCGCAACTGAGTTTATATCAGGAAGACCATACGACAGAATGGGACTTGTCGTATTCAGTGGCGAGAGCTTTACTCAATGTCCTCTGACTACCGACCATGCTGTCCTTGTAAACCTTCTCCGTGAAATTCAGAGCGGGATGATTGAAGACGGCACTGCAATTGGGATGGGCCTTGCAACAGCTGTCAACAGGATAAAAGATTCTGAAGCAAAAAGCAAGGTTATTATTCTTCTGACCGACGGGGTAAATAACAGGGGAGCTGTTGCGCCAGCAACTGCCGCCGGAATAGCCAAGACATATGGTATTAGAGTGTACACGATTGGCGTAGGTACCCAGGGTGTGGCTCCTTATCCGGTACAGACTCCTTTTGGAATTCAATACCAGGATATGCAGGTTGAAATTGATGAAGGTATCCTTAAAGATATTGCTCAAACTACAGGAGGTAAATATTTCAGGGCAACAGATAATGACAAACTTACTCAGGTTTATAATGAAATAGATAAACTGGAGAAGTCAAAAATTGATGTCAGACAATTCAGCAGAAAAGAGGAGAAGTATTTCCTTCCTGCCATAATTGCTTTCTGTCTGCTGGCTTTTGAGATATTTACACGTAACACTATATATAAAAAGTTAACTTAAACGCAGGAGATATTATGCAATTGTTCAGATTTGCAAATCCCGATTTTTTGTACTTGTTGCTTCTGCTGCCGGTATTGATATTACTATATATAATTAATGAGATCCGAAAAAAGAAGGCATTGCAGAGGTTAGGTGAATTTAACCTTGTAGGTAGCCTGGTTCCTGAAATGTCAACGATAAGGTCTCTCATTAAATTTATCCTCCAGCTCGCTGCATTTACGGCTGCCATTATTATGCTTGCAAGACCACAGTTCGGATCAAAGCTTGAAGATGTAAAAAAACATGGTGTGGAGGTTATTATTGCACTTGATGTCAGTAATTCGATGCTTGCAGAAGACATTCAGCCTGACCGGCTTACGCGGGCAAAACAGGCAATATCACGGCTTGTCGACAACCTCGATAATGATAAGATTGGACTAATTGTCTTTGCCGGTGATGCATATACTCAAATTCCCGTTACAACCGATTATGTTTCTGCTAAAATGTTCCTTTCGACAATCAGACCCGATATGGTACCAAAACAGGGTACTGCAATAGGTGCTGCAATAAATCTTGGAATAAGATCTTTCAGTCCGGGTGAAGGTAAAAGCAAAGCAATGATAATAATAACTGACGGGGAAAATCATGAAGACAATCCTGTCTCCAGAGCAGAAGAAGCAGCCAAAGCCGGTATAATTATTCATACAATAGGGATTGGTTCAACCGATGGAGTTCCTATACCTTTAACACTTAACGGCAGAAAGGAATATCTGAAAGATGTCGATGGCAATACCGTTATTTCAAAGCTTGATGAAGATATTCTTAAGAAAATTGCCTTAAGCACAAACGGAAATTACGTCAGGGCAAGCAATTCGAATATTGGCCTGGATGAGATCTTCAGCGAAATACGAAATATGAAGAAACAGGAACTTGAAAGCACAATGTACACAGAGTATAACGATCAGTTCGGGATTTTTGCTGTAATTTCCTTGTGCCTTTTGTTGGCTGATTTTATCATTATGGAGAGAAAAAACAGAAGATTAACTAATATCAGGTTATTTAAATTTAAACTTTAAAAAAACTTTTGTAAACCAGATGTTCAGAATAATTGACATAAAAAATCATGGATTGGTCAGGGATCTCTTAACCTGTTTATTCCTCGTTTTTTCTGTTGTAATCAATGCACAGTCAAATAAGAAATTTATCAGACAGGGCAACAGGGAATATGAAAAGAATAAATTTGCAGATTCTGAAGTTTCTTATCGTAAAGCAATTGATAAGAACAAGCTATCACCGGATGTTGTATTTAACATTGGCGATGCTCTATATAAACAAAATAAGTTTGAAGACGCAGGCAAACAATTTACTGAGAATGTAAGCCGCAATGAAGACAAGAAGAAGAAGTCGTCAGGTTTGTATAATCTTGGGAATTCGCTTCTGAAAGCAAATAAGCTTCAGGAGAGTATCGAAGCATATAAAGAATCATTAAAATTACGACCTGATAATAAAGAAGCAAAATACAATCTTGCCTACGCCCAGGATCTCTTGAAGCTTCAGCAGCAACAGCAACAGCAACAACAGGATAAAAACAAGCAGGATCAGAACAAAGACAAGAATCAGAAAGATCAGAAAGATGATAAAAAGAACCAAAAAGATAAAGATAAGGATCAAAACCAGCAGAAAGAACAAAACCAGGATCAGCAACAGCAACAGCAGCAGGAGCAGAGTATGTCGAAGGAAGATGCCCAACGTTTGCTGAATGCTCTTGCTAATGAGGAAAAGAATGTACAGGAAAAAGTCAAACTTGATAAAGCTGCAAAAGCAAAAGTTTTAACTGTAAAAAACTGGTAACCTGAATAAAACGAAAATGAAAAAGTCATTAATATATTTGGCATTCATCTTATTTCCACTATCTGTTACAGGTCAGGATGTTTCATTGAAAGTTGAATATCCTTCAGTTGTAACAGCAGGAGAGCAGTTCAGTGTTATGTGGACTGTTAATTCCGGAGGTGGAGAGTTTACTCCACCATCATTTAAAGGTTTTACCAAGCTTATGGGGCCGCAGACATCATACAGCTCCAGCACCCAGATTATAAACGGGAAAATGTCACAAGAGACATCATATTCCTATGTTTATTATCTTCAGGCTGATAATGAAGGTAAATTTGTAATTCCTCCTGCCACCTTTACACTTAAACACAAAACTTATGTTTCCGATGAGATGAATATCGAGGTAGTTGGAAGCTCTGCACAAAAACAGAATAATGCTGCCGGCGCAAACAATAGTGGTGATGAGTCTGAACCTGAACAATCAGGAAATGATATATTTGTAAATCTTTCTTTAGACCGCAAAGAACTATATCTTGGGGAACACATTGTTGCTACTGTTAAGATCTATACAAAAGTGAACTTATCGGGCATTAACGAGGTGAAATATCCTCCGTTTGATGGTTTCCTGAAAACAGATCTGGCCACACCGCCACTTACCTCTCTTCGCCAGGAGAGGATAAACGGTACAGCATACGGGACCGGAATAGTTCAGCAGTTTCTTCTGTTTCCCCAGATTACAGGTGAGATTAACATCGATCCCGTTCAACTATCTGTTCTTGTTCAGCAAAAGTCAGGTCAGCCAGATCCCTTCTTCGGAGATTTTTTTGCGACATATCAGACGATACCAAGAGCGGTCGCAAGCAAAGCTGTTAAAGTAAATGTAAAACCCTTACCCGGAGTTAAACCTGATGATTTCTCGGGAATAGTCGGAAAACTCGACATTAAGGCTGAATTAAACGAGGATTCTGTAAATGTTAATGATGCTATTAATTTCAAAATAACTATCACGGGAAATGGAAATATGAAAATTGCTTCTGCCCCTGTGCTGAAAATGTCCCCTGATGTCGAGGTTTATGATCCTAAGATTTTGGATGACGTTAAGAATGGGCTGAATGGATCATCGGGACAAAAAAATTTTGAATATTTGCTTATACCACGTCATCATGGCGACTACACAATACCTCCGGTAACTTATTCTTATTTCAATACCTCAAGTGGCAGATATGAAAAACTGACGACGAAAGAATTCCATTTTTATGCACGGAAAGGGAATGAACAGAATACAGGAACAACTGTATATGGAGGGGTCGCAAAAGAAGACGTCAAATATCTTGGTAAAGACATTCGTTTTATCAAATCGGCGTCCGGAAAACTCTCAAGGCCGATCAACATAATTGCTTCAAAACGTTCATTTTACAGTTCTTATGCATTTGCACTTTTTGCTTTTCTGGTAATACTTTTCTTAAGGAGAGAACACATCAGACGCAATTCGGACAGCTCAGTTGTGCGGAACAGAAAAGCCGGCAAAGTTGCCGTCAAACGGTTACATGCAGCTTCAATTTGTCTGAATAACGCAGAGATCGATAAATTCTATGAAGAGACACTTAAAGCAATATGGGGTTACCTTAGCGACAAACTGAACATTCCTGTTTCCGATCTCACCCGGAGTAATGCAATTTCTGCTCTGGAGGAAAAAGGAATAGAGGAAGACAGGATTAAAAGCCTGACTGAAATTCTTGATGCATGCGAATATGCACGATTCTCACCAGCAGCATCGGAGACAAAGGCAGAAACTATTTATGAAGGAGCATCACAATTTATTAAGTCAGTCGAAAACTCAATAGGTTAGAAAATGAACTCGAAGACAAAATTTATATTTTCGCTTCTTTTGATTTCATTCTTGGCGGGAGAAGCATTTTCACAAGATACAAATACAGGTAAATTCAGCCAGGGAGTTACTTTTTATACTTCAGGAAATTATGAGGGAGCTTTGAAGGTATGGAGTGATATTTATAACACAGGTTACCGGTCAGTCAATCTGAATTATAATATCGGAAATGCATATTTTAAACTCAATAATATACCGCTTGCAATTCTTTTTTATGAGCGGGCATATCTTTTGAATCCGGCTGATGAAAATGTCAATTACAACCTTCAGATTGCAAGGACTCTTATTGTCGACCGGTTCAAGGAGATCCCTGAACTTTTCTTTGTGAGATGGTATAATTTCATGTCGCTGATCCTGTCATCAAACAGTTGGGCGAAAATCAGCATATTTTCATTTATCCTTTCACTACTTGCATTGTCATTATATATCTATTCGCCAAAGTACCGCCAGAAAGTAATCGGATTCTGGATTGCCATATCCTTTTTCATCGTTACGCTTTCATCTTTTGCTCTTACAATAAGGAATAAGGAACTTGTCTACGACAGCCACAAAGCAATAATAACCAGTCCGTTATTAAGCGGCAAAAGTTCACCTGATGCAAGCGGGACCGATTTGTTTGTACTGCACGAAGGCACCAAGGTATCAGTTGAAGATGAAGTAGGAGAATGGGTTGAAATAAAACTTTCAGATGGGAATAAAGGCTGGGTCCCGGGAAATAGTCTTAATATAATTTGACCTGCTTGCAACCTTTTGCAATATTGTCAAGTCAGTCTTAATAGGATAATCTTAAACTATTTCAGACAATGAAAAAAATATTTTTCATCTCGTTTTTCGTTTTGATTCTTGTTGCCTGTAAAAAAACTGAATTTTCTCCTGAAGGGCCTACCGATGTGAGAGTTAGAAACTTATCTGATTTGAATTTCGAAGATGTAATTGTCAGTACCTCAGAAAAGGTTGGAGATACAATTTTATTCGGAGTTATTGCAGGCAAAGCCGTGTCAGAATACTTCCGGTTTTCAAAAGCATATTCGAAAGCAGAAATCTCTGCAAAAATAAATATAGGAGGTACTTTAATGCAATTTTCGACAGGCCCGGAAAATTATACGTACATGGATTATAAAAGCCAGGTCAGAATGACATTCGAAGTCTATATTTCGGATATGAATAAAAGAGAACTTACCATAAGCAATATAATTCTGGAAGAACCTTTAGTTCTGAAATGACTGCACTTTCTCTGCTTAATCCAAATAGTTTTGAAACACAGTTACTCCCAGTTAATTGGATAAATTCCGTTTTCAATAAGATAATTATTGCATTTGCTGAAGTGCTTGTTCCCGAAGAAACCCCTCGAGGCTGAAAGAGGAGAGGGATGAACCGACTCTAAAACCAGATGTTTCGACCTGTCGATAGATTCACCCTTTTTCTGAGCATAAGCTCCCCAAAGGAAAAAAACAATATTTTTCTTTTCACTATTAATAATACTTATAACACTATCTGTAAATTCTTCCCAACCCTTTTTCTGATGTGATCCTGCCTGATGAGCACGTACCGTAAGTGTTGCATTCAGAAGCAAAACTCCCTGAGAAGCCCATCTTTCAAGATTGCCTGATACTGGTCGTGAAATACCAATATCCGATTCGATCTCTTTGAAAATGTTAACAAGGCTTGGTGGAAATTCCACACCATTCCTGACAGAAAAACATAATCCATGCGCCTGCCCTGGTCCATGATATGGGTCCTGTCCTATGATGACAGCTTTTACATTTGGAAACGGGCAAAGATTTAATGCGTTGAAAATCAGACTTCCTGGTGGATAAATGGTATTTACTTTATATTCTTCCCTGATAAAACCGGTGAGTTTTATGAAATATTCTTTTTCAAATTCATTCTTAAGTCTTGATTTCCAGCTCGGTTCAATCTTTACGTCCATGGTATAATATTAGAACTTTATAATGTACTAATGTAATAAAATAAACAATTCTTCTTCCAGGGGCGAAGGGGAAAAGGAAGGAAGGAAGAAAGAATTGAAGAATGGAAGAATGGAATAAAAAAAAGCAGATATAATGGATTTCAGGTCCTTTTCCCCTGAAAGAGGAGTTTAGTGTAAGGTGGATTTGTAAAAAGGGAAGAGTTCGTAATGGTATCCATTATATTTAATTACACTAACTTTACAATAAAAAATGGCAACAGAAACCGAACGTAAATTTCTCGTTAAGAATGAATTCAAGCATCTGGCTGTCAAAGAGATTAATATAATTCAATCATATCTTTCCATCCATCCCGACAAAACAATAAGGTTGCGGATTACCGATGATAGAGCATTTCTGACAATAAAAAGCCGAATAAGCGGAAGAAAAATTGCGAAGAGCGAATGGGAATTTCCTGTTCCTGTTTCTGATGCCCGTGAAATGATGAATATTTGTCTTCCTGGTAAAATAGTAAAAACCAGATACTTAATCCCGTCAGGCAGTCACACCTTTGAAGTCGATGTTTTCCATGATAAAAACGAAGGTCTCGTAATTGCTGAAATTGAGCTTAAATCAGAAGATGAATATTTTGATAAGCCCGATTGGTTAGGAGAGGAAGTAACAGGGAAACCTGAATATTACAATGCCAATTTGATAAAGTAGAATTATTTCTTAAATGTAAAGTAAACAGCAAGTATAAGACAACAAAAGCCTATAAGCTGATTTACTCCGAAATGTTCATTTCTGAAAACCAGTAAGGTAAACACTGTAAAAACCGTGATTGATATTACTTCC
This sequence comes from Bacteroidales bacterium, assembly GCA_021371855.1. Taxonomy (GTDB): domain Bacteria; phylum Bacteroidota; class Bacteroidia; order Bacteroidales; family VadinHA17; genus LD21. The sequence continues at coordinate 240,631 of JAJFVL010000052.1, read as the reverse complement.
TGAATGACCTTTAACTCAACAAGTGAAAAAGGGCCTCCCGTTCCTCTGAAGCCGATTCTGTTGGCAGGGACCTGAAGCATGTATTCAAAGAATGCAATTCCCCAACTTATTAATATTACTGCGATGAGACTGATATTTTCAAACCGGCTCATCGTCTTCAGCTTAAGGTGACCATACCATGCAAAAGTCATAAAAGTATTCGATGCCACCAAAAGCATTACTGTATCAAAACCTTTCATTATGCTTGCAACTATTTATAAAAGAAAATAAAAGTTGCAAATTTATAAAACTTTTGAATATATCTGCTTGGGATCGCCCAAACTGTAGAAATCTTTGAGACTTGCTGCCAGAGTATAACCGTTGTGCCTGTAAAAGCTTTCAGTCGGGGCATATAGTGGTCTTCCTGCTGTTTCGATCCACAGGATCTTTCCTCCCGAAGTCCTGACATCATCTTCAATAGCTTTAAGTAATCCGGAACCCAGTTTCTTGTTCCTCGAATTCTGATGAACGGCAAGCCAATACAAATCCCATGAGTGGAATGAGAAGGGATTCTTGCCATAATTCCCAAACGCAACAAGACCATCATCATCTGTTATTTTCATCCACGAATAACCGCTTTCCTCAGCACCTTTTTCCAATGTCTCGTCAGCTATTCCAAGGGCTGTCTGAATTTCAAACTCATAAAAAAAATCTGTCGATCGAAGTATTTCTTCAATACCCTTCCGGTCATTTTCTGTTATTCCCTTCGAAATTGTCATCATCTTATTATCAGTTTAAATCATTAATAATTCTTTGTATGACATCAGTAAAAGGATAACCTGCTTCTTTTGTTGCCGCAACAAATCCACCATCGGGTGAAATGCACGGATTTGCATTTATTTCGATCACAAAAACGTTGTCATTGCTGTCTGTTCTGATATCCACCCTTGCATAACCCTTAAGTCCGAATAAATGCCAGCATTCAAGGGCAATCTCCTTTAAATTCTTAGCAAGCTTAGGGCTAAGGTTTTTTCCGGGGAACTCTCTGACTGTGTTAATATATTCAAAGCTTTCCATTTCCCATTTTGCTTTGAAATCGATTATCCTGGGTTTTTTCTCATCGTAGTTCACGAAGACAATTTCGGCAGGGGGCATGACCTCTGGGCCACTATTCCCTGCCAGAACACTTATATTAAACTCGCGTCCATCGATAAAATCTTCAATGAACCAATGCGAATCATCAAGCCCTTTCAATTTATCCTCATAACCCGGTTTGCATTCAAACACCGAGGTATCTGTAATTCCCAGTGAACCGTCTTCCCATATCGGTTTAACAATATATTTTCTTCCAGGTTTTAAGAGTCCAGCCTGTGAAGGCTTATAGGATGCCGGATTATTTACACCAGCACCTTTCATAACCTTACTTGCAAGTGTCTTATTAGTTGTAACGAATAATGCTTCAAGAGGATTACCTGAGTAAGGGATTGAATACATATTAAGAAGGGCGGGAACAAAATAATTGAGTTCACCTTTGTTATTTATCGATTCAACAAGATTGAAAACAAAATCAGGTTTCTCAGCTGCCAGGGCAGCTATTTCATCCATAAACCTGTTTGTGATCCCTTTACGATAAACGGTTATGCCCAGTTCCTTAAGGTGCTTTTCAATATGATCAACCTGGTCAATTACGTCAAGTTCATCGGCCAGTGCTCCTTCGCCGGGTTCATTAAATATGATGCAGCATCTTTTCATGTTCAATTTGTCCCCTTGATTCTCTTTATTCTCTTTATGGCAGCTTTCATTATCATCTCTATTAAAGTCTGATATTCAATACCATACATTCTTGATAAGATGGGAAGATCTGAATGTACCGGATTAAGTCCTGCAAGCGGATTAGCTTCAATGAAACAGATCCTTCCATTTCTGTCGGCCTTCAGATCAATTCTCCCGGCATCGACAGCACCAAGAGCTTTCCATGCTTTAAGAGCTACCGATTTACATTCATCAATAATATCATTGCCCAACGGGATATATTTACAGTAATTCTGATAATTCTCCTTGACTTCAACTGAATAGGGAAGATTATTGGCACATATAACCTCCATACCTCCAATAGCCACGGCCTCTTCTCCCGATCCGACAATGCCTACTGTAAACTCCCGGCCGGGCAGGTATTCTTCAATAAGAGCAGGCTGGCTGAACTCTTTAAGAATCCATTCAACCATATTCCTGAGTTCTTCTGAAGAATTAACAATACTTTTTTCTGTAATGCCCTTGCCCGTTCCTTCAGATACGGGTTTAACAAACAGTGGATATTTAAGAGTACATCTGTCTGAATCGCCTGATTCAAGTGCCAGGAAACCAGGACTCACCGGAACACCTGCTGAAGCAACTACAAGTTTTGCAAGGTGCTTGTTAAGCGAGATACCCATTATAACAGGGCCACTAAATACATAGGGTATTTTATACTGATCAAGGATGGCTGGTACAACAGACTCTCTTCCATCACCATATAAACCCTCCGTGATATTAAAAACGATATCCCACCGTCTGCCTGCAGCCAGAGCCTCAATTAGCTGGAAGGTATTCCCGATTTGTTCTGCTTCGTATCCCATCGTCCTCAATGAATTATCCAAAGCATCAACAGTTTCCTGCTTGTCAAATTCGGCAGTTTCTTCCATAGAATATCCCCGGTCAATATACCATGACCGCAGATCAAATGTTAAACCAATTTTCATTTAAGCCTTATTTTTCAGGATATTCACATAATACGCCTTTGTAATTGCGCATTACAATATGTTCTTCATTATGTTCCACCACGTAGTCCGGAGGCAGTAAAGGAATTTTACCACCACCCCCAGGGGCATCAATAACAAAAGTAGGTACGGCATAACCACTAGTAAAGCCTCTCAGGCCTTTTATTATCTCCAATCCCTTCCTGACTGTTGTCCTGAAATGACCTGAACCAGGTATAAGGTCGCATTGATAAAGATAATATGGTCTTACCCTCACTTTAAGTAATTTATGCATAAGTTCCATCATGACAGGAACATTATCATTAATCCCCTTTAGAAGGACAGTCTGGCTTCCAAGCGGGAAGCCTCCGTCAGCAAGTTTGTTACATGCTTTCGCACATTCTTCGGTTATTTCGTCAGGATGCATAAAATGAAGGCTGAGAAACAGTGGCTGATACTTTTTAAGTATATTAATCAGATTATCAGTAACCCTCTGTGGTAAAACCACAGGAATTCTGGTTCCGATCCTGATTATCTCAACATGCTCAATGCGACGTATATTTGAAAGAATATAATCGAGTGTATCATCATTTAATGTAAATGGATCTCCTCCACTGATAAGTACATCTCTTACTTCTTTATGACTTGCTATATAACCAAATGCCTTTTCAAAATCCTGTCTGCCGAGCTTATCAAGTCTTCCTACAGAATGTGAACGTGTGCAGTACCTGCAATAATTCGAACATACCTGTGTAACGGTAAACAAAACCCTGTCGGGGTATCTGTGAACAATGCCTTTGACAGGAGAAGATTCCTTCTCATGCAGAGGATCAGACTGTTCGCTTCTGCTTGTGAGTAATTCTTCAACAACCGGAATTACATTTCGACGCAATGGATTGGTTGGCTTACTATCATAAATTAACGAAGCAAAATACGGAGTGATCCTCAGAGGAAGACGTCCTTTAAGATTATTAATAGCAATAACCTCCTTATCGGACAATTTCATGATTTTCTTTAGATCTTCGATGGTGGTGATAGTGTTCCTGAGTTGCCATTTCCAATCATTCCAGGAATCGATAGTTGTTAGGGGGAAGTAGCGGTGCATGAACTCCGAACTTCGGTTGCTAACTAACTGAATTGGGATTTCGTTTTGCGAAAAGATCATGGTTTTCGCGCCAGGTTCTTCATCAGAAGAACAACCCACGAGGCGACTCTCTCTAGGGAGTGTCGTAGCCCCATTATTGTTAGCATTCATAGCAGATGATGAGAATTTTCACCTTTTCTTTTTAGTTTGTTTGTTTTAAATTTTATTACTGTTTCTAAAAAATAATTTTGGACGAAAATAAATAATCTATAAATACAATGTATCATTCGACTATCAGAAATATTAACACAATTGGCATTTTATTAACAATTGATATTTTCCACCTTTCTTTCATCTTTATATAGCACTGTTTATTAACACTTTATAATGTTTCTTCAACATGCTGTAATTAAGCTGTAAATTAGTATTATTTTGATGCTTTTTTTTCGAATCATACTTTCAAAGTATATCCTGACCTTCTAATCAGCACTTATTTCTTCCCAATAATTACTGTGGAGCAGTTTTTCAAGAATCATGCCAAATTGAATTTTTGGTTTCTGAATACATTGGCAATCCGTTAATATGCAATTCTGACACAGATTCCTGATGTAAAGACATTGAAATATCATCAGATAATAAAACTGAAATGTTAATATATTTTGACAGGAGAATTTCATCACACTGTTTTACTGCATTCCCTGCCAGTCCGTAATAATATCTGCTTATTTTACTCCTGAATGCCGGAATCTTTTCTCATCTTTTTGACAATCCCTCTGTTCCGTTTTGTTTCAAGTCTTTTTATTTTCGATGAAAACGTCGGCTTTGTCGATCTTCGTTTTACAGGTATGGTGAGCGTTTTGGAAATCAGATCATAAAATTTTTCAATCACCGCCATTTTATTCATTAACTGAGTACGTTCCGACTGTGAGACAAGTATCAAATCCCCGTCTTTATTAATCTTATTCTTTAACTTTCTGGATATTAACTCCTTTTCTGTATTTGAAAAATGCGAAGACGAAATGACGTTTAAACGCAATTCAACCTTCGTATTTAGTTTATTGACATTTTGGCCTCCGGGACCACCACTTCTTGATGTTGAAAAAATAAATTCATTTTCAAAATGGCGTTCTTTTAACTCCAATGGATCCATAAACAATGTGTTATTAAATTAAAGAAAAAACAGGGCTACCCCGCCAACACTGACTATCGCTCCCAAAAGTTCCGGGAGTGTAACTTTCTGCTTAAACAGAACAACAGAAGGAAGAATAATAAAAACAGGTACAAGAGCCATAATTGTCGAAGCAATACCAGCTTCAGTATGCTTGACAGCTATTAACGAAAAGGAGACTCCTAAAAAAGGACCAAAAAATGCACCAAGGCTCGTTAAAAGCATTCCTTCTTTATTCAGGGTCGCTTTTAAAATACTTCCCCATCGTACCAGAATGGTCACCAGGAAAACATAACCAGCGATTCCGGCAATTATCCGGATTTGAGTGGCGGCAAACGGATCATAATCTTTTAGCCCAAACTTACTTAAAACAAGACCTATAGCTTGTCCGACAGCACCACCGAAAGCATAAAGAATTCCTCGGGGGGAAAGCTTCAATGATAGTTTTTCACCTTTCACGTTCCTGCTGAATATTGCCATGGATATTCCGGAAAAGGTCAGTGCCATACCGAGATAATGGAAAAGAGTAAGGCGTTCTCCCAGAATAATAAAACTGAATAATGCAGTAATAGGAGGGACCAGGGTCATTATAAGCATTGAGAACCGTGAACCTATTATCGTATATGATTTGAAAAGGAAAAGATCCCCAAATACAAATCCTACCAATCCCGATAATGAGAGCCATAGCCAGTTCTCATTACTGGCATCGAGCGGTAAAAATATTCCTCTTCTTATAAGGGTAAACAGACTCAGAAATATCAATCCGATGATCAGCCTTAAGATATTTACAGCCACAGAACCTATTTTATTGCTGGCAAACTCAAAAGAAAACGAAGTAACTGTCCAGAAAAAGGCAGTCAGCAAAGCAGCAAATTCACCAAGATGATTTTGAATAAAATACATTACATAGATTCTGTTAATAAAAACTGGCCTGAAATAATTCAGGCCAGTAAAAATAAACTTTATTCCATATTAAATATTAAAACCTGTTAACATTCAGCCAGTCTCATAAAAAACGGGCCTTTTTAGGTCTACTCTTCAGTATACTCAAAAACATAATTACCCGATCCGGTTTCAAACAGCAATTTATCTCCTGCTACCCGTATATCAGAAAAGTACTTATTATCCGAAATGTTTTTCCCATCCTCTGTTACCTTTGTGGCTGAATTAACAGGGAAATTTATTGTTGCAATAGTATTTGCCGGGATCTTAACGCTTACAATAATTTTATCCCCTTTTCTTTCCCAGCCTGAAGCAATTGTTCCGTAAGAACTCTCAAATGAAGCTTTAGAATATTCCAGTTTTTTAGTTGGATGAGGTTGAATAGTAATATGCTTATATCCCGGACTTGCAATCTCAATCCCGGCAGATACCCTGTACATCCAGTCACCTATTGCTCCGTAAGCATAATGGTTAAATGAGTTCATGCCAGGATCCTGAAACGTGCTGTCAGTTTTCTGACCGTCCCAGCGTTCCCAAATTGTTGTGGCTCCCATTTTGACTGGGTAAAGCCAGGAAGGATAAGTTTTCTGAAGTAGCAGATCATAAGCAACATCAGTGTATCCATTATCAGACAAGACATGACATAGATATGGCGTTCCAAGAAAACCGGTAGAAAGATGATTTCTTCTGCTCTTGATGTCACTTACCAGAAAAGCTGCAGCATTTGGACGAATTTTTTCAGGTAATAAATCAAACATCAAAGCCAGCACATAAGCAGTCTGGGAATTTGTTCCAACTCTTCCTGTCTTTGTAACATACTCATCATTAAACACTTCCTTAATTTTGTTTAATACGGCTTTCCCAACTTCTTCATCTTCAGTGTTTCCTAACACTTTTGCTGCTTCAATATAAATTTCCATAGAATATGCATAAAAAGCAGTAGCTATGAAATCATGTTCAGTAAAGCCATCCGGTTCCGAATGATTATTTATTGGCGGATGATAAAACAGCCAGTCTCCATATACACTTCCCCCATTCCATATATAATCATTACCGGCAGTTTTCCTAATATATTCAACCCACTTCTTCATACATGGATATTGTGTCTCAAGCAATTTTTTATCACCATAAACAAGATACATTGTCCATGGAACAATAACAGCAACATCTCCCCATCCGGCAGATGTCTGCACAGAGGTAGATTCCTGCTTATTAAGAACATCAGGTATTACTACCGGGATTTCTCCGGCCGGTCGCTGATCAGCCGCAATATCTTTTGTCCATTTAGTGAAGAAAGCTGCAACATCCATATTATATGCGGCTGTTCTGCAAAATGCCTGAGCGTCACCAGTCCAGCCCAACCGTTCGTCACGTTGCGGGCAATCGGTAGGAACATCTACGAAATTACCTTTCTGGCCCCATTGTATATTATGCTGTAATTGATTAATCAATGTGTTGGAGCATTCAAAGCTACCAGTCACAGCCATGTCAGAATGTACAACAATTCCGGTAAGATTATCAGTTGTCAGTTCACCGGGGAATCCTGTAACTTCAACAAACCGGAACCCCATAAATGTGAACCGCGGCTCGTACACTTCCTCACCTGTACCTTTTAGAGTATAGGTTAACTGACATTTTGCAGATCTGAGATTGGTTGTATAAAACTCACCATTCTTATCAAGTACCTCTGAATGCCTTAATGTTACCACAGTCCCTTTATTGCCGGAAACTTTTAAGCGCAGCCATCCAACCATGTTCTGTCCCATATCAACAATAAGGCTTCCTTTTGGGGTTTTGAATATCTTAACAGGCTTGATCTCCTGAATCTTTCTTACCTGAGCACCTTCTGATGCAATAAGATTATTATTATTATAACTGCCAATACTGACTCTTTCCCAATTATCATCAATAAAACCTGCTTTATCCCAATCGTCCAGATTCTTGTTTGCATCAAATGTTTCACCGTTATATATGTCACACATTCTGATTGCTCCGTCTTTCGAAGCTTTCCATGTACCATCAGTTGCAATTAGTGCTTCAGAGCCATCAGTGAAAGTGATTTTCAACTGAAGCAAAAGACCCAGCCGCTTGCCATATATTGCCCAGTTATTATTCCATGCAAGAGTGCCCCTATACCACCCATCTCCAAGGATTGCACCAATTGCATTATTACCTTTTACTATCATATCGGTCACATCATACACCTGATACTGAAGTCTTTTTTTGTAGGATGTCCAGCCAGGAGTTAGAACCTGGTCGCCTACCTTTTTCCCATTCAAATGCAATTCATAGAAACCATGAGACGTAACATAGACTCTTGCATTTGCGATACTCTTGTCAACCGGAAATTCCTTCCTGAAATATTTGGAAGGGGAATATTTCAATGTATCACTTTCGATCTCTATCCATTTTGCTTTCCAATCGGCAGGTGAGAGCAATCCCATTTCAAAGAAAGCAGTCTCGCTCCATTTGGATGTTCTTCCTTTATTGTCCCAGATTTTTACCTGCCAGAAATATCTCTGTCCTGATTTAAGCTGGGGCCCTTTGTAATCCTGCAGGATTGATTCATCAGATTCAATCTTTCCTGATTGCCATACAATTTTTTTTGATGAGAATTTGTTGTCTGTAGCAACACGGACTGAATACGCGGTTTGCATAATGTTATTTCCCGTTCCACTGATTTTCCAGGAGAACCTCGGTTGAGCTACTTCAATTCCTATTGGATTTTTATTATGTTCACAGGAAAGATCTTTTAAAACCAAATCCTGAGCATTGGTCATTGCACATAGGAAAAGAAATACAAATGCTAGTTTTAGTGATTTCATAGAATAAGGTATTTATAGAATAATGGTATTTATTAAACATATTTCAAGATTATGAAAAAATGTCTGAATAAAAAAATATCCGAAAAGTCAATTTCATTGCTGAAAGTTTTTAAATTGCGGTTCAATTAATAATCTTAAAAAGTTTTACATGAACCCAGTTGCAGGTATTTTTTTAATAGCACTTGGCAGTATTGGTGCTGCAAGTTTTTATGTTCCGTTTAAAAAAGTAAAATCATGGGCATGGGAATCATATTGGATATCCCAGGGTGTTGCAGCCTGGCTTATAGCCCCATGGCTGTTTGCTTTTATTTTTGTTCCCAGTGGTGAACTTATTCCTGTTATACATGAAGCGCCATCTTCAGCTAAATTAATGTCAATGTTTTTTGGAATTTTGTGGGGTTTTGGCGGATTGACATTTGGATTATGTCTTCGCTATCTCGGAGTCGCTCTGGGACAAAGCATTGCATTGGGCCTTTGTGCTGCTTTCGGAACACTGATCCCTCCGGTTATTGCAGGTGATAATCTGTTTGGTTCAACTGCTGGAATACTGACAATTATTGGAGTTTCATTGACAATTGCAGGTATAATTATCATAGGATATGCAGGTTCACTGAAAAGCAAAGAGATGACTGAAGAAGCTAAAAAAGCAGCCGTTAAGGAATTCGCTCTTAAAAAAGGTTTGTTGATTGCGATTTTTGCCGGAATAATGAGCGCTTGTTTTAATTTCGGATATGAGGCAGGCAAACCTATTGAGAATATTGCACTCGCTCATGGAACAAATCCACTCTTTCAGAAAAATCCAACTCTCATCTTTATTCTGCTTGGTGGATTCATTACTAATTTTGTCTATTGTGTATTTTTGAATATTAAGAATAAGACCTACAAGGATTACATTTCAGTTTCAGGTTCTGTATTCTGGAATAATATCTTTTTCACTTTCCTTGCAGGTTTCTTATGGTTTCTGCAATTCCATTTCTTCGGAATGGGTTCAAGTAAATTACCGGAAGGCATGTCTGTTTTTGCCTGGAGCATACTAATGGCACTAAATATTGCTATTAGTAATATATGGGGGCTGTTCCTTAATGAGTGGAAAGGTGCAAAAAGAAAAACTATTGTTATTCTTCTTATCGGAATTGTAGTGCTGATACTTTCTACATTTGTTGTAAAACTTGGTTAACTTTTATTTATATGACAACACGATTTGGCTTTAAAATGAAACTGTTTCCCGGATTCAAGGATGAATACAGGAAGCGCCATAGTGAGATATGGCCCGAACTGGTTAAGTTGTTGAAAGATGAAGGAATAGGTAACTACTCTATCTTCTTTGATGAAGAGACAAATACTCTATTTGCATACCAGGAACAATCAGGAATTAGTTCATCACAGGACCTCGGAACAACCGAAATCGTAAAAAAGTGGTGGAAATATATGGCAGATATTATGGAAACTAATCCAGACAATTCTCCCGTCTCAATTCCACTTGAACAGGTTTTTTATATGGAATAGTTCGGGGCCAGGGGCGGATTAATGTTAATAGAGTATTCAGAATAAAATAAATGAATTAAAAAGAGATAGAAAAATGAAAAAAGCAGCTATTGAAAAAGCATATCAGCTTGCAAAAGAACAATATGCAGAACTTGAAGTTGATGTCGACAAGGTACTTTCCGAATTGGATAAAATCAATATAAGCCTGCATTGCTGGCAGACTGATGATGTTGGCGGTTTTGAAAAACCGGGAGCAGAATTAGGAGGCGGTGGTATTCAGGTCACCGGCAACTTTCCAGGGAAAGCAAAAACTATCGAACAGATGAGAAGCGACCTTGATAAGGTAATGTCACTTCTTCCCGGAAAGCAAAGGTTGAACCTACACGCCATATATGGTGAGTTTGGAGGCAAACTAATCGACAGGGATAAGATAGAGGTTGAACATTTCCAGGGTTGGATCGATTGGGCAAAAAAAAGGAAAATAGGTATTGACTTTAACTGTACCTGCTTCTCTCATCCGTATGCTGATGATGGTTTCACTCTGTCGAGTAAAAATGAAAAAATCAGGAAATTCTGGGTTGAGCATGTAAAAAGATGCCGTGCAATAGGCGCAGAAATGGGAAAACAACTCGGAACACCATCTGTTCATAATATCTGGATCCCGGATGGTTCAAAAGATAACCCTGTTGACAGGAATGGTCTCCGCAAACTTCTTAAAAAATCATTGGATGAGATATTTGCAGTAAAATATCCTCAAAAATATCTGAAGGATTCGGTTGAAGCCAAACTATTTGGTATAGGTTCTGAAGCAATGGTAGTCGGATCACACGATTTTTATCTTGGGTATGCTGCAAAAAATAACATAATGATTACCCTTGACAATGGACATTTCCATCCCACAGAACAGATCGGTGATAAAATCTCATCCTGTCTCCAGAATGTTGATGAACTTCTTCTTCACCTCACCAGAGGATTAAGATGGGACAGCGACCATGTTGCTACATTTAATGATGAGATTATCCTTATTGCGCAGGAAATTATCAGGGCTAAGGCGTTAAACAAAGTTAATATCGGCCTCGATTATTTTGATGCAAGTCTTAACAGGATAGGTGCATACGTAATAGGAGCAAGAGCTGTACAGATGGCATTCATGTTTGCTCTTCTCGAACCCGTTAAAACACTGGTCAAATTTGAGGAACAGGGAAAGAACTTTGAAAGACTGGCATTCCTCGAACTTCTAAAAACAAAGCCTTTCGGAGCAGTTTGGGATTATTATTGCCTCCAGAATAACGTTCCTGTTGGACAGGAATATATTGAAGATATACAGAAATACGAAAAAGAGGTGCTTCTTAAAAGATAATTGATTTATTATGTTTATATGCAGGGACCTTGAAGTCAGTGCCCCTGCATATTTTTAAAATATCACAAAAAATATATGAAAGAGAAAGTTGTCGCCATATTTGATATCGGCAAAACGAACAAAAAAATAATTCTGTTTAATGAAGATTTTAAAGTTGTTTCGGAAACAGAACAGAAGTTTGCTTTGATTAAGGATGATGACGGATTTGAATGTGATGATATTGAATTAATTGAACGATGGATTAAAGAGACAATTACCGGATTAGTACATTCCGAAAAATATGATCTTAAGTCGGTCAATTTTACAACATATGGCGCCACTCTTGTCTATCTTGATGAAAAGGGTAAAAGACTGACTCCGGTCTATAACTATCTTAAACCAATTGACGACAGGATACCGGAGAATCTTTACAAAAGACATGGAGGGAGGGATGAATTCTGCAGGCGGACAGCTTCCCCTGCCCTTGGAATGTTGAATTCCGGCATTCAACCACTTTGGCTGAAGGCAGAAAAACCTGATGTGTTTTCCAAAATAAAATATATCCTTCATTTTCCGCAATACCTTTCTTATATATTGACCGGGAAGATATATTCTGAGCATACTTCAATCGGATGTCATACTGCATTATGGGATTTTGATAACATGGCTTACCACCCCTGGGTTAAAATGAATGGATTGAACCTGCCGGAACCTGTTCCTGTCAATACTCTTAACGAGATTAATATTGAAGGAAAAAAAATACAGGTTGGTATAGGTATTCACGACAGCTCATCATCACTTGCTCCTTATTTTGCAGGAAGCAATGGTAAATTTTTACTTCTCTCCACCGGGACCTGGTGCATAAATATGAATCCTTTTAATTCAGAAAAATTGACTGCAGAACAACTCGATAAAGACTGTCTGTGCTACATGAGTATCACCAGGCAACCGGTTAAATCATCGAGATTATTTCTCGGTCATCTTCACGAAATAGCCATTGAGCAATTGGCAGAACATTTTAATAAGCCTGAAGATTATTATAAAAAAGTCAAAGCCGATAAGCAGTTATCTGCCCAGCTGAAGACCAAATTCGCAGAGAAGAAAGTATTCTTTCAAACAACACCATATTCCAGGGATTTGAAGGATTACATTGACCTTTATGTGTTTAATAATTTTGAGGAAGCATATCATCAGCTGATGAATGAATTATGCGATCTTACCATCGAATCAGTAAACCTGGTTCTTCCGGCTGATGATGACATAGCAAATATTTACATTACAGGTGGATTTTCAAAAAATGAAATATTCCTGAATCTCATCAAAGAAGCTTATCCTTCGAAACTGGTTTATACTTCTGAAATAGCTAATGCAACTGCACTTGGAGCAGCTCTCGTTATTGAAGGTTCTCAACCCTCTCTTAACCTCGGCCTTGCAAGATGTTGAATTCCCTGTCAATGAATTTTTTACAGACATTACAATAATCCTAACCCTAACCCTAATATCTATTTATAAATGGTAGCAGAAGACTTCCTTCTGTTACCATTTTTTTATACTCCGTCCATTTTGCAGGCTTTGCTTTATGATACATTTATTCGAAAAGATCTTTATAGCAGGTTTAAAACCTTAAAACACGACTGTTTCGCTGCAGTAATAGAATTAAATTAAATAAGCCATTATTGTTACATATATTTACGTTTACATTGTATTTGCTTAATTATTTAATGTAAATACAGCTTTTTAATATCATATTAAATTATTTTAATCAAAATAATTATTAATTTTACGCCATTAGTTTTTTAATAATTCTTTTAAAATATTTAAAGAGAAATTATATGTGCGGAATAGTAGGTGTATTTGATCTCAAAGTAAACTATAAGGAGTTAAGACCAGGTGTCCTGAAAATGTCAGGAAAATTAAGGCATCGCGGACCTGACTGGTCTGGTATCTATTATTGCGAAAAAGCAATACTCGCCCATGAAAGGTTATCTATCGTCGATCCTCAGTCAGGAAAGCAGCCATTGATAAGTAAAGATGGCAATCTCATACTTACCGTAAACGGTGAAATATATAATCACCAGGAAATACGGAAGCGTTATGAGGGTTCATATGAGTTTCTTACACATTCCGACTGTGAGGTTATCCTTCCACTTTACCGGGATAAGGGTCCTTCTTTTGTAGAAGAGCTGAACGGCATCTTTGCATTTGCAATTTATGACAAGGAAAACGACTGCTATTTTATTGCACGCGACCATATAGGCATTATTCCTCTTTACATGGGTTGGGATAAATCCGGAAATTTTTATGTTGCATCAGAACTGAAGGCTCTCGAAGGAGTATGTTACAGGATACAGGAATTTCTGCCGGGTCATTATCTCTACAGCAGGGACGGAGTAATGAAAAAATGGTATGAACGAGATTGGATGGATTATTCTGCAGTTGAAAAAAATGAAACCAGTATTGAAGATCTTAAAGCAGCGCTCGAAGCTTCTGTACACCGTCAGCTGATGTCAGATGTTCCATATGGGGTTCTGCTTTCAGGAGGCTTAGACTCATCTATCGTTTCAGCAATTGCTAAGAAATATGCACCAAAAAGAATTGAATCAGATGATAAGAGTCCGGCATGGTGGCCCCGGTTACATTCATTTGCAATAGGACTTGAAGGTTCTCCTGATCTGGCAGCTGCACGGAAAGTTGCAGGGTATATAGGTACAGTACATCATGAAATTCACTTCACTGTGCAGGAAGGTCTTGATGCAATACGTGATGTTATTTATCACATAGAGACATACGACGTAACAACAGTGAGAGCTTCGACACCCATGTACCTTCTTTCCAGAGTTATCAAATCAATGGGAGTGAAGATGGTGCTTTCGGGAGAAGGTGCCGACGAAATATTCGGAGGATACCTTTATTTCCACAAGGCTCCCGATCCTAAGTCATTTCACGAAGAGACAGTAAGAAAAATAAACAAGTTGCATCTTTACGACTGCCTCAGGGCCAATAAATCGCTTGCAGCCTGGGGTGTTGAAGGCCGTGTCCCATTTCTCGACAAGGAATTTATGGATGTTGCAATGCGATTGAATCCTAAAGACAAGATGATAACTAAGGACCGGATAGAAAAATGGGTGCTGAGAAAAGCTTTCGAAGATTATCTTCCTGCAAACATTACCTGGAGACAAAAAGAACAATTTTCAGATGGTGTAGGTTACAACTGGATTGATACACTCAGGGCACTTACTGAAAAGGAGGTTACTGATGAACAGCTGGCTAATGCAAAGTACAGGTTCCCGATTAATCCGCCCATGTCGAAGGAGGAGTACTTTTACAGATCAATCTTTACGGAACATTTCCCATCTGATTCAGCAGCATCATGCGTTCCTTCTGTTCCATCAGTCGCATGCAGCACTCCGGAAGCTATTGCCTGGGATGAATCATTTAAAAACATGATCGATCCATCCGGCCGGGCTGTTAAAACTGTACACAAAGACTCATATAAGTAACATCGGGAAACCTGGTCATTTTGTTTGTTTTTTCATCACACACAGATAGGGGAATAATACTTCGTGGGTAGGAAGACCCTACTGATATTCCAATAAATTGTTTTAATTTTAAGCTGTACATGAAAAAAGATATTTTGCCGCGGTATAGCTTAAAATAACTTTATGAAAACAAGGACTCCTGTAACATTATGCGCAACTCTTGCTCTTATTTCATGTTCTTCATGCAATAGTAATAAATCACTACCAAATATTGTTTATGTTCTTGCCGACGATCTGGGATATGGCGATTTAAGCTGTTACGGTCAGCAAAAGGTTTCTACCCCTAATATCGACCGGCTTGCTCAACAGGGGATGCTTTTCAGGCAACATTATGCAGGATGTACGGTAAGTGCGCCATCCCGCTCATCTCTTTTAACAGGACTTCATACAGGACATACTCCTATAAGAGGAAATAAGGAAATTCTGCCGGAGGGACAGTGGCCTTTACCTTCAAGTTCTATTACAGTGGCTGAAATACTTAAGACTAAAGGATATGCAACAGGTGTATTCGGAAAATGGGGATTGGGTTCTGTAGGTACTGAAGGAGATCCCAACATGCAGGGGTTTGATGAATTTTTTGGATATAACTGCCAGAGAATGGCCCACAACTATTATCCATATTATCTCTGGCATAATAACACAAAAGTGATTCTGACCGGAAATGAAGGGACTAAAACCGGGAATTATGCTCCTGATAAAATTCATGATGCAGCCCTTAAATTCATTGAGACCAATAAGGATAAACCATTTTTCCTGATGTATACTACCAATCTTCCTCATGCAGAGTTATTTGCAAAAGAAGAGTATATGTCAAAATTCAGAGGAAAATTTGACCCTGAAGTGAATTATGCCGGAATTGACAGCGGTAATAGTTTCAGGATTGGAGGCTACGGTTCACAACCTTATCCTCATGCGGCTTTTGCGGCTATGGTGACTGAGCTTGATGATTACGTTGGAGAACTGGTGGCCAGAATCAAAGAATTGGGTTTGGAAAAAAATACAATTTTTGTGTTTACTTCAGATAACGGACCCCATTTTGAAGGCGGAGCCGATCCTGATTATTTTAACAGCAATGGCGAATTCAATGGATACAAACGGGATATGACTGAAGGTGGCATCAGGGTTCCTATGATCGTCAAATGGCCCGGAAAAGTCGCAAAAAGATCAGTAAGTGACCATGTTTCAGCATTCTGGGATGTCTTGCCGACGTTTGCAGAAATAACAGGGGCTAATATTCCTGAAGGAATTGATGGAATATCATTTTTTCCTGCACTCCTTGGAAAAGAGCAGAAACAACACGAATATCTTTATTGGGAATTTCATGAGGAGGGAGCAAAAACTGCACTCCGGATGGGTGATTGGAAAGCTATAAAACTTGATGTAGATAAAGTCCCGCAGGGTGTTACAAAATTGTACAATCTGACATCAGATATAGGTGAAACCAACGATCTGGCATCGTCAAACCCTGAAGTGGTAAAGAAGATGGAAGAACTTATGAAACAGGCACATATAAAGTCAGAGATATTTCCTTTTTCCTATGAACCAAATACAAAATAACCGATTTCTTAGAAATTTCAATTATATCACCGGTACTCTTGGCATTGCATCCCTTGCGGTACTGCAATGGGGATGCTCAGGAAAGGTTGAAAAACCTAATATTGTTTTAATTTATGCTGACGACCTTGGTTACGGGGATGTCAGTTGTTATGGGGCCACAAAAGTCAGCACGCCAAACATCGACAGACTGGCTGCCCAGGGACTTCGCTTTACCAATGCCCACTGCACATCGGCAACAAGTACTCCCTCGCGATATTCCATTCTTACAGGTGAATATGCATGGCGCAGGCCAGGAACCGGAATCGCTAAAGGTGATGCATGGAACTGACTGATCTTCTTAATAAAATTAAAGGCTACGAAAAAACAAGATTTTGAGAAATATCCTCTCTGTTTTTATGTTTAACTAAAATTATTTTTAATATGCCAGATTTTTTTTCAAATAAAAACAGTACAATACTTAAATCATTATTTGGTGTTGGTTTAACGTCATTGATTACCGGACCGGGGATAGCCCAAAAACCGGCGGTACAGAAACTCCCTAATGTGATACTGATCTTAATAGACGATATGGGCTATGGTGATCTGGGATGTTTCGGGGCTACACAATACCGGACACCCAACATCGACAGGCTGGCGGCAAACGGGATGCGGTTCACGAACTTCTATGCAGCACAGGCTGTAAGCAGCGCTTCAAGAGCAGGTTTGCTGACAGGATGTTATTCAAACCGGGTCGGTATTACAGGTGCGCTTATGCCATGGGACAGTGTTGGTATCAATCCGGAAGAAGAACTGATCCCTGAATTACTTGCAACAAAAGGTTACAAAAATGCAGTCGTGGGAAAATGGCATGTCGGTTGCCAACGTCAGTTTCTTCCCCTGCAAAACGGTTTTGATGAATATTTCGGACTTCCCTATTCAAATGACATGTGGCCTGTTGATTATGACGGATTGCATGCGACAAAAGATAAAGGTTCCTGGCTGTTGAAGTATCCACCGCTGCCGCTTATCAAAGGGAACGAGACAGTTAAGATAATAGAAACACTTGAAGATCAGGCTCAGCTCACAACTTCATACACAGAATACGCCGTTGATTTTATAAAACGCAACAAGGCGAACCAGTTCTTCTTATACATGGCTCATTCCATGACACACGTTCCTTTGGCTGTCTCAGATAAATTCAAAGGTAAAAGCAAACAGGGTCTTTATGGTGATGTTGTAATGGAAGTCGACTGGTCAGTAGGTGAAATAATGAATACTCTTGAGAAAAACGGCCTTGCAGAAAACACTCTTGTAGTTTTCATGTCAGATAACGGTCCATGGCTGAATTTTGGCAATCATGCAGGTTCATCAGGAGGATTGCGGGAGGGGAAAGGCTGCAGCTGGGAAGGAGGGCAGAGGGTTCCATGCATTATGTCGTGGCCAGCCAGGATTCCTTCCGGTGAAATATGCAACAGCATTGCTTCCACAATCGATATATTACCGACACTTTGCAATATAACAGGTGCTACATTGCCAAAAAAGAGAATCGACGGAGTAAATATAATATCCTTGCTTGAAGGAAATTTTGATTCAGATCCCCGCGATGTGTTCTTTTATTATTATGGAAAAAACAGTCTCGAAAATGTCAGGAAAGGACAATGGAAACTGGTTTTGCCTCATAGGTTTCGCTCATACGAAGGAGTAATGCCAGGTAACGACGGATGGCCCGGAAAATACACGAATGGCAAAACCGACTATGCCTTATACGACCTTCGCAGAGATCCCGGCGAACGATATGACGTGAAAGAATTATACCCGGAAGTTGTTGAAGACCTGAAAAAACTTGTTGATGAAATGAGACTTGATCTCGGGGATGATAACTACAATATCCCCGGTGCCAACATTCGAAACCCGGGATCAATAAAAAGAATCAAAAACTGATTCCATTTCAAACCTGCAACCTTTCAACTTTTACAACCTTTATTATGAAATTAAACCTGCAGATCGCGACAACACTTGGACTGACGGCATTTTCAACCGGTATTTACTCGCAGACAACACCAGCCGAAAGACCCAATATCATCTATATCATGAGCGATGATCATGCTTATCAGGCGATAAGCGCATACGGTGGCATTTTGAAAGATATTGCGCCAACACCAAATATCGACAGGATTGCTGCTAACGGTATGAGGTTCGACCGGTGTCTGGTTACAAATTCTATTTCAGGTCCTTGTCGTGCGGTAATATTAACTGGAAAATACAGCCACCTGAATGGCTTTATTAAAAATGAAGGTCAGCCTGATTTTGACGGTTCGCAGCAGACTTTCCCGAAACTTTTGCAGGTAGCAGGTTATAAGACCGCAATGATAGGTAAATGGCATCTTGGATCAATACCAACTGGATTTGACCATTGGGAAATATTGCCAGGACAGGGAAACTACTATAATCCTGATTTTATTAACAAAGATGGAAAACATACCGAGAAAGGGTATGTTACCGAGATAATTACAAAAAAGTGCATTGAGTGGATAGATGAAGTAAAAGACTCAGGGAAACCATTTATGCTTATGATGCATCACAAGGCTCCACACCGCGAGTGGGAACCTGGCCCAAATGAATTAACACGTTATAAAGATATTACATTTCCCGAGCCTTCAACACTTTTTGATGATTATTCGAATCGTGGTACTGCAGAGAAGACTCAGGATATGACTATATCCAAAACCATGAGGATAGAAGAGGATATCAAGATGTACAAGAATCGTTCGAAGATGAAAAAAACTGGTCTCGATCGCATGAATTCAGAGCAAATGGCTGCATGGGATTCCGTCTATGATCCAATAATTAGACAATTCTATAAATCGGATCTTAAAGGAAATAATCTTATCCGTTTTAAATACCAGCGATATCTTCAGGATTACCTGGCATGTATAGCAGCTGTCGATAGAAGTGTAGGGGAGGTTCTTGACTTTCTGAGGAAAAGCGGTCTTGATAAGAATACAATAGTTATATATGCTTCTGATCAGGGATTCTATCTTGGAGAACACGGATGGTTCGACAAACGCTGGATGTTTGAACAATCCTATCGTACACCTCTTCTTATCCAGTGGCCGGGCATAGTAAAACCTGGTAGTATAAACAATGATATGGTATCAAATCTCGATCTTGCAGAGACATTTCTCGATATGGCCGGTACGAAAGTGCCTTCCGATATGCAGGGCAGAAGTTTTGTTCCTGTCTTAAAAGGCAAAACTCCTTCAAACTGGAGAAAAGAGCATTATTATCATTATTACGAGTATCCCGGTTCACATATGGTTAAACGTCATTACGGGATGAGTACTGAGCGGTATAAACTCATTCACTTCTACTATGATATAGATGAATGGGAACTTTATGATCTACAGGCAGATCCTCATGAATTAAGAAATGTTTATGACGATCCGGCATATGCTTCTGTAAGAAAGGATCTTCATAAGCGGCTTAAAAAGCTGATGAAAAAATATAACGACAGTGAGGCTTCTGCACAATCTTTTCTGCCAACTAAGCCTAAACCTCGACCTTAGCCGTTAATTCACAGAACACAGAAGCGCACTTTCCCAGGTAACTGCAAGCCGGCTTGATGATATAAAGTTTTCGGAAATCTCAAACACAGGCTCTTGCTGTGTGTTTTTCTGAGGCAGGTACTCTTTTGAACAAAAGAGGCAGATATTTGATCTTTTAAAATGTTTTCTGCTTTCCTTTAAGGCATCCTGAGGGTTCTGAAATCTCCCCAGGAAGATTCGTTTTCCGGTTTCGGGTAAGAACGGACAGCCTTCTTCATGCACAGCATGAAATCCATTTGTCTGCGGCCTGATCCCAACATAATATTTTTCAAGCATGTTTTTATGAATTTTTTTTATTCAGTTCAGTAAGCACAATTGTTTAAGGAGACAAAACTTTTCAATATGCAAAATTCATAGTTTTATAAGTTTTGTTGCTAAATTGTTACCACATTATTTGTTTTTTCATAAAATATCTGACTGATTCAAGATTTGTTAAAGAAAAAATAAATATTTTTACTCTCTATATCTATTTATAAAATAATACATTAGTGCAATTGAAGACATACCTTGTATCATTTTCATGAAAAATATCATCAAATACCGGGTAACATTTAAGGACATTTCCTGATTAAACAGGAAAATAGAAACCTTAATCAATTTATAAAGTCATGAAAAGAGCATATGAATCACCAAAAACAAACAAAAACCTTGATCAGTTAATTTGCAAATTGTCAGAAAACGAAATGTTGAATCTGGAGGAAATGATCCATGTGCGTGGCGGAGAGGCCGATGGCAATGGAAGTGAACCAATCATTACTGATCCGACAAAACCTTGAGAAATTTTTTACATATTAATAGAGCATCCTTTCAATAACAAGGATGCTTTTTTATTTTTTTTCAATTTACATTTTTACTTATTTTGTTAAATTACCTTTTAAACTGTAATGGGATTCAATTTGATTAAAGTAAGCTGAATTGAAAAAGATCTTTTTCCTTGTTATTTTTATATTTTCAAATGCTTTAACAAATCATTTAAAAGCTCAGGATAAATATGTTGATTCTCTATATCACGAATTTTCGAGACACTATAATAATGGGGACCTTGTAGGCGCAGAAAAAAAATTATTACTGATCTTAGACTCTAACAAAACTATACCTGCAGAATATAAAGCTGCTGTATTTAATAACCTTGGAGCAACATGTATATTATTAGGGAAGTATCAAGTCGCTTTAGATTATTATAGTAAAGCTGAAATTTTGATAAATAATAAAGAAAATACATCTCTATCGCTTGGAAATATTTATATTAATAAGGCTATCATTTATGGCTTTCAAAAATCATATCCATTAGCTATTGAATATTTTGAAAAAGGTATCAAAATTTATTTAGGTATGAAGAGTAATGAAAAAAGTGTTTTTTCTAGCCTATCATCAGCATACCTGAATTTAGGAATAGTCTATCTTGAAATAAAAGATTACAAATCAGCATTAGAGTATTTTACAAAAAGCGCTGAGATCAAATCAAAATTCAAACTACCTGGACTGGCACTTGTTTATCTTAATATTGCTAAATCGTATATAAAAGCTGAAAACAAAAATGAAGCAGAAAATTTCTACCTGAAAAGCATTTCCAGCCTCATGTACGAATATAACGAAAACTATTTCAGGCTTGCGGAAGTATATTTTGATTATGGCTTGTTTTTGAAGTCAGCAGGAAGAAATGATGAAGCATGGGAAGCTCATCAGAAAGCATTATCCATATGCCTGAAAAATTATGGAGAAAAGCATTCTCTGGTTTCCTTTGCCTATAAGCTGATTGGTGATGACTGTCTGCATAAGTCCGATTATAATCTGGCACTCTCATATTACCAGAAATCATTAATTGCAATTGTAACCAATTTTGAAAATCCTGATATTTATTCAAATCCTTCAATCGACTCTTCCCTTTTTGATATCCGTCTTCTTGATAACCTGAAAAGCAAGGCACAGGCCCTTGAATTATTTGCCGGGGAGCAAAAAGATCCTGAAAATAAAATCAAAACTATAAGAAAAGGACTCGAAACCATAGAACTTGCTCTTCAACTGGTCGACAATATAAGGAATAAATATCTGTCGGAAGAGAGCCGTATCTACCTTGCTGAAAACGAGAAGGAGACATATATTTATGCAGCACACCTGGCTTTCAGTTTATTTTCACTTTCGCATGATGTAACAATCGGCAATAAAATGTACGAAATTGCAATGAAAGCCAAAGCAGCAGTTCTCCGGAATGAGATCAAAGGGAACGAAATACTTTATTCCTCAGGAATCCCTGATACACTCAGGGAAAAGCAAAACCGTCTGGCCTCAGATATTGCTGCATATAATAACCTGATCATAGCAGAAAAACGAAAACTAAATCCCGACAGCAGTAAAATATCTCTATGGAAAGATGCTCTTTTTGATATGAACCGCGAAAAGGAAGAAGTATCTGATGAGATCGCCAGGGTATTTCCTCAATACCACGATCTCATAACTAAGACAGAGCCCGTTTCGCTGCGTGAAATACAGAAACAACTGACAAATAATGAGACGATAGTTGATTATCTTCTCTCAAATCAATATTCCGGCGGAAAACGAAAACTGTATATCTTTTTAATTACCAGAAACCGTCTTGAATTCCGCGAGACCAGCCTTGATTCGCTTTTTAATAAGAATTCTTCCATTATTCGTATGACATGCGATCCGTCACTTGCTTCTGGTAAACAAAATGAAAATTTCAGCAATTATGCCGGCGCTCTCCATTACATGTATCTGAACCTTATCAAGCCTGTCGAAGGACTATTTGCCGGCAATAACCTCATCATCATTCCTGATGAAGAGATCGGATGGCTTCCTTTTGATTCGTTCCTCAGGAAGAGTCCAGGACAGGATCAGACAGATTATGAAGGACTTCACTACCTGATAAATGATTTTACTTTTTCGTACGGGTACTCTTCATCGCTAATTTTCAGCAAAAACAGCAGGCTGAAAAGAGGAGCTGAGGTATTTTCCTTTTCTCCCGATTACAGCAATACAACTTTTTACGGAGAAGGACTGGACTCTCTTCAGGGCGCAAACGACGAGATTGAATCGATCTATAAATGGTTCTTTGGTGAAACCTTTACAGGCAACAGAGCCACTAAAGTAAATTTCTTAAAAGCCATTCAAAAACCCGCTATTTTCCATCTGGCAATGCATTCAATGTCCGACAGTGTGAACTCACGTTACTCATACATGCTGTTCGATACTCATAATTGTACAGTGGAAGACAGCAAACTATATAATTATGAGATAAGTTTAAGCAGAATAAAATCGCCTATGGTTGTTCTCAGCGCCTGCAATTCTGGTACGGGTACATTATATTATGGTGAAGGATTGATGAGCCTGGCACGTGGTTTTATCCTGGCAGGTGCTTCTTCCGTAATAAAAACCTCCTGGGAAGTTAATGATGAAGTAAGCTCAGCTATTATCACCCGATTCTATTATTATCTTTCAAAGGGCAAAGAAAAAGATATAGCCATGCGGCTGGCTAAACTTGATTATTTAAAAAATTCTTCCCCTGCATTTACCAATCCATATTACTGGGCTGCATATGAAGTGCTTGGCGATAACGCACCAGTTGTACGTAATCGTTTCAGTACAGTTCTGATTATGATAAGTCTGATTTTAATACTGTCAGGAGTCCTGTTATGCTATTTCAAACGGCATAGAATCTTTTCTGATCGATCGCGGTAAAAACCGTTTGACTTTGAAAGATATTCAAAACATTCAGAAGCTTTGGGTTTATTCCCTGTTTTAAGGTATGTCAGACCAAGATACCACCGTGCTTCCTTCCCGTATTCACTTCCGTCAGATACAACTGCTGTAAGAAGTTCAACAGCCTGATTATAATTCCCAAGTGCTATCTGTGTCAGTCCAAGAAAGAACCTCGATGACACCGAAGAATTATCTTTTTGCAATGCAGCGGAGAATCCCATAGAAGCATTCTGGTAATCACCTTTCTTATAACTTCCTATAGCTGATGCAAAGCTGCCTGTCTCAACGTTATTTATGCTGCGTGTAACAGGGGATATTGCATTCAGGGGTTCATAATATGAATTAAAAAGTTCTTCAGGATTATACGAGGGGAGAAGTGACCTTACAAGTATGAAAGCGCCAATTACTGCAGCGGCTGCAAGTGACAGGTACCGTACGGAAAACTTCCGGTTTGATCTTTTTCCGCTAGCTTCGGATAAGATTTTTTCAGACTTAATTATATCAGATTTAAGAGAACTTGTAATAAAGTCTTTAATTTCATTTTCAGGTTCTCGTCCACCATTTCTCTGCTTCTTTGCATGCCATTCATTAACCCATTCTGCAGTAACAAGATCCAGATCATTTTTCCCGGTTTCGTGTTTTATCTGGCATATATCTTCAATTACCTTATCTTCAGAAGCACTTTCAGCAAAAATATCCCTTATGAATTTTTCATTTTCCTTCTTTACAGAGCTGTTTTTATTATAATCGGATATCATCTCTTTAACCAAATCGCCGGTCTTTTGAAAATCAGGATCGTTTTTTACATCCTCAATGTCAAGTGATCCCTGCATATATTCACTTATTGTTCCGAAGAGAACAAGATCGTCATTTTTAAGCTGCAAATCATTATAGGATCTGTCACTTGAAATGTACTTAATAAAAGGACCGGATTTATCGCGTATATGTTTGTTTTTGTTATTCATTTCTGTTTATTATCCATTCAAATCCAAATGCAATTTTCTTTTTCAGAAAGTATCACCGCACAATATCTCTTGCAGTGTTTTCTGTTTTCATTATACGTTTATAACCAGGGTGTCTCTTTACTCTTTCGGTAAGTTCACTCTGTGCCTCACATTTTTTCTTCCTTACATAGCCGTATGTATATCCAAGTTCATCAGCAATTTCCTGTGGTGACATCTCCTTCCAGTATAATTCCAGTATCTTTTTGCTTACAGGGTCCAGTGTTTCAAAGGCATCACGGAATATATCCTGGTACATTTCCTGATCGATATGTTCAGTAAAATCATTCTCAAATTCAGGTTCATCTCTGCGTATAAAATAATTTGCAGCGGCATGCCGTTTCTCGAGAGTCGATTTCCAGAGGTTTTCACATACACAATAAAGGTAAGTTTTGAATTTGCAGGTCAGAACAAAATCTTTATTGTCCAACTTTTCAAGCATTATAATAAGACCATCCTGGAAAACATCGTGTGCATCATCGACACTACCTCCCATGTTGTTAACCATTAGCCTGATCATAGGCATGTACCTTTCTGACAGATATTGGACAACATAACTCTGCCGGTTTCTCAGACACTCGATTATTTCATTGTCGGTATAAGCTTTCACGAATTATATTGTTATTGCAGAATCTTTAAAGTACTTTTCAAATATAAAAACATTTTTTAAACTTTTATTAAAAAATATTTAAAATACAAGTAAATAATTTTGATACATTTTAATGGTTTGAAAATCAACATATTCTTTTCTATTTCACATTTAAGTCGAAAAATTATTAAAAATTACGGGTAACAATTTTGTGCATATTCTTATTAAACATTGTTTTTAAAAGGAATTTTGAAAACAACAAATTGTAAATACGTGATTTAATGAGCTTTGTTAGTTCCTTAGAAAGGAATCGATAAAGCCATAATGTATTTTTCAAGTATTGTAATGAATAATGTGAAAGTAAAAGAAAATTTATATGCAATAAAGAGTTGTTAAAACTACAGACTACATGGAAAGTCACATTTACAAAGAAACTGAAGAGTTATTTCTTAAGTCAGGAATATACTTTCGTGAGGTAATCGAGAATGCCGACGGAGTCCCCTTTCAGCTGATCTTCGGAGCTCGTATGGGTGAAGGCTTTTATCTCAATATAGGGTCGGGTCTCAATCAGCTTCTTGGTATTGCACCTGAATATCTTACTGAAAGATATTATAATAATATGATTGAAGAGATAGTTCCTCTCTCCGATGATATTCCCAGTGATCCGATGATTATTCGCGAGAAATTCATAAACGGAGATATCAAAAGTTTCAAAGCAGAAGTATTAGTCAGGACGATGAGCGGAGAAAAAAAATGGATAAGAGAGTCTTCATTGCCAATGACAGATGAGTTTACAGGCAAGGTGATTGGTTCTTTTGGGATACTATTTGATATAAGCGGACGTAAACCGGCTGTTAATCAATCAATGAAAGTTCAGGAAAAGAGAGAAGATGATGAACTTTTAAAAGAGACCTTCCTACATAACATTTCTCATGAAATAAGAACTCCTTTAAATGCAATTGTCGGCTTCTCGACATTACTGAACGAAGTGGAAAATGGCAGGGAGCAACGGCAGGAATATCTGGATATAATTACCCGAAGCACTGATCATTTACTTGAAGTAATAAACGATATCGTTGACATTTCCAAAATAGAGGCAAACAACATAACGCTCTTTGAAAAGGAGATAAATCTTAATTCTTTGTTACACAAAGTTTATGATAAATTCAGTTCAAAGGCAGGCGAAAAGAACCTTCAGCTGTGTTTAGAGATACCACCTTACGATAACCGTGATTTGATCATATTAACCGACGAATGCAAATTGTTATATGTTCTGAATAACATTGTAGGTAATGCAGTGAAATTCACGGGTAAAGGAAAAGTAATATTCGGTTACCATTTTAAAAATTACAAAATTGAATTTTATGTTTCAGATACCGGTATAGGCATTCCTCCTCAATATCAATCAAGAATATTCGACAGGTTTTATCAGGTTGACAGCAGCAGTACACGAAATTACGACGGGACCGGTCTGGGATTGACTATCTCAAAGGCTTACATAGAGATGCTCGGAGGCAGTATCTGGTTTACATCACTACCTGATAAGGGATCGGTATTCTATTTTACGATTCCAATATAAAAGATTCAAACCCGGAAAAACACTGGTAATATTCCGGAAGAGTATAGTTGCAAACAATAGTTGGTGCGATCTTAGATTTTATGATTTAAGAGTTTCTGATTGAAGGGTCTGCAGAGGCTGAGGAGGCAGTTATGTTTCTGAAGCCTCTGATGCTTTTATAAGGTTAAAGGTTATATATTGGTTTCCCAAAGCAACAGTTCTTGAATTTTTTCCCGCTTCCGCATGGACAGGGGGCATTCCTTTCCGGAATTACAGGTTTCACAACCTGATGTTCTTTGTTTCTGATCCAGTTCATTACATTGGCAGGTGGACGTTTATTTTTAAGCTCTTTCGCCATATATTCCATGTATGGTTCAACATAATGGAAAAACGCCTTATAACCCTCGCACAAATAGTTCAAGCCCGGTTTACCGTCAGGGGTGTTTATAAACCTGTGTTTTGGACATTCTCCATGGCAGGCATATCTGACATCGCATTGAAGGCAGTATCGTGGAAGCTTATTTCTTTTGTCAATCCCGAAATCAAACTGCCTCTGCGATTTCACAAGGTCAATCATTGGTGTTTCTGAAATGTTCCCAAGAAGATATTCGGGATAAACAAAATGATCACACGAAAAAAGATCTCCATTGTGTTCCATAACCAGTGCATCCCCGCAGGTTTCGGAGAAAACACATAAACCGGGCATCTCTCCGGCATAATTAGCCAGTGTAGTGTCGAATATCTGAACGTAGTACCTTGCAACATCATTTCGAACCCATTCATCGAAAATCGTGATCAGGAACCTGCCAAAATCTCTGGCATTAACCGACCAGTCCGTAACGCAAGCTTTGCCGCCATACCCTGGAGCCACAAGATTTAAGCCATTACTATCCTTAATACCGGCACTTCTTTCCACCACAGGCAGGAACTGGATAAACCCGCTGCCAATATTTTTCAGGAACCTGTATGTTTCTGATGCGTAATGAACACTGTAACTATTTACACAGCTAAGAGTATTGAATTCCGCCTTATTTTTATGAAGCAATTCAATACCCCGCATTGCCTTCTTAAAAGTAGGACCTCCTGAACTTGTTCTTCTGTAATGGTCGTGAGTATGTTCCGCTCCGTCAATTGATATGCCGACCAGTATATTATTATCTGCAAAAAACCTGCACCAATCGTCTGTCAGCCTTGTCCCGTTTGTCTGAAATGCATTCTCAATTTTCTTCCCGTTTGAATGCTTCTTCTGAAGCTCAATAATCCTGACAAAATAATCGAGACCCAGGAGTGTCGGTTCACCTCCCTGCCATGTGAATGTTACAACAGGTACCTGTTGGGCTTCAATGTACTGCCTGATAAAATTCTCTAAAAGTTCCTCGCGCAGTCTGAAATCTTTCTTCTCCGGAAAAAGTTTCTTCTTTTCAAGATAGTAGCAATAAGTGCAGTTTAAATTACAAACCGGACCTGTCGGCTTTACCATTACGTTGAAGGCATCAGGCCGTTGAAGCTTCAGCGCATCATTGAAGAGGATATCCATGTTGCATTTTTTTTATCTGCCACTGCAGTACCATCAGTGTAATAATGGAAGAAGTTAAGTCGGCAACAGGACCGCTGAGCCATACACCATTCAGACCAAGAAAAAGGGGCAGAATTAAGAGTGCAGGAATAAGTAGCAAAACTTGTCGTGCCAGGGAAAGAAATATTGAGATTTTTGCCTTGCCGATAGACTGGAAAAAATTTGTTGTTACAACCTGAAATCCGACGATAGGTAGCATGATAAGATTTAATCTCATCCCCATGGCAGCAAGGTCAATAAGTTCTTTGCTTGTAGTGAATGCCGAAGCAATCTGTCGCGGGAAGATTTCTGCAAGAAGAAATCCAAAGCAGGTAACACAAACTCCGGCAAAAACTGTTATCTTATATGTTTTAATAACGCGGAGAATCTTTTTTGCACCATAGTTATACCCTACTATAGGCTGCATACCCTGGTTAAATCCAATAACAATCATTACAACAAGATTCGCAATGCTGTTTATTATTCCGAAAGCGCCGATTGCAAAATCACCACCATACCTTGACAGGCTTAGATTCATTATCGATACTACAACGCTGGAACAAATAAGCATTAGAAAGTTTGACATCCCGATAGAGAAGATATCTTTTATGATAACTCTCTTTAATCTCATATAGCCGGGGAGGAAATGAACAAAACTGTCGATCCTGGCAAAGTGAAACAGTGCCCATGCTGTGCCTGTTATCTGTGCACATACAGTTGCGAAAGCTGCGCCCCTTATACCCCATTTGAAAACAAATATGTACAACGGGGCAAGAACAAGATTAACTGCAACGGTGACAAGTGTAGTCACCATTGCCTTCTGAGGATAACCTGATGCCCTCATTATATTATTCAGACCAAGATAAAGGTGAGTAAAGATGTTTCCAGCCAATATTATCTGCATGAACTCTTTTGCATAAGGCAAGGTGTCTTTGCTTGCTCCCAGAGCGTACAGAATCGGCTCAAGAAAAATTATAGTTATGGCAGGCACAACTGTTCCCAATATGATATTCAGCATGACAGCGTTGCCCAGAATCAATGTAGCGCCCCGTCGGTCATGTTGTCCCAGCCGGATTGATACCATCGCGCTTGAACCTACACCTACCAGAGAGCCAAATGCAGCAAGAATATTCATAAGAGGAAAGGTGAGAGCCAATCCGGAAATAGCAAGTGGTCCAACCCCCTGTCCTATAAAAATCCTGTCTATAATGTTATATAGAGAAGCTGCGGCAGTTGCAATAATTGCAGGAATTGAATATTGAATAAGCAGCTTCCCGACTTTTTCAACGCTCAGTTCATTTGCACTACCTCTCGTTACCATATAAATTCTTTGTCTGAAACGGATGCAAATATCTTCATTTTTATTCAATTGTGAATACCCAAACTAACAAACATAATTCTAATCCAGGAAATTTGTCGTTGTTTATTATCATCTTGATTATCATGAATATATTCACAAATTATTAGTAATTCTAAAAATTTTTAACAAGGGTAATGAAAAAGATATATTTTTGTTGACATTTTTGTCAAACTAAACAGTCAATTATGCCAATTAAGGATTGTCAGACTGAAAAACATATTGTTGATACTGCAATGAAGGTTTTCTTTACAGAAGGAAGAATAAATGCTACAACACAGGAAATTGCTGATGCTGCAGGTATTAACAGGACTCTTATCAATTATTATTTCAGATCAAAAAAGACTTTATTCAATTATGTCGTTAAAAAAGCGAAAGAAGAATTCATAGGGAATTCTGACTTAATATTGTCTTCCGATTTACCCATAAAAGAAAAGACCGAAAGGTTTATAGATGATTTCATGAACAATCTTGAAAAATATCCTTACCTGGAATCATACATGACTGTTGAAATCATTAAACAACGACTAAATAAAAATGATCTTGATGTACCCGAAGAAAAACAACCCACTCCAATAAACAAATATCTTAATGAAATAGAAAAAGAGATGTCTGCAGGGAATATTCCTGCAACCAATCCTGTCCATTTCATTTTGAACCTGTTTTCATTGATGATATATCCTCAGATAATGAAACCGCTTCAAATGAAACTTTTAAATCTGAATGAAAATGAATATAATAAAATCCTCGATGAGCGGAAACAATTGATCTTAACCATTTTATTTTCTTAGAAACAAATAATATGTAATTAATATATTGATATCTAATAATTAATAAAATATGATGAGAACTAGTACTTCAATAATTTGTCTATCCATGGTTATTTTTATGTCGTGCAGCCAGGGTAAACAAAATAAACAGGGACCGGCTGCAGCTAAAGATTATTCAGTGCTTACACTGAATCCTAAATCAGTTTCTATCCACAATAATTTTCCGGCTACCATTGAAGGGCAGCAGGTCATTGAGATCCGGCCTATGATAAGCGGATATATCAGGGAAATAAAAGTCGGAGAAGGTGACCATGTAAATAAGGGCCAGGTGCTTTTTATTATCAATAATCCTCAATATGAGCAGGCTGTACTGACAGCAAAAGCTCAGATAAATAGTTCTGAAGCTGATGTTAATTCAGCCAGAATGGAAATTGAAAAAGTGAAGCCGCTTGTTGAAAAACAGATAGTCAGTGAGTATCGTCTGAAATCTGCAGAACTTACACTTCAGGCAAAAGAGGCTGCTCTTGCCCAGGCTCATGCCTCACTTGCAAATGCCGAAGCAAATCTGGGTTATACAATCATCAAGAGCCCTCAGGATGGAATAATTGGTACTATTCCATATAAAGCCGGAGCATTGGTAAGCAGTAACAGTACAGAAGCATTGACAACGCTTTCTGACATAACCAATGTCTTTGCATATTTTTCATGGAATGAAAAGCAACTTCTTGATTTCTTATCCGATTCTCATGGAACTACTGTTGAAGAAAAAGTAAAAAACATGCCTGAGGCAACACTGATACTTGCCAATGAAAAAGAATACGGATCAAAAGGTAAAATTGAAATGGCCAGCGGACTGATCTCAACAGAGACGGGCACTGCCACATTTAAAGCCGTTTTTCCAAATCCGAATGGTCTTATCAGGAGCGGATCAAGCGCTAAAATTCAGATACCTGAGATTATCGACAGCGTCCTTATAATACCTCAGAGTGCCACTTACGAATTGCAAAATAAACGGTTCATCTACACAGTTGGCCCAGACAACAAAGTAACTGCGACTAACTTTATTTCAATCCCAAGTGATGATGGTAAATTCTTTTTGGTCACAGAAGGCCTTAAGGCCGGCGACAGGGTTGTTATAGAAGGGGTTGCTTCTCTCAGGGACGGCACTGTCATAGTTCCGAAAGAGGCAGATGCAAACAACATATATGGAAATATTAATTAATCTTCTTTATCTAAAGTAAATACGATGTTTAAAAGGTTTATAGAACGTCCCGTTTTAAGTACGGTTATTTCCATAATCATCTTCATGTTAGGAATACTTGGTCTGGTAGGTCTGCCCATAGAACAATATCCCGACATAGCCCCTCCGACAGTGCGTGTTTCAGCCAGCTATGCCGGAGCTAATGCAGAAGTAGTACTTAACAGTGTTATTATCCCTCTTGAAGAACAGATCAATGGGGTGGAAGGAATGACATATATGACATCAAGCGCCACAAATGATGGTGGAGGATCTATCAATGTCTATTTTAAAGTTGGAGCTGATCCAAATATGGCTGCTGTGGAAGTGCAAAACAGGGTCTCATCTGCCTCCAGTCTGCTGCCTGCAGAAGTTACACGTGCAGGAGTAACTGTAAGAAAACAACAAGGCGGTATGATTCTTATGGCAGCTCTCTACAGTGACAATCCAACATATGATGAATTATTCCTCCAGAACTATGCCAACATAAATATTACTCCCAAGCTTAAAAGGGTGAATGGTGTTGGTGATGCTTCTGCGTTCGGCGGACGGACCTATTCTATGCGTGTGTGGCTGAAACCTGACCTGATGGCTGTGTACGGACTAGTACCGGGCGATATCACTTCTGCCCTGAACGATCAAAGTATTGAAGCAGCTCCCGGAAGGTTTGGAGAACAGGGTAATCAGAGTTTCCAGTATGTGATCAGGTATACCGGAAAACTAAAAACTGTAGAAGAATATGAAAACATAATTATAAAAGTCAGGGAAAATGGTCAGTACCTGAAGCTGAAAGATGTTGCAAGGGTTGAACTGGGAGCCCAGTCCTATACCAGCAACCTTCTTGTCAATGGCAAACCGGCTACGAATATTGCTGTCAGCCAGACCTCCGGCTCCAATGCCCGTGAAGTAATAAAAGAATCTTTAAAAGTTCTTGACGAAGCCGCAGAATCGTTCCCCGAAGGTGTTCATTATGTCAATACGGTCAATGCAA
Organism: Bacteroidales bacterium; assembly: GCA_021371855.1. Classification (GTDB taxonomy): domain Bacteria; phylum Bacteroidota; class Bacteroidia; order Bacteroidales; family VadinHA17; genus LD21. The sequence goes on along the minus strand of JAJFVL010000052.1, from coordinate 207,619 downwards.
ACAAATTTCTTGATGCTTCAATTGCAAAGATTTTAAGAACCCTGCTCGAAGCATTTTTGCTTGTATTTATCGTCGTATATTTATTCCTTCAGGACTTCCGTTCAACTCTTATACCTGCAATATCGGTACCTGTTGCCATTGTCGGAACATTTTTCTTCCTGTACCTGTTCGATTTCAGTATAAATCTTCTGACTCTTTTTGCAATGCTTCTTGCAATAGGTATTGTGGTTGATGATTCAATAGTTGTGGTTGAAGCGGTTCATGCCAAGCTCGACCAGGGATATACTTCAACCCGTAAAGCTTCAATTGATGCCATGAATGAGATATCGGTAGCAATCATCTCTATCACACTTGTTATGGCGTCGGTGTTTGTACCTGTTACTTTTATTTCAGGATCTTCCGGAGTCTTTTATAAGCAGTTTGGTATAACACTGGCAATCGCCATTATCATTTCGGCTATTAATGCTCTTACCCTAAGCCCTGCACTTGCAGCTCTTTTCCTTAAACCAAAAAACAAAGAGAAAAGGAAAACAGGTGGGTTACATAAGTTTTACATTCTCTTTAATACCGGGTTTGAAGCTACCAAAACTAAATATATCCAGTCTGTTACATTCTTGTCTAAAAAGAAATGGATAACAATCACAACTGTAATAGCTTTCTGCTGTGGCCTATTAATACTGATGAAAACAACACCTTCAGGTTTTGTGCCGGAAGAGGATATGGGAACCATCTTTGTCAATATCAGTCTTCCGCCATCTTCATCTCTTGAACGTACAACAATTATCGCTGATCAGGTTGCCGATATAGCCCGTTCTATTCCTGAAGTCAATGGTGTATTGCGTATGGTTGGAAATAATATTATGGCCGGAAGCGGTAGCTCATATGCAATGGTTATACTGGAACTAAAGAACTGGAAGGAGAGAAAAGGTGTAACCAATGTCGATATCATTCAATCATTAATGAAAAAGACTTCGGGTATAAGAGATGCAAGTATAATGCCTTTTTCTCAGCCGACTATCTCGGGATTTGGCATGAGCGGAGGTTTTTCTTTACAGCTGCAGGATAAAGGAGGCCATACCATTAACCAGTTTTATAAGGTTTCTCAGGATTTCCTTGCTGAATTAAATAAGCAACCTGAGATTCAATTGGCTTATACTACGTTTAATCCGAATTTTCCGCAATATCTTCTGGAGCTGAACGTACCTAAGGTTAAACAGGCAGGATTAACAGTAAGTGAAATAATGTCTGCCATGCAAGGTTATCTTGGCGGATTGTATGTTTCCAACTTTAATCAGTTTGGAAAACAATACCGTATTATGGTTCAGGCTGAACCAGATTACCGCAAAAATCCTGAAGACCTGAATAAAATACTCGTGCGCACAAAAAATAGCAATATGGCACCTATTACTGAGTTCATCACACTGACTAAAGTATATGGGCCTGAAAGTATCTCACGTTTTAATTTGTTCACAGCCATTGCAATCAACGGATCTCCCAATAAAGGATATGGCTCAGGAGAAGCAATGGCAGCAATAAAAAGAGTAGCAGATCAGACGCTGCCACAGGGTTATGGTTATGAATTCTCCGGTATGAGCCGCGAAGAACAAAACAGCGGTTCTCAGGTAGTATATATATTTATATTGTGTCTTCTTTTTGTATACTTCCTGCTAAGTGCGCTTTACGAAAGTTATCTTTTGCCATTATCTGTTTTGCTTTCGCTTCCCGTTGGTTTATCAGGAATATTTGTTTTTGCAAAGGTCTTTGGAATCGACAACAATATATATATGCAGATCTCAATGATAATGCTGATAGGTCTTCTTGCAAAAAATGCTATCCTCATTGTTGAATTTGCTGCAACACGAAGAGAGCACGGAATGTCTGTCGTTACAGCTGCAATAGAAGGAGCAAAGGCCAGACTCAGACCTATTTTAATGACATCCCTTGCCTTTATTTTTGGAATAATGCCTTTGATGTTTTCAGTTGGTGCCGGAGCAAACGGAAATAAATCAATCGGATTCTCAGCAGTGGGAGGAATGCTGTTCGGTACCATATTTGGCATTTTTGTAATTCCGGTTCTTTTTATCATTTTCCAGACCCTTCAGGAGAAACTAAGGAAAAACAGAGAGAATAATGATGAAAACAATGAGTTAGTAATCTCATAATCCTGATTATTATGTATTTAAAAGATATTATCAAAATTAAAAAATCATTTCCATGCTTACTGATGTTGGTGATAACATTAACATCATGTAAAGTGCTTCAACCTAACAGGTATCCCGATTTATCGCCTGACAATAAATTATTCAGAGATATTGAAGCTGCCGACACAACAAACATTGCCAATGTTCCATGGAAAAGTCTTTTTACCGATCCCCGCCTCCAATCACTTATAGAAGAAGCTATAAAAAACAATCCTGATTTACAGATTGCAGCAGCCCGTGTAAAAAAAGCTGAAGCAATTCTGAATCAGAGTAAAGCCGCTTTATATCCATCACTCGGTATAGAAGGTGACGCTGTCTTTAAAAACGAAAAGACAGATGGTTCCGGTGTTTCTGAAGCTTATCAGTTGTATGGTAGTTCAAGCTGGGAAGTTGATATCTGGGGTAAACTCAGAAGTACTAAAAGGGCTAATCTTGCCTCTTTACTTGAAAGTGAAGCCTACAGGAAAGCTGTACAGACTCAACTGATTTCTGCTGTTGCAACAAACTATTTCACATTACTTAAATACGATGCACAACTTCAGATTACAGAGAAGACGATTGAAAAAAGAGAAGCTGACGTGGAAGCTATGAAACTGATGAAAGACAACGATGTTGTAACCGGAGCTGACCTTGTTCTCAGCCAGGCTAACCGTTACTCTGCAGAAGTCACAATCCCGGATCTTAAGCAGGCTGTTTACGAAACAGAAAATGCAATTAGTCTTCTTCTTGGGAGAAATCCCGGACCAATTGACCGTGGAACACTTGCAGAACAGGAAATCGCTGCTAATCTTAAAACCGGAGTTCCTGCTCAATTACTTGCCAACCGTCCCGATGTTCAGGAAGCTGAATACCGGTTCAGATACTATTTTGAAATGACAAAAGTGGCGCGTTCCTATTTTTATCCCGCTCTAACCATTACGGCTGCGGGAGGTATCACAGAAACTGACTTATCGAAACTCTTTAATGCTAATAAGATATTCTGGAATATTACAGGAGGATTGACACAACCTGTATTCAACCACAGACTAAACAGGCAGCGCTTGAAGATTGCCGAAGCAAACCAGGAAGAATATCTTGCTGCTTATAAACAGACTCTTCTGGCAGCAGGAGAAGAGGTAGTAAATTCCTTGCATGCATATCAGACTGCAACTGAAAAATTTACTTTGCGGAAAATGCAGATTGAATACCTGGAAAAATCGGTAGATTATACTATGGAATTGCTAAAATTTACGTCAAACACCAACTATACAGATGTTTTAACTTCCGAAGTGAATCTGCTTTCTGCCCAGATAAACAGTGTAAATGACAAACTTCAGCAATTACAGGCTGTTGTTTCATTATACCATAGCCTGGGCGGCGGATGGAAATAGTAGAAAAAATCTATAATGATTGTATATAAAAAACGGCAACCTTTTCAGAAGTTGCCGTTTTTTGCTGATGGATGCTGATATTCTATTGTTAATATCTATGTGTTTGATTGTTTAAAACAATTAATCAGGTTCATTTTAGATTTTTTAATTTTTAATATAAGTTTACCATTGATTAATACATTCTTTAATAAAAAATTAAAAGTCGAGAATATTTATAGTCAAAACCATTAATCTAAATTTCAGCAAAAATGAAACTTCTCAAATTAATTCTTTTCGCAGCCATTTTAGGATTGTCATATGACGTTAGTGCACAGATACATGTAGATTTGAAAGGTAAACTAAATGACCAACTCAATGACAGGGCTAATAAACATGTCGACAACGCTATTGATAAAGGACTTGACGCTATTGAGGAAGGTGTTGCAAACTCAGTTAATAATGATAATAACGATGGCGACAATAACGATGACGAGGATTCTGAATCTGAAAATAAATCAAAAAAAGCAAAAGACTCGGATAGGTCTGGGTCAACTGATCAGGAGGAAACAGTTAAACCGGTCCAGGACAAGGTTTCAATACTAAGCAGTACCAAATATGATTTTGTCCCCGGCGACAAAGTACTATTCTTTGAAGATTTTTCTCAGGATGCTGTTGGTGATTTCCCGGCATTATGGACAACAAATGGTTCAGGTGAAGTAAAAACTGTAAATATTGCCCCTGGAAATTGGCTGCACATGAATACGGAAGATGCCGTATATGCAATGACTAAAGAGATTCCTTTACCTGAAAATTTCATATTTGAATGCGACGTAATAACAGCTCCCAAAGATGGAGATGATATTTTCGATTTTTCAATCTCTTTTTTCCATGCGAATGATGATTATAGAATTGATGATCTTTTTCCGGGAGATAATGGCTTTAAAATGGGAATAGAGAATGGTAGATGGTGGGTGCAATCGTACTCTAATGAGAAAGATGGAAAAGATGGGGAATCAACATTATCCCCTGTCGGAGTAAATGAATTACATCATATTATAGCTTGGGTTCAGAAGGGACGTATACGAATATATCATTCAGGACAAAAAGTAATTGATCTTCCTACTTTTTTATATACACCAATTAATTATAACCATCTTCGTTTTTCATTATGGAGCATGGTAGGAAGACCATATGTAACTAACATACGTATCACTACTGCCGGCGCCGATACACGCAGCAAGCTTCTTACGGAAGGAAAACTCATCAGTTATGGCATCTACTTTGATGTAAATAAAGATGCTGTTAAAGCAGAGTCTTTTGGCGCATTGAATGATATTGCAAAAATACTGAAAGAGAATCCTGAAGTACGTATAAAAATAGTTGGGCATACCGACAGCGATGGTGCTGATGCATCAAACCTCGATCTCTCAAAACGCCGTGGCGCTTCTGTTAAGAATGAGCTGGTAAAGACCTTCGGAATTGATGCATCCCGTCTTGAATCTGACGGAAAAGGAGAAAGTGTTCCCATTGCTCCAAATGACACACCATCGAACAAATCGCTTAACCGCAGGGTTGAGTTCATTAAATTATAACAACCCTGAAAACCGATACCGACATTGACCGCTAAGAATGCAATACCGATTGATCGGAATTGCATTCTTAGCATTCTGCAGCGAGAATCGCATGTTTCATAATTTAACACCTTTCATTTATTAAACATATTTATTTTACAATAAAACTGCTTTGATATCTTCATTATTGTAAAATTCGAGATCTTTCAGGGGCAACGTTTCTCAACTTTAATGTGAATTGTGAGTTGTGGATGCAGCTATTAAATATTTTCTCCGTCTCTGAAAAAAGAAAGGAATTCAGTAATGAAAAAAGCATTCTGTTTATTAGTGATAGGATTATGGATTAATGTACCTGGTAACGGGCAGGTATATTTTCCGTTTAAAACAGAAGATAAGCAATCGTCCATTTTAGCGTATTGGTATAACTGCAAACCTGATTCAGTTACTTTAGCCACTTTAAACGAAACTTTCTATTTTCAGTCAACACTTCAACTATATGGTCCTGTTATCTCAGATTCATTTTATGTAAAAGTTGAAGTTTTCCTTCCTGACGGTATAATGGCTTATACTAATAATTTCTTGATCAGAAAGGATGCACCGGTTAAGAACTATCAGGTTGATGTAATAAATAATTATTTTCGGATTATGTCTTCCGTTGATCAGTTAAGCAAAGACCCTGATAAGATCAAAGTAACCATATATTCTTCAGATAGGCATTTAGAAAAATGGATATTCTGTAAGTATCACAAAATATATGGGCACATGACTGATTTTAGTGGAAATCCTTTAAGATCGTTTATCTCGGTCAAACCGGATGCATTTGAAGACGTAAATGCAGTTTGGAGTAATGCTGATGGCTATTATGAAATAAGTCTTCCTGAAAGGACGTATAATAACTTTTATGTTAATGACGGAAATTACAGGTCAACAACTTTGGAAGCCTGGTCCTGGCATATGATTGTGGATGAAGACCAGGAAATTGATTATAAGATAGGAACCGGTGAAGTATACAATTTAACCGTTTGGCCAAACAATGGAGGATATAATTCGCTTCTCCTTTCCTTTCGTCCGATGGTTTTAGGTGACCGAAGTAAAACAAAGAGTAAACAAATCATAAATGATAAAGAGTTCAACTTAAACAATATCGCACCTGAGCTGGATATAAAGGATATGAATATTACGATAAACGGCAAACAGGCAGAGATCTATTCAATTCAAAAATATTTTGAAACCGGTCAGAATATTTCAATGTGCGCATATCTGGTCCAGATACGCCGGCTGGAACCGACATTTGGTAAACAGACTATCCGTGTTGAATATAACAAAACAGTTGAACAAGCCGGAAAGAAAATATTTCAAAACAGCATGGGCTATTTTCAGCTCTATGTTAATTTTTCCGGAAAATCAGCCTTTAATTAAAAAATACTGTCCCTTTGCCAGAGTCATTTATGAACTGGTTTAGGATTTTTTTCTCTTTCAGGATTCCACTTTTGATTTATTAATATCAAGATTTTCAAATAATATTATAATACTATTGCATAACTAAAATATTCGTTATAAATTTGAATTGGAAAGTAAAAATTTGCAAATATTATTTATTCTGTTATTCTGTTCACATTAAATTAAACCTAAGAAACCTCATGTTTTCCAAAACAAAACCGAACCGACAGCTGGCGGTGAGCTCAGCGAAGTTAATCATGTGTGGTTCAATACGACCTTTAAAATTAATTTATATACGTATGAAACATTTATGTTTGTTATTACTGGGTATTTTGATTTCAGTATCGGTACTGGCACAAAGCAAGATCAGCAATTACCAGGTGAGTGGTCAGATTGTCGAAAAATTATCTGGAAAAGGAGTTCCTTTTGCTACGGTAATTATTAAAAACGATAGTATTAAAGTGAAGAAGGCACAGGCCTGTGATAATTCGGGACATTTTTCAATAAGTCTGGTTGCTCCACTCAAATATACTTTAACCGTTTCTTCAGTCGGATATAAAGGATTCAGCATTCCCCTGATTGTTTCAAAACTGAAAACTGATCTCGGAACGTTACCGATAGAAGAGGGGATCGAATTAAAGGGAGTTACCATAACGGCACAAAAACCTCTTGTAAAAGTGGACCCGGACAAGATCGTTTATAGTATGGAGTCAGATCCCGAAGCACAAGCAAACAATGCTTTGGAAATGCTGCGTAAAGTACCCCTTGTTACAGTTGATGCCGAAGAAAACATAACACTTAACGGGCAGTCGAATTTCAAAGTACTGGTAAACGGTAAAAGCTCCTCAATGATGTCGACAAACTTTAAGGAGGCGCTTAAAAGTCTTCCGGCCAATACCATCAAAGACATTGAAGTGATCACCAATCCTTCATCAAAATACGATGCAGAAGGAGTCGGCGGAATCATCAACATCATCACTACAAAAAAAACAATCAATGGATACAACGGTAGCGTAGGTTCGGGGGTAGATGCCCGTGGAAGTATCAACTGGAGTGCTTATCTGGCCACAAAAATAAAAAAGTTCAGTTTCTCAGCGCGTTATTACGGCAGCCAGTTCAAACAACCAGAATCGGGTACAATTGGTGAAACCGAATATTTTAATAATACCGATTACCATTATTCAAACTCGAATGGTAACAGCACATACAAAGGATTATCCAACGGCTTTTCCGGTGAAGCAAGCTATGATATTGATTCATTGAACCTCATCAGCCTTTCCTTCTGGGGATACCAGGGCTCATACGAAAACAACGGCTTTACTGAAACTCAATATTTGAATACCTCTGATGCTATTACCCGAATGTATTATAATTACATGAAAAGCAAAAACAGTTTTGGTTCACTCTCTGGAAATATCGATTATCAGAAGACTTATAAAAAGCCCGATAAATCACTTACATTTTCCTACAAACTCGATAACAACCCCAGATCTGTAAACAGTACCACCGACATAGACGGAATTACTAATTATCCCTCTTATAGCCAGCGATCGGAAAATGATGCAGTAGGACGTGAGCAAACATTCCAGGCAGACTATTATGATCCTATAACCAAGACGCACCAGATAGAAGGTGGTATAAAATTCATATTACGGGAAAATACAAGCAATTCTGAAATTTATCGCGATAATGTGATGCTAGGCAATGCGAACGATCTGGATTACACTCAGTACATCATGGGAGCTTATGCCGGTTATCTGATCAAGTGGAAAAAGCTAAGCACCAAAACCGGGTTGCGCCTCGAACGGACCTGGAACGACGGGACGTCTAAAACATCAGGTATCAATACTGATTTTACGAACCGGCTTTTCAACCTGGTGCCTTATATTACTTTATCTTATATGCCCAAACAGGGCCAAACTATCAAATTGTCCTATACCCAGCGTCTCTCACGTCCGGGTATATGGTACCTGAATCCTTATGTAAACAATAATGATTCTCTGAATATAAGTTATGGGAATCCTGCGTTGAAAGCGGAAGTATCACATTCGTTCGAGTTAGGTTATACCTATTTCACTCCCAAATTCAACTTCTCAGCTACTTCTTCTTCCTCTTTTGTGAATAATTCGATCGAGAGAATTTCAAGAGTTGAGTCCACCGGGGCTACGGCCAGTACTTATGAAAATATCGGAAAAGACCAGCGTTACGGGTTAAATCTTTATGCTTCATATCGTCCCTCCGGTAAGCTCAATATCTTTTTGAACGGAGGAGGTAATTACAGCAAACTGGAAGCCAATAATGGCTATGCAATTACTAACGAGGGTTTCAGCTACAGAGGATCACTTGGCGGACGATGGACTCTCTGGAAAGATGGTTCCATAAACACCAACGTTGGAATTTATTCCTCCAGCATCATGCTGCAGGGTAAGTCTTCTTCCTTTTATTATACCAGTTTGGGCGTGTCGCAATACCTGTTAAAACGTAAATTGATGCTGAGTGTTTCCACCTCCGATCCATTCTGGCACAAGAAAAAATATACCAACGAAATGAAAGACATCACCTTCAATTCACATTATGAGTATACCTATCTTGCACAAAACGTTCGTCTCAGCCTGACATACAATTTCGGGAAGATGGAACTTCAGGTGAAAAAAGCCCGTCGCGGGATTAAAAATGATGATTTAAAAAGCGGTGGGGACAACCAGACTGGAGGAGGAGTAACGCAGCCATAGCCAAATCGTTTCATCTAACTCTGCCACCAAACCTACGATGTAACTCCTGCATCACTTTCCGGCGAATCTCAGCTTCGGTCTGGTAAAGTTTAATGATCTGCTGCGGTGAAAGCACTGTTTTGAACTTATAGTAATATTCTTCACGGATATCAAGCAGCTTTTTTGCATTCTGCAGTTGTGTAAGCACCAGACTTTCTGCTTCTTCTGCTGTCAGACTGTCGGAATTGATTATCATCAACCTTTCCTGGCCGCGGATTTTGATCCCCTCAATCTCTTTTTCATACTGCCTATAAATCGGGCTAAGCCGATTCACTGTGGCCTGATCAAGGTCAAGCGACCGTTTTATTTCCTGCATTTTGGCTATAAGGATCCTTTCGCGAAGCTGAGGATACCTCTTCTGATTTTGGGATTGCGCTGTAACGCTTAGGGCAACTAAAACCAGTAGGAATATAGTTTTATTTAATGTCTTCATTGCAAATTATTTTCAGTTTCTTCCAAAAAAATATCGGATTTATACAGAATTGCCAGTTGAAGCAATTCATCATTGCTGAGTGCAGATAACACATCATTTATCTCTTCACTTTCAGGGGACACGGTAATTTCCTCTTTGTCAGTTATCACCGGAACAAAATCTTCTTTCGGTTGTGATTCAGCAGTAACTTTCGGACTTTGCGATATTACTTCGGGTTGCAGCATGGAAGGCATTTGCTGAGCGGTTTGTTCACAGTTTTTTTCGGGCAATGGAGAAAGTACAAGATACCCCAGGGCAAATAATACTGCTACCGACGCTGCAACAGCTGCCAGGCGCCACATCAGAACAGTTTTCCTGTGAATCTTCTCCCTCTGACGGGCTTTTACCAGCGTTCTCCCGGTAATCTGGTCAAAAAATCCTTCCGGTACCGAGTATGGCATTTTTTTACCTACTTTCTGAAATTCAGATTCACTATTCATATTTTAATAGTTTAACATGTTTTGTTTTATCTTTTCCTGTGCATAATGATAATTTGTCTTCAGTGCACTGACCGAAGTATTCATAATAAGACTGATCTCTTCGTAGCTCAGATCGTCATAATAGCGAAGGTTAAACACGATACGCTGCTTTTCAGGTAACTTGAGAATTGCCTCCTGAAATCTGACCTGGATCTCTTCACTGTTTTCCAGATCATTACCTGTCAGTCTTCCGACAACTTTATCGGTCAGTTCTTCCATCCTGTTGTTTTTATTCTTCCGGAACAACCCGATGCATTCATTGGTGGCAATACGGTAGAGCCATGTATAAATCCTGCTTTCCCCATTAAACGAGCCTGCAAACCGGTATGCATTGATAAAGGTCTCTTGAAGAATATCTTCAGCATCCTCATGCGACACAACGAGTCGCCTTATATGCCAGTAAATCCTCTCTTTATAAGTATCCATCATTAGCGTGAACCCTTTGTCCTTGGTTTCCGGATCACGAATCAGAGATAAAATATGTACGTCTGAATTTTCTATTGTTACTTGTTTTAAAGCCTTTTGATACTTTGAAGCAAAAGAATACAAAAGGTTAAATGCATACTAAAAAAAACATATCAGAAATATAATCAACCCGGAGTAAAATTAAGAAAGTTGTGACAATACAAAGTGATTTTATCTTTACTGAATGCTCATACAACAGGTATACCAACAACACTGTTTATTCTTACCACGATAATCGTTATTGTAATCTTCATTTAACCACATGAATGATTCTTAAATCGTTTTTTAATAAAAAGAATTCAATAGAATTTAACTTTTCAATTTATGTAACATCTTAAAGGATGAAAACTTTAATAATTTTAACTAATAAATCGAGAGATATGAAAAAATTCAGGTTTTTATTTGTTTCAGGAGTGTTGCTTTTAGCCCTTGGCGCCTGTCAGAGGGATGAAATAGCAGTTGATGATAATGAATCTGTTATTTTACAGGAAACCCTTTCGGAAGAGATCATGGTGGAAGTAGATGCCCTTGTTGAAGAAGCTATCGATCTGAAACTGAATACAGAAAAATCAGGCATTGATGATGGTGATTTTTATCTCAACTCATGCCCGATAATTACCTATTATAAGAACGCAGATCCACAGGTGATTATAATCGATTTTGGTACCGGATGCCAGGGGAAAGACGGTAAAGTACGTTCAGGTAAGATTATGATTTCCTCTTCAAAGTTTGAAAATGCAACCGCTGAACGTGTAAAAACCTTTGATGACTTTTATGTGGAAGGGAAAAAGGTTGAAGGTGTCGTAAATAAAACCATTACCGTTGACCGTGAAGATCATATAAAGGTTGCTGAAATTGAGGAAGATCTGACATTCATTTTCCCTGATGACGGAGGAACTGCCCAAAGGAAAGCCATTATGACCAGGAAATACGAGCTGAATACACTTGGCGTAGCAAGAGACAACATAATCACTTCATGGGGAGTGGTTGAATTCACCAGGGTGAATGGTATAATGATAACAAAAACTATTAATGAAACAACCCCATTGATTTTCAAAGTGTTGTGTCACCGCATTGTAAGCGGGATAGTTGCCGTTAAAACCAGTGACAACCGATCCTGGACAATAGACTACGGCAATGGCGAATGTGATAATATTGCCACAGTTATGTGCGGAAACAATACCAAAATCATCAGATTAAGATAACAGGGAGGGAAATTTTACTTCAAAGGGATTATCGGAAAAGAACTTTTCGATAATCCCTTTGTTTTTATATTTCTTTCTGTTCAAATATCTGTCAGATTACCCCTTTAGATTATTTGGGCTGCAACGCATTTATGAGGTTACGCACCGGTTTCATTTTTTATATAATATGTGACTAAAAGTAATCGTACACATAAATACATTGATTTTATTGCAAAAGCGGATATCGTATTCATGCTTCCTGACAGTCATTTAATATTAAAGTATAATGATATAATATGCTGCCGGGAAATGTAAATTAAATCTTTATAAAGTCTTTATAAACCAATGGTTAATTCTTACAAAATCCTTATAGATTCCGTTGCATTTTTGTATTGTAATCAGATCATAATATATGAATACAATAATCATAATATGTACAACAAAGTTCATGAGGATGAATACTTCTATGGGATATTTTGTCGGAGTAATAATTACTCTGATTATTCCCGGATATCTTGTTTTCACGATCATTAAACCCGAGCGGTTTTAAAAATTGAACAATAATGGGAAGTTTTTTATTGACATTGGTGTTTATAAGTGGTTTAGTCCTCCTTTTTGGACTCGGATCTCTGTTTTCCCATATTGTCAGATTAGACAAATATTTTGGAAAAAACTATGAAAGCTCAAGATCTGGTAGAGGTGGTTTTGTTTTTTGTCTTACTAATTGGATTAACACCCATCTTAGGAAATTACATAAGTAAAGTCTTTATAGGAAATAAACATTTCATGCTGCCTGTATTCGGGTGGCTCGAAAAGTTAATCTATAGATTCATCAAAGTTTATCCTGATGAAGAAACGAATTGGGTATCGTATACCATTAATTTACTCGTTTTTAATCTGATTGGCTTTGGATTTCTGTTTCTTATACAATTATTACAGAAATACTTGCCGATGAATCCGGTAAATCTTTCTAATGTTTCATGGCACTCAGCATTCAATTCTTCGGTAAGTTTTGTGACCAACACCAATTGGCAGGGATATGCCGGGGAAACAACTTTGAGTTATTTCGTTCAAATGATTGGATTAACAGTTCAGAATTTTTTAAGTGCTGCAACAGGAATAGCTGTTTTATTGGCACTTATGAGAGGTCTTATACGAAAAAACACAGATAAGATTGGCAATTTCTGGTCAGATATTACAAAATCGACTTTGTACGTGCTTTTACCGCTTTCAATTCTGTTTGCGATCGTATTGGTGGGTCAGGGTGTGATTCAGAACTTTAAAGCATATGAAACAGTTCAGACATTACAGGGAGCACAGCAGGTAATTCCAATGGGGCCTGCTGCTTCGCAGGTTGCCATAAAACAGCTGGGTACAAACGGCGGAGGATTTTTTAATTCAAACAGTTCGCATCCATTTGAGAATCCAACCCCATTCAGTAATTTTCTCGAAATGCTGGCAATATTGCTCATACCGGCTGCTTTAACATTTACTTATGGTAAAATGGTCGGATCATCACGTCATGGTTGGACTGTTTTTACAGTCATGTTAATCTTACTTATTGTCGGATTAAGCATATCATTAACGGCCGAATATTCAGCCAACCCTATATTCGGACATTTGCCGCTAATGGAAGGTAAAGAAACCCGCTTTGGGATAACAAACAGTATTCTTTGGTCAACAGTTACATCTGCTGCTTCCAATGGATCAGTAAATGCCATGCACGACAGCCTTTCGCCAATTTCTGGTATGATCGCCTTGTTAAATATTATGTTGGGTGAAATTATTTTTGGAGGAGTAGGTTCAGGATTATATGGTATGGTAATATTTATAATTCTGACAGTATTTATTGCAGGACTTATGGTTGGGCGCACTCCCGAATACCTTGGCAAAAAAATTGAAGCTTTTGAGGTTCAAATGGCAATTATTGCCATTCTTTCGACAAGCTTTGCAATACTTCTTTTCACCGCGTGGGCCTCTGTAAGCAAGGCAGGGTTATCATGTCTTAATAATTCAGGGCCACATGGTTTCACTGAAATTCTATATGCTTTTAGCTCAGCTGCAGGAAATAATGGTAGTTCTTTTGCAGGACTAAATGCCAATACATTTTTTTACAATCTAACTCTTGGTTTCGGAATGCTTATTGGTCGTTTCGGGTATATTATTCCTGTGTTAGCAATTGCAGGAAAAATGGCAGGTAAGAAAATTACTCCTTTGTCGGCGGGTACTTTCCGTACCGACAACTGGTTGTTCATATGCTTGTTGATCGGTGTCATTCTGATTGTTGGCGGATTGATTTTCTTCCCGGCCTTATCTATAGGTCCTGTTATTGAAAATTTACTAATGAAAAGTGGGATGACTTTTTAATTCACAACTTAAATGAGCACAAAACAAAATACAAGTCTGTTTGATAGAAAAATATTGTTACAGGCTGCAAAGGACAGTGTGATCAAGCTTAATCCTTCTTCAATGATTAAAAATCCGGTCATTTTTATTGTGGGTTTAGGTTCAGTTCTTACGACAATTATAATGTTTGCCGGAATTTTGACCAATAACTTTTCATCTTTCAACCTTCAGATAGCTATCTGGCTTTGGTTTACTGTGTTGTTTGCCAATTTCTCAGAAGCGATTGCAGAAGGCAGAGGAAAAGCCCAGGCAGAAAGTTTACGTAAAAACCGGACCCTGACCATGGCTCGTAAAATAGTTGATAATCAAGAAGTATCGGCTTTTGCAACAGATCTTAAAAATGGTGATACTGTTATTTGCGAATCCGGCGATGTTATCCCTTCTGATGGAGAAGTGATTGATGGTATTGCAAGTGTTGATGAATCAGCAATAACAGGTGAATCCGCACCTGTAATACGCGAAAGCGGGGGTGACCGCTCGGCTGTTACTGGGGGAACCAAGGTGATCAGCGATCGCATTTTAATCCGGATTACCTCTGAACCAGGCAATACTTTTATTGACCGTATGATTTCCCTCGTTGAAGGTGCAAAGCGTCAGAAAACCCCTAACGAAATAGCTCTTTCCATACTTCTGTCGGGTTTATCAATAATATTTCTATTGGCAGTTGCTACTCTGCCAGCATTCTTTGGTTACGCACTTTCAGCATCAGAACTTCCTGCATCACAAAACTTAACAATACCTGTCTTAATTGCTTTGTTGGTATGCCTTATCCCTACAACTATCGGAGGCTTACTCAGTGCAATAGGGATCAGTGGTATGGATAGACTGTTACATCGAAATGTTATTGCTACAAGTGGTCGTGCTATTGAAGCAGCCGGAGATGTAGACGTACTTTTGCTGGATAAAACAGGAACCATCACTTTTGGAAATCGCATGGCAACCGATTTTGTCCCTGCTGATGGAGTAACAATTATGGAACTTGCCGATGCTGCACAACTTTCATCATTGTCGGACGAAACACCTGAAGGTCGCTCAATAGTTGTCCTGGCGAAAGAGAAGTTTGATATAAGGGGACGAGAAGTAAGTCAGCTTAATGCAACTTTTATTCCATTTACTGCACAATCGAGAATGAGTGGTGTTGATTTAAAAAAGGACGACGGTACTTTTCGTCATATTCGCAAAGGTTCATCGGAAACAATCCGGACTTTTGTGCAAAACAACAATGGCTTTTTCCCCCAGAACATCCTGAATATTGTTTCCAGGCTGTCACGCCAGGGGGCAACACCTTTGGTAGTCGCAGAAGACAACAGGGTTCTTGGAGTTATTCACCTTAAAGATATTGTGAAGGGCGGTATTAAACAGCGATTTGCGGAATTACGCAAAATGGGTATCAGAACTGTGATGATTACAGGCGACAATCCATTGACTTCAGCAGCTATTGCTGCCGAAGCGGGAGTTGACGACTTTATGGCCGAAGCAAAACCTGAAGATAAATTGCGCAGAATCCGTGAAGAACAGGCCGACGGCCACTTGGTAGGTATGATAGGAGATGGCACTAACGATGCCCCTGCTCTTGCTCAGGCAGATATTGGCATTGCAATGAACTCTGGCACGCAGGCAGCACGCGAAGCTGGAAACATGGTTGATCTCGACAGTAATCCAACCAAATTAATTGAGGTGGTGGAAGTAGGCAAGCAATTACTAATGACCCGTGGATCGCTCACTACTTTCAGTATTGCCAACGATGTGGCAAAATATTTTGCCATTATTCCGGCAATTTCAATTTCGCTCTATTCAGGTAAATCTGGCATCGGACCCCTTTCTGCTTTAAATATTATGAACCTGGGTTCTCCACAAAGTGCTATTCTCAGTGCTGTAATATTCAATGCAATTATAATTATTCTTTTGGTTCCCTTAGCTTTAAAAGGTGTTCGCTATAAACCCGTTTCGGCCAATTCTGCATTGACACGAAACCTGCTTATTTTTGGTCTGGGTGGTATTATTGCTCCATTTGTCGGAATTAAACTTATTGATATCCTGATTAATATGTAAATACGTGAAAATGAAAACACTTATTGTATCAATAAAAATATTTCTGCTTTTTACAGTAATAACAGGAATTATTTATCCACTTCTGGTTACCGTAATTGCACAAAATTTATTTCCATCAAAAGCAAATGGAAGTTTAATTTTTAAAGGCAATAAAGTAATCGGGAGCAGACTTATCGGACAGAAGTTTGATACTACTATTTACTTCTCTTCACGCCCTTCTGCAATTTCATATAATCCAATGCCTTCAGGTGGTTCAAATTATGGATTAACCAATGTCAGATTGATAAATCTCGTAAACGAACGTAAAAACAAATTTATTGCTTTTAATCAACCAGATAGTCTTATAACCATACCTTCCGAGATGCTATTTGCTTCCGGAAGCGGTCTCGATCCTCACATTTCGCCTGAAGCAGCGTTATTGCAGGTTGAGCGTATTACTAATGCCCGGCATTTCGATGATAATCAAAAAAAAAGAGTATTGCAGAGCATTGAATATCTTACTGAAAAGCCTCAGTTATCAATTTTGGGTGAAGTCCGTATCAACGTATTGATATTAAATCTCGAACTTGATAAACTTTCTGATAAAAGCAGAGTTAATAAGTAAAAACCATATATCATGAAAACATCCATCCGCAGTACAAGATTTACCATGGGTATGTTGCTTTTCCTGGTGATCATTTTGTTGTTGGCAATCTTATCGGCTTTTTACCTTAATAAGCTATCAGGCAAAACAAGTGCAATCCTTAAAGAAAACCATTATTCAGTTGTTTTCGCCCAAAACATGATTGAAGACTTGACAATTATAAATCAGGAAATCACAAATTGCTTTTTAACAAACAAAAATCCTGATACTATAATTATTAACAAGGAGTTTAAATTATTTATTAAATCACTGCAGTTAGAGCAAAATAACATAACAGAGATTGGCGAAGGTAAACTTGTATCTGATATTGAAACCGGTTTTAATGAATACTACGATTCAGTTGTGGAATTTATGAAATCTCCGAAAACAGTTGCGAAGGTTCTTTACCAGCATGATAAATTTGACAGCCTTTACCAAAATTTGATGCTCTTGTCCCTGATGAACGAGAAAGCCATTGAAGAAAAAACTGAGAGTGCCAAAGTTTTAGCCAAAAAAGCTTCGATACGAATGTCATTTATCGGGACTTTGTGTTTTTTGGTTGCTTATGGTTTTACCTTCAGCTTCTCATCATATTTCAATGAACGGTTTTATCAGTTTTATAATGGGATAAAAGAAATAGTTTCCAGTAATTACAATCAAAGGCTATATTTTACGGGAGAAGATGAAATTTATGAAATTTCATTGATTTTTAATGAAATGGCTGAGAAATTAAATGAAAATAAAAATAAAATGTCTGTAACTTTACAGAAAGATTTGGTAAAAGAATTAAGTTCTAAAGAGGCTGAGGAGTTGAAAATGATGCTATCCGGGCTAAAAAGTTTAGAAGAACAAACAGCAGCGTTACTTTCCAGGTTTGAAAAAAAGTAGGATTATATGGACCTCACAGACGACCGTCCCAATCCCGACGAACTTTTAGCTTCTTTAAAGTTTGAGGAAGAAAAAAGCAAACGAGGCAAACTGAAAATATTTTTCGGTATGTGCGCAGGTGTCGGAAAGACATATTCAATGCTCCGCACTGCACTGGCCGATAAAGCCAAGGGTATTGATATTGTTATCGGTTATGTTGAACCTCATAGCAGAAGGGAAACGCTTGCCCTTATTGAAGGGCTGGAACAGGTCGAGAGAAAACTTATCAGCTATAAAGGAACAACACTTCCGGAGATGGATCTTGATGGCATCCTGAAACGTAAACCCCAGATAGCAATTGTAGACGAACTGGCCCATTCCAATGTTCCGGGATGCAGACATAACAAGCGTTATCAGGATGTACAGGAAATTCTTGATAATGGAATAAATGTATTTACCACTGTAAACGTTCAGCATCTCGAAAGTCGCAATGATACCGTAGCACAAATAACCGGAATCACTATCAGAGAAACTATTCCTGATGAAATTTTTGAAACTGCTGATGAGGTCGAATTAGTGGACATAACTCCCGAAGAACTTCTTGAAAGATTTGCCGAAGGAAAAGTGTACACCCCTGATCGTTCAAAAGAAGCGGTGCGGAATTTCTTCAGAAAAGGAAATATTACCGCTCTTCGGGAGATGTCGTTACGAATTGTAGCTGACAGGGTTGATAAACAGCTTCGCATTTATATGCAGCAGAAACGAATACCCGGTCCATGGAAGTCGGGTATGCACCTGTTGGCTGTTATTGGTCCAAGCCCTCATTCGGCAAGGCTTGTCCGATGGGCAAAAAATATTTCATATACTATGGGGGCAAGCTTAACTGCATTGTACATCGAAACTTCAAAACCTCTAAATGCAGATCAAAAGGAACAACTCAGCAAAAACCTGAACCTTGCAAGGCAGTTTGGAGCTGAAATTATGACGACATCCGGTGACGATATAGTTAAAGCTATTCTATCGGTTGCCCGCAAGGAGAATATTACACATATTATTATCGGAAAACCTCAGCGCCGGAATATTTATTCACTTTTTACCCTTGGTAACTTTGTTCAAAAACTTATCAGGTATAGCGGTAATATAGATGTTTATGTATTGGGATCTGATACTGCAATCAACGATCGACACATAAGACATAATTTATCATTCCCTGTCTTTACTTCAGGAGCATTGCAGTATATTTTAGCTGCTGTAATTGTCATCTTATGTTCTGTTGTTTGTTTTTACTTTGCAGAACATATTGGTTACCTGGCAGTTTCGTTTATCCTGCTTTTTGGCGTATCAATTCTTGCGACATTCATGGGGATTGGCCCGATTTTGCTGGCCTCTTCACTAAGCGCTTTCGTTTGGAACTTTTTCTTTATACCTCCGAGGTTTACTTTTCACATTGGGAAGGCAGAAGATACTTTAATGTTTGGTATGTTTTTCATCATTGCAATGGTTAACGGGGTACTGACATCACGGGTACGCCGGCAGGAAAAGCTTACACGTGACCGTGAAGAGCGTACAAATGCCCTCTATCAACTTACAAAAGAACTGGCAGATGCAGAGAATATGGAGGAATTGATTGAAATTGCAGTTAATGATATTAAGAAACATTTTGGACTCGATGTTATTTTTATATTGCAGGATGGTAACAATCAACTGTCAGAGTATTCAAGAAATCCTGAATTAAAAATACTTACAGAAAAGGAAATGAGTGTTGCCGAATGGGTATTCAAACATTCACGAAGGGCTGGCAAATACACAGATACGCTCCCCTCAAATAAATTTACTTTTTATCCTCTTCTTGGTAATCGCATTAAACCCGGGGTTATGGCTGTTAAACATCTTAGTCCACTTCATGGCGAAAATGAAGAGTTCTGGAATACCTTCCTGACACAGATATCAAATACGGTTGAACGGGATTTCTTAGATGAACTGGCCAGAAAAGCACGTTTCCTTGATGAATCGGATAAACTGTACAAAACACTTTTTAATTCAATATCACATGAACTTAGAATCCCTGTAACAACTATTATGGGCGCCTCTGACTCTCTGCTTACATCACAACATCCACATGAAATACGTGACGAACTTTGCAATGAAATATACAAAGCTTCCAGGAGGTTAAACCGCCTTATTGAAAACCTCCTGAATATGTCCCGGCTCGAAAGCGGACGGATAACACCACGAATTGATTGGTGCGACATTCACGACCTGATAAATAAAGTTACTGAAAGCCTCCAGGATGAGCTTAAACAGTTCAAAATGCTTGTGGTAATTCCTGATGATATGCCTTTTGTGAAGATCGATTTTGGATTGATGGAACAGGTTTTATATAATCTGATTTTTAATGCCACACAACATGCACCTCCCTTATCAAATATTAGAGTTAAAGCATTCTATGACAACAGAATAATGACTTTACAGGTCATGGATAGAGGACCGGGTCTGCCGGAAAATGAATTATCACTCATATTTAATAAGTTTCACAGGGTGGAAGGATCAAAAGCTGGTGGTACCGGTTTGGGACTCTCTATTGCTAAAGGCTTTGTTGAAGCACAGAAAGGCACAATAATTGTGGAAAACAGACAGAACGGTGGTGCAATATTCACAATTAAGATACCAACTGAGATACCAAAGGTAGATTTAAAAGGATAATAAAAATTAATTTATGAATTTACCGGAAACAATACTGATCATTGACGATGAAGTTCAAATACGTAGGTTGCTTGAAATCACACTTTCATCAGACGGATATAAAATTTCTGAAGCTGCTACGGGAAAAGATGGACTTATCACTGCTGCAACACATAATCCTTCACTTATAATCCTCGATCTGGGACTACCTGATATTGATGGTATAGAGATATTGAGAAAATTAAGAGAATGGTATAAGAAACCTGTAATAATTCTTTCTGTAAGGAATTCCGAAGAGGCTATAATTAATGCACTTGATAACGGGGCCAACGATTATCTTATAAAACCCTTTCGGACGGGAGAATTATTGGCTCGTATCAGGGCTGCTCTCCGGCAAATTCATGATATATCAAATAAGCCAATATTGGAATTTGGCTCTTTATCTATTGATTTGGCCAATCACATTGTACGAAAGAAAAACGAATTACTAAAACTCACATCGACTGAATTTTCTTTACTCGCGTTATTAGCTAAAAATGAAGGCAGGGTTTTAACGCATCAATATATTCTAAAAGAAGTTTGGGGTATGGGTTATATTGAACAAACTCAATACTTACGTGTATTCATTGCCCAGTTACGTAAAAAGATTGAAGATGATCCTGCAAAACCCAAATTATTAAATACCGAATCCGGAATAGGATATCGGTTTGGCAGTTAAATTATTAACCACGACATTAGAATTGAAAAACTGTTGCTTCTGCAAGGATCTTCAATTTGAATGTTCCGTGATTTTCCTAATTTTGGAAATTGAAAAAGACATTTTAAAAGTGAAAGTTTGCATAGCCGAAAAACCCAGTGTAGCCAGGGAAATAGCCAGGATACTGAAAGCCGATAATCGTAAAGACGGTTATTTTGAAGGTAACGGCTATCAGGTTACATGGACATTTGGGCACTTATGTACACTCAAGAATCCTGAAGATTACACTCCTGATTGGAAACAGTGGAGAATGAACGCATTACCAATGATTCCGCCAAGGTTTGGTATAAAAATCATTGAAAATGATGGTGTTAAAAAGCAGTTTAGTACTATAGAAAAACTGTTTGCCGGATGCGACGAAGTTATTAATTGTGGTGATGCCGGAATTGAAGGTGAACTCATTCAGCGTTGGGTATATACAAAAGCAGGATGCTCAAAACCAATGAAACGTTTATGGATTTCATCGATGACCGATGAAGCTATAAAGGAAGGGTTTGAAAAGTTGAAAGACGGACAGGATTTTGACCGGTTGTATTCGGCAGGAAACGCCCGCGCAATAGGGGATTGGCTTCTGGGAATGAATGCCAGTCGTCTGTATACCTTAAAATATGCTGACGGAAAAGGGGTCTTATCAATTGGCAGGGTTCAAACACCCACATTAGCATTAATTGTCCGCCGGTTTGAAGAGATTCATAATTTCATTCCAAAACCATTTTGGGAAATAAAAACAAAGTATCGAAATGTGATTTTCAATTCTACAAAGGGGCGGTTCGACACTGCAGAAGAAGCTTCACGGATTATTGACGAAATAAAGACAAAACTCTTTGAAATCATATCTTTTGAACAAAAAAAAGGGAATGAAGCTCCTCCTAAGTTGTTCGATTTAACTGCATTACAGGTTGAATGTAATAAAAAATTCAGTTTTACCGCTGATGATACGTTAAAATATATCCAAAACCTCTACGAAAAGAAGATGGTTACCTATCCTCGTGTAGATACTACGTTTTTGCCTGACGACATGTATCCCAAGATAGAGGGCATTTTGAAAAACATGGAACCTTATGCAAGATTCATAACTCCATTGCTTGGGAAAAAAATCAAGAAAAGTAAAAAAGTATTCGACGACACTAAAATTACCGATCACCATGCTATCATTCCTACAGGTATAAGGCCTTCAGGATTAATGTTGGAGGAAAAAAAGGTTTATGACTTAATTGCCCGCAGATTTATAGCAGTATTCTATCCCGACTGCATTGTTTCTAATACTACTGTGATTGGTATGGCTGGCGCTTACGAATTTAAAGCTACCGGAAAAGTCATACTGGAAGACGGTTGGCGAGTGCTGTATCCCAAAAAGGAGACTGACAAAGAAACAGAAAACGACACCAGTGAAGGACAAATTATGCCTCACTTCGAAAAAGGCGAAAAAGGTGAACACGCTCCTGATTTGCTGGAGAAACAAACACAACCTCCCAAGATGCATACAGAAGCCACTCTGCTAAGGGCAATGGAAACAGCAGGCAGACAGGTGGAAGATGATGAGCTTCGTGAACTGATGAAAGAAAATGGCATTGGACGACCCTCAACACGTGCCAATATCATAGAAACTCTGTTCAGACGTAAATTTGTAATACGGGAAAAGAAAAACCTTGTGCCAACTCAAACAGGTATTCAATTAATACACACCATCCAAAACGAATTGCTAAAATCGGCTGAGTTGACCGGAATGTGGGAAAAGAAGCTTCGTCAGATAGAAAAGGGTGAATATGACCCTAAATGCTTTCTGGACGAAATGAAAGAAATGGTTTCACAATTAGTTGCCGAAGTTAAGCTGGAGACAAAAAAAATGATTGTTATTGAGCAGGATCTGAAACATGAAGAAAAGAAAACAGTTGCAATTACCTGCCCGAAATGCAAAAAAGGAACTATACTCAAAGGCAAAAAAGCATTTGGTTGCAGCGAATATAAGAATGGTTGCACATTTATAGTGAGATTTGAACAATACGGTAAGATTCTTGACGAAAAACAGATTTATTCATTGATTCAGAAAGGAAAATCCCCCGTAATTAAAGGTTTATTTGTAGACGGAAAAAAGATCGATTCAGCTTTGGTTTTAGATTTTTCGTTCAATGTAATACCGGAATCGAAAAAAGAGGAAGTTGTAAATGATTTCTCACCTTCATAATAAGAAATGAGCCCGAAGTTCTGTATTCTGTCTCCGTCTTGTCAAGAGGTAATCCTGTAATCTTAAAAAATTTCGTCTGAAGAATCTGTTATCTCAAATTTGAACCTAAAAGAGAAATATGGAGCCAGCATTTCACAAAATTGCTGAATTGAGATCTTTCTGCCATCTACTGCAAAAACCGGTTCATTCAGATTGCTGATATTTTGCTCTGCTATTATTTCCCCACGTAAAGTATTGCCAATAATTTCAAAACTATTATCACTTGAAAGTCTTAATGATTTCCGGTTTATCTCTTTTTTTATTTTTGCTTTTAACAGCAACTCTGCCAGCTCAATATCAGCATTATAATCGGATAATACTTCCAGTTTTCTCGGGTAATAGGTTTCTGTCTCCTCAGCTGTCTCAATAGCTACAGAGAGCATTCCTGGTGGTATTTCAAATGTTAATATTTTAAAATGATACTCTTTGTTCCATTTATCAGTGATGTAAAAATCATACCCCTCTTCAAGCGGACTTCTTGTAATTGTAGTCATGGGATTTCTCTTAATGATGTGCTCTTACTTCTTGCGTTTTTCCTTAAATAGCAACTCTTTATAGCCTGCGATGATGACGCGCATCTCTTCCGGATAATTTTGTATTTTGATTATTAACTCTTTGAGAGTCATGATTAGAAATTATTTTCAAATATAGAAAGTATATTAAATGAATGTTGGTCTGAAATGCCTTTTATGTGGAACTAACTTTTATGGTTTTATCTCTTTCAGTTTCTTAATATCCTCCTCAATTTCTTTCAAACTCGCTTCTTTAGATAATTTCTTTTGTTCCTCTTTGAACTTTTCATATTCAGCCTCTGACTTGTTCAAAGCCATTTTGTGGCTTATTTTACCAGCATGGGCAAGTAACTCACGGCCGTTCATATGCAGAATGGTTATAGTAATTGACATCGTACGATTTGCCATCGGAAGCAGTTGTCCGGAAATTCCGGACAACTGAATTTTCATCCAGTTCGCCTTCTTTGAAAAAATTGCTAATGTGCTCAGATATAGTGTGTTTATCTTTATTGAAAAGTAACCCCATTTGAGCTTGTGAAAGCCAAACGGTTTCTTCTTCGAGGCGAACATCAATTTTAATGCTGCCTTCGGAATTTTGATATATGAGTATTTCGCCCGTGTTCATAGGTTGACGGATTATTTTTGAATTTCAACCAACAGTTTAATAACTTCATCGATATTAACTTTATCAGTGACTATTATTTCGGCACATGGTCCATTATAAAATTTCTGCACGCTCTCAGCTAACGAACCAACCAAATGATGTGCGATTCTTTCTTCTATCTTGTTCTGCTCCAACATAGCCACTATTCTAAGCTTCTTTTTACGTATGTCTAAAAATGCAAAATTTCGCTTATTACGAAGCGAAATGTAATACCTCTGTGGGTTGTACTTTATATCTTTTATTTGTTCGAATAGTGATTTTTGAATAATGGAGTAAACTTCTTTAATCTCAGGACTAACGCCCTCCAGATGGTATTCTTCTGTATAAGGATTAGCTTTATCATCATCAGGAGTATTTTCAACAGATTCCAGGCTCTCAAATTCAGGAGTGAGGCTTATAATGCTTTCGGAGTTACAGCAATATTCTTTTAAAAGTGTGAGTTTTACAATTTTGCCCCAGGTATCGGTATATGTTTTAACTATTTCAGGCAGCTCTGGCATATCTTTATCAAGTATCAATAGAATATTCTGGCTGTTTTCCACTGTGTCTTTGATATATTTATATACTTCTTCATGGCCAACCAATGACTTAAACTCTTTTAACAAGGTTTTATCCGTCCGTATTATATCGTACAATTTGGTTATTAGCTGACCTTGACTTTCGGGGTTTTTAAAAAATGCAAAAAACTTAGTTATTTGCTTGAAAATATGGTCATAAAATGGATGACTTGACAGTTCGACTTCAACCAAATAGAACTCCGGATTTTCAGGACTCTTTAAGTCAAAAAGAAATGCATCGGGAATTGTGCCTCCTAATGTTTTATGATCAATACGTTTCTTCGCCTCAATTAATATACTGTTTTTTCCGAAAATACTTTTAGCATTTCCAAACATTAAATCTTCCAGGTCTTTTTCTTTGGAAAATTCTCTTTCAATAAAGCGCTTTTGGTTTAAGAATAAGGCGGTTTGTATATCTTTATTCATTACTTAGCTTATCAAGGTAATTGTATAATTCATGTAGGTGCAGATGGTCATTTTTAATTGAACAATTATTTGTTTGTTTTCGAAAATAAAGGATAGACTCATCGTTACCCATTGTGATTCCTGTTGGTATATGTTTATTCCCCAATTATCATTTTTTCTACCTGTTTTTTTGCTGCTTCCAATACAGTAACAGCTTGATTTTGTAAATATTTGGCTTGATTTTGTAGATTCATGATATGTTCAGCTATCTCAGTTTGTTTTTCCAATGACTTCCTTAAATCTTCAATAAAAGGCAATGGAATGATCTGATTTAAATACTCACTCATGATCAAATTACGAATTCCATTTGTTTGACTTTGCATCGAATCTTATTTGCCTTTCATCATCTGAAATTGCAATCAACTTCTTTTTCAGTCCTTCTAATATCAGACTCATATATATTAATTATTTTTAAAAAAGTTCAGACACAGATATATACATTTTAACTAACTGATCATATTTACATAAAGCATATATGAGAAAAAAGCCAAATAGTTATTACATCGTCAATATTGATTTTATGTGCTTCTGCCAGTTTACCAAATTTTTGACATGTCTAAAATACTCAAGTAATGGCAAAAAATGAAAATAAAAGTATAGAGTTTGGGTATAGTTATCAACACCTTAAGAGTAATTTAAGCCAGTTTTTTAATCAATTCATTTAATAACAGCTCATAACCAGTGAACTGCAAGTGGCAGATTTTAAATTAGTTGTAAAGAAACGAAAGGAGATGATCGCTGCGAAGCCTGTCAGGTTTATTCCGGTATGGTTACAATCAACAAAAATAATTCATCACGAAAAATTAATGTTATCCGGGAAAAACTAAATATGCCTCTGAAAAAATATTATTACGATCATAGCAAGAAATTAACATCTGAAAGTTCCCTTCCTATTTGCTGAACTCCCCGTAAAATACGCTTAGTTTGAACAGCAGAAGGTTTTTTTATTCCTTTAATATATTGAGCCAGCAAACTTTGGTTCATCCCAATGCGTTCAGAAAGTGCCTTTGCATTTATAACCTTATAAAAGTCAAAAAAACTTTCAAGATCATAACTAAACTTAATTTCCTCAATATTATAAACAAAACCTTTTTCCTCAAAAGAAAGGTTTATGGCTTCCAAAATGTTGGTTTTAAGTTCCTCAAAGGTATTTCCTTCGGTTGCTATAAAATCATTATCTACTAAAGTACTGGCACTATATCCGGTATCTTCTTTAACTACCGTAATATTAATTTTGGGCTTTTTCATCTTTTATTTGTTTTAATCCCCGCTTGTTTCGATATTGCTTTTAACAGACCTTTTTTAACTTCTTTCCCCGCATGAAATGGTACAGTGATTTGTCCGGGTTTTGTCGGATGTTGCATAGTCACATGGCTACCTTTTTGCCTTACTATAAACCATCCGTCTTTCTTTAAGAGGGTGAAAAGGTCGTTAAATTTCATAAGTACAAAAGTAATATATTTATTACATTTTAGTGAAATATTGTTAGCTATTTTAAAAAATAAGTAAATAACTCAGAAATAAAACTTCGGGATTACACAAGAGGAGCTCGCCGAACGTGTCGACAGGGAGCGCACCTACATCAACCGCATCGAAAAGGGAGAAACAGACTTGCAGCTGTTCTCGTTTATCCGTATCGCTGCGGTGTTGGGAATTATACTGCACCTTGATATAAACCTGGCGTAATAACAATATGCTTATATCTTCTCGTGAACTAAGAGGTAAAAAGACCTTTTGCGATGAGATGAACATCAATCGCTGTAACTTGTATCAACTGGGAAAAGATCACTCTCATGACATCTTCCAAAATGGCATGTCTGTCCCATCTAGTAAAGAACCATGACATATCCGCCGAATGACTAATAATAGGCAAAGGTGATGTATTCAAGAAAACAGCCGATATTTAGACATTATTGTCAAATTTATAAAATGTTTCAGGTTATTTTTATGAAGAAATATGAGTGTCTGCGAAAGTTTTCAACATTATGCCGGTTTGTATAAACCGGATGATTTTTTAAGTATTTGAGAGTGTATTCTTAGTCCTAAAAAAGGAAGATGTCAAAATTCGGGATTAAATGGTGGGGTCAACAGTGGCTGAATTCACTGACGAAAATTGATTTCAGCAATCGTTTGCCCCGCGGCCGGAGATAGTGATATTTATCCAGTTCCAGGAAATGGGGGAGATGCTAGGCGATTTTATAAACAATGAGACCAAAGAAAAGCCTTTGTTCCTGCATGGTGGTAGCACACACAAACAGAGTGATGAAATGTACAGGAGTAAACAAAAGTACTGTTACTTTCCGATGCAAAAATTCTTGAAGATATTTCCCAGTATCTCATCTGTTGTGATCTCTCCGGTTATTTCGCCAAGATAATGAATAGCCTGACGAATATCAATTGCTATCAGATCTTCAGGAATCTGATCCTCAAGTCCTGTCATAACCCTTGCAAGGCTCTCCGAAACATGCAGTAATGCCTCATAATGCCTTATATTGGTTATTATAACACTCTCAGAATTCAACTTTTCCTTCGCTATCACTTCACTCAGATTTTTTCTGAGATCATCAAGTCCTGATTTCTTTTTAGCTGATATAAAAAGTAATGATTCCTTTTCTTTAACATCAATTTTGTCAGCAAGTACGTGCTGTAGTTCTTCAGAAACCTGATCTACTTTATTGATAAGAATAATCAGCCGTTTTTCCGATTCTCCTATCATCTTCCGGATAGTCTGTATCCTTTTATTTATTGATTCATAAGAATCAGATACCTCGTCAATAAGAAGAATTACTGAAGCCTGATTTATCTTTTCATGTGTCTTTTTTATGCCGAGCTTCTCAATAACATCAGATGTTTCGCGCAAACCAGCTGTATCAATGAATCTGTATTCAATTCCTTCAATAACAATAGTGTCTTCAATAGTATCCCGTGTGGTCCCCGGTATTTCCGATACTATGGCCTTTTCTTCCATCAGCAGGGCGTTCAGAAGTGTCGATTTTCCCGAATTGGGTTTACCTACTATTACAACCGGGATACCATTCTTTACAGCATTTCCAAGCATAAAAGAACCTGCCAGCCGGTCTGTAAGACTCTTTACTTTTATAATAATATTCGTAAGTTCATTTCTGTCGGCAAATTCAACGTCTTCCTCTCCAAAATCAAGTTCAAGTTCAATCAGTGAAGCAAAATGAAGCAGCTCTGTACGCAGCCTGCTTATCTCAGATGAGAATCCTCCACGCATCTGGTTCATTGCAACATTGTGAGCCGACCTGGTTTTTGAAGCTATTATATCGGCAACTGCTTCTGCCTGCGAAAGGTCCATTTTACCGTTTAAGAAAGCTCTTTGAGTGAACTCGCCGGGTTTAGCAGAAATGGCTCCGTTTGTAATTAATAATTCAAGAATTTTCTTTACGATGAAAGGCGAGGCATGGCACGATATTTCAGCAGAGTTCTCGCCGGTGTATGAGTGAGGCAACCTGAAAACACTCACAAGTACTTCATCAATAATCTCCTTTCCTGAATGTATCTCTCCAAAAACTATCGTATATCCCTTTTGTTCAGATAGTTTAATACTCTTGTCTGAAGGATAGAATATCTTCTCACAAATACTCAGGCTGTTTGTGCCGCTTATTCTTATGACCGCAATCGCACCACCTACCGCTGTTGCAGGAGCGCAGATAGTATCTTCTGATCTCATCATTTTTCAAAACTGTTATAATGCAAATGTATGAAACTTAACTGACCAGCTCAAATTAAATGCCACACCTTACATGTTGTTGAATGTGGAATGTGAAATGTTGAATGCTGAGAAATAAATTTTCTGTTTTTGTCTGCTCAACAATATTATCGGATTGAAACATTCTGCTAATTATTACTTAAATAAGACGGAAAACCAGCAATAATTAATTATTTTTGAGACTGCAGTTATCATGGAAACTGGTTAATTATTGAAAATAATTTTGTTCATATATTTTTAAATATCTTTTACTTATGGGCATTCTTCTGAATAAGAACTCAAAAGTTATAGTTCAGGGATTTACGGGAAATGAAGGAACTTTCCACTCAACACAAATGATCGAATATGGTACTAAAGTAGTAGGAGGGGTCACTCCCGGAAAAGGAGGTCAGGTGCATCTGGGTCTGCCTGTTTTCAATACCGTCAGAGAAGCTGTTTCAGAAACTGGTGCAGATGTATCGATCATTTTTGTTCCGCCGTTTGCGGCTGCTGATTCGATCCTGGAAGCAGCTGACGGAGGGATAAGGCTTGTTGTTGCAATAACGGAAGGGATTCCTGTTTCAGATATGGTTCTTGTCAAGGATCACCTCAAGTCAACAAACTGCAGGCTTATAGGACCAAACTGCCCCGGAATAATCACTCCCGGTGAATCAAAGGTTGGAATTATGCCCGGGTTCATTCACAGGAAAGGTTCCGTGGGGATAATTTCCCGGTCAGGTACTCTGACGTATGAGGCTGTGGATCAGGTGACCAAAGCCGGACTTGGACAGTCAACATGTATCGGAATTGGTGGCGACCCGGTTGTCGGAACTACGACTCTTGATGCTGTAAAACTCATGATGGAAGATAAAGATACTGAAGCTATTGTCGTTATTGGTGAAATCGGTGGAAATATGGAAGCAGAAGCTGCTGATTGGATCAAAGCATACGGGACAAAACCTGTGGTAGGATTCATTGCAGGTCAAACTGCTCCAAAAGGCAGGAAAATGGGTCACGCCGGCGCAATTATAGGAGGTAAGAATGATACTGCTGCTGCAAAAATGAAAATAATGAAAGACTGTGGTATCTACGTTGTTGAATCTCCGGCCGAAATAGGAGCAATGGTGGCAAAGCTGTTAAAAAGGGTGTAGAGGGTGTAGAGGGTGTAGAGGCTGTAGGAGCTGTAAAGGCTGTAAAGATTGTAAAGATTGTAGAGATTGTAGAGATTGTAGAGGTTGTAGAGGTTGCAGAGGTTGCAACGTTATTAAAGCTTTTCTTGCGAAGGCAGATTTTCGTACTTTATCATATATTTGCATAAATTTAATATAGGTATGAAATCCATATGATTGATCAAAATCACGCACAGAAATGAACGTAATTCATTAATAATCATGTGTGGTTTCGTACAATTTTTAAAATTAAAAAATAACGTATGAAATTACTAGAAGGAAAAACAGCATTAATTACCGGTGCCGCCAGAGGTATAGGAAAAGCAATTGCCGTTAGATTTGCCCAAAACGGTGCCAATATTGCATTCACTGATCTGGCATACGATGATAATGTAAAAGCAGTCGAAAAAGAGCTGACCAATTTAGGAGTAAAAGCAAAAGGTTATGCTTCAAATGCAGCCAAATTTGACGAAACACAGAAGGTGGTCGCTCAGATAGCAGAAGATTTTGGTCGGATTGACATTTTGGTAAATAATGCCGGTATTACAAAAGACGGTGCCTTTAAAAGGATGACAGAAGATCAATGGGATGCTGTAATAACGGTAAACCTTAAATCGGTTTTTAACTTTACAAAAGCAGTTCAGCCTATAATGTGGAAACAGGGTTCCGGAAGTATGATTAATATGAGTTCGGTGGTAGGTGTTTCCGGAAACGCAAACCAGGTTAACTACTCATCATCAAAGGCAGGAATAATCGGGTTTACAAAATCCGCTGCAAAAGAATTCGGAGCCAGAAATATTCGTGTAAATGCAATTGCCCCGGGTTTTATTATTTCTGATATGACAAAAGAGTTACCTGAGGAAATAAAAAAAGAGTGGATAAATAAAATTCCTCTCAGACGTGGCGGAACCCCTGACGATGTTGCCGACACAGCGTTATATCTTGCATCAGAATTATCATCTTTCATATCAGGACAAACAATTCATGTCTGTGGTGGTATGTTAACTTAAAAATATTTATTATCTTTACAAAACCGCAGGGCACCTATCCTTTTAGCACGAGGAAATGCAGCGAGACATATTTATTCCACACTTATATTTTAAAAAGGTGCCCTGCTTCTTTTTTTTATCAACTGCTGATCCATGCACAATACAATTTTCTACCTTATTCTCATAATCCCTGTTGTGGGATTTGTTATTGAAAGATATCTCGATTATCTGAATACTACCATGTGGTCAGATACCCTTCCCGGAAAATTAAAAGGGATATGTGACGAGGAGGAATACAAAAAAACTCAGCTTTATCAGAAAGATAACAAGAAATTATCATTCTGGTCATCGTTGTTTAATCTTCTGTTGATCCTGGGTATGATAACCTTTGGAGGCTTTGCAATTGTCGATAATCTGGTCAGAACGATCAGTATGAATCTTATCCTTATTTCTCTGATATTTTTTGGGATCATAGGTTTTGCCTCCGATATAATAAATATACCTTTCAGTTTTTATGATACTTTTGTCATCGAAAAGAAATATGGATTTAACAAAATGACAATCAGGACATTTATAACAGATCATATAAAATCGTGGTTTATTACTCTGCTGATAGGTATTCCGGTGTTGGGTTTTATTACCTGGGTTTACTACAAAACAGGGAAGAACTTCTGGTTATATGCATGGGTATTAATAACCGCCTTCTCAATATTCATCAACCTTTTTTATTCTGAACTGATAGTTCCCCTATTCAATAAACAGACTCCTCTGCAGGAAGGATCGCTAAGAACCCTGATCGAGACATTTGCAAAAAGAGCAGGCTTTAAACTAAAAAACATATATGTTATAGATGGATCAAAAAGAAGTACTAAGGCAAATGCATATTTTTCCGGATTTGGACCTAAAAAAAGAATTGTCCTTTATGACACCTTGCAAAAAGAACTCTCAGAGGAAGAAATAGTGGCAGTTCTGGCACATGAGATCGGACATTATAAAAAGAAACATGTTTTATTAACTCTACTGTTCTCTGTTATTCTTACAGGATTTATGCTTTTCCTTTTTTCCCTTGTTGTTAACAATCCTGGTCTTTCAAGAGCACTGGGTTCACAAAACCAAAGTTTTCATCTTGGTCTGATAGTGTTTGGAATACTTTACAGCCCTTTATCGCTCATAATCGGGCTAATATCGAATTCCATATCGCGTAAAAACGAATTTGCTGCCGACAGGTTTGCGAAAGAACATTTCAAACCGGAAGTACTTGCTGAAGCATTGAAAAAGCTTTCGGTAAAAAGCCTTTCAAACATGATGCCACATCCCGCTTATGTGTTTTTTTACTATTCCCATCCACCTTTGCTTCAGAGACTGGAAAAATTGGAATGATTTATTATATTTGCGGCAAATTATGCCTCCTTAGCTCAGTTGGTAGAGCAGCTCATTCGTAATGAGCAGGTCGTGGGTTCGAGTCCCATTGGAGGCTCTGAATTACTGATAATCAATATGTTGGCATAATTTTATGTGTCATTTGCTTTTTGCTGGTGAGAATAAATCGGGAGTGTTTCAAATTTTACTCATGGGTCTCTCTAAATCCCAATACTCCAACATGGAACACTCTTGTTAAGTTTTAGTGCTAACTTTTTTAGTCCAGGTTGAAAGACCCCTTTATTTTTTGTTATTGAGTCTTAAACCCAGGTCCTGGCTTTCTGCTATTGTCTGCAATTTATCCTTTAGAAACTTGTTTTTCTCCATAGGGAGCAATTGATTTTATTCGCACCCTTTAGGGCATGGGGTAACGAATAAAATCAATGTATTTATGTGCTTGATTTCCGATACTCATAAATTGAAAATTGCTGGTCAGAGAAATGGGATTATTATTTTCATTAAAAATCTTTTAATAATTTTCAAATATTCCTATGCCTTTATCATAGAGTTGATTGAGAAATTACATTTGGATTATATGATAGTGACTTGTTGGGAAGCCATTGCCACATTGGACCAAGGTCTTTTTTTGCATCTTCTATCATGAATGTCGGAACATAATTGATTTCTTTTTTTACAAACGACTGAAAATCCGGTTCTTTTCGAAGATTTTTCAACATGTCAGATAAATATTTTATTTTGCCTGCGCCACCAATGGTAAATGACAGCAGAAGGGTAATCCACTTGGAAGCAGCCATATAATTCGAATTGTAGCGACGATATATAGCTTTGGAAGAAAAGCTGTATTTCAGCAGATCGATAAAAAGGATATAAAATTCCTCCCATGTATAATTTTTTGGGATAATATTTAGTGTGTGAACTGATCTCATCATGTGAAAAGGAAACGGAATAATCCTGTTTTCTTTTTCATACTTTAAATTGCCCTTTGTACCCTGTCCAAATACTGATAACAGAGCAAATGAAGGATATACAGCGGGAGAAAGGTCAATAAAACGCTTAGTTAATTCAAAAGGCATTTGACCGTCATCGCTGTCAAAGCCAAACATAAAGTTAGTTTGTACATGTGGAATATAATTTTGTATCATATTCACCTTGTCTGATACTTCTCTTACCTTTTCCATTCCAACGCCAGATCCAAATCTTAGTTTTTCCCCATAGTCAAACCATGATTCAATACCTGGCATAATCATTTTGAATCCGTTCCTTTTTAGCCTTTTTACATTAGATTCACTTAAAACTGACAAACTGCACTCGGCAATAAAATCAATGCTTCCTTGAGGAACTGCTGATTCAATAGTATCCATAAATGAATTGAATTTAATGCCAAAATTTGGATCGTACCAAGATACTTCAGGATGTTTCATTTTTTTTATCAGAAACTTAAGGTCCTCCCTGATCATATTGGGATCAAGGGTTTGATACGGAATTTCGGAATCAATACAGAAATCACACTTGTATGGGCAACCAAAACTTCCAATCATTGATACCAATTTAATAATACTGAATTGTCTGTGCACCTTTTCAATAAATTCCCATCTTTCCCGAACACCTGGGATTGACAAAGGTTGGGAAAATGCAGTAAGGTATGTTCCTGGTCGATTATTTAATTCAAAGTTATGCAATAAATCCTTTAATAATTCTTTATCAGTCAAGCCAAGTACATAATCGAAATTAAGGCACGCATCTTCCGGATAACATCTGGCATGAGGTCCTCCAAGAACAGTAACAATCCCCTTAGATCGGAAATAGTTGCTGAGAGCATAGGCAAGCAGGGCCGTATAGGAGAATGAACTGATAAATACCAGATCAGTTTTATCTACTAATAGACTTTTTAAGTTTTGTGATCCTGTAAAAATAGAATAATGTACCTCATGACCTTCTTCTCTGCACCATACTCCAATGATCTGGGGCATAATGCTAATATAATTTGGGAACATGATACGACGGTACAGTGATTGAGAAGGGCTGTTGTGGATAAGATCAATTATACAGATTCGTAGCTTTTTCATGAGAGTAAATATTTGATTTTCTAATCATGATTTCAAATCTAATATTCTTGTAAAAGTCAGCTGTTCAACAGATGATTTTTCTCAATAACATTTTAAGAAAGTTTATTTCGGAAAAAAGAAAAAGGATTTCTTTTGATGAATATCTTAGTTAAAATTTAAGGAAATTTATTGGAGATTTTAAATTCTATTAACTCAATTGGAGCTCCATTATGCTTAATCATTGCAGTTCTGACTCCTTTTGAAGGTATACCCGGTTCAGAGATAATTTCAAAATCATTCTCATTCAGTTCCTTGTCTAAGTCATCGACTTCAAAAGCTATATGTGGAACTGTTTTAATTAATTCTGATATTTGACAATTGTCTTCAAATCTCATCCATTCTATTCCAAAGGGGCTGGTATTAAATCCAGAAACATAGAATTTTAAATGAGGTAAATACTTTTCTTCTGGAAGTGATTCTTTTGTAGGAATACCTATGTGATGATATTTCCAATTCAAATTCTTAATCACAAATGGAGATTCATTATCTTTTCTTTTAATATTTTTCATTTTCAATTAAGTTAGATTCTAAGTCATATGACACAACATCATGATATGGTTATTTGGTTTCCACAAATTTGAAATCAAGAAAGGCGGGCACTGACAACTTATTTGTCAATCCAAATAGACTTTGGTTCCAACAACGAAACTGTCTGGCCTGCCTAAGTCAATAAACTATAGCACCATCAGTGTCAGGTGGTTGTTATATTCTATTTATTTAATCTGGAATGCAGAGGCCACCAATTAGACTCTTCAGCCTTTATCGCTTTATATATTTCATATTGACAGAGAACAGAATCGTGCTTTCCATAACAGGTTTTCCCTTCAGGATCATGTTTATAAAGTTTTTTTAATATGGGTATTGCCTTTTTAGAATGAATTTGACCTAATGTCCAGATCGCAACACTTGAACGATCTTGAGGTGAGTTAGTTGTATCCAATAAATATGCTATCAATGCATCTTCGGCTGAGCCAGGATATTTTTCCCTGGCATTATTAATATTTTTCTTTACATCGAAATCAATCCAGATGTAGATAGCAAGAAATCCTAAAATCAGGAGAGTTAAAAGGCTAGCACTCAAGATGATTAATTTTCTTTTCATTTTATTAATTTTAATTTTCCCAAAAAGTGTAATGTTTATATTTCTTAAGATGTAAGTTTTCCACATCAATAGTCTTTATACTGATGTCCATCTAACTTGACGAATGGCAAGAATCGGAGTTAATAATCAAGGTGGGCAATACTTTAATTCAGTTCTATATTGATCACCACTTTACCTGTTGAGTGTCCTTGTTTTAAGTAGTTCATTGCATCTGATGTCTTGTCAAGCGGGTAGCTTCGGTCAATTACAGGTTTAATGATACCTTCCTCCGCAAGTTTTACCAAAAGCTCCAAATCAGTTTTGTTTGCCCTGGCCGCTAAAGACTTCATTTTCCTTGAGCCAAAGGAGAATATCCAGCCAAAGAGAAGTGATTTGAAAACTTGTGACAGAGAGCCACCAACCATAACGTATGTTCCATTTGAAGTCAGGGTTTTCTTATAGGCTGATAACGGATAATTTCCATTGATTCCCAGGATAATGTTATATCGCTTATCTCTTTTTGCGAAGCCCTCTTTTGTGTAATCAAAAACATAATCTGCCCCAAGAGAAAATGTTTGCTGAACATTTTTTGAACTGCATACTCCAGTCACCTCGGCCTTGAAATATTTGGCCAACTGGATTGCAAATGTTCCGACACCGCCGGCACTGCCGACAATCAGTACTTTTTGTCCCTTTTGAATATCTGCTTTATCACGTAATGCCTGAAGAGCAGTCATTGCGGCCATTGGCAAAGTAGCTGCTTTCTCAAATGTGATTTGTCCTGGTTTGCGGATCAATAATCTTTCAGGAGCTGTGACATATTCGGCAAGACCTCCGAAACCGTAACTGGCAAGATCCCCCATTACTTCATCACCTGGGCGAAACAAAGTAATGTTCTTACCAACGGATTCGATTTGGCCGGCAATATCTGCACCAAATATTTTTCTTTTTGGGATTAGTCCCATTTTCATTGAACGATAATCAGCGGCGTTCAAGGAGACTGCATGCACTTTAATTAATACTTCATTGTCATTTGGAACAGGTTTGTCAATGTCACAATAGACAAGTTTATCAGGAGAACTTTTTTTGTTATATACGATTGCTTTCATTTTTCACGTATTTCTACAAGATTATTGAATATTTCCAGTCAGCCTCTTATAACGCCTAACGAATAACTGTCTGATAACTCATTTTCTGTGGAGCCTGACAAAAAATGTTTAGGGCTATCAACATAACCGTCGAAAGAGTAAATAGCTTTTTCATGTCATTAATTGTTATTCTCAGATCAATCGGATAAAAAACATTGAAAATGATATTACAAAGAACTTGATAATTACAAAGTTACGATAGTAATATAATACAAGTCAAATTTATTTTTAATATAAATTCATCCGCCAAAGATTGATACAGGTTCATGGGATAACTTATGTTGATTCTTGTATATTGTAATTTTTTGACTGGCAAAATAATTTGTTTAAATCAATCATTTCACTATTTTTGTCAGTCGTTCAGACAAAATTGCGGGAGTAGCTCAGGGGTAGAGCATTAGCTTCCCAAGCTAAGGGTCGAGGGTTCGAATCCCTTTTCCCGCTCAAAAGAAGGCTGTGAAAGGGGCCTTTTTTTTATTTACGAATATTCTCGATTGGATTTTCTACTCAAAAGAAGTTGCTGATAATGAGTTGTACAAAATTCATAGTTATCATTTTAAGGAAAACTAGTCTTTAATAGATTCAAAATTATTTACTCAAGAGAAATTTGTAATTTCGCCCCTCATATAAGGGCCGGTAACCATGTTGTCAATTGTTTGGGTCCATTGTTTAATAATATTTTGCGCAAATTTTGTATCAAATGAAACGATTAATATTTTTTTGCACCCTTCTTATTATAGGTTTTGGTGTTTCAGCCCAATCAAAACATAAACATACTTCATCTGCAGATAATCAACATTTAACTAAGGAAATTACGGAAAGTGCAGAAACCAGGACATATACTGAATCCGGAGTCGAGAAACTGGGAGAAATGCATAAATATTTGCATGGAGATGCCGATACGCTTTCTTCAAGCGACTATATGATGAGTATTAACCGGGTGAATGATAAATTAAATTCCATCAGGGATAGTGCAACTTTGGGATTTGAAGTTGTAGGCATGGGACGAAGAATTGATGAAATAGCTAACGATATCAGCATTATTCGTAATAATGTAAGAGGAAGAAGTTCTTTGATTAATGTTAAGAACCTGTACCTATATCAAAGTTTTGCATCTAATTTAAATGAAGAAAACGATCGGGTTGAAGCGCGTGTTGCGAAAATATTTCATAGGGTAAATGATGCAAATCTATACCTGAAAACCATATTGTCCGATTCCGTTTTTCATGTGTTGTATGATGACAGCAGACTTCGGAATACTTATGATTTGAAGCTTGTCCGTATAGATCGAAAATGGGAAAGAGCCGACAGCACGACCAGAGCCAATATTGATACTCTGAATGCCATGAAAGTCAAAATAGCAGACAATTCTGTGAACCTTTCCAATATGCTGAATTTGATGGATATCAGGTTGGACAGAGCAAATAAACAACTTTTCGGACCTGAAGTAAATTGTCTGTGGCAAAAAGCTCAAAAAGACACTATCGGTAATTCCTCAAAAAGTGTAATAAGCATGTTGGGAAGCGAAAAAAAGGCGATTATCTATTACTTCAGTCAGACATCAGGGAGAAGAGCTATTGTCCTTTTTCTGGGGATTCTGCTGTTCATATGGCTATTTTTAAAACGGAAGTTAATAAAAACTCTCAGAGAGCCAGGTAACCAATTTGGCTTTTTAAATCTGAAGTATCTGAACAGCTATCCCGTTTTATCCCTGCTTGTGGTATTGATGTGCCTGATGCCATTTTTTGATGCTTATGCCCCCACATCATATATCGCCATCGAATTCTTGCTATTGCTTGCGGTTACTTCAGTCATTTTTTTCAAAAAAGGGAATCTGATATTCAGGTTTAACTGGCTGATACTGACAGGGCTGCTTATTGCCGATACTGTTACTTATTTGCTGATTGAGCCAACATTTGTCTCCAGAGTCTGGTTATTGGCCATACAGGTATGTATTATTGTGTTCTCATACCTATTCTACAAAAAGCTACCCAAAGATATACCCTATTATAAATGGATTAAAAGGGCTGCAAAAACAGGGATAATGTTGTCAGGTCTTGGCGTTATATGTAATTTTTCCGGAAGGTTCTCATTATCAGGTATATTTGGCTTAGCTTCTATTTTTGCCGTTACACAGGCAGTTGTTTTACCTGTTTTTATTGAAACCCTTATTGAAATTATCTTACTGCAGCTACAAAGCAGCCGCATGAAAAAAGGTTTTAACAAACCTTTTGATAGCTCCATTATTGTTGAAAAAATTAAAAAGCCTCTTACGATCATTGCTGTAATGTTATGGCTCATAATGCTTACATCTAATTTGAACATTTACCATAGCTTTGCTAGCAGTACGGTTGAGTTGCTCACTACCACAAGAACCATCGGCAATATATCTTTTAGACTGGTCAGCGTTTTGTGGTTCTTCCTTATAATCTGGACCGCACATATTCTTCAACGTCTGATTAGCTTTTTATTTGGTGAAACGGGCGTTGACGCAGAAGATACAACGCCTGTTTCCAAGAAGCAACACTCACGATTGCTTATAACACGATTACTTGTACT
Organism: Bacteroidales bacterium; assembly: GCA_021371855.1. Classification (GTDB taxonomy): domain Bacteria; phylum Bacteroidota; class Bacteroidia; order Bacteroidales; family VadinHA17; genus LD21. Next base: position 167,736 of record JAJFVL010000052.1, on the reverse strand, counting down.
GGTAGGTGGATACCTGCTGGCCATTGCGGCATCGGGATTGCCGGTAGATAAGCTGACAATAGTACTTGGAGCATTAGGCATAGGTATCGGTATGGGCCTGCAAAATGTAGTCAATAACTTCGTTTCCGGTATTATACTGATTTTTGACGGTTCGCTGCAAATAGGCGACGAAATTGAAGTAAGCGGACAAGCAGGTAAAGTGAAAGAAATAGGATTGCGTGCCAGTACACTAAGCACCGCCGACGGTGCCGATGTAATTATCCCAAACGGTAATATTCTGTCACAGAACATAGTGAACTGGACTTTCAGTAACGATCAGAAAAGGGTTATGGTGTGGTTTTCCCTCAAGGGTAAAGAACTTGATGCCAACATAGTCAATGAGACAATTAACGACACTATCAGGAATATCCCAAATGTGATCCTGCAAAAGAAGCCTGTAATAATCTATACCAGGGTAACTCCCGAAACATGCTCGATAACAGTACGTTTCTGGAGCACTATAACTAACGCTGACTCAGTGAAAAGTGAAGCAATGCTGCAATTGAGTTCTGCATTTGCAGCCAGAAAAATAGAATTTGAATAGTTCCTGAGAACTATATTACAATTGATCATAAATACATGTAATAATTGTTTTAAAAAACTAAAAAGCAGACTTTTAATCCATCGGTGAAGATGTTTCTGTATCTTCAGGTATGAAAATCGCAATTTTTTATTTAAAATTGCACAAAACGGCTACTTAATAAATACAGGTAAAAGCAACTAATTAAGTAATAACAGAAAAAGGAATCACTGATCTCAAACTTAAATTAGAACCATGGACAGAAGAAAATTTCTAGGAAATTCAACCAAACAATTAGTATTGTTGAATTTGATGGGGTTGACCACAACTGGTGCAATTGCAAGCACTTCTGGCAGCAACAAAGTTACCGATAAATCTAAAATTATATATCGCACTCTTGGGAAAACAGGAATAAATCTTCCTATAGTCAGTATGGGTGTGATGAATGCAAATAATCCTAATCTTGTTAAAGCAGCCTGGGATTCAGGTATCCGACACTTCGACACAGCGTGGGGATATCAGAACGGGAACAATGAAAAAATGGTTGGATCGGTTCTTAAGGAGTTAAATATCAAGCGTGAAGACGTTACCGTTTCCACAAAGATTTCACTTGGTGGAGGATCTGACAGAATGAACAGCAAGGAAAAAAAAGCATTATTTCTTAAGAGATTTGATGAAAGCATAAGCCGACTTAATATGGATTATGTAGACATTCTTTATTATCATGCTGCCAGAAAAAGTGAAGAGGTAAATGATCCATTAATTATGGAAGCATTTACTGAACTTAAGGAAAAGAAAAAAATAAAATTCCCCGGTTTTTCCACTCACGACGACTGGCCTGAAATGGTAAAAGAGGCTGCTAACAGGAAATTCTATGAGGTTATCCTTTTGTCGTTTAACTATTCTATGTTCGGGGACCAGAGAGTATTTGATGCTTTAAAAGTTGCATATGATGCAGGTATAGGTCTGATTGCAATGAAAACACAGTGCAAACAGGATTGGTACAGAAGAGGAGTACCGGCAAATCAGCAGAAATTTTATGAAGGAACCACAATGAACAGCGCCTTGTTAAAATGGGCTCTGAAATATGAATTCATCACTACTGCTGTCCCTGGATTCACCACATACCCGCAGCTTGAAGAGGATATGGTTGTATCATATAATCTCGCCTTTACAAAGGAAGAAGAAGATTTTTTCAGAAGCAAAGACGTTAAACTGGCCATTCAGTCAGTTTGCAGACATTGCGGAAAATGTATTGACTCCTGCCCTCAGAAAGCTGATATCCCTGAATTAATGAGGACACACATGTATTCGTTATCATACGGGAATCCTCTAAAGGCAAAACAAACCTTGTCGGAGATTGAACCGGGAAAGGGTCTTGATATTTGCAGGGATTGCGGAAGTTGTATCAGTAAATGTCAGTACAAAGTACCAATTTCAGATCGTATTTCTGATCTGAAAGAAATTTATTGCTGATTGTAATCAAATTCCCATTCTTCAATAAACTTTTTCAGGAATATCTCTAGGAACTGATGTCTCTCTTCAGCAATACTCCGGCCGGTCGGAGTATTCATCATGTCTCTGAGCTTTAGAAGTTTTTCATAAAAATGAGCGATGGTCGATGAATCCTTTGAATCCGGATTACTATCTGGTAAATAAATGGCATTATTCCTGAATCCGCCATAATTGAATGCCCTGGCTATACCAATTGCTCCTATAGCATCAAGCCGGTCTGCATCCTGCACTATTAGAAGCACCGGATCATTTAAGCTGCCAGAAGGATTCTTATTACTGAATGAGATATTCCTGATAACATTTATTACATGGTCTTTTATTTCTGTCATTCCGGCTGTTTCAATGAATTTCCCAATCTGTTCGTATCCATACTCATCTTTTCTTCCTGAGAATTTAGAATCAGCAGAATCATGAAGGAGAGCCGAAATCTCCAGGACAAAAGGATCTGCAACTGATTCCTGCCTGTTTATAAATGCCGCAAGTCTCCTCACCCTGTCAATATGCAACCAATCATGGCCACTGTCGTGACCTTTCAGATTTTGTCTTACAAACTCTTCAGTCATTTTTATTATCTTGTCCCTCTTCATTTCGACTATATAAATTGTCAGATGAATTTACATAATATATTTTTGTAAATCAGTAAACATATAAAATAATGAAAGCAGCAATAATAACAATAGGGGATGAGCTTCTGATAGGGCAGACTGTTGATACCAATTCTGCATGGATCGGTGCAGAATTAAGCAAATCGGGATTTGATGTATTCCGCATAATATCAATCCACGACAGGAGGGAAGATATCATTTATTCGTTAAATGAAGTAACAGGGCAAGCTGACGTTGTTCTCATAACCGGAGGACTTGGTCCTACAAGTGACGACATAACAAAACAGACATTATGTGAGTTTTTCAATACCAGGCTTATTACTGATCATGAAGTTCTCAGAATGGTTGAAGAGATGATGCTCCGGCGAAACTTTTCCATGAACGAAAATAACCGCCATCAGGCGGATGTTCCTGAATCATGCAGAGTCCTGAAAAATGCTGCAGGAACTGCACCAGGGATGTGGTTTGAAAAGGATGGAACAATATATATTTCTATGCCGGGAGTACCCATCGAGATGAAATACCTGATGACAGAACATGTGCTTCCTGAACTAAAAAAACGATTCAGATCACAAGTTATAATTCACAGAAACATAATGACATTTGGTATGTTTGAAGCTAAACTTGCAGAGATGCTCACCGGATTTGAAGCAGATCTTCCTGAAAACATTAAACTTGCCTACCTTCCAGCGTCAGGAATAATTAAATTGCGTCTTACAGCCACAGGCACAGACTTCGATTCTCTGTCAGATATGGTCAACATCCAGGTAAATAAACTGTACAAAACAATTCCCGAATTTATCTATGGAGAGAATGAAGAGTCTCTCGAAATGGTCATCGGTAAGCTGCTGAAAAAAAAGAATAAATCCGTTTGCACAGCTGAAAGCTGTACTGGTGGTGAAATTGCTCACCTGCTGACAAGTATCCCCGGATGTTCCGATTATTACAATGGATCAGTTGTAGCATATGCCAATTCTGCCAAGGTGCAGATACTTGGGGTAAAGAAAGAACTGATCGAAATATATGGTGCAGTCAGTGAAGAGGTTGTAAGGGAAATGGCAACAGGTGCCAGAAGCTTATTTAAAACAGATTATGCCCTTGCCACATCAGGTATAGCAGGACCTGACGGAGGAACTGATTCAAAACCTGTCGGAACCCTATGGATGGCTGTGGCTTCTGAAAAAGAAATTATATCAGAAAAGATGCAGTTCGGAAGTGACAGAAACACTAACATAAAACGGTTCTCCCTTACAGCATTAAACCTTTTGAGGAAACAGATAATCAATACTTAAACCTTATTTCTGAACTGATCATAAAAAAAGTGGATTATTTATTTGTTAAATCAGATAAAAATCACGTATTTTGCACTTCGTTTAAAAAAGACAAACGTTAGTTAAGAAATAAAACAAACATCAATGTCAAAGATTTGTCAGGTTACAGGGAAAAAGGCGATATCTGGAAATAATGTTTCTCATTCAAAGAGAAGGACCAAAAGAAAATTCCGCCCGAATCTTTTTGAAAAGAAATATTTCCTCCCGGAAGAGCAAAGGTGGATCTCGCTTAAAATATCAGCTGCAGGAATCAGACTTATAAGCAAAAAAGGGCTTACAACTGTTCTTAAGGAAGCAAAAGAAAAAGGTTACATTTTGAATTATTAAATTATTAAATAAGATGGCAAAGAAGGCTAAAGGTAACAGACAGCAGGTAATTCTGGAATGTACCGAACAAAAGGAAAGCGGAGTACCGGGAATGTCACGATACATTACTACAAAAAACAGGAAGAATACTCCTGACCGTCTTGAAAGGAAGAAATACAATCCTTTCCTTAAAAAACATACACTTCACAGAGAAATCAAGTAAAAAGAATAAAACATGGCAAAGAAAGTTGTTGCAACACTTAAGACAGGAGCTGGCAAATCATTTACAAAATGCATTAAGATGGTTAAGTCAGATAAATCCGGAGCTTATCAGTTTAAAGAAGAGATCATTAATAATGATCATATTAAAGACTTCTTCTCAAAGAAGTAAAAGTATTTATTACTTGTAAGATATTGATGGCTTTCTTCTTAGCAGAAGGAAGCTTTTTTTATATTCATTGTTTAAAATAATAATTGGCAGATGGCTTTGCTGGGATTTCTCGGAAAGGATAAGAAAGAGAACCTTAATAAAGGTCTTGAAAAAACAAAAGAGAGCGTTTTTCATAAGCTGTCCAGAGCCGTTGCAGGAAAAACAAAAGTTGATGATGCTGTACTGGATAACCTCGAAGAAGTCCTGGTTTCTTCTGATGTTGGCGTTGCAACTACCCTCAATATAATTGAACGCATTGAAGCCAGGGTAGCAAAAGATAAGTATCTGAACACCACAGAACTGAATGGTATCCTTAAAGAAGAAATAGTTGCACTGCTCAATAAAAATCAGAATGATTCAGATACAGACTTCACCGCTCCATTAAAAAATACTCCATATGTAATTATGGTTGTAGGAGTAAATGGCGCCGGAAAAACAACTACAATTGCAAAACTTGCATATCAGTATAAAGCGGCTGGAAAAAGAGTAATTATCGGTGCTGCAGATACATTCCGTGCAGCCGCAATAGATCAGCTTCAGGTATGGGCCGACAGGGTAGGAGTCCCGATCGTTAAACAACAAATGGGATCAGATCCCGCATCGGTTGCATTCGATACTCTCAAATCGGCAGTTTCAGGTGGTACTGATGTTGTCATAATTGATACGGCCGGAAGGCTTCACAACAAGATCAACCTTATGACTGAGTTGTCGAAAATAAAAAGGGTTATGGAAAAAGTCATTCCGGATGCCCCGCATGAGGTCCTTCTTGTCCTGGACGGATCAACCGGACAAAATGCATTTGAACAGGCAAAACAATTTACTGCTGCAACCGATGTTACTGCAATGGCTATTACAAAACTCGACGGAACAGCAAAAGGTGGTGTGGTAATTGGCATCTCCGATCAGTTTAAGATACCTGTGAAATATATCGGTATCGGAGAAAAACTTGAGGACCTTATAATATTCAACAGATTTGAATTTGTTGATTCTCTTTTCAATTCCAAATAATCAAAAAACATAAACTGTAAGGGCCAAACTTCTTAATGAGCAGCAAAAAAATCAATATTGTAACATTAGGATGTTCCAAGAATGTGGTTGATTCTGAGAAACTACTTAAGCAGCTTAGTGCCGGAGGTTACGAGGTTGTTTATAATTCAGATGATATCTCAGTCAATACAGTAATAATAAATACATGCGGTTTCATTAATGACGCTAAGGAAGAGAGCATCGATACCATACTCCGCTATGTAAAAGCCAGAGAAGCCGGACACATTGAGAATCTATATGTAATGGGGTGTCTTTCAGAGAGATACCTTGATGCACTTAAACATGAAATCCCGGAAGTCAAGAGATATTTCGGAGTAAACAACATGAGCGATGTTCTGAATGAACTGGGAGTAAAACTGAGGAACGATCTTCTGACCGACAGAACACTTACGGGTCCCGGGCATTATGCATATCTTAAAATATCCGAAGGATGCGATCGCACCTGTGCCTTCTGCTCAATACCGTTAATAAGAGGGAAATATATATCACGCCCTGTAGAGGAACTTGTTAAAGAAGCTTCCCTGCTGGCTGAAAAGGGTGTTAAAGAACTTATTCTCATTGCACAGGATCTGAGCTATTATGGCCTTGACATTTACAGGAAACAATCATTAACCTCCCTTGTTTCAGAATTACTGAAGATTGAATCATTGGAATGGATCCGTCTTCATTATTTATATCCTGCCAATTTTCCTATGGATCTGATTCCGCTGATAAAGAAAAATCCCCGAATATGCCGTTATATTGATATCCCGATTCAACATATCAGTAATAAAATGCTTGGCCTCATGCGAAGAGCACATGACGGTACTGAGACAAAAAGCATTCTCAATAAAATAAGGGATGAAATTCCTGGTACAGCTATCCGCACAACTTTAATTGCAGGCCATCCGGGAGAAACTGAAGAGGATTATAACGAACTGAAAAATTTCATTTCTGAATTCCGGTTCGATCGTCTTGGGGTCTTTCCTTATTCACATGAAGAGGGCACATATTCATACAATGAATATAAAGATGAAATTCCCGATGATGTAAAAGAATCAAGAGTTGCTGAGCTTATGGAAATACAGCAGAACATTTCAGCAGAGTTGAATAAATCCCTGATTGGCAAGATGCTTAAGGTAATTATCGACCGGAAAGAGGGAGAGTTCTTTGTTGGAAGAACTGAATATGATAGTCCGGAAGTTGATCAGGAAGTACTTATTAATGACCAGTATGATCTTGTTCCGGGAAATTTTTATAATGTTCTTATAACTCAATCAGCTGATTTCGATCTGTATGGAAAGCCTGTAAGCAATTCATGATTTTTCAACCCAAATCTGTTATCCGCAAAGGTCACACGGTATTCCGCAGAGAGCGCAAAGAGCTTAATATCTTTGTTTTAGCTTAGCGTTTTTGAGTTTTTGTGTCCACCGTAGTGCTAACGGAGGTGGACTTAGTGTTCTTTGCGGTTAAAAAATTGGTAACCTCAGGAGATCGGATTATCCGTTTCTTCCGGAAGTTCTTCTTTTTTCTTCTGAATTTTAATCTTTATTTCCGATTTGGCACTGTTGAATCCGACATGGATGCAATCACCTTCGTGAGGATTAGTGGCTTTAATCAGAATTTCAGCCATAGGATCCTCAAGGTATTTTTGAATTGCACGCTTAAGTGGCCGTGCGCCAAAGTTGGCGTCAAAACCTCTTTCAGCAATGAAATCTCTTGCCGCATTTGCAATCTTCAGCTGGTAACCAAGCGATCTGACTCTGTCGTACAGTCCCTTTAACTCCAGATCAATAATCTTATTTATTTCTTCCTTTCCCAATGAATTGAACATTATTACGTCATCGATTCTGTTAAGGAATTCGGGAGCAAATGTTTTCTGAAGAGCTTTTTGCAGAATGCTCTTGGTCTGTTCATCCCTCGTTGCTTTTTTTGCTGAAGTGTCGAAGCCTATACCATGTCCGAATTCAGCTATTTGTCTGCTTCCGATATTTGAAGTCAGAATTACAATTGTATTTCTGAAATCGACACGACGTCCAAGGCTGTCCGTTAATTGTCCTTCATCAAGTACCTGGAGCATAATATGAAACACATCAGGGTGAGCTTTTTCTATCTCGTCAAGGAGCACCACAGAATAGGGTTTCCTTCTCACTTTTTCAGTAAGCTGTCCGCCCTCTTCATAACCTACATACCCGGGAGGCGCTCCAACAAGCCTTGATACCGAAAATTTTTCCATATACTCACTCATGTCGATCCTGACAAGATTATCAGTAGTATCGAAGAGGAACTTGGCAAGCACCTTTGCCAGCTGAGTTTTTCCAACACCTGTCGGTCCAAGAAAAATAAATGTTCCAATAGGTTTATTAGGATCTTTCAGACCAGCTCTGTTTCTCTGTATCGATTTTACAACTTTTTCTATGGCTTCATCCTGACCAATAACGCTTCCTTTGAGCTCATCGGCCATCTGTAATAATCGGGTTCCCTCTGTCTGGGCAATTCTTTGGACCGGGACACCGGTCATCATTGCAACGACTTCAGCAACTTTCTCAGCATCAACTGTTTCACGGTTAACAGCAAGTTCTTTTTCCCACTTTTTCTTTTCCTGATCGATAAGATCGAGAAGATCCTTTTCACGATCACGGAAACTGGCGGCTTTCTCAAAATTCTGATTCTTAACAGCCATCATTTTCTCTTTCTTGGTGTCCTCAAGCTGTTTTTCGAGTGAGAGGATCTTCTCAGGAACAACAATATTTGAAATATGAACCCTTGAGCCTGATTCATCGAGAGCATCAATTGCCTTGTCGGGAAGATGCCTGTCTGAAATATAACGGTTGGTCAGCTTCACACAAGCCTCAATGGCATCATCGGTATAAATAACATTATGATGGTCCTCATACTTCTCTTTAATGTTATGAAGAATGGTTATTGTCTCTTCAATTGAGGTAGGTTCAACAATTACTTTCTGGAACCTTCTTTCAAGAGCACCGTCTTTCTCAATATGCTGACGGTATTCATCAAGAGTGGTTGCTCCGATACATTGAATTTCGCCACGAGCAAGAGCAGGTTTAAGCATATTTGCAGCATCAAGTGACCCTGTTGCTCCACCGGCGCCAACAATAGTATGTATCTCATCAATAAAGAGAATTATATTGTCGTTTTTTGACAGTTCGTTCAGAATTGCCTTCATCCTTTCCTCAAACTGGCCACGATACTTTGTTCCTGCAACTATAGAAGCAAGGTCAAGAGCAACCACTCTTTTGTTAAAAAGAACTCTCGAGACATTTCTTTTTATTATCCGGAGAGCAAGTCCCTCTGCAATTGCTGATTTTCCCACACCAGGTTCTCCGATGAGTACCGGATTATTTTTCTTCCTGCGAGATAATATCTGTGCCAGGCGTTCTATCTCACGCTCTCTGCCAACAACAGGATCGAGCCTGCCTTCTTCAGCAGCTTTTGTAAGATCAATTCCGAAATTATCCAGTACAGGAGTATCTGATGATGATTTTCCAGCAGAAGGGGAGGAGGACTGACCTTTTCCGGGACCTCCGAAACTCTGACCTTCATCATCTTCATCCCTGGGAAAATCTGCTTTCGCCGAAGGTGATTCTGCTTCTACCATCCTGCGTACAGACTGGTAGTCAACATCCAGTTCGGAAAGAAACCTTGTTACCAGAGCATTTTCATCCTTGAGTATTGCCAACAAAAGATGTTCCGTATCAATAGTGTCACTTTTCAAAGATTTTGCTTCGAGATAAACAAGTTTAAGTATCCTTTCCGTGCTTCGTAGCAAAGGGATAACCTCATGGTCAGCAACAGGAACAGGACTCTCAACTTTAATACTTTTTTCAAGAGATCCCTTAAGTACCAAAAGATCGATTCCCTGGTTAATAAGTATTTCAATTGCAGCACCCTCTCCATCTCTCAAAATACCAAGAAAAAGATGTTCCGGGCTTATATGACTGTTACCCAGCCTTATAGCCTCTTCTTTTGAATATCCGAGAATATCTTTAACTTTTTGTGAAAATTGTGAATCCATACTTTAATTTATATGTTGTCAAATTTAATCAGTCAAACAGACATTTTGTCTGATTTTGCCTGGCAAAGTTACTATTTATAACTTATTACTTCTATTTCAAAGTTAAACTAAGCATAATAACTATATGTCAATATTCATGCCCATTTATGAACAACGAATGTTAAAAATTCACCGTGTGAAAGACTCAAAAATAGCCAAAAAATAACTACTTTCGTAATTCTATAAATCCTTTAAGGGGGTATCCTTGTAAATAATTAATTACTAGTGCGTTATGTCAGAGAGAGAGAGAATCATAAAGGTTAATATTGAGGAGGAGATGAAGTCTTCTTACATCGATTATTCGATGTCGGTTATCGTATCGAGAGCATTACCTGATGTAAGAGATGGTCTTAAACCGGTCCATCGGAGAGTACTTTTCGGCATGTCAGAACTGGGGGTACTTTCAAATAAACCATACAGAAAATCAGCAAGAATTGTGGGAGATGTACTTGGTAAATACCATCCGCATGGAGATTCTTCAGTATATGATGCAATGGTAAGGATGGCTCAGGAGTGGTCATTGAGGTATCCCATGGTTGACGGGCAGGGAAACTTTGGATCGGTCGACGGCGACAGTCCGGCTGCTATGCGATACACTGAAGCCAGACTGACAAAGATGGCAGAAGAAACTCTGGCTGACATTGACAAGAATACAGTTGATCTTCAATCCAACTTTGACGATTCCTTAACTGAACCTACCGTTCTTCCGACACGAATTCCGCAACTTCTTGTTAACGGAGCATCAGGTATAGCTGTAGGAATGGCAACCAACATGCCACCACATAATCTTTCGGAAATTATTGATGCTACCATTGCCTATATCGACAATAATAATATTACTACTGAGGAAATACTCCAATACGTAAAGGGACCTGATTTCCCCACAGGAGGTATTATTTATGGCAGCCAGGGAATAAAGGATGCTTGCGAAACCGGTAGAGGTCGTATTATTGTCAGGGGAAAAACTGAAATTGAACTTACCCATTCAGGCAGGGAATGCATCATTATCAATGAGCTTCCTTATGTGGTAAATAAGGCTGAAATGATCCGCAAGATTGCTGATCTCATTAATGATAAAAAACTTGAGGGAATATCGTATATAAATGATGAATCGGACCGCAACGGTATGCGCATTGTCATCATTCTCAAGAAAGAGGCCAGTGCAAATGTTGTTCTGAATAACCTTTACAAAAACTCATCACTTCAGACATCATTCAACGTAAATAATATCGCACTGGTAAAGGGACGCCCTAAAATGCTGAATACAAAAGATCTGATTCATTATTTCGTAGAACATCGACACGATGTCGTTATACGAAGAACAAAATTTGATCTTGACCAGGCTGAGAAAAGAGCTCATATACTTCAAGGGCTCATCATTGCCAGCGATAATATCGATGAGGTTATTGCAATAATAAAATCATCGCAGACTCCCGATATGGCCAGGGAAAGACTGATGGAACGTTTCGGACTGTCTGAAATCCAATCCAGGGCAATTGTCGAGATGCGTCTGCGTCAGTTAACAGGCCTTGAGCAGGATAAATTAAGAGCTGAATACGCCGATGTCATAGCATTAATTGAGTACTTAAAGAGCGTTCTCGCAAGTGTCGATCTCCAAATGAAAATTATTAAAGATGAACTTCTTGAAATTAAGGAGAAATATGGCGACAAAAGACGGACGCAGATAATTCCGAATGCAGAAGAGTTTAATCCTGAAGATTTTTATGCCGACGATGAGATGGTAATAACAATCTCACACATGGGATATATCAAAAGAACTCCTTTAACTGAATTCAGGACACAAAAAAGAGGAGGAACCGGCGCAAAAGGCGGAGCTACGCGAGATGAAGATTTCATTGAATATCTTTACATTGCAACGATGCATAATACAATGCTTTTCTTCACAAGCAAAGGGAAATGCTACTGGCTGAAAGTTTACAATATCCCCGAAGGTTCAAGGACTTCAAAAGGAAGGGCAATGCAGAACCTTATTAATATTGAACACGACGATAATGTAAGAGCTTTTATTAATGTTAAGAACCTTAATGATGCTGAATATATTAATAATAACTTCATTGTTCTCTGTACAACTAAAGGAGTCATTAAGAAGACATCTCTTGAAGCATATTCCCGTCCCAGAGCTAATGGAGTAAACGCTATAACTATCAGGGAGGGTGACGAACTGCTTGAAGCAAGAATGACTAACGGGAAACACCACATTATGCTCGCGGTAAAGTCTGGACGGGCAATTTGTTTCCCGGAAAGTTCAGTGCGCCCTATGGGCAGAACAGCTTCAGGTGTCAGAGGCATTAGACTTGCAAGCGAAAAAAATGATATTGTCGTAGGCATGATAACATTGGAAACCAAAGAAAAAGATGTTCTCGTTGTATCGGAAAAAGGATATGGAAAAAGGTCAGACATTGACGGTTACAGGGTAACGAACAGAGGAGGCAAAGGGGTTAAAACCATTAACATTACCGAAAAAACAGGTTCTCTTATTGCACTAAAAGATGTAACAGACAAGCATGACCTTATGATAATTACCCAATTTGGGAATATACTGAGGAGCCCCGTTTCAGCTTTAAGAGTGATGGGAAGGGCAACACAGGGTGTCAGATTGATTAATTTACGTGAAAACGATATTATTGCTTCAGTTGCCTGCGTGCTTGTAGATGAATATGAAAATGCAGACCAGAATGCTGATGAAGAAAGCAGTGAAAATACCCCGGCTCAAGAAAAAAATATTATTTCTGACGAAAATGGCAAAGAATTTGAAGATTAATAAGTAATGTTTTAAATTTGGGAAATTTTTTTAAAGAAAATTAAATTAAAATTATAATCATGAAAAAAGTTTTTCTGCTGATAGCAATTGTTAGTATCTCACTTGCAGCAATGTCCCAGAAGGGCAAGGTTACAAGTGCGCTTAGTTACATCGAACAAGGAACGCTCGACAAAGCAAAAGATGCCATCGATCAGGCATTGGTTGATGAGAAATCAAAAGATTGGCCCAACACTTATTTTGCAAAAGGTAAACTTTGCCAGGCTGCATATGAATCAGATAATGCAAAGTATAAAGCGTTTTATACAGATCCACTCCAGGAAGCCTATACATCATTCGAAAAAGCAATGGAGCTTGATCCCAAAGGTGGAATAAAAAAGAAAATCATTACCAATATGATTTATAACTCTCTGGCTTCTAACTTATTCTCCCAGGGTAGTGCAAAATTTGAGGCAAAAGATTATGGTGGAGCTTTAAAATCATTCGAAACACAGATTAAAATCACTGAAAGTGATAAATATGCAGGTGTTGTTGATACCGGTATGTATTATAATGCAGGCTTAGCCGCAGTTAATTCAAAGAAATATAATGAAGCCATTAAGTATTTCGAGAAATGCGCTGAAATGAAATATCTGGGCATTACCCCATATTATCAGATTTATGAAAGTTATCTCGGAATCGGTGACACTACAAAGGCAGAATCTGTTTTAACTGGTTTACCAAAATTATTTCCTGATGACAAAACTATAACCCTGCAATTAATCGATCTCTATCTGAAAAGCAACAAATTCGAGGAAGCTCAAAAATATATAGCTGTTGCAAAAGAGACTGATCCAAATAACTACAGTCTGTACTATGCTGCAGGTATCATGTACCTTAATCAACTCAAATTTGACCAAGCCATTACTGAACTTTCAAAATCCGTTGAACTTAATCCTGAAGTGTTCGACACGCAGTATGGTCTTGGTGCTGCCTATATTAATAAGGCAGCAGAGATGTTTACAAAAGCCAATGATATAATGGATGTTAAACAGTACAGTGCAGCAATTGACACTGCAAATACTGTTTATGCAAAAGCTCTTCCTTATATGGAAAAGGCACATTCACTTAATCCTGATGATATTTATTCGATGAGGAGCCTGCAGGAATTATACTACAGACTTAAGCAAACTGATAAATATAATGCTATTAAAGCACTGCTTGAAGCTAAAGATAAAAAGTAAAGATTTTTTTCACAGTAATAAAAAGAGGGATGTTCGCATTCCTCTTTTTTTTGAGATGCCCTTGATCGGGGTGCTGTTTTGCTTTTTACTATATTATAGATTAATCATTCAGAATTTGTAATAAAATAGTTCTATTTTACATAATATTAATTATAGGCATTTGAAAATTTGTAACCGGTAAGGACTAAAGTCCTTTATAAATAGAATCTTTATACCGTTGGCTTCAACCAACGGTAATTACTGAAATATCCTGATAGCCGGGTATGAAATCTTCATTAATTTTTAAATGGTGCTTATAATATCTTTCAGTAGCCTGTCAAAATCCATTCCTCCTTTTAATGCCGGCGAAAAGCCCAGAACAACAACCACTAATTCTTCTGACGGTATAATAAAAATTCTCTGACCGTCATGTCCGTTACACATAAACATATCTTCAGGTACCGATGGCAGCTTTTTCCCTTTGTTCAGCCAGAAAAATGCCCCGTATTCTCCCTTACTTGCCGAAGCAGCTGATGTAGTGTATTTTACCCATCCCTCTGGCAATATCCGTTCTCCATTAAACACTCCGTCGTTCAGATACAGCAATCCAAAACGTGCAAAATCGCGGGCTGTGGCATAAAGGTATGATGACCCAACTAAAGTCCCTGAAGGATCTACTTCAAAAACAGCATCAGGCATTCCTGCCTTATTAAGAAGTTGAGTATGTGCAAAAGCATAATATGAAGTGTCACTGCTGAATTGTTTCCGTATTAGATATGTCACAATATTTGATGTACCTGAAGAATAGTACCAGAAAGATCCAGGCTGATGCTCCAATGGCTGGTCAACAGCAAAATGGCTCATATCGCTTTCACAATGAAGCATTACAGTAACATCAGACCTGTTCCCGTAATTCTCATTCCATTTTAATCCACTTTGCATTTGCATCAGGTTGTTCAGAGTTATCTTTCTTCTTTCATCGTTCTTCCATTCTTCAATGTCTACCGGCTTATTAATATCAATCTTACCCTCTTTTACAAGTATTCCGACCATGGCATTTGTGAAACTTTTAGCCATCGACCAGCTAATAAACCGTGTGCTTTGATTGAACTGTGGTTTATATGCTTCTGCAACAGGAATACCTTTATATAATACCATAAATGCAAAAGCATTCCCTTTGTACGCATTATCGTTGATTAACCTTTTTGTAATATTATCAAGAGCAACACGATCGATACCTGTCACAGTATCATGGAATATGTTCCCGAGTGGCCATGGGATGGTATCCTGAGAATATGCTGGTTTAATATTTACCGGGTAGTTCTTACGGCGGAGGGTTTCTTCCGTAGTACCTCTTAACAGGGTAACTCCAAATCCATCCCTGTAAATTGCTTTCGATTTACCCCACAGGAAATGGCTTGTGACGCTTTTTTCATTATAGTTTACACTGTTTTTTGCAAACCTGATAAATGAAAAATTCAGGTCAGTGGTTTCAACGTTCGCAGGCTCTCTATGTGATACAAAAACAGCAGAACCCAGATTTTTTGCAGCATAGCCGGTAATAATCGTAATTAACGAATTAGTATAAATAACCGAGCTGATCAGGAATGTCATCAAGGCCAGCATAACTCCGTAAAATATTTTCTTTCTTGTCATTATGTATCTATATTAATATTTCATCCATAAATAATTCTTAGTTTAAGGTTACCGCCTAGGCTGGAGAACCCACACATGATTTACTTCAGTAAGCTCTCCTGACAAGAAAATAATACCCAGTTAACTTTTTCTTATTCCGATTCCTGGTAAATCAGGTAATATAATCTTGCCATCGACTATTTTGATTCCTTCGTAAACATCATTGCTGATCAGCAGATTACCATCAAGATCAGCCCAGTCGACAAGAGGAGAAAGTTGTGCTGCCGCAGTTACAGCACACGATGTCTCAGTCATACAACCTATCATCACCTTCATATCGAGAGCCCTGGCTAATCTTATCATCGTGTATGCAGCCCGCATCCCGCCGCATTTCATGAGCTTGATATTTATTCCGCTGTAGATCCCGTGAACCTTCATAATATCGGCAGTTACCTGCACTGCTTCGTCGGCTATTATCGGCAGAGGACTATTCTGCGTCAGCCAGCTTATGTCATCAACAGCTTTTTTTGACATTGGTTGTTCAACAAAGATAACTCCTTGCTCCTTCAGCCAGTTTATCGTATCGAGCGCCATGTTACGGTCCGTCCAGCCCTGGTTAACATCAACACAAATAGGTTTATCTGTTCCATTTCTTACTGACTGAATCATCTCCCTGTCATTCCCCTGTCCAAGTTTAACCTTGAGGATTTTATAAGGTTTAGCTTCCTTAACTTTTTCTCTGACCACGTCGGGCTTATCTATACCTATTGTAAATGAAGTATTTGGCGTGTGTTCCGGATTAAGTCCCAAGATCCTGTACCAAGGTTGGTTCATAAGTTTTCCTACCAGATCGTGAAGCGCAATATCAACAGATGCTTTTGCAGCATAGTTACCGGGAGCCAGGTGGTCAACATAAGTCAGAATATCTTCCATAAGAAATGGATTGTCAAACTGAGACAGGTCAACCAGCTTAAGGAATGAATTTACAGTTTCAATACTTTCGCCCAGATAAGGAGGCATTGATGCCTCGCCATATCCGATGACGTTCTCATATTCAATTTCTGTCAGCATCGCCGGAGTTGTGCTCCTCGAACTTGATGCAAGTGTGAAAACATGCTGCAGATTAAGTTCGTACGGTCTGAAACGTAATTTTATTCCCTCACCGCTTCGTTTAAAGTTTTGGATTTCAGGATAACCTGATGATAAATATGTAAAACCGGCTCCTCCGGCAATCATTCCGCAGTCTTTTATGAATTTCCTTCTTGTTTTCATCTGTATGTAGTTTATTTTTAAAGGTCAGATGGAACCGCACATGATTGAAAATGAATTATATTCATTCTTGGATCAATCATGTGGGTTTCATACGTATTATTTTTAAAGGTTCCCGCCAAGGCGGGAGAACCCACATGTTTGAAAACTATTTTCTTATCAATACCATTTATGATCACGTACAGGTACAATCCCCTGGTCATTTGCCGAACCAATGATCCGACGTGCAATCAGAAATGAGCTTTTCCGATACTTGCTATAATTGGTTCTGGTGGAATCGAGGCTGCTGATCCTGACTCTTCCGGATGCATGAATATACTCGCTGTCGCCAATATAAATTGCAACATGTGACACATGTGAGCCTGATCCGAAAAAAAGGAGATCGCCTTTCTTCAGCTGTCCGTATCCGTCCGAAATATTCACTGAAAGACCATGCTCAGCCTGTAATGAAGCATCACGTGCCAGGATGATACCATTCATAAAATAAACTGACTTTGCCAGACCGCTGCAATCAACAGCTTTGGGTGAGGAAGCTCCCCATAAATAAGGTAAACCATTAAATTTTAACGCTGTCCTGCATACATTTTCTTCAGTTCCGGACACCTTTGACTTCCAGATATTAAAATCCATTACAGCCTTTTCCTTAACATATCCTTCGCGTCCGTCAGGAAACTCAATCTTTAAATAATCTTTTGATTCGCCGGTTTTTACAAATATACACCCGGCTACAATATCACTCACAATTCCCGATTCGTCAACAGAAGAATAAATACTGCCCGAATTCTCAAGATATATAAGCCTCTCTTCTCTTTTCCAGTTTTCAATTTCTTCCTTTGTAAACAAGGTAACGCATGATTTTTCAGTCCATCCAATATATCTGTCAGGTGTTTGAACCAAAATCCAGGAATCCTCATCTTTAAGTACAAGTACAGGAGTACCCATAGGTTCCTGCGATGCCATTTCAGCGGCATGATCAGGTTCTTTTCTGAGAGTAATAACACTCAGTGAAGCCAATCCCCAGCATTTATCACTTTTTGAAGTGTCAGGAAGAAGTAAAATACTATCAATAAGTGAAATATTTTGACTTTTCAATACTTTTATAATCTCATCCTTTGCTTGCGGAACAGTTGTTTCTCCACGAAGAATTAATGTTCCTCCTTTGCCTTTAGTTACAGTCACAGAACAGATTCCTTCTCTCTGGTCAGGAACCCACTTTTTAGAGATTCTATCTATATCGGCCAGTTTATCACTGCTAAAAGAAGACTGGCATCCAGCTATGAGAAGAAGGATTACCGGAAGAAACCCGGTAATAAAGAAAAATCGTTTCATTTTATGAAGTTTATTCATAGTTAAAATCCATCAACAGACATTTCAAATATACAATATTTTGAAAGGCATTTGTAAAAAGAGCAAAAATCAATCAGAGGCAATTCCTCCTACCCTATTGTTGCGTATCAATTGAGAAATGTGCTGTTTGCAGAATCATTCATATTGAAAAAATCATTAAACTTGTAACATTCTTGCCTGAAAATCCAAGTAATTATGAATCAGATTCAAAAATCCACAATCCAGTTTCTTTCAGATCTTAAGAATCACAATGACAGAGACTGGTTCGCTCAGAACCGAGCCAGATATAATGAAGCAAGAACAAATTATGAATTATTTGTTCAGGCAGTTATAGATGAGATTTCCACTTTTGATCCGATTCTGCGGGGACTTGAAGTTAAAAGTTGTACCTACAGGATCAATCGTGATATCCGGTTTTCAAACGATAAAACTCTTTATAAAAGTCATCTTGGAGCATTTATTACCCGTGGCGGTAAGAAAAACGGCGACAAATATGCCGGTTATTATTTTCATATTGAACCGGGTAAAAGCATAATTTGCGGTGGCGCTTACATGCCTCCGACACCATGGTTATCCGCAATAAGAGAAAAAATTGATGAAAAACCTGAAGAATTTTTAAAAATCATCAACTCAAAAGATTTTATAAGATATTTCAGGGAACTTGACGGAGAAAAACTTAAAAAAGCGCCTAAGGGCTACCCTTCGGACCATCCTTATCTGGATCTTATTAAATATAAAAGCTATCTCGTGGTAAATGAAGTATCAGATAATGATGTTCTGAAGCCTGATTTTTTTGATCATGTCATAAAGGTTTCAAAAGCAATGAAACCATTAAATGATTTTCTAAACGAGTATTGAATGCTATTTCCCAGGTAGAGAGCAGCCTAATGATCCGTTCAGTTGTTGCTGCAACCCCTGTAAACAGGCATTTTTCTCATTCTTAGATTTAAAGGAGTAATTTCAAGATATTCGTCATCTTTAATGTGCTCCATTGATTCCTCAAGTGAGAATTTCAGTTTCGGAGCAATCCTGAGGGTATCATCTGACCCTGATGCTCTCATATTTGTAAGCTTTTTCCCTTTTACAACATTAACTTCAACATCATTTGGCCGTGTATATTCGCCGATTACCTGGCCCTTATACACCTGTTCTCCAGGATCTACAAAGAATCTTCCTCTGTCCTGAAGTTTGTTAAGTGCGTAGGCTGTAGCCATTCCCTCTTCGAGAGAAACAAGTGAACCATTCTGTTTTGGAAGAAGATCATCGCCTTTATATTTATCGTATGCCCTGAAACGGTGATACATAACAGCTTCACCGGCTGTAGCTGTAAGCATGTTATTCCTTAATCCGATTATCCCTCTTGACGGAATATCAAACTCAAGATGAATAAGGTCACCCTTGGGTTCAATAACAGCCATTTCACCTTTTCTCTGCGAAACAAGTTCAATAGCTTTCCCTGAATAATCAGAAGGTACATCAATAGTCAGAGTTTCATAAGGCTCTGATTTAATGCCATCTATTGTCTTTAAGATAACCTTTGGCTTACCTACCTGGAATTCATATCCCTCACGTCGCATAGTCTCTATAAGTATGGAGAGATGAAGAATTCCTCTCCCAAAGACATTGAAGGTATCTTCTGAATTTGTCAGTTCAACCTTAAGAGCAAGATTTTTCTCTGTTTCAAGCATTAATCTTGTCCGCAGATGACGTGAAGTGACATACTTGCCTTCTTTTCCAAACCAGGGCGAGTTATTTATTGTAAAGACCATACTCATAGTAGGTTCATCCACTTCGATTCTCTGCAAAGCTTCCGGTGCAATCAGGTCAGCCAGGGTATCCCCTATCTCGAAGTCATCAAGTCCGATAACGGCACATAAATCACCACATCTGACACTGTCTGTCTTAACTCTTCCAAGGCCTTCAAAAACCATGAGTTCTTTAACCCTCACTTTCTTAACCACACCATCGCGTTTGCATAAGGTATAGTCAACGCCAACCTTTATATCGCCTCTGAACACACGACCTATTGCAATTCTTCCTACAAAACTGGAATAATCAAGTGAAGCAACCTGCATCTGGGCAGTCCCTTCCACATAAAGTGGTTCAGGTATCTCTTTGAGAATCGTATCAAGGAGGAATTTGATATTGTCTGTCGGCTTTTTCCAGTCACCGCTCATCCATCCTTGCTTTGATGAACCGAATACAGTAGCAAAATCAAGCTGATTATCCGATGCATCAAGATTATACATTAACTCGAAGATATCCTGTTGTACCTCATCCGGTCTGCAATTAGGTTTATCTACTTTATTGACAACAACAATCGGTTTAAGACCCAGATTTATTGCTTTTTCAAGGACGAATCTTGTCTGGGGCATTGGTCCTTCAAAAGCATCAACAAGCAACAAAACACCGTCGGCCATTTTAAGCACCCGCTCAACTTCACCTCCAAAATCAGCGTGACCCGGTGTATCGATAATGTTAATTTTAACACCCTTGTATTTTACAGAGACATTCTTGGAAATGATTGTTATCCCTCTTTCGCGTTCAAGATCGTTACTGTCAAGAATAAGATCACCCGCCTCTTTCCTCTGATCAAGCACATTGCATTCCTTTATAATCTTGTCAACCAGAGTGGTTTTTCCATGATCGACGTGTGCAATGATCGCAATATTTCTTATTAATTGCATATAAATTAATTAGACCGCAAAAGTAATATTGTTATGGGGATAAATAATAAAAAATTAAAAATTAATTTATGTTAAAATATTCATATATTTATTACCTAATCATAATAGTGTAAGTATGAAAAAGATGTTCTTAACTTTTCTTTTCATTTCTCTGACTGTTATTTCGATTCATAGTCAGACAGGTTCTAAGCTTGAAGTAGGCATGAAAGCGCCGGAATGGGTCTTCACAGATGCAGATAAAAAAGACTTTTCAATGAATTCATGGCCCGGGAAAGTTCTTCAGATCAATTACGTTGATCCCGACGAATCAGACCTGAACGATCAGTTTAATGATGCTATCGATAAGGCAACAGACATTGACAAACGGATAAACAAAGATTATTTTAAGGGATTCGGGATCGTAGACTGCAAATCGACATGGAAGCCTAACGGTCTCATCCGCATTATTGCAGGCAACAAGGCAAAAAAATACGAGACCACCATTCTTTTTGATTATAATGCCAAACTACAGAATTCATGGGGGTTACCAAAAGATAGTTATAGTGTTGTAATATTGGATAAGAACAGAATCTGCAGAGCTGTTTACAAAGGGAAAATCCCTGAAACAGAGAATGAGAAGATCATTCAGCTCATAATTGAATTGACAAAAGAATAACCTGGAAATTTCACTCTATGTGATTTTTCTTAATAAAATTCCTGATTATTTCTCTTCATTGATATCAGATCTCTTCATTGATATCAGAAATGTCATTCCCGAGTTTGGCTTTTATCCTCTCAAGATCATGTTTCATCCCTGCCACTGCCTGGAAAAGCTGTTTTTCAGGCAGCACAGGATCAGGCAGTTCACTGCTTATATAGTTAACGAATTTCCATATTTCCTTAACCTCATTTACGTGAACTTCATAAGGTTCATAAACCGGGTTCAGGGAATAGAGAACAAGCTTGCCGTCTGTTCTAAGATTGTTTTCAACTACCTTAAAGACAATCCCGTTGTCGAGGGTAAATACCACATAAGCTTTTCCGCTGATAATCTCCGTCCAGTCCTGAAGATACTCACCCGTTACCCATGAGCCATCAGGAATAGGAAGCATAGAGTCGCCTTTCAGCTGAAAAGTCCTGTATTTCTTTTTGTTTGAAAGAAACGGTAACGTAAATACCGGCAGTTCGCCAATATACTCCGGATCAGCATACCCGGTTGCATAACCTGCCTTTGCCTTCTCAGGAACCAGCTCAATGTTCTCCTGGTTTTCAGAATTGACGGTTGTTGTCAGTACCCTGAGATTGCTTCCTTTAACATAAGCATCGTATCCTCTTTCCAGTTCACCAAGCTGGCTCTCCGACAACTTTGATATATCCAGTTTAAGGATTGTATCGATAGATATGTTAAAATAGCCTGAAAAAGCAATCAGTATCTCTATTCCGGGCTGGGCCACACCGTTCTCATAACCGCTAAGGGTTGAACGTTTCAGGTTAAGGGCAAATGCAACATCATCCTGTGTCCTGCCCCTCCTTTTCCTTAAAAATTTTATGTTCGATGCAAAGTACATGGAAAAAAATGATTATATTGTAGTCAACAGATTGATTAAATTCTAATCAAAGCTAAAACATATTTATGATATATGCAAGGATTATGAAATATTTTTTGAATAACGGCTTTCACACTGTAGCCCTGGTAAAAGCATGAAGATGGCATGATAATCTTAAACTCCCATACAGAGAGCGACTACTCAGAGAGCGACTACTTAATAATTTTCAAGATGATTAACACCGGTAACATAGAAAGATCTGTTCTGCATCTCGACCTCGATACATTTTTTGTATCAGTCGAGAGGCTTAAGAACGGAAGGCTTACCGGCAAGCCGGTGATAATAGGCGGTATGTCGGACCGTGGAGTAGTAGCCAGCTGCAGTTACGAAGCGCGCAAGTATGGCGTAAGTTCAGCCATGCCAATGAAAATGGCCAGGTATATGTGTCCCGATGCCATTGTCATAAGAGGCGATATGGAACTTTACAGTAACTATTCAAATATGGTAACCGGCATAATTGCAGAGAGGGCGCCCCTGTATGAAAAGGCATCCGTTGATGAACACTATATTGATCTTACAGGCATGGACCGTTTTTATGGATGCTACAAATGGTCACACGAATTGCGCCAATACATAATTAAAGAGACCGGTCTGCCGATATCGATAGGGCTTTCGATAAATAAGACCGTATCAAAGATCGCAACCGGAGAGGCAAAACCAAACGGCGAAATAGAGGTGCAAAAAGATGTTGTGCTTCCGTTCCTCGATCCCCTGTCAATAAAGAAGATACCGATGATTGGTCAGAAGACTTACCATATTCTCCGCTCGATGGGGATTGCAAAAATTTATACTTTAAGGAACATTCCCGCTGAAATGCTTGAAAAACTAATGGGGAAAAACGGCATTGAGATATGGAAAAAGGCCAATGGAATAGACTCCACTCCTGTCTTCAGCTATTCGGAACAGAAATCGATAAGCACCGAACATACCTTCGAAAAAGATACCACAGATATGGCCAGGCTGAACCAATTGCTTGTAAGCATGGTGGAAAAAATTGCTTTCGAACTTAGAAAGCAGGAAAAACTCACTTCGTGTATTACGGTAAAAATAAGGTATTCGAATTTTGATACTCATTCTCTGCAAAAACGGATGCCATATACATCCTTCGACCATGTCCTTGCAGATATTGCAAAAGAGCTCTTTGCCCGTCTATACCAGAGACGTATGCTGATAAGGCTTATTGGTGTCAGGTTCAGCCATATGGTGAGAGGAGTTCAGCAACTGGACATGTTTGATGACACCCCCGAAAAGGTGAATCTTTATATGGCGATGGACAAGCTGCGGAAGCGCTTCGGGCGAAATGCGGTCAGGAGAGCCTCGGGAGTAATGACGATAAACGAGAGAGAGGAAAAAGCCCTTAAACAGCTTGAAAATGCTCTTAAAGAGCAAAATATGATGGAAGAAAGACTGAAGAGATACTGGTTTTAACGGCTCAAAGACTCAATGGCTCAATGGCTCAACGGCATAACGGCACAACGGCTCAACGGTACAACGGCTCAACGGTACTAAGGCATAACGGCACAACGGCTCAACGGTACAATGGCTCAACGGTACTAAGGCATAACGGCATAACAGCATAACGGTAAGAAAGATTAATTAATGTCATTTTACCCTTGCACCTTCGAACCTTTACACCTTTACACCTTTACACCTTTGCACCTTTGCACCTTCATGTATATAAATTGTCACTCATATTATAGTCTGCGCTACGGAACAATGTCCGTGGAACAACTGGTGCAAAAAGCATCAGCTTCCGGAGCTGATGTCATTGTACTGACCGATATAAATAATTCAACTGCAATACCTGAATTTGCCGGAGAATGCAGCAAAAACAATATAAGACCGGTTGCAGGTATCGAGTTCAGGAAAGATAATGAACTGCAGTATATTGGAATTGCCCGCAACAATAACGGATTAAGGGAACTGAATGAATTCCTCTCAGATCGGAATTTTAATAAAACACCGGTTCCGTTTCCGGCGCCTCAATTCTCAGAATCGTACATAATATATTCACTGAAAAAGATTCCTGGCCGCAAACTGTTTGATAATGAACGTATAGGAATAAAACCAGATGAACTTAACCGGCTGCTGGCACTTACCCCGTCATTGAACAGAAACTCAATGGTACTGCTTCAACCTGTCACATTTGCAGAGCCCGAAGATATTCCTGTACATAAAAGTCTCAGGGCAGTTGACAACAACATTCTTCTTAGTCACCTGCAACCATGGCAATGCGCCGGAGAAGATGAATTCTTCAAAACGCCTTCTGAAAATGAAAAGATCATCAGGGAAAATCAATGGTTAATCAATAATACAAAAAAGGTGCTGGATGACAGTAATCTGCAATTCGATCGTGAAGGTATAAAAAATAAAAAAATCTTTTCAGCGAGCAGATACGACGACAAGCTTCTTCTCGAGAAGCTTGCATCGGACGGGATGGTTTACAGGTATGGCAGACAGAATAATGAAGCAAAAAAAAGAATTAAGCATGAACTTGAGATAATCGACAAGCTTGGTTTCTCAGCATATTTTCTCATAACATGGGACATAATCAGATATTCAATGTCGCGGGGGTTTTATCATGTCGGTCGTGGAAGCGGTGCAAATTCCATTGTTGCTTACTGTTTGAAAATCACCAATGTTGACCCTATTGATCTAAACCTTTACTTTGAGAGGTTCATCAATCCCAAGCGGAGTTCTCCCCCGGATTTCGACATCGATTATTCATGGAAAGAGAGAGACGAAGTAATTGAATACATTTTTAAAAGATACGGATACCGCCACACTGCTCTGCTGGGCACTATCAACACATTCAGAGGAAAGTCTATAGTAAGGGAACTGGGAAAAATTCACGGTTTGCCAAAAGAAGAGATTGATTCTCTGATTGATAATCCCTCGTCCGAAACAAACAGGAATGAGATAACCAGTGTAATTTTTTCGACTGGTCTTAAGATTGCTGACTTTCCCAATATGAGGAGTATTCATGCCGGAGGGATACTGATATCCGAAGAACCGATAACATGCTACACCGCACTGGATATGCCTCCGAAAGGTTTTCCCACAACCCAGTGGGATATGTACACTGCAGAAGAGATTGGTTTTGAGAAGCTCGACATTCTGAGCCAGCGGGGTATTGGACATATCCGTGAAAGCGTTGAAATAATCATGAAGAACCGTGGGAAAGAAGTGGATATTCATTCCATACAAAAGTTTAAGAACGATGAAAAAGTTAAAGAGTATCTCAGAACCGGAGAGACAAAAGGATGCTTCTATATAGAAAGTCCTTCGATGCGCGGGCTTCTTCAAAAACTCAGATGCGATAATTACACAACACTTGTAGCAGCCAGCTCTGTAATCAGGCCTGGAGTTGCACGATCGGGAATGATGCGGGAATACATTTTCAGGTTTCATAACCCAAACAAATTCAAATATATACACCCGGTAATGAAAGAACAGCTTGAGGAGACATTCGGAGTTATGGTGTATCAGGAGGATGTTCTTAAAGTATGTCATCACTTTGCCGGGCTCGATCTTTCTGATGCTGACACCCTGCGTCGTGCCATGAGTGGCAAATACAGATCAAAACAGGAGATGCAACGGATTATCGAAAAGTTCTTCTCAAACTGCCGTGAAAGGGGTTACAGTGAGGAAGTGACAAAAGAGGTATGGAGGCAGATAGAGTCTTTTGCCGGGTATTCATTCTCGAAGGCCCATTCTGCTTCATATGCTGTTGAAAGCTTCCAGAGCCTTTATCTTAAAGCGCATTACCCTCTTGAATTCATGGTGGCTGTAATAAATAATTTCGGAGGTTTTTACAGAACCTGGGTATACGTTCACGAAGCAAAAAGGTTCGGCGCTACAATCCAGTTGCCGTGTGTAAACAAAAGCAATTACAAAACCACAATATACGGTACCGATATCTATTTAGGTTTCATCCACATTATGAGTCTTGAGTATAAGATAGCCCTGTCAATTGAAGAGATTCGCGGCGCTGAAGGTTCGTTCGCCGATCTGAATGATTTTGTTACAAGGGTAAACCCCGGACTGGAGCAGATCATTCTTCTGATCAGGGCCGGAGCATTCAGGTTCACAGGAAAAAAGAAGTCGGTCCTTCTATGGGAAGCACATATGATGATCAATAAAAACAAGCAGGAAAGTATCCGTCCGCTTTTCTCCTCCCCTGTCAAAAACTTCTCACTGCCAGACCTGGCTCATGGAAAGTTCGAAGATGCTTACGATGAAATTGAACTGTTCGGATTTCCTGTAACAATGAGCTGGTTCGATATGCTTGTGACATCCTTCCGCGGAGAGGTTTCAGCCCGCAGGATGAATGAATATAAAGGGAAAAAAATCAGGATGGTCGGACACCTGGTTACTGTAAAATATATTAAGACAATAAAAAATGACTGGATGAATTTTGGATGTTTCATCGATGCTGAAGGCAACTTTTTTGATACCACTCATTTTTCTCAATCGCTTAAAAACTGGCCATTTAAAGGAAGCGGCACTTATCTGATCCTTGGAAAAATAGTTGAAGAGTTTGGCTTCCCATCGCTTGAGGTAGAAAAGATGGCAAAACTTCCGGTCAGACCCGACCAGAGGTATTGATCATATTATTAAACACTATCAGACCTTGTTGCTTTCAATATTCCTTTTACCGCCCTGATCTTTCTTATAACTCCCATAAGAACATTGTTGTTAGGTACCATTATATTAAGCATTCCTTCAAACATACCATCGTCTATCGAATAATTGAATCTGCGCACAACAGCTTTGTGTTCAGATATTACATCCCCGATTTTATTGACCATGCCAACATCTTCAATTCCGGTTATTTTGATTGATGCAACAAATGACGGTACATTCTTTGTCTGGGTCCATCGGGCAGCAACAACCCTGTAAGGATATCTGGCGATCATATTGTGTGCGTTCGGACAATTTGTCCTGTGAATTTTTATTCCCTCCGAAATTGTAACAAAACCGAAAACACTATCACCGAATACGGGATTGCAGCATTTGGAAAGTTTATAGTCAAGCCCCTCAACCTTGTCTGCAATTATGAGATAGTCGGAATATTGAGATTCGATAAGATCTTTTGTCTCTTTTTCGGGAACAGATGGTAAAGGAATGCTTGCCTCTGTTGTTTCCTCCTTCTGAAGAATATCCTTTATCTGAAGCAGATCAATCTTTTCGGTTGCAATAAGATAATAAAGATCCTGTGCTGTTTTCAGATCAAGTGAACTTATCAGTTTTTGTATAACTGTATCTCCGTAATTTATTTTCCAGTTCTTCAGCCGCCGCATCAGCATCTCTTTTCCTTCTGCTGCTGCTTTGGTTTTTTCCTCATTCAGAACCTGTTTTATCTTTGTTTTTGCCTTTTGTGTAATTACAAAGGACAACCAGTCCTGTTTTGGTTTCTGATTTTTTGACCTGATGATTGATACATGGTCTCCGTTCTGCAATACATGTTTTATGGTAACATTCTTTCCGTTAACCTTTCCCCCGACACATGAAGATCCTACCGCGGTATGAATATCAAAGGCAAAGTCGAGTACTGTCGCACCGGCAGGCAGTTGACGCAAATCTCCTTTTGGAGTAAAAACGAATACTTCATCTGTGTACAATCCCGATCGTACCTGATCTAAAAAAGCATCACCCTCTTTTTCGGATGATTCAAGTATATCACGCATTTTTGAGAGCCAGGTATCAAGCGCACCTTCAGCTTTTATCCCTTTATATTTGAAATGGGCTGCCAGTCCCTTCTCCGCAATCTCATCCATCCTGACTGATCTGATCTGTACTTCAACCCACTTTCCTCTGGGGCCGACAACTGTTGTGTGAAGAGACTCGTACCCGTTTGATTTTGGGACAGAGATCCAGTCGCGCAATCTGCTGGGATTAGGTTGATAAATGTCTGCCACAATTGAATAAGCCCTCCAGCAGTCGGATTTTTCGTTCTCTGTATCGCTGTCAAGAATTATCCGTACAGCAAAAAGATCGTATACTTCTTCAAACTCCACTCCTTGCTTTTTCATTTTTAGCATTATGGAATGTATTGATTTTGTGCGACTTTTGATAGTAAACTTAAAGCCTTGCTTCTCCAGTTTTTCCTTCAGAGGAACTGAGAAATCCCTTATCAGTTTATTTCGTGATGCAGTGGTTTGCTTCAGACGACATTCGACATAATTATATTGTTCCGGCTCAAGATATTTTACTGCAAGATCTTCAAGTTCCGACTTGATGTTGTAATAGCCAAGCCTGTGAGCAAGGGGTGCATAAAGGAAATATGTCTCCGAAGCCAGAGGCAGCCTGTCTTTCTCCGGAACCTTATCAAGATTTCGCATGTATTCAAGCCGCTCAACCAGTTTAATAAGAATAACCCTCACGTCATCAGCAAGACTAAGTAACAATTTCCGGAAATTCTCAGCCTGATAAGAAGACTGCATTGAATTGATACTTGTGATCCGGGAAAATCCTTTTAGAATTTCCACGACCTTTACACCAAACTCTTTTTCCAATTCTTTGGGCGAAAGGCTAATATTGTTATAAGAATCGTGTAATAATGCTGTTATTATTGAAGTCAGACCAAGGCCTATCTCTCCTGCAATAATCCTGGCAACAGCAAGAGCGTGAAGTATTTCAGGTTCACCGGTAATGGTTAACCTGTCACAACAGGCCACCATAGCCAGATCCAACGCTCTTCTGATTTTTATGTTATCCTCACTTGCTACTGTATTCTTTGCTGCTTTAAGCAATGCACGATAACCAGCATATATTTTTTGTGAATCTGCACTCATTTTTGTTATATGGATAAAAACATTTTCCCATCCTAAAGATACCTAATAATTAACAATCAGAGGCCAAAAAAAATCCCCGGGTAAGTTTTGGGTTCCCGGGGATTTCAGAAATTTTTTGTTTTCTGTTATCTGAACGAGATACCCAACCCTGTTGACACAATATTGTATTGGGCCCTTGTATAATCAGCATGTATAGTGACACAAGCCATTTTAACCCTGAAACCGACATTAGCTCGTAATCCGGAGAAATTTTCAATATCCATATTCGGAAAATCTTCACCTTTTTTTACACCGCTGTCGTTATACTGAGCTTTTGGAGCTGCAGTTGCAGAAGTTACCAGTACAGGGGTAGGGTAATAGCCTGACAACTCAATTCCTGTCCTGGTCTTGCTGTAACCAAGTCCGCCATAGAATGTTATGACAGGTAAGTTAAATGAAGCAATTGCACTAATATTTAAAGATCCAACTTTTACGTTCATATTCTGATCAGCAAATGCAGTTGACGGATTATAGGTTGAGTAGGCCTGACTAACAGAAGGGTCCGGGTCCAGACTTATCGGAACATTTGCATTGAGACTGGTATAGCCGGCAAAAAGAGATACGTCAAAAGGCAGCAGTTTATTTCCCGGAAAGTATTGCATGATGCTGTGCATTATCCCCACTCCCCATAAAGAGATGTTGCCATCTTCAATATTTATTTTAGGAATGAATCTTGCTTTAACCTCCGTACCAAGGGGAAGACCGATTCCGACCTGCAGAGTAGGTACAGGTATATATTTCCAGTCAGTCCCCGGAGGAGTATTAAATTTAGCTAATTCAACTCCGTTGGATGAATACGTAACATTAGGGCCATCTTCATCAGGTCCTGCAACTGTCGGAGCAATTTTTGCATCATATTTAACATTTGAAGATAAGCCTATAGACGACAAATCAAATGTTTCTGCCGAGGAAGGGACAAAACCTACATTTACTCCGGTAGTTATATCGAATCCTCCAAACTTATGAGGTTTTGCAGTATTATACCAGCCTCCGTTAAGGCCGGCTCCAAAGGCGTTTGCCCATGGAGTGACATATGCCTGAACAAATTTTGCACCGTCAGAAGGGGCACTTCTTAAAATATCGAGATTTTCAAGTTGAGAAAAAGAGACAGAAGAGATAAATGAGAAGAAACTTATCAATACCCCTAATCGTTTTGTAAACAGGCTATTCATGTTAGTTTGAGTTGGTTTGAATTTCTAATTAATATATACAAATATAAAAAAATATATATCAAATGATATCTTAATAAGAAATAGTATAAGTAAACTTTATTTTATTGGTGATCGGGGCTCCTTCGACATCACATAATAGTAAGCCCAATCGACAAAATAAGGAACGATTCTCTGGAAGAGAGCAGTTAATCGGCCATCCAATGTTAGTAATTTGTTTCTCTTCTTCTTTCTTATCCCTTTAAGTACCCATTTAGCGACATATTCAGGAGACACAAGCTTTTTCTCATCCCGTGGCGATTCACCCTGCTCCTGCCCGTCAGCTGTAAGCGCATGTATTCTTACATCAGTAGCAGTAAATCCGGGAGCTATTATCATGACGTGCAATCCTTTCTTCAGATATTCAATTCTGATTGTTTCAAGAAAGCCGTGCATTGCAAATTTGGAAGCTGAATAACCAGTCCTCCCCGGCAATCCATGGAAGCCAGCGACAGACGATACCCCAATCAGTGATCCTTTTTGTTTAACAAGATAAGGCAATGCATATTTTGTACAATAGACAGTTCCCCAAAAATTCACATCCATCAACCGATGAAGGACCTTAAGATCAACTTCAGGAAAAGAAGCCCGCATTGATATACCGGCATTGTTCACGAGAATATCAATACCTCCGTAATACTCAATAGTTTTTTCGACAAGCCTTTTGCAATCTTCTTCCCTGCTGACATCTGTTTTTACAAAGTTGGCTTCCAAATTCTGAGCTTTTATCTCTTCAACAATTTTCGAAAGCTTTCCTTCCGACCTTGCGGCCAGAACAACTTTACTTCCATTACGTGCAAACTCACGGGCAGTTGCTTCTCCGATTCCCGAAGATGCTCCGGTTACGATAACAACTTTGTCTTTAAAAAGATTGTTCATAGCTATATTTTTGATTCAGACTATCCCAAAGGCAAAAATAGCTCTTTTTTAAAATGGATTTAATTTAATTAAGACCTTTTATCAAATGAAAAATAATAATATTACCTTTGTATTAAAATAAAAATATTATACATTTGCACTCGCAAAAATAAAAGAGGATTCAATAGCTCAGCTGGTAGAGCACATCCCTTTTAAGGATGGGGTCCTGGGTTCGAGCCCCAGTTGGATCACCAAAAGCCTTCAGAAATGAGGGCTTTTTTTATTGCAATAAGTTATATTTGGGAATCCTTGATTTAAGATGCATTCGAAACTGTCCCGGCCGACACCCTGTAAGTTAGGTTTATGTTAAAAATAAGTTGTATGAAATTTTTAAAGCCAGCTCTTTTCTGTTCTGCTTTTCTGAGTTCCCAATTATTACTCTGTGCTCAGGATGAATCATTTAGAGGTATAAAACAAACGAACATCGCGTTAAGTGATCCAGGTTACCTTCCTCTCCCACCTGCTAATGCTTTGGGATTTCCTTCACGGTCTTCTGACCTTGATGTTTTGCCTGGTTTTCAAGATCCACCTGCCGGATATGGAGAAGTGCCATTCTGGTGGTGGAGTGGCGATAAACTCGATAAGAACCGGCTCCTCTGGCAGATTGAAGAACTGCATAAGAAGGGAGTTACAGGAATGCAGGTCAACTATATACACAGTGATGATATTACAGGTGCATGGAAAACCATAATGGATGATCCAAAAGTGTTTTCAGACGAATGGTGGGATTACTATAAATTTGCTGCAGAACAATGCAACAAACGCGGGATGGGTATCGGCCTGAGTGGTTATACCCTGGACTGGCCAAAAAAAGAGAATCTTTTTAACAGGATCATTTATTCTATACCGGAAATACAGGGACAAGAACTGCAAACCGATACAATTATTACAGTCACTTCAGATGAAAAAATTGTTCTGGATATCCCTGGCAATGCCATTGGCGTATGGGCCTATCCTGTCAGAGATGGCAAAATATCAGGGCGGGGAAAAAATATTGACTCATTTATAAAGAGCTCCAAACTTACATGGACACCTGAAGAAGGCGCATGGCAGATATGGGTTTTCACGACAGAACGTATGCCTGGCACCCTGAACCCAATGCACCCAAAATCAGGAAAGACAGTGATTGACAAGTTCTTCCAGCCATTCCAGAATAATGCCGTCAACCAGTCTTCTGACGGATTGAATTATTTTTTCCAGGATGAATTACAGTTTGGCGTAGGCGATCGTATCTGGACAGAAGATTTTGAAGAAGTATTTAAGAAACAGAAGGGATATGATGTGTTTGAGTTGCTCCCGGCAATGTTCACCGACATGGGAGATCTTACTGTAAAAGGCAGGCTCGACTTCATGGATGTGAAGGTTCAGCTGACGGAAGAGAGGTATTTCAAACCGATATTCGACTGGCACTGGTCGCGTGGTAAAATATACGGGTGCGATCCGGAAGGACGAGGCAGAGAACCTGGCATGTATGGTGATAATTTCAGGGCAATCCGCTGGTATACAGCTCCCGGGCACGACACCCCGGGTGGTCATGCCGACCTTATAAAAGGGAAAGTTTCCAGTTCGATTGCTGCACTCTACAAGCGCCCCAGGGTTTGGCTGGAAGGTTACCACAGTCTTGGATGGGGAGCAACACCTGAGAGACTTATGTTTGCAACATGCGAGAATTTTCTCTACGGATGCAATCTTCTTAATCTGCACGGTTTGTACTATTCCACATATGGAAGTTTCTGGGAATGGGCTCCCCCCTGCTATCACTTCAGGATGCCTTACTGGGACCATATGAAGGTGTTCCTGAAATACTTTGAACGGTTATCATACCTTCTTAGCCAGGGTGTTTTACAAACTGATGTGGCGATAATGTACCCGGTAAGTCCGGTACAGGCCAAATTGGATGGCGATAAAGCTGCCAAGACGGCATTTGACTCTGGGACAGAGCTATTCAATAGCGGACATGACTTCATTTTCATGGACGATCAATCACTTGCCCGTGCCGGTATACAAGAAAGAATGCTTCAGGTTTCAGATATGACATTCAAAGTCCTTGTTCTGCCTGACATGAAAGCTATACACTGGTCAACCATACAAAAGGCACTTGCATTTTACAGGAACGGAGGAACAGTGATTTCCGTGGGATCGTTACCTGAAGCAAGCGATCGTATAGGTAGTAACGATCACGAGCTTGATTCCGTTGTAAAAGAAATTTTCGGAGTATCGGCAAAAGAGACGGGATCAGAAAAAGCACCAGAAAAACAGGTAAACAGGAAAAATGGAACCGGCATAATAGTCAAAGATGCTGCTGAGCTTAAAACAGAGATTGACAAGCTTCTTCCTCGTCATGTTGCATCGGACCGTCCGGTTAAAGCCATGCACCGCAGGATTGGCGCACGTGATGTATATATGGTTATGGGAGCAGCAAAAGACTCATATTGCACATTCCGGTCGACAGGTAATGCTGAATTGTGGGATCCGTGGACAGGGAAGACAAGACCTCTTTTAACCAAAACTGAAAATAAAGAAGCTTCCATAGTGAAAATGCCTCTCGATACAAATGAAGCCCAGATTATTGTTTTTTCTCACATTGACAAAGAGATGACTACAACTGACTTAAAACGAGAAAAGAATAATACGGCTAATGCCTCTTCGCAGATGATCCTGGACGGGGATTGGGAATTTGAGCTGAAGCCTACAATGGATAACCGCTGGGGCGATTTCCGTCTTCCCGTAACCAGTCAGATGATCGGCGCCGAAGCCAGAATCTTTAGCTACTCAGGAGAGACTGCAGATGTTACCGGATGGGAACTTCCAGGATTTGATGACTCAAAATGGCCACGCGTAACCTATGGATTCGGACCTGAATTCTGGAAACTCGGACCTCTTCCTGATGACATCAATACTGATCAGCTCGACAAACAATTCTCATCCCTTAAGAATGCTGATTATTCAAAGCCGGTTATAATCAATGGGAAATCCTATAAGTGGCTGCCATACAGCTTTTCCTGGCGTTTTGGTGTTGAAGGAGACCCGGGGCACCAGGGATATCACGGACTTAAAGAGTACATAAGCAATGATTTCATCTGCCTTGGCAAGCCGACAGAGGGATTGAACGAGATCCTGTACAAGGAAGAAGAAGAAGGCTCATGCTATTATTTGTCAACCTCTGCATTTGTGGAAAAGTCAGGCAAAGCAGAAATAGATTTGGGTGGATTAAAACCGAAAGTCATCATTCTGAATAAGAAGAAAATTGAAGACCCTGCTTTGCCACTGAATCTTAAGCAGGGAGGAAATCCTTTGCTCCTGCGCTATAATAAGCCCGGCAGAGGTCATTTTGTTATGTTAATGGCAGGATCCCCCGATATTGAGGTAAAAACGCCCCTGTCAATGGAATGGGGCGATTTAAAGGGACTTGTAAAATTTGACACTCAGTCTGATGACAAAAAACCGGCAGGATGGTATCGCTTCACCGCTCCTCCGGGATTGAAAGCAATGACAATAATATCCAATGGCTCTGTTAAACTATGGATTAATGGAAATCCTGTAGAAATAAAAGATTTCACATCAGGTCTACCTCCTCAACAAAGGATTATTCTTGACAAGCCCATCGCAGGAAAATCAAAAGTGGCATTACGGATAGAACAAACCAGAGGAAATTATAGTGGTTCGGCTTTACCTGAGCCCATACTGATCGATTGCTCAAAGGGAATTTCACAGACTGGTGATTGGTCACAAGGTTCTGTACTCGAAAACTACTCTGGAGGAGCCTGGTACCGCAAAAACTTCTACCTGTCTAAGACACAGGCATCTTCAGGAGTGATGCTCGATTTAGGTGAAGTAGTTGCAACAGCAGAAGTTATAGTGAATAGCAAGTCAGCAGGTATTCTTGTTTCACCTCCATGGAAACTGGATATTTCAGAATTTGTAAAGGAAGGAGATAATAAAATTGAGATACTGGTATATAACACTCTGGCTAATCATTATCTGACCATTCCGACACGATATCCGGGAAAGACTTTAAAATCAGGCTTGATAGGACCGGTGAAACTCATGTTTAGTAATTAGCAGGTCGAAAAGAGAAAAAGGAACTTACACAGAAGGAAACAGAGGAATATTGAACCTGAACAGAAGAGGCTGTCTCATATAGAGGCAGCCTCTTCTGTTATTCTATCCGAAATTATGCAATAATTATTTTTTATCTCGAAAGAACAGGTATCTGTCTGTTTATAGATTCTTCGAGAGATATTAGTGTTTCGGTACGGACGATACCCGGAATATTCTGAATTGTATCCGTAAGAATCATACGAAGGTGTTCATTATCGCGGGTATATACTTTAATAAATAAGGAATAATTACCTGTAGTATAGTGACATTCAATGATCTCAGGAATGTCTTTGAATTTTTCAACAACTTTACGAAAATTGCCGGGATGATCAAGAAAGATACCAATGTATGCACATGTTTTAAATCCAACCATTACAGGATCGACCTTGAATTCCGATCCTTTTATTACGCCTACCCTGATAAGCCTTTGAACACGTTGATGTATTGCAGCGCCCGAAACGCCACATTCTCTTGCAACTTCAAGATATGGGACCCTTGCATTTTTTGTAATGATATCAAGAATTTTCTTATCAAGATCATCAATTTGTACATTTTCAGTCATATCAGAAATATTTAATAAATTGAAACAATATATTTTAGGATTCTTACAAATTTATAGTAAAAATCAGAAATCTAATAATGAATTATAAATTGTTTTGGGTCCGATAATTGACATTTTCTGATTACATATCTTTATAAATCAGGCTTTTCTGTTAATATAGCCAACTATTTCACTAATATCGGAAAAACCTTTTTCGTTAAGATAATTCTCTATTCCATCCACAATCTGAACTGAAGAAAGCGGATTTATGAAAGAAGCTGTTCCTATCTGAACAGCACTTGCGCCGGCAAGAAGGAACTCAAGAGCATCGTCAGCTGTCATAATTCCTCCTATTCCGATTACCGGTATTTTAACTGCCTGAGATACCTGCCATACCATTCTGATTGCCACCGGTTTAACAGCAGGTCCGGATAGTCCGCCCGTTATAGTAGAAAGGGCTGGTTTCATTTTTTTTATATCAACTGACATGCCAAGCAAGGTGTTTATAAGAGAGATTGAGTCTGCACCTTCTTGTTCAACGATCCTGGCAAAATCAACAATATTCGTTACATTCGGAGATAATTTGACAATAAGCTTCTTTTTGCAGACAGATCTGACAGCTCTTGTCACTTCTCTTGCCGAACTGAGGTTGGTGCCAAAAATCATTCCTCCCTTTTTAACATTGGGACATGATATATTAAGTTCTATAGCCGGAATCTTCTCTAGGAAATTGGCCCTCTCAGAAATGGCAACATAATCATCTATGCAGCTGCCGTTTACATTCAGGAGAACATTTGTATCGTACAATGAGATTTTCGGGTATATAACTTTTTCAAAGTAATCAATCCCTTTATTCTGCAAACCAACAGCATTAAGCATTCCTGAAGGAGTCTCAGCCATACGTGGATAAGGATTCCCTTCCCTGGGCTCAAGGGTTGTTCCTTTGACAATGATTCCTCCCAGCTTTGATATATCAAAGAAATCTTCAAACTCAGATCCATATCCGAAAGTCCCTGAGGCTGTCAAAACAGGATTTTTAAAGTGCAAATCGCCTATAGAAAAGCCCAGATTTACCATTTTAATTCTTTTATATTAAAAACAGGTCCATCGGTACAGGTGCAACGATGGCCGCTGATTGTATCGACAACACAGCATAAACAAGCTCCGATACCACATGCCATCAGATTTTCGAGCGATACTTCACAGGCAACATTATTTTTATTACAATATCGAGCAATTGCCTTCATCATTGAATCTGGTCCGCAGCAGTAAACTCTGTCGAATCGTCGGGATAAAAGAACAGAATGGTTTGTCACATAGCCTGTTTCTCCACTGGAACCATCTTCAGTTGTAAGAAAGACCTCTCCTATTTTCAGGTATTCCTCATACTCTAATATCCGCTCGCTATTTCTAAAACCCAGAAGAACATCCGGAGTATAACCATTTGATTTTAAATATTTTCCAAGATACAATAAAGGCGCAACACCACAGCCGCCTCCAACAAGAAGTATATGTTCATTTTTATCCGGTAAAGAAAAGGAGTTACCAAGAGGATATATAAGATTCAGCAAACTGCCTTTTTCAAGTTTAGACAGAGTTTTAGTTCCCTTTCCTACCTCCTGAACCAACAATTTAAATGTATTCAGCTCAAAATCAACATCATGAATTGAAATAGGACGTCTGAGAAATGTTTCAGAACTACCTTCAACTTTCACCTGTGCAAACTGACCTGGTTTTAAGTCGGGAAGTTTGCTTCCGGACAAAAGTTTCAGGATAAAAAAATCATTAGTAAGGCGCTTATTTTCAATTACTTTAAGATCTTCTATGCGCTTCGCCATCAGTATGAATTTTGCACAAAGATAATTTTAATGACTGATTTCAGAAAATTAAACCAGGGTATTATTTTTGATTTCGTTCATCAGGAAAATATTCAACAAAACTTTTGTCATCAAAAAACCATACTATTCTCTCAACCGACGGAGAATTTGTTTTTATCGTAACTGGCTGATCAGTCTTAATTTCATCAACATTATCATCATTAAACTCTAATTCTTTTGTAATTTTCTCATTTGCAGGCTCTTTTCTGTCCTTTTCCTTTTCAGTTAAGAAGCTTTCATCAAACAGAGACTGCATTTTAGTATCTTTATACATAGAACCGGTGCCAAATAACAACCATTCGGTTGAAAGGAACCTATATTTTTCAAGCATTTTCAATACAAAATCAAGGCTTGGGTTATTCCTTCCCGACAGGATATGGGAGATCCCCGAAGGCTGAACTCCTATTTCCTCGGCTAACTGGGCTGAGGATTTATTTTCAACCTTAAGAAATTCAAGTAACCGTTCTTTCATTTATGTAATTATTAGCATTACAAATGTAAATCATTTTAAATTTACACATGTAACTTTATATGATTTACAAATGTAATTTAGAAAAAATGTTTCAATCTATTTAATACCCTTTACATTTGTTATATTGCTGATTTTTTGCACCTTAATTTATTGATTTATTTATCGCAGAACTTGAGTTTAGTTATCTATATATTTGGTATTTAATGTTATAATATGTTTTTCTAACATTTTATAGCCATATCTACCTGTAATTAATACATTTACTTAATGAATAAAATTAGATCGTGACATATAACGTATTGATATTTATTGTTTTAAAATTAATTAACAAATGTTATTTGATTTAGTTACTTATGTAATCCAACAGGATAAATCAATCTGGTTACATCTGTAATTTTAAATAATAATCTTCATGATCACATATGTAACTTTCGTGAATGCACATTTAATTATTGACTGTTGTAATCTGTAACTTCTAAAATCACAGTTGTAATGAATAATTTCAAGTCTGTCTGAAATTGTAGGTTATATATTGAATTGAGAGACGATTTAAGAAAAAGCATTAATCAGATAACGGAATTTTTATCCATACCATATTTTTTCTGATATAATATGGATTTCTGATGAAAGTGAATTTTATTTGATGCATTCCTCAGAAGTTAATAATTACGGACCTCCCTCTGGTCTTGTTCAAATATTGAATTCTCATGAGGTTAATAATTTTTCGCCGAAACCAAAATATTACCTTATTTAAAAGGGATTTCCTGAAAAATTAATTTCCTTTGTCGCAATAAAATAATAACTATTTCGATGACCAGATTTAGATTTTCAATCCCTTTACATTACCAGATTATTATAACCCTTATTGCAGGTGGATTTTTTGGATATTTTTTCCCTGAAACGACAACCTATACCAATTGGATCGGAGTGATCTTTCTCCGTTCTCTGAATATGATAATTATCCCTCTTATTCTATGTTCAATCACAACAGGAGTTGCCAGTGCAGGAAATGCCGATAATCTTGGCCGCCTTGGTTTAAAAACAATGACCTATTATATCTTTTCAACATTGGCAGCGATCATTACCGGATTTGTGCTTGTCAGAACAATTAAACCGGGGGTTGGAGCTGAACTGGGATTTAAAGCGCCGGTTGAAGATATATCAGCAATTTCAGATAGTTTTGGCTCAACGCTTATTAAGATTATTCCATCAAACATTTTTGAAGCACTGATGCAGGGTCAGATGCTTTCTATAATATTCTTTGCTATTTTTTTTGGCTTTTTTATTACAAAGATAGATGAAAAACCCCGGATCCTGATCACTGATGTTATTAATGCTGCACTTGATATTATAATGAAAATCACCCTTTTCATTATAAAGTTTACACCACTGGGGATATTCAGCATCACAGCCAAAGTTATTGCACAGCAGGTTCTGCAAGGAAACGAGATAAGTGAAGTTATAAGCAGGTTAGGACTTTTCTTTATAACAGTGTTGGTTGGTTTGCTCATTCATGGTTTTATAACACTTCCTCTATCGGTAAAATTGCTGGGAAAATCGAATCCGGTAAAACACATGAAAAACATGGCAACACCTTTACTGACAGCCTTTTCAACATCATCATCAAACGCAACTCTTCCTCTGACGATGAAAGCTGTGGAGTTCGAAGATGGTGTTTCGAACAAGATTGCCAGTTTTACTTTACCACTTGGAGCCACTGTAAATATGAATGGTACGGCCCTTTATGAGTGTGTTGCAGTGATATTTATTGCCCAGGCTTATGGAATTGACCTTACTATGGGACAACAGTTAATAGTCATATTCACCGCACTTCTGGCCGCTATTGGATCCGCCGGTATTCCTATGGCCGGATTAGTCATGATGACCGTAGTTCTTAATGCTGTTGGTCTGCCACTTGAGGGCATTGGCCTTATCCTCGCAGTAGATCGTATACTGGATATGTTCCGTACCACAATTAATGTATATGGTGATTCATGTTGTGCAGTTATAGTGGCAAAATCAGAAGGAGAAGATCTTAAGATATAGAATTTTTCAGGATTACTGACTTAGCAGCATGAACCACCTGAGCATTCGCTTTCGCAGCTGCTGCCACAAGATGAGCAAGAGCATGAATGATTCAGAGCTGCAAGTTCTTCTTCAGTAGCATCGCGAACATCAACAACCTTTCCAGAGAAAAAAAGATCAACCCCGGCCATAGGATGGTTGAAATCCATTATGACGAATGCATCCGTAATTTCATTGATTATTCCACTCAAAGGATTTCCCTCGGTATCCATCATCTGTACCTCGCTCCCTACTTTGTAGATTTCTTCATTGAATTTCCCATCCTTTTCAAAAACATTAATCGGAACATTTACAATCATCTCTTCCCTTTTTTCACCATAAGCCTTTTCAGAATTCAAAGCAAAGCTGAAAAGATCACCGTTATTCAATGAATCTATGTTTGATTCAAAATCAGGAAGCAGTCTACCGGAGCCAAAGACAAATTTCAGCGGCCGGGTTTCATCAAGTGTTTCAATTATTCTGCCTTTAGAGTCATTTTCCCTCAATTCATATATAAGAGAGACCATTTTATTCTTTTCAATTTTCATTTCAACTTTATTTCAAGTTTATGTCAACATTATTTCAACTTTAAAAAAGGCTCAAATATAATTTATATATGCCTGCAGGCAAACTATATTTAATGAATTTTAAGATAATTGGGGATAAATCAGGTAAGACCCGACAAATTGATAATAGTCAGAAATTAAAACTAATTCGCATTTCCGGATTATTATAAAGTCCATAATCTGGATTATATAAAGCCCACAAGAGCATAATATTCAATGAAGATCTTTTGCCTATGGGTTGACTAATCCCTGCACCAGCAAGCAAGGCATTTGTAAAGAACCTGCCGGAAAACGAATCGCCCTTAAAAAAGGAAGACTCAAGGCTCAGAAGTTCATCTTCAACATGCAGAAAAATACCTGTATGTGACACACCAGGAATAATAGTACTAATATCTTTAATTACAACGAATTGCAAATAACCTTTTCCTCCATATATATTAGTTTCATCATAAGGGTCCTTATAATATCTGTAATCGGGTCCCACTGCAAATGCAAGGCGGGGCAATACCCATAATCCAACAACAGGTGAAACCTGTATATCAGTGATTGTTCCGAATTGTAATCCGAAGTTACCGCCATAGAACAACCTCTCTTTCAAAGGCGGTTTTTCTTCAACGACATCCCGATCGAGGAATTCCTGACCAAAAATTGTTGAAACAGATGCAAATAATAACATAACTGTAAAAAAACAATTTCTTGAATGGCACCTGAAGGAGGCATCGATATTACTAAGATTCATACTCACAAATTTGAAACTTTATATGTAAATACTGCAAATAAACGGAAAAATTTCACTTTTCATATGCACGATCAGTATTCTTTTATGTTAAAGATTAATTGTACGAGAAATGGTAAACATTTGATCTTGTCAAGTAAATTATTGATATAAAGCTTCTTATTTTTCAATTTTTTCGTATGA
Source organism: Bacteroidales bacterium (assembly GCA_021371855.1). Lineage (GTDB taxonomy): Bacteria > Bacteroidota > Bacteroidia > Bacteroidales > VadinHA17 > LD21. Next base: position 125,882 of record JAJFVL010000052.1, on the reverse strand, counting down.
AGCAATAATCCCTTTTATCAGTGATGAGCTGAATCCATTATGTTCCATTTCGTTTAGTCCAACTATCGTGCATCCCTTTGGCGTTGTAACTTTATCAATCTCATACTCAGGATGTTCATTGCTGTCTATTAATAATTCTGCAGCTCCTTTCACCGTCTGATTCACGATTGCACTTGCTGTTTTTGCATCAAATCCGATCTGAATACCGCCCTGGATCATTGCTCTTATAAATCTAAGGACATATGCAATGCCGCAGGATCCCAGTATTGTTGCCGATTCCATCAGTTCTTCATCGATACTCATCGTGGTACCCATATTATCAAACAGGTATTTTACAGATTCGATATCTTGTTCATCCGCTCCGTTGTGGCATATACAAGTAACTGCTTTCCCTACGCTGGCAGATATATTTGGCATTGCTCTGAATACAGGCATTGAAATTTGAATTACATCCTGAATCTGGCTGAGAGTAATACCGGTAGTAACAGATATCAGGATATGTCTCTCCGGATCGAGATGCTCCTTTATCGATTTAAGGATATTTATAATGTTATATGGTTTTACGGCCACAATAATCAAATCGGATCCTTCAACAGCACTGACATTATCTGTTGTCAATCTGACTCCGTATTCCTTTAAATTATTCAGTTCCTGAATATTCCTTCTGGTCGCAGTTATATTCTTTGCAGGGATGGCATTGTTTCTTATCAATCCTTTCAACAACGATAATCCTATATTGCCACATCCTATTATTGACACTTTATGATCAGTCATCTCAGTCATAAGATTTATTAATTATTTCAGCTTAGCAAAACCAATTTTTCCCAAATATACGGCAAAAGCTAAATATATGGTATATACAAATGCGTTTCAACTAATATTTTATAATTAATTATAGTTCATGAAAAAGCTCATCTTCTGCAATTACTCAATAAGTAATAACTTAGTGTCCACTAAAAATTAAATATCATTCTTTGAAATCTTGAATACATCGAGGTTGCAGTTGTTTTTGATAAGGTGACGATTTGAAATGAAATACTCCTCAGATTCAAATTGGTATAAAATTTCGTTCAATTACCGTTGGCTTTAGCCAACGGCATATCAACCTCATCCATAGGGACTTTAGTCCTTCATTTGAGGGCTAAAGCCCGTACTTTTGGTATTTCCTGATCCGTTGGCTAAAGCCAACGGTAATTAAAACAAACTGCAGAATTCTCCAAAATTTCAACATGTCAAATTTAATCAAAACGCCTCTAATAGAACTACTTACAAACCAAGATTGCCAAGATGTCAAAGAACTAAATTGTATACAGTTAAAAATCAATTATATTTAAGTGGATATCAATGAAGTAATAAATTAATATCTTAGAAGGATGATTTTCGTCAGGCAGTTAAATTTCAATTCAAAGTTAAAAAATGAATATTATAGTTAACGGTGGCACCCGGGGCATTGGGAAAGAGGTAGTCCTTTATCTGGCAAAAGATATTAACAACCAGATTCTTGTTACCGGAAGGAATGAAAAAGCCCTGAAAAGTCTTTCATCCGGCTTTAAGAATGTTCATGCATTGCCTTTAGACCTTTCAGTCTTTGACAAGCAAGCTGAAATGTTTGAAAAAGCTGTAAGCGGTCATTTCAGGTATGTCGATATTCTTATTAATATGGCAGGATTGCTGATTGCGAAAGAAATTACAAAAACGACCAGCACAGAAGCCAGGCTGATGATGGAAACAAACTTTATCGGGCCTTCTTCAGTTATCAGAATTGTAAAGCCTCTTATGCACGAGGGATCTCATATAGTAAACATTTCAAGTATGGGAGGTTTCCAGGGCAGTTCAAAGTACAAAGGACTTTCATATTACAGTGCAACAAAAGCGGCATTAGCTTGCTTCTCAGAGTGTTTGGCAACAGAATTTATGGATTCCGGGGTCAGAGTCAACTGTCTGGCGTTAGGTTCAGTACAGACAGAAATGTTTGAAGAGGCTTTTCCTGGTCACAAAGCACCTGTCAATGCAAAAGAGATGGCAGAATATATTTGTGACTTTGCGTTAAGAGGCCAGAATTATTTTAACGGGAAGATTTTACCAGTAGCAAGCAACAATCCCTAAGAGTATGTTTTAATATCGACCTTACCATCGAGGGCTAAAAGGCCGTTGAAAGCCAATGCATTGATCTCGCCCTCCCCCGGATGAACATACACACTGGCGATGAATTTCACCATCGATTCAATTTTTTTAACATGTGAATCCTGGTATGCCATACCGCCTGTAAGAATAATCACATCAACATTTCCATGCAGAACTGCCGCCATGGCGCCAATTTCTTTGCTTACCTGGTAGGCAGCAGCATCTCTGATAAGTGCGGCTTTTTCATTCCCGTTATCCGCATCGATACAAACTTTCTGAAAATCATTAGTCCCCAGATAGGCTATCATTCCTCCTTTTCCAGTAATCATCGTTTTAAGTTCAGCTTTCGTGAACCTGCCATCGAAGCAAAGATCAACCAGCTGACCTGAAGGCAGTCCTCCCGATCGTTCAGGAGAAAAAGGTCCATCGCCATACAGGGCATTGTTTACGTCGATTACCCTGCCCTTTTGGTGAGCTCCGACGCTTACTCCTCCTCCCATATGAACAATAATCATGTTCATTTCTTCATATCTCCTGCCGATGGAAAAGGCATACATCCTGCCAACAGCTTTATGGTTCAGAGCATGAAAAATAGATTTTCTTTCGATTTCGGGGTGACCTGAAATCCGTGCTACTGGCTGGAGTTCATCAACAACAACAGGATCGACAACAAACGCAGCCGCATTTGGCAACGAGGAAGCAATATCATCGGCAATCAAGCCTCCGAGGTTACATGCATGCTGGCCAAGGATTCCTGTTTCAAGATCCTCTTTCAACCGTGCATTTATCCTATAAACACCTGATTCAATGGGTTTGACCAATCCTCCTCTTCCGACAACCGCCGCAATACGTGCAGTGTCAATTTTCCTTTCAATGAGTTCATTCATTATATGATCCTTCCTGAAACGGAACTGGTCGGCAATTTTTTCAAATGAAGCAATCTCTTCAGGTAAGTGACGTACATTCTTTTCAAAAATCAGATTACCTTCTTCAAAAAGTGCAAACTTAGTTGAGGTAGAACCTGGGTTGATTGTAAGTATTAGCCGTTTTGCCATATAAGGAGGTTGTTGAAATTAGATTTTACCGTTCTTATGCCATCAGGCATGAGAGAACAAGAGAATAATATTTTGATTTTTCACTTTCGCTTCGGGACATGACAACGACCGGTTTCTCGGTTCCTCTTATAAGTCCGGCCAATTCACCCTGTGCAAATAGCATCAAGCCTTTATAAAAAGGGTTACTCGATTCGAGAGATGGGAATAACAAAATATCAGCATCGCCATCAACAGGAGTTTCTACATTTTTAATAGCAACACTTTTTTTATCACATGCCAGAAAAATGTCGAGAGGTCCGTCCATGATACAATTTTTTATTTCACCCCTTTCAGCCATTTTACACATAACGGCATAGTCAACTGAGTTTTCAAAATGCCGGTTCATTTTCTCTGAGGCACCTATTAACGCAACTCTCGGTTTTTCAATTCCGAATCGGAGTGCCATTCCAATTGCATAATTTGCCATGGCAATCTTTTGATCAAGATCAGGAAACGGGATGACTGCAGGGTCAGTAACAAAAAGAAGCTTATGGTATAATGGGATCTCCATCGCAGCCACATAGCTGACCACTGCACCAGGAATCATCAATCCTTTTTCTCTGTCCATTACAGCTTTGAGGAACTTGTCAGTCCCGACAAGTCCTTTCATAACTATATCGGCATCACCTGATTTTACTAATCTGACGGCTTCCCTTGATGCATCTGTTTCATTATCAGCATAAACGATAGTAAAAAGGTTTTTATCGAATGCTTCTGATTTGCAGACTTTAATTATTTCGTCAGGTTGCCCGATCATAATAGCTTCGGCAAATCCTTTAATAACAGCTTTATGAATAGCTCCAATAGTATTTACATCCTGTGCACAAGCAACTGCAATCCGGTACTTTTTATTAAGTGCCTGTACCTTTTCCTCTATCTGGTCAAGGTGTCTGATCATAATTTCACCATTTACTTGCAGCGGCGGCTAACAATATACTATCGAACTTTGCCTGTTCCGAATCGGATCTCGATGTCAGGACAATGGGGACCGTTGCTCCAAGTATTATGGAAGCGACTTTAGCTTTTGCAAAGAAAACAAGCGATTTATATAAGACATTACCAACTTCAATGTCAGGCATAAGCAGGATATCCGTATCTCCTGCGACCTCACTTTTTATTCCTTTAAACTGTGCGCTTTCCAGACTGACAGCATTGTCGAAGGCAAGAGGGCCATCGATAATACAATTCTTTATCTGGTCGCGCTGATTCATTTTTGACAGGAGGGCAGCATGGAGGGTAGCTTCCATATTCTCATTAACCATCTCCACCGCCCCCAGAACAGCAACTTTAGGCATTTTATAACCCAGATTATTCAGACAGGCTACAGAATTGTTGAGAATTGCAATTTTGTCTTTAAGATTAGGAGCAATATTCATTGCCACATCGGTTACTGCAATTACTTTATGATAAGTAGATACCTCAAACAAGGCGATATGAGAGAGCAGATTACCTGTCCTTAATCCCCAATCTTTGTTAAGGGCAGCTTTGAGTAAAATGGAAGTACCAACTTTCCCCTTCATCAGAATATCCGCCTGTTTACTGCTGACCATCTTAATAGCAGTTTCAACTGCCATTTCAGTGTCGGGTTCGTGAATTATACGGAGCCCGGAAATATCATAATTATTGGATTCACAAACACTAAGTATTCCATCTCTGTCTCCGACAAAAATCGGTTCAACAATGTTGGCTTTCCAGGCTTTGATAATTGCACCCAGGGAATGTTGATCCTGTGCGGCGGCCAGAACAAGTTTTTTCATTGGACTGCCATCCACCAGCCGTTTCAGGTCACTTAGAGTCTTTAGCACCATTGAATTACAATTTTATTATTAGTTTAAAACTTTATGATGTTCAACAATAGCAAGTGTATCTGATGCAATAACATATTCTTCATCAGTTGTTACTGACATTACAGTAACCCTGGATTCAGGTTTTGAAATGATAAGGTCCTGACCCCTTGATCCATTATTAACTTCCTCGTCAAAAATTATTCCAAGGCTCTCCATGTCGGAGCAGATCATCTTCCGCATGTTAAAGTCATTTTCTCCTATTCCTCCTGTAAATATCAGAAGATCCAAACCGTTCAATGCAGCAATATATGAACCAATAAATCTTTTAACACGGTATGCATACATCTTAAGAGCAAGTATTGCTTTGTCATTCCCTTTTGCTGCAGCTGTTTCAAGATCGCGCATATCGGGAGATATTTCAGAAATACCCAGAACTCCGCTCCTTTTATTGATTAATGTACTAACCTGATCAACACTAAGGTGCTCTTTATTAACAATATATAAAACTGCACTCGGATCAACAGATCCTGTTCTCGTTCCCATCATCAATCCATCAACCGGGGTAAAGCCCATTGATGTATCAACTGATTTCCCATCTTTTATTGCAGTAACAGAGGCTCCGTTACCAAGATGACAGGATATTATTTTAAGGTCTTTTGCTTCTTTTCCGATGAGTTTTGCTGCCTTGGCTGAAACAAATTTATGACTGGTTCCGTGAAAACCATATTTTCTGACTTTGTATTTTTCATAGTATTCATAAGGAAGGGCGTACATATAAGCATAGTCAGGCATTGTCTGATGAAAAGAAGTATCAAAAACTGCTACCTGAGGGACTCCAGGAATAAGTTTTTCAACAGATACTATACCTTTCAAATTTGCGGGATTATGCAGAGGACCAAGTTCAAAACAAATCTCAATATCTCTCTTGACAGCGTCATCGACCAGGACACTTTCTTTATAGTTTTCACCTCCGATTAACACTCTGTGGCCGACAGCCTTAATTTCATTGACATCTTTAATTACACCATGATCAGGATCGCAAAGGGCATGTACTACCATAGATATCCCCACTGAATGATCCGGGATATCAGTAACAATACTAAAAGGCTTTTTATTTGCAGGTTTATGTGTCATGAAGCTGTCTTCCAATCCAACGCGCTCAACCCCACCTTTTGCAAGCACTGCCCCATTTGTCATATTGAACAGTTGATATTTTATGGAAGAACTTCCGCAATTTAAAACGAGAATAATCATTTTTTGATGTATATATATTTAAACTGAAATTTTGATTTACTTTTTACCCGCAGCCTGATTACATGTTATAGCTATCATGCTGACAATGTCATTTACTGAGCATCCCCTTGAAAGGTCATTAACAGGAGCAGCAATACCCTGAAGAATGGGCCCATAAGCTTCAGCATGAGCCAGACGTTGAACAAGCTTATAGGCTATATTGCCACACTCGAGGTTAGGGAAGATCAGTACATTAGCTTTTCCGGCAATTTTGCTTCCCGGAGCCTTTTTCTGTCCGACAGACTCCACAATGGCGGCATCGGCCTGCAACTCTCCCTCAATCATTAAATCAGGAGCCATTTCCTGCGCAATCTTTGTGGCACTTACAACTTTATCGACTAATTCATGTTTTGCACTTCCTTTTGTAGAGAAGCTAAGCATGGCAATTCTCGGTTCAATACCTGCAATTGCTTCAGCCGTATGAGCTGTTGTTACAGCTATTTCAGCCAGTTCTTTATCAGTAGGATTCGGGTTCACTCCTCCGTCAGCAAAAACGAATATTCCGTTTTCCCCATAGCTTTTATCGGGTACAATCATAATGAATGCACCTGACACAACAGAGACCCCGGGGGCTGTTTTAATGTACTGAAAAGCAGGTCTAAGTACGTCGCCTGTAGCATGATCGGCACCCGAAACTTCTCCATCAGCATCTCCGTTTTTGATCATCATAACACCAAGGTAAAGAGGATCTTCAATAAGCTTTGAAGCGGCTTCAATGGTCATTCCCTTGTTTTTCCTGATTTCAACCATCATGTTTATATAATGATCCTTTTTGCTGTGCGATTTGGGATTTATTATCGTAGCTTTTGAAATATTTTTTAATCCAAACTTTTCAGCATCAGATTTTATCTGTTCCGGATCACCAATTAAAATTATCTGAGCCAATCCATCTCCTATGGCAATATCAGCAGCTTTAATATTCCGCTCTTCATAACCTTCCGGAAGAACAATCCGTTTGTTCTGCTTCCTGGCATTTTGTTTAATTTGATCTAATAATTCCATTGTGTATCAATATTTTAATGAATTTCAATTTTTGCCGTAAAGTTATGAAAAAAAAGTTCGATTTAGCAACCTGCGATGCATGATTAATATCAGGAATAATTGAAGTCAATAATTCAGTCAACAGGAAACACAGATTTCAGAAATCTTTTCTCAATAAAAATCATAATTAAAAAAAATCCTCTGATAAAACATGATTAAATCATTTTCCTAAATTAGCGGCTCATAATTATGCTATTGAAATGGATGTATTTTCCCAAAAGTTGGACAAGCTTCGCAAAAGCCTTGATGGCGATCTTAAGTATGATAATATTACAACCACCATATATTCAACCGACGCCTCAGTATATAAGGAGGAACCGTTAGCTGTCGGCTGGCCCAAAGGAGCATCAGATATAAAAAAAATGCTTCAATTTGCTGCCGAAGAGCAATCCAGTATTACCATGAGGGCCGGAGGTACTTCTCTTGCAGGCCAGGTTGTCAGTTCGGGAATGATTGTCGATGTCTCAAGATATATGAACAGAATACTTGAGATAAACAAAGAGGAGATGTGGGTAAGGGTTGAACCAGGAGTTGTTCTTGATGAGCTTAACCTGAAACTCAAAGAACAAGGGTTGTTTTTCGGGCCCGAAACTTCCACCTCCAACAGGTGCAATCTTGGCGGTATGGTTGGCAATAATGCATGCGGATCACATTCTGTTGTTTACGGATCAACAAGGGATCATCTGATTGAGCTGAAGACAATCCTGAGTGATGGCAGTGAAGCAATTTTCGGTCCGGTCGACAGAGTAACTTTTAATTCAAAATGCAATCTTACAAATCGTGAGGGAGATATTTACAGAAATATCAGAAGCATCCTTGACAATCAATTAAATGTAGAGAATATAAAAAAAGATTATCCCGATCCTGCCATTCCAAGAAGAAACACAGGTTATGCTCTTGACCTGCTTCTTGATTCTGAGATTTTTGATGAAAAATCAGAAAATAAATTCAATTTCTGCAAGTTGCTGGCCGGCTCGGAGGGCACTCTGGCCGTTACAACCGAGATAAAGCTGAATGTTGTTCCATTACCTCCGGTTAATAAGGCTCTGGTATGCGTTCATCTTGAAAAAAGAAGTGACGCATTCAGAGCTAATCTGATAGCATTGAAATACAAACCATCAGCTGTGGAAATGATGGATAACAGGATCCTTGAACTTACTGAGAATAATAGCAGCCAGCGGGAAAACAGGTTTTTCCTTGAGGGAAGACCCGGAGCAATTGTTATAGTGGAATTTGTGAAAGAAACACCAGAAGAGCTGGACTTAACTTCAACCAGGATGATTAGCGAGCTTAAATCAGCCGGTTACGGATACGCCTACCCTATAATCAGAGGAAAAAACATAACAAAAGTATGGGATCTCAGAAAAGCAGGTCTTGGTGTACTCGCAAATATGAAAGGTGATCCAAAGCCTGTTTCGCTTATTGAAGACACAGCCGTGAATGTAGAACAATTACCTGAATATACTGATGAAATCGAAAAAATGCTGGCTTCATATGGCAAAGATGCGGTCTTTCATGCCCATATTGGGACCGGCGAACTTCACATCAGACCTATACTTAACTTAAAAGATACGGGAGATATAGAACTGTTCAGAAAAATAGGTATCGACACAGCCTACCTGGTCAAAAAATATAAAGGTTCGATGAGTGGAGAACATGGCGACGGAAGGTTGAGAGGTGAATTCATTCCTATTATACTCGGAGAGCACAATTATAATCTTTTCAAAGAGGTGAAAGAATGCTGGGATCCTGAATGTTTACTCAATCCTGGCAAGATCACAAACACTCCGCAAATGAATACATGCCTGAGATATATCCCAGGAAAGCCTACCCGCGAAATTGAAACAATCTTTGATTTTTCAGCAAGTGATGGAATTGTCAGAGCAGCAGAAAAATGCAATGGTTCTGCTGATTGCAGGAAATCGATAAAAATAGGGGGGACAATGTGTCCCAGCTTCATGGCAACTAGTGATGAAAAAAACACCACAAGAGCAAGAGCTAATGTTATACGGGAATTCCTTAACAAAGGTGACGACCCATGGAATCATAAGGAGATCTATGAAATTCTTGATCTTTGTGTTGCATGCAAAGGATGCAAATCGGAATGTCCTTCGGGTGTCGATATGGCCAAGATCAAATCAGAGTTTCTTCAGCACTGGTACGATAAAAATGGCATACCTCTGAGATCATTAATAATAGCATACATATCAGTTATTAATCAAATAGGTTCATTAGCTCCTTCTGTCTTTAACTTTTTTCTGAAGAACAAATTAACGTCAGGGCTTATAAAAAAAGCCACAGGTTTTGCCTCAAAAAGATCCATCCCATTATTATATAAAACTACCTTGAAAAAGTGGATCAGGAAAAATATTTCAAAGATCAACCCGACGAATCCCAAGGGTCAGGTATGTATCTTTATTGATGAATTCACAAATTATAACGATACGGAAATAGGTATTACAATAATAAAGTTGCTGACAACATTAAACTATAAAGTAGTTATTGCCGATCATAATGTAAGTGCCAGAACATATATCTCCAAAGGCCTGATCAGAAGGGCTAAAAACACATCCAGGAAGAACATAAAGGCTTTATCGGGTATTATCAACGAAGAGCTTCCTTTAATTGGAATTGAGCCATCGGCAATTTTAGGATTCAGAGATGAATATCCCGACCTGGCAGGAGATGATCTCCGTGATAATGCTGAAAAGATCGCCAGAAATGCTTTTATGGTTGATGAATTTATAGTCAGTGAATACAGAGCGGGAAGAATTGACAGAGGACTGTTCACCGATGAGAAGGCTGATATCCTTTTACATGCCCATTGCCAGCAGAAAGCAATTGCATCATCATCAAGTACTATTGAAATGCTTTCGATACCTCCCAATTATTCTGTAACAGAGATACCATCAGGCTGTTGTGGTATGGCCGGTTCATTTGGTTATGAAAAGGAACATTTTGATTTATCAAACAAGATAGGAGAACTCGTTTTGTTCCCTGAAATAAGGAAATCTGGCAACGACACTATTATTGCAGCTCCGGGTACCAGCTGCAGGCATCAGATCAAAGACGGAACAGGGCGAATAGCATTGCACCCGGCTGTTGTTCTTTACAATGCACTTAAGAAATGATGTGAAGAATGGAAGAATGGAATAATGGAATAATGGAAGAATGGAATAATGGAATAATGGAAGAATGGAATAATGGAATAATGGAATAATGGAAGAATGGAATAATGGAATAATGGAAGAATGGAAGAATGGAACCGGAGACTCCGTGTTACTTCGTTAATAACTCAGTGTAACTCCGTGTTAAAAAAGAAGAATTCACACAAAGAGACACCGATGAGGATGATCTTCTGAATGCCTTGAGTCGCGAATAGTGCGTCATTCTATAAAATGATAGTATAATCATCTGAATCGCCGAGTACAGGGAATTTCCTTCTGAAGTGGGATAATTCAGTCAGTGAAATATCCGCTGAAACAGAAGTTTCTTCGTTAATACCAACTGATGCGATGACCTCCCCCCTGGGATTAATAATCATCGAATTGCCACAATATTTAATTCCATTCCCATCAGTTCCAATCCTGTTTGCCCCGGCAACATAGCATTGATTTTCGATAGCACGTGCTTTCAGAAGAGTATTCCATACCTCGCTCCTGCTTTCCGGCCAGTTTGCCGTAAAAATTAAAAGATCGTAATCATTTTTATTTCTGGTCCAAACCGGGAACCGAAGATCATAGCAGACAGACGGACAAATTCTTGTTCCTCTGTAACTTAATATCACCCTCGTTTTACCGGGGGTAAAAAATTTATCCTCGCCTGACATGCTGAAGAGGTGACGTTTATCGTATTGACAGTAAATATTTTCAGGAGAAACAAAAACCCATCGGTTAAAAAAATTACCATTCTCTTTTACCATATAGCTTCCGCAAAGCCCAAAGTTACCACTTTGTGCAATGATTTTCATCCAGTTAAAGGTTTCACCTTCGGGAGTCTCACTTAAACGTTCAGCAGACATTGAGAATCCCGTATTGAACATTTCGGGGAGAATAACAATATCTGTCTTGTTATAAAGAGGCAGAATCATTTTGCCAAGACTGGCAAAATTGCGGTATTTGTCTTCCCATAACAGATCGGGTTGTACTATTGATATCTTCATAAATTATCTTTGATCAATACTCCGATTACTAATCAATTAAAGGTAATCATTGATGATAAAAAAAATACAGGTTTGGAACAAGCCTGTATTTTTATTTTATAGATCTTTTTGTTTCCTATTTTGCATTCATTGAAGCGTAATAATCGCTGAAGATCCCATTTATCAATGGCCGGTAATAGAGCCAGAAAAATCTTCTTGTATCATCTGGTTTGCTGGAATAAAATATTCCTTTAAGCTTTGTAATTCCTTTAAATCGTGATGTCCACATAGGGATGTCTGCATTTGCAAAATCTCCCGAGAAATAATAAACCCGTTGGGAGGCGGGGTCCTGAACAACAGCAGGAAATTCATTATCTAATGTATTTTTCTGTAATAAAGTATCGCCTAACGTTGTTGTTTCAATTCTGAACTTTGATATAACATTATTTTGAAGAGGATTAATTATGTCGAACCAATTATCGAAAGCTACCGAACCTGCAACTCCATATTTTCCACAATATTCAGTATCAGTTACAACATGAGGCATCGCGATCTTGAGATGAGTCCCTTCTTCAAGAACAATGATATCTTTCTCCTTAAGAATTACGATACCGGGTTTTGTAAAAGTCCATGGTTTATTATACTGTTTTCTGTATATTGATGTCATCCAGACAGGAAAGTCAACCGAAGCAGAGTCAAGAGAATGGAAGTACTTGCCTGTCCAACCGGTAAAGGATACTCCAAGCTTTTCCTGGGTTCTGACCGACTCAAATTCTGCTGTAGGATAATCAAATGCATTATACTCCATAATGATGAGCTTATTCCTGTCTTTCATTTCCTTGATAAGCAGAAAGTCATTGTTATTAAGGCCCCCGTAAATTTTTCTTGATTTGCGGCTTTTATTTATTCCTCTGTACCAGTCATTGAAAAAGACTCCGTATGTGTCGGTAAAATAAACAGCATCATTATTTTCAGCGATGGAAATAAGCTCAGTCAGACGATATTCATTTTTATCCCATTTCTTATCACGTAAAGGGCGTTTTGGAATAAATCCATAATAGTCTTTCAGATAAGAATAACTACTATTTTTCCCTTTTTTAACAAACCGCTCATTGGTAAGTATCCAGTCAAATGACTTGTGCTTTTCACGTTCAAGAGTTGGCACGGTCTTATCAACTAATACGATATTCATCGCCTTCTTCGGCTGTAAAGTCCATCTGATCAGGTTAATTACGGGCAGGACAAGTAACAGTACCAGAATGATACCAACAATAAACAAAGTTTTTTTCATAACTGAATATATCTGAATGTATTCAAATAGAATATCTATGATCTGATTATAAACAAAATACCAAGTTTTATCTGTTAAAAGTATTAATTTATTTTTTCTAAAGAAAATAAATTCGAGGCAATTTAGCAAAAATTATTGAACCGCAAAATCTGTCAGTATCCACAAGATGAATTATAACTTCTTTTGTCTGCTCCACCGGATTTTCTGCCATCAGGAAGAATTTGTATTGCATTAACCCGGCCTATTGAACTGCGTGATTTGAGTTTATGTCCCATTTCATTGAGTTTGCAGACAGTGATGCTGTCAATAGCATTTTTTTCATAGCTTATATAATCGGGCAGCCATTGGTGATGAAATCGCCCTTTATCAACGGCTTCCTGAATACTCATATCAAAATCGATTACATTTACAAGTACCTGAAAAACTGATGTCGGGATGGTTGAGCCTCCCGGAGATCCGACAACCAGAGACAGTCTCCCGTTTTTTTCAACAATAGTAGGAGTCATTGAACTTAGCATTCTTTTACCAGGTTGAACAGAATTTATTTCGCCTCCAACCATTCCATACATGTTCGGAAAACCCGGTTTGACTGAAAAATCATCCATCTCATTATTCAGAATGAACCCGGCGCTGTCAACTACTATACTGTTCCCGAATGTATTATTAAGTGTTGTTGTCACAGATACAGCATTGCCATCTGCATCAACTACTGAGAAATGAGTTGTTTCTTCGCTGGAATATCCTTCAGGAGAGCCAGGTTTGATTGTCAAAGACTGAGAGGCTCTTTTGGGATCAAAAGTGGTCATTCTGTGAATAATATATTTTTTGTCAATTAATTTACAGAAAGGGCTTTTCATAAATTCAGGGTCACCCAGGTATTCCGAGCGATCAGCAAAAGCTCTTCTTTCAGCTTCAACCATAAGATGAATTACCTGCGTGGAATGAAAACCCCAGTCTCTTACAGGATATGGTTCGATCATTTGCAGAAGCTGAATGAGCATTATTCCGCCACCAGAAGGAGGAGGTATGGTAATAACTTTATAGCCTTTGTAATCAACAGATATAGAATTCCGTGAAGCTGATTTGTATTCTTTCAGGTCATTTTCATTAATGATTCCATTTCCTCTGTGCATCTCTTTAATTATAAGGCGGGCTGTTTTCCCGCCATAGAATCCATCCCTCCCATAATCTCTGATCCTTTTAAGAGTCTCTGCAAGATCAAACTGAATAAGGATATCTCCTTCTTTCCACAAAGAATCCCTGACAAATGCGGTTCGGGCTGAGTTTCTTTCAATAAACATGGTTCTGTTGGAATTAAGCGAGGCAGCCTGTTCCTTTGTTACAGGAAAACCTTTTTCTGCAAGCTCAATAGCAGGTTGTACGACATCTCTGAAAGGAAGTTTTCCATACCTTGAGTGAGCTAAAATCATTCCATCGACTGTTCCGGGAACACCACTCGCCAGGTGAGTATCAGTGCTTGCTCCTTCTGTTACATTACCTTTAATATCAAGATACATGTCGCGGGTTGCAAGTGATGGAGCTTCTTCCCTGAAATCAATTATATCTGTTTTACCATCGTACGTTCTGATCAACATAAATCCTCCTCCCCCAATATTTCCGGCTTCAGGGTAGCAAACAGCAAGAGCAAACTCTGTGGCTACTGCAGCATCAATTGCATTTCCACCTTTCTGAAGTATTTTCACTCCAATGGCAGAACTCTGCGGGTGAGCCGAAACCACCATTCCACTATCAGCTACTATGTCTCTGCCTTCAATGCTTTTCGCGTCATTGCTTCCTCTTTTCCCCGAACAACCGGCCAGGATTAATAAGGCAACCAGATATAGAAAATACTTTTTCATGATTCCAGCATTACTGAAGCACAATTATAGCAAAAAACCACTATTTCTTTGATGCATTTCTTTATTATCAATAGAACAAATATTGTTTTTATTACTTTTACAAAAACAATTTCACAATGCTGGCAAATCAACCACTGGCCGAAAGACTGAGACCAAAAGAACTTGGAGAGTTCTACGGGCAGGAGCATCTTGTCGGGAAAAACGCTGTTCTGAGAAAAGTTATTGAATCAGGGAATATCCCGTCGTTCATTTTGTGGGGACCTCCGGGAGTAGGAAAAACAACACTCGCCGGGATAATAGCAAACACCACCAAGAGACCATTCTATCAATTAAGTGCTGTCCATTCGGGGGTAAAAGATGTCAGAGAGACAATTGAAAAAGCAAAAAAACAACAGTTTTTCAATCAGCCTAATCCGATCCTGTTCATAGATGAAATCCACCGCTTTAACAAATCACAGCAAGATTCTCTTTTGAGTGCAGTTGAGCAGGGAATAATAACGTTAATCGGTGCAACCACGGAGAATCCATCATTCGAGGTCATATCACCACTTTTATCGCGATGCCAGGTTTATGTAATGAAATCCCTCACTGAAAATGATCTGGTTGAATTATTGAACAGAGCTTTGAAAAAAGACAGCTATCTCTCAAACTACGACATAGAAATTACTGAGCATGAAGCCTTAATACGAATATCGGGCGGCGACGCCAGAAAACTATATAATGCGCTGGAACTTGTAGTCAGTTCGGAAGCTGATGAAGCGTCATCTGAAAAAATCATCATTAATGATGAGATGGTACTGAAGCATGTTCAGAAGAATCTTGCCCTTTACGATAAGAATGGAGAACAGCATTATGATATAATTTCAGCATTTATTAAATCCATGAGGGGAAGCGATCCCAATGCCGCTGTTTACTGGCTTGCCCGTATGGTCGAAGGCGGTGAGGATCCAAAGTTTATTGCAAGACGTATGCTGATACTTGCAGCAGAGGATATCGGACTTGCCAATCCAAACGCACTACTCCTTGCCCAGGCCTGTTTTGAGGCTGTTAATGTAATCGGATGGCCGGAATCGAGGATAATTCTTTCCGAAACAGCGATCTATCTGGCAACTTCC
The DNA here is from genome assembly GCA_021371855.1 of Bacteroidales bacterium. Classification (GTDB taxonomy): domain Bacteria; phylum Bacteroidota; class Bacteroidia; order Bacteroidales; family VadinHA17; genus LD21. The sequence continues at coordinate 110,137 of JAJFVL010000052.1, read as the reverse complement.
CAAAAAAGCAATTCCTCTTACCTGGCAATCGATGAAGCTATAGAAAGGGTTAGAGCTGAAGGAGATCTCCCTGTCCCATTGCATATAAGAAATGCTCCGACCAAACTCATGAAGAACCTTGAATACGGGAAAGAATACAAATATGCTCACAGCTATTCAGGAAATTTTGTTCCCGATAATTTCCTTCCTGATGAATTGAAAGGTACTGTCTTCTATGAACCCGGAGTCAATGCCAGGGAAGATGATATCAGAAAGAGGCTCTCAGCAATGTGGAAAGATTATTACAAATACGATAAGCATTAAAACAGGTGTGGGTGTGATGTGTGAGGTGTTAAAGGCAGAAATACCGATATTCAATATGGTACATCAAAGTGGTACAAAGAAAATATGAGACAAATTTCGCTATATTAATTATTTTTTTAACTTTGTTATAATATGTCAAATGCTGAAATAAATATTCCGGGAATTAAGTTTACAGAGACTGGCAATTTTCTTTTAATTGCTGGACCTTGTGTTGTTGAAGGCGAGAAAATAGTATTAGAGATAGCAAAACATCTGAAAATGCTGTCTGAAAAATATCAGATCCCTTTTGTGTTCAAGTCTTCCTACAGAAAAGCAAACAGGTCGAAAGCCGATTCATTTTCAGGAATTGGTGATTTAAAAGCGCTGAAGATACTTGAAGAAGTTAAAAAGGAATTTTCTGTTCCGGTTATAACTGATATTCATAATCCGGATGAAGCTGAAATTGCTTCAGAATATGTTGATATCCTTCAAATACCGGCCTTTTTATGCAGACAGACCGACTTGCTAATTGCAGCTGCAAAAACCGGGAAATGGGTCAATATTAAAAAAGGTCAGTTCCTGTCAGGTTCATCAATGAGGTTTGCCGTAGAAAAGGTGAGGGAATCAGGTAACAACAATGTTATGCTTACGGACAGGGGCAATATGTTTGGCTATCAGGACATTGTTGTTGACTTCAGGAATATTCCCATAATGCAGAAGGTTGGGGTTCCTGTCATAATGGACATTACCCATTCGCTGCAACAACCAAACCAGGAGGCTGGTGTATCGGGAGGCAGACCGGAGATGATCGAGACAATAGGAAAGGCTGCCATAAGTGTAGGAGCCGATGGCATTTTCATTGAGACTCATACTGATCCGGCAGTTGCCAAATCGGACGGGGCAAACATGCTGAAACTTTCTGAAATGGATAATCTTTTAAGTAAGCTCGTTGCAATAAGAAAAACCATAAATTCCTTTTAATTATTTCATTTTAAAATCAATATCATGAAAAAACTCGTGTTTGTTTTAGCCGGACTCGTTGCAATTACTGTCATCAATGCTCAGACGCTGGATGAAATTGTAAAAAACCATGCTGCAGCCATGAAATCTGATAAACTTGCTGGTGTAACATCAATAAAGGTTACTGGCAGGATGTCATCAATGGGTATGGAAATGCCAATGGTAATATTATCCAAAAATCCCAATAAAGTCAAGAGTACTATTAGTTTTAACGGACAGGATATGGTGTCGGTATTCGACGGAGAAAAAGGATATATGATAAATCCCATGACTGGTTCCAATAATCCCGTGGAATTAACCGGTGAACAGTTAAAACAGGTTCAGGACAATAATGCATTCCGTAACAGCGTCCTTAACTACTTCAGCAACGGACAACTAACCCTTGAAGGACAGGAGAATGTAAACGAGAAACCTGCATTTAAGTTAAAAACGACCCTTCAGGGAACTCCGATATTCTTATTCATTGATAAAGGATCATATATGCTTGTCAAAACATCGACATCTGTTGATCAGGCCGGAACCAAGATGAATGTTGATTCATACATGACTGATTATGTCGATACCGAAGGTGTTATTATGCCAAAGAAAACAACAACAATGGCAAATGGAATGGAAGCTGCGGTAATCCTCCTGGATAAGATAGAAGTAAATGTCCCGATAGAAGACAGTCTCTTTAAAGTGAAATAAAACCCAATTAAAAAAAATTGGGATATGCAATCGCGTATCCCAATTTTTTATTTTTAGCAGCTGGCCTGTAAGCCGGATTCTGTACGATTTTGTTTTCTGCAAAAGAAATTAAAACCGTTTTCCATCATTTATCTAGTCCCGATATCACTATCAGGATCATACGACCCACCCCCCGGCATCGGACGAGCAGCCCTTACCGCCGGTATACATGGTCTTTCAACCCATAAGGTGTACGGCTCCGGATGTTGCCACGCGGACCGGTAAGCTCTTACCTCACCTTTTCACCCTTATCCCGATAAAATCGGGACGGTTATTTTCTGTTACACTACTATACCTTCGCAGATATCTTCCTGTTAGGAAATATGGTGCTCTGTGTTGCCCGGACTTTCCTTCCCGATAAATCGGGACGATGGAACAGCCTGCTGCGATGCAAAGTTAATAATTTGCCCCTAATTGCACGCACCTTATAATAATAGTTAATTTTGTGCCGGAAAAAATCGAGACAAAATATAATAAAAGTTTTTTTATGAGAGAAATCGATCTTAACGATTACGATTATTATCTTCCACCTGAAAGAATAGCTCAACATCCTGTTAATGAAAGGGATTTATCCAAACTGATTATTTTTAATAATAATAAAATATCTAAAGACATATTCAGGAACATAGAAAATTACATGCCTTCAGATTCCCTGCTTGTTTTTAACAATACCCGTGTTATTAAAGCCCGTATTCTTTTTCAAAAAGAGACCGGAGCCGCCATTGAAGTCTTCTGCCTTGAACCTCTTTCGCCTTGTGAATATGAATTAGTATTTGGTTCCAGAAAACCTGTGGAATGGAAATGTATTATCGGAAACCTTAAAAAGTGGAAAAAGGGAACATTATCAACATATTTTAATTATAGAGGGCAGCAATATATTTTGAGTGCAGAAAAGCTTCAAGCCGAGGGTGAGACATGGAGAATACGTTTTACGTGGAATTGTCAGGAGATAAGTTTTGGACAGGTGATTGAAGCGATCGGCCACATACCTCTTCCGCCCTATATCAATCGTGATGATGAATCAGAAGATGTTACCAGATATCAGACAGTATATTCCAAAATAAAAGGATCAGTAGCGGCCCCAACTGCGGGTCTGCATTTCACGGACTTTGTACTGGAAAGACTTAAGGAAAAAGGAGTAGAATCAACTGAAATAACTCTGCACGTTGGTGCCGGAACTTTTAAACCTGTAAAATCTGATAATGTTCTGGATCATGAAATGCATTGTGAACATTTCTTTGTTAAGTCAAATACAATTGAATTACTTCTTAAAAATCATGGTAAAATAATTGCTGTCGGCACAACATCGGTCAGAACACTTGAAAGTCTGTATTGGTTGGGAGTTAAGATAATAAAGGATCCGTCAGCTTATAGTTCGGATCTTTCACTTTCCCTCGGACAGTGGGAAGCATACGATATGAATACAGATACATCCGTAAAGCAATCACTTGAAGCTTTACTGAATCTTTTACAAGAACATAATTTACCGGCTCTTCATGCTTCGACCAGAATAATGATAATCCCGGGATACGAATTCAGGTTGATAAAAGGAATAATCACTAATTTTCATCAACCTAAAAGCACTCTGCTCCTACTCATTTCAGCATGGATTGGAAATAACTGGAAAAAAATCTATGGATATGCTCTTGAAAATGATTTCAGATTTTTAAGTTATGGAGATTGTTCTCTTCTGTTTAGAGAGTAATTTACTTATTTAAATAGTAATCCACTTTTATTTAATTTAATTCAGAGGATTATAACGAATTTATTAGTTTTATATTGACAGTTAATTGATTTTTTGTTTATTTTACATAAAATTTTATTGTGATGAACGAGAATAAAATAATGAAACAATTTACAACCATTTTTTCACTTTTCATGGTGTTTTTTTATTTGGGAGCAGGCGCTTACCTGATATTCTTTTTTAAAAACAGTACTCTTGACCCGGCTGTTTTGGCTATTATTGGATCGACTTTTATCTTTTATGGCATATATAGGGCTTTCAGGACCTATCACGAGATTATTGAAGTTTTCTTTACAAAAGATAAAGACAATGAGTGATTTTTTCACTTTTGTAAGCATATTATGAAGAGTATTAGTAATTTTCACATGATCCTTGGCATGCACTTTGCACTGTTTATTATTAAAGATAATTTTAACCCCTTATTAAAATTTAAAGGATATGAACCGGGTATCAGTTATTCAAAATTTTATTATTATTGCGAGCCAGAACGATAGTTTCCCGAGCTGTAAAATAGTGAATAAAAAGAACAGTCATAAACTAATATCAAAAATGCGATATCCTGTTATAGGATTACTGCTTATTTTGGCTTCATGTACCGGGGGAACTAATAAACGCCTTGATGAAACGCCTACAAGGGGAGACATCAAAATTGCAGCTGATGAATCGTTCCAACCTATTATTGATACTGAAGTATTTACGTTCACTCATTTATATAATAATGCAAAAATCAAAGCTGAATATAAACCTGAGTATGATATTATAAATGATTTAATGAACGATTCCGTTAAAGTAATCGTATCAAGCAAAAAACTTACGGATGACCAGATACAATACCTTCGTGACACGTTGGTTATAGCCAGGACAACAGCATTTGCTTATGATGCTCTGGCAATAATTTCGAATAAGTCCAATAACGACACACTTATTAAATACAATGTTATCAAAGATATTTTCCTTGGAAAAGTAAAAAGCTGGAAAGATATCAATCCGAAATCAAAACTTGGTGATATCCGCATTATTTTCGACAATACAAAATCGGGGAACATAAGGTATTTTAAAGAGCTTTTTGATGTAAATGATACTCTTCCTGATAATTTTTTTGCTGTTAACAATAATCCTGAGGTAGTTGATTTTGTTTCCAGGAATCCTGATGCACTTGGAATAATAAGCGTCAACTGGATCAGTGATAAAGATGATTCCCTTAGCATGAGTTTTATCAAAAAAATCAATGTAGTTGCCATTTCGCAGCAGTTTGTTCACGACGGCAGCTATTATCGTCCATACCAGGGTTCAATTTATGACAAATCCTATCCTTTTACGAGGGAGATTTATTTTATTTCCCGTGAAACCTTTAAAGGATTAGGAACCGGATTTATTCAATTTGCAACGGCCGAGCAGGGACAAAGAATAGTTCTTAAAGCTGGGCTGGTACCGGCCACGATGCCAGTAAGATTAGTACAGATCAAGAATTAGAAAGCAGGAATTACATTAATAGGAATCAGTAATTAAATTTTATTTGACTCAAATAACAACAGCTATGAAACGTTTAATATTAAGACCAGCAATTCTTCTGGCAGTTTTTCTGACAGTATCTGCAATCAGCACTCAGGCGCAGGATTTAAATTCGGCCCAGCTACTGACACGTAGCGAGCAGTATGATAAAGCTGAGGCAATGCTCAAGGAGCTAATCCAGAAAGAACCAGGCAACAGCAAAAATTATTTCTTTTTAGGTGAGAATTATCTTCTGGATTATTTCGCTGATACTATCTCCAATTCATTGGCAGTAGCCGCAAAGTCAGCAAAAGAAATTTACCAGAAAGGTGTTGAGGCAAATCCAAATGATCCGTTAAACTATGTCGGGCTTGCCAAAGTAGCTTATTATCTGGGCGATGACAAAACTGCTGTTGATATGCGTGCAAAAGCAAAGAGTTTTCTTCTTCCATACAAGAGTCTTAAAAAGATCAATCCGCCAGCCAAAGATTATGCATTTGCACTTGCAAAAATTGCAGAATCATATATAAAAGATGGTGAAGTTGACACCTCCTTAGCCTTACCACTCATCAGGGAAGCTGTCAAGATTGACAGCAAGAACAAGGACATCTATTTAATCGCCGGTGATATTTATATACTTGTAAATGACGGTTCCAAGGCAATTATGAATTATAATAATGCCCAGTTCGCTGATCCTCAGTCTCCGACTGCAAATATGAAAATCGGTAATATTTACGTTAAAGGACGTGCTCTTAATGCAGCAATTCCATATTTTGAGCAGGCTATTGAGCTGAATGCTAACTATGCACCTGCTTATCGTGAACTAGGCCAATTATATTCACTTGCGCAAAGGTTCGATCAGTCAAAAGAATATTTCAAAAAATATCTTGAGCTTACCGCAGGTAATATCCCTGCAAAAACCAGGTATGTCAATGCTCTTTTCTACGCAAAAGAATATGACGAAGTTGTTAAGAACGTTGAAGAGATATTCCAGGTTGACAAGTCGAGGACATATATGAACCGTATTGCCGGTTATTCATGTTTTGAAAAGACACCACCTGACTATGATAAAGCACAATCATATATGGAGACACTTTTCAAAACAGTTTCCCCTGAACGCATCATTTTTAAAGACTATCATTATATGGCAAGAATTCTTCTGAAAAAGAATCAGGATTATCCTAAGATGGTAGATGAACTTAATAGCCTTAAACCCAGGCTTGAAAACGAAAAATCAAAATATGCTTCTGCAACAGCGGCTAATAAACCAAAGATCAAAGAATCAGTTGATGAACTTACAGGAAAAGTAAGCAAACTGGAAGCGGATGTAGCTAAAGCTGATGCAGATATTGACAGAGCTTTCGGTGAATATGCCAAAGCACTTGAAATGAAGCCTGACAACAAAGGGTTACTTAACGAAATAGCCAACTCATATTATTCATACAAACGTTATGAAGGTGCAGCAAAAACGTGGGCTAAACTGATCGATCCTGCCAATGAGAAAATGGATGATTACATGCAGATCGGAAGAGCATTTTATAACGGTGAAAAATACAAATCTGCCGATTCAGTTTTTAATGTAGTACTTAAAAAGTCTCCCAATTACGTACCTGCATATCTCTGGATTGCCAGGGCATATTCAAAAATGGATCCTGACACTAAAATGGGACTGGCAAAACCCAAGTTTGAAAAACTTATTGAGGTAGCCCAGGCTGATTCACTAAAAAATGATTCAGAGATGACGGAAGCTTTCGGATATCTGAGCTATTATCATATGATGAATGAAAACTTCAGTTTATCAAAAGATTATTATAACAGGATGATCAACCTTGACCCAGCCAACAAAGAGAACAAGATTAAAGGTTACTATGGATTGGGCTCTGTTGAAATGCGGTCAACTTCAAATGAAAAGACCAATGAAGGAAGGCTTCCATACTTGTCCAGAGCTGCAGAAGCATATAACAAGATTCTTGAAATTGATCCATCAAATACATCAGCAAAAAGCCAGCTGAATTACATACGTGAATTCGAAGCTTCAATCAGGAAAGGTATCAATCCAAATGAAATTAAGGGTGTTATCAAGAGTACATCCGGACAACCTATTGCATATGCTTCAATAAGGGTAAAAGATACGGCTGCTGAAAATCTTTCAAACGGCAAGGGTGAATATAAATTTGAGATTCCCCAGGGTTCAGAAGTTCTGATTATTAGCGCAAAAGGTTACAAATCAAAAGAGATTCCAATCACAAAATCAAGGGTTTATAATGTTACCCTGGAACAATAATATTGTTGACTTAATATTTTTAATAAAAGGTTAAATAATAAAGAATAGTGTCATTCTGATATGGTTTCTGTTTAGAGAATTATTCTAAACTGCACTTAAAAAGTTAACATTATTCTTTGCTTTATTGGAAAAAATCAATTCATAATATATATTTGCAAATCGTAAAATCTTAAACCTAAACAAATCAATAAAAAAATGAGTAAACAAGGAAGTTCGTTAAAAGATTCGTTGCAGAATGTTTTTGCAGCAAGTGCTATTCTTATAGCTTTTGTAGTAGCCTATTTATTGTTCATCAATATAATGGGTAATCCAGTAAACTTTGAAGGGGGCAATCCCAAAGGATCTCCACTTGAAGGTAATATCCTGGGAATTATTTATAAAGGAGGGTTCATTGTTCCTATTCTGATAACCTGCCTTTTGGTTCTTATTATTTTTACTATTGAAAGAACCATCACATTAACAAGGGCAAAGGGTAAAGGCCAGTTAAATGCTTTTGTCCGGAATCTGCAATCTCTGCTTGCTGATGATAAAATTGAAGAAGCAGTTGAAGCATGCGACAAACAAAGAGGTTCTCTTGCCAATGTAATGAAAGCTGGTCTTGTACGTTATCGTAACCTTCAGAAAGACACTGAACTTGAAAAAGATCAGAAGATCCTTTCGATTCAGAAAGCATTTGAAGAAGCCACAGCTCTTGAAACACCTATGTTGTCAAAGAACATGGTATTTTTCTCAACTCTGGCATCAATTTCAGTGTTGATCGGTCTTATTGGTACAGTATTAGGAATGATCCGTGCATTTGCTGCTCTGGCACAGTCTGGTGCTCCAGATGCTCTCGCTCTGTCAACCGGTATTTCAGAAGCTCTTGTTAATACTGCATTCGGTATTTCAGGATCAACATTATCAATCATTGCATTTAATTATTTCTCAACAACAATTGACGCTTATACATTTAAAATTGACGAAGCAGGTTTCAGCCTGACACAGAATTTTGCTGCATCATTAAGGAATAATTAATTTAAAATTTACATTTTAGTGTAACCACTAAAGAAAAAATTAAGATGCCAAAAATTAAATTAACACATACGTCGCCACGAATCGACATGACACCGATGGTTGACCTCTTCTCTGTGCTTCTGACATTTCTTATGATGACCACAACGATGAGACAACAAGAACCTGTTACTGTTGATACGCCCTATTCAATATCAGAAAAACCGACACCTGATTTTAACATGATGACGTTCCTTTTGTCAACTGATGAAAGAGTCTTTATGAATTTTGATAACGGACCTGATACCCTGTTAAAATTCAGACCAAAAATTCTGGCTGAAATGGGTAAAAGATACGGTATTGAATTCACCGAGGCAGAACAATTGGAATTTGAAAAATATCCATCAGCCATGGGAGTTCCTATGAACAAAATGAAAGACTTTTTAAATACTCCGGAATTTAAAGCCAGGGAAGTCTTTCAAACAGGAATTCCAATTGATTCCACTGATAATCAATTGGCAATGTGGATACTCTATGCCCGTCAGGTAAATCCGAATATTCAGGCTTGTATAAAAGGAGACTCAAAAACAGGTTTCCCCATTGTTAAGAAAGTCCTGGATATACTTCAAGAAAAGAATGTAAACAAGTTTAATCTGATTACGAGTCTTGAAGCAGCTAAAATAAACCTTGAAGAAATACAGAAGTGATATGGCAGAAATAATTCAAGCTGAAAAAGGGGGAAAGAAGAAAGGTCATAAGGGTACCCCGCATATTGACATGACACCTATGGTTGACCTTATGTGTCTGCTTGTCACATTCTTCATGCTGACAACAAGTATGAGCAAAGCTAAAGTCATGGAGATAAATCTTCCTGAGAAGATCAAGGACCCAACGAAGCAAGAAGCTCCAAAGATATCAGCCAGCCGTACCCTGAACATAGTTCTTGGTCCTGACAATAAAATTTACTGGTATCCCGGAACTGTAAAACCTGAAGAATACAATAATCTTCCTCCTATGCAGGAAACTGATTTCAGCGCAAGCGGTATTCGTCAGATGTTACTCGAAAGGAACAGAGCTCTTTTTAAGAAGATCAATGATTTTAGTCAGCAGGTTGTATCAGGTAAACTTGTTATAAGCCAGGATTCACTGAGAGGTGCCATCAGTCAATTAAAAAAGGATGATGATACCGGCCCGATTGTTCTTATCAAGGCTTATAAAAAAGCTACCTACGGTAATTTTGTCGATATTCTCGATGAGATGAATATTTGCGGAATTGCACGTTATACGTTTGTTGATATTACGTGGTATGAAGAAAAGATGGTAGAAGCTGCCGCTGGCATTCCTTCTACTGCTACTGCTTCAACCAAATAACCCGTAAACCTATAAGAATATGGCAAAAGGAAAAATTAAAGCGCCTGCCTTCGATGACATTGTTTTCGAGACAAGGAACAAGGAATACGGAGCATATAGCCTGCGTAAAAAGTACAATCGTAACATGATCATTGCAATTGTAATAGGAGTTGTTATCATAAGTACTGCTATTATTACACCGTATCTGAATGCAAAAGCATTGGAAAGTAAAGCAAAACGTGCGCAAAGACAGGTAGAGATCAAGATGGAGAATCTGGACACGCCAACAGATATTGTTGCTCCTCCTCCTCCTCCTCCTCCTCCCCCTTCGGACGTGATACAACAGGCAAAATATGTACCTCCTGTAGTTGTTGACTCTGTTAAACCTGAAGAAGCTGCCAAGTTTATGACAGCTGATCAGGCACAGGTTGAAGTTAAAAACGAAGAAGTAACAATTGAAGTTGTGCAGGAGGTTAAAGAAGAAGTACAGGAAGAGGCTGAACCTGAACCATTTGTGGTTGTAGAAGAGATGCCTATGTTTCCTGGCGGAGAAGGTGAACTTCTGAAATATATTGCAGAACATGTTGAGTATCCTGAAATTGCTAAAGAAAATAACATTCAGGGTAGAGTAATCATCAGATTCTGTGTGACTGCTAAGGGTGGTGTAAATCAAGTAAGTGTTTTGAAAGGTGTTGACCCCGAACTGGATGCTGAAGCAATCAGGGTTGTCAATTCTCTTCCGCCATTTAAACCTGGTAAACAGGGAGGAAAACCTGTTCCAGTATGGTATATGGTGCCAATTACATTTACACTCAAGTAAAATCTCATTTTTTAGATTATAAAAAAAAGGCTGGATCGAATGATTCAGCCTTTTTTATTACCAATTGTTTCAATTAATCATCATATTTTGCATACAGACACTGAAAGAGCCGCAGATGAAATCTTATCAAAATTTCCATGAACTTATGACTATGGTATTGGTTGTGAATTGTATTGAAAAAAAATTACAGTTCTTCCTTCAGAAGTGATATAAACCCTTCAATATCTTCCTCAGTTGTATCCCAACTTGTCATAAGCCTGTACTCAGAGGTTTTCTCATTCCAGGGATAGAAAAAATATTTTTGCATTACTCTTTCTGCCACTTCACGTGGAATAACTACAAAAATTCCGTTCGATTGTACAGATTGTGTGATATTTATTCCTGGCAATTTTCTTAATTCATCAGCAAGCACAGTTGCCATTGCATTTGAATGAGAAGCACATCTTTTCCAAAGATCATTATGGAAATAAGCAATATACTGAGCTGAGATAAACCTCATTTTCGAAGCAAGCTGCATCCCTTGTTTCCTTATATATTTAAAATACTGAGAATGGCCCTGACTCAGGAAGCAGATGGCCTCCCCTGCCATCAGACCGTTCTTTGTACCCCCAAAAGAGAGGACATCAACACCAGCATCAGTAGTCATCTCTCTGAAGCTGACATTAAGCGAAACAGCAGCATTAGCAAGTCTGGCCCCATCCATATGAAGAAGCAGACCTCTTGAATGAGCATAATCGGCTATCCTCTTTATTTCCTGAACCGTATAAACTGTTCCCATTTCAGTAACCTGTGTTATTGAAATGACTTTTGGCTGTGCATGATGCTCAAAATCGAATCCATGCATATGCTTCTCAATCAGATCTGTTGTGACCTTCCCATCAGGAGTATCAACTGTCAGTACTTTACATCCAATGAATTTTTCAGGTGCGCCACATTCATCCTGTTCAATATGAGCTGTGGAAGCAGTGATGATTGAATTCCACGATCGTGTAATTGCAGAAAGGCCCAGCACATTAGCCGCTGTTCCCGTAAATACAAAAAATACCTCCGTTGAACTGCCAAACTGCTCTTTAAAAATACTTAAAGCTCTTTCTGTACAAATATCGGAACCATAGCCAGTCACATGCCCTACATTTACTGATATCATCTCCTTTAATATCTCTGGATGAACTCCTGCATTATTATCGCTGGCAAATCCTCTTTTTCCTATATTATTTTTCATATTTCCACAAATAAAATTTTACAAAAAAATAACCGCCGAGAGCATAAAGGATCATGCTTTATGTTCCTGACGGTTATTTTATAATAATTTAGTCTTATGCTTTCTTCTTTTTCCAGGCAAAATAAAGCATGACCAGACCAAAGACAAGCATTAGAAGGCCCATAATGATATTAACATTTGTGCCAAGCGATTTAACATACATTTCGGTATCTGATATTGTAGTCAGACCAAAAACTGTTATCAATACGCCAAGAATTGAGAACATAAACCCTATTGGGATTCTTATATCAACCATTTTATTTTCCTCCTACCAGAACATTATTGTTAATACTAGAAAAATTACACCAACAATTACTGCAAGACCGGATGGACGCTGATACCATGGAACATTCTCTTCAACCAACCTTGGAGTAAGAGAATATACAAGACCTTTCAAATCAGCATCAGATTTTTTCCGTTTTGTGACAATGGAAATCCCAACAGTAACCAGGGTTGCGATACTACAAGCTATTATAGCGGTCCAGAAGTTCTGTGCCATTTCGACAGGATAAGTATGTAATACGGTTATCCAACCGCCTTTCACAAGTGTTGTAGCGCCAACCGGAGCAGTAAGCCCATGATGTAAAAGTGCACTCAGGAAACCAATCAAAAGTCCTGAAAATGCAGCATGACCAGTAGTTCTTTTCCAGAACATACCAAGGAAGATGACAGCAAACAAAGGAGCGTTGATCATCGAGAAGATTGTCTGAAGAAAATCCATGATATTTCCAAACTTGGTGGCAATATATGCAGCGCAAATACTTAAAAGGACACCGACTATAGTAGTAATACGACCAACATGAAGATAATGTTTCCCATCAGCTTCTTCGTTACCGGTCGGTTTCCGGATATAGCTCCCATAAATGTCATAAGTCCATACTGTATTGAATGCTGATACATTACCGGCCATTCCGGACATAAATGATGCCAGCAAAGCTGTAATACCAAGACCAAGCACTCCGGCCGGAAGGTATTGTTTCAACAGCATGATAATTGTGTAATCATAAATTGGCTTGCCGCTTGCGTCGAGGGGTAAAGTAAAGTTTTTTGAGGGATCATTAAACAGAACCAGGGCAATAATCCCCGGAACAATAATCAGGAACGGAATAAACATTTTCGGAATAGCCCCGATAAGAGGTACTTTTCTTGCAGCATTTACATTTTCTGCAGCAAATGCTCTCTGAACAATAAGAAAATTTGTACACCAATACCCAAATGACAATACAAAGCCGAGTCCGAAAAAGATGCCATACCAAGCAGTACCCATAGGGTTAGTGTTAGCTTGACCTGCATGACTCCATGTAGTGGTATATACATCCGGAGCATAACCATTAGCTGTTGCTATAGGAGCAAGGGAAGACTTTAATCCTGCCCAGCCGCCGACATCCTGCAGACTTAAGACTACAAGTGGAAGAAGTCCTATAACTATTATAAAAAATTGAAGAACCTCATTGTAAATTGCTGAAGATAACCCTCCAAGATAGGTATAACATAATACAATTAAAGCTGAGATCCAGAGACTCAGATCGAAAGGCCATCCCAACACATTCTCCATAAGTATTGCCAGAGCGTACATTGAAATTCCGGAAGCCAGAACTGTCATAACTGCAAAAAGTATTGCATTCAGGGCTCTGGTTTTTTCATCGTACCGGAGTTTCAGGAACTCAGGTACCGAACGGGCTTTTGATCCATAATAAAATGGCATCATAAACAAAGCAAGAAAAATCATGGCTGGTATAGCTCCAACCCAGAAAAAATGTGCAGTTAACATTCCATATTTCATACCGGAACCTGACATACCCATTACTTCCAGAGCTCCAAGGTTTGTGGATATAAATGCCAATCCAGCCACCCATGCTGGCATCGACCTGCCGGCTTCAAGAAATGCATTGGCGTTCTTCATGTATTTTTTAAGGAACCAGCCAATACCAATCACAAAAACAAAATAGATTATCATAATTAAATAATCTATCCACGTCAATTCAAGTCTCATAATTTAAAAATTTAAGATTTTTATATATTACTGTTACTACTACTATATAAGCTCAGCGGCTATAAAGCAATGCTAGTAAAAATACATTTAATGATCGGTTTTCAAAGAATAAAATGGTTTTTTTTAGTTTCAATTTGATTCAATTAAATATTTTCTGAATAGTTATATTTGCAGAAACAGACATGTGAAAACAAGATACTTTATATTCATCTCATACAAAGGAACTTCCTATCACGGTTGGCAAATCCAACCTAACTCTGTTACGGTGCAGAAAATTCTTGAAGATGCTTTAAGTATAATTCTTGGTGAAAAAATCTCTACTATTGGTGCAGGAAGAACAGATGCCGGAGTCCATGCAATTTATTTCTGTGCCCATTTCGAAAGTATTTCCCGGGATCTCTCTTCAAAAAATAATAATCTTATATTCAGGCTCAACCGATACCTTCCAAAGGACATTTCAGTTAATACTATAAGGAAAGTAGGTCCGGATGCAAATGCCAGATACAGTGCCATATCCAGAACTTACAAGTATTATATTTCACGGGTCAAAGATCCGTTCTTTGATAATTCAAGCTGGTTTCTTCATGGGAAAATTGATGTTACAGCAATGAATGACGCATGTGGATTATTATTAAGTCATTCTGATTTTACCAGTTTCAGCAAACTTCATTCTGATACAAAAACCAATTTCTGCAAAATATATAAGGCCTCATGGGAAGAAGTTGATAACCGTTTAGTATTCACAATCAGGGCCGACCGTTTTCTCAGGAACATGGTAAGAGCAATAGTCGGAACAATAGTTGATATCGGCTTAGGTAAAATTACTCTTAAAGAATTTGAAGATATCATTGTTGCCAAAGACCGCTGTAAAGCCGGGGAATCAGCTCCAGCAAAAGGACTGTTCCTTGTTGATATTGAATACCCGGAAGAGATATTTATCTCAGAATGATTAATGAGGTTGTAGAGGCTGTAGAGGCCGTAACGGCCAGCTTATAAGGCTTCTATAGCTTCTATAGCCTCTATAGCCTCTATAACATATACGGCCTAATAATCAGTATTCGTCCGGCAATTCTTTCAGCTGCGCCTGAGTAAATACGGGACCATCCTTGCAAACATATACTTTACCAACATTGCAATGACCGCATTTACCAAAGCCGCATTTCATGCGGTTTTCGAGTGTGGTAAAAACATTCTCATCCCTGAACCCAAGTTTGGCAAGAACCGGGAATGTGAATTTTATCATAACAGGCGGTCCGCATACAACTGCAACAGTATTTTCAGCTGAAGGGGCGATCTTTTCAACAATCGAAGGAACAAATCCGACCTCACCTTTCCAGTCAGGTGTTTCACCTCCCGGATCCACTGTCGTTACCAGCCTGACATCATCACGGATCTCCCACTCTTTCAGTTCATTTTTATAAACAAGGTCATTAACTGATTTTGCACCATAAACGATTGTAATGTCTTTAAAATTCTCCCTGGTGTCAAGAGCATTCCAGATGACGCAACGCATTGGTGGCAAAGCAATTCCCCCTGCAATAAAAAGAATATTTTTCCCTTTCCACTCATCGAGAGGAAAAATATTTCCATAAGGTCCACGGAACCCGATCACGCTTCCCTCCTCACATCCGGCAAGAGCATTGGTAACCTTGCCAGACTGACGGAAAGTACATTCGATGTATCCTTTGCGTGTCGGAGAAGAAGCAATGCAAAAAGTAGACTCCCCTTCTCCAAATACAGAATATTCGCCAAACTGACCCGCTTTGAAAGCGAAATTATTCTGATCCTCCTCATTCACAAACTTCAGCATGAATGTTTTTACTCCTGGTGCCTCACAAGTGATTTTTTCAATCCTCATAAGGTAAGGCATATATAAACTGTCAATCATATCTTAACCTCCTGAATAGAAATTAAATGTTCAAGAATATTCATATCTGCAGGGCATGCCCTTGAACAACGTCCGCATCCGGTACAACCATACACTGAGAGTCTCTCCGGCATATATGAGAATTTGTGCATAATACGCTGTCTCCATCTCTGTGATTGAACTGATCGCGGATTATGACCTGACGTATGAACTGTAAATTGTGAGTATCCGCAGGAATCCCAACATCTCATTCTTGATCCTATTTTTCCATGAGCATCGTCCTGGATATCAAAGCATGCACATGTTGGGCATACAAAGGCACAGGCTCCACAACCAAGGCATTTAAGTGACTGTTCAACCCACTGACTGCTCTTAAAGAATTTTTCGAGTTTTTTTCTTATTTCTTCCTGATTAAATTTAACAGGAACATTGGCAAGAAATTTTTCTTTTTCAACAGACTCTGTTTTTTCGAATAGTTCAGAAGCCAGAGCAACAATAGCCTGACCTTTTTCTGTTACTACTTCAGCAAGATAATCGCCATCTGCTCCAAGTTTTGTAAACAGGATATCACTACCTGCTGTGCTGCCAGGATTCCCTCCAACAGAGGTGCAGAAGCAATAATCATCAGATTTGTTGCAACTGAAGCTCAGTATTATTGTTTTAGATAACCTGGCATTAAAAATTTCATCTTTAAAATCCCAGTTAAAAATTGAATTCAGGGTACCGAATCCTATTGTATCACATGGTCTTACTCCCCAGAGTACTGTTTCAGTGACACTCTGATAATCAAATCCTTTAATGGAAACTTCTTTGCCGTTTTTTTCATAATCAAGAAATTTTTCCACCCTTGGGAAAATTACTTCTTTTGAAGATTGTGTTGTCTGGATATAGTCCTCCGCAATTGAGGAAAAACTTCCGACAGGTTTAAAGGAAGCTTTCCCGTTTTTCATTACGGGTGCAAAAACAGTTTTTTTATTTTGCCTTAAAATGTCAAAAAGCTTTTCAAGAGAATCTTTCCTGACTAATCGCCTCTCAATATTCATCGTTTATTGTATAAAGTTTTCTTTATCATCAGGTTTAAATGTCGACAAAAGGTTCTCGCCCTTCAGTGAAGGTTGATACCCACCAAAATCAGATTTGGCATCTTCAATCATTTTTTTTGTCAGCAAATTAATTGGAATCGCCAATGGGCAAGCGTTTGCACATGCATCGCAATCAACACACCTTCCTGTTAAATGCATTGCCCTCATAAAATGCCATTCAAGATTTCCAAGTTCATTGGATGAGACTGGTATCCACTGCGGGCGGTTAAAATCGACAGTGCAACGGCTGCAGTAGCACATCGGACATGCAGCACGACAGGCATAACACTTAAAGCATGGAGAGAGTTCATCAATCCAGAATTTCCATCTTTCAGAAGGGGTCATTTTATCAAGCTTATCCAGTATCTCCCTGTTGCGGGCATCAATCTCAATCTGAAACTGATGAACATAGGTTTCCACTTCTTCAAGATTCTTAAAATCAATTATTTTGCTTTCAGGTGTAATACCAATAACAATCAGATTGTCATCATTAACCTGAAATTCTGAAGCAAGCTGTATAATGGCTCTCATTACCGGTAATGTGGCAGTAATTGCCATCTTGCCTTTACTCTTTACTTCCTGTTTTGTAACGTAAGCAGCAAGGTTCTGGACACAACGACTGTCGAATATCAGTTTATCTGCGACTTCAGAATTTTCAACAAAAAGTGCACGGGTCTTATTGCCGGTACCCTGTTCATAACCAATTACAACCTTTACAGCTGATGTGTCAATAAGTTCTTTCGCTCGTTTTCTAAGGTCATCCATGACTTTCCTCCTTCACCGGTTTTTTTGCAACTTTTTTATATTCATCATAAGGTCCCAGTTCGCGGACTGAAGCAACCGTTGTATTCACAATATCGGCCCATTTGGCTCCTTCTGCTGCAGAGACCCAGGAAAATTTAATACGTCTTGTATCGATACCAATAAAATCGCACAATGAGCGGAAAGCCATCCATCTTCTTCTTGCATGAAAGTTACCGGAAGTGTAATGACAATCATTTGGATGACATCCGGAAACGATTATGCCATCGGCTCCTTCATCAAAGGCCTTAAGTAACAACATATAGTCTATTCGTCCTGTGCAGGGAAACCTGACAATCCTGACATTTGAAGCATATTTGATACGGCTTGTACCTGTCAGGTCAGCCCCGGCATATGTACACCAGTTACAGACGAATGCCACAATTTTTGGTTCAAATTCAGCCATTTACAATTTATATTAATCATTTAATAAAGCCATAACTTCAGAATACACCTCTTCATGAGTATATCCTTGTATATCAATAGATTTAGTGCGGCAAAAAGCAACGCATGTACCACATCCCTGACATAGTCCGGGATTAACTTTGGCTACAGTTTTAAGAACTTCACCCTGCCTGTTTTTAATCTCTTCTTTTTCAATTGCATGATAAGGACACGCCGACATACAAAGGAAACAACCCACACATGAGGAGAAAACAGGTGGGGCCTGTCGGTTGACAACTGCGATAAGAGGTTCACGGGTAAGTTCATCCTGAGAGAACAGACCTGCAACTTTAGCAGCTGCTCCCGAAGCCATAGCTACGGATTCCGGTATATCGCGGGGTGCCTGGCATGCTCCTGCCAGAAATATACCCGCAGTGTTTGTTTCTACCGGTTTCAGTTTAGGATGGGCTTCGGCAAAGAAATGATAAGGATCATATGAAACATGAAGTTTTTGTGCAAGTTCTTCAGCTCCCTCATTGGCAACTCCGGCTGTTGCAAGAACAACCATATCAGCTTCAATCTCCACCGGCATTGCACCAAGCAGAGTATCTGCTCCTTTCACAATAAGTTTGCCATTCTTTTCATATACTCTGGAAACTCTTCCACGAATATAATTTACACCATCTTCTTCTATTGCTCGTCTGACGAATTCATCATACATTTTACCTCCTGCCCTGATGTCCATATAGAACACATATGACTTTCCGCCATGCACCTTGTGCTGGTAGAGCATTGCATGTTTAGCTGTGTACATGCAGCAGATCTTCGAACAATATGGGATCCCTTTTGCCTCGTCGCGGGAACCGGCACAGGCGACAAATACAATTGTCTCAGGTATCTTCCCGTCTGAAGGCCGGCGTATTTCACCTAATGTCGGTCCTGAGGCTGATGCCAGTCTTTCAAACTGCAGACCGGTAATAATATCGGGATGTCGGCCATAACCGTATTCAGGGAAGAAATCAGTCTTTTTAACTGCAAATCCTGTAGCTAGCACGATTGCTCCTACCGGTACTTCGATAATCTCATCTTCCTGATCGAATCTGATGGCATGTGCCGGACAAAATTTTTCGCAGATTTTACATTTGCCTTTTGTATAATATGTGCAAAGAGCTTTATCGATCACTGGTTTATTAGGAACTGCCTGAGGAAATGGGACATAAATAGCCGTCCTGTTTCCTAAGCCTTCATTAAATTCACTCGGATTTTTTTTATTAGGACACTTTGTGGTGCATAATCCACAGCCGGTGCAAATCTTTTCGTCAATGCTTTTTGCTTTCTTACGGATCTTGACCTTAAAGTTCCCGATAAATCCATCGATGCTCTCAAGTTCAGCATAAGTATATAATGTAATATTAGGATGTTGGGCAACTTCCACCATTCTGGGTGTAAGTATACATTGTGAGCAGTCGAGAGTAGGAAATGTTTCTGAGAGTTGAGACATATGTCCTCCGATGGATGGGTCCTTTTCAATAAGGATCACTTTATGTCCTGAGTTTGCTATATCGAGGCTTGCCTGGATACCGGCGATTCCACCACCGATCACAAGGGCGGTCTTTGTTACAGGAACTTTGATAGCATCAAGCGACTGGTTATGCTTTACTTTTTCCACAATAGTCCTGACAAGGTCAATTGCCTTTTGTGTGGTAGCTTCTCCCTTTTCGTGTACCCATGAGCAATGCTCACGAAGGTTAGCCATTTCGCACATATAGGGATTCAGCCCTGCTTCTGCGCATGCTTTTCTGAAAGTAGGCTCATGCATCCTCGGTGAGCAAGAAGCGACCACAACGCCCGTAAGACCCTTCTCAACAATAGCCTTTTTTATGAGATTCTGCCCGGGATCGGAACACATGTATTTGTAATCAAGGCTTATGGCGACACCGTCATATTTGCCGACTACTTCAGCGACTTTTGCACAGTCGACTGTGGCGCTTATATTTTCCCCGCAATGACAGATAAATACTCCTATTTTTGCCATACTACTTCTGAAATATGCTTAATTAATTATCAAACTTTTACTTTTACAAAATGACGTTGAAGGCCCAGTGCTTTTCTATCAAGTCCGATTGCCAGACCAATAGCCTGTGTAATATAAAGTACAGGGATATCTATTCTTTTGCCCAGGTAAGAATTAATTTCTTTTCTGCGCATATCGAGGTTTGACTGGCACATCGGGCAAGCGACTATTATTGCCTCCGCACCACGATCACTGGCATCGCCAACTATTTTTCCTGAAAGTCTTCCGACAGAGCTTGTTCTTGAAATGGATAAGCTGGCCCCGCAACATTCTGTTTTAAAAGCCCAGTCAATCGGGGTTGCACCGGTTTTTGCCATCAGTGTATCCATTGACAGTGGTTCTTCCACACGGTCAAAATTCAGGATCTCATGCGGTCTGACTAAATAGCAACCATAATAGCAGGCAACTTTATGTCCAAATGGTTTTACAACACGGCTCTCCAGGTTTGGAGTGACATACCTATCGAGCATCTGTATAACATTCAGGATGGATACCGTTCCATTATACTCCAGATTATTAATTTCAGCTATTCTTGTTTTAAGTTCAGGGTTTTTCAATAATTCATGCTGAGTCATTGAAAGCCGGGCATAACAGGCTGCACATGGGACAACTATCTCCTTTAATCCCTGTTTTTCTGCGAGGGAGAGAACTCTTGCCGGTAATGCGAGCGATAATTCTTTGTTAAGACTGTGGGCAGCTGTCGCCCCGCAACAATTCCAGTCATCAATTTCCTGAATCTGGATATTAAAAGCTTTTACAACAGCAAGGACCGACTCAGCATATTCACGTGATGATCCTTTAAGAGAACAACCTGGATAAAATCCGAGAGTCATATATTTAAGTTTTATTTTTTTTAATAGTTTTTCTAAAAATGGAGGCAATTCCTGAACGGTCTTTAATCAACTCAGGAATAATACTCAGTTTACCACGTTTGATCATTGGTGGTACAAGCAGCATATCATCCAGTATCTTAAGCGTCCGGGTTTTATAATCAGCATAGAACCCTATCTCATACATTTTTCCGGTGTACTTTACAGAATCGAGAAAAGATTTATGAAAGGAGATAATTTGCTTTGCTTTGGGATTGGCTTTTTTCTCCTCTATCGCTTTTTCCCTCAGGAAATCCATCATTTTGGGGATATCAATACTCATTGGGCATCGTGCATAGCACATTTCGCAGGTAAGGCAGACCCATATTGAAAAAGAACGCAAAACCTTCTCTTCAAGCTCAGGATTGCCTGTCTGAAGCATTCTCATGATCATACTGGGAGGATAGTCCATCTCTTCTGAAAGAGGGCAACCAGCAGAACATTTTCCGCACTGATAACAGTGGCTTACTTTAACTTCTGTATTTTCAAACACCTCACCACCCAGTCCTGAAATAACATATTGATGTGGATCTGAACTCATATTATATAGTATTTATTCTGAATCTCCATTATCACTAATAAAACTTATAAAAGTAACTATTATAATGATAATAATAAATGAAAAAAGTTATATTGAAAAATTTTAAATAATCTTAACAGTTTTCTTTTTTACTTATCAATCAGCAGCATTCCAGATCTTCAGTAATACAAGTAAAAATCATGCTGACAATTTGAGTCAGGAGTGTTCTTTTATATGTGATTTTTCCGTATTAAGACAGGTTATTGCCGGTCGATATCTGCCAGGGTTGCAGAAATTAATAAAAAATGATATACAATAAAATTTATTTTACAATCTTTGTTATTACTTAATTTTACCGAAAGAATCAGCTAATTCACTATATGAAAATTCCCAGAAGTTTCATTATTATACCAATAATACTGGCAATATTTTCATTCCTCTTTTACTCGGCGTATAAAGAGGTCAAGGATAAAACCTTAAAGGAATTCAATTTGCAGCAGTTTGCCATGGCAAAACAAGCCTCGAGGGGAATTGAAAGTTTTTTCATTTATTACCGGCGGGAACTTCAGTTTCTATCAAAGCTTAATTATGTCTCGGACTTAAATGACCAGGGGGAAAATCTTCTGGCCGAATTTTACAAAAATCACACCGATCAGATAGAAGCTATTACCGTGGTCGATAAAAATGGAATCCTGAAATATACTTTTCCGCCTATTGACTCTGTTGTTGGAAATGATATTTCAAATCAGGAACACATAAGAACTGTTATTAAAACTCATATTCCAACTGTAAGTGATGTATTCACATCTGTTCAGGGATTCCGGACAATCGCTTATCATATTCCGATAATGTCAGGAAATGAATTCAAGGGCAGTATTGCTGTTTTAATACCGATCGATAGGCTTGGAAAAAGGTATATTGAAAATATCAAGACACTGAAAACCGGGTATGGATTTATGTTAAGCGAGAAAGGGATTGAACTCTTTAATCCACATGGTCAGGCAGGGAAATCATTTAAGGAACAGTACGCAGGATCACCTTCGGTTTTAAATCTGGTTGATAAAGCATTAAATCTAACTGAAGGGACATCAACATGTTATTTGGCACCAAATGACGGTTACAAAAAAGGATTGTCAAAAACACTTTCTTCCTTCTACAGGATTTCTCTTCCCAATACATACTGGACCATATTAATTCTCACACCTGAGAAAGAAGTATATGCGACACTTACTGCCTTCAGGAACCATTTGCTCATTCTTTTTCTTCTGGTCATTATATTGATGACCACCTATTATCTTCATTCTTTAAAAGCCAGTTCTATCCTGAAAGAAGAGAAAAAGAGAAAAGCTCTGGAAAATATTCTGCGCGAAAGTGAAAAACGGTTCAGAATTATGTTTGAATTATCTCCCGTAGGCATAATCCTTATAGATGAAAAAGGTACCATAATTGAAGTAAACTCTTCATTTTGTGAAACATTAGGCTATACGAAACGGGAGTTAATATCCGGCAATGTTAAAATCTTCGCTTCTCCTTTAAATGATGGTGATATAGAAAAGAATATAGATAAAATTCTATCAGGAGAAACGATGAAACATGAGGTAACTAATATCAAAAAAGACAGAACAACATGTACTATTTCCTTATATGAAACCATGATCAACTTACCTGATGGCAAACCCGGTATTCTCTCGGTAGCATATGATATTACCCAAAGAAAAAAAGTTCATCAGGAGCTCATTTTGTCAAAAGAAAAGGCTGAAGAAAGCGACAAACTAAAATCAGCATTCCTTACAAATATATCTCATGAAATCAGAACCCCGCTTAATGCCATTATCGGATTTTCAAGTCTTATTTCTGATGCCGACACAGATAAGGAAATCAATACATATTCAAAAATCATCTTGCAAAGCGGCAATCATCTTCTGAATCTGGTTGAGGATATTCTTGATATTTCAATGATTGAAACAGGCCAAATGAAAATGGTTTATGAAAAAGCCGGAATTATTTCAATCTTAAATGAGGTAAAGGATATCATCAATGGTGATAAAATCAGAGAGAAAAAAAATGATATTGGAATAGTTCTTAAAACGGATCATGAAAAAAATGAGATTTTCATCCTGACCGATAAAAGGAAATTAAAACAAATTTTAATCAACCTTCTGAAAAACTCATTGAAGTTTACGAATGAGGGATATATTGAATTTGGCTTTAACAAGGTTTATAAAGCAGGAACCACCTATCTTGAGTTCTATGTAAAAGATACCGGTATAGGCATTGATAAAAAATACCATGACGTTGTTTTCGACGTTTTCAGACAGATTAACAAAGTACAAGCTCCAAAAAATGATGGCACCGGTCTTGGTTTGTCTATTGCAAAGAGGATTGTTGAGATGATGGGTGGTGAGATCTGGGTTGAATCGGAACAGGGAAGAGGTTCAACGTTTTATTTCACAATACCTTCAGAATCTGAAGTAGTACCGACAGAAGGCAACCCGTCTATCTGAAGCTGACTAAAATTCCTGTAAATTAATATCATTCCAGATTTCCCATGATCTTTCTGCCTGGGAATGAAGCATTTTCAGCCCTGTAATTATTGTGCATCCCCTCTCCTCTCCGCTTCGTAGAAAAGAGGTGCGCTCCGGATTATAGACCAGATCGAATAATATATGTTTACTATCAAGGAGAGTGTAATCGAGATTGGGTTTGCCTTCAATATCAGGAAACATTCCCACCGGTGTAGTATTTATTATCAGATCAGTACTGTTAATTAACCCGGAATTTATATCAGAATAACACAAAATTCCAGGTTTCCTGTTCCTGGAAATTTGTGTAATTTTCAATCCGAATTTATCAAGGACATAGCATACCGCTCTGGAAGCTCCTCCTGTACCAAGGACCATTGCACTCCTGACATCTGGTTTAATATATGGCAACAGGGTATCCTTTATACCTGTTACATCGCTGTTATAACCGTATAGCTTTATCTTCCCCTTCTGCCTCCTAATTTTTAAAACATTAACAGCACCAATTTTATCGGCCTCAGGATCAATGAAATCCAAAAATCTGAAAATTTCCGACTTATATGGTATGGTTACATTAAGACCACACAATTCAGGGTTCTCTTCAATGAGTTTTGGAAACTGGTTAAGATTTGACAAAGGATAGTTTTCGTAACAGCAATCAGTAATATGCTCGTTAAGAAATTTTTGAGAAAAATACTTTTTAGAGAAAGAATGCCCGAGAGGATATCCTATTAGGCCAAATTTTCTCATATCTCAGTTATTAACCTTATAAAAAATACCCTATTTAACTTACAAGCTTTATTGCTTCAGGCTTTCGGGCAAAAACTGGAAGAAAGTATCGCCCCTGAGACCAAGCCGTAACGATTCAAGTGCAATTATTTCATTGGGCGCTATATTTCCCAGGTTGACATTGGCCCCAAAATGTTTAATGAACCAGGCTTGCTGCGATTTAAGAGGAGCTTCCCAAATAACATTTTCAAGTTTGACATGCTCTGATATTGCAGCGATAATTGTATTATTGACTGAACCGTCCTCGTTATAGATTCCTGTTGTACCTGATTCGCGAGCTTCAGCAATTACCTTAACCGAACCTGCATTAAGTTCAGCCTTCATCATTGCTACCCATTCATCAGGAGAATAGACAACATTTTTTTTCTTAGATCCGACTTCAGAAATTACAGTATGCTTTTCAGCGAGCCTGCTGATATAATCAAGTTTCTTATTACGATCAATATCATACGATCCGTCTGATACCTCAACCATTTCGATCTCGTTCTTATCAAGAAATTCAATGTACTCATTGAACATATTTCGTACTATAAATGCTTCAAAGAGAGTTCCTCCAAAATATGGAATAATACCTGATTTTTTATAAATGGATATCTTCTTTTCAAAACCGGGGGTTACCAGAGATGTCCCAAAACCAAGTTTAACATAGTCGGTATATTCACTTCCAACCGACATAAAATCTTCAGTTTCTCTTATGCCGAGGCCTTTGTCCATAACCATTGTAATTCCGGAATTTCTTGGTTTAGCGGGCCTTTCAGGCATAAAAGGAAGTACCATTTTCATAACTTAATAAAATTAATAATATCAATTAGTTGTTAGTCAATTATTCACATTAAATTCTTTAAGAAGCTTCTTTATTTTTCTGGTTAACAGCTTTGGTGGAAAAATATCTTCGAAGTCACTGAATAGATCTTTGTCTATGTTAATTGCAAGGGAAAGGTGTGTGAACGCTTTTTCATCATTCCCTGCATGCAGGTAAAATGAAGCCAGAAGATAATTTATGCCAGGTACATCACCAGTGATTTTATAAGCATGTTCAAGGTATGGAATAGCTTTCATTGTAAATCCTTCAGCAATAATGATACTTCCAAGATCGCACCATACCTCATCATAATACACATCCAGTTTAAGGGCTTCCCTGAAACATCTCAGGGCTGATTTTTTCTCTCCTTTTGCATAATGTGCTTTACCCAAAAGATACCAGATTTCCGGATTCTCATCATCGAGACGAATAGCTTTTCTGAAAAAGATGAGACTTTCATCTAAATTTCCGGTTTTAAGTGCAATAACTCCAAGACCGAGCCATGGGTCAGCAAAATCAGGAGCCAGGTCAATAGCTTCCTGATAATACTTCCGTGCAATAATAACCTCATCAGTTTTTTCATAACATTCTGCGAGATAAGTCATTGCTTCAAAATTATCAGGCTCATTCTCAAGATATTCATGATAAACAGGAATTGCTTCTGCATACCTTTCAAGATTGCTTAAAATATTTCCTTTATTGAAGAGTGCAAAAGTATTCTGAGAATTAATGGCAAGGGCGAAATCATATGCTTCCATTGCCTTTTCGTACAATTCCAGTTTATTGTATATTATTCCAAGATTATACCATGCACTATCGGAGAAAGGTTCTTCTTCGAGATATTTCTGATAAAAGATGATACTGTTTTGAAAATCATCAATCTTTTCATATGCATAAGCAAGATCGTAAAGGTGAGCATTGAATTCAGGCTCCATTTCGACAAGTTTAAGCATGTAAGGGATCAGATGTTCATAATAATTTAGATTCTGCAAGACCGAAGTTATTGAAAAAAGTATATTTTCAACATCATCGGAATCGAGAGTCAGAGAATAATCAAACATCTTTTTTGCTCCCTGTATATCTCCAAGCATTCCAAGAGCCGTTCCTTTTGCAATGTATATCTCATGGTTACCAGGTTCAATGCTTTCAAGCATTTTAAGGATCCGGAGAGCTTCAACAGCTTTACCTTTATCGAGTAATACCCTGGCTTTCCTTAACTGTATCGATACTGAATTTGGATGTTGATTGGTGGCCAGAGTTGCCGCTTCAAAAGCTTTTAATGAGTTATTGCTTTCGATGTAATAATCTATGATTGTTTCAAATTCAATGACATCAAAAAAATAACTTTCATTATTTTTTTTCATTTTTTCGAACTTCTGTACCGCATGCTTCACTTCTTCCTCATAGGAAAACCCAAACTTGTCTTCTTCCATTGCTTACAAAAATATGCGTACAAAATTAATACTATTTTTAATAAGGGCATTCGCATAAATACCCAATTATCAACATTTTAATATTTTTATAAACAATTGATTACCTGAATAATACAAATATAATTGCAAGAAATTGATTTATATTGTTACACTCACGCAACCTAAAGAGCAAATTTTTCATCTATGTATTTGAATTGAGGAATTACTAATAACGACATACTCATTTACCCTAGAATTAACCTAAATTCTACCTTCGAAGAACCGGGACCCTACCCGGTTCTTTAATTTTTTTAATACATTTGTAAGGATACATCCCTTTATTTTCACAAATATGAAACCTCCATGTTTTCCGGAAAATAAACAAAAATGAAAATAATCTTTCAAAACATGGAGGTGTTCCATCCAACCATAAACTAAAAATTATTTACGTATGAAAAAATCAGTATACAGGCTTAGTATAGCAATAGTACTCTGTATAATACTTATTTCAATTTCTCTTACGGACTGCAAAAAAGATGATAACCCAATAAAATATACCCGGGGGACCTTCCCTGATAGTGTAAGAAACCTTTCAGACATTAATTCTTCATATGATGACTATAATCTAAACATTCTTCAGTTTGAAGGATATTTATCAATAATATTTTCAAGTAACAGGGGAAGTTCTGGTGGCCAATTTGACCTGGAACAGGCAGTTATTTCATACAAGTTTGGTCAGACAGACGGAAGTTTC
Source organism: Bacteroidales bacterium (assembly GCA_021371855.1). Lineage (GTDB taxonomy): Bacteria > Bacteroidota > Bacteroidia > Bacteroidales > VadinHA17 > LD21. The sequence continues at coordinate 82,300 of JAJFVL010000052.1, read as the reverse complement.
ACCCTCGAGACCTCTATGACAAATGATGCCTTCTTGACAAAACTCATTAATAAAGCAAAAACATCAGGAAATGATTTCGGACCATACAGTTTGTTCAGTCCGATAGACGGGTTTGATTATTTCTTTATTTCATCGGCAAACGCTGAAGGGAATCTTGACTTGTATTATCTTAAGAACCAGCCTGTATTTGGTTCAACCCCTCCGGATATCGATGGACCATTTCCTGTTAAACTCCTGAATACAGGCAATGACGATGCGTATATTTGTTTCGATACCAACTTAGATTCCGCTTATTTTATCACAAACCAGGAGGGAAATTTCGATATATATATGCATCAAACGCCTGCTGAACAGGATTTATCATCATGGTTAAACCAGGATTATGAAGCATCGACCAAAGTAGACAGTCTGAACAGTTCAGGTGATGATAAATGTCCCTTCATATTCAAAAACCTTATGGTATTTGCATCAAACAGGCCGGGCGGGATGGGTGGTTTTGACCTTTATTATTCGATCTTCAGAAATGGAAAATGGAACTCACCTGTCAATTTTGGACCTGATATTAATACGCCGTCAGATGAATACAGGCCGGTACTGGGATATGATCAAAATTTCACAAATCTCTTTCTGATGTTCTCATCCGACAGAGCCGGTGGAAAAGGCGGATTTGACCTCTATTTCACTGGTATTTAGTTCCTGTATAAAAAAACAGTTTTTTCTCTTCAGTCCGATGTCAATCTTTTCTGGCAGCCATAAGGGTATTGCGTAAAAGAGAAACCCTGGTCATTGGTCCTACTCCTCCCGGAACAGGAGTAATATAAGAACACTTGGGGGCAACATTTTCGAAATCAACATCACCAATGAGCTTATAACCCGATTTTGTTTCAGGGTTTTCGATGCGTGTTGTGCCAACATCAATTACAACCGCACCTGCCTTTACCATATCGGCAGTAATAAATGACGGAGAGCCTATTGCGGCAATAATTATATCAGCTTTTGAGATAATATCTTTAATATTCTTTGTACGGCTGTGTACAACAGTCACAGTTGCATCCATCCCTTTTTGTGAAAGGAGGATGCTTACAGGACGCCCAACAATATTGCTACGACCAATAACCACACAGTTTTTACCGGAAGTCTCAATTCTGTATCGTTTTATAAGTTCTACAATCCCATATGGAGTAGCGGGCAGATATCCCTCAAGCCCAATAACCATTTTTCCGATATTAACAGGATGAAAACCATCTGCATCTTTTTCAGGATCTATCGCTTCAATGATTTTATTTTCTGAGATATGTGCAGGTAATGGTAACTGAACAATAAAGCCGTCAACTTCAGTATCTTCATTGAGTTCCTTAATTTTGGCAAGTAACACTTCTTCCGAAACATCATTTCCGAATCTGATAAGTTTTGATCTGAAGCCAACTTCATCACAATCTTTCAGCTTATTGGCAACATAAGTCTCGCTCGAACCATTGTTCCCGACAAGAATTGTAACCAGGTAAGGAATTTTCTTACCCGCTATTTTAAGTTTTTTTACTTCCTCCGAAATTTCCTTTTTAATTTCAGATGCGACTTTTTTTCCATCAATAATTTTGTACATGAAGGAGATTATTTTTTGCCCATTAGTTTTGCGACGTTACCGCTTTTAGTCATCATCTTCATCATTCGCCTTGTTTCGTCGAACTGTTTTAGAAGTTTATTCACTTCCTGAACACTTGTTCCGCTTCCCATTGCAATTCTTTTACGTCTGCTGCCATTAAGAACGACAGGATTAACTCTCTCTTCAGGAGTCATACTTTTTATAATTGCCTCAATACCCTTGAATGCGTTGTCATCAATATCAAGATCTTTTACAGCTTTTCCCACACCCGGGATCATCGACATCAGATCTTTTACATTACCCATCTTTTTGATCTGCTGGATCTGATTAATAAAATCGTTGAAATCGAACTGGTCTTTTGCTATTTTCTTCTGAAGTTTCCTTGCTTCTTCGGCATCATATTGTTCCTGAGCTTTTTCAACCAATGAAACAATATCGCCCATGCCAAGTATCCTGTCGGCCATCCTGTCGGGATAGAAGATATCAATAGCATCCATTTTTTCACCGGAGCTGACAAACTTTATAGGCTTATTGACAACCGATTTAATTGAAAGAGCTGCTCCACCTCTTGTATCACCATCAAGTTTTGTAAGCACGACTCCATCAAAATCAAGTCTTTCGTTAAACTCTTTGGCAGTATTAACAGCGTCCTGACCAGTCATTGAATCAACCACAAACAGTATTTCATGCGGATTTACGGCATCCTTAACCGAAGATATCTCTTTCATCATCTCTTCATCAACGGCCAGTCGTCCTGCTGTATCAATGATTATAAGATCATAGCCTTTCTTTTTTGCCTCTTTAACAGCGTTCCGGGCAATAATAACCGGATTCATATTTCCCTCTTCGGTATAAACAGGAACCTCAACCTGGGTTCCTATTATCTTTAACTGTTCAATTGCAGCAGGTCTGTAAACATCACCGGCTACAAGTAATGGATTTTTTCCTCTTTTGCTCTTGACCCATTTAGCAAGTTTCCCGCTGAAGGTTGTCTTTCCTGAACCCTGAAGGCCTGCGATCAAAACTACTGCCGGATTGATCTTTATATTAATATCGGTTTTATCGCCACCCATCAGTCCGACCAGTTCATCATGAACGATCTTGACCATCATTTGCGATGGATTAACTGATTTAAGCACCTCCTGACCTAAAGCTTTCTGCTTAACCGTGTCAGTGAACTGTTTTGCGATCTTAAAGTTAACGTCAGCATCGAGTAATGCTCTGCGAACCTCCTTAAGTGTTTCAGCAATGTTAATCTCAGATATCCTGCCTTGTCCTTTAAGAAGTTTAAAGGATTTATCGAGCCTTTCACTTAAATTTTCAAACATAAATTTATCTGATAAAAAATTATATTAAAACTCTACATTTTTTCAGGCATCTCAACGCCCAGCAACCACATTCCTGCACAAATAATTTCACCTGTAACTCTCGACAGTACCATTCTGAGATTTCTTGTTTCAGGATCTGTATCTCCGAGAATCGAATAATCGTGATAGAACTGGTTATATTCCTTTGAAAGATCATAACAGTAATTTGCAATAATAGCAGGGCTGTATTCTGCTGCTGCTGCAGAAAGAGATTCAGAAAATCTCCTTAACAATTTAATGAGTTCAATTTCCTTTGCCCCTGCTTTTGGACTTGACAATGTAACTTTCTGAACATCAATTCCCATTTGTTCTGCTTTCCTGAAAACTGACTTAATCCGGGCGTATGTATACTGAATAAATGGCCCTGTATTTCCATTGAAATCAATTGATTCAGCAGGATTGAATGTCATATTTTTCCGCGGATCAACTTTAAGTATAAAATATTTCAAAGCACCTAAACCGATTTTCCTGTACACTTCTTCCTTTTCTTCTTCAGACAAATCAGATAATTTACCCAGTTCAAGAGAGACCTCCCTGGCTGTTTCCTGCATTTCATTAATCAGGTCATCAGCATCGACTATTGTCCCCTCGCGCGATTTCATTCTACCTTCAGGGAGCTCGACCATGCCATATGAAAAATGTATCAGGCCATCAGCCCAGCTATATCCCATTCTCTTAAGAATAGCTTTAAGAACCTGGAAATGATAATTCTGCTCATTCCCTACAACATAAATACTCTTATCGAATTTATATTCATTGAATCTGTCTACTGCTGTTCCAAGATCCTGAGTCATATAGACCGTTGTACCATCTGAACGTATAAGAAGCTTCTGATCCAGGCCATTGGGTGTCAGATCAGCCCAGATAGAGCTGTCGCCGTTCCGATAAAGAATATTTTTCTTTAGAGCATCAAGAACAATCTCTTTTCCAAGTTTATATGTATTTGATTCATAGTATATTCTATCAAAATCAACACCCAGTTTTTTATAAGTTTCATCGAAACCGGCATAAACCCATGAATTCATTCTTTTCCAGAGATCAACAACCTCCTTATCACCGGCTTCCCATTTCACCAGCATTTCTCTGGCCTCTTTCATAAGTGGGGCAGAATTTTTTGCTTCAGCTTCATCCATCCCTTCCCGTACAAGCGTCTCAATCTGAATCTTATACTCTTTTTCGAACAGGACATAATATTTTCCAACCAGGTGATCGCCTTTCAATCCAGCCGATTCAGGGGTTTCTCCATTTCCGAATTTCTGCCATGCCAGCATTGATTTACAGATATGGATTCCACGATCGTTAACTATATTTGTTTTTATTACTCTGTTTCCACATGCAGACAATATGCGGTAAAGCGAATACCCTAAAAGATTATTACGTATATGGCCAAGATGCAACGGTTTGTTTGTATTGGGAGAAGAGTATTCCACAAGTATTGTTTCAGGATTCAATACCCGGCTGTTCTCAAAATGACTTATTTCAGATGCCATTTTTCCCAGATATGACACCCACCATCTATCAGATATCTCGAGGTTTAAGAATCCTTTTATAACATTGAAACCCGAAACTGCATTAAAGTTATCAACCAGATATTGTCCGATTAACTCTCCTGTCTTTTCAGGAGTATTTTTCGAGAACCGGAGAAGAGGAAATACGACAAGCGTGAAGTCCCCTACAAAATCTTTTCTCGTTTCCTGTATCTGGATCAGGTTATCCGTAGCCTCGCTATTGTAAATAATCTTAACAGCTTCTTTTATTTTTTCTTTAAGAACGATCTCCATTTTATGCAATAAATTTCAGGCTGCAAAGATAACATTTTAATATATTGATCTACAAGAAAACAAGATCAAAAAGGAATTGTAAGCGACACCCTGCAGACTAATATTCTGCATTTAAGAAAAATTGCTTATTTATTTGACGATTGACCTATTCTTTTTGATAAAGGAGAAACTCATTCTGAAAAAGTTATCTTATTTTTAACCCGTAATATAAAAAAATTATTACAGGCAACGAAATACGATTGTACCGGGATTCTTTTCCAGATGAGAAAATATTTATTCACATTACTCATTGTAAATAACGTTAAAAGAGTTGTGAGGATATCAATTTAAAATGACAAATTAACAAAAGGAGGATTTATTGTGGAGTTGAAAAGTTTATTGATAGAACCAAAAGAAAAGACACCTAAAATTGATTTAAATCAGCTTACAGGCGATTTAATTTTATCAGGACGATCAATACCTGAAAATGCTTCAGAAGTGTATGAAAAAGTTCTGACTTGGACCAATGAATATATAAAAAGCCCAAGACTTACTACTAATTTCAGATTGAATCTTGAATATTTTAACACTGCATCGTCCATCTGGATTACAAAAATTGTAAAAGCACTTTGTTCAATAAAGGGCAGTGAATATACTTTGCTTATACATCTTTATTTTGATATTGAAGATTATGAGAATTTGGAGGTTGAAGACATTAGAGAAGCACTTGGTCCATTAGTCGCTATAATCACCACAGCCAAAATAAGCCTGGGAATCAAAATCTGCGAGACAAATGACAAAGAAGAAATCATCAAAGAGTCGATGGTTCTTATTTAATTTCTTCCAATAACATTTGCACAAAAACCATTCTTTCTTCAATAATTTGGCATAACTTTGATTATGCCAAATTATTGCAACGACCATGCGAACAGTTTTAATTGTTTTGCTTTCATTATTTACCACTATGGAAACATTCTCTCAAAATGAGACAGTTGACAGGCAGCCTGTTGCTGCCGGAAGATTCTATCCGGCTGATAAAGAAACTCTTGTGAAAGATCTTCACATGTTTTTCGAAAGTTGTAAAAAATCACCTGACAATTGGAATGTCAGAGCCATAATAAGCCCTCATGCAGGGTATATTTATTCGGGAAAAATTGCAGCGTCGGCCTTTTCTGCCATATCACGCAGTACAGTGTATAAAAATATTTTTATTATAGGATCAAGCCATATTATGGCATTCGACGGGGCTTCGGTATATAATTCGGGAGATTTTATAACACCTATTGGGAAGGTTGCTGTAAACAAAGAAATTGCCAATAAACTTATAAGTGAGAACAAAGTCTTCAGCTTTCCTACGAGAGCACATCTTCAGGACCACTGCCTTGAAGTTCAGATACCATTTATTCAGTATTACTTTACAAAGCAACCTCCAATAGTTCCTATTATTATAGGTACAAGTAATGTAAATACAGTGAAAAAAATAGCGGAGGCACTCAAACCATGGTTTATTCCTGAAAATCTTTTTATTATCAGCAGTGATTTTTCACATTATCCACCCTATAAGGAAGCAAATGAAACTGACAGATCTACTGCATTAAGCATTGCTTCGGGAAATCCGAAAACGTTCCTGACTACTCTCGAAGACAACTCTGAAAAACGCATTCCAGGATTAGCTACCAGTATGTGCGGATGGACCTCCGGGCTAACACTTCTATATCTTGCAGAAGGGAATAATCAGCTTGAAGCAAAACTCGTCGACTATTGTAATTCAGGAGATTCTCCTTACGGAAACAAAGATGAAGTAGTCGGATATCATGCAATTGCAATAATACAGAAAGAAAAAGCAAGAGACAAGACTACTGATGAAGTGTCGTTTACCGAGGCAGAAAAAGATCGGCTTTTTGCAATAGCAAAAAACAGTATCCGTACTATGTTATATGATAATAAAAGGCTTGAAATAAATGAAAAGACCATACCGGAAAAACTAAAAATGCAGATGGGTGCTTTTGTCACTTTAAAGATCAATGGAGCTCTAAGAGGCTGTATAGGAAGATTTATATCATCAGATCCACTTTATGAAGTTGTAAAGGCGTCAGCTATCTCATCAGCTTTTGAAGATCCCCGTTTCTCTCCTTTGTCAAAAGAAGAATTTGAAAAGACAGAGATTGAAATAACAGTTCTTGGACCGCTTAAAAAGATCAATAATATAGATGAAATCGTTCTTGGGAAACATGGAATTTACATTAAGAAGGATTTCAGGTCCGGTACTATGCTACCCCAGGTAGCGACAGAAAACGGATGGACCCGGGAGCAATTTCTTGGTTATACATCACGCGATAAAGCAGGATTAGGATGGGACGGATGGAAAGACGCCGAAATATATATCTACGATGGGATAGTACTTGAAGATAAGAAAAAGTAACTATGTATCATGTTGTTGGAACTGGGTTAGTTGCAATATTCCTTTATCTGATCAGTTACTTCTTTTATCGTATCGGTTTTTTCTCTCTTCAATTTCATAGAAAAATCTGGAACTCTCTCCTTGGAACAGCATTTCTGCTGACTGCTCTGGCTGGGATCTTTATGGCGCTCCAGATAAACTTTAAATGGGATATCCCCTTCATTAAAACAATACTTAAGTGGCATGTTGAATTTGGAATAGGACTGGCATTCGCCGGGATGTTCCATCTAATCTGGCATCTTTCTTATTTCAGCAACATCTTTAAAAGTCAGGATAGTTCACCTGAGATAAGCAGCTTACAAAAGCTGACTCCTGAAGCTGCAGGTATTAACCTTTTCATCGTCGGTTTTGTAAGTTCATCAATTCAGCTTCTGCTAATCAGAGAGATGATGAATATTTCGGGTGGTTATGAACTCATTGCCGGTATTTTCCTTGGTTCATGGCTGATCACATCTGCACTGGGTGCGTCAATAGCTGGCAAATCACGGCTTAATGACATTAAAAGAATTAATATAATATTCTCTGTCAGCCCATTAATATCCTTATTTCTTTTACTTTTATTATCAAAATTGTTTTTGAATTCAGGTGAGACTCCTTCAGTCCTGGTAAGCATCATTTTTACTTTTTTGATACTGATCCCTTTTTGCATGGTGTCGGGATTCACTTTTGTCAAATTGATCTCCATTGCACGACAAAATAATGATTTTGTACCTGGGAAATCATTTTCGATAGAAACGACAGGCGGTATAACATCGGGAATATTAATATCACTATTGACTTCCGGCTTACTTAACACATACCAGATTCTTTTGTTAATCTCCTTATTATCTACTGCTTATACAATTCTTACATTTTTTATTACGAACTCCAAATCAAAGTCAACTGTTAAAATTGTTGTCACCGTTTTAGCATCATGTATAATAATTTTAAATCCCGACGTCTTCTTCAGACAAATCTTACTTAAGGGTATAAAAGTAACTTATTCAAAAGACACGCCATATGGCAATATAACTCAGGGTAAATATCATAACGAAAAGAGTCTCTATTACAACCAGAGGCTTCTGTCGTATAACGATGATGTAATTGAAAGGGAAGAGAATATACATTATGCAATGCTCCAGCGTGAGTTTTCTGAAAAGGTGATTTTGGTTTCAGGATCACTACATTCCAATCTGCCTGAAATATTAAAATATCCTGTAAAAAAGATCATATATATTGAAAGAGATCCCGAGTTGGCAAAATCAGGGATATTACCAGGCAATGTTTTCCCGGCAGAGTGCATTATTTCAAATAATGATGCATTCAGGTATATAAGAAATTCCAAAGAGACATTTGATGTAATTATACTTCTGATTCCGCCCCCGTCTACGCTTCTTCTTAACAGATATTATACGACTGATTTTTTTTATGAGGCAAGAAAAAGGCTTAACAACGGCGGGGTTTTCGTATGCTCACCAGGACCCGGAGACGACTATTTCAATAAAGAGTCCATAAATATGTATTCATCAATTTTTAACAGCCTGGCAGCTATATTTAAAAATGTTGAACCTGTTGTTGGCAATAAGCTGTATTTCATTGCATCAGACTCCAGTTTATCTTTGTCATTCTGCCAAATGACAAAAACGAAAAACATAACAAATTCATATGTCAATTCAGACTATCTGGCTGATGATCTTATTGCAAAGAAATCTGAAGAAGTGAAAGCATTATTGAACCGGGAAGCTAAACAAAACAGGGCCGCATTTCCGGTTGCCTGTTTCCATTTTCAGAAATATAATTTCAGTAAAAACATGGATGAGAAGATACCCTCAATCATTCTGATAATAATCGCCTTCGCTCTGCCTGTAATGACCATAAAGAGAAGAAATCTGGTAATGTACTTCAGTGCTTCTGCACTGGCCGGATATGAAATTATCATGTTACTAATCATCCAGCTTATTATGGGAAACATGTACCAGATAACAGGGCTGCTAATTGCAGGCTTGATGGCCGGGCTGGCAGTGGGCGCCGGAGCTGAAATAAAATTATTAAATTCATTTTCAACAGGAATCAAAGGCATTTGCCTTATGCTTTTCTACATAGGTATCGGATTGTCATTCAACAATATACTTGAACTAAAAAATGAAGTATCGGCAGTCGGACTGATCATTCTTTCATCATTTTTACCAGCCCTGTTAACCGGAAATCTTTTCCGGGAACTTACAATAAATATTAAGGGATCAGCGTCTTCAGAGATATACAGTGCTGATCTTGCAGGATCTGCTTTTGGTTTCATTTTTATTTCAGGAATTATTATCCCTTCATTTGGAATAAAAGTTACCATAATGTTGTTATCAACACTTATCTTTGCAGGATTTCTGTTTGGAACGATTAAGAACAAAAAATAGTAGTATTATTGACTATTTGGACATCTCTCAGAAGTGATATGAAAAGTTTAAGAAGGAATATCAGTAAACGGACTTTCATCAGGGAGACAATGGCTCTTTCAGCAGGGCTGATATGTTTCCCATGCAGGTCATTTTCCTCTGCGACAACATCTGAAAAAGAGAGCATTTACAAAAGGATCGCAATGTTCCAGGAGGAGACAGCAAGGGGGATAATGTGCAGAATCTGCCCAAACGAATGTGTTCTTAAGGAAGGTGAAGTGAGCAAATGCAATAACCGTAAGGTCCATAATTCCAAATTGTACACCATGGCATTTGGCAACCCCTGCACTGCTAATGTTGATCCTATTGAAAAAAAACCATTTTACCATTTTCTTCCGGGGTCAAGAGCATATTCAATAGCAACCGCCGGATGTAATCTGGTATGCCTGAATTGTCAGAACTGGACCATTTCACAAACTGGTCCTGATAAAACAAGAAATTATGACCTGATGCCCGAAAAGGTGGTTAAGGAATGTATTAACAGCGGCTGCGATTCGATTGCCTATACATATTCAGAGCCGACAACCTTTTATGAATATGCTTATGAAACAGCAATTATCGCGAGGAAAGCCGGAATAAAGAATGTTGTCAAATCGAATGGCTACATAAATGCAGAACCACTTAAAAAGCTTTGCTCTGTTATTGATGCTGCAAATATTGATTTTAAAGCATTCAGTGAAAGCACCTACCTGAAATTGACCGGTGGAAAATTACAACCTGTACTGGATACTCTAAAAGTATATAAAGATATGGGAGTATGGCTTGAAATAACAAATCTTGTTGTTCCCACATGGACCGATAATCTGGAAGAAATAAGGAAAATGTGCCGCTGGCTGAGCGATAACGGATTTAAGAAAACACCAATTCATTTCAGCAGGTTTTACCCGGTTTATAAGCTTGAACAGTTACCACCCACTCCGATAACAGTACTTAATAATGCTGCGCACATAGCAGGTGAAGAGGGTTTGAAATATGTGTATACCGGAAATGCCCCCGGAAATGAAATATCAGATACTAAATGTCCATCATGCAATTCCACCTTAGTAGTTCGACAGGGTTTCAGGGTCATATCAAACACAATAAAAAAAGGTAAATGCAATAAATGCGGGCAGACAATTGATGGAGTATGGCCATGATTTATGCAAATTTCAATATATCAAATAATAAAAAGAAGGATTACTAAAAGATGAAACGATCTGAAGCAAAGGCACATATTGAAAAACTTCGCCTTGAGATTGAAGAACATAACCACAGATACTATGTTCTGAATGAGCCCGCTATTTCAGATTTTGAATATGATATTCTGTTAAACGAACTGGAAACTCTTGAAAAGAAATTCCCCGAATTTATTGTTGATGGCTCCCCTACCCACAAAGTTGGCAGCGACATAACTAAAGAATTTACCCAGTATGAACACAGATATCCCATGCTTTCACTTGGGAACACTTACAATGAAGAGGAAGTCAGGGAGTTTGATTCCAGGGTAAGAAAGGCCACCTCAGAACCAATTGAATATGTCTGTGAATTGAAATTTGACGGAGCTTCAATAAGTATCTTATATAAAAACGGAGAGCTTTTCAGGGCACTGACAAGAGGTGATGGAACAAGAGGTGACGATGTGACAATGAATGTCAAGACCATAAAAAGTATCCCAAAAAAAATCACAGATAAAAGAATACCTTCCGAGTTTGTTATCAGAGGTGAAATAGTTATGCCAAGGGCAGTTTTTAACAAACTGAATGATGAGCGGTCGGAAGAAGATATCATTCCTTTTGCCAATCCCCGCAATGCAGCTGCCGGAACGCTTAAACTGCTCGACCCAAGGATAGTAGCTTCACGATCACTTGATTGCCTGGTATATTATCTTCTGAGCGAAGAGATTCCTCATGACAATCATTTTGAAAATTTAAAAGAGGCCTCTGAATGGGGTTTCAAGGTACCCGACAGTATAAGATTATGCAGGAGTATTGAAGATATATTTCAATTCATATCACATTGGGACTCAGAACGTAAGAATCTTCCATATGATACTGACGGCGTTGTCATAAAAGTAAACTCGCTTACTCTTCAGAAAGAGCTGGGGGATACTGCTAAATCACCGCGCTGGGCAATCGCTTATAAATTTAAAGCCGAGCAGGCAACAACCCGGTTGTTATCAGTAACATTCCAGGTCGGCAGGACGGGAAATGTGACCCCTGTTGCAAATCTTGAGCCGGTTCTTTTATCAGGATCGACTGTCAAACGGGCCACTCTTCATAATGCTGATCAGATTGCCCTTCTAGACCTTCACCTTAACGATATGGTTTATGTTGAAAAGGGAGGCGAAATAATTCCTAAAATAGTAGGTGTAGACCATTCCTTCAGAAATGAAAACAGCAAAAGGATAGAATTTATTTCACACTGTCCGGAATGCGGGACATCTCTTGTAAAAAATGATGGAGAAGCAAATCATTACTGTCCTAACTACCTTCATTGCCCACCCCAGATAAAAGGCAGAATTGAACATTTCATCAGCAGGAAGGCCATGGATATTGACGGATTAGGAGAAGAGACGATTGACCTTCTTTTCAGTAAGAAACTTATAAGAAACTTTTCAGATCTTTATGATCTGACTTTGGAGCAGCTGGTGCCACTTGAGCGTCTGGGTGAAAAATCTGCCTCCAACATCTTAAAAAGCATAAGGAAGTCTGTTGATACCCCATACCCCAGAGTACTATATGCCCTTGGAATCAGGCATGTAGGTGAAACTGTTGCAAAAATAATCTGCAAAGAATTCAGGTCGATCGATGATCTTATTAATTCAGATCCTGAACGACTTATCAGCGTCAGTGAAATTGGTCCTAAAATAGCCGCAAGTATTGTTGCCTACTTCACCGATAATGAAAACCTTGAGATCATTCGCCGTCTAAAACTTATCGGAATCAGGTTCAGCGATGAAAACAGGCCCATTCTTACAGGTAATTCTCTTGATGGTAAGGTTATAGTTATATCAGGTCTGTTTCTGGAACACAGCAGGGATGAGTATAAAGATATTATTGAAAGGAACGGCGGGAAGAATTCATCATCAATTTCAGGAAACACATCCTTTGTTTTGGCTGGTGAAAAGATGGGACAATCAAAAAAGGAGAAAGCTCAAAAATTTGGGGTACCATTGATTAATGAGATGGAATTCCTTAAAATAATTGGTGAAGATTAATAAAACCAAACGGAATATTTTTAATTAAAAACTATTAGGTTTGCAGTATGGAATTATTTAAGAATATCAGGCTAAAAATTGGCAAATCTATCCTCTCAAGAAAGATAGCAGGCAAAAAAAGAAAAGTCTTCTATTCAGATTTCAGTCAGGTAAAAAAAATCGGAGTAGTCTGGGATGCTTCTAAACCTGAAGATTTTGAAAGATTATCAAAGTTCTACCAGAAAATGCATGAGAAGAATATTAATGTAAGTATTATAAGCTACTTCCCCGGAAAGAATCTGCCCGATCAATTTACCGCTATAAGATATCTAACATGCTTAAGAAGAGAAGAAATAGGCTTTTTCAATAACCCATACTCTGCTGAGGCAATTAATTTTATCAAAAATCCTTTTGATGTCCTTATTGATATCAATTTCAAAAAGATTTTACCTCTTCATTACATATCATCATTATCTGATGCCAGATTTAAGGTCGGATTGTCTGATTCAGATCCAGATCATTCTCCTTTTGATCTTATGATGGATATAGTGAAGCCAGTTGATGTAGAGAATTACCTGAATCAGGTTATACATTATCTCGAGATGATGAATTCCGGAAAAGCAAAGACAATTTAATAATTAATAAATAAATGAAAAAATTCAAAGGGACAGGAGTTGCTATTGTCACGCCTTTTAAAAATGACTCCAGTATTGATTTCGCAGGACTTGGTAACATAATAAATCATGTAATAAGTGGTGGTGTCAACTACATTGTTGCAATGGGAACCACAGGAGAATCTGCTACTCTGACAAAAGATGAAAAGAAAGCTGTTGTATCATATGTGGTTGAAACAGTTAACAACCGTGTTCCTGTGGTTATCGGGATTGGCGGCAATAATACCCAGGATGTAATTAATACTATAAGATACGCCAATTTTACAGGAGTTGATGGAATATTATCCGTTGCACCATATTATAATAAACCAAACCAAAGAGGCCTTTTCCAGCATTTTAAGGCAATTGCCACATGTAGTCCTGTTCCTGTTATCATCTATAACGTGCCGGGCAGAACATGCAGCAATATCTCATCAGATACCTGTCTTGAGCTTGCTCATGAATGTGAAAACATTGTTGCCGTAAAAGAAGCTTCAGGTGATCTTACCCAAATCATGAAGATAATAAAAGGGAAACCTGAGAATTTCATTGTTATATCAGGTGATGACATGATGACTATTCCGATCGTTGCGGCAGGAGGATCTGGTGTAATATCTGTTCTGGCCAATGCATTCCCCGCTCAATGCAGTGACCTTGTAAATCATTTGCAAAAAGGCAATTACAAATCAGCCCGGGAGTTACATTTCCGTTTCATCGAAATGATAGAACTCCTTTTTATAGAAGGAAATCCTGCAGGTATCAAAGCAATTCTGAATAGTATGAATCTCTGTCAGAACTATCTCAGATTACCTTTAGTCCCGGTAAGCAGACCTATATATACCAGAATCCAGAAAGCTGTTGAAGAGTTAAATAAAAAAAACTGATCAGGCTTTAATGCCTGGTCTGTTTTCTTCTCCCTTCTGCAAACCGTGACACTGTTTGTATTTTTTACCACTTCCGCAGGGACAAGGGTCATTTCTTCCTACCTTTTTATCGACTCTTACAGGCTCGGTTGGTCTCTGATTTTTTTCCTGTCCGCCACCTGTACTGCTGTACTGAGAAAAATCGCTTTTAGAAGTTCTCAACTTGCTCATATCTAACTGACGTCTCCTCTGAGCCTCTCTGACTTGTTCGGGATCCTGTGTTGGTATGTGACCTTTCATCAGTGTACTTACAACATCCCTGTTCACTTTGGTAAGCATAGTTTTAAATAAGTCAAAAGATTCAAATTTATAGATAAGCAAAGGGTCTTTCTGTTCGTAAGTAGCATTCTGAACCGATTGTTTAAGTTCGTCCATTTCCCTCAGATGTTCCTTCCACGCATCATCAATTGTTGCCAGAACAACAGTTTTTTCATATGATTTAGCAAGTTCTTTACCTTCCGATTCTGCAGTGGCTTTCAGGTTTGTAATGACCTGGAAAACTTTAACCCCATCCGAAATTGGTACCACTACATTTTCATAAACATGCGACATCCTGTCGTAGACATCTTTCAAAACAGGATACGCCTGTGAAGAGATAGCTTCAACTTTTCTTTTATATGCTTCAAGTACCTTTGAGTAAACTTCCTCAGTTATTTCATTGACGGAGTCTTTTCTGAATTTTTCTTCAGAAACCGGAGAGTTCATAGAGAATGAACGTATAAGATCAAAATCAAAACCTTCGGAATCTCCATCATCATGATATGTTTCTACCAGATTTTCGGTAACATCGTACATCATATTGGCAATATCAACGCTTAACCTTTCACCCAGAAGAGCATGCTTTCTTTTCTTGTAGATCACTTCTCTTTGTGAGTTCATTACATCATCATACTCAAGAAGTCTCTTACGTATACCGAAGTTATTTTCCTCAACCTTTTTCTGTGCCCGTTCGATAGACTTTGTGATCATTGGATGTTGTATCATCTCCCCATCTTTCAGACCAAGTTTATCCATAATGCCTGCAATTCTTTCGGAGCCAAAAAGCCGCATCAGTTCATCTTCGAGCGATACAAAGAACTGGGAAGAACCCGGGTCTCCCTGTCTGCCGGCACGACCACGAAGCTGGCGGTCAACCCTTCGGGACTCATGCCGTTCCGTACCAATAATAGCCAGACCTCCGGCCTGACGAACCTCTTCAGTAAGTTTAATATCAGTACCGCGTCCTGCCATGTTTGTTGCAATTGTAATAGTGCCTTTCTTTCCAGCTTCTGCAACAATTTCAGCTTCTCTCTGGTGAAGTTTTGCATTCAGGACATTATGTTTAAGACCTCTCATCTTGAGCATCCTGCTCAATAATTCCGATATCTCCACTGAAGTTGTACCGACAAGAACCGGACGTCCCTGTCTGTTCATTTCAGCAATCTCTTCTATTACAGCGTTATATTTTTCCCTTTTTGTTTTATAAACAAGATCCTCCTTATCAGAACGGATAACCGGTCTGTTTGTCGGAATAACTACGACATCAAGTTTATATATATTCCAGAATTCACCTGCTTCCGTTTCAGCAGTACCAGTCATACCTGCAAGTTTATGATACATTCTGAAATAGTTCTGCAGCGTTATTGTCGCATATGTTTGAGTGGCAGCTTCAACTTTAACATTTTCTTTAGCTTCAATTGCCTGGTGGAGACCATCGGAATATCTTCGTCCTTCAAGAACACGACCGGTTTGTTCATCGACAATTTTTACTTTATTGTCCACAACTATGTATTCGGTATCACGTTCAAAAAGGGTCCATGCTTTAAGCAGTTGAGTCATCGTATGAACCCTCTCCGACTTAACTGAAAAGTCCTGAAGAAGTTCATCCTTTTTTATAAGCTTTTCGCGGTCAGACAAACCTGATTTTTCTATATCAGCAATCTTTGAACCCACATCAGGCAGAATAAAGAAGCTGGCATCTTCAACAGAGGTCGAAATAAGATCAATACCTTTGTCAGAAAGCTCAATTGTGTTCGCTTTTTCATCTATGATAAAAAACAATTCATCAGTAACCTTATGCATTTCCTTGCTGTTATTCTGCATATAGAAGTTTTCGGTCTTGAGTAACAGTGATTTATTACCCTCCTCACTCAGGTATTTAATCAGAGCACCATTTTTTGGAAGACCTTTAAAAGCTCTGAGAAGAAGTAAGCCTCCTTCATCATTCTTATCTTCAGCTATAAGTTTCTTTGCATCAGCAAGTATCTGATTAACAAGTTTTTTCTGTTCATTTACAAGTTTATCAACCTTGGGTTTCAGCTCATCGAACTGCTGAGTGTCGCTTTTCGCTGTAGGTCCTGAAATAATAAGAGGAGTACGGGCATCATCGATCAGAACTGAGTCAACCTCATCAACGATTGCATAGTGGTGTTTACGTTGTACAAGATCTTCCGGATTAATTGCCATATTGTCCCTGAGGTAGTCAAAACCGAATTCGTTATTGGTTCCAAAGGTTATGTCAGAGTTATAAGCTTTACGGCGTTCGGATGAATTAGGCTGGTGTTTATCAATACAATCAACTGTCAGACCATGAAATTCATATATTGGTCCCATCCACTCCGAGTCACGTTTTGATAAATAATCATTAACTGTCACAATATGCACTCCTCTTCCGGCAAGAGCATTGAGAAAAACAGGAAGAGTAGCCACTAATGTTTTTCCTTCGCCGGTGCCCATTTCTGCTATTTTCCCCTTATGAAGAGCAACTCCTCCAATAAGCTGTACATCGTAATGAACCATGTCCCAGGTAATTTCGTTACCTCCGGCAATCCATTTGTTGCTCCAAAGAGCCTTGTCACCAGCAACTGTAATACTCTCACGTGTGGCAGCCAGATCCCTGTCATATTGTCGTGCTGTCACTTCCAGTACGTCGTTTTCTTTGAACCTTTTGGCAGTTTCTTTAACAATTGCAAAAGCTCTTGGAACAAGTTTATCAAGCTCTACTTCAAGCTTTTCGTCTATCTGCTTTTCAATTTTATCTATGTTGTTGTAAATCTCTTCTTTACGATACGCATCTTCTTCTTTTTCAGCAGTTTCTCTAAGTGATTTGATCTCTTTCTCATCCGCTTCAATACTTTCGGAGATTTCCCTCCTGAGTTCATCTGTCCTGTTCCTTAATTCGTCATTTGACAGATCTTTTAACTTGTCATATTCCAAATGGATTTTTTCAACATAAGGACTGATTTCCTTTATGTCCCTCTCATACTTATTCCCAAGGAAGAGACCCAATATATTATTTATAATGCTCATTTTTAGGTGTTTTTCTATAAAAAAATATTCAGCAAAATTAACTTAATTTTCCAATAATAAATTTCATGTTCTTAATTTATACAACAACCCTGCCATTATTACAAGGTCTGCATTATTTAACAAGACAATACTTAATTGTCCTGATCCCTTCATCGTGATATAACAAAATAAAATAAATACCTGTCGGACAACCAGAAATATCAACTAAAGCATCAGAATCTCCTGATATATCACTATCTGTTATGCAGATGCCAGCAGAGTTGAATATTTTAAAATGCAACGGTTTTCCTGTTTCAGAGGGCGCCTGGTCATGTCGTATTTTTATCAGGCCTCTGCCCGGATTAGGATAAATTATATCCTTCTCATAATAATTGTAAATATCTTCAATGGCATCAACAATCGGACTGATCTGCAGATTTTCTATCATCCATCCCCATCCATTTGCATAGGGATCGGAAAATAATCTGAATCTGATAAGCATTGTATCTCCTATAGAAATTTGAGATGAAGCCTTTGGAAATATTGTATGAGTCTTAAGCATTGATTCTTTTCCCACAAATATAGAGTTCTGCCCATCCATTAAGCTGTTATATGCTGAATCCCATGATGCGACAAATCTGGAGTCGTAACCATCGACAAGCTTGAACCATGATTTTCCAAAGTCTGAAGATCCTTCAACTATAACATAATCATAAAAACCAGAGGATCCGAAAACTGATCCTTCTTCTCCCGGTTCAACAAGAACAACTTCATTAAAGCTTATCATCATGCCTGTCGGATCAAACTTCACAGGATACCTGAGCATGGCAATGTATCCAATGCTGTCTCCGCTTTCTTCAGGACTTTCGTACGGGTGCTTTGTATGCAAGCCATAATTACTGAATCCGGCAGGTCTGATTATTTCAAATCCGTAGTTCATGAAATCGGGGACCGCATCAGAGAAATCAGATGCATAACTATTGACTACCCGTCCGACTTTCTCAACAGGAACAGAGAAATAACCATTCCGGGGAGCGACCGACATATTCGGGACTAAAGCACTGTCGTATGCAAATATCCTGTACTTAAGAAAATCTCCTCCTTCCAGTGCAAGGATTTTAGCATCAATAGAATTCTTGTATCCCCCCTTTGCATCGCGTATTAAGCCGATATATCCGGGGGAATCATAATCATTTACTTTATATTCTACAAATACTGTATCTATGTTAATATTATCAGTAACCTGAGCTTCAAACTTTATTGTGTCGATTGTCTCTAGAAAAAAACCGGCAGGAGAATGTGATATTTCAGGTTTCACAGTATCAGTACCTATATATATCCGGTAATAAGGATCCCCGATACGGGAAGGAGACTTATATAGCCGGTTGAAGCAATCCCTGACAAAGAAATAATATTCAAGCTCCGTGTCATAGGAGGGTATAGGGATAGCAGCATTGTAATAATTATTTGATTGCGGGGAGGTTAAGTAAACTGTATCAAGTGAAAGAAAATTATCGTATGAAAATACCAATCCCACCTTTTCGTGATTATATGCAGTATCTGATTTAATCGTAGCAGAAAGTAAAATTTCAGCAAGGTGTTCTTCAGAGCTTTTTGGGGTGGAATGAATTATTCTGGTATTTATCCAACCCAAATCGCCAAGGATAGACATTGTGAAATTTCCAGGATCATGAATAGCTTCCCCAAGATCGATATAAGGAGTCATGAGGGAATTTTTCTGAAGAGTTGAATCTTCATCGAGATGGCAGATACTTGAGCCGGAATCAAATGTCGACGGAGCATAGATTTTTGCCCGTTTATTCGATGTGTAATTCATAAGCAGAGGACCATTAAAATAGAGTTTTCCGCTTATTAATTCACTTCGCAAAGCTTCTGAAGGATTATCAAAAAGCAAAGTATCTGTAAGCTTTTTGCCTTTAAGATTCTCAATAAATTTATCGTAAATAAAAGGAACTGAAGAGCTCCCATAAGTTCCAGTCGTAGTGCCGGCACTCATAGTATCGAAGAAGCCCAGTCCGTGACATATCTCATGCAACACTACTGTTACCAGATCATATTTGGTAATGGGTGTAATCCCATTAGTTCCAAGGTACCAGCTTATTGAACTGTTAACAGTCAGTGTGATATCACCTTCGCTGTCTGTGTTCAGGCTGTTTCCGTAAATTTTTTCAGCAAGAGCAACCGGATAGAAAGCATAAGGATCCAGAGCATCTATGTATGAACCGGTAGCATAACTTGTTATGGATGAATTTGCCAGAACACCGGATTTGGCAATTTTTGCCCATGTTGCAAAGATGGTAACATCAGTTTCAGGAGGTAAAACTGACTCCAGAATTGATGCTGCATATTCCATCGCAGTAATCGCAGCAGCGGGAAAACCTGAATAATAGAATTTTACTGATCCTCCTCCCTTAGTTAATGATTTTTTAAAGAAATTTTCAGGAGGAGGAATATAAATCCTGTTTACTTTATTGCCTGCATAACAAACACCCGTAACCAAAGAGTTGCTTTCAAGTTTCTGTCCGTGTACCGGAAGAACGGAAGCTAAAATAAGAAGACTGCAAACAATATAGGAAAGATAAATTTTCTTCATTGAGCAAGTTGCTCACTATTTTTTTCTTCACCCAGCAATTCTTCGATCTTGGAAGCAAGACTACTTATCGGAAATGGTTTTGCGAATATTGCATCGGCTCCAAGAGCTTTTGCAAGACTCAGGTAGCTTGCCGGACCAACTTTTCCTCCACCTGAAATAGCAATTATCTTAATTGACGATTTAAATTCCCTGAGCTTCATGATAACCTTAAGCCCATCTTCTTCCGGCATAATAAGATCAGTAATAACAACATCTGTAACAGATGGCTTGAAATGAACTATCGCATCCTTACCATTTTCAGCTTCAAGAACAGTGTACTTGCGTTTGGTAAAATAGACCTTAAGCATTTCCCTCAGCTCTTTTTCATCCTCGACAATTAATATTCCCGGCATTGCACTTTATATAATTAATTTTTGTTTATTTCTATTTGATATTTAACCGGATTGCATTCCTGATCTCCTTCAAAGAGACAGGTTTCATCAGGTGTTGGGTAATAATTCCCGAATTTAACAACTTTTCTTCCAATAATTCCAGATTAGGTTCAGTAATAAGTATACATGGAATTTTGATCATTAATTGATGAAATATTGCCAATAGCTTTTCCGGATGAATCTGTCTGGAATCGCTCATATATATTACAATATCGGGCTTGTTATTCGCATCCGTCATTACACCATGTAACTTATTCAGATCAGAAACACTGACCATTTCATAACCTGAGTTTTCAAGTGCCATTGAAAAAATCCGGGATTCATATTTATTCCCCTTTATGAAAAGAATTCTTTTTTTATTGTTCCTGATTTCCGGGAGATCATTATCCTCTCTTGACACAGGAAGATAAACATTGAACACAGAGCCCTTATCCTTCTTGCTCGAGACAAGTATCTCTCCTTCCATTTCTGTAATTATACCATGCGTAACGGACAGACCAAGTCCTGTTCCCTTTCCTACTTCGCGTGTTGTGAAAAACGGTTCAAAAATTCTGCTTTTCAGGGACGGATCCATACCAATACCGGTATCTTTAAAAGTAAGCAGAACATATTCATCTGCGACAATGTCTTTATTCAGGTCGTGTTTAACACATTTACCTTCGACCACGGTCTGGTTTACTGACAGAGTGCCTCCTTTCTCTTCCATCGCCTGGATGGCATTTGTCATAAGATTTAGAAATACCCTGAAAAGTTGTGTGGGATCAGCAAGAACATTTACATCATTCTTGATTATCCTGTTTTTAATGATAATGTTGGAAGGTACAACAGATTTTACGAATCCGATTGTCTCCTTAAGAACTGCAGAGACGTTTACTCGTACTTTTTCCTGTTCCACCTGCCTGCTGAAAGTAAGTATTTGACTTGTAATGGATTTTGCTTTTAAAACAGCTCCCTGTATCTTATTGATTTTATCTGACAATTCAGATTTTTCAGACAGATCATCCTGAAGCATTTCTGCATATCCGGAAATTGTAGCAAGGATGTTATTAAAGTCGTGAGCGATTCCACCTGCCAGGGCTCCGATTGTTTCAAGTTTCTGAGCCTGAATAAGTCTGTTTTCGAGCATAAGCTCACGCGATGAATCTTCAATTGCAAAATCGATATAAGAGGGATTTCCTGATCCGTTCATGGCAAGGTATCCGCTGATGCGGCACGGGATATCAGTGCCACTAAAGTTTTTAAGATACACTCTGTCAAATGCCGTTGTATTGTGCTCAAGAAGCTTTTCATATTGTATCTCCAAGATGTCATCATAGGGATAAAAGCTCTTTATATTACTGCCTACAACTGAATGTTCTTCGTTACATCCAATAATTTTAAGGAACGATTTATTGACTTTTAATATTTTCCCGTCAACATCACACCTCAGAAAGCCAATCGGAAGATTAGTCTCAAACTTTCTGAACTCCTCTTCTTTTTCGATAGCTTTCTGTTTTGAGTGTTTCAGATCATTTATATCGAAAGTTTCTGCCAAAAGATGAGTCACTTCGCCGGAGCCAACAGAGATAGGGCGAAAAACCACCTCAAAATATCTGTTTCCCAATGAAGGAGTTTCAAAGGCAGCTTCGTATCGGATCGTCTTACCTGAAAAACACAGGTCAATATTTTTCTTAATTGCTTTCTCGAAAGCTTCTTTGCCCCATACTTCCACAACAGATTTGCCCACTATGGAGTCATTTACTAACATATGGGCATTACAAAATGTACTATTGACTTTTTCGTAAATATAATTGCGGTTAATGACACTTATCATTGACCGGGAATTATTAATGATCTGATCGGCAATATCCTGTTCTTTTGAATAAGATTTCAAAGAGAAATCTTCATCAGATTTATTTCTTTCTGTTTCATTTATTTCGGATTGCATCTATCGGGTAATTAAGGGCAATTATGTAATGTCGAGATTAAAGTTCCTTTTCATCTCTTTCAGAACAGGAAATTTATTAAACATGTAATTTAACTTTTGCTCATCAGTATACAAGATCTCATCTGTCTCAGTCTGGTCAACTATAGTTTCAATATCTATTCCTGACAGAATAAATTTATTCATAAGGAATGTTGACAGACTTTGCTTATAGTTCTGAACAAATGTATCTTTCTGAGCAATATTGCTAAGATGAATTTTTATTGTCTGATCGTCTTCAACTTCAGGAGTAATTGATTTAAACATGCTGATTATCCTTGTCCCCTCCCCGCTAAGCTGATCTTTGAATTCCTTCCAGGCTGCTTCGAATGCCTTAGTGCTGAATTCCACTTTAAAGTCCGTATGAGTTCCGGCATCAGAAGATTTAATGTCCGGTGCTTTAGACATCTTTTCGTTCAGTATAGCATCATCTGAAATAACATCTTTTATTGAAAAAGTCCTTGATGGTTTTTCAAATACAGGATTGTGTGTTCCCTGGTCAGATTCAAGCCTGGTAATATTCCTCTCAACAGGCTGGGATTTCTGCCGGATTATTTCTGATTTTGAAGGAAGAGGAATATCGTCTTCCTGATTTTTTACTGGTTTCTGATCAGACTTTTTTTTTTCAGTTATGTCCAGCACTTCACTTGTAATACGACATTGCCGGATCAGGGCGAGCTCAACATGTAATCTGGGATTCTTGCTGTTCTTATAGGCAAGATCGCAATTAGTACCAATTTCCAATGCTTTGAACAAGAATTCAGCTGAACATTTACCTGTCTGCTGCAAATATCTTTTTTTTACAGCAGTGGTTGTTTCAAGCAGACGTAATGTTGATTCATCCTTACTTACAAGCAGGTCGCGCAGGTGGCTGTTCAGGCCTGATATAAAATTATGACCATCAAAACCTTTTTCAAGAATTTCATTAAAAGTCAACAGCACTGAAGAGACATCTCCAGCCAATGCCCCGTCGATGCATTTAAAATAATATTCATAGTCGAGAACATTGAGATTCTCAATGACATCTTTATAAGTAATATTTTTTCCGCTGAGACTGACAATCTGGTCGAAAATCGATAATGCATCGCGCATTGCCCCGTCAGCTTTCTGCCCAATAATATGAAGAGCTTCCTCCTCGGCAGTGATTCCCTCGTTCTTAGCAACATACATAAGGCGGTGAACAATGTCTTCGATTTTAATCCTGTTAAAATCAAATATCTGGCAACGCGAGAGAATTGTTGGAATTATCTTATGTTTTTCAGTGGTAGCTAAGATAAAAATTGCATGCGAAGGGGGCTCTTCAAGTGTTTTCAAAAAGGCATTGAATGCTGAAGCAGTAAGCATATGAACTTCATCGATTATATATATGCTGTACTTACCGATCTGAGGAGGTATCCTTACCTGATCATTAAGACTTCTGATGTCTTCAACCTTATTGTTTGATGCGGCGTCAAGCTCATGAATATTAAATGATCGTAATGTATTAAACGAAATACACGATTCGCACTTATCACAAGCTTCTGAATTATCGCCCAGGTTGCTGCAATTAATTGTTTTTGCAAAAATCCTGGCACATGTTGTTTTCCCTACTCCCCTCGGTCCACAAAAGAGATAGGACTGAGCCAGATGATTATTCTTAATGGCACTTTTCAGCGTATTTGTGATAGAGTCCTGACCGATAACCATATCAAAACTGGCAGGACGATACTTCCTTGCTGAAACGATGAAATTTTCCATAAAGTACTTACTCCCGTATCTTTCAAAATTGTTGTAATACAAATATAATTAAAAAGCCTTCGTAATAAAATGAGTGAGCAAATTTAACAAACCATATCAAAAACAAATGAGATGGTTTGACTTTAAGTATAAATATTCATCAATAAATTTTTGAATAAAAGGAAATAGTTGTATTTTTGCGAGCCAAAATCATTAAACTAATAAACAAATAATTACTATGTTGAATCAGTACGAAACCGTTTTCATTGCAACTCCCGTTTTATCTGAGAATCAGATGAAGGAAGCGGTACAGAAATTCAAGAAGGTCATCACCGATAATGAAGGTGAGATCGTTCATGAGGAGAACTGGGGTCTAAAGAAACTGGCCTATCCTATCCAGAAGAAGTCTACCGGCTTCTATTATCTGGTTGAGTTCAAAAGCGCAGGTGATCTTGTTGAAAAACTTGAAGTCCAATATCGTCGAGATGAAAGGATAATCAGGTTCTTAACTTTCAGGATGGAAAAATTTGCCATCGAATATGCAGAAAAGAAGAGAAAACAAAAAGAATCAGGAAAATCGAAGGAGGAATAAGATATGGCACAGAACGAATCAGAAATCAGATATTTAACCCCACCAACGGTTGAGATCAAAAAAAAGAAATACTGCAGGTTTAAGAAGAACAGGATCCGTTATATTGATTACAAAGATCCGGAATTTCTAAAAAAGTTTCTGAATGACCAGGGAAAAATTCTGCCACGCAGAATTACAGGTACTTCACTTAAATATCAAAGGAAAGTGGCAAAAGCCGTTAAAAGAGCCAGGCACCTTGCTCTTCTTCCTTATGTTACTGACCTATTAAAATAAGGAGGAAATAATATGGAAATTATATTAACACAGGACGTCAATAAGCTTGGTCAGAAAGACGATTTAGTCAATGTCAAGGACGGATACGGAAGAAATTTTCTTATCCCGCGGGGTTATGCCATTTCTGCATCACCGTCAGCTAAAAAAATGCATGCTGAAAATCTCAAACAGAGAGCTCATAAAGAAGCAAAAATTAAGGCAGAAGCACAAGAGTTGGCAGGGAAACTGGCCGGTGTAAAAATTACAGTAGGTGCAAAAACCAGCACATCGGGCAAAATCTTCGGCTCAGTTAATACGATCCAGATCGCTGAATCATTAAAAGAGAAAGGATTTGATATTGACCGCAGAAGCATTACTCTTCCGGAAGATCAGATTAAGGAAGTTGGCAGTTATAAAGCTGTCATCAAACTTCACAGAGAGGTAAAAGTTGAAATCGAATTTGAAATCGTAGGAGAATAAGATAATCCTTATAATAAAAAGAGAGGCTGTCTCAAAAGGACAGCCTCTCTTTTTCTTCATACAGGTTTAGTTCCTATTTCATTGCAATTGTTTCAATTTCAATTAATGATCCCATAGGCAGTTCTTTCACTGCAAATGCAGCTCTTGCCGGCTGTTCCTCTTTATAATACCTGGAGTATACTTCATTCATTGCTTTGAAATTAGCCATATCGCTCAACAGACAAGTTGTTTTAACAACATCAGTAAAAGAATAGCCCCCTTCACCAAGGATAGCGGCAATGTTTTTAAAAACCTGTTCAGTTTGGGCTGTTATATCTCCTTCTACCAACTTCCCTGTAGCAGGATTTACCGGTATCTGACCTGAAATGTAAAGGGTATTTCTTATTTCAACAGCCTGGCTATAAGGACCTATTGCAGCAGGTGCATTTGATGTGCTGAGAATCTTTTTCATGATATTCAGTGATTAATTTTAATAGCTATCGTGATAATCTTTCCTTCTCTCGTATTTCAAATCGCCAAGAACTGAAGCTTTGACTCTTATTGTAAAGTTCCAGCTTTGCATTGTTCCGTTCGGTACCCAGTTTACATTCATTTCCCAGCAATGCAGATCGCGTGATATTCCGATATTGGTCATTGTAATCTCTTTTTGAGCAAAATCATATCCGCTTGTATATGTCAGAGCCATCTTTTTTGTAATTGTAACGCTCCCATTGACGGAAAGAAATTGTGAAAAGCTTGACTTAAAACCAGGTTTGGAATATTGAAAACTATAACTCATATTACAGGTCCATGGAACATCAAAAACCGAGTAACCATACTGGTCAAAAGCTCCTCTTTCCGCATCCTGTTGTTCAGATCCTGTCGATCCCTGCATTCCTGGCCCAGACATGCCATCCTGATTTCTCTGACCCTGAGATTTCCCGGAGCTTTTCTGATCTTTTTTCCCCTTCAGCAAATCGCTGAGACTGAAATCGATACTTGTTGAAAAGCTGGTAAGTCTCATAAACTGTTTATTCTGAGCATATAGAAAGGTGCCGATAGTGGTTCCGTTGCTGTTCATACCATATAATGAGAAACCACCGTTTGCCGAAATATTCAGATTGCTGAAAAGAGTAGTTCGTAAAGACATTGTAACAGGAGCCCATTTCATCGAATCGGCAAATACATTATAGGATGTATTAATACCCAGATTATCGAGAAGCTTTACTTTATTCGCTTTTCCTGTAGTATCATTACGGGCAAATACTTTTGCCTCAACAATATTTACAAGAGAGAAAGAAACGTTACCACTTCTGCTTGATAATGAAGGTGTTTCGTAAAGATTTCCATCATAAATAGAGTAATTTTTCATTCTCCCAAGGGTATCGCATTGCACCTGTCGGTACATTTTGGAACTGAATCCTTCAAAATAAGGCACAAAGCTGAATCCAACGGAAGGTTTTATCACATGACGTACTGCCTGCCACCGTGAATCGGGATTTGTAAACAGATATGTCCCGTAGATCTGAGGGTTGAACCCCATACTTATTGATGGATTAATTGCCTGACCATAAAAAATACCCCTTGTTGTATCAGTCACCACGGTAGGAATGATCTTTCCTCTATCGGGATCATAATAATCAGGGACCCATCTTTGCGAGATTTTTTGTGAATACAAAACCCCTTTATAAGATAACTGGGGAGAGATTGAAAAATTGTTAAACGGACGTAACTGTAAGCTAAGCGGTATTTCATGTTTAAATCCACTCTTCATTTTGTCCCAGACCTTATTTGAAAATAACTGGTCGTCATATGTATCAATCTGATTATTAAGTGATGAAGAGTATTGTAATTGAAGATCCTGATACCATTTTGTAACTCCTGTACTGTTTTTTCTTTTTAGAGGATATATTCTCCCTGCATTAAAACTGATTCTCGGGAGATTGACGCTTACTGTTTTATTTGCAACGTTCTGACTATGATTCATACTTGCAGACAGATTGAAAGGGGTTCCTTCCCATGTTTTGGAATAACTCACACTTGAAGCCCTTGTTGTTGTCACATGTTCAGCAACATTATAGCTGTTAGTCTTGTCGTACCCGCTGGAGCTCATATTTACGCTTGCAGAAAATGTGGAACTTGGAGAAGCTTTCGCATTTTGAGAATATGTCCACATCACCTTGTAATTGTTGCTTTTACTGAAATCAGGCAATCCTTTATGGCCCGAAAGGTTATTAGCATAGCTGAAAGAAAAATTTCCGCTATACTTGTATAATTTATTATAACTGGTTTTTGCGGTAGCCAGCCAGGTCCCATTAGTATATATGTTTCCTGTCAGTGAAAGATCAAAATAATCGCTTAGAGCAAAATAATATCCCCCGTCAGAAAGTGAATAACCCAGCTCGTTTGTCTGTCCGACACTTGGCATAATTATTCCCGATGCTGCTTTTTTTGTCTGAATAGGAAAATAGCCAAAAGGAATGACCAATGGCAAAGGGATACCTTCGAGCACCAGGTTCCCGGGACCGGAAACAATCTTTTCACCCGGATATACTCTTGCCTTTGGCATATTTATATAAAAATGAGGTGTGTCAGCATCACAGGTGGAATAAGTGTTTTTTGCAATATTTGAAGTTCCGTCCTCAAGAAGTTTGGTATACTGGCTGTGCAATATTCCATCGGCCTGTTTGGTTACAATGTTCTTTGCATAAGCTTTGTGTGTCTTGAAATTATATGTAAGTTCCCCGGCTTCAATCTCCTGCGATCCTGATTTAAAAACCGGAGTTCCGGCTTTTTTCCCGGTTGAATCAATCCGTCCCGCAGCATAAAGGATATTTGTGTTCATATTAAAGACCATCGAGTCGGCTTTGATCTCTATGTCACCATAGTTAACCTGAGCAGATTGAACAAGAACAACTGTTTTCCTGACTAAATCGTTTTTCTTATACCCTGCTGCAGAATATGTCACTTTCTGATCGATAGCATTTGGAGATGGACGGCGCACCCGAATCGTATCGGTCAACAATGAATCTTTCTGAACGAGCAATGTGTCCGCCACATTCTTGCCTTCCTGTGAGAACAATGAAAGAGATTGGACCATCACAAGGAACATTACAAGTAACCGCTTTTGTTTAAAAAAATACAACTTAAATACTATTTTTGTATAGTTTTTGTGTGGTATCGGGATGCCAGCGCAAAACTAATTAAAAAACATTAACTAAAAATGAGTATAGAAATTAAAAACGGGAAACTTCGTACTTATAATATTTTTCATACTTATAATATATATAGAGCAAATTTGATTTGTCTGTTTATTACATTAATTATATTAACAGGGACCATTACAACTTCAGCCACAAATTTAAAGAATGATAAAGGCTGGGTAATCGTGATTGATGCCGGCCATGGCGGTAAAGATCCTGGGGCTGTGGGTTCATTTAGTTCTGAAAAGGATATCACATTGGCAATCGCTCTTAAAACCGGAGAGTATATCGAAAAATACATAAGAAATGTTACCGTAATTTACACAAGGAAAAATGATTCTTTCGTTGAACTCAGAGATCGTGCGAATATTGCCAACAAGAATAAAGCGGATCTATTCATTTCAATTCATGCAAACTGGGCAAAGTCAAAGAACATTCAAGGGACTGAGACATTTATAATGGGATTGGCAAAGGACCAGCAAAATCTTGAAGTGGCAATGAAAGAAAATGAGGTTATCCTCCTTGAGAATGACTATACCACTAAATATGAAGGGTTTGATCCCAAATCGGCTGAATCGTACATCATGTTCACCCTGATGCAGGATATTTATCAGGAGCAAAGCACAGGAATTGCTTCAAAAATCCAGGCTCAATACAAAAACAGGATCAACAGAACTGACAGAGGAGTCAAACAGGCCGGATTCTGGGTATTGTTCATGACAACAATGCCAAGTGTACTTACAGAAACCGGTTTTATCACCCATCCTGAAGAAGAGAAATTTTTAAACTCAAAACAGGGACAGGATTATATAGCTTCTTCAATTTTCAGAGCGTGCAGAGATTACATTAGCGATCTTGATAATAAAAGCGGAATCATTGCGGTTAAACATATTGATTATGATTCAATTGCATATAAGGATAATTCTCTTCACATTTCGCAGGAAAAAGATAGTTTAGAAAATACAGAAGCCAAAGCAGAAAAGGAAGAAGAAGCAAGATTCATGGTACAAATTGCTTCCTCGACTGAAAAAATTAAAATCAGACCTGGAAATTTTAAAGGGCTGCAGGATGTCGTTGAAATAAGAACCCAGAATCGCTTTAAATATGCAACTGGTAATTTTGTCGACTATCCCTCTGCTCTGGAATTTAAAAAAAAGATTGAAACAGTCTATCCTGGTGCCTTCATTATAGCAGTTAAAAACAACAAAATATTACCTTTGCAGAAGGTTTTTGAACAAAACAATAAAAAAGAATAGAGAGTATCAAATGCAGCCCGTATGATTGATCCGAGTCACTACCTATACCGTTTTTGGGGGAAATCCGGCAGATTTAATCATTTCGGTTATCAGACCTTTATAAATTAAATTATATTCTTATGAGTAGAATATCAAATGAAGTTAAAGTTGGGGCAACTGCACTAATAGTAATATTGGTATTTATATGGATGTACAATTTTCTTAAGGGAAAAGATCTTTTTTCAAATTCAGCATATTATTACAGTATTTACGACAATATAGGCGGATTGGCAGAATCGAGTCCGGTTGAGGTTAACGGATTCAAGGTAGGAGTTGTTCAATCGATCGATTTTCTTGATAAGGAAAGTGGCAAGCTTTTAGTATCCTTTTCGGTGAGCAAAGATTTAAAACTTCCAAAAAACACTGTTGCCGAAATTGTCCCCGTATCAGTTTTGGGTGGCATGAAAGTTCAGTTTGCCTATGGAACCGGTCCGGGAACATATTCAGAGGGAGATACTATTTCAGGCATACTTGCAGAATCAATTATGGATATGGTTGATACTAAACTGATGCCCGTTATTAATAAAATCGGAAAACTAATAACTGACCTCGATTCTGTAATAATCTCTGTAAATGGAATAATAGATGCCGATTTTGAAGAGAATATAAGCGGAACTCTTGCTAATCTTAACAGCACCACCAAAGGTCTTGATAACATAGTCGGATCAAAAGGTGAAGACCTTAAAGCGACTCTTGATAATATAAATAAATTCACAAAGATGCTTTCGGATAATTCAGAAAAGATGGATAATACTTTCTCAAATCTTGAAGCAATTACCGATACCCTTGCAACAGCCGACATCTATACCTCCATATCGAACCTGAAAGCAAGTCTGGAAAATGCTTCAACCATTCTAAATAATATGAATAATGGAAAAGGAACGGCCGGTCAGATTCTGACAAATGATACTCTTTACACAAATCTGAGTAATAGTTTGGAAAGTTTGAACAGACTTTTACAGGATGTTAAAGCCAATCCAAAAAGATATGTGCATTTTTCCGTTTTCGGCAAAAAAAGTACTTCGACAAAGTGAATTTTTCTAAAATTCAGAGTATCTTGTGTTTAAAAAAGGAATATAAATCTATGACAAAATAGTCCTGATTTTAACTATGAAATGTTGAATTTTGAGCAATGATTCATAATGAATTGTGAAACACCATAAAATCGGGTTGCATAACGATATTTATTTGATATTCAGGGTTTTAATTAATTAATTTTTTTTTATTTCTCTAAGTAATTGATGCCTAAAAACATATACTTTTTTTGAGAAAGTCAAGTAAAAAAAATTTTTTTTATTAGTTTTTTTTTTACAAATATTGCTACCTGAATCGAATGGATTCCAATCGATATATTTTTAAAAAATCAACATCAATGAATAAGTCACATAATGACGTTTGGAATAATTGTCTGCAAATTATTAAGGATATCATTCCATCCATCAGTTACAAAACCTGGTTTGAACCAATAATACCATTAAAACTTGAAAACAATGTTTTGACAATTCAGGTACCGAGTCCGTTTTTTTATGAGTACCTTGAGGAACAGTATATAGATATCCTCAGAAAGACATTGAGAAGGGAGATTGGTGCTGATGCCAAGCTTGAGTACAACGTCGTTATGGAGAATGCCAATTATTCCAATGGTAAGCCCTATACAGTTAAATATCCTTCAAGGAATAAAACTGATCTTAATAACAGACCAGTTCAGGTCCCTTTCGATGTCACACAACCATCTATAAAAAATCCTTTTGTTATTCCGGGTATTAAAAAAGTACATTTTGATCCGAAACTGAATCCCGATTACAATTTCAATAATTACGTTGAAGGTGAATGCAACAGATTGGCACGATCAGCAGGTATTGCTGTCGGAAATAATCCCGGAGGAACAGCTTTCAATCCGCTTATGATCTATGGCGATTCAGGATTAGGGAAGACTCATCTTTCTCAGGCTATTGGTATTCTTGTAAAAGAGAAACATCCAGATAAGACCGTATTATACGTAAATGCTAATAAGTTCCAGACTCAATTCGTAGAGTCAGTCAGGAACAATAATAAAAACGATTTCCTGCACTTTTACCAGATGATCGATGTACTCATCCTGGATGATGTACACGATTTTGCCGGAAAGGACAAGACGCAGGATACATTCTTCCATATCTTCAATCATCTCCATCAGTCAGGGAAACAGTTGATCCTCACATGCGACAAGCCTCCGGTCGAGCTTCAGGGAATGGAACAAAGGCTTTTGTCAAGGTTTAAATGGGGACTTCAGGCTGACCTTCAGAGGCCTGATTATGAAACCAGACTGGCCATTTTAAAGAAAAAAGCATATAATGACGGGATCGAATTGCCCGAAGAAATATTTGAATATCTTGCTGTAAACATCTCCAATAATATTAGGGAACTTGAAGCTGTACTGATATCGCTTTATGCCCAGTCGACACTGAACAGGAAAGAGATTACACTTGACCTGGCACGACAGATGGTTGAAAAACTTGTCAATACGACCAGACGTGAAATAACAATTGATTTTATACAGAAAATAGTTTGCGATTATTATAAGATCCCAGTTGATCAGATAAAAGGGAAAACCAGGAAAAGAGAGATTGTTCAGGCAAGGCAGGTATCGATGTATTTTTCAAAAAGCCTTACCAAAGCTTCCCTTGCCAGTATAGGATCACATATAGGCGGCAAGGATCATGCAACAGTACTTCATGCATGTAAAACTGTAAATAATCTTATTGATACAGATAAACATTTCAGGAACCAGATAACCGAAATAGAAAAAAAACTTAAAGTATAAAAATGGATACAAAAAACTTCATTGAAAGATTCTACGCAAAATACGGGAACAGGAATATTAAACCTGTTCTCTTTTTCTCTCCGGGCAGAGTTAATCTTATCGGAGAACATACAGACTATAATGGAGGATTTGTTTTTCCATGTGCATTAAATTACGGGACATACCTTCTGATACGCGGAATTGACAGCAATATTCTGAAATTCAGCACAATTA
Source organism: Bacteroidales bacterium (assembly GCA_021371855.1). Classification (GTDB taxonomy): domain Bacteria; phylum Bacteroidota; class Bacteroidia; order Bacteroidales; family VadinHA17; genus LD21. The sequence continues at coordinate 49,124 of JAJFVL010000052.1, read as the reverse complement.
ATTTCGACGACGATGCAGAAACCGAGTTAAAAGGATTATTCGTTAACACAAAAAAAAGATGGATTAACTATCCGCTTGGAGTGATTAATGAATTTCTAAAGAGAGATATAAAAATATCGGGACTTGAGTTTCTTTATTACGGTGATGTGCCAAACGGAGCAGGTCTCTCCTCTTCAGCATCAATTGAGATGGTTACAGCAGTTGCCCTGAATGAAATTTTCAATGCCGGCTTTAATACACTTGATCTTGTTAAGATGAGTCAGAAGGCTGAAAATGAATTTGTTGGAATGAATTGCGGAATAATGGATCAGTTTGCAGTAGGTTTTGGGAAGAAGGACCATGCTATATTTCTGAATTGCGATACTCTGTCATATGAAAATGTTCCCGTCATCCTGAATGACTGTTCTCTTATAATTACAAATACAAATAAGAGACGGGGACTTACTGATTCTAAGTATAATGAGCGGAGAGGTGAATGCGACAAAGCTGTTGAACTGCTTCAGGCTTATAAACCTATCCGCAATTTGAGTGAACTGAATGTAGGAGACATCCCTCTCCTCGAAAAGTATATTAAGGATCCTGTAGTAAGAAAAAGGGCAAAGCATGTCATCAGTGAGAACGGGAGAGCTACCGAAGCAGTAAAAGTGCTTAAAGAGAATAATATAAAGCGCTTCGGCGAACTCATGAATTCATCACACGACTCACTTAAAGATGATTATGAAGTTACCGGCTTTGAACTTGATACCCTTGTTTATGAGGGCAGGAAACTTCCGGGAGTATTAGGTACCCGTATGACCGGTGCAGGTTTTGGCGGATGCACCATAAGTATCGTTAAAAGAGCTGACGCTGTAAAATTCATGTCAGACCTTTCAACTGTTTACAAAGAAAAAACCGGACTTGTGCCTGATTTTTATCAACCGGAAATCGGGGACGGAGCAAGAAGATTAGAATAAAACGGGAGGACGGGAATGAGATTTTGGGATCAGACTACTTCTTCCCTTTAAAATTCTTACTGTCAACATCTTTTACACATCTGAAACCGATAGTAGGGCTTCTGTCGAAACTTTGGGAAACCATAAGTAATATCTGAGTTTTATCGAGTGGTTGCGGACCTCCTTGTTTATTCCAGGGATCAGATTCGGGTTTAAAATAACTTCCGCCCCTGATAACAGTAAAATAATTTGAGCCATTAGAATAAATATCGCTGGTCATCTGCCAGACATTTCCTACCAGATCGAATACTCCATAAATACTTTGCCCTTTCGGGAATGCATCAACCGGAGTTGACCTGTTGAACGCATTGTTACAATAAGTGGCATGGAACTCATCACCCCATGGCCATTTTCGATTATCTGTACCCTGGGCCGCAAGCTGCCACTCTGCCTGAGTCGGAAGCCTCTTCCCTGCCCATTTAGAATAGGCCACCATATCTTCGTAACTTACCCAGACCACAGGATACTTATCCTGACCTTGCTTATACATTCCCTCCTTCCAGTTTCGCAAATAGCAGGATGTATCAGCAGGTCTGTATCCGGAATTAATCACAAATTCATAGTACTGTGCATTGGTAACAGGATATTTATCAATAAGAAAACTATCGACTTTTATTGTGCTATTAAAATTGGGATAAGTGATATAATTTTCATTACCAGTCACATTTATTGAAAAATCAGTACCAGGGACTAAAACCATTTCGGGAGGAATCTCCGCAGACCTTTTAGTAGGTGTTACATTGCTTATTATCCATGGGCTTCCATTTTTCAGAATTACAATATTTTCATCTTTCAATCTTTTGTTTTCAATAAGTTGCAAAACAATTTTACCTTCATAGAAACCGAAAATATCTTCTGTTTTTATTACCGTATCGTTTGGTACTTTAAATTCTTTATGCTCTGTCTGATATGAGGGATTCCCTTTCCATAAAAATAATTTGCCATTACTTTCAATCTTGATTTTCAATGAGTCACCAATCAATTGAGATTTGATTAATTCAGGAAGTGCAGCGAGACAATCGACTGATCCTTCTTTTCTTGTTCCGGAAAATGACGATTGCCATCCTGCTGCATTTGCCGGAAGGAAGGAGCCGCCTTTCTCAAGAACAGGCAATACATTTTCGTGGTTCCATAATGAGACGTAATGTTTTCCTGAAGAACTGTCAGCTTTAATGAGTTTCCCATTTACCCCAGAAGCTCTCATATTAAGAATTGTATAAATTGTTTTATCCCCTGAATTCCAGCGATTCACAAAAACACTGTCAAGAGTTGTCTCAATCATCGGAGTCCAGTTGTAATCCAGGAATGCATCATTATTCTGCCGTAGTATAAACGTAGTACGGGCAAGAAAACCAAGATCTTCAATGTAATGTTCATCCTTGCCTCCCGGATGGAACATGTTAAGTTCGGTTCCGTAACCATTAAAAAAAGAAACAGCAATTTCCCTGTGAAAGACATCCTCGCCAACGTCGCATACCCTGAAAATAGAGAAATCAGGTTTTATTAATTTATTAAGATTCAATTCCGGGCTCTTATAGATATTGTTATGAACCCTTCCTGAAATAAATTCATTCATGTTTTTTGGGAAAGGCATTGTTTCGGAGTACAGAACTACTCCTTTCCTGACTGTGTCGACAGCCGACTGCAATTTGAAACTTGAGCTGTCTCTGGTATCAAGCAGAATCCCATCAGCCTCAGTGTCAGCCACCAGTTGAGAGATTCCCCTGAACTGGTCGTCTTTCTTCGACTTGTTGTCCCATGGACTGCAAGCTAAAAAGAACCGGGTATCGTATTTGTGCGACATTCTTATAAAGTTCCGGAGTTGTTCTGTTCCTCCCGGGAAAGCTCTGTAAAGCCTCCATTGACTGCGTTCATCAAGTCCAAACTGGGGCCAGGTTGCCCATATCCCAAATACATCAATATTTCCAAAAAGGTCTATACTCTTTCTTAAAAAATCCCCATAATTGAATTTTCCCGGAAACCTGTCAAAAAATTCTCTATCCCATGCCATTTGAAAAACAGCGAGGTAACTTTCTTTTATCCAGGCCAGATCTACTCGTTTATAAATCGAGTCATTAAAGTTTTCAGTATCATATATATGCCTGTCTCTGAACATCATACGCAAACCTCGTTGCCATTCCCCGTTAAAAACATCAGCATAAATAGTATAGAACACCTTTGCTTGTGGGGGAAGTACTGTTTTATATCGATGGTCATTACCTCCTTCGACCCTTGTACGTCGTGCAATAGCACACACCGACAATTCATTTCCGGCATAAAATGATGAATACCCTAATTCCCACGCATTATCAGGAAGGATAACCCTTACCGGTACACAGTCCGGGCGGAACAACCATGCCCTGGCAATGTTTTCAGGACCACTTCCGGTGATATATATCGATTTGCTATCCTCTCCAAAAGGTACCAGATTACTTATCGAAACAGTATCGGACCCCCTGTTTTCGAAGACTATTTCCCCCTCCCATCCTAAAATATTATTATGATCAGCAGGTCGGTATGTCATCCTGAGATTATCTTTAAAAGTCTGAGAGTAAAGGTCGCCAGTCTTTTCAGTATTGACTTCTCCTGAGGTGAAGAGTTTATTATCGATCAGAAAACTAAACAAAGGTTTGTTCACAGGTAAGATAATAGTACTGCTATCCAATAAAACAATATTATCGATAATCAAACCTTTTTTGTTTGAAATTCCGACACTATTCAGCGTCTGAGAATAACCTGAAAATGGCAGTAGCGTCAGGATAAAATTTAACAGGCAGATCGAAATTCTAAGAATTTTCATTGATGAAATAATAATTTTTCTTATTACCGATTAAGTTTAATGAACTAAAATCATTGTATAAATCACTAATATTTTTCACTTTTACAAAGATGAAATAAATCACTGAATATCAATATTTATCATGGGTTGTTTTAATTTTTCTTTCAGCATCGGAATTAATTATTTAACAACTGTAAATTTAATCTCAATTTTAATTATTTGCCAAACAGATATTTATGTTACGGTATTTTCTATTAAATAAATATATTGTAATTTTATGGGGATTCAAAAGAAGATGTAGTAATGTCCAATATAATTAAATTCTTAAAGTTTGCTTTTATATTTTTCCTTATAGCAATGGTTACTACATGTGCACCTGCGAAAAAGAATCCATATTATCAAAAGAGGAAACAAACTTCCCATGTAAATGCCTCTCAATTAGGAAGAAACAAATACTATTTTTCTTCAGGTTATCAGAAAAAGCTGATGAAAAGTTACAGGAAGAAGAAATAGCCATCTTAGCTTTTCACTCATTACATACAAAACTCAGTCCGTCGTAAGCCAGCATTATTTCAGGAGGCAATTCTTTGGATACTTCAGCATGGAGGCCCATCTGATGGCTGATATGAGTTAAATAAGCCTTTTTTGGCGAAATCTCTCTTATTGTATCTATCGCTTCTCTCAAGCTAAAGTGAGACATATGTTTTTCCTTTCTGAGAGCATTAATAACCAGATATTTAACACCAAACAACTTTTCCTTACTTTCTTCAGGTATATAATTTGCATCAGTTATATACGCAAAATTCCCGACTCTGAATCCATATATCGGAAGACGGTAATGGAATACCCTTATAGGAATTATCTGAATTCCTTTAATAGTGAAACTATGTTCAGGAATTGATATAAGTCTCATTTTGGGAATTCCGGGATACTGGAATTCAGAAAACACGTAGGAATATTCTCTTTTTAGTGCGCCCTGGACCCTTGTCTCTGAATAGATATCAATTGCATCCTGACTTTTGTAGTTAAAAGCCCTGACATCATCCAGACCGGCTATATGATCTTTATGTTCATGTGTAAGAATAATTGAATCAAGTTTTTTAACATGTTCCCTGAGCATCTGCTGACGAAAGTCGGGACCCGCATCAATTAGCAGAGTAGTCTCATCTGTTTCGATGAGAGCAGATGTTCTCAGTCTCTTATCGTTCTGATCACTTGAACAGCATGTAGCACAATCGCAAGCTATTACAGGAACTCCCTGCGATGTACCCGTTCCAAGAAATGTTATTTTCACAATTTATTAATTTCTCGACAAACCTATATTAAAAATCAATAAAAGGCAACAGGCGCGGTTATTTTTGTTATAAAGGTTTTAAATTGTTTATTTACTATTTTTGAGAACCAAAATCAATCAAGATGGCCGGAAAAATTTTTCTCATACCTGTAACATTAGGAGGAGATGACTTTCATAAAGTCATCCCTGACAAAGTGATCGAACTGATCCGGCTCCTTAGGTTTTTCGTTGTTGAAGATATAAGGAGTGCCAGAAGATACCTGAGGCTCATTGATAAAGAATTCCCAATAAATGAAACTGTATTTTTTGAATTGAACGAACATACAGGAGATGCTGATATTACCCAATATCTTGCGCCAGCGCTGAGCGGATCTGATATAGGGGTAATGAGTGAAGCCGGACTTCCCTGTATTGCAGATCCGGGTGCCCGGATTGTTTCCCTGGCTCATCAGAAAAACATAATTGTAACACCACTCTCCGGACCATCTTCAATTATTCTTGCTCTCATATCTTCAGGATTCAATGGGCAGAATTTCACATTTAACGGTTATCTTCCTGTAAAGTCTGCAGAGCGATCGGCAAGGCTCAGGGAACTGGAAAAGAAAGCTTCGGAAGGATATACTCAAATCTTCATGGAAACTCCATACCGTGCACAGAAAATGATGGAATCAATCATTGCAACTTGTCATAACAATACCAAACTATGTATTGCATCGGACATTACTCTGCAATCGGAATCAATCAGAACTATGAAAATCTCAGAGTGGAAGAAAAACGTTCCTCCACTTACTGACAAATTAGTGATCTTCGTTATGCAATAAAATTATTTCCCCGGTCCGTGTTTGACTTTAACAACTGCAATATCAAACAATAATGGCGTAAAACCCGGAATATAAGGATAAGAACCATATGGTCCGTAGGCAAGACTTGATGGTAATATTACCACGGCTCTTCCACCTTCTTTCATATATGTTAAAGCTTCATCAAACCCCGATATGAGCAAACCTTCATTAACGGGAACAACGAGTGTATCAGTTGTTCCTACATTGGTGTCAAAGATCCCTCCTCCAAGGAATGCACCAATATATTTAACATAAGCTGTATCGTGTGCAACAAGTTCTTGTCCGGAACCTGGCAGCACTTCAAGATAATATAAGCCGCTGGGTTTCAAAACAAAATCAAGTGTGTCGTGAGTGCTGAGGTAATTCTGAATCAACTCACTTTCTTCTTTTTCGTAATCAGTACTCTTATTGCACGACCAAAGTGCTATTAAAAGGATTGCTGTTAAAAACAGCATGATTTTCTTATTATTCTTTTTTTTCACAGGTTTAGTATTAAGTTATGAATTAGTAATCATCACAAAAATCATTCCAATAATTATTTGCTTCGCAAAATATTAACATTATAAACGATTATAGCCCTTGAAGGTATTTTTTTACCGTCGCCAATCAATCCGTATGCCAGAAAAGGCGGTATAATAAAAACAGCTTCAGCTCCGTGATTAAGCATTCTGAGCCCTTCATTCAGTCCGGCTTCCATTTGACTTTTCCCAAGCACAACTTCCTTTACCCCAAGTTCTTTTGATGAATAACATTTAGTACCATCAAGAAGCGAGCATTCAAAATCAAAAATCACTTTATTGTTATCAGTAAAAGTGTTCCCTTCCCCATTCCTTATAATCTGATACCAGAGTCCGGTCGGAGATTCTTTCATTTTCAGATTTTTCCGTTCAATAAAATTAATTATTCTCTCTCTGTCTTTCTGCACAAAATACCTGTTAAGCTCGACCATTTCATTTTTTCCAGGGCCTGAACGTTCTGTTCTCTTATCTGAATTGTTTTTGCATGAGATAAAAGCAAAAAGTAACAATAAAATAATTACGATATTTTTTATCGTCATATGTTTACATTTTGTCTTCAAATCTCCAGATATTCTCTTTCAGAACTTTAAGGAAATAATTGATTGTATTATCGAGAGTATCATAATATTCTCCACCAGAAGCATTTAAATGCCCTCCCCCTGAAAAATACTGTGAAGCAAATTCATGAGTAGGGAATTTACCTTTCGACCTGAAAGAAAGTTTTACAAATCCATCCTTTTCAATGAACATAGTTGAGAAATATATTCCTTTGATTGATAAAGGAAGATTGACAAATCCTTCAGTATCACCCTTAACATGGTTATATTCCTTCAAATCATTTTTTGTCAGAAAGATATAAGCTGATTTATATTCTGGAAGTACTACCATTCTTTTATTGAGAGCATACCCCTGAAGTCTGATACGATCGGATGAGAAATTATTATAGACCAGATTTAAAATTCTTTCCTTCTCAATTCCCGAATCGAGCAGATCAGCAACTATCCTGAATGTATTAGATGAATATGATCCATATTCAAAGTTTCCTGTATCTGTGACTATGCCAACATAAAGAGCTTCTGCATAAGGCCTGCTTATGAACTGCACACCGTTAATTTCAGATATCAGTTCATGAAGCAGCTCCGATGTGGAGCATTTTGAAGGATCAGAAATAATCAGATCTGTAAAATTGCCAGGATCAAGATGGTGATCAATTACTACTTTCTTTGCATGAGATACGGTAACCAGATTTTCAGCCTCTCCCAACCTGTCGGGATGGTTGAAATCGAGCATGATAATCAGGTCAGCTTTATCAATTAACTTTATGCATTTCTTTCTGTCTCTGATAAAAACATTAATAAGGTCAGCCCCATCCATCCATTTAAGAAATTCCTGAATATTATTCGGAGACATCATTGAAACATTTTTTCCCCGTGATTTAAGATAATGATACAAAGCTAATTGTGCTCCAATAGCATCGCCATCAGGATTAATGTGTGAGATTATCAGTGTATTCTCAGAGGATGAAATAAACTTTGATAATTCTTTTGTATATTTGGATAAATCTGTCACTTTTACTACTGTTTTTTAAAGTGGATAAAGATAAGTAATATTCCTGAAGACTAATTCTATTATAAAGTATCTAAAAACAGCTTTTTATGTGCACTGATTTTACTTTTTCGATTATTAAACCAAATGCAGTAAGAACCGGAAAAACAGGACCTATTCTTGCCAGGATCAACGAAGGAGGCTTTGAAATATCTGCAATGCGGATGACAAGAATGACTAATCCCCAGGCTGAATCATTTTATTCCGTTCATAGAGGAAAGCCATTCTATGAAGGACTTATAGAGTTTATGACATCCGGTCCTGTTGTAGTTATGATATTAAAACACGAGAATGCTGTAAATGAATTTAGAAAGCTGATTGGCAAAACCGATCCGGAGCAAGCAGAATCCGGCACAATCAGAAAGATTTTTGGAGTATCGGTACAGATGAATGCCGTTCATGGATCAGATAGTGTTGAAAACGCAGAACGGGAAGCAAATTTTTTCTTCGCAGGCTTCGACCGGTATTAAACATTCAATCGTGTATTATGTTATCTGATTTGTAAAATCATGTAAAAATTATGGATTCGGATTGCAGCATAAACTTCTCAGATAAAAAAATCCTTGAAAAATACTCCTCGGCTTTCACACTTTCGGATATGGAGATATTCATTTTCCCTGATCTCTTTTATCCTCTTGTGCTGGCAGACATAATGTCCCCCATTCTGTGGACATGGAGAGAAGATCCATGGTTCCGGGACATTGAAAAGAAAAGTTTCACTTACAAAGCAAACCGGATAAAGCAGTATATTATCCAGAATTATGTTTTTAATCTTGACCTGTCGACATGGGGCCTTACAACCAAAAGCCGGGAAATTGAAAGATTCAGTGATTTTTTTGACATGGTAATGTTAAAGCAATCAAATGCTTTGTTCGGATACGAAGGAGACAAATACTATTTTGATATAGATATCAGAAAACATTTCGGACTGGACAAATATAATTCGGATGTTATACCATACTGGAAAACAGAGACTCTCGAAGCAATGACAGCTTTCAGGTATAAAGAAAACTTCTCTGCAGGTGCCGGTGAATGTGTTTCTCTTTCAGCACTTTATGCAGCTGCCATGTTTGTTATCGGAAGAATCCCGCTTGAGAAAATATTTCTTATTGCGACACCTTTGCATTCACAAAATTTCATAGTTGAAAAAGACGGGTTAATAACCAACAACAGGAGAATTGTCACAAAAAACATGTGGTATAATGGTACTTCTCTTTCTGAAAAGGCAAGAAGAGCCCTGGAAAATGAAAAAGTAACCATTGTCTCTCATATCTCAGGGTACATACATACATTGTATAATGATGCAACTATTGAGAAAAATAACTACGATCATTTTTCACTCAAACTCAGGGAGTTTCTCAAAACAGATCTTACAAACCTGATCTTTATAAATTTTCTGCGTTTCAAATCAAGATATAAATCGCTGTTCCAGTTCGAATGCGAATGCTCAGGAAAGAAAAAGTATATACCACTGGAAAAGATGTTTGAATATGAGCATACCAGCAAATTCAATGTGTCATCAGAAGCCCGGGCATCGCTGATAAAAGAAATAGAAGGTGATGAGTTTCATCTAAGTCCCGTACAGGGTAAAATATTGCTGAACGATGCAGAGGAAATTATTGAAAAAAACCGGGGTAAAAGTTTAGGTGAAATTGAGGAAGAATTCCTTCAGTTCAAGGAAACAGTCCCAATTAAAATGTTAAGTGACATGTTCATTGACCTGGCCGATTTCATATACACTGAACCGAGAATACCTGATAACAACAAAAATTACATAAAAACAAAGGTTCCCCTGATATCGACTGAAAACAGCAGGGACGAAATAATTGATATGATAACTAAACTTGCCGGAGAATCTGAATTATCACTTCTCTCACTATATACATTCCGGCAGATGGATAAGATTAACTGGCTTCCTTTTGTTAAAGCAGCTTTAGAAAGAAATCCTGTATGTTTCAATGATCTTAAAGGAAAAACCATACCAGAGGTCTACAACATACTCATCAATATTCCTGATACATCAATTTACGATGGCAAAAGACTGGCTCTTCCCGATGAAGTATGGAACTTCAGGTGTGGTGACGGCATTGAAAAATCGCTTCTGCTGGCTGATTATATTCTTCAGAAGGATAGTGCATCATCAGTGTCGATAGAAATTGAATACAAAACCGTTCGGTTGACCTTTTACGGGAATGATTTTCTCTTTACTTCCCACAAGGAACTCAGGAAGTCAATTCATATAGCAGGATTGTCTGATTGTCATATTGTCTGATTGGACATTCCGATAATCAGAGGTCATCTTAAAACGATATCATTAATAACTTCGCTGCCGGCTCTTTCGTTAAGCTTTGCTTTAAGCTCCTGCCGAAGCATAAGTAATTCATTTCTTACGACTGAAGATTTAAGATGAACATACAAGACATGATCTTTTATATAAATTTTTGAAGTGCGTGAAGCGATAGCCTTTCCTACGGTCTCTTCCCACGAGTTAATTATTCCGATCTCGTCGAGTTTCCCCTCAAGATTCATTTCTTTAATATAATCTTTTATTGCTTCGGCCAGTGATATTGTTTTACTTCGTCTCATTTCAGTTTTTCCCCGTTCTGAATTATCTCTTCAACGCCATTATCAGTAATTCTGAAAAGCTTATAATCTGCTTCATTAGAAGACAATATATCATTCAACCTGTTCTGATGCGTATCGGTAATGAAGATTTGTCCAAACCGGTTATTCCCGACAAGTCTGATTATTTGTTCTGCGCGATCAGAATCAAACTTGTCAAAGATATCATCTAGTAATAAAATTGGTGAAAATCCGGCTTTTGCTTTGATATAATCAAATTTTGCCAGCTTAAGAGCTACAAGGTATGATTTCTGTTGTCCCTGAGAACCGATTGATTTCACTGAAAAATCATCCATTTCCAGAATCAGGTCATCTTTGTGCACTCCTACAGTTGTGTACTCTAAAAATCTGTCTTTATTGACAGAGTTCCGTAATGCTTCCTGAAAGTTACCTTCAGAAAGCTGGGAACGATACTTAAGTTTTACTATCTCCCTGCCTGAAGAGATAAGGGAATAATATTCCTGAAAAACCGGAATTAGTTCATTGACCAGGTTATCTCTTTCTTTAAAAATATAGCTTCCGTATTTTACCAGTTGTGAATCCCATATCGAAACAATTTCATTGTCGAATTTATCTGATGTTTTAAGCTCTTTCAATAATCTGTTTCTCTGTTGAAGAGCCTTGTTATATCTGAGCACGGAACTGAGATATTCAGCGCTATACTGACTTATTATTTTATTCAGAAACTTCCTGCGGTCCTCACTTCCTTCAGAAATAAGTGCATTATCGGCAGGTGATATCATTACTACAGGATATCTTCCAATATGATCAGAAATTCTTTGATATTCTTTCCCGTTCCGTTTCAGTAACTTTTGCTTTTGCTTCTGAAAAGCGCAATATACCTGATCCTCTTCCCCATTCCTGACAAAAGTTCCCTGAATTATAAAATATTCCTCCCCATGTCTGACACTGACGCTGTCGATGTTATTGAAAAAACTCTTGGCAAGTGACAAATAATGTATTGAATCAAGAATATTCGTTTTTCCAACCCCGTTGTTACCTACAAAACAGTTTATTTTTGGAGAAAACTCAAGCTCATTCAGCTCATAGTTTTTAAAATTGGTCAGTGATAACTTTTTGAGATACATCGAAGATCAGATAAAAAGATAAAAGACAAAAGTAAAAAGACAAAAGTAAAAAGATAAAAGTTTGCTATTTATAAAGCTTAAAATTCCAAAGTTAGAAAAAGATATGAAGGATGAGAACTCATAATCATCGGTAAATAACACTTTATCGACTGCCGAATTACCTCATTATTATTCATACTCAATCAGATAACAATTATTTTGCGCTCTGAATGATAATCATTAAATTAATTGTTTCAAAATTACCTGAAAAAAATTACTTTTGCGTTGGAAAAATTTGAAGTTAAATAGTAAAGAACAATATGGCTAAGAATAAAAAGGATATAGATCCACAAACCATCTCAAACGTTGAGCAGACTCTGACCAAGACAGAACAATTTCTTGAAGAGAATTATAAAAACTTATTAATAGGATTAGGAGTTATTGTTGTCCTGGTGGGATTAGTCTGGCTTGGCAAAATATATCTTAACAAAAGAAACAATGATGCCCAATCTCAGATTTACCAGGCACAGAAGTATCTTGAAATGGATTCTTTAAACCTTGCACTAAACGGAGATGGAAATTATCTGGGTTTTCTCGATATAGCCAAGTCATATAAATATACAAATACAGGGAATCTTGCAAGATATAGTGCAGGTATTTGCTATTTACACCTTGGGAAGTATCAGGAAGCTATAAAGTTTCTGGACAAATATTCAAAAAAGGATAAAGTTCTTGGATCTTTAGCAATAGGCGCAACAGGTGATGCTTATGTTGAATTGGGGGATATTAATAAAGGTGCAGCAAAATATACAGAAGCAGCTGATTTTGCACAAAATTCGTTTAATACTCCACTTTTTCTGATGAAAGCCGGTGAGATCTATGAACTTAGCGGCAAATACTCTGAAGCATTGAAAGTATACGAAAGAATAGAAGCTGAGTATCCCGAGAGTACCGAAGGAGCTACTATTGATAAATATATTGCAAGAGTAAAACTTCTTATAAAATAACAGTTTTAAGTTTTTTGCATTAATCGGACAACGCATCGGGCTCATAACTCTTTGAGACAGATGCGTTTTTATTTTTAAAAAAAATCAAATGAGTACTGTAAATCTATCAGATTACAATGTGGCACACGTTCCTGATGCAAGCGACATGCGTTTTGGAATAGTGGTCTCCGATTGGAACAAGGAAGTTACATGGTCGTTGCTCAAAGGAGCTATTGCAACCCTGAAAAAGCATGGAGTAACAGACGAAAATATTGTTGCAAAACATGTACCCGGCAGTTTTGAGCTGACACTTGGTGCTCAATGGCTTGCCGAATACGATGATCTTGACGGAATAATCTGCCTGGGATGTGTTATACAGGGTGAAACACCTCATTTTACCTATATCTGCCAGGGAGTAACACAAGGCATTACACAATTGAACCTTGAATATAATATACCTTTTATATTCGGAGTTCTGACAACAAATACCCAGCAACAGGCAATTGACAGGGCTGGAGGAAAACTGGGAAATAAAGGAGATGAGGCTGCAGTTACAGCAATAAAGATGGCAGCCCTGCAACTGGAAATTGAGGAATAGGCTGATTTTACTTCATACATAAAGCCTTATATGGGCAGTATGAACATTTTCCCCTGATGTCGTTTGTCATAATAAAAGGCTCATCAGAGCTGAAAATATTAGTGACAGTCTCTGTCAGACCACCAATAAATTCTTCTCTGACTGTTTTGTAATCATCGATCAGTATACTATTTCTGTTATCTGATCTAATTCTGAGATGATCTGAGAGTGAGTCTCCTGTCAGTTTTCTGACCTTGTACACCGAAGGCCTTATATTCATTCCCGGATTTTTTGAAAGAAAGGTCTCACAATACAGCAATGTCTGGAGCCAGCCATCAATATCTTTTTTCCTGTCGTCGGCAAAGAGGTCGTCAACAGAATTAATCACATCGGCAACCACCCCGGTTTTATAATCTACTATTCTTGTTACATTATTGACTATATCAATCCGGTCAATCTTTCCGCCAATCAGTATTTCAGTCTGCGAGCCGTTTGATAACAGCGGCATCCTGAAACTGAAAGCATCCTCCAGATTAAGTATTGTAAGCGGTGCTATGGATTTATCTGAATTGAGGATTCTTGTCAGGTACTCCATTAATACATCTCTGATTATCAATTCATTTCCACTAACCACCTTATCATTGCCAGTATTAAAACTCTCCCTGATTGCTTCATCGATGACTCTGGCCAGTACCTGTTTATTATTGGAAACCAGATCAAGCATATCAGCAGTAAGAATCTGACCAATGAAATCACGGTAGAGGCATTTCATTATTTCATGCAGAATATTTCCAAACATAGCAGGATCAATATCTGAAGAGAGGTTTTCCGGCTCTTTCAAACCGTTCACGTACCGGTAATAGAATTTCATCCTGCAATTCAGCCAGGTATTTATTGCAGAAGGAGATAATATCCTGTTCTTGCTTTTGTCAAGAAATTGAGAGTTTAATTGCATTACGTGTTCTTCTGTCCGCTCAATTCTTTCGCTTATTGATACATGAGTTTTAATTTCAAAATTAAGGTCGATGAAATCGGGCTTCAATGTTTTCTCATATTCCATTTGTATCAGAAACCGGCTCATCTCTCCACTTCTTAATCCTTCGGAATTTGAATTATATGTAAAGGTTACATTTTCTGCTCTTTGAAGAAGCCGGTAAAAATGGTATGCATATATTGATTCCTGATGATTTACAGATGGTAACCCAAATGCCTCCCGCAAACTAAATGGAACAAATGACGAGGACGTTGAGACGGATGGTAAAACGCCTTCATTTACCGATAGAATTATCAGATTTTTAAAATCAAGGGCTCGTGTTTCCAAAATTCCCATTATCTGCACACCCGATAAGGGCTCACCCGAGAATGGTACAGACTCGACCATTAACATCTTGTCAAGAATACGGGTGTAAGTATCAGTAGTAAATATAATGCCGGGACTATCGACTATTGCCTCAAGTCTGTTTATCGATAACACCACTCTGTAAATGAACTCATTCCTGATATTCTGCTGAACATTATCAACTGAATCATCATGGTTTTTCGTATCATTTGACGCGATCATGGAAAGGATATCTTTAAAATAGTCAGAGAGTAACGCAGGAGTCGATGGTTTTATGAAGACTCTGTGCAGATGTTCTGACTGATCAAAACGGGCAGACTTCACCCATGTAAGATTATTTCCGGAAATTTCCTCAATTATCTGATTATCAGTTTCAGACATCAATCCTGACAACAAAGGGTGTTTCAGAATTTTAATTACTTCTTTATGGCTGAATCTGATAATCCCATCTTCAACAATTGCTGCACGCTGAAGATCAATAAGATGCCTCATGAGAGTATAAACAAGAGTATGTTTTAAGGGATAACCCATGGTTATATTGATCTCCCCGGTATTGGCAGGCAGGCTTGTGAGGACAGGCATCAACAGGTTCTCGTCAGCAAGAACAACAGCCGTATTGTGTGCATTTTCAGGCGTAAGATCAGGCAATTCATCAATTAATTGTGAAATAAGCTTTACCTGTGCTACGTCAGAAGAAGTATCGATAACACGGCGCCTGACAGTTGGTGCGCCTGAAGAAACCAGAGTATCAAAGCTCCAGTCGGAAGGTATGTCATTCCCGAAAATTTCCAGGTTTTTGTGCAGGAATAAACCGGCAGAATTGAATTTACCTTCATTTATGTAGGAATTGTCATAATCCCAATAAAAGCGGGCTTTCCCAGCATCCTTAAACCTGGTCATGATCGTTTTTTCACATTCATTCAAGGCGTTGAATCCGATAAAATGGACCAGATCCCAACGGGTTCCGGGACAAAGATCTGTGTCAGTATTTTCAGCCAGCTCCCTGAATATCATGCCTTCATACGCCAGGTTTTGCTCTCTGAGAGAGCTTCTGAAAGCCGAATACATATCACTAAGGACTGACCAGATGCTGATAAATTCTGATTTTTCCCTCGTTGGTTTACCGGGATCAAAATTCATCCAGAACCTTTGAACGATTTCAATCTGTGCTTCAGTCAGATCACCAAACTGCTGATCAATATTTTTCAGATTCTGTACATTCCGGAACAACACTGAAGCATCGACAAGATACTTGTCGATGTCATCGAAATCGTTTAAAATCATATCGCCCCAGAAGTAAAAATCATCAAAACTTTCCGGTGATTTTTTTAATTTCCGATAAACGTTATAAAGCTCAAAAAGAAGTATCTCATTCCCGGCTGTATTCAAAGAGGAATATGATTTGAATAGTTCATTGATCGTCAAAATTGTTGGTGCCCATACAGGCTTATCAATTCTGGCAGCCAGATATTTCAGAAAAAATAGTCCGGCTCTGCGGTTTGGAAAAACAAGACACTGCCTGTCCAGATTATCTGCATTTTCATCAAGCAGTAATGCCGCTATTCTTTCAAGAAAATAAGTCATTGAATATTTATTATATAAGGCCTTATGAAGTTCATGGATAAATAAGACAATGAATAAAGCATTCGTAAATCTGACCCATAAAAAACTTAAGTAAAAATACTAAAACTGAACTTTTTAACAAATCAATTGTTTTACATAAAATATTATTATTAACCAAAAATTTGAAATATGAAAAAGCTACTTTTTTCTTGTTTGGCTCTTGTGGGATTTATGCTTCCTTCCCTTGCCCAAGTATCCCACGATTATAATCCAAATGATCGGGAACCGGTTGTAAATATTAAAATTGCAAAAGATAAAGTTCCTGAAGCAGTTCTTAAAGCTGTCAGCAATCAGTTTGCAGCAGATAATCCACTTTCATGGTCAAAATTCCCATATGCATTAAAGGAGTATGGATGGGTATATGATATTGGAGCATCTGATGTTAAGCTCGAACGCTATGAAGTTGAGATGAAAACCGATAAAGGCGATGACCTGTGGGCTCTCTATTCCGCAAAGGGAGAACTTATAGAAACCAGGGAGATGTCCAAAAATGTACCAGTCCCCAGATCTGTCATGAACGAATTTTTAAAAAGTCAATACAAAGACTGGACAATAGTAGGAAACAAAGAGATTATAAGATTCTATCACGACCACAATAATAGCAGCGTAGAACAGCATTTCCGCATTACAGTTGAAAAAGATGGTGTGAAAAGAAGCATATCTTTTAACTGGCAGGGATCCAATTAAAAATGCAAACAGGTAAAACAGGAATACAGGAATACAGGAATACAAGATTTCAGGTTTTGAAAACAAGTAAGTTATTAGTAATAACCAACTTGTTTTCTTTATATTATTTCCATCTGTGCTTTTTCATAATTTTTTTGATTGTTAATATGTGATCCCCATCAGCTCAATTCACCCGGATTTCCTTAAGAAAAATGGTTTAAGTGATAAAACAAGAGCTTTCTATTTTAAGCTTATTACTTTTTTACCTGATACAATCTTCCCTGCCAGGTATCCAGTTCTTTCAGTCGTTTTTCGACACGAGTAACAATCTGATCGGTGCGTACTTTGCCCCAGCCCTTCCCTGCCTGAAAGCGTGGCGGAGCTTCACCTGTAAAGCGTTCAACGACAAAAGCCGGATTTAGTCTTTCAAGGAAGCTGACAAAGAAATCGAGATATTCCTCAAGAGAGAATAGTTCAAAATCTATTTGACAGTCCTGAAATTCTTTTTCCATGGAAGTCCCTTTAAAAATCTGAAGCTGGTGAAATTTAACTGTTTTTAAGGGTAATCCTGAAATAATTTCAGCCTGATTCAGCATAGCTTCCCTTGTTTCGCCCGGTAATCCGAAAATAAAATGTGCCCCCGTGTTTATTCCCAGGGAAGCAGTCCGTCCTGTTGCCCATACTGCATCTTCAAATGTATGTCCGCGATTTATCCTTTTCAGGGTCGTGTTGTAACAGGATTCTATTCCGTACTCGACTGTAACATAATATTTACCAGAAAGCTCCTTTAGGTAGGCAAGTTTTTCTTCATCAATACAATCTGGTCTGGTTCCAATTACCAGTCCGATCACACCTGGAAAACTCAATGCCTCCTCATAAAGTTTCTTTAGTCTCTCCAGCGGAGCATAAGTATTGGAATATGCCTGAAAATAAGCAAGGTACGATACAGCCCTGTCATAACGCCATTTATGAAATTCTATTCCTTCCTTTATCTGTTGAGTAATTGTCTTTGATGGGATACAATACGATGGATTAAAGGCATCATTGTTACAATATGTACAACCACCGTATCCTTTCGTACCATCCCTGTTGGGACAGGTAAAACCAGCATCGATGGATACTTTCTGCACCCTGGCACCATAAACACTCCTGAAATAGTCTGAATAGGAATTGAATCTGCGTTCATGTCCCCACGGATATTTTCTTATCACATTGTTATTCACTGACATTTAAACAGATATAATTTTATTTTTGTCAACGTACCAGATAAAAGCTTCTATATTTTCATACCCCATTTCTTTTAACAGACTACGGTACCGGTCAACCTGTTCAGTATAGTGAGGATTCAATTCCCCGAATTTAAAATCGACGACAATAGTTTTTCCGTCTCTTAATATTACTCTGTCGGGTCTCCTTGTAATGCCTGAAGGTAAAAGTATCCCGGCTTCATTCATCACTACGTTTCCCGGCATAAACCAGTCTGACACCTGAGATGAGCTGATTAGCGAGATAATCCTTTTTTCAATGTCAGAAGATTCTTCTTCAGGCAATTTACCTTCAAGAACCAGTTTCCGTATCGCCAGAGGTACATCAGACGCAGAATAAACACCCTCAAAAATCTCGTGCATGAGTTTTCCATAATTGATCTTTTCCCGAACCTCACCCAATCCGGACGAAAAATAATTCTCTCCATGAAGTTTGAGCTTAAGCGATTCCAACTCTTTATTTACTGAATAATTTGAAGATGTAATACTCAGGTTATCTCTCCATTCATCTCTGTTTTCAGGGATTTCTCCAAATTCGAATACTCCGGCTTCGCTGTTGTAAAAGCCGGACAGATTTAATACTTGCATCTTCTGGCTTATCTGATTATCAGAAACGGCATTTTTTAAAACCATTGAAACAGTGCCCTTT
This sequence comes from Bacteroidales bacterium, assembly GCA_021371855.1. Classification (GTDB taxonomy): domain Bacteria; phylum Bacteroidota; class Bacteroidia; order Bacteroidales; family VadinHA17; genus LD21. The sequence continues at coordinate 30,300 of JAJFVL010000052.1, read as the reverse complement.
GATTTTGGATTATCAGACGAGAACGAATAAATAGCGTCTTTTGCTCTCGTAAACGCTACATATAAAAGGTTTATATTATCAATGTATACCGAAAATTTTTCATTAATATAATCATCGGCGAAAATTGTATCGGCTAACTCTTTGTTGTATTTAACAGGGACAATTCCCAGTTCATTAAAAGGAGCTGATTCGGGCTTAACCCAAAGAACCGGCTGTTTAGATGATGGATAATCAAGATTCCAGGAGAGAAAAGGCAGAATGACCACTTTATATTCCAGCCCTTTTGACTTATGAATTGTCAGAATTCTCATAGCATCCTGATTTCCGGGAAGTACAACGGATTTCTTTATGCCGGTTGCTTTCCACCAGTCGAGGAAAGATTGAATATCTAAATTCTTTTTACCGGTAAAACTCATGACATAATCCTGAAATGTATTAAGATAAGCAACGTTCCAGGAATATTCTCCCAGTCCAAAAAAACCAATTATGCTTTCAGTAGTTTCATACAGGGGCAGTAGTTTTATCCTGTCAAGAAAAGATTCGTATTCCTCAGGAAAATAATTTTCTGACCTTTCGATAAGTTTTTCACTTATCAGCGACACCTTATCTGTTTCATCACTTCCTTTTGAAAGCAGAAAAAATCTTAACATCGCTGCCCTGCTTATCATATCTGAAGGATCGTTAAGAACTGAGATAACCGATATGATAAAGTTTATTACCGGTGATTTTGAAAGCAACAGTGAGTCGTTCGATACTACATTATAATTATAAGTCTGTTTCTTTTCAGAAGGAGCATTGTTGTCATAGTCAATCAAGGATTTCAGTACCATGGCACCCTCCTTACCGTCTCTTACTATAATGCCGATATCCGATGCCTTATAACCTTTGTCCTGGAAAGTTTCTATAACACCCGGAAGTCTTTCGAGTACTGTTTCCTGCCATTTTCGTCCAGGCTCATCTTTAATAAACTCAAGCCTGACATAGCCACCATCACTTTTTCCGGGATCAGTCTGCACAGCCTCGGAGTAGATATCTCCGAAACTTAAGGGAAACTTGTCACAGGCAAGTGCCTCATCTATCTGCCGGGGTATGACAGAAAAGAGTGAATTATTGAATTTAATGATATTTTGCCGGCTTCTCCAATTAATTGTTAATGATTTATTTATATACCTTTCATCATCAATCATATTGGCCAGTGTGGTTCCAAGAATCTGCCAGTCACCATTTCTCCACCTGTAAATTGACTGTTTCACATCACCAACAACAAGGTTATCAAATCCTCCGGCCATGCTGTTTTCAATCAACGGGCTGAAGTTATCCCACTGTATGGATGAAGTATCCTGAAACTCATCGATCATGAAATTTTCGTACCTGTTGCCAACCTTTTCGTATATAAAAGGTGTCTGATCCTCTTTTATTAAAAGATTAAGAATTTCACCGGCATCAGAAAGCAGGAAACTATTTTCTGAATTTGTTATCAGACGAACGTTATGTAAAACATCAGTCAGAATCCCGAGAGCATAAATATTACGAAGGATTGCCCTTGCAGTATTATATTCAGCTATCTTCTCATCATAAAAATGAATTGTTTCTCTCAGTATCTTTTCCAATCCATTGTTTATTGCATCCTGAAGCTGAGGATGGATTTTACCGGTTGACCAGTGCGGAGGATCACTTTCTATTTCACGGACATAATTATTTGGGCCTGTCATATTACCCGATGAAAGCATTTTGATAAACCTTGGTACTCCCTGACCTTTCCTGTAAAACATATCATCGGTAAGTCCGAAACTTGAAAATATCTCATCTGATCTCTTTCCATAATCATGCAACTTATTCTCAAAAGAAGAAGAAATGGATTTTATCTTCCCGATATATTTCAAAAGGAATTCCTTGTTTTCAAGATTTGACCTCTCATCAGCTGAAAGAATTTTGAATTTTTCCTTAAAAAGTTCCTCCGCCAGCCTGATTATACCACCTTTAAGGTTCCAGCTTTTTTCTTCATCAATATTATACATTGCATAGGTGATCAGCCAGTCTTTAAGCTGGGTATCAGCGACAGCAGATTCAATCATTGTGTCAACAGAAGCAGAAAGTATTGTACTATGATCCAGTTCAATATTAAATCCGGAATGGAGACCAACCTCCCTGGCAAAAGCACGGAGTATCTTCTGAAAAAAACTATCGATTGTTGTCACAGAGAATCTGGAAAAATCGTGAAGAACAGAATTCAGTATCTCTTTTGCCTCATTTCTTATCCACGCCTCCGTTTTACCGGTGGATTCAATCAATTCGTTCAGATATTCTGAGTCTTCCCCTGTTGCCAGTTTATGAAGATGGTCAAGAATTCTGGATTTCATTTCGGCAGTGGCTTTATTGGTAAATGTCACTGCCAGGATCCTTCTGTAGCTATATCTCGATTTGAAAAGATTTGTAAGATAAATACCTGCAAGTTTGTAAGTTTTACCTGATCCGGCTGAAGCGTTGTATATTGTCAGTGTTCCTTTTCCCATCGTGGGCTAAAGTTAGCATTTTTCAATATATTTGCACCGTGAAGAAAAAAGTAGTAATCGGATTATCCGGCGGTGTAGACTCAAGCGTTGCAGCGTGGGCCCTTAAGGAACAGGGATATGAAGTAACCGGACTTTTCATGAGGAACTGGCACGATACAACAGGTCTTCTTCAAAGTGATTGCCATTGGGAAGATGATCTGATGTTTGCAGAAATGGTAGCCAGCAAGCTTGACATCCCTTTTCACCAGGTTGATCTGAGTGTTCCATATAGACAGAGGGTTATCGATTACATGTTTTCGGAATATGAAAAGGGACGCACTCCAAATCCTGATGTGCTATGCAACAGAGAGATAAAATTTGATTCATTTGCCGAAGAAGCCCGCAAACTTGGTGGAGATTTCGTTGCAACAGGTCATTACTGCAGGAAGGGTGAGATATTATCAGGAGAGAAAACCATTTACAGACTTTTGTCAGGAAAGGATAACAACAAGGACCAGAGCTATTTTCTTTGTCAGCTTAGCCAGGAGCAACTTGCCATTGCACTTTTTCCGATAGGTGACCTGCTAAAACCCGAAGTCCGTAAAATTGCAGAAAAACTGGGACTGGCAACAGCCAGGCGAAAAGATTCCCAGGGAATTTGCTTTGTAGGGAAAGTACACTTACCGACTTTCCTGCAGCAAAAACTTAAAGTAATTAAAGGTGATATAATTGAGATAACTGACACTTCTGTCTTCCCTGAAGAAAACGAAGGAATTCCTTCAGGAGATGTATCAGAAGAATTTTTGCTGTCTGTAACGAAACCATTTAAATATCAGCCCGAATATGGTCAGATAATCGGGGAGCACGACGGGGCCCATTTTTTTACCATTGGTCAAAGGAAAGGGATGAATGTCGGAGGTCATAAAGAGCCACTGTTCGTCATCAGCACTGATATTAACAAGAATATAGTTTATGTCGGTGAAGGCCAAACCCATCCGGGATTGAACAGGAAAGGATTGTTTATAAGAAATGACGAAGTTCATTGGATCAGACCGGATATTAAAATGGAAACCGGAGAATGTCGCGATTATATGGTCAGGATAAGATACCGTCAGCCGTTGCAGGAAGCCCGCCTCTATTGCAAAGAGAATGGAATTTATATTGTATTCAATAAGCTGCAGCGGGGCATTGCCCCTGGTCAGTTTGCGGCATGGTACGCAGGAGACGAATTGATTGGATCAGGTGTAATTAACCAGTAGAGAATGGATACTGATACCTTTGATTCGGAGAATTTAGTTCTGTCCAAACCCTGGTCTGCAAAAACAGCATTAAGATGGATTTTCACTATATTTGATGCAACAATATTTCCCGGAATACTAAATGATAGGATCTTATACTTTGGAAAAGGGAACTGAAAATCATAGATATTTTCCTGGCCTTATCGCTATTTCTCTGCTGCTTATTACAATCAACCATAATATTGCCTCACAAACAGTGAATCACTGGGAATCATTGGTTTTGGCAGGAGATAACTGGCACTATTTCCCGGGTGCTTCAGAACCTCCGGCAATTTGGAATGAACCTGATTTTGATGACTCTTCATGGTCCGAGGGACCTGGAGGGATAGGCTATGGAGATAACGATGATGCAACAATTATAAGCCCGGTAATCTCATTGTATATGAGGGCACGATTCAATGTTATCGATGTCGGTGCAATTGAAATGGCTGCTTTACATGTTGATTCTGACGACGGCTTTGTAGCATATATTAATGGTTATGAGATAGCAAGATTCAATATAGGCACTGTGGGAACCAGACCTCTTTACAATGGCCTTGCATCGTCAAATTATGAAGCAAAGTTACCTTCCGGAGGAATCCCTTCAAGATTTCTGATAAATAAAGACACTCTGCTGAAGTACCTGGTACAGGGTGAAAATATTCTGGCTTTGCAGGTTCACAATAGCACAGTAACTTCTTCCGATATGTCTTCAACCACATATTTATCTGTGGGTATTAATGATGACACTCATAATTATCGTGAAGTTCCTTCCTGGTTCAATGACCCATTGGCTGAGTACACAAATCTTCCGCTGGTTGTCATTGAAACCCGCGGTCAGACAATTAAAGATGATCCAAAGATCACCGCATGGATGAAAGTCATTGATAATGGATCGGGTAAAACAAATAATCCATATCAGGATGGCACTGATTATGAAGGTTATATAGGCATTGAGATTCACGGGCAATCGTCACAGATGTTTCCCAAGAAAAGTTATGCAATTGAAACCCGGGACGAAACAGGGGCAAATCTGAGTACTGGTTTATTGGGAATGCCTGCGGATGAGGACTGGGTATTGTATGCCCCATATTCCGATAAAACTCTTTTAAGGAATGCACTTACTTACTATCTGGGAAGCAGAATGGGTAGTTGGCAACCAAGATTCAGGTTCTGTGAGGTTTATCTGAATGGCGATTATATCGGAATATATATGCTGGTTGAGAAAATCAAACGAGGCAAGGACAGGGTAGATATAAATAAATTGAAGCCAGAGGAGACTTCTGGCGATGATCTTACCGGGGGGTACATTATAAAGAATGATAAACTTGGAGGATTGACGAACAATGAGTACTTCACTACTCATCCAACGGTCCCTTACTTGAGTTCAACCGATTACAGTTTCACCTATGTATATCCCAAACCTGATGAAATAGTATACCAGCAAAGAGAATATATCTTTAAATATATGACAGATCTCGAGAATACGCTGAATGGAAATTCCTTTAAAGATATAAAGAATGGATTCAGGAAGTACCTCGATACATACTCATTCGTTGACTTCCAGATTATAGAGGAATTGACAAAAAATGTGGACGGATACAGGTTTAGCAATTACTTTTATAAGAAAAAAGACTCAGATGGAGGCAAGTTGTTTGCAGGCCCCATATGGGACTTTGATCTTGGGTACGGAAATGAAGACTATCATGACTTTCACCGACAAACAAATGGCTGGCTTTATTCAGAAATAGGACCATCTGCAGCAAACCGTATGCACTGGTGGAAAAGACTGATGGAAGATGCCGGATACCGTACCGTATTTAAAAACAGATGGAGAGAATTAAGAAAAGGGGCATTTAACACTGATTCTGTAATGATGTACATGGATAATACTATCCAGCTTTTAGGGGAATCGGTTGACCGGAATTTTGAAAAATGGGAAATAACAGGCAAATATGTATGGCCGAATTATTATATCGGAAATACTTATGAAGAAGATGTTGACTATCTTAAAGGATGGATAACTGACAGGATGCAATGGATTGATGAGAACATTGCAAATACCGCGACTTCTGGAGATGTAAGTTCAAAGCAGGACATCCTTGTATATCCGAATCCTGTTAAAGATCAGATGAACCTGGTGATCTATTTAAGTTATGCTAATGAAATCAAGGTAAGGTTTGAACTATTTGACCTTCTTGGCAGAAGTGTCTTTAATGAATTGGTTATCCCAGGGAATGAGGGATATCAGGAGTTTAGTTTCAATGTCAGCAAATTAATGCCGGGGTATTACATTTTGAAGGTAATGCAGGGAGAAAAACTAATAGGAACTAAAAATATTCTGATCAACAACATGTGAGTTTGTGGTACCTGTTATCAATCTTTTTGGCTAAAATGAAATTTCACAAAACCCCATTTGGGAATAATGGATATATTTAAAAAAAATACGAAATGAAAAAGATATCGGTAATCAGTGGAGGAACAAGCGGTCTCGGATTAGAAATTGCCGACCTACTTATTAAATCGGGGAAAAATGTATTGATCCTTGGCAGAAACAGCGAAAAACTGGCAATTGCTTCGGAAAGGCTGAGGAAATCAGCAAAAGATAATTATGCCGAATCGCTTATCTGCAATATCGGGAATGAAGAAGATATCAGAAAAGTGGAGGAATATCTGACAAAGAACAAGTTTTCAGTCGAGTATCTTTTCAACAACGCCGGCAGAGGTCTCTTCATTAAAGCGGATGCTTCAACATCTGATATGATAGAAAAGGTCTTTGAAGCCAGCCTTAAAGGAATGATACTTCTGACATCCGGAATATTAAAGTTAACTCCCGAAGAAGACGAGCTTACAATAGTCAATATAATGTCAACATCTGCACTGTACGGAAGAGCGGAAGAGACAATATATTGTGCTGCAAAATGGGGAGCAAGAGGTTATACCGAAGCGCTCAGGACAGAGCTTAAAGGAACAAAAAGAAATATAATTGCTGTATATCCGGGAGGTATGAGAACAGATTTCTGGAAAATTCCCGGACAGAACCGTGATGTTTCTGCTTTTATGGATCCGGCAGAGGTAGCTGCCATAATTGTGAATAATGTACTTGTACCCAGCAAGCTGCTCGTTACAGATATAACGATCAACAGAAAAAAATAAAAGAACTTACACATAAGGACAAGTGCATTTCCGGAAGAAATCCATTTAAGAAAGACTTTACGACAGACGGTTTTTATAGTCTTCGTAACCGAACTCCCTTAATAATTTGAATTTATCATCCCTGGTCCAGATTCCGATAGAAGGATGGTGCACACCATTGAATGTAGTGGTTTTGACCATTGTATAATGTATCATATCCCAGAAAATTATTCTGTCTCCCGGTCTAAGCTCTCTGTCAAATGACCAGTCCCCCATTACGTCTCCTGACAAACATGAGTTCCCTCCTATTCTGTATGTTGGCTTCCCGGGAACCGGATCAGTGGCGCCAATAATCTTTGGTTTATAAGGCATTTCAAGGCAGTCGGGCATATGTGCAGTAAAAGAGACATCCAATATTGCGGTTTTTATTCCCTGATTTTCAACTATATCTTCAACTGTTGCGACTAATTCACCAGTTTCCCATGCAAAAGCGCTTCCCGGTTCCAGTATAACATGAAGACCTGTTTTTTCTCTGAATTTTTTAAGAATTTTAATCAGGTGCTCAACATCATAGTCTTTTCTGGTCATAAGATGCCCGCCACCCAGATTGATCCATTTAAGCTGAGGGAAGAACTTACCAAATTTCGATTCAACAACCTGAAGAACATTTTCAAGAGCATAGGAATCCGATTCAAAAAGTACATGAAAATGAAGTCCTTCAATTCCATCGGGCAAACCCTCCTTAAGATCATCAATAATAACTCCCAGTCTGGATCCCGGAGAACATGGATTATATATGCCATGGCTAATCTCCGAATATTCAGGATTGATTCGCAAACCGGCTGAAATTTTTTTTGAGCATTTTTGTAACTCAGCCGAATACTTACTGAACTGATTCAATGAATTGAAAGTAACGTGAGAACTATACTTCAGTATTGATCTGAAATCGCTTACCTTATAAACCGGTGAATAAGTATGAGCCGGTGAACCTATCTCTTCAAAACATAACCTTGCTTCATCAACCGAACTGGCAGCTGCTCCTGAAACATATTCAGTAAGAATCGGGAAGACTCCCCACATGGCAAATCCTTTAAATGCAAGGATTATTTCAGCACCTGAATCATTGGAAACAAGTCTGATAAGAGAAAGGTTTTCACGGAATCTTTCCTCATCAATTACATAACAGGGTGATGGCAGTATATCATATTTTATTGGCAAGGCGGAAATCTTATACAAATCAGTTGATATTTATTTCAAAGGTGCAACGGCACAAAGGTTCAATGGTACAAAGGTATTACGGTATAATAGAATCTTATTTACAAAATAGTAAAATTTTTCCGTTTAGCCGTTATGCCATTGCACCATTACGCCATTTATTATAGTTCCAGATCCACGTCATGCAGTTCGTGCCAGGGTAAACCAAGCCTGTTCAATTCTGCCATAAACGGATCGGGATCAAACTCTTCAACATTAAAGACTCCCGGTTTTTTCCATATTCCTTTAAGGTACATCATGGCACCAATTGCAGCAGGTACTCCGGTGGTATAGCTCACTCCCTGAGCCCCAGTCTCTTTAAAAGCTTCCTCATGACTGCAATTATTATAGACATAATAAGTTTTTTCCTTACCGTTCTTTATTCCTTTTATACGACAACCAATAGATGTCTGACCTTTATAATTCTCGCCTAACTCTCCCGGGTCAGGGAGGACGGCTTTCAGGAACTGTATAGGGATTATTTCCCGTCCATTAAACATGATCGGTTCAATACCGGCCATACCAATATTCTGAATTACACGCAGATGTGTAAGATATTCCTGCCCGAATGTCATCCAGAACCTGGCACGCTTAATAGTCGGATAATTCTTAACCAGCGACTCCAGTTCCTCATGATATATTAAATATGATTCTTTCGGACCGATTTCCGGATAGTTCAGCGGTTTATGTATTTCATGAGGTTTTGTCATGATCCATTTACCATTTTCCCAGTATTTACCTTTTTGTGTAACCTCTCTTATATTAATTTCAGGATTGAAATTTGTTGCAAATGGTTTGCCATGATCTCCCGCGTTACAATCGACGATATCAAGGTAATGTAATTCATCAAAATGATGTTTTGCTGCATAGGCTGTGTAGATTGAAGTAACTCCCGGATCAAATCCGCAACCAAGGATTGCAGTTATCCCGGCTTCCCTGTACCTGTCGATATAAGCCCACTGCCATCCGTAGGCATATTTTGCTTCTTCAAGAGGCTCATAATTTGCCGTATCGAGATATGCCACCCTTGTTTCGAGACAAGCATCCATAATATGAAGATCCTGGTAGGGCAAAGCTACATTTACCACTAAATCAGGTTTAAAAGATCTGATCAGCTTAACCAGTTCCGGAACATTGTCAGCATCAATCTGCGCTGTTTTAATCCGGTCTTTCCCAATTTTTTCAGCTATGGCATCACACTTTGATTTTGTGCGGCTTGCAAGCATAATCTCGGTAAAAACATCCGGCAAAGAAGCCATTTTATGAATAACAACCGTACTTACTCCACCGGCACCAATAACTAATACTTTTCCCATATTCTTAAATATTATTAACAGGTTAGTAAGATAGCATTCAGGTATAGACATGATGCTGAGATTAAATCATTAAGTGAGCAGCATGTATGATCTGTATAGCTGCGTCAAATATAAGATTTTAAAATGATCAATCCATGAATTTTTGTCATACAAAACATTCCAATAGATATCAATTCAGATGAAAAACAGAACAGAATTTTTTCTGATTATATTTGTATCCTGAAATTTTCAGAAACCGAGTATGAAGCTGATTAATCCTTTGTTAATTTTACGGTTGCTAAGTACTATTCTGCTGATAGAAACAATTTCTTTTCTTTTCTGCCTTCCTGTAGCATATATCTACAAAGAATCTCCCAATCCCTTCTTCTGGTCAGCTGCAATAACATTCATTTTATCAACTATATTGTATGTCGTATCGGCTAATGCTGATTCAAATAAATTGAGTAACAGGGATGGATATCTTACGGTTGCTCTGTCATGGATCCTGTTTTTATTATTAGGAACCTTGCCTTATATTATCAGTGGTACTATTCCTGAGTTCATTGATGCATTTTTTGAATCCTGTTCAGGTTTTACAACAACAGGTTCGACCATCCTTACCGATGTCGGATCATTGCCATATTCGATCCTCTTCTGGAGAAGCCTGACGCATTTACTAGGAGGCATCGGGATTATAGTGCTGGGTATTATTATTCTCCCATCATTAAAAATAACAGGATACCAATTACTCAGTCTTGAATCTTCAATGAAAGAGAAGATACATCCAAAGGCAATATCTATCGGGTTCAGAATACTTTTTATTTATGCTGGTCTGACACTTGCTGAGATACTACTGCTGAATCTCGGAGACATGACTTTTTTTGAAAGTCTTTGTTATTCATTCGGAACTATTGCTACGGGAGGATTTGCGACAAGAAATGGCAGTATAATGTCCTATTCATCATACAGTCAATATATTATAATGATATTTATGTTTCTGGCAGGTACAAATCAGATTGTCTGCTACTATTTTTTCAAACATAACTTCAAAAAGGTAAGGGAGAATGAAGAGTTCTGGTTTTACATTACAACTGTAATAATAGCCGGAGCACTAATGACATTTATTCTTTTGATCAGTTCGACAAAATCACTTGAACCGGCCTTCAGAGAAGGTTTTTTCAATGTCATTTCGGTTTTGACAACATCGGGATACTCATCTGCCAATTTTATACTATATCCGGTATCAGGAACTATTCTGATTTTCTTATTGTATTTTGCCGGAGCAAGTACAGGATCAACATCCGGTAGTATTAAAATGGCAAGGCATCTTCTTGTAATGAAAAACATTAAGAGTGTTTTTATCAGACTTGTTCATCCAAACTCAATACTAAATATAAAATTGAATGGTAAATTGCTGACTGAAAAAGCGAACACATCAATTCTATCTTATATTATACTTTACATCCTGGTATTTATAACAGGAACAACACTAGTCGTAATAACCGGACCAGATCTGATAACGGCAGCAAGTTCGGTTGCAGCTACATTAGGGAATATTGGTCCAGGACTGGGATCAATAGGGCCAATGAGTAATTATGCCCATCTACCCGAAATAACAAAAATGATTCTCAGCTTGCTGATGATAGTCGGAAGAGTGGAAATTATTTCTATTCTGGTTCTCTTTACAAGGACCTTCTGGAAACTGTAAAATTAAAAAAAAGATCTGTTCACTTCCCTGATGCCAGGAATTTATTGACTTCTTCGAGATTTTGAGGAGTGCCTATGTCAAACCAGTAACCTTCATCGTGTTGTACTGTAAATATATTATGATCTGCAGCAAGTCGCAGATACAGGTCAGTAAATGTAAAAACACCTTCAGACATATAATTAAAGATCTCAGGTTCAGCAATATGCATGCTTGAAAATGCCACTTCCGAAAGATCTTCCTCTTTAGTACCTGCAAGAATCTGCTCACCTGTAGATATGTTCCGCCATCCACGGATCAAACCATTTTTATTAATAAGATAGAACCTTTTCCCCGGGCGGTGTCTTACTGCCAGTGTAGCCAGACCTTTCTTCTCCAGATGAATTTTGTAAAGAGTTGAAAGGTTAAAATCAGATATTATATCAACGTTATAAAGAAGGAATGGGCGGTTGTCAAAGAAATCTCTTGCTTTATATAATCCACCGCCATTTCCAAGAAGTTTTTCTCTTTCGTCAGAAACAGATATTTTGAATCCCAGCTTATTCAGCCGCTTCACTTCATCTTCAACCATGTCAGCAAAATGATGCACATTAATGATGATTTCGTCAAAACCATAAAACGAACATTTTTCAACTGCCATCTGAAGAGCGGTTTTTCCATTTATGTAAACAAGAGGCTTAGGGATTTTTTCAGTTATTTTTCCCAGGCGTGTACCAAGTCCTGCAGCAAATATCATTGCTTTCATCTTATACCTTATAATCTTTTTACTTCATTATTCACAGCTTCATAGCTGCCTGAAATATTTACATTAATCTTAATTGTTTGTTTTACTCTTTTCCAGGTCAATATAGATTGGGACGCCGGGGATTGCTTTAACAGTCTGAAATAATTCAGGGAGCAATAACGGCAGCTGACCAGAATCGACAACCTGGTTCAGTAGTTTTACAGCAGGGACAATACTTCCCGTAAATGTTGGTTTCTTTTCATATAATCCCCTGAACCCAAAAGCTCCCAAAGCCTGCATAAGTCTTATCATACTGAACCCGGCATAATATCCTCTGAATTTTTCCTGATTTTCACCCGATATTGCACAAAAATTTTTCACATGATAATCCAAAAGGTTCTGACGGGCTTTTTCCGGAATGTGAGCCTTTGCATCATATAAAAGTGACGCAACGTCATATTGCGGAGCTCCTCTCCTTCCTCCCTGATAATCAATAAACCATGGTTCTCCGTCAACAATCATAACATTCGCCGACTGGAAATCTCTGTAAAGGAAATAGTCCTGCCCTGTTTCAAGAAGAAAATCAGCCAGAAGATCAAAATCATGCTCCAGCCTCCTTTCGTTGAAAGGAACAGCTAAAAGCTTAAGCAACATGTACTTGAAATAGTTCATGTCCCACATCATCGACTGTCTGTCGAAACTTTTATGTGGATAACAAAGTTCGAGGTCCAATCCATCTATTCCTTTTATCTGGAAATTAATCAGGTTATCGAGAACTTTACGGTAGAAGATCTCTGCCTCAGTATTAAAACCCGTATCATTTTCAATTTGCATCAACCAGGCATATAGGTTCATATCGCCAAGGTCCTGAAGATAATAAACAGACTTCTCAGGAAGATATCCGAATATCTCAGGTACAGGAAGTCCCTTTGAAATGAAATGTTTGGTAAAGCCGATAAATGCTTCATTCTCTTCAAAATCGGCATTATGTGCCCCTATAATACTTTTATCTCCGTCAGTAATTCTAAAGTATCTCCTGTCAGAACCTGATTGTGGTAAAGCAACTATCGTGATATCTGAATTCCCGAATAACTCCTTATATCCATTTGATACAATTTCTATTTCCCTCATTTACTATTAATTATGTTATAAGTTTTGTACCTGCTTAATAAGTTTATACTATTTCGTTATCTCTGCTCCCTTATTATAAGCTTTAGAGGCTTTAGAGGCTTTAGAGGCTTTAGAGGCTTTAGAGGCTTTAGAGGCTTTAAAGGCTTTAAAGGCTTAATTTCCATTTTTTTATCCAATCTTTAACTTCTACAGCTTTTACAGCCTCTGCCGCCTTTACAGCTTTATCAGGATCTTCTTTCTATAGAGAATCAACGCTAAACTCCAGATCAGTAAAACCTGTATAACTGCAAACATCAGGCTTCCATTAAGATTGCCTGCAACCGGCACACACACATTATTATAAAACCAATTGTAAAGATTGACTTTTTCTGCTCCTGATGGTATTTTAATAATGTACAGCATCATTTTTGTCCATATCCCGGAAATGAAAAAGCAAAATAGTGCATTCATTCCAAAAATAATAAAGAAAGTTGCCCACTTCTGAAATTTCAGCACATCGGCTATAAGGTATATAATTGCAAGTACTCCCATTGCAATACCTGATGTATAAAGAACATAGGAACTTGTCCATAAAGCTTTATTAATAGGGAATAAAATGTTCCATAAATATCCCAGTCCAACAGCTGCTGCACCATATAATATGAGTATAATAACTGTTTTTCCGGAGGCTGAATTTTTACTGACTGTCTCTCCAGTAAAGTATCCAATGATAACGGTACAGACTGCCGGTATGGTACTTAATAATCCCTCGGGATCAAATGGAATACCAAATCCTTTGTAAAGATGGCTTTTACCAAGTAAAGCCGTATCAGCGGTAAGTGCAAAGTTACCTTCGAGACTGTAAGGATCAGCACCCCCGAAAAAAGCTAATATTCCCCAATAAATGAGCAGGATAGATGCAACAACTATCCAAAGGTATTCGCGCCGGACTGCCAGACAGATGATGGCACCAATCCCATATGCAAGTGCAATACGCTGAAGTACACCCATTATTCTGAGTGTCGAATAATCCCGGCCAAAGTAAGGAAAGATATTAAGGAACAACCCGATAGCAAAGATAGCCACAACACGTCTGATAATCCTGAAAATTGAACTTAGGTTGATCTCGTTTCCATATTTTTTCAGTGAATAAAAAGTCGACATTCCCACTATGAAAAGAAAAAACGGAAAGACAAGATCTGTCGGAGTGCATCCATGCCATGATGCATGCCTCAAAGGAGAATATACAAATTGCCAGCTCCCCGGATTATTTACAATAATCATAAATGTAATTGTCAATCCCCTGAATATATCCAGGGATACTAATCTGCCTGTGCTTTTTGCCATAAAAGAACCAAAATAATATGATGTAAAAATAATAATTTAAGCCGGTTTTTACTGTTTTTAGGAGATCAGTCAGATTTTCACTTAGTGAACCACTTTATCCGTTCATTCAGAAAGATTTTTGGAATATGGTTTTATTAAAATATATTACTTTTGAGACGATTTGATATTACAATTTTTTCAACAAACCGAACCTAATTATACACGATAATGAAATTATTAAAGTCAATAAAAGTATTATTTATTCTATCACTGACGTTTTTATCATTAAATAAAATTTCGGCTCAGCGGGCAGATCCTCCTTTCCTGAAATACATGAATCATCCATGGGTTGATTCCGTACTTAAAACTCTTTCGATTGATCAACAGATCGCACAATGTATATGGATAGCGGGCTATTCCAACCGGGATGTCTCTCATGAGGTTGAAATGAGTGAGTTAATAAAGAAATATGGAATAGGAGGCATAGTTTACTTTCAGGGAACTCCTGAAAAACAGGTCGAATTGACTAACTATTACCAAAAAATCTCCAGGGTCCCATTAATTATTTCAATTGATGCAGAATGGGGACTCGGGATGAGACTCAGCAATGTAGAAAAATTCCCTTTCCAGATGACACTGGGTGCAATAAAAAATGATTCCCTTATATACAAAATGGGGGAAGCAATTGCTTCTCAGTTCAAACGTGAGGGCATTCAGGTAAATCTTGCACCTGTTGCCGACATTAATAATAATGCCCAGAATCCTATTATTAATTACCGTTCATTTGGAGAGAACAGAGATAATGTTGCATTGAAAACCATTATGTATATGAAGGGTATGCAGGATAATGGTGTTATGGGAACCGCAAAACATTTCCCTGGTCATGGTGACACAAATGTTGATTCACACCTTGATCTTCCATTGATATCACATCAAAAGGCCAGGCTCGACAGCATTGAACTCTACCCGTTTAATAAACTTATTGGGGAAGGAATAGGATGCATCATGACTGCCCATCTCAGCCTGCCAGCACTCGACACAGCAAAAGGCGTTGCAGCTACCCTCTCTCCCATTATTATTACTGATCTTCTTAAAAATCAGATGGGATTCAAAGGACTGGTAATCACCGATGCTATGAACATGAAAGGAATAACAAAGTACTTCAAACCCGGAGAAGCTGAAGCAAAAGCGCTTGCAGCTGGTAACGATGTAATTGAATTTGTTACAGATGTCGAAGCTACCATAAGAGAAACAAAAAACTACATCGCATCGAAAAAATTAACCAAAGAAGACATAGCTTTTAAGTGCAGAAAAAGTCTGGCAATGAAGTATTGGGCTGGTCTGAATAATCTTCAGCCAGTCAACAAGGAAAACATCGGGAAGGATTTGTCTCCGATGACATCCAAGGCATTAATACGCGATCTATATGCCGATGCATTAACTGTTCTGAAGAACAATCAGAATATTATTCCTGTTAAAAACCTTCAGAGCATCAGGATTGCCACACTGGCAATCAATAAGAACCAGATATCATTATTTCAACAAAGAATTGCAGATTATTTTCCTGCCGATCATTTCTTCTATGATCCATCAGCTCCGGAAACAAGTACTGACCTGCTGAAGAAACTCTCAGGTTATGATATCGTCCTTGCTGGTGTTTTTGGAATGAACCAGCGACCAAATGAAGGATTTGGCATAGTACAAGGGACAAGTGATTTCATTGAAAAACTGGTTAAAAACAATAAGACAATCATAACATGGTTTGGCAACCCATATTCAGTCGATAGGATACAACCACTCAGGAATGCCGACGGGCTGGTTCTTGCCTACCAGGAAAATGATTATACGGAAGATCTGTCGGCCCAGCTTATTTTCGGAGGAATAGGCGCCCGGGGCATTCTTCCTGTTACAATAAATGAAAAATGGACATCGGGTTTTGGAATTTCCACTCCCGGGAATCTCAGGCTTCAATATGGAGTGCCTGAAAGTGCAGGTCTGTCATCTGAAATTCTTGAAAGGAAAGTTGACTCTCTGGTTAGTCTCGGATTAAAAGAAAAAGCTTTTCCCGGTTGTGAAGTTATGATTGCAAGAAAAGGGATAGTTGTTTTCCATAAGACATATGGCTATCAGACTTACGACAACAGGACACCAGTTAAGGATGATGACCTTTTTGACCTTGCTTCAGTTACAAAAATATCTGCTGGTCTGCCCGGATTAATGCTTCTTGATACAGAGGGAAAATTCTCCCCCGATGCAAAACTGGGAGATTATCTTCCTTACTATAAAAAATCCAACAAGGAGAATCTTTTGATGAGGGATATACTTACACATCAGGCAGGATTAACTCCCTTTATCCCATTCTGGAAAGAGACTCTTAAAGAGAATGGCAAATACAAACGGAATATTTTCAGATCAGAATATTCCAAAAAATATCCTTTGGAAGTTGCTCAGAATTTATACATCAATAAGAACTTCAGAAAGAAGATGTTTTCTGAAATAAAAAAGAGTCCTCTTGGTGAAAAAAAGTATGTCTACTCTGACCTTACATTTATTATCACACCTGAAATAGTTGAAAGGACAACAGGGCAAAAGTGGAATGAATATGTAACTGATAAAATATACAAAAAAATAGGTGCTTACGATTTGACTTTCAACCCATATAAGAAATATCCTTTAAGCAGGATCATACCGACAGAATATGATTCTCTTTTCCGTAAACAGCAATTACGCGGTACCGTTCATGACGAAACAGCTGCAATGTTGGGCGGAATATCCGGTCATGCCGGTCTGTTTGCAACCGCAAATGATCTTATGAAGCTTATGGAACTCTATCGCAGAATGGGGGAATATGGCGGAGAACAGCTTATCGGCAGAGATGTCATGCAAGATTATACCAGAGTCCAGTATCCTGAGAATAATAACCGCAGAGGTCTGGGATTTGACAAACCTCTTCTTAATAACTCTGAATTGGCACAAAAAGATACCTATCCTACCAGAAGCGTATCACCTGAAAGTTTTGGCCATTCAGGATATACAGGTACCTATGTCTGGATTGATCCGGTCAATGATATCTCTTATGTTTTCTTCTGCAACAGGGTTTATCCCACAAGGAACAACAGCAAAGTATCTGATCTGAATATCAGGCCGGAGATACTTCAATCAGTATATGATTCAATTATTAAATAATTATCTGTTTCGCGAATAAAGGTTGGCTCATGCCAATCGATGCTTATCTCATCTAAAGCTATCATATAGCGAATTATTAATAATATTTAAACAGAACCATTAAAACTATCTAAATAACTGTAATACAAATGTATATGAAATCTTCGACATTTCTGTTTTTAACATTGTTTCTGTTTGGTACAGTTAAGAGTTACTCTCAGAAAACTTTTCAGCCCACATGGGAATCCATCGACAGCCGCCCTGTTCCTACATGGTTCGAGGATGCCAAGTTTGGCATTTTTATTCATTGGGGATTGTATTCTGTCCCTGCTTACAGTCCGACAATTCGCGATAATGTCAGTATCTACGAACGCTATGCCGAGTGGTACTGGAGTCGTTGGGTAAAACCTTCTCCCACCCAAAAATATTTCATAGATTACCATAAACGAATGTATGGTGATAATTTTAAGTATCAGGATTTTGCAAACGAATTTAAAACAGAAATGTTCCAGCCCGACGAATGGGCAGAACGTTTCAAAGAAGCTGGTGCAAAATATGTCGTACTTACCTCCAAACATCATGAAGGATTCGCTTTATGGCCAAGTGAACAAAGCTGGAACTGGAACTCAATGGATGTTGGTCCGCATCGCGATTTATGCGGTGATCTCACCAATGCAGTCAAGTCAATAGGATTACACATGGGATTTTACTATTCACTTTACGAATGGTTTAATCCCTTATATAAGGAGAATCTTGAAAAATACGTGGATGAACACATGATCCCGCAAATGAAAGATCTGGTTACAAGATATCAGCCTGATATCGTATGGACCGATGGCGAATGGGACCATCCCAGCGAAGCATGGAAAAGCACACAATTTCTTGCATGGCTTTATAATGAGTCGGCTGTGAAAAATACGGTAGTGGTAAACGACCGCTGGGGAAAAGAAACCCGCAGTAAGCATGGTGGATTTTATACCACTGAATACGATCTTGTTCACGAAGGCAACGCAAATGGGGTAAAATTCGATCATCCATGGGAAGAGTGCCGTGGTATTGCAGGATCATTTGGGTACAACCGCAATGAAGTATTAGAAGATTATTCTACCTCTGAAGAATTGGTACATATACTGATTAATAAAGTTGCACGCGGTGGAAACCTCTTATTGAATATAGGACCAACTGCCGATGGCCGTATTCCTGTAATCATGCAACAGCGTCTTTCAGATATGGGCTCATGGCTGAAAGTTAATGGAGAGGCAATCTACGAAACCCGTAAATGGGATAAGGCTCCGGCAGTAACTTCCGAAACAACCACATATTTCACAAAAAAAGGTAACGATTTGTATGTTATTGTCACCAAATGGCAGAACAAGCCAATTGTAGTTGAAGGTATCAGTAAACCGGAATCAGTTTCAATGCTGGGTTACAATGGCAAAGTGAAATATTCTGCATCAGGAAATAAAATAGCCATTACGCCACCGGTGATCACTCCTGCAAACATTCCCTGCCAGTATGCATGGGTGTTTGAGGTGAAGAATAGTTTAAAAGAATAATAATTCCGATCATAAAAAATGAGAATGAAATGAGAGAATTCAAGTTTGAGAAATTTGTTTCAGGGATCATTAAAAAGAACATAAACCTGAAGGTCAGGCTTTTCCTGTTTGCAGGATTATTATCCTCCGGATTTGTTTTTGGTCAGCAAACCTCCAATAAACCGGAAAGGGAACAATGGTTTATGGACCTGGGCTTTGGTATGTTCATTCACTGGAGTTTCGATTCTCAGGTAGGAGCAGTAATCAGCCATTCAATGTCAGGTGCTTCAGATGATTATTTGCAGCGGTTTGTCGCTGAATTGCCTGAAACATTTAATCCAAAGAAATTCGATCCTGATGAATGGGCAACTCTTGCAAAACTTGCCGGTATGAAATATGTTGTTTTTACTACTAAACACCATTCTGGTTTTTGTATGTGGGATACTAAAACCACCGGGTTTAATATCATGAATACGCCATTCAAACGCGATGCGGCCAAAGATATTTTTGATGCTTTTCGTAAACAGGGGATTGCTATAGGTATATATTTTTCACCCGAAGATTTTCACTTGCTTTATGAAAAACATATTCCTGTCGGAAGATTACAACATCCTCAACACTACCCTGTCAATAATCCTGATTTAATGAAACTTGATAAAGCTCAGATAAAAGAGCTGCTGACAAATTACGGGAAAATTGATATATTGTTTTTTGATGGTCCTGTTGAAGGCTTAAAAGAATACGCCTGGCAGTTGCAGCCTGATGTAGTTGTTACCCGGGGACAGATGGAAACCCCGGAACAGAACCTGCCCAACAAACCAATGCCGGGACCATGGGAAGCATGTTTTACCATGGGTACTGATTGGCAGTATAAACCTACCAACGACCCGCATAAAACAGGTACTGAGATCATCGATATGCTCATCGAAATCAGGGCAAAGGGTGGAAATCTTTTAATGAATGTCGGTCCGAAACCCGACGGAGAGATTCAGATTGAGCAGGAATCCCTCCTGAGAGAAGTCGCATTGTGGAATCTTGTAAATCAGGAAAGTGTACACGATATCCGTCCCTGGGAAATAATCAAAGAAGGGGACATCTGGTTTACAAAGGCAAAAGATAAAAATACTGTCTACGCATTCGTCCCGGCAGGTGAAGCCTGGAAATATGGTACAAGGAGAGATTTTGTATTTAAAACCCTGGCCGGAAATAATCAGACAAAAGTCAGTATTCTGGGCTATGCCAGTGAATTAGTGGAGTATAAAAACGGATTTGATGCATCTGTTTATGTAACCCCTACAAAACTGGGTCTGGTTATCAGCGCAGTTAATGGTCAACGGTTATATACCAATAACCAATGGCCCAACCGGGTGGTTTTGAAAATAGAAAATGTGAAATACCAACCGTCTGATAACACTATAGTAAAAAGCAGCACTAGTGACGGGGCAAAGTAGAGATCATTAATGAATTAAAGGTAAGCTTCCGGCCTTCTTAATAGTTCTGAATTGAGTAGCCTTATTGATAAAATCAACTCTGTTTCATCTATCACAAAACAAGATATATGATCGTGTAATAGAAAAAATCCGCAAATATAAATCATTGCAGGATCAGATGAAATTTTGTTATGTTTGTCGGTTTATCTTATAGAGTAAAATGAATAAATGAAAAGTGAAACCTCAAACGAAGAACTTTTTATTTTACAACGAATGATTGAGGGCGATGAAAATGCCTTCAAATATTTTTTTGACACATACTATGAAGACCTATGTAATTTTGTAAATAGTTATTTGCGTGATGAAGCACTTTCAGAGGATGTTGTTCAAGATATTTTTATTTATTTATGGGAAAAAAGAGATTCCCTTCCTGAAAATTGCTCAATAAAATCATACCTATATACAGCTTCTAAAAATAAAAGTCTGAATCATTTACGTGACACTAAAAATAAAAACCGGATTATCGATGAGCTTTTGATCCGGACTCAGACAAATTCAGAAGAAAATGCAGACCTGTCAATTGAATTTGAAGAATTAATGAAAGTAATCTATCAGGCGGTTGAAGGGCTGCCGGCTCAATGTAAAACGATTTTCCGGTTAAGCAGGGAAAAAGGGTTAACAAACAAAGAAATTGCAGATGAATTGGGAATCTCCATTAAAACCGTAGAGAATCAGATGACTATTGCAATCAAAAAATTAAAGGATTTTTTACAACCTTACCACGATCTTATTTTCATTCTTTTCTTATCAGCAATTTTTTTTTAGTTTGACTTGGGGGGTAGAGGTTAATTAAGTGCTATATCAGCAAAGAGAAACTCAAAAGCATTATGGGAAATCAGGTTCCACTTTATAATATCATCAGGAATATTATATCAAATGGTGTCGAATATGAAAAGGAAGTAAGGAAATGGAAGGATAATTCCGATGAGAATAAAAAAATCTACAGAGACCTCTTACATATATGGCAAGTTACAGGAAGTTTCCCTGACCGCTTCTATCCGGACAGACCTAAAGCCTGGAAGAAAATAGAGCAACACATCCATTCTCAAAAAAAGAAACATGATCTGTATCATAGAATGGCAAAGATTGCTGCTGCAATCATTGTCATTTTTCTGAGTGTCTGGACTGGAAAAGAGTTTGGCGACTATTGGCAACAGGTACAGTTCACTGAAGTCTACTCTCCCGCAGGGCAGAAAACACGCATTATTTTACCTGATAGTTCAGTGGTATTGTTAAACAGCAACTCGAAAATCAGATACAGCCAGAATTTCAACAAAAAAAATCGAAACGTTGAACTAAGAGGAGAAGCTTACTTTGAAGTACAGAAAGATTTATCAAGACAATTTATCGTAAGCACAAGTGAACTTGATGTTAAGGTCTTCGGAACAACTTTTAATGTAAAGGACTATGATGATGAACAGGTAATTGAAGTTGGCCTTTTAAAAGGACAAATCGGAATTGATTGTGACAAAAAGGAAATTGTAAAGCTGACCCCCGGTATGGTAGCAACATTGAATAAGAAAGATATGAAACTCAATGTCGGGGTAACGGATATGAATCTGGTTTCAGCATGGACAAGACAGGAAATGGTATTTGAGGAAGATTCAATGGAGGATATTGTCAGGTACATTGAGCGCTGGTATGGTGTAGAGATTCAGGTTGCGCCAGAGTTGCTGGATGGTGACCGGCTTACCTTTAAGGTTAAAACAGAAACTCTGACTGAGCTTTTAAATCTGATTAATTTACTCAAACCTATAAAGTATCACATTGACGGAAAACTAGTAATTATTACAGAACCTTAGTACATTTTGCTTATGAAAAAGAAAAACTAACCTTGCCAAACCTAAAAGCGAAAGGCTTGCCAAAGGCAAACCTTTCTTAATCAAGAATTAATTAACTCAGCCGGGAGTAAAGGTTACCGACATAACCCGATCCAATGAAAGCTGAATAAACTCTGCAAAAATATGAAAAAAATTTGTAGCCTGTGTGGCTTTTCGGATTATCAGACAATTCGAAGAAAAATAATATTAAGAATGAAACTAATTGCAATACTTGTTTGTACCGCAGGACTGGCAGGAAGCTATGCTTCCTCTGTTTACAGTCAGGAGACAAAACTGAATCTGAATGTAAAGAACATGGCTGTTAAGGATGTTCTGAAACAAGTCGAAGACAAATCTGAGTTCACTTTCATGTACAACGCCAGCAAAGTTAATGTTTACAGGGAAGTCAACCTAAATGTTGAAAACAGTTCCATTGAGGACATTCTGCAGAAGATTTTTTCAGGAGATAATGTTTCCTACAAGATTATTGACCGGAATATAATTCTCTCTACAATTCAGAAGGAAATAGAGATAGGTGAGCAGACCCGTACAGTTTCCGGTAAAATAACCAACGCCAAGGGTGAATCCTTGCCTGGAGTAACAGTAGTTGTAAAAGGAACCACTTTGGGGTCCATGACTGATATAAACGGAAACTATACCTTTGCTAATATTCCTTCTGACGCCACCCTTCAATACTCCTTCGTCGGAATGAAAACCCAGGAAGTAAAATTTACCGGTGAAACCACTATAAACATTGTCATGCAAGATGACATTGTCGGGATTGGAGAAGTAGTAGTCGTTGGATATGGTACTCAGAAAAAAGTGAACCTGACAGGTGCCGTTGAACAGGTAACCAGCGAAGTATTTCAAAATCGTTCGGTATCAAATGCAACTCAGGCACTTCAGGGAGTAGTTCCAAACCTGAATATTAAACTTAGTGATGGGAAACCTACCCGTTCATCAAGTTTCAATATACGCGGTACAACATCTATCGGACAGGGAGGAAGTGCTTTAGTATTGATTGATGGTGTTGAAGGTGATCCGGCTCTGTTGAATCCTGAAGACATTGCCAGTGTATCGGTCTTAAAAGATGCTGCTTCTGCCTCTATTTATGGTGCCAGAGGCTCTTTCGGTGTTGTACTTATTACAACCAAAGATCCCGTTAAAGGGAAAACAACAATTAATTATACAACCAACTTTTCAGTACAGGCTCCCACAGAAACCCCTGATTATGTGCATGATGGTGTTATTTGGGCAGAACATTTCAGAGATGCTTATTATAACTACTATAATTATCTTCCGACAAGCATCAATAATAGTTTCCAGGTTTATTCAAATGAATGGCTGGAATCGTTTAAAAATCGTAAAGCACAAGGTATTAATGATGAAGTTGTTACAAACGATAACGGTTCATATACATATTATGGCAACACTGACTGGTACGATCTGCTTTATAAAGACCATACTCTTGGACAGGATCATAACATAACTGTTTCCGGAGGTACAGAAAAATCAGATTTCTACATTTCAGGACGTTATTACAATACCGGCGGTTTATATAACTTTAACCCTGATGATTATAAAGCTTTAAATCTGAGGGTTAAGGGATCCCTTGAGGTCCTGAAATGGCTAAGAATGGGAAACAATATGGAATTTTCAAACACAGACTATCATAGTCCTTTTGTTCCTTCATACGCCTATAATATCCAGCGTTATATAGAACTTGCTGCATTCCCGAGCATGCCTGTGTTTAATCCTGATGGCAGCTATACAAGATCCGCAGCATACACAATAGGTTCATTTATGGACAAGAGAAACGCACAGGATACAAATAATAAACAATTAAAAAACACCGTCAACTTCTCCAGCAAATTCTTAAATGATAAACTCCGTATAAACGGAGATTTCACATTTAGATACAAAACTTATCTGAATGATCGTAAACGTGTAAAAGTACCTTTCAGTGAAAAGCAGAATGTTTTCTCATATTGCGGAACATTTAATGATTTTACAGAGACAAATGCAAATACTCTATATACTGCAACCAATCTATATGCAGAATATGAAAACACTTTCAAGGGGAGCCATTTCCTCAAAGGGATGATTGGTTATAACTATGAAACATCAAGGTATAAGGAACTGGTTGCGCAACGTAACGGACTTTTGCTGGATGATGCTGAAAGTATTAATCTTGCTCTGGGTGAATCCATTTCCACTACAGCCAATGTATCAAACTGGGATATTTCGGGTATGTTTTTTCGTCTGAATTATAATTACAAAGAACGCTATCTGTTAGAACTAAACGGGCGTTATGATGGATCCTCCAAATTTCCTTCCAGGCAGCAATGGGGATTTTTCCCATCTATCTCTGCCGGGTGGAGACTTTCCCAGGAACCATTCTGGAAAGTAAATGAGAAGATTATGTCAAATGTGAAAATCAGGGCTTCATACGGATCGTTAGGTAATGGCAATATTGATCCTTACCGTTTTATGGAATTGTTGACTATCAGTACTTCCACCAACGTTTTGAACGGAGCATTGAATAAATATACCAGTGCCCCGGCCGTAATTCCTAAAAATCTGACATGGGAAACTGCTACAACAACCGATCTTGGCCTGGATTTCGCAATGATTAACGGAAAACTAAGGTTTTCAGGCGATTTATACGTTCGTAAAACCACTGATATGTATACGGTCGGTGTGACTTTACCAGATGTATTTGGAGCAGATTCCCCAAAGGGCAACTACGCTGATATGACGACAAAAGGTTGGGAAATATCTTTAAGCTATGAAGATAATTTCCTCATGGCAGATAAACCTTTTAATTGGGAAATACAGGCATCTATGTACGATTATACCTCAAAGATAGATCGTTATAATAATTCAACAAAAAGCCTCAGTGATTATTATGAAGGAATGACAATTGGAGAAATGTGGGGATATAAAACAGATGGTCTTTTCCAGACAACAACTGATCTGGCTGACTATACAAATACTATTGTTAAAGCTTCAAATAATGGAAGCTGGAAAGCAGGAGATGTTAAATTCAGAGATCTTAATGGAAATGACAAAATAGACTATGGTGATAATACAGTCAGCAATCCCGGCGATAAAGTTGTATTAGGCAATTCAGAACCTCGTTATATATATAACTTAACAGCAAAAGGAGATTGGAATAATTTCTTCTTCTCGGTATTCTTCCAGGGAGTTGTTCGTCAGTACTGGTACCCAAGTGCAGAATCTAGTTTCTGGGGCCAATACAACCGTCCATACAACAGCCTTCCTTACTGGCACCTGAATAACTACTGGACCGAAGATAACCCAAATGCATACCTGCCGCGATACTCAACATATAATGGCACACTTGGATGGAGTAGCGTTAAAACCGACAGATACCTTCAGAATGTAGCCTATTTACGTCTGAAAAATTTACAGGTTGGTTACACAATTCCACGTTCAGTCACATCTAAAATTAATATATCGAATGCGCGAATCTATCTGAGTGGAGAAAATATCTGGTGCTGGTCTCCTCTATACGAACACACCAAAGACTTTGATGTAGCTACTGCGACAACAGGTACTGATTCTGATTTAAGTACCAATGCAATGGGAGATGGCAACAACTATCCATTGATGAAAAGTTACATCTTAGGACTATCTATAACATTTTAATGAGTAAAAAAGATGAAGAAATATACATTTTTTATTATAGCAATAATTTTCTCACTCACATCCTGTGAGTTGGAAGAGAACCCTGTTACTTCAGTATCTAAAGATGCTATCTTCAGTTCAACAGATGGACTCAAAACCTATTCATACTCCTTTTATAACATATTTCCGACCGGTATTGATCTTCATTACCTTGAATCATCTCTGGTCGACTATGGCGCCACAAACTCAATCAGTGATTTTGTGTATCTTAATGCATACAGCGAAACAAGCAGTAGTGGTTGGACCTGGACAGGTTTGCGTAATATAAACTATTTTATCGCAAACTGTACTGATAATTCAATCAGCGAAGATGTCAGAAACAATTATATCGGAATAGCAAGGTTCTTCCGTGCTTACTTCTACTATGATAAAGTTAAAAAATTTGGGAATGTTCCATGGATTGATAAACCGCTGGATGTAAATGATGAAGAACTTTATGCAGCAAGCGATTCCAGAGAGTTGGTGATGGAAAATGTATATAAAGATTTACAATTTGCATGCGATAACATCACAACCACTAATGATGCTACAGGATCTTTGGTAACAAAATGGGTGGCTTACGCCCTTGCATCCCGTGTCTCTCTTTTTGAAGGTACATATCGTAAATATCATAATTTAAGCCTGACTACATCAGCTGATACATGGCTCAAACGTGCGGCCGAAAGCGCTGAATATATAATGATTAACTCCGGAAAGTCTCTTTATACTGCTGACGGAACAAAGAAATCATATCGTGATCTATTCATAAGCAATACTCCAATAACGAGTGAAATACTTTTGGCTGTATGTTCAAGCGAAAGCCTTGGAATATATCATGATGCCAATTGGAAATGGACGTCGGCCACATACGGAAGCCGGCTTAATTTTATCAGACCTTTTATAAATACATATCTGCAGCTCGACGGAACTCCTTACACCAAAAGAAGCGGATGGGAAAAAGAGACATTTTACAAAGAATGCCAAAATCGCGATTACAGATTGGCTCAGACAATACGTACCCCAGGGTATACGCGTAAAGGAATTATAGCTCTTCCAGACTTTGCCGGATATGCCCGGCTGGGTTATCAACCATTAAAATTTTGTGTCGATGCTACTGATGGTGACACAAAAACACTCAACACAAATGCGCTTCCGCTCTTTCGCTATGCTGAAGTACTGCTGAATTATGCTGAAGCGAAAGCAGAATTAGGAACTCTTACAGACGAAAACTGGGCTAAAACCATTGGTGCCTTACGCAAGCGTTCGGGAATCACAGGTGGTATTTCAACAAAACCGACAGTTGTAGATGAATATCTTCAGAAAACATATTTCTCATCAGTATTAGATCCTGTAATTCTGGAGATCAGGCGCGAACGTTCAATTGAACTCGCCCTTGAAGGATTCCGCTTTGATGACCTCAAGAGATGGCATTGTGGTGATCTGCTCAAGATGAGCTGGTATGGTATGTATATTCCCGAGCTCAATACTGCCCTTGATATGGATAATAACGGAACCCCTGACGTAATCTACTATACTTCAAGTCAGGGTCTTGCTGATGCAAAAGCAGCAATTGACTGGAATACATACAGTTCTACCTGTGCAACGGTAAGTGTAAGCACAGACCCATCTTCAAGTAACCTGCAGGTACATGAAGTTGAAGCCGGAACACCGTCAGCCGGTTATTACCTGACCTGGGATACTAAAAATGATTCCAAAAGGGTGTGGGGCAACAAGCAGTACCTCTATCCTATTCCATCACTGGTGATGGTGAAGAATCCAAATATTATCCAAAACCCCGGATGGGAAAATGGTGCAACCAACGATGGCAATTGATTAGTATATTGCATTTAAAAGAAGAGGATATCTCAAAAGCAGTTTTAATCTCCGGGATTTCAATATTTTGAAAAATCATCTGGGGAAAAATAATAGAAACTGTTCTGACCTTTTTGAGATATCCTCATCTTTTTATTACTTGCTCATAACCAATAGAATCTTACAGACAGAAAATCTGAATCTGACATGTCTGTTGATTATAACTAATTATAACTAATTATGCATAATTAATATCGAAAAAAATGAAACTTAAACCTTTCTTGATTTTATTGCTGGTATGTATATCATTAAAGATATCAGCACAGGAAGAATTATCAAACAAATACACCCGTCCTTCCTCTCCTGCTGCATATCCATATCAGGCAAGAAATATCCTTATTGAATCCAGACAACCTTTATATCTTCCTGAAGTTGAAGGATATACTTTGCTTAAGTGCGACTTTCATCTCCATACTGTATTTTCTGATGGATCTGTATGGCCGGTTACACGTGTGGAAGAAGCTTTTCATGAAGGATTAGACGCTATTTCAATTACTGACCATTTTGAATTTCGTTCAATCAACGATAAAGATGTAAATACCTCAAATCTTACCCGTGAGTATGAAATAGCGAAAGCTACTGCAAACGAATTAGGTGTTTTACTGATACCAGGCCTTGAGGTAACACGGGAAGTCCCAACCGGGCACTTCAATATGTTGTTTATTAATGATCCATCACCTCTTGTTAAATATATTAATAAAGAAAATCCAAGGGATCCATCAAATATAGAAGACATTCTTGCAGCCGGTAAGGAGCTTGGCGCCTTCATTACATGGAATCATCCAGGTTATCAGAAGCCCAACGGAGCTGAGTGGACACCGATACATGAGTCTCTTTATAAAAAAGGACTCATTATGGGAATAGAAATTATCAATTCCGGCATGTATATACCGCTGGTCCATAAATGGGCAGATGAAAAAGGATTAACTAAAATGACCGGTACTGATCAACATAATGGCTTTTATCTCAGAGATGGTCATCATCGGGCAATGACAATCGTATTTGCAAGAGAGAGGTCAGCCGAATCAATAAAAAAGGCATTACTTGCCGGGAATACTGTAGGATATGCCTATAATTATATGTACGGAGATAGAAAATTTCTGGAGCCTGTATTTCAAAATTCTTTAAAGACACGTGTTCTTAGAAATACGGATACAGATATCGCAATAGAAATAAGAAATACATCAGGTATGCCTTATGAAATAGAACTTTTAGGAGATGACAGTTACCGGCCTGACAGGAATAATAAAATTACTCTCTACGGTAATGAAACTATTGCAGTACTAATGAATAAAAACGGAAACACAAATGAGTCAGTTTTTCATGTTATTGTAAATAATCTGCAAATAAAAGCAGGCAAACCTTTAAATACTTTCATTAAATTCTGAAACGTTCAAACTGATTACGTCAGTCACTAAACAAAAAGCGCTTAAATCATTGAATTTAAGCGCTTTTTAATTTAGTCTAATTTAATGTGCCCAGAACAAGACTCGAACTTGCACACCGTTGCCGGCACCAGCCCCTCAAGCTGGCGTGTCTACCAATTTCACCATCTGGGCGTAGACATAATAAAATTTCAAAGGACAAAGATAAATTTTTACTTCAATAAAGAAAATGTTGCTTCTTCCTTTTTCTTCTATCTTTTTTGTGCCCAGAACAGGACTCGAACCTGCACATCATTACTGACACTAGTCCCTGAAACTAGCGCGTCTACCAATTTCGCCATCTGGGCTTATTCAAGATAAAAGATAAAAGTATAAAGATAAAAGTTAAACAACACTTTTGTCTTTTGTCTTTTGTCTTTAATCTTTCAAAAGATTTCCCGGCTTTCAAAATTTAATGAACATACTGCATTCATTTTGATCGCAGCGGGTGCAAAAGTAAATAAAAAAATCCAAAAAACTGATTGCTCCTGTAAAAAACCTCAAAAAACTATTAATCTTACCTGAAATATTCCAAAAGAGTAATCTATGCGGTTCATGTTTCCTTTAGGCATAAATCCTGCAAGGTGTTATTCAAAAAAGCGGGAGCAAAAACTGCTTCCCGCTTTAATGTGGCTGTTCTTCAGATTAACTTATCCTTTATAAGTTAATCTTCAGCAGATCCGGTTTACTTCTTAGTTAACATTGAGGCTGAATCTTTATCAAGGTAAAGCCATGCTGCCTCATGCGTTCTCATAATTGATGCAGGAATTGCCGGAGAAATTGAACCTTCGACAGTCTTTTTAACAGCATCTGCCTTCCTTAAATCAGGGACACTGCAAATGATGGCTTTCGATTTCATGATCTGTTTTACCGACATGCTGATTGCTCTTTCAGGAACGTCATTGATAGTAGCGAACCAACCTTCTCCCATTTGCTGTTTGCGGCAGGCTTCATCCAGTGTTACAACAAGATAAGCCTTTTCGGTT
>JAJFVL010000019.1 GCA_021371855.1 Bacteroidales bacterium | reverse complement strand
ATATTCAAAAGGTGGGGTATATGTATATGTGTGAAAATGGTTCTGTTCCTGATTTCCTTCAACCAGGGCTAAAGATTGTCTTTATTGGCTTTAATCCCGGTATTAGGTCGGGAGAAACCGGGCATCATTTTGCCAATCCTACCAACCGTTTTTGGAAGATACTATATAAGGCTGGTCTGACACCGAAACTATATACACCTGCCGAGGATAGATTACTCCTCGAACTGGGTTTTGGTCTAACCAATATCGTTCCCCGCTGCACTCGTGCAGCATCTGACATAAAACCGGAAGAATTTGCCCGCGGCCGTGCGCAGTTATTGATTAAGCTGCGTTATTATCAGCCTCAGATGGTTTGCCTGGTAGGTAAAGGTGTTTATCAGGCTTATTCAGAGAAAAGGTCAGCTAGCTGGGGTTTCCAAGATAATAATATTATTCCTGGTATAAGAGATTTTGTAGCTCCTAACAGCAGCGGTTTAGTACGAATGACACTTGATGAGCTTGTTGCCATATACCGGTTATTACTTGATGTTCCACAATGTTAAAGCTGCTGAAAAATCGTTTCTAAAGGAAATAGCAGGATGGATTACTGCGAAAAATATAAATGGTGTCCCATGATCCTTTAGCTGTTGATGTGTTTGGCATCAACAGTTTATTAAAAACAAAAACCGCGCTATCCTGAGCGGTTACTTATTTCCAAATGGTGGGCCATCGGCGATTCGAACGCCGGACACCCTGATTAAAAGTTATGTTTGCTTCTCTGGTGGAAAATTACTGTAAATTGGTATGAAAGAAAGAGGGACTCCTTTTAGCCGAGGCTTTTATTGCTCATCATCTTAATGAAGGCTGGAACTAAAGTAGGGTCAAACTGAGTTCCTGCTTTAAGATAAATTTCATGAAGAGCTTCTTTTAGAGTCATAGCGGATTTGTAAGGTTGTTCATGTGTCATTACATCAAAAGCGTGCAAAACGGATATAATACGTGACAAAAGAGGAATCTCTTCGTCTTTAAGCCCCTGGGGATAGCCTTGGCCGTTCCACCACTCATGGTGATATAAAATAATATCAGCGATATGGGCATATTCTCCGGACGCGTGAGCAATTCGATAGCCAATTTCAACATGTCTTTTCATAGCAAACCATTCTGATTCATTAAGATGGGACTCCTTCAGAACAATATCTTCAGGTATACCGATTTTACCGATATCATGTAAATTTATAGCCTGAATAAGATTATTCAGGTTTTCCTTAGAAAAATTAAGAATTGCTGCGAAGTCTTTACCGAGTGAAACCAGTCTTTCAATGTGTTCTTTGGTTTCATAATCCTTTTTCTGCAGTAGTTTACCTAAGATTTCAGCGATGATCCATCGGGCTTTCTTGCCTTCGATAAGTTTAATTTCATACATTAGTTCCTCAGCTTCTTTTAAGACCTTAGACAAATCCGTCTCACTATCGGTTTTAGTTGCCACCCCCAGGGATATACTTAAAAGAATGTCTTTCTCCTGATTGCTTTTGCAGGCTGTGTTAATCTTATGTCCAATATCGAGAGCTGTTTCTTTGTCCGTGTTTGGCATAATAATGGCAAACTCATCTCCGCCCCATCTGGCTATAATATCCTTTTGACGGCAAGATTGTTGAATAATATGGGCCATCCTTTTCAGCCAATTATCTCCCTCTTGATGACCAAATACATCATTAACGAATTTTAGCCCGTTCATATCGCCAATGAGAAGGGAGACGGGCAAGCAGCCATTGTTGTTTGCTAACTCCTGCATTTTCTTATCAAAATAAGTCTTATTATACAATCCGGTTAATCCGTCATGGAAAGAGAGGTAATTTATTTGAGCTTGTCTTCGTTCAATTTGATCTTTTTGCTCTTTAAGAAAAAGCAGAATAAGTCCAATTGCGTTAAGGAGTAAGATTATTTGAGAAACAATATATGGAGCCATCTTGGGCATTCCAAGAATAAAGGAAAAAAGAACAATATTGCATGCCCAGGCAATATTCAATAGACCTAAAAAAAGAGCAAGTCCTCCGAATCTTTTGGCCGACTTGATCATAACTGTGCCTACACAGAAAGATAGCGCAATTACCGCTAAAAAGGTATATTTAATCATCTGCAAATCTGACCAATTCAGGCTCGAGAAAAAAATAAAAATTAATAGCCAGATTATACCTAATTTTAAAAATAAGGATAAGCTCGCTTTGATTTTCAGGAATAATAGAGTTCCACAAGATATTAAAAGGTTTGCATAGAAGTATAAAATTAGGCTCAAAAATAAAACCAGGTGGTTTTGTCTCAGCAAGTTTGGGAAAAAAGCATCCAGACAATAATTAAACGCAATAATAGTCCAGCCAATAAACAACAAACCAAGAAAAAGCTTATGGTCAAATATAAAAATATAAATATACAACATCAATAAGACAGAAATAGCTCCGAGTGAGGCAATTAATAGTAAGGCAGAAGTTTGCATAGTCGCCCCCTTTAACGCAAGGCTTGCTTTTTGTCCCAATTTTACCAGATAACTTTGCAGACAGCCAAACTATTTTTTTCACAGCTCATCGTAAATACTAACATTTGCTCATAAAAGAATATACCTTGGCATCGGGTTAGCGTCTTTAAGGTTTACTTCTTTGAA
>JAJFVL010000018.1 GCA_021371855.1 Bacteroidales bacterium | reverse complement strand
TAACACCAAGCAAATTCAGGAGTACCATTGATAACGAGAATAACTCTCCAAGTTATCTCCCTTTATCAACAGTAAATCATATAAATAATAAAAGAGATAAATTAAGTATTAAAAAGGTCAACGTTATTTAGGCATTGACAAGTTCCAGGTTCCAAGTTCCGCGTTCCCCGAACCTCGAACCTTGAACCTCGAACCTCGAACCTTGAACCTCGAACCTCGAACCCCGAACCTCGAACTCCGAACCCCGAACCTCGAACCTTGAAAAAACTGTTCCAGATTTCCAATGAGTAAGTAGTAAGTAATGGTTAATGTAATAATGGTCAATTAGTAAACAATAATCCGGTTCTTCCTACCGCCTTCAGCCTTCCGCCTGAAACATCTTTTATCTTTATCCTTTTGTCTTTTATCTTAATAAATAAACGCTCTCCGCTCTACTTTCAACTCTTTAATTAAGATTTCATTTATAACATTTAGCCAATGATCACTAACAGCAAAGTACTCGTTACCGGCGGAGCAGGATTTATAGGCTCCAATCTATGTGAAGATCTTTTGAAACACGATAACTACGTTGTCTGTCTCGATAATTTCTCTACCGGACATTTCCATAATATCAAAAGTTTTATTGATAACAAAAATTTCCGTCTTATTGTCGGTGACATAAGAAATCTGTCCGACTGTAAAAAGGCAGTGGAAGGAGTAGATATTGTTCTTCACGAAGCAGCCCTGGGCTCGGTACCACGTTCAATAAATGATCCGGTAACCACTAATGAAGTTAATGTTTGCGGTTTTTTAAATATGCTGGTTGCAGTTCGCGATGCAAAGGTAAAACGAATGGTATATGCAGCCAGTTCCTCCACATATGGAGATTCTGAGAACCTGCCAAAGGTGGAAGATATCATCGGCAAGCCGTTATCACCCTATGCTGTTACAAAGTATACAGATGAGCTGTATGCTCATGTATTTGCACTGAATTATGGATTAGATACGGTGGGTTTACGTTATTTTAATGTTTATGGCCGTCGCCAGGATCCCAACGGGGCCTACGCGGCTGTTATTCCCAAATTCACTATGCTGTTGATGCAGCACCAAAGCCCGTTAATTAATGGCGATGGCACCAATTCCCGCGACTTTACCTATATTGATAACGTAATCCAGATGAATCATTTGGCTGATGGCTGGCAACGCACAGATCCGGTTTCCGGTCTCCTGTCTCCGGTTTCTGCTATTTTTAATACTGCTGTCGGCGAACGTAACGATCTGAATATGATGGTTAAATACCTGAAACAGTACCTGAGTGAATATGACCCGGAAATTGCAAATATTGAAATAAAGTATGGCCCGAATCGTAAAGGCGACATACCGCATTCTCTGGCGAGTATTAAAAAAGCAGAGACTGTTTTGGGTTATAAGCCTTCACACAACCTCGAAAAAGGGCTAAAAGAAGCTGTAGAATGGTATTGGGAAAATCTTAAGTGACTATAAAAATCAAATGTTATTATGGCATTTTTTAAAAGCAATATCACTAGTGTCTATTAAAAATTGTAAATATTTCACATAGCTTTCTCATAATCAATATGTATTTAGCCAAAAACCTTGTCGCACATTTGAACAGATTACCTTTGGTGGTAAACCAAATAGTAGTGTGCAATGAACAGCGGCAAATATGTTTTCAGTCAAATCACCGATTTTCTTCCCAAACGATACTTCGAAAGGCTCGTCATGACTATATGTAACGATAGAACCCAGGGATGGAATTTGACATACTGGAATCAGATGCTCGTTCTCATGTTCGGTCAATTGGATGGCTGCAACAGCCTTCGTGAACTGACGGATATTACTACGGCACATGCCAGGAAGTCCTTCCATCTTGGATTTGGAAAGACCCCAATAAACCGAAGCGTGCTTTCCAAGGCAAATCAGCTTCGTGATTATCACATTTTTGAAAAATTTGCCTATCACATGGTGGAACTTGCTCAACAGAATTGTATCGACCAAGAGTTTGAACTCAACGGGAAGTATTATGCCTTTGATTCCACCACAATAGATCTCTGTCTGTCTCTTTTTGAATGGGCAAGATTCAGAAGTACTAAATCCGGCATCAAGGTACACACACAACTTGATATTGTAACCCAGATACCTGTATCTTTCAATATCACAGAAGCAGCTGTGCATGATGTGAATGCCATGGACTGGATTAACTACGAGCCGTTTGCTTGCTATATTTTTGACCGTGGCTACTGGGATTTGGACAGGCTCTATCGCATAGAGATTCTCAATTCGTTCTTTGTTATACGGGAAAAACGAAGACCGAAATTTGAGGTGGTGGACGGAGAAGACCTTCTGGAGGGCACAGATAATATCCTCAGAGATCAAACTGTGAGGTTCACCACAAGGGGAAACACAGAAAACTACCCTTCTGAAATCAGAAGAATAATCTATTATGAACCTGAACTCAGACGAACCTTCACTTACTATACTAACAACTTTTTTCTCAAGGCCAAGGATATTGCCTTCCTTTATAAAAACAGATGGACTGTGGAAACCTTCTTTAAATGGATGAAGGGACACCTTCGCATCAAGTCCTTCTGGGGAAATACTGAAAATGCTGTACGGATACAAGTTTATGTAGCTATCATCACATATTGCACCGTTGCAATTCTCGAAAGGAAGCTTGAACTTAACAGAAGCATCTATGAAGTTATGAGAATATTGGGCAGCTCCCTCCTGGCAAAAGACAATATCAAGGAGCTGTTCCAGCTTGAAGAGCCGCAGCAATCCCAGGATCAAGGGCAGTTGCAATTCGTGTTCGATATTTTTTAACATAAATTAATAGACACTAGTGAAGCAATATGAATAAGAAAATTGCTTTTAAAACAGATCAATGCAAAATATTAGAAGTGTTTGTTACAAATTTATTAAAAGTCAAATACTGAATTATTGTAACTGTAAAATGTTTGTCATGATTAAACACTCTTTAAGAAATGGGCATCTGAATGATAAAGGTGACAGTTTATATACGCAATATTATATTTTCAATTTTAAGGACCTGCACTTTATAAAAAACTAATAAAGCGTTTTGCATGCCTCAACCAAAGAAACTACTTGTAGACATTGTAATCATTCGTACGATAATTATATTGTTGCTCGTTTTAATGCATTCATTTACAATATTCGGGGGGGGTGGACATTACCAGAAGGAATTCATTCTGTAAAAGCTTATTGGTGGGTTCAAAAAATAACATTTAGTTTTATGCTGGAAATGTTTGTCTTTGTATCCGGTTATTTGATGGCATATCAATACATAGAACTCAAAAAGATTGATAAATTTTTACCGTTCCTGTACAAAAAAATAAAGCGGTTAATTGTACCAGGTATTTTCTTTAGTATTTTGTATTTCATCTTTTTTTATAGTTTTCAATATGTTTTTCATGCAACAAATCAGATACTTATAGGCTGTGGGCATTTATGGTTTCTACCAATGTTGTTTTGGTGTTTTATTGGTGGATATTTCCTTATTAAAGTAAAATTTAGTGAACCCATAAAATTATTAAGTTGTTTGTGTTTGGCGGTTATTTCTGATGCATTAGGTTGGTTGCCTTTCCAAATGGGCAATGCTTGTTACTATTTGTTTTTCTTTTATTTTGGTTATTATGTTTTTATAAATAAACATCAGTTAATGCAATTCTTTTCAAAATCTAAAAGAGTTATTACAGGTATCATTATATTTTTATGTGCTTTTGTAACATTAACCCTTCTGAAAGAAAGGATACTAAACATTGAATCAGCTTCAATTATTACTAAAGCAATCAAAACATGTTTATCCCAAGTTTGCACATTGATTTATGCCACATTGGGAGTGATAATGATGTTTGCAACGGTAAATTACTTCCTGAATAAAAAACTATCCCCAATCTCAAGATGGGTGGTTAGTTTAAGCCCAATCTGTTTTGGAGTTTATATTTACCAACAATTCATTTTAAAGTATTTATATTACCAAACATCATTACCGATACTTCTCGGCTCGTATATGTTGCCAATAGCAGGTTTAACAATAACCTTAATGACATCCATTGTTTTGGCTAAACTTTCACGAAAAACAAGATTCGGTAGATTTTTAATTGGATAAAGGTGTCTGAGCACAATAAAAAAGTTGCAAATGCAACCAAATGGTCAGCTGTAACAGAGTTGATGGCGAAATTGATAACGCCAATAACGAGCATCGTATTGGCTCGACTGCTCACTCCTGAAGCATTTGGCATTGTAGCAACAGTAACAATGATTATCAGTTTTGCTGAGATATTTACTGATGCGGGATTTCAAAGATATTTGATACAACACGAATTTGAAGATGATACAGACAAAAACAGCACAACAACAGTTGCGTTTTGGTCAAACTTAGTATTGTCCATTTTCCTATGGGGCATTATAGCTATGTTTTGCAACACATTAGCTAGCTTTGTAGGGAATCCGGGGCTTGGTTATGTTATTGTAATTGCTTGTGCTTCGATCCCCTTGGCTGCATTTTCAAGCATTCAGATGGCGTTGTTTAAGCGTGATTTCGACTTTAAAACGTTGTTTTATGTACGACTAGCTGGTATTCTGATTCCATTGATAATTACTGTGCCACTGGCTTTGTACTTTAGAAATTTTTGGGCTTTAATAATTGGAACTATTACTGTTAATACATCAAATGCTGTTATACTAACATTAAAATCAAAATGGAAACCCAATTGGTATTATAATTTTTCTAAATTAAAAGAGATGCTATCGTTTAGCATTTGGACGATGATTGATGCAGTGTTGGTTTGGGCGACATGTTATTTGGACATATTTTTTATTGGCATGAAATTAAATTCACACTATTTAGGCATCTATAAAACTTCAATATCAACTGTTGGTCAAATTACCTCAATATTAGTAGCAGTCGTAACTCCTGTATTGTTTTCTTCCTTATCAAGACTGCAAAATAATTTGGAAGAATTTAAAAAGGAGATCTTAAAGTTTCAAAAAGGTTTAGGATTGTTGCTAATGCCGTTAGGGGTTGGGATTTTTTTTTATAGCGGTTTGATCACTCAGATATTATTGGGTAATCAATGGGGAGAAGCTTCTGAGTTTATTGGAATATGGGGATTGATGAGTGCAATAACCATATTATTTTCTCAATTTTGTTCAATTATTTATCCAACAATTGGCAAACCCCGACTTTCTGTATTGGCGCAAACTTTGCATCTGATTGTCTTAGTTCCAACAATAGTAATAAGCATAAATTATGGCTTTAGAACTCTATATATTTCGCGTTCATTAGTGAGAATTGAGGCCATTTTAGTTAATATGATTATAACATATGTTTTTATAAAACTTTCTGCCTGGAAAATGATTAAAAATCTTTTACCTGAGTTATTTGCATCCACAATAATGGGATTAGTTGCATACAGTCTATTAATGATAAATAATTCTATAGTATGGTCTTTTATGTCTGTTTTAATATGCATCATCATATATTTCACTTGCATAATGCAGTTCACAAAAGAAAAGCGATTGGTCATAAGTATTAAAGATCAACTATTGCAAAAAATAAAATGGAAATGATAAAGATACTGATCGCTGGAGATTATTGCCCGCATTTTAGGGTTGAAGAATTAGTGAACAAAAAAAATACGGTCAGATTTTTGATGAAGTAAAACCTTTGATGGAGAATGTGGATTATACCGTGGTGAATTTTGAATGTTCAGTTGTTAAAGAAAAAACAGCGCCTATTACCAAATGTGGACCAAATTTGAAATACAGTACCAATGCGGTTGAAGCCTTAAAATATGCAGGATTCAATTTGGCAACTCTTGCCAACAACCATTTTTTTGATTATGGCGAAAAGGGAGTAACAGATACTTTGAACACATGAAAAGAATTTGGAATAGAAACAATTGGTGGAGGAAGAAATTTTTCCGAAGCTGCAAAAATCCTTTATAAAGAAATTATTGGGAAGAATTTTGCCTTCATAAACTGTTGCGAACATGAATTTCCCATTGCAACTGAAAAATCAGGAGGTTCCAATCCGTTGAATCCAATTGCACAATACTATGACATGCAAGATGCTAGTAGAAAGGCTGATTATGTGATTGTAATTTTTCACGGAGGAATGGAGCATTATCAATTTCCCAGTCCACGGATGCAGGAAACGTATCGTTTTTTTATTGATGCAGGTCTGATGTTGTTGTCAATCACCACCAGCATTGTTATAATGGTTATGAGACATACAAAGGAAAACTTATTTTTTATGGCTTGGGTAACTTTTGCTTTGATAATAATACTAAAAGTAATTCCATTTGGAATGAAGGATATATGGTAGGATTGACTTTTCTTGATAAAGACATTTCATTTCAAACATACCCCTATTTGCAGGGAAATGATAAGGCGTGGATTAGGCCACTGGATGGATTACAGAAGAGATGTTTTGAAGAAAATTTAATAAAACTGAATCAAATTATTGTTAATCCTGACTTGTTGTTAGAAGAATATAAAAAACAACTTGCCAAAATATCAGATGGCTATAAAATATTTTTTGAACCATACTCTTATAAAAACAAGTACATCAATTATTTGTACAACAAACACCTTCTGCCTTCATTTTTGTCAAAAAGCAAACGTTTGGTTTTATTAAATTTAATTCGTTGTGAAACGCATTATGATAAGATGATTTATTTATTAAAAAACTTCAAGTAAAAGCGGTGTACAAAATAAAAACAAAGCTTAATTACTTTTATATATTTCTTGTTTTAATTTGGGCACCTCTTCAGACCATTATTTTAAAGTTTGATGGACGAGGCAGGGTTGTAACTTTTTTAACGATTCTTGTCCTTATTGTAAACTTCTTTTCTGACAATAAATTTAGGAAAATATTATTTTCAGTACCCGTTATCTTTTGGGGATTATGGGTGGTTTATTCCGTTATTAATTCATTATTCATAGGTATTTATTCTGCAGATACTTTATTTGTGGTTTTCATAATGAATATAATAAAGCCATTTGTGGTCATGGTAATTGTATATTATGAATTCTCTAAAAATTCTTCCGGGCTAATAAAATTACTTACTATTTGTCTTGGATTATATACATTGATGGGATTGACTGTTGTGGGTTTTGATATTAACAATGAAGGTCGATTATCGAGTGTGGAGTTAGGTAATCAACTCCCTCTTAATATAGTTTTTCTTATTTTTTTTGTATGTCTTAGATTTTCCGGGAAAGAGATTAATTTTACTAAAACAATATTATTGGTAGTATTCTCATTATTGATAATTTCTTTATCTGGGACAAGAAAAGCGTTTGGAGCTGGTATGCTTATTATTGTATCAACCTTAATTTCATATATTAATTTTAAGTCAGTAAAAACGATCATTGCTGTTCTTCTTTGTGTCATTTTATTATTTTTCGGGTATAAGTATATGATGGATAATACTGTTATGGGTGATAGGATGGCAGAATCAAGTGAAGTCGGAGAAAAGTATAACACATCAAATATTAAGGCGTTAAATATGTTAGGTGATCGAACATATTTTTATATTCTGGGATGGGAAATATTTAAAGAAAATCCGCAAACGGGAATTGGCCTGGAAAATTATAGGGCGAAGACAGGAAGCTTGTATAGAATTCATTCTGAATATATTGTACAACTTGCTGAATGTGGTATTATTGGCAGTATTCTCTTTTTACTATTTTACCTTTCAATAGGTTCAAAGTTATATAAGCACTGGAGATGGTATCCTCAAAAGCGGAATATTACATGGGTAATGATCGGGGGTTTTGTAGCGATTGCCTTTATTAATTTTACAGCCTGGACTTATTCTTTTCCTGTCTATTTTGCTGTTTTTGGTGTAATTATATCATATATCAAACAAATAATTAATACTTCGGATGAAAATAGCAATACACGATAGTGGTAAAGGATCATTCTCTGAGCGTTGGATTTCTTATTGTAAAGAGAATAACATTGACTATAAGATTGTTAATGCGTATAATACAAATATTGTTCTGGAGCTTGAAGATTGTGATGCTTTTATGTGGCATCATCATCATGCTCTATACAAAGATGTTCTTTTTGCAAGACAGCTTCTTTATTCCTTACAAATTTCAGGTAAAAAAGTGTTTCCCGATTTTAATACTTGTTGGCACTTTGATGATAAATTGGGACAAAAATATTTATTAGAAGCGATTAATGCGCCTTTGATTCCTTCTTATGTTTTTTTTACAAAAGAAGAGGCAATGGATTGGATTGAACATACTACTTTCCCAAAAGTGTTTAAATTGCGTGGAGGTGCAGGTTCTGAAAATGTAAAGCTTGTTAAGACTAAAGGAATTGCTTTAGCTTTGATAAACAGAGCATTCGGTAAAGGATTTAAACCATTCATTCCTCTTTCTAGAAGTAAAGAGTATTGGCGTAAATACAGATTAAATAAATCCACATTAAGAGATGTGTTAAGACCTCTTTACTATATTGTTAACTGTCCAAGTTCAATTAAAATGAGACATGTTGAAAAAGGATATATCTATTTTCAAGATTTCATTCCAAATAACACTTCTGATATACGTATAGTTGTTGTTGGTGATAAAGCCTTTGGAATTAAAAGAATGTCACGTAAAAATGATTTCCGTGCATCAGGGAGCGGCAATATTATTTATAATAAAATTGAAATTGACGAGAGGTGTGTGAAAATAGCTTTTGAAATTTTTGATAAAATTAGAAGCCAATGCATTGCTTTTGATTTTGTTTTTGATGGGAATAATATACCTTTTATTATAGAAATCAGTTATGGCTTTTCTGCATCAGGATATGAAGCATGTGAAGGTTATTGGGACAAAGAAATGAATTGGCATGAAGGACCATTTAATCCATGTGTTTGGATGATAGAAAATCTTATAAAATAGTTCTTATACTTGTATTAATATGGGTAATGATCCATCCAATTATTGCATCCAGTTGTTATAAAATAAATTTTAAAGGAGAAAATTATACTTTTATTTCAACAGTTGGAGGGAATCCTGTTAGAATATTAAATTATAGATTTGATGAATAGGAATTTATACAGCACAAAAAAAACTTTAAAAGATAAAATTGATAATTATTGAACTTATTTATAATGAGTTTAAAAAGTAATTATTTTCTAGAATATTTAAATGCAATTTAGTTGTTTTGATTAAATGAAAATTCTAATTTCGGTTGATGCTGTTACAGGTGGCGCTGGAAATGTTGCTCAGATTTTAGCACTACATTATGCTAAAAGAGGAGAAGAAGTCTATTTGATGTTTTATCATAAGAAAACTACTGATTCCAGATATGATTTAAATAAAATTCATATTATTGAACAAAAAAAGTTTAATACCACTATACCTTTAATAAATTCTGTTTTTCATTTGAATAAACTCATTAATGAAATATCCCCAAGCATAATTATATCTTTCTTAAATACTATAAGTCCTCCAATTTTATTATCACAACTTGCTACTAAAATTCCCATCATTGTTTCTGAAAGAAGTGATCCGTATAACAATACACCTCATTTTAAAAATAAGTTATTGCGTTATATTTCGTACAAGCGTGCAAATTTGATTACCGTACAATTTGATGTATTCAAGCTGTTTGATAAAGCCGCATTTAGAAAAGGGAAAGTAATAACTATACCTAATATGATTTTATCCCCCCAAAAAACAAAAGATTATTCATATAAAACTGATATTATTTGCTTTGCAACGATCGCTACATTATATAGTGTTAAAAGGTTGGAATTAATGATTGAACTATTTTCCTTAATAAATAAAAGGTGCCCGAATACAAAACTAAATATTTATGGTAAAGGTGTTGATGAATCAAAATTGAAAGACTTGATTATAAAAAAAGATTTGGGGAATTTCGTGTTCTTGAATGGTTTTATTAATAACGTATACGATCATTTATCCGAAAATGATATTTATTTAATGACTTCTATAAGGGAAGGTTTTCCAAATTCTTTAAGTGAAGCAATGGCAGTTGGTCTGCCTTCGGTTTCATTTAAATGTCATGAAGGTTTATCTGAACTTATACAACATAACGTAAATGGATATTTAATTGAAGAAGGCGATTATGATAACTTTTGTGAGATTGCAATACAGTTAGTAAACAATTTTTCATTGAGAAAACAAATTGGAGAGATGGCAGCATTATCCGTAAAAAAGTATGGCTATGATAAAATAATGAAAATGTGGGATACATATGTTTATTCTATCTGTCTTAAAAATTGCAACTCGTCAGAATAGTTGATTTAAACATGAAAATTGGGTTTCAAATAAGAAGTATATCTTTTGGAGGGGGTGAACGAGTACAACAGATGCTTATTCATGAATTTGCAAAACTAGGTCATGAAATAGTTTTATTTACTTGGGGAAATGTAGAATTAATAAACTATAATTTTCCACATGATGTAGTAATACTGAAAAGAAAGCGAAATAAGTTTTCCCAATTTATTTATGAACTTTATCAAATACCTAGAGAGCTTATTTCAAGAAAGTTGGATTGTATAATCGTTTTTGGACTGGAAGAAAGTTTTATTTTATCATCTTTTTTCACCAAAACATCTTCAATTGTTTCACTTAGAGTTGATCCAAGGTTTAAAAAAAGTCAAATATTTTTGAAACAGCGGTGTCTTATCTCATTTTCATTAAGCAGAGGAGTTGTCTTTCAAACTGAAAAAGTTCAAAAATATTTTTCAAGAAAAATCCAATCAAAAAGCGTTGTTATTACTAATCCAATAATTGATGATCATTTATTAACACCTAGAATAATACGAAAACATAAAATTGTATCAGTTGGACGATTATCGCTAGAAAAAAACTTCTCCATGTTAATAAAAGCATTTGCAAATATTTGTCACGAAGATTATACTTTGCATATTTATGGAGAAGGGGAGCTTCAAATTGAATTGGAGAATTTAATCTTAAAGACTGGGATGAAAGACAAGATTATTTTGGAAGGATACGTTGATAGAGTTGTTGATAAAATATCAGATGCAGAAATATATGTATTATGTTCAGATTTTGAAGGAATTCCTAATTCACTAATTGAAGGCATGGCAATGGGGCTTGCTTGTATATCTACTAATTTTCCATCAGGTGCCGCTGCGGATCTAATAAATAATTATGAAAATGGCATTTTGATTCAAGTCGGGGACCAAAAACAACTAGAAAATTCTATTAAGTTGCTAATAAAAGATAAAGAATTTTGCATTAAATTAATGAATAATGCAACTAGAGTAAGAGAAGTTCTTAAAAAAGAAATAATTATTGATAAGTGGATTAATTATATCATTTCCATTCTCAATTAAATATTGATATGTATATTCCTAAAATTTCTATAATAACACCTTGTTATAATATGGAAAGATTTATTGAACTGACTATTCAGTCAATAATTTTTCAGGATTATCCAAATCTTGAATATATTATTGTAGATGGGGGTTCAACAGATCATTCTATAGACATAATCAATAAATATAAAAGTAAAATTTCAATAATTATAAGTGAACCTGATCAGGGGATGTATGATGCTATTGATAAAGGAATAAAGTCTTCAACTGGTGATATATTAGCGTGGCTAAATGCAGACGATTCTTATTTTCCATGGACATTAAAAACTATAGCCAGAATTTTTGCAGAACATGATGATATTAATTGGATCATAGGTATCCCTGCATTCTTTGATGAAGAGAGATATCTGACCAATATTTATACCCACGCTGCCGCCAAACCTGCAAAAGCTATTGCTAATGGATGGTTTAGAAAAGGTATCTATGGATATTTGC
Organism: Bacteroidales bacterium; assembly: GCA_021371855.1. GTDB lineage: Bacteria > Bacteroidota > Bacteroidia > Bacteroidales > VadinHA17 > LD21. The sequence continues at coordinate 565,448 of JAJFVL010000018.1, read as the reverse complement.
AGCAAGAAAGCATGTTTTGGAGAAGAAATTTATATTTTAAATCAGGAGGTTTAGATGTTAACTTTAAATTTGCAGGTGATTTTGAATTATGGACAAGATTCGCATTGTATTCCGATTTAGTTACTGTTGCACTTCCGTTGGCAGCATTTATGAAAAGAAAATCAGGTTTGTCGATTGGTAGTCCACAAAAATATCAAGAGGAATTGGATAAAGCTTGTATCGGTAAAAAGAAATATCCATCAGTTTTATGGAGCATTGCACAAAATTCAATTATAATGCACCTACTCCGCTTATTAACACGAAAAAAATCCAGATTATGCTTTTATTCTACTAGGTATAAAACTTTTTTAATAAAAACAGTAAAAAGATCAGTTTCTTCAAATACACTATCAGAAATGAGATATGAAAATATTTTTAAAAAATATTTAAAATGTCATAAAAAAGAATGATAAGTCTTGGCACAAAAGGTTTAATTACGGATCAATAATAAGATGTATCGCCAAAGAAAGGGAAGGGCCCGAAGAGAAAAATTTGAAAAAGAATTTACCATGGCAACTTTTGAGTTGAGGATGATTGAGATTTTGAAAGAGTTGACTGTGAGAAGTCAATAAAATAACTTGGTCTGCTTTTACAGTCGATAGTACCTTAACTCTAAGTGGCATTTTATCATTAAACAATTTTATAACATTTTGAACTGTATTTTATCATATCAATTTTGTAAATATGAAGATATTTGATTATGAAATAACTACAGAATCCTTCCCTTTCGACTACAGCAGTTCCAATAAAACTTTGATAATTAACACAATTAATGCATATAGTTTTCAAGTTGCAAAAAAGGATTCAGAATTTAAAAATGCTTTACAAAACTCAGATTTTCTTATTCCAGATGGTTATGGATTCAAGATAGCAGCAAGAATTCTAAATAATGAACGTATTAATAAATATAGCGGGTATGAACTTCATAAGGATATCTTAGGTTTTTTAAATAAAACAAGGGGGGCATGTTTTTATTTTGGATCTTCTAAACGTACACTTGAATTAATTAAAGAACACTTGATTCTGGAATATTCGAATATTAAAGTTGATTTTTATTCTCCACCATTTGAATCCGAATTCACGGAAAATGAGAATGAAGTGTTTCTTGAAAAAATAAATTCTTTTCATCCTGACGTATTATTTATTGGATTAACTGCTCCCAAACAGGAAAAATGGGCTATTAAAAATAGAAACAAAATAGAGGCAAAATATATATGTTCAATTGGAGCAGTTTTTGATTTTTACGCCGGTACTGTAAGAAAACCGAACCCTCTCCTTGTTAAAATAGGTTTAGAGTGGGTAAGCCGTTTTTATAACGATCCAAAGCACATGATTAAGCGCTACAAAAATTTCCCTGTTACATCATTCTTATTCGATATTTTTAAATTCAAGATTAAGATATAATGAGACAAATGATTAGAAATGTTAAGATAAAAAGAATAAGCATTTATTGATGTGGTATTACCTTCATGTCATGATCAGATAATAAAACTTTAGTTATTGCAATTTGATATCAAATTTTGTAAAAAAATTATAGAAATTATGGAAGAGAACAAGTTCTTAAGGAATTTTATTGAAGTTTTTGACGAAGTACCAACAGAGGCGATAACAATGAATACTGTTTTAAGAGCTATTGAAGGATGGAGCTCTCTGGTTGGTTTATCGATTATAGCAATGGCCGACCAGGAATATGGTGTTGAAATTGACGATGTAGATTTGAGAGGCATTAAAACCGTCGGTGAACTTTTTGACCTGATCCAAAAGAAAACGAATGTTAAATGATTTTTTGCTCGAAGGCAAATCTGTCTTAGTCACAGGTGCATCTTCCGGAATCGGAAGGGAGACTGCAATACGTTTGGCAGAGCAGGGAGCGTCAGTTATGTTGACCGGAAGAAATAGGGATGCTCTAAATGAAACTCTGTCATTAATGAAGAATAAGGATACCCATAGCCTTTTTGCAGCTGATATGGAAGATCCTTCAGCTTTTGCTTCTTTAATTGAGAATATTGGTTGTTGTGATGGGGCGGTCCATTGTGCAGGTATTTACAAATCTCAACCGTGTCGATATATTAGTGAAAGTCAATTGCATCAAATAATGCACCTGAATTTTGAGATTCCAGTTTTGTTAACTAAGACATTGTTAAAGAAAAGAAAGATTAATAAAAATGGGTCAGTCATTTTTATCTCTTCAATATTAGCCTACTATGTATCGGAAGGTTCTTTGGCTTACGGGGCTTCAAAATCGGCGCTTAATGCAGCTGTACGTTTTTTTGCTCTGGAATTGTCTGGATTAAAAATTAGGGTCAATGCAATTTCTCCGGGCGTAGTGAAAACTAATTTTATTCGTAAAAATAATACCGGCATATCACAGGAACGGATAGATGAAGACGAAAAAATGTACCCTTTAGGATACGGTACACCGGAAGATGTAGCTAATGCAGTTGTTTTCTTTCTATCTGACGCAAGCAAGTGGATTACAGGTTCTAATCTAATAATAGATGGAGGATTTTCTTTAAGATGAAAGGTTCTGAAGTATATATTCGCGCAATTTCTTATTATTTGCCTGAAGAAATTGTTACTAATGAGGATGTTGGCCGCCTGTTCCCGGAATGGACTGCCGCGAAGGTGGCAGCTAAAGTCGGGATTTTACAAAGGCATCATTCTGCAGAAGGTGAAACATCTTCCGATATGGCATATAATGCAGCTGAAAAACTCTTTACGGAACACTGTATTGATCGATCAGAAATTGATTTCATTATATTATGCACACAAAGTCCTGATTATTTTTTACCGACATCAGCTTGTATTCTGCAAAATCGTCTGGGCTTAAATAAGGAAACAGGAGCTTTCGATTTAAATTTGGGCTGTTCTGGTTTCGTATATGGTCTGGCAGTTGCAAAAGGTTTGATCTTTGCCGGGGTGGCCCAAAATGTTTTATTATTGACTGCTGAAACCTATTCAAAATACCTGCATCCGCAGGATAAAGGGAATTTGACTTTATTCGGAGATGCAGCAGCTGCAACTTTGATTTCATCAGAAGGCAAAGGACGGATCGATGAATTCTCCCTGGGTACAGATGGCTCGGGATATGATAAGCTTATAGTCAGGAACGGCGCTTCAAGAAACCGGAAACCGGAAAACGTGACAACTCGTGATGAGGAGGGTAATTTAATCGCACCTGATAATCTTTTTATGAATGGAGCCGGCATATTTTCTTTCACGATGAAGTGGGTTCCAAAATTAGTTGAGGATTTACTTATAAAAAATAAGTTGGTGAAAGAGGACATTGATCTTTTTGTTTTCCATCAGGCTAATAAGTATATGTTGGAAAACCTGGTTAAAAAGATAAAAGTTGATCCGGAGAAGTTTTTCTATTATTTGGAAGATGTGGGTAACACTGTTTCGTCAACCATTCCAATAGCTTTATATGAAGCAAACAAAGCTGGTAAAATAAGAAATGGCTCAAAAGTAATACTGGCCGGATTCGGTGTCGGTCTTTCATGGGCCGGAGTTGTACTACAATTCTAATATTCATGGAATTTATTGTAAAGAGAACAACTGATCTCTCAAAGGAAGAGATTGGTATGTTTGTTGAGCTTTTTTCTGAAGTTTTTGGAAAAACACGCACAGATAGAGAAGTAATAAATGAATATACTCATACGCCATTTGGGTATTCGTTTCATGGTCTGATTTATGATGAGGGTAAAATTGTAGGGGCACATAGTCTAATACCGTTCCATTATTATTTTGGGAACGAAAAATGTTTGTTCGCCGTAACCGCCGATACAATGACTGATAAATCGCATCGTGAGTTGTATAACATTATGCAATTAGTCCGCACTTGTGAAACTGCTGCGAAAGAAGTTGGTATAACAATGGTTTTTGGCTTTCCAAATGAAAATTCATATCCGGTTTTTAAAAAAGGTCTAAAGTATAAAGATATTGGTGATCTATATACTTATATATTGGCTTATAAAATTGGAGGAGTGAAAGCTTCAATGAAGCTTTTTAATATTTTTTCCATGTTTTCTTCTCATTTTTTGATCGCATTGTCCCGCCTCTTAAGGGGATCATTGAGGAAACATGATTTTTTAGTGAAGAAAGATACTTTAGAATTCCTGAATAACCGGTATTTATGGTTCGATCAGGATTATAAGGTGGTTAAAGCTGGAGAAGATTATTTTTCATATAAAATATTAGTGCACGAAGGAGTAAAAAGCGTTTTTCTTATTGATTGTACCGATACTTCAAAACGTGCTTTTCAAGAAGCAATAAGCTATATTTTTAAACATCACCGGCATGAATTTGATGTTCTTTTATATGTAGGGAATCTTCCTTTTATTCCTTTGAATATGATAAGAATTCCACATAAATATGAACCGAAGCATTTTCATTTTCATGGAAAAATATTAGACAAATCCAGGATTAATGATTGTGTTTTTGATTTGAGCAACTGGAATGTGAATTTATCAAACTACGATTTGTTGTAGATAAAAATCCTTTTTAATGTATATTCTAACTTTTGATGTTGAAGAATGGTTCCATATTCTTGACAATGACAGCACTAAAACTTCTAATGAATGGAAACATTTTGAAAGCCGTATCCATCCTAATATAGAGCGGATCTTCAGAATATTGAAAGAAAATAACACTAAAGCAACTTTTTTCTGCCTGGGATGGATGGCTGAAATATATCCGGAGGTTATAAAAGAAATCGTAAATCAGGGTTTTGAAATAGGTTCTCATACTCAAATGCACCAATTAGTATATGAGCAAACTCCAAAGGAATTCAGGAATGAAGTTGAACGCTCAGTAAAAACATTGGAAGATATCACCGGGATCAAAGTTAAATATTTCCGTGCGCCCGGTTTCTCAATAACTGAACACACTAAATGGGCTCTTGAGATACTAGCCGGGCAAGGTATTGAGATTGACTGCTCTGTTTTTCCGGCTCCCCGTGCCCATGGAGGATTCCCTTCTTATGGTGAGCCATTCCCATCAATAATAAGATATGACGGAATTGAAATAAAAGAGTTACCAATTAACTATACTACTGTTATTGGTAAGCCCGTTATCTTTTCGGGAGGTGGTTATTTCAGGCTTTTTCCATACTGTTTAGTAAAACGCTGGACTAAACAGTCAGACTATGTTATGGTTTACCTTCATCCGCGCGATTTCGATCCTGATCAGCCGGTAATTAAAGAACTCTCGCTTTTCAGGAAGTTTAAATCTTATGTCGGTCTCAAAGGTGCTGAAGAAAAATTAGGAGATTGGCTTTCTGATTTTGAGTTTGTAGATGTGAATAGAGCCGTAAAAATTATTGATTGGGAGAAAGCTCCAGTTATAGAGTTATAAAAGTTAATAAAATATGCTTTTATGAATGCCTTCTGCCTACCGCCTTCCGCCTACAGCCTTCTGCCTTCTGGCAATAATTCCATAAAAGTAAACAATGCATCTTCAATTGACTCATTCTGCTAAAAGCTATTCATCTCTGTTTAGGATATTCCTGGTAATCTTTGTTGCTTTATATTTTTTTCTACCTGCAGGATTGAATTTTCATAAGCGTTTGTTTTTCCATTGCCCGTGCGATTATCTTGGTCATGCACTGTTCTGTTTCATATTGTTCTTTTTATATATAAACAGTTTTGATTTAGAAAGGACAACAAAAGATGCGGGATCATTCCTGTTGAAACTTCTGGGTCTTGCCCTGGTGGTATGTTTCCTTGAAGTCATTCAACAATTTGTCCCGCATCGCTCATTCGACTGGTTTGATATATTGTCGAACATAACAGGGATGGTGATCGGTACAGTCGTGGGAATGGAGGTGAAGAGACAAGGAGTGAGGAGTGAGGAGTGAGGGGGAGAAAGAGGTGAGCGTAGAGCGTAATGCCTTCTGCCTTCCGCCATCGCTGGCGCGGATTTGCAATCCGTGCCCCCCTGAACCATCTTTTATCTTTATACTTTTGTCTTTTATCTTAAGCTCCCCGCTCTGCGCTCCACGCTCTCCGCTGCTACCTCCTGCCTTCTGCCTGAAACGCAAACAGGCGAGGTTGTTTCGTGGATACATTTATTTGTTAATTTGAAGCGTCCTATACGCCTCAATCAATTAAACCATCCATAAATGAGTACCTTGACAATTTAATATTTAGGGAAAAACATTAAAAATATGTAAATTTGCAGTGACATTGCAAAATAACATAATATGATTGTAGCCCGTCAGATAAGTGAACATCTGAAAAAGATGCTTGAAAAATTTCCTGTTGTCTCTCTGACAGGCCCGAGACAATCAGGCAAAACAACCACCGCTGGCGCGGATTTGTAATCCGTGCCCTCTCCCTGAACCATCTTTTATCTTTGTACTTTTGTCTTTTATCTTAAGCTCCCCGCTCTACGCTCTACGCTGCTACCTTCTGCCTACCGCCTTCCGCCTTCCGCCTTCTGAAAGTAACCTCTGAAAAAAATCATATTTGTTAAAAAAGTTTAAAATTCTGTGTCACAAAAGTGCTGTTTCTGACATGTAGCAATATATGTTATCGCTAACATGAAAATTTTACTTTTTAATAATTTAAAATTTTAAAGTTATGGCAAGTACCACAGAAACAGGCCATGCAAAGAATGTGGCCAACTTCGATGAGTTGACTGTCTCCGTAAAAGGTTATGGAACAGATTACAATCCTTCAAAAACTTCCATTAAAGTTGAAGCGTTGCTGTCCCTTTCAGACAGCGCTAAAATTGTAATAGGAGGAGTAAATAAAGCGCTGCCAGCCTTTAGCAATGCAGTTGCAGCCAGGGAAGCGGCTTTCGGTCCTTTAAGCAAATTGGTTACCCGCCTGATTAATGCTCTCATAGCAACTGATACCACAGACCATGTTGATGAAAGCGCGAAAACCCTGGCACGTAAAATTCAGGGTGTCAGGGCAACCCCAAAAATGTCGAAGGAAGAAAAAGATAATATTTCTGCAGCAGGAAAAGAAGTGGTTGAGATATCAGCCTCCCAGATGAGTTATGACAGCCGGTTGGATAACTTCGATAAGCTTATAAAACTCTTAAGCAGCATTGAACTTTATACTCCAAACGAAGCTGACTTAAAAGTGGATGCCCTGTCAGGATTGTATAATGAGTTAAAAACAAAAAATGATGCTGTTGTAAATGCAGCAATACCCTTAAGCAATGCCCGTATTGCCCGGAACAATGTTTTGTACAAAGATATTACCGGCATGATAGATGTTGCATACGATGTAAAAGCCTATGTTAAATCTGTGTTTGGTGCAAATAGCTCCCAGTATAAGCAGATCGGAAGTCTGAAATTTACCAGACCCAGATAAATAAGTAATAATGCCCGAGTAGTTTATACAAATATTAAAGCAATTTCTGAACAACTCAAAGGCGATAACATAAAAACGAAAGGGCATTATAATAATCTCAAAGGGATTTATAAATATACGAAAGTGATTGTTCAATACCTTAAAGGGGTTTATCAACAAGCGAGAGTGATTGTTCAAAATCTTAAAGGGGTTTATCAATATGCTACCCTCCCCACCGCTGGCACCGCTGGCGCGGATTTGCAATCCGTGCCCCCCACAGAAACATCTTTTATCTTTATACACTGACGCTCCTGACGCTACGGTCAGGATCTTTGATTCGGTCAGGCTTGCTCCGACAAACGTAGTTTCGTCGGAGGTCTTCGCTTCGCTTCGACTTTTGTCTTTTGTCTTCGTCTTTTATCTCAGGCTTTTTTCTTGCAACTTAAAATGTTATACTGCTAAATGGATGTATTCTATTGGAAAAAAGATGTAATTATACTTACAAAAAGATGTATATTTGCTAAAAGTTTGAAGTATAACTAAAAGATTGTACATGACTTTTCCCGAAAATATTATTGAACGAAAGGTATATACTGCAAGAGTTGAACCATTTATCAGAATACCCGTAATAAAAGTTTTCACCGGTCAGCGAAGAGTAGGAAAAAGTTATATGCTTTTTCAGATCATTAAGAAGATTTTGAATGAAGATGCTGATGCAAACATTATCTATATTAATAATGAGGATATCAGGTTTGATTTTATTACAACGTCCTCTGATTTAGTGAAGTATGTAGAGGAAAAGTCGGCTATTGGGAAAATCAATTACATATTCATTGATGAGATTCAGGAGGTTCCGGGATTTGAGAAAGCGGTAAGATCGTTACTGCTTAATGAAAAAAATGATATTTATATCACAGGCAGTAATGCTAATTTATTATCGGGAGAGTTTGCAACATTTCTTGGGGGAAGGACGATCGAATTCAGGATTTATAGTCTCTCTTATTCGGAGTTTCTTCTTTTTCATAACATTAAAGATACTGAAGAAAATCTGGATAGGTATTTTATCTTTGGCGGCCTGCCTTTTCTGGTGAACCTTAAAATGAATGAAGAGGTTGTATTTGAATATCTTAAAAATATCTATAATTCTATAATATATCGCGATGTCGTAATGCGGTACAATTTACGCAATACACATTTCCTGGAACAGCTTATCCGTTTTTTGGCTGATAATACAGGTTCTTTGTTCTCTTCAAAAAGCATAAGCGATTTCCTTAAATCACAGAAGGTTATGATCCCTCATAATCAGGTACAGGCATATACTGGTTATTTGGCTAATGCATTTCTGGTAAGCAAAGTAATGCGTTATGATATTCAGGGTAAAAGAATATTTGAGACCGGGGAGAAATATTATTTTGAAGATATAGGCATTCGCAATGCCATTATTGGTTATAAACCCGATGATAAAGCAAAAATAATTGAGAATGTTGTTTATAATGAGCTTCTTTTCAGAGGTTTTGATGTAACTACGGGGTGGAAAAGGGATCATGAGACTGATTTTATAGCGACAAAAAACAATGAAAGAATTTATATTCAGGTTGCATTATCTCTTGACAGTGAAGAAACAGTTAAACGTGAATTTGGCAACCTTCTGGAGATTGAAGATAATTATTCCAAGATGGTTATAACCGGAGATAAAAAATTCAAAAATACTGTTCAGGGAGTCGAACATATGAATATCAGAAACTTCTTAATGGAAGATGCCTGACCGCTGGCGCGGATTTGTAATCCGTGCCTTTTCAAATCGAAAATTATTATCATTTATCGTTGCCAGGTAAATACCCCACCGCTGGCGCGGATTTGTAATCCGTGCCTTTTCGGTCACCATATTTCATAAATAACACCCCGCACCGTATTAAAAAAATAGTTATCTTGGAAGGTCCGCAGATCTGATTGAAGGAGAATTTACAAGAGAAAGATGCATAAACCCGCGACACTTTAATAGTGAGGCTGTTGCCTTTAAATAAAATGTAACCGGAATTAACCTAATAATTTAATTTTTAACGACGTGGAAGAAGACTCTAAAAAAAAGAACAGGGCAATTGTCCCCCTGATTTTACTATCCGGCGGGATATTATTGGCCGGAGGATTAATAGTCCTTGCATTGATGAACTCCAAAAAAAATGACCAGGTGAAAACTCTGGAACAAAAACTCACCGGTACGGAGATCAACTATAACCGGGAAAGGGATTCCCTCTTAAAAGTACTTAAGGAGGTCACTGACAGATACAATATCGTGACAGCTGAAAACGTAACCCTCAGTGACAATCTGTCAAAAGAACAGACCAGGAATAACCGTCTGGCATATAATAATAATGCTTATGCCACCAGGGAAAAGAAGTATAAATATGACTATGAGGCCCTTAAGAAGACTTTAGATGAAAACAACGCGGAAAAAGAAACTCTTGTAAGCGAAGCCGGTTCATTGCGTTCAGAGATAGAGCATCTGCAGGCACAAATAGCTGACCTTGATAAACACAATAGCGAACAGTCTGCTGTGATAAGTGATCAGGTTGCCATGATGCAGTCTGATTCCTCTGCCAGGGCGTCTCTTCTCGATTCGCTGCGACGCGAAGATGTTGCAGGATATTTCAACAACACGGAACTTACCGGCGCTTTTGGCCTTCGTGACATCAGCGTGCCTTATTCACGCTATTACTGGGGTATAACCACCATAAATGGTTATGTGATCAACAACCACTTTCTTACAGGTATTGGTGTTGGACTGTCTTATTATGACGCCGGGTGGATGGCCCCGTTATATCTCGACGTCCGGTATACCTTCAACAAAAGAAAATTCACACCTTACATCTTTGGCGACAGCGGTGTTCTGTTCGATCTTGAGAAGCTTGAACAACCCAGTTGCCTGTTCGTTAATCCGGGCTTTGGCGTTTATCGCAGCATAAACGATCATCTTTCATTAAACATGGGTACCGGCTTGTTCGTTCAGCGGTTAGATGAAAGGTCTTCATTTATAAATATTAAGCTTGGGTTGATGTTTAAGAAGTAGGAAGATAAAAGTGAAAAAGACAAGCGTGGGATGAATGATTACAATGGTGTTTGATGGTAAAAAAACGTTGGTAAAAAAAACGCTGGCGCGGATTTGCAATCCGTGCCCCGCCAGAAACTACGTTTAACTCTCGCCGGCGCGGATTTATAATCCGTGCCTTTTTCGGAAACACTTCTATTCTGCCTCATCAATCAGAAGAATTATTTAAAATACTTTAACATGTTACAACAATCAGTTACTGCCGGAGTGACAAATATCGTGATGGCATTTGCAATTTCAGCTTTTGTCGCGTGGTATTATATACCCCGTGTTATTAAGATAGATGCACGTCGTCATCTTACCGACCATCCGGGGCCGAGGAAAGTCCATAACAGGGAAGTTCCCACACTGGGAGGAATAGGAATATTTGGAGGTTTCGGTCTGGGTTTCCTTCTGAACTTAAACGGAACGGTGAAAGGTGCAGCTTATTTTATGGCTGCACTCATAATACTGTTCTTTATAGGTCTCAATGACGACCTTACCAGCGTCAAACCACGGAAAAAGATTGCAGCAGAGGCGTGTGTTGCGTTAATATTAATCTTTTTCACAGATATCCGCTTTACCAGTTTTCATGGATTCCTGGGTATCAATGAAATACCTTTATGGATCACGTGTGCCGTAACCATCTTCCTCATGATTGTCATCATTAACTCGATGAATCTCATCGATGGTATCGATGGTCTGGCGGCATCAATAGGTATTATCTCCACAGTCACTTTTGGTGTATGGTTCTGGATGTCGGGCGATATAGGTTACACCGTCATGGCAGCTGCACTTTCCGGTGCCCTGGTCGTGTTTCTCTGTTTTAACATATCAAAAGGGAAATACAAGATATTCATGGGCGATACCGGTTCGCTCGTTATCGGATTCATCCTTTCGGTAATGACAATACGTTTCAACGAAATAAATGTTGCCATAAATACCTTCCCTCATCTTCATTCTGCCCCGGCAGTTTCAATAGGTATACTCATCGTTCCGCTTTTCGATACTCTGCGGGTATTCACTGTCCGTGTCATGCACGGCAACAGCCCTTTTGTTGCCGACGACAGGCACATACATCACATGATGCTGCGGGCTGGGTTTTCTCACCGCCAGTCAACATTCTGGATTACGCTTGCTCATACATGTATTATAGCCATGTCATTTACCCTCGACGGTATAGGTATCCTGTGGCTGTCACTTGTGCTTCTCCTGGTCTGCAGTGCCCTGACTTGTCTTGTATATGCTCTTATGTACAGAAACTCTCTGAGGAAACATATTATTGTCAGCAGCGAAGATATGAACGTAATCAAAAGGCTGCCCTTTATTCATAAGGCGATGTAGGGATTATAAGCTCTTTCTCACTTATAACCTGATATCTTCGTCGTTATCGTCTGTAGCTGATCCCGGCGTTAGCCTGCTGTGTCGGTGTGATCACAAGATCGTTTATGCATACATGGGCAGGCAGGGTGGCGCAATAATAAATTGCATCCGCGATATCATCAGCCGTAAGAGCGTCTATCCCCTTATACACATTTCTGGCTCTTTCGTTGTCGCCGTTAAACCGGACGAGTGAGAATTCTGTCTCCACCATTCCCGGGGCAATATTTGTCACTTTTATGTTGTTCTTCAGCAGGTCGATCCTCATTGATCGCGAAAGAGAATCAACTGCCGACTTTGTTGCACAATAGACATTGCCGTTTTCATAAGCATCTTTACCTGCCACTGAAGCTATATTAATAATGTGTCCCTTTCCGCTGGCTACCATCAGCGGGGCTATTGCTCTTGTAACATAAAGCAGCCCTTTTATGTTTGTATCTATCATCCTTTCCCAGTCATCAATGTTCCCGGCATCGATATGATCGAGACCGGCTGCCAGTCCGGCATTATTGACAAGTATGTCGATAGCTTTCCATTCTTCCGGAAGATTCCCTGTTATTGATGCAACATCCTCCCTTTTCCTGACATCGAAATTCAGAGAAAGGACTTTGATCTCTCCATAAGAGAGAAGTTCTTTTTCCAGTTCATCGAGTCTCTCTTTCCTTCTCCCGGTTATTATAATGTTGTACCCGTTTTTGGCAAACCGCACTGCTGTGGCTTTTCCAAGACCAGCTGTCGCGCCGGTTATCATTATTGTCCTGTTCATTTTATCTGTTATTACTGTTGTGTAAAAATAGGAATTAATTTTATTTTTTCCCACCGGGTTACACAGAGCAGCTCCGCTCTTCGTCCTGTGCCCTTTGCTCTCCGCTTTCTGCTCTCCACTTTCCGCTCTCCGGTCTACGGTCTCCCTTTCTCCTCTTATCCCCTTCTTCCGTTTGCAATCTTCCCTAATAATTTTATCTTCGCATTTTAATTATGATGGAAAATCATCCGCAAAATTTAGTTGAAGACAAAAAAGCCGCTGTTGAATCGATGTTTGATTCTATAGCCTGGAGATATGATTTTCTTAATCATTTTTTGTCATTTGGCATTGACCGCCTCTGGCGGAGAAGAGCAGTAAGAATAATTTCCCGTTCATATAAAAATCCTGATATTCTTGATGTTGCAACAGGCACAGGCGATCTGGCTATTGCCGCGATGAAGCTCAGACCTTCCGGTATTACAGGAATTGATATTTCGCAAAAGATGCTGATGATCGGCAAAGAGAAGATTGAGAAAAAAGGTTTTTCCGGGAAGATCAGGCTGATACAGGCCGATTCAGAAAAAATCCCTTTTGGCGATAATGTCTTTGATGTTGCCATGGTGGCATTCGGCGTAAGAAATTTCGCTGATCCTCTGAAAGGTCTTTCCGAGATGCAGCGGGTGATCCGCAACGAAGGAATGATAATGGTGCTTGAATTCTCAAAACCATCTGTGTTTCCTTTCAAACAGATCTACCACTTCTACTTTATGAATATCCTTCCGTTTTTCGGGAAGCTGTTTTCAAAAGATAGGGCAGCATACAGCTATCTGCCCGATTCGGTCATGAGATTCCCCGACGATGATAAGTTCCTTGATCTGCTCAGGCTTGCCGGTTTCTCCGGTACCAGGCAGATAAAACTGACCGGAGGGGTGGCAAGTATTTATACAGGTATAAAATCAGCAACGCAATAATTGTAATTCAAAGCAGTTTATTATCTTGTAAAGCTAAATTGATAATTCCGCAGAAGGTTGAAAAGAAGATTTGTCTATATTGTTTTATCCCTCTTTTTTTTGCTGATCAATCTCAGTCTGTACGGGCAGAGGCAAAAACCAAAGAATGAGTCATGGTATGATGAGAAACCACTGCACTTCGGATTCAGCCTGGGGTTTAATACAATGGATTTCAACATCACTCCTTCACAGGCTTACCTCGATTCGACTTCGCTTTACCCCGAGGTAAGTATTCTGAACCCGGGTATCAATATTCAGATAGTCACCAATTTCAGGCCGGCTAAATATTTCGATATAAGATTTCTCCCCGGTGTTTCTTTCGGTCAGAGAGTAATCCGTTATTACAAGAATGCGGTCCTGTATAATGATCAGCAAAGAATTGAATCCTCGTTTCTCGAGTTTCCGCTGCTGCTTAAATATAAAGGTGACAGGCTGAACAACGTGCGGCCATATATTATTGGAGGCCTGAATTACCGTTACGATCTGGCCGGGAAGAAAGAGTATGATGAAGAAAGACCGGTCTATATCAGACTTAAGCGGCCGGATCTTTATTATGAAATGGGGGCCGGACTCGATTTTTACCTTACATATTTCAAATTGTCCGTTGAATTAAAAATGTCTACCGGTTTGCGCGATGTCATTGTGCGTGATGGAAATTCAAAGCAGCCGGAGTTTATGAATTCCATAGAAAAGATGAAGTCGCAGATATGGATACTTGCATTTCATTTTGAATAGCTATGGTTAAGCAGGTTCAGATAAATCTTAATCCCGAAGCTGCATCAGATGATAATGCGGTCAGGAAGATTGCTGCATCACTCGCGGGGATCAATCCACAGGATATTTCTCTTTTAAGGGTTATTAAACGCTCTGTTGATGCACGAAAGAAAAATATCCGTGTTAACCTGACTGTTGAAATTTTTTCAGGCGGGGATTCCGAAGTTAAGGAAATTGTTCCCTTTAAACCGGTTGATGTATCACTGAAGCGTGAAGTCATCATTGTCGGGGCAGGACCGGCAGGTCTCTTCGCCGCCCTCCGGCTGATTGAGCTGGGTATACGTCCAATAATAATTGAAAGGGGCCGCGATATATTATCACGTAAAAAAGATATTGCCAGGATCAGCCGTGAGCAGGTTATTGATCCTGACAGTAATTATTGTTTCGGAGAAGGTGGTGCAGGTACATTTTCCGACGGTAAGCTCTATACAAGGTCAAAGAAAAGAGGTGATAATACAAGGGTTCTTGAGTTGTTTTGTCTTCATGGCGCCAATGAAAATATTTTGTATGAAGCTCATCCTCATCTTGGAACAGATAAGCTTCCGGCTATAATCTCCAATGTCCGGAAATCGATTCTTGATGCAGGAGGTCTGTTCCTCCTCGGAAAGAAAGTTACGGATCTTATCATTGAAGGCGGCGCGGTAAAAGGAGTTGTGACGTCGGATAACGAAACATTCCTTTCGCCATATGTTATTCTTGCTACAGGACATTCGGCGCGGGATGTTTATGATATCTGCCATAAACGTGGTGTGGAATTGGAGATGAAACCATTTGCGATGGGAGTAAGGGTTGAGCATCCCCAGGAGCTGATCGATAAGATCCAGTATCATGGCAATTCAAGAGGAGAATTTTTGCCTGCTGCAGCTTATAATCTGGTCAAACAGGTTGACGGGAGGGGAGTCTATTCATTTTGTATGTGTCCGGGTGGGTTTATAGTGCCTGCAGCCACATCACAGGAAGAGGTGGTTGTAAACGGGATGTCCCCGTCGGGAAGAAATTCTCCTTATGCCAACTCCGGGATAGTGGTTGAGATAAGACCTGAAGATTTTATAAAATACAGCAACACCGGTGAAATGGCCGGACTGGAATTTCAGAAAGAGCTTGAACATGAAGCGTGGAAGAACGGCGGGCATACACAGAGAGCTCCGGCACAGCGTCTTGCAGATTTTGTAGCAGGAACGGCATCAGCTTCCCTGCCGAAAGTATCATATTTCCCCGGAGTAACACAATCTCCTCTTCACAGCTGGCTGCCCAAAGCAATTGGCAGGCGGCTCAGGGACGGATTGAGATTGTTCGGACAGATGATGAACGGTTACCTTACCAATGAAGCCGTTGTACTGGGTGTGGAGTCGAGAACATCATCTCCGGTAAGGATCCCGAGAGATCCTGAAAGGCTTGATCATGTAAGGGTCAGAGGATTATATCCATGTGGTGAAGGATCGGGATATGCCGGTGGCATTGTATCATCTGCTGTCGATGGGACGAGAGCAGCTGAGGCTATTGCCAGAGAGATAACCCCTTAGCATTAAGAAGATCCTTAATCCGAATCTAAAAAGATATCACCGCTACGCGGCTTATATTAACAATTGCATATCGTTTCTACAAAGATGTCGCCGCTACGCGGCTGGGATTAATTATTTAAAATTACTACTAAACGGATAATTCGGGAAATTAACATGAGATTCTTCGCTTCACTTCGTTTCGCTCAGAATGACAGGTAATTGTGTTTTTAAGAAGGAGGTGGTTGGCGGCACCCGCCGCCAACCACCTCCTTCTCCTCACAACCTTCTAAGTAATTGTCATTCTGAGCGAAGCGAAGAATCTCATATTTTTAGTCGGACACTAGTGATTTAAAATATTTATGTAACGAGATTATAATGAAATAACAGAGCCACGTAGCGGCGACATCATTTCCCTCAGCCGCATAGCGGCGAAATCTTTGTAGAACGAGATGATCATACAACAACAGAGCCACGTAGTGGCGATATCTTTCCAGGGTTTTAATTATATTTCAATATATTATAAATATTGAATAGATTTGTTCTTAGACATTCTGTTTATGGTCGATTCATTTATCCTTGGACTAAGTACCGGCTCAGCCTGTCTTCTGACCTGCGGGATGGTGATGTTCCCCTACCTGCTTGCCGGTTCAGCCGACGTATGGAGAATCACAGCTGACCTTTCAATATTCTTTCTGACCAGGCTGACGGTTTATTTCCTTCTGGCCACAGCTTCGTGGTATTTCGGGCAGGTATTATTCATGAATCCGGTTGTTAAAAGCATTGTCCCCGGGATACTATATATTGTTTTTGCTGTTATGCTGATCTGGTACAGCATAAGCCGAAAAAGACAACTGCAGTGTCCGTCCGGATTTGTCACAACAATCGATAACCGGCGGCTTATCCCAATTCTTCTTGGAGTAGTAAACAGTATCGGCTTTTGTCCGGCCCTTTTCATAATTCTTACCAAAGGAGCATCAGAATCCACACTTGTTCAGAGCTATAAAGCTTTCCTGGCTTTTTTTATCGGGTCGTCTCTATGGTTTTTACCTTTGCCGCTTGCCGGTAAAATACGGAAGAAAAAAGTTCTGCAGACGATAGGGATCCTTGCTACCGGACTTGCCGGTATCATATTTATTATAAAAGGTATAACAAGTTTAATAGGAGGGTTAATTAATGAATAATAATTTAGTCAGCACATCGATGGAGAAATCATTCGGAAAATCTCTTCTTTACACTTTGCCTATGTTCCTGATAACATTTATTTTCATATCGGGAGGAAAGGTGGATTTTTCCAATCTTCCGGCCGCACTGGCAATTGTAGTTACTTTCCTGTTCATGAATATCTTGTATTTCATGATGCATTATACCGGGAAAACAGATAAGTTCAGAGTAATCCTGTTTATTATTTTTGCTTTGTCTCTTTCTTTTACACTGATAAAGAATATGATGGAAATGAGACATTCAATGTCATTTTCGCAGGCTGACCTTCTTGAATGCAAAATTCCATTCTGCCATCTGGTAATTCCCATGATGATCATTCCGGCTGCATTCACAAAATCAATTATTTTTCCCGGTTCGGTTATAGGCGGTTTTGCTGATATCTCGTCGATGATTATACTCTGGTTAGTGGCAACACTGGTGCTTGGACGCGGCTTCTGCGCCTGGGGATGCTTCTATGGTGGCTGGGATGACGGTTTTTCAAGATTCAGGAAAAAGTCAGTCATTAAAAAGATCAGTGAATCATGGAGATGGATGCCATTTGCTGTCCTGTTTATGGTTGCCCTGACTGCTGCAATGACCCTGGGACCAACATATTGTGACTGGATCTGTCCTTTTAAAGCTGTGACGGAATTTGAGCAGATCTCATCAGTTGAATCGGTTGCCAAAGCTGTTGTGTTTATCTCATTATTTCTTAGTCTGGTAGTTGTACTTCCGGTTTTGACAAAGAAAAGAACACAATGCAGTTTTCTGTGTCCGATGGGAGCCGTTAACTCCTTATCAAATAAAATCACTCCGTTTGTTGTAAAGATTGATAAAAAGGCTTGCAGTGAATGTTTTAAATGTGTCCAGGTATGCCCTTTGTTTGCCCTCACAAAGGAGGATGTGAAGAACGGTAAAGCGTCAGTGTTTTGCAGTAAATGCGGGAAGTGCGTAGATGTCTGTTCAAAAAATGCAATTCATTTCGGAATAAAGGGAGTTCCGGCCGGGACTATGAAGAATTTTTCAAGGAATCTTTTTCTTTTTGTATCATTCCTTTTTATTTCTGTGTTTTCTGCCGGATCAATAATTAATGCAGTACAAAGTATATTCAAACTTTTGTTCTAATATTTAGCAAAATGAAAAAGCTAAAAATGATAACCGGAATTACCTGGGCCTTTGCAGGTTTGATCCTGATGTTTATTTTATTCCCTGGTATGAATAACCTGTCAATGTCAGTCTCAAAACTTCCCTTTATGAAAATTAATCCCAATTATAACGGAGGGGTAGTTGCAAAACAGATTGTTGAAGCAAGTTGTACTCTTGATATCAGGAAACCGGTCTTCGATGGCCTGTTAAAGGAGAGAAAATCGGGATTTGTGCAAATTGACTGGCGTGGAACTGTTCCGGATAATATAGTTGATACCATCGATTATGATCTTGATGAGATTCCTGATTTTACAATCACCATTGACAGGATCAAATCAACAACATCAATCAACGCCATGAGTAGTAAGGTCTTAAACATTGGCGTTTCGACTCCGACCTCCTATGGCTGGGCCGTGAGAGTCAACCTGAAAAAGTGACCGGTATAGCCAGGAATGATGATCCCCGGTTTATTTATCAGGCAGAACGATATTTTAATATAATGAAAAAGCCGCATAGCGGCGAAATCTATTTAGAACTCAGAATTGTCGATTCCTTTAGTTTGACCGACATTAAAATACTGAAAACCATTAATACGATCATCAGTATCAGTGACCTTGTCATTGATCCTGTCACGGACGATTTAAAACTATCCATACCAAAAATAAATGCAATCCCGGATACCTGTCCCATCATCAGGAGCATCCCGTTTGAGGTGCCTTCGGAAGCCGGGTATGTTATTTCGGCCCCGTACTGAAAGCCTATAGGTCCGGCACTCAGAAGGAAGAAACCAAGTATCATACCAGAGGTAAGCAGAAGCCAGTAACTCGTTGCAAATGTGATACCTGTAAGACCAATTGTTGCTCCTGCCAGTGCAATAACTATAAAGGGAGTTCTTTTTTTATAACGGTCGGAGAGCAGCGGAATGATCAGCGCCCCGACTATCCCTCCGATAATCATCAGACCACCTGTTATTCCTGCCTGCGTGGCTGAAAAGCCGCGCGGCCTCATTATGTCTTCAATCCAGGTAGTAACACTATTGAATACTCCTAGCCCGATAAAAAAGATGATCATCAGCCAGTCAAAATCTTTTGTGCGCAAAGTTTGCCTGAAGCCGTCAAAAACCAGTGAACGCTCCTCCTGGTCAGGAAGGCAGGGAGCCGTAGGAGGGCCTTCTTTTATAAATACTAAAAAGATAACAGCGCTGATAACCGAAATGATCCCATATACATACAACATTCCGCTTATACCCGATCCAATAGTGAGATATGGTGTAAGAGTCATTCCTGCTAAAATCCCGATATACATTGCCAGTGAACCAAGTCCTGCAGCAGTAGCCCGTTCCTCTATGGGAAACCAGCGGGCAGCAAGTTTAGTAGTCGCATTAAGAATGAATGGCTGTCCTATGGCTATCCCAACCTGTGCCATTAACAGCAGACTATAATCGGTGCCGGCAAATCCCCGGAGCAAACCAAAAATTCCTGTAAATATTGCTCCGGTACCAACCCCGATGCGGATCCCGTATTTGTCTATTATCCACGAGGCAGGTATCGATACTACAATATATACTATCATAAAACACATCGAAAGTATCCCTATCCGGAGATCTGAAACACCATAATATCTTGTTGCATCACCTGTGATCGGTGCAAAAGTGATCCATAATAGCTGATTTACGGCAACTATTAACATGTATATACTCAGTATCAGCCAACGGTTACCGTATACCTTGAAATTTGATTTGGGCATGTCGAAATATTTTGAGCAAATTTAATGTTATTAATCAGGCAGACAAGCAGCTTTTCTGCGAAACTCGGAAAGAACAACAGATGCGGCCATGCCAACATTCAAAGAGTCGATCCCCTGTCTGGCATCATTGAATTTCGGGATCATTATCTTTTCGGTAATAAAAGGAATCAGTTCCCCAGAAATTCCCTTTGATTCATTCCCGAGTAGTATAATGCCTTTATTATCAAGATTGTGATCATATATTGATTTCCCTTCAAGCAGAGTGCCGAATACCGGTATGTTTTTTTCATTTGCCTGAATCACAAGTCCCTTCAGATCGGAATAATAGACGCTGACATGTAAAATAGCTCCCATACTGGCTTGTATTACTTTCGGATTATATACATCGACACAATCGGGAGAGCAGATAATATTTCTGATGCCAAACCAGGCTGCAGCTCTGATTATTGTGCCCAGATTACCAGGATCCTGAACAAACTCGAGTGCAACGGATAGTCCTTTAAATATCTCTCCGGTATCCATTTTACAGTCAGGTATGGGAACCACAGCAAGTGCATTATGGGGTGTTATTAAAGTGCTGAGATGCTTGAGCTCCTCATAGCTTACAGTTTCAACTTCATCCGCAAACCTTTTAAGATCTTCAGGAAGTGCACTCAGGAATTCGGGTTTTGCGATCAGCGTCTTTACGGGAGACCCGGCTGCAAGAAACTCTTTTACAAGTTTATCACCCTCTATAACAAACAACTTCTCTTCATCTCTTATCTTTTTTTTCTGAAGGGATATAATGAATTTTGCTTTATTTTTACTGATCATGTTATGATTACGTTATTTAAAATCAACTGCAGGTAATTTATGTCAAAAGTATAAGTTATTAAAGGAATTTAACCGTAAAGGACTCAAAGAATTTTTGATTCTCTCTGCGCTTTACGATCTGCGCTCTGTGCTCTGCTGAACAAGCCCTCAGGGAAGGGTAATCAGGAAGACTCATTTTTAGCTTTCCGGTAATATTATTATTGATATATTTGAATGTAACTTTTGCGACAAGATTTTGGGAAAAACCATAATACATAAAAGTCATTTTCGTCAGGATTGCTGTCACTTTCTTCTTGTTTTTATCCTGATTGTTACATCTTGTAATCCGACAAAATATGTTCCGGAGGGGGAGACCCTTCTCAATGAAAATCATATTATCATTAATGAAGAAGGCCTTAAGAAAAGTGATGTTCTCCCGTATATCAAGCAAAAACCAAATAAAAAGATCTTTGGTGCTAAGTTCCATCTGGGTTTGTACAATCTTTCAAATATAAATAAACAGAAATGGCCCCATAACTGGCTAAGAAACATTGGAGAGGAACCCTCTGTATTCGATCCGTATTCAACTGCAAAATCGAAAGAGCAGATAAAATCATTTGTTGCATCAAAGGGCTATTTCGATGGCCAGGTAACGGATACAGTCAAAACTGCCAACAGGAAATCGGAAGTATATTATAATATCGGATTGCTTGCCCCTTATACTGTTCGTAACATTTACTATGAGATAGCTGATACCAATATCAGGAAACTTTGCTATTTCGACTCTGTGAATTGCGTAATTGAAAGAGGGAAGCCTTATGATGTCGATATATTGCAGGCTGAGCGGTCACGGTTTGAACGTTTTGTAAAAGACAATGGTTATTATGCGTTTTCGCAGGATAATATCTATTTCCGGGTCGACAGTACCGTTGGGAACAGGCAGGTTGATTTATTTTATGGTGTAAAAAATTTCACAACTCTTGACGCTTACAACAGAACAATTCAGGTTCCGCACTCAATCTACAGGGTGAAAAACATTTACATCTTTCCCGATTTTGTTCCTAAAGATGCCCTGGAAGGGGGAGATGCATATCTTAACAGCCTCGATACTACAAATTATGAAGGTTATTATTTTGTTACCTCAAAAGGAAAATCCGAAATCAAATATGACCTTATAATCCAATCGCTTTATCTTAAACCCGGGGTGCCTTTCAATGTTACAAACACTGAACAAACCCAGGCACACCTTATGACTCTGAAAGTATTTCGTCTTGTCAATATCTATTATAACGATACAAAAAAGACTGCTGATGCAGCTGACACTGAATTGATGATCGACTGCAACATACAGCTTACTCTCCTGAGCCAGCAGTCATTCAAAGTGGAACTTGAAGGGACCAACTCTGAAGGTGATCTTGGCGGAGCACTGAACCTGATATATCAGCACAAGAATCTTTTTCATGGCGCTGAACTGTTCAGTATGAAACTGAAAGGAGCTTATGAAGCACTTACACAACAAAACAGTACAAAACGGAACACTCAGGAATATGGAATTGAAACAAGCCTGAGGCTCCCTAAATTTTTATTGCCGTTTCTTGAAAAAGAGAATTTCATAAAGAAATATAACCCTACAACTACCCTCCTTGCGGGGTATAATTATCAGGATATGCCTTTATTTACCAGAACTATTGCTACTGCCAGTTTTGGTTATGACTGGAAAGCAGGAAATTACAGCGAACATCTGGTAAATCCTCTTCAGGTCAACATTGTAAAACAGGGATCTATCGATTCGGCATTTGCAGCCAGAATCGAAAAATCTTCTTATCTGGCTTATAGCTATAAGGATGCCTTTATAGTTGGCGGAGGTTATTCATATATCTTTAATAACCAGAAAATCAAAAAGTCAAAAGATTACTGGTTTCTCAGGATAAATGCCGAAGCTTCAGGGAATATGCTTGCTGTAGCCGAGAAACTTACAGGTGCAAAAAAAACCGATGGTTCATATAATATTCTCGGACAGGCTTTTGCCCAATACATAAGAACAGATTTCGATCTCCGGTATAATTATATTGTTAGTGATGTGAGTTCTGTTGTTTACAGGGGGTTTGTAGGTATTGGAATTCCTTATGGCAATTCAAAGGCTATCCCGGCTGTAAAACAATATTTCGGAGGTGGTGCAAACGGTATCAGGGCCTGGCAGGTAAGGTCACTTGGCCCCGGTTCATATATACATGATGTTGCCACTTTTCAGAATCTGACAGCCGATATAAAGTTAGAAGCAAATGCCGAATACAGGTTTAAGCTTTTCTGGATTATGGAAGGTGCAGTATTTCTTGATGCAGGGAACATATGGACCTATCAGAATGATATATCAATGCCCGGGTCGCAATTCAGGTTTAATAAATTTTACAAAGATATTGCAGTTGGCACAGGAACCGGATTCAGATTCGATTTTAAATTTGTCATGGGACGAATTGATTTTGGCATGAAATTAAGAGATCCGATGCTTTCGGACGGATCAAAATGGATAGCAGCCCGGCGGCCATATAGCCTTAACAATGATTTTACTGCTGTCCTTGCAATAGGGTATCCGTTCTGATCTTCCGCAACCTGCCTTTTGCTCTTCCCATATTCTCCGGAATTTATTTATGGCTCCTCTGTCTGATTTTAAAAATCAGCAGGTTAGTGCTCTTTTGTTGGCAGGAATTTCTTAAATTGCATACAGTCTCGTTGCAATTTATTTATTATGCAAATCTTTATGGAACCATTCAGGAGCTGGTTCGGCTTTTCCAGGAGGGAGAGAAGATCTTCTTTTATATTGCTTCTTTTGGTGGCAATGATAATTTCCGTGCGATATATCTTCCCGGGCAGAAACATAAAAATTGAGGATGTCACTGAAGATATTTCAGGTTCTGAGGTTTCGGGCCTACCTTACGGTGAGAAAACATCATCCCCCGCAGGACTTTTTGAATTTGATCCGAATACAGTATCGTACGATACCATGATTAAACTCGGATTTGCATCAAAAGAAGCAAATACACTGATCAGTTACAGGAACAAAGGAGGAAAATTCAGGCGGCCTGCCGATCTGAAGAAGGTTTATGGAATTGAAGAAGGAAAAGCCGGGAAGCTCATACCTTTTGTCAAAGTCGCTACAGACACGGCAGGAAAGGTTTCATACAATTCAGATCAGAAGCGGCTTCCTCTGCTTGATATTAACAGTTGCGATTCGGCAACGCTTGTCAGGCTTCCGGGTATAGGGCCGGTACTGTCTGCACGTATCATAAAATACCGTCAACTGCTGGGCGGTTTTGCCAGGGCAGATCAGATCAAAGAGGTGTATGGGTTGCCGGAAGAGACATACGATCTTATAAAAGGAAGAATTTTTATTGACACGCTGGCGATCACAAGAGTGGATGTCAATTCGGCTGAATATAAAGAGCTGGCCCATATCCCGTATTTTGAAAGATATGAAGTGACCGCAATTCTCAGGTACAGGGAGCTGAAAGGACGTATTACAGGGATAAACGATCTTGTTGAAAATAAGCTGATAACTAATGAGAAAGCCGCAAAAGCAGGGCCATATATCAGGTTTGAATAAAGAATTAGCCTGCTCATCCTATTGGTATGTGGTTGTTTTGCTGGTAACAGAATACTCTTTCTCCTGATTTCCTCTGTCCAGCCAGCCGGCTGGTCTGTGTTCCTCTGTGCCTTCTCTGTGGTACTCTGTGTCTTCTCTGTGGTACTCTGTGTAAGTTCTTCTTTTTAAATTTAAAAACTCTGCATCCTTTGCATAATACCGATTAATCGCGATTGCGTTCTTAGCGGTTAGTGGATTTCAACTTTTTCAACAGCCTCAGATTACGAATCACTATTCTCTCAACTCTCACTCCAATGTTATCCGGTATCCGTTTTTCTCTGAAAACATTTGGAAAGCGGCAGAAAAAATTGTAATTTTAATGAAAACAAAACAATTAAGGCAGCTATCTGTTAATCGGACTTTAATACTAAAAAGGATGTGTATAGCTAATTTAAATCCGTAAAATGTTTTGAAAAGACTTTTTCTCTTTTTAACTTTGCGCCTCGTTTAAAAACTGAATTTTAGAATTATGATTATTGTACCATTAAAAGAAGGCGAAAACATAGAGAGAGCTCTTAAGAAGTTCAAAAGAAAATTTGAAAAGACTGGAGTAATTCGTGAATTACGCTCACGTCAGGCTTTTGTTAAGCCTTCCGTACGCCGCAGGGAAGAAATCAAGAAGGCTCAGTACGTTCAGAAAATGCAGGAAGACGAAGAATAGTCCGTCTTTTTGTATTGCCATTTTTAACATAACAGATAAGGGGGTTCCTTCATGAATTACAAGGAATCGTTCTTAGAATACCTGCAAATTGAAAAACGGTATTCACCGCATACTGTCAGGTCCTATATAAATGATCTTGATCAGTTTGCTTTGTATTTATCATCACTGGGCGTCCCTGATGATCCGGTTGCCGTTACATCGCATGACATACGTGCATGGATTGTAAGCCTGATGGATAATGGCTATTCAACGACAAGTGTTCACAGAAAAATTTCATGTCTGAGGGTATTTTACCGGTACCTGCGAAAAGAAGGTATTGTTAAAGGAGATCCTCTTGAAAAGGTTGTTTTGCCAAAAAACAGAAAAACGCTTCCTGTTTTTGTTGAAGAAAAAGCCATGAAAGATTTGCTTGATAATTACCCTTTTGAGAATGATTATGCAGGCATCAGAAACCGGACAATCATTGAAATGCTTTATCTGACGGGAATGAGAAGGTCAGAATTGATAGGGCTTAGGAATTGTGATGTTGATCTTTCGGAGGGTATTGTAAAAGTTACCGGGAAAAGAAATAAACAAAGGATCATTCCGATTGTAAGGTCATTTAACCACAGGCTTGAAGAATATATTAAGGTAAGGGATGAAAATGTAGTAACGGGGAATGACGGTTGGTTTTTTACCACAGACAAAGGGAAAAAGTTGTATGATAAATATGTTTATAACACAGTAAATAGTTATCTTGCCATGGTAACAACTATTGAAAAGAAAAGTCCGCATATACTAAGGCATACGTTTGCGACGCATATGCTTAATCATGGGGCTGACCTGAATTCAATAAAGGAGTTACTTGGGCATGCAAATTTGTCAGCCACACAGATTTACACGCACAACACTTTTGAAAAACTTAAAAAAATATATAAACAGGCTCATCCACGAGCTTAAATATTAATCAAATAATAAGGAGGTACTACTATGAACATTCAGATTCATTCAGTGCGGTTCGATGCCGACCAAAAGCTAACCGACTTTGTTCAGCAGAAACTGGATAAATTGAACCAGTTTAGTGAAGATATTGTTAATGCTGAAGTTTATCTGAGGCTTGACCGTGATCAGGAGAGGGAGAACAAAATTAGCGAAATCAAGCTGATGTTACCGGGTGGACCTTTATTTGTAAGAAAGCAGAGCAAGACATTTGAAGAAGCTACAGATGATGCAATTGATGCCCTGAAAAAACAGATTACCAAGCATAAACAAAAGATGAGAGGAGTCTGAAAATCATGTTCAGAAAAATATATTAATTTATTTTGAATAATAAAATTTAAATTCATACATTTGCAAACCGTTTTTTAAGGGTGGTTTATGCTCAAACGGTGCGTTCTTTAAATTGCCGATGTAGCTCAGTTGGCCAGAGCAGCTGATTTGTAATCTGCAGGTCGGGGGTTCGAATCCCTTCATCGGCTCTTGAGAGATTTGTAAATGCATGTCTTAAGAGAATTTTCTGTTTATAGGGGGGAGATACCAAAGTGGCCAACTGGGGCAGACTGTAAATCTGCTGGCGAATGCCTTCGTAGGTTCGAATCCTGCTCTCCCCACTTAAAACGGAAACAAAACGTATGATCGAAATGGAAGAGAATACGGGTCTCTTTGGATGATATTAAGCGGGAGTAGCTCAGTTGGTAGAGCATTAGCCTTCCAAGCTAAGGGTCGCGGATTCGAGTTCCGTCTCCCGCTCATTTTTGATGCCAGAGTAGCTCAGAGGTAGAGCACTTCCTTGGTAAGGAAGGGGTCGTGGGTTCAATTCCCACCTCCGGCTCAACGGGGAAAATGATTTATAATTGATTATAGGATAAACTAAATTTAATACGCTTGGAGTTATGGCAAAAGAAAAATTTGACAGGTCGAAACCGCACGTAAATATTGGTACAATTGGCCACGTTGACCATGGTAAGACTACCCTGACGGCAGCGATCACTATGGTCCTTGCCAAAAGGGGTCTCTCTGAAGTCAGGGATTTTGACTCAATTGATAATGCTCCCGAAGAAAAGGAAAGGGGTATTACAATTAACACCGCTCACGTTGAATATCAGACAGCTAAACGTCACTATGCACATGTTGACTGCCCTGGTCATGCTGACTATATTAAAAATATGGTTACAGGTGCTGCCCAGATGGATGGTGCAATTCTGGTTGTTGCTGCTGATGATGGCCCAATGCCTCAGACACGTGAACATATCCTTCTCGCTCACCAGGTAAACGTCCCTAAGGTTCTGGTATTTATGAACAAAGTTGACTTGGTTGATGATCCTGAACTTCTTGATCTGGTTGAAATGGAAGTACGTGATCTCCTTAACTTCTATAAATTTGATGGTGACAACGCTCCGGTTATCCGCGGTTCAGCACTTGGCGCTATGAATGGTGAAGCTAAATGGGAAGATAAAGTCATGGAACTCATGGATGCAGTTGATGAATATATTCCAATTCCTGCACGTGAAAATGAAAAACCATTCCTTATGCCCGTTGAAGACGTGTTCTCAATCACAGGCCGTGGTACTGTTGCTACAGGACGTATTGAAACCGGTATTGTTAAAACAGGTGAAGAACTTGAACTGATAGGTCTTGGTGCCACAAAACGTAAATCAGTATGTACCGGAGTTGAAATGTTCCGTAAGATACTTGACGAAGGGGAAGCTGGTGATAACGTAGGATTATTGCTTCGTGGTGTTGATAAGAAAGAGATCAAAAGGGGTATGGTTCTTGCTAAACCCGGAACAATCACACCTCATATGAAAGTTCAGGCTGAGGTTTATGTTCTTAAGAAAGAAGAAGGCGGACGTCACACTCCATTCCATAACAAATACAGGCCTCAGTTCTATATCAGAACACTTGATATTACAGGTGAAATAACTCTTCCAGAAGGAACAGAAATGGTAATGCCTGGTGATAATGTTACAATAACAGTTGACCTTATCTATCCGGTTGCTATTAATGTTGGCTTACGTTTCGCTATCCGTGAAGGTGGCAGAACAGTTGGTGCAGGACAGGTAACGAATATACTTGAATAAGAGTTTTGGATATACAGGAGCTTCCCGGTTTATCGGGAAGCTTTTCCCTGGTTACACGGGTGTAGCTCAGTTGGTAGAGCACTGGTCTCCAAAACCAGGTGTCGGGAGTTCGAGTCTCTCCTCCCGTGCTAAATATTAAGTACTATGGATATAAAAGGATATTTTAGAGAATCATACACAGAACTGGCACACAAGGTAACTTGGCCAACATGGAGTGAACTTCAGAACAGTGCTGTTCTGGTTATGGTAGCTTCACTGATAATTGCACTTATTGTTGCTGGTATTGATTTTGTGTTTAGCCGGGCAATGCAATTCATTTATAGTTTGTTATACTAAACAGGAGAAGATTCCAATGAGTGAGAATATAAAAAAGTGGTATGTGCTCCGGGCTATCGGTGGGAAAGAAAAAAAAGTAAAAGAATATCTCGATAGCGAAATTGCACGCCTTAAACTTGAAGATTATATCTCACAGGTTCTTATTCCGACTGAGAAGGTTTATCAGATAAGATCAGGCAAGAAAATCAGCAAGGAAAGAACATTCTTCCCTGGTTATGTGCTGGTTGAAGCCGTACTTACAGGAGAAATACCACATTTGTTAAGAAACGTACCAAATGTTATAGGATTTCTGGGCACTCAGGACGGAGAACCGGTTCCGCTCAGAAAATCTGAGATTAACAGAATACTTGGAAAGGTTGATGAACTTAATGCAAGCGATGAGGAATTAAATGTTCCATTCTTTGTTGGTGAATCGGTTAAGGTGATTGATGGCCCATTCAATAGTTTCACGGGAATAATTGAAGAGGTAAATGATGAAAAGAAAAAGCTTAAAGTGATGGTCAAAATATTTGGCAGAAAGACCCCGCTTGAGCTTAGTTTTATGCAGGTAGAAAAGGAAAGTTAACTGAAGATATTGATAGTTGTAATATTCATAATGCTTCCTGAATAACTATCAAGAGCTCGCAATAAACACGCAAATTTTAAATTATGGCAAAAGAAGTAGCTGGACTTATCAAGTTACAGATTCGTGGCGGAGCAGCCAATCCATCTCCACCGGTAGGACCTGCATTAGGTTCGAAAGGTGTGAATATAATGGATTTTTGCAAGCAATTTAATGCTAAAACTCAGGATAAAGCAGGAAAAGTTATACCGGTTATAATTACAGTATATAGTGACAAATCATTTGATTTTGTTACGAAAACACCACCGGTTGCTGTACAGCTTCTTGAAGTTACCAAAGTAAAGAAGGGCTCTCAGGAGCCTAACCGCGACAAGGTAGCATCATTATCATGGGATCAGGTTAAAGCAATTGCTGCAGATAAAATGGAGGACTTAAATTGTTTTACGTTAGAGTCCGCTATGAGAATGGTAGCTGGTACCGCCAGAAGTATGGGAATCACCGTCAAAGGAGAATTCCCGGTAAATAATTAATTAGGAGAAAAAATGACTAAACTTACCAAAAACCAGAAGTTTGCTCTTGAAAAACTCGATAAGAACAAACTTTATACATTGAAAGAAGCCTCTTCTTTGGTTAAGGAAATGACCAAAACCAAATTCGACGCCTCAATCGATTTAGATGTAAGGTTAGGTATAGATCCGAGAAAATCCAACCAAATGGTTCGCGGTGTTGTATCACTCCCTCACGGAACAGGTAAAGAGACACGTGTACTCGTTCTCTGTACCCCCGATAAGGCAGCAGAAGCAACTGAAGCCGGCGCCGATTTCGTTGGTCTTGACGAGTATGTCGAAAAGATCAAAGGTGGTTGGACAGATATGGATGTTATTATAACCATGCCATCTGTTATGGGAAAGGTCGGTCAGTTAGGTCGAATACTCGGTCCTCGCGGACTGATGCCGAACCCCAAAAGTGGAACTGTTACTATGGAAATTGGTAAGGCTGTTAAAGAAGTGAAGCAGGGTAAGATTGATTTCAAAGTTGATAAAAGCGGAATCATTCATGCCTCTATCGGAAAGGTCTCATTCGAACCTCAGAAGATCGTTGATAATGCAAAAGAGTTTATCTCTATTGTAAATAAACTTAAACCGGCTGCCGCTAAAGGAACATACATTCGTAGTATGTTCTTGTCAAGCACTATGAGCCCTGGTGTTAGGATCGATCCAAAAGGTTTTGATGAATAAATAGTTAAGTTAAAACTAGAAAGAAATAATGAGACGGGAAGAAAAAAATGCTATCATAGACAGCCTTGCTGAGAAATTAAAAGAGTACAGCCACTTTTATCTGACTGATACTGCTCAGCTTAATGCCGCTGATACAAGTGACCTGAGAAGAAAGTGTTTCAACAACAATATCAAACTTTTAGTTGTTAAAAATACTCTCCTCAAAAGAGCACTTGAGCAGTCTAATGGAAACTTTGAAGAACTCTATCCGGTTCTGAAAGGTACGACGTCCATCATGTTTACTCAATCGGGAAATGTTCCTGCTAAACTTATTAAGGAGTTCCGTAAAAAACATGATAAACCTGTGCTTAAAGGTGCTTACGTTCAGGAATCAGTATATGTTGGAGATAATATGCTTGATGCACTTATTTCCGTGAAAACTAAAGAAGAACTGATAGGTGATGTTATTATGCTCTTGCAGTCACCTGCTAAAAACGTTATTTCAGCCCTTCAATCAGGTGGAAACAAAATTCACGGTGTTCTTGAAACACTGTCAAAAAGAGAAGAAAAATAAAGTATAATCAAATTAAAAATCGATAAAAATGGCAGATCTTAAGAAATTTGCAGAAGAACTGGTTAACTTATCTGTAAAGGAAGTAAACGAACTGGCTAAAATACTTAAAGAAGAGTATGGTATTGAACCCGCTGCAGCTGCAGTTGCAGTTGCAGGCCCAGCCGCTGGCGAGGCTGCTGCTGTTGAAGAGAAATCAACTTTCGACGTTATTCTCAAAGCAGCTGGTGGTCAGAAATTACAGATTGTTAAACTTGTTAAGGACATCACCGGTCTTGGACTGAAAGAAGCCAAAGCAGTTGTTGATTCTGCACCGGCTCCGGTTAAAGAAGGTGTTTCCAAAGAAGAAGCTGAAGCTATTAAAGGTCAATTAGTAGAAGCAGGAGCTGAAGTTGAACTTAAATAAGTTATACCTAATTGATGGGTCATAGGTTTAGTCCCGATTAATTCGGGACTAGGCCTTTTCGTTCTTTAAATAATAAGTTCACTTAATCTTTTAATAAATGTCCTCAAAAAATACCGAAAGAATAAGTTTCGCGTCCAGAAAAGACCAACTTGATTATCCTGATTTTCTGGAGATTCAACTGAAATCATTCGGTGAGTTTTTCCAGCTTGGAACTACTCCCGAAAACAGGAAAAAAGAAGGGCTTTTTAAGGTTTTTACTGAAAATTTCCCAATCACTGATACAAGGAACAATTTCGTTCTTGAATTTCTTGATTATTACATCGACCCTCCTCGTTATACAATTGAAGAGTGTATCGAACGCGGATTGACTTTCAGCGTTCCTCTCAAGGCAAAATTAAAACTATATTGTACTGATCCTGAACATGAGGATTTTGATACAGTTATCCAGGATGTTTATCTTGGAACCGTACCATATATGACCGATCGTGCTACATTCGTCATTAATGGTGCTGAAAGAGTGGTTGTTTCACAGCTGCACAGATCCCCCGGGGTCTTCTTTGGCCAAAGCATACACGCAAACGGAACTAAACTTTATTCCGCCAGGATCATCCCTTTCAAAGGCTCCTGGATAGAATTTGCCACAGATATCAACAATGTGATGTATGCATATATCGACAGAAAGAAAAAACTGCCGGTAACAACTCTTCTCCGTGCTATCGGATTCGAAAGCGATAAGGAAATCCTCGAGATTTTTAACCTCGCTGAAGAACATAAAGTCTCCAAAACAAATATTAAAAAACTGGTCGGACGTAAACTGGCTGCCAGGGTACTTAAGACTTGGGTTGAAGACTTTGTTGACGAAGATACCGGTGAGGTAGTTTCAATTGAAAGAAATGAAGTAATTCTCGACAGGGAGACAATTATAGAACCTGAACATGTCGACATGATCGTCGATTCAGGTGCAAAAGCAATTCTTTTACACAGGGAAGACAGCTCTCTCTCAGATTATGCTATAATATATAACACACTTCAGAAAGATCCATGTAACTCTGAAAAAGAGGCAGTTATCTATATATACCGTCAGCTGCGTAATGCTGAACCACCCGACGAAGCAACCGCACGCGACGTGATCGACAAACTGTTTTTCTCCGATAAACGATATGACCTCGGTGAAGTAGGACGTTACAGAATAAATAAAAAACTGGGCCTTGAAACCGGTATGGATGTCAAGGTCCTTACAAGAGAAGATATTATTAAGATTATCGGTTACCTCATTGAACTTATCAATGCAAAAACCGATGTTGACGATATCGACCATTTGAGTAACAGAAGGGTCCGTACCGTCGGAGAACAGTTATCTGCTCAGTTCGGTGTGGGTCTTGCCCGTATGGCCCGTACAATACGTGAAAGAATGAATGTAAGGGATAATGAGGTGTTTACACCCGTTGATCTTATTAATTCCAAAACCCTTTCATCGGTAATTAACTCCTTCTTTGGAACAAACCAGCTGTCGCAGTTCATGGACCAGACCAACCCTCTGGCTGAAATGACGCATAAACGTCGTTTGTCAGCTCTGGGACCCGGAGGTCTTTCCCGCGAAAGAGCAGGATTTGAAGTGAGGGACGTTCACTATACACATTACGGACGGCTTTGCCCCATTGAAACACCTGAAGGACCAAATATCGGTCTTATCTCATCTCTTTGTATTTATGCCAAAATCAATAATCTGGGTTTCATTGAAACCCCTTACCGAAAGGTAAATGAAGGAAAGGCTGACTTTGGCGAGGAAGGTGTTTTATGGCTCAGCGCTGAAGAGGAAGAACAGAAAACAATCGCCCAGGCTAATACCCCGCTTACGACTGATGGACATTTTGAAGAAACAACGGCAAAGTGCCGCTACCAGGCGGATTATCCTGTAGAAGAAATTTCCAGGATCGACTTAATGGACGTTGCTCCAAACCAGATTGCCTCAATAGCTGCTTCGCTGATTCCTTTCCTCGAACACGATGATGCAAACAGGGCCCTCATGGGTTCAAACATGATGCGCCAGGCTGTTCCACTTATTAACCCCGAAGCACCGATCGTTGGTACCGGTCTTGAAGGTCAGGTGGTCAGAGACAGCCGTATACTTTATCTGGCAGAAGGTGACGGAGTTGTTGATTTCGTCGATTCAAACGAAATTGTTATCAGATATACGCGTACTGACGAGGAAAAATTCGTCAGCTTCGATGACGACATAAAACGTTATGTTCTTCCAAAATACAAGAAAACAAACCAGAGTACCTGCATAAACCTTACACCGGTTGTAAGGAAAGGTGAAAAAGTCAAAAAAGGACAGGTGCTTACTGAAGGCTATGGAACCAAACTTGGCGAACTGGCTCTCGGAAGAAACCTCAAGGTGGCTTTCATGCCGTGGAAAGGGTATAATTTCGAGGATGCTATTGTTCTTTCCGAGAAGGTTGTTCAGGAAGATTACTTCACATCGGTTCATATCGATGAATACCAGCTGGAAGTACGTGATACAAAACGTGGCCTTGAAGAACTTACATCCGATATTCCAAACGTTAGCGAGGAAGCTACCAAAAACCTCGACGAGAATGGTCTTATCAGGATAGGGGCTCATATCAGGCCGGGTGATATTCTGATCGGTAAAATCACACCTAAAGGCGAATCAGATCCTTCACCAGAAGAAAAACTGCTGCGTGCTATTTTCGGCGACAAAGCAGGCGATGTGAAAGATGCTTCCCTGAAAGCAGGTCCTTCTCTTGAAGGTGTCGTTATTGATAAAAAACTGTTCACAAGAGCTGTCAAGGACAGAAAGGCCAAAGCTGTCGAAAAACCGCTTCTTGACAAGATCGAAACAGAATTCAACAGAAGCGTTGATGAGCTTAAAGCAAGACTCGTTGATAAACTTTTCATCCTTGTTAACGGTAAAACTTCACAGGGAGTTAAGGATTATCTGAATGTTGATGTCATTCCCAAAGGGAGCAAGTTCACTCTGAAACAACTTCAGGAAGTTGATTTCCTGAATGTTAATCCAAACAAGTGGACTACCGATAAGAAGAAAAATGACAGTATTAAACAACTTCTTTATAATTATATTATTAAATATAAAGAAGTTGACGGTGTATATAAACGTAAAAAATACAATATTACAATAGGTGATGAGCTCCCTGCAGGTATTGTTCGTCTTGCAAAAGTATATATAGCTAAAAAACGCAAGGTGAAAGTCGGGGACAAAATGGCCGGTCGTCATGGAAACAAAGGTATTGTTGCACGAATTGTACGTGCTGAAGATATGCCTTTTCTTGAAGATGGAACTCCGGTTGATATTGTATTGAACCCGCTGGGTGTTCCTTCGAGGATGAACCTCGGACAAATTTATGAAACAGTCCTTGGTTGGGCAGGTAAGGAACTTGGAGTTAGTTTTGCAACACCTATTTTTGATGGTGCAACATTGGAAGAGATCGTTGATTATACCGAAAAGGCAGGTGTTCCCCGATACGGGAAAACATACCTTTATGATGGTGGTACAGGCGAAAGATTCGACCAGCCTGCAACCGTTGGCGTCATATATATGCTTAAACTTGGCCATATGGTTGATGATAAGATGCATGCCCGTTCAATAGGACCATACTCTCTCATTACTCAGCAACCGTTGGGAGGTAAAGCCCAGTTCGGTGGCCAGCGTTTTGGTGAAATGGAAGTATGGGCACTTGAAGCCTTTGGCGCCGCTCATATCCTTCAGGAGATCCTTACAATAAAATCTGATGATGTTGTTGGCCGTGCCAAAGCATATGAAGCAATTGTTAAGGGCGAACCTATGCCTTTACCAGGAATCCCGGAATCATTAAATGTTCTGTTGCATGAACTGAGAGGTCTCGGACTGAGCGTAATACTTGATTAAGTATTACGGTAAGGGTTTGAATTTTTAATTTTAGAATAAAAAAATATTCACCATATGTCATTCAGAAGAGATAACAAAACAAAAACAAGTTACTCGAAAATCTCAATAGGCCTTGCTTCACCCGAAGAAATACTTGATCGTTCAAGTGGTGAAGTACTGAAGCCTGAAACGATTAATTACCGTACCTACAAACCTGAACGTGATGGTTTATTCTGCGAAAGAATTTTTGGTCCGGTAAAAGATTACGAGTGCCATTGCGGAAAGTACAAAAGAATCCGTTATAAAGGAATCGTTTGCGACCGTTGCGGTGTTGAGGTTACAGAAAAAAAAGTACGTCGCGAAAGAATGGGGCACATATCTCTTGTTGTTCCCGTTGCTCATATCTGGTATTTCCGGTCACTGCCTAATAAGATCGGATACCTGCTGGGGTTACCGACAAAAAAACTCGATTCTATAATCTATTATGAAAGGTATGTCGTAATCAACCCTGGTATCAAAGCTGTTGATGGCGTAAAATATCTCGATTTTCTGACTGAAGAAGAATATCTCGAGATTATTGAATCGCTTCCAAAAGAAAACCAGTATCTCGATGATAATCATCCTGATAAATTTGTTGCCGATATGGGTGCTGAAGGACTTTATAAGCTTCTCAGCCGTATCGACCTTGACGAAATGTCATATTCACTTCGTCACAGGGCAAATACTGAAACTTCTCAACAACGTAAAAATGAAGCACTCAAACGTCTTCAGGTTGTTGAAGCTTTCAGAGATTCCAAAGGGGTCAACAAACCTGAATGGATGATAATTAAAGTTGTCCCGGTCATTCCTCCTGAACTGAGGCCATTGGTTCCTCTCGATGGAGGCCGTTTTGCCACCAGCGACCTGAACGATCTTTACAGAAGGGTGATCATTAGAAATAACCGTCTGAAAAGGCTTATTGAGATAAAAGCTCCTGAAGTAATCCTTCGTAACGAAAAACGAATGCTGCAGGAAGCAGTTGACTCTCTTTTCGATAACTCACGCAAGGCAAATTCCGTAAAGACTGATGCCAACCGTCCTCTTAAGTCGCTTAGCGATAGCCTCAAAGGTAAACAGGGAAGGTTCCGTCAGAACCTGCTCGGTAAAAGGGTTGACTATTCCGCACGATCAGTTATCGTTGTAGGACCTGAACTCAGACTGCATGAATGCGGTCTGCCAAAAGATATGGCAGCTGAGCTTTATAAACCTTTTATCATACGTAAATTGATAGAACGCGGAATAGTAAAGACAGTTAAATCGGCAAAGAAAATAGTTGACAGAAAAGATCCTGTTGTTTGGGACATTCTTGAAAACGTTCTCAAAGGCCACCCTGTTCTGCTAAACCGTGCTCCGACACTTCACAGGCTTGGTATTCAGGCATTCCAGCCAAAACTTATCGAAGGTAAAGCTATCCAGCTCCACCCACTTGTATGTACAGCCTTCAACGCTGACTTCGACGGTGACCAGATGGCAGTTCACCTTCCTCTTGGAAATAGCGCAATACTTGAGGCCCAGATGCTTATGCTGGCTTCTCATAATATTCTTAACCCGGCAAACGGTGCTCCTGTGACCGTTCCTTCACAGGACATGGTCCTTGGCCTTTATTATATCACAAAAGGAAGGAAAAGTAGTGAAACGGAAAAGGTCCAGGGTGAAGGACTTATTTTCTATTCACCACAGGAGGTTAGCATTGCCTATAACGAAGGAAAGATTGACCTTCATGCTTTCATAAAAGTTAAAGTCAACGACAGAAAAGATGGCGAACCCATAAACCATATCATTGATACAACAGTTGGCCGGGTAATATTCAACCAGGTCGTACCTGAAGAAGTTGGCTTTATTAATGAAATATTGACAAAGAAATCATTAAGGGATATTATCGGACGTGTTCTCAAACTTTCAGGAACAGCCAAAACTGCCGATTTCCTTGATGATATTAAAAACCTTGGATACTATATGGCTTTTAAGGGCGGTTTGTCCTTTAACCTCGACGATGTTATCATACCTGAAGAAAAAACAAAATTTGTTAATGAAGGATATGAGCAGGTTAATGAGGTAGTGAACAACTATAGTATGGGATTCATTACGAACAACGAACGGTATAATCAGATAATTGACATCTGGACACATGTCAATGCAAGGCTGACCCAGACTCTTATGAAACAGCTTTCAAATGATAAACAGGGATTCAATTCTGTTTACATGATGCTTGATTCAGGAGCAAGGGGTTCTAAGGAACAGATCCGTCAGCTTTCTGGTATGAGGGGTCTTATGGCTAAACCTCAGAAATCTGGTGCAACCGGTTCGGAGATCATCGAAAACCCTATCCTTTCAAACTTTAAAGAGGGATTGTCGGTTCTGGAGTACTTTATTTCAACTCACGGTGCCCGTAAAGGTCTTGCCGATACCGCTCTTAAAACAGCTGATGCAGGTTATCTGACCCGTCGTCTTGTTGACGTTTCACAGGATGTTATCATCAATGAAGAAGATTGTGGTACACTCCGAGGCCTTGTCGCTACTGCCATTAAGAAGAATGAAGAAGTTGTAGAATCACTGTACGAAAGAATTCTCGGACGTACAACTGTTCATAATATATATCATCCTCTGACAGGCGAACTGATCGTTGGAGCCGGACAGGAATTTACTGAAGATATTGCAAAGAAAATTGAAGATTCTCCTATCGAACAGGTTGAGATCAGATCGGTTCTCACTTGTGAATCTAAAAAGGGAGTTTGCGCGAAATGTTACGGACGTAACCTGGCTAACGGGCAAATGGTCCAAAGAGGTGAAGCTGTCGGAGTGATTGCCGCTCAGAGTATCGGAGAACCTGGTACTCAGCTGACTCTTCGTACATTCCACGTTGGTGGTACGGCATCGAACATAACTACCGAATCGAGGATTATTGCCCGGTACAACGGTATCGCAGAAATCGAGGAGATCAGAACAGTTCCGAAAAAAGATCCTGAAAAAGGCGATATAGACATAGTTATCGGACGTCTTGCAGAATTAAGAATAATTGACAAGAAAACCAATATTGCCCTTACGACTCATTCAATTCCTTATGGTTCAAAACTTTATATTAAGCCGGGACAGGAAATTGAAAAAGGTAAGCTGATATGCGAATGGGACCCGTTCAATGCCGTTATTATTTCAGAAATGGCAGGAAAGATAGGGTACGATTTCCTTATCGAAGGTGTTACATTCCGTGAAGAATCTGATGAACAGACTGGCTTTAAAGAGAAGGTGATCATTGAGAGCAGGGATAAAACCAAGAACCCTGCAATAAAAATTCTTGACCCTAAAGGAGAGGAATTAAGATTGTATAACCTTCCTGTGGGCGCACACCTTGTTGTTGATCCCGATAAAATGGTCGAGGCAGGGGAAGTGCTGGCAAAAATACCGCGTGCTATTGGAAAATCGGGCGATATAACGGGAGGTCTTCCTCGTGTTACAGAACTGTTCGAAGCACGAAACCCGTCTAATCCGGCTATCGTATCGGAAATAGATGGTGAAGTGACTTTCGGAAAGATAAAAAGAGGCAACAGGGAAATAATAATCAAATCAAAAACAGAAGAGGTTAAAAAATATCTTGTTCCGCTTTCAAAACAGATACTTGTTCAGGAAAATGATTATGTAAAAGCAGGTATTCCTCTTTCAGACGGAGCTATTACACCTTCTGATATTCTTGCAATCAAAGGACCTACAAAAGTCCAGGAATATATTGTTAATGAGATTCAGGAAGTGTATCGTTTACAGGGAGTTAAGATTAACGACAAACATTTTGAGATTATTGTCCGCCAGATGATGCGGAAGGTTGAGATTGTTGATCCGGGCGATACGAAATTCCTTGAACGTCAGGTTGTTGATAAACTGGAATTTATGGACGAAAATGACTGGATCTATGGAAAGAAAGTTATTCTTGACAGTGGCGATTCTCAAACACTCCGTCCCGGAATGATAATAACATCACGTAAACTGAGAGATGACAATTCTGTACTAAAACGCCGCGACCTGAAACTTGTTGAAGCCAGAGACGCTGTACCCGCAACATCAAGTCAGGTATTGCAGGGTATAACCAGAGCTTCATTACAGACCCAGAGTTTCTTCTCAGCTGCTTCTTTCCAGGAGACTACGAAAGTGCTGAACGAGGCTGCAATATTAGGCAAGATCGACAGACTTGAAGGTTTGAAGGAAAATGTTATTGTTGGCCACCTTATTCCTGCAGGAACAGGGCAACGCCAGTACAATGGAATTATAGTTGGCTCCCTCGATGAATATGAAACCCTTGTCGGCGCCAATAAGGAAACTGAGGTTGAAACAGGAAAAAAAGCATAGCAATGGCAGTTATAGATCCTAAAAATCCGTCACAGATCAGTATCGAACTGAACGAAGAAATTGCTCAGGGAACATATTCAAACCTTGCAGTAATAACTCATTCAGCATCAGAGTTTGTTATTGATTTCATCAGGATAATGCCAGGGATTCCAAAAGCACAGGTTAAATCGAGGATAATTCTTACTCCCGAGCACGCAAAAAGACTTGTTGCTGCATTGCAGGATAACATTACCAAGTATGAGTCCGTTCACGGAGTAATTAAAAATGCGGAAGGATCGGGACCAGCAATGCCGTTAACCTTTGGAGGACCGACAGCTCAGGCGTAATTTGTTTTTAACTCCAAATATTAGCCGTCATAAACTTGTTTATGGCGGCTTTTTTTATGGTATAAGGAAAAGTTGATTATTTCTTTAATCATGGTGAGTCCGTGGAGCGTCGCAGGGAGAGTATGCCACAAAGTCCGCAGCTATATTCAGAATTCCCATAATATTTTCTGACATTTTTGTATATTTCACAAAAATTCGGGAATGTATCAGTATAATTTATCATTTGTAGGAGCAGGGCGGGTGGCTGGTGCTTTGTGCAGGGAGATGTCAGATGCAGGCTTTAATGTTGAAGTTATTGTATCGCAGGATGAAAAAAACGGCCGGTCATTAGCTGATTCCTGCAATGCATCATGGTCATCTGAGCCGGTATTTCCGCAGTCGACCGATATATTGATTGTTGCAGTACCCGACCATCGTTTGAAGGAAGTACTTGACAATATAGTTATCCGGCCCGATGCTTTAACTGTGCATACTGCAGGAAGCGCTGGTTTGGATGTTTTCCCTGAAAAGATCAGGAGAAAGGGCATCTTCTACCCGTTACAAACTTTCTCAAAAGGACGCAAGGTTAGTTTTAAAGATCTTCCTTTCTTCATAGAATCATCTGATAAACAGTCATCTGAAATATTGAAAGAACTGGCAGAATCAATCGGAGGGAAAGTCTATTTTACCGATACCGATCACAGAAGAATGCTGCATCTTGCTGCTGTCTTTGTTTGTAACTTCACAAATCACATTCTTAATGCCGGAAAACAGGTGGCTGAGAAAGCAGGTTTCCCGTTTGAGATCCTTGAACCATTATTGAAAGAGACTGTTTCAAAAGCAATTGATACCGGACCTGAAAATTCACAAACCGGACCCGCTGTACGAAATGATCAGAATACTATAGAAAAACATTTGGAATTACTAACTTTCTCGCCCGAATTAAAAAGGATATACAGTGATTTAACACGAT
Source organism: Bacteroidales bacterium (assembly GCA_021371855.1). Taxonomy (GTDB): domain Bacteria; phylum Bacteroidota; class Bacteroidia; order Bacteroidales; family VadinHA17; genus LD21. The sequence continues at coordinate 524,735 of JAJFVL010000018.1, read as the reverse complement.
CTATAATAAATTATCATAATAAGCTGTGATGCATGGCTAATTTTAAAGAAGACCTTTTAAAAGTAAAGGCGTTTGTTTTTGATATTGATGGGGTATTATCCCTGCAGACGATCACTCTGAATGCTTTTGGTGTACCAAACAGAACTGTCAACCTGCGTGATGGCTATGCTTTGCAGCTTGCTGTTAAAAAAGGGTACTATGTAGGTGTTATTTCGGGAAGCAGCTCAACAGAGTACAGAAAAAGACTCAGGCTTCTTGGAGTTAATGATATCTATCTTAAAAGCCGCTCAAAACTCGACCATTTTAATTCTTTCCTGAAAAAGAACAATCTTAATAAATCTGATGTCTTATTTATGGGTGATGATATTCCTGATTTTGAAGTCATGAAGGAAGCAGGCATTGCAGTATGTCCCTCCGATGCCGATAGTGAGATCAAACAGGTAGCTTCATATATTTCAGATAAACGGGGAGGGGAAGGATGTGTGAGGGATGTTATTGAACAGGTATTGAGGTTGCATAATTGTTGGATGGATTCTGACGCATATTCATGGTAAGTATGAAAGCATTTCTAAATCTGATCCGGTGGAAAAATCTTCTCATAGTAATCCTAACCATGATACTTATGAGATACGCGATTCTTGAACCGGTGCTAAGCAAAATAGGTGTTATCCTTCGTCAGGCTCCGGGTGAAGAGGTTCCCATGGTACTCCAGTTTCCATGGTACGATTTTATGCTTCTTGTTGCTGCTACAGTCTTAATCGCTGCCGGGGGATATGTTATAAATGATTATTTCGATATAAAAACCGACCTGATAAACAAAGGAACAGTTATTGTGGGTACTAAGATCCCAAGACGAATTGCCATGATGTGGCATAACGTCTTCAATATAACAGGTATTTCGGTTGGCTTTTATATATCATGGAAAGCAGGATATGTATGGTTGGGCGCACTCTTTTTTGTAGTCTCGGGCCTGCTTTATTTTTACTCGGCAAGCTATAAACGGCAGTTTTTAATTGGCAATTTGGTTGTTGCCATACTCACAGCAATGGTGCCGTTACTTGTTGTTGTTTATGAGTGGCCCGCATTATATAAATATTACATTGTAAATGCTTTAACTCTCCCTGACATAAATATTGTTTTATACTGGGTGGGTGGATTTGCATTTTTCGCTTTTCTGACTACTCTTACCCGCGAAATAATTAAGGACATCGAAGATTTTGAAGGCGATATAGCTTATGGAAGAAATACCGTCCCGATAGTTATCGGGGTTCTTTCTGCCAAGATAGTTTCAGTAATTCTGGTAATTATCACCATCACGTTACTTTATCTTACATGGTATTTTTTTATCAATGATACTATAACTCTTATCTACCTTTCGGTTGCTATTGTTTTACCTCTTTTATATATCATTTATCAAGTCATCATCAGCAGTAACAGGAAACAGCTTCATAAAGCCAGCAGCATAATGAAAGTCGTCATGCTCACAGGTATCCTTTACTCGGTTGTGGTGAAAGTGATACTTACCTGGAACCTTTTCTGACCATGCTGATTGAAAATCTGAAAAATTACAGGATAATACTTGCTTCACATTCGCCACGAAGGCAGCATCTGCTTCATGAACTGGGTCTTGAGTTTGATGTTGTTATAAAAGAATATCCTGAAACATATCCGGAAGATCTTACAGGTGAAGAAATCGCCAGGCATGTTGCATATGGGAAAGCAATTCGTTTTAGAAATGAAATATCAGATAATGAGATTGTTATTACAGCTGATACAATTGTCTGGTGTAATAATAAAGTTCTTGGGAAGCCCGTCGATTTTGAAGATGCAGTCAGGATACTCAGGGAAATTTCGGGCAATACTCATGAAGTAATTACAGGAGTGTGTCTGCTTTCATCTGATAAAGAAAAAATTTTTTCTGAATCAACAAAAGTAACTTTCGAAGCACTTTCAACTGAGGAGATAAATTTTTATGTTGATAAATACAAACCTTATGATAAAGCCGGTGCATATGGTATTCAGGAATGGATTGGAATTGCTGCATGCAGTAATATAGAAGGTTCGTATTTTAATGTTGTAGGATTACCGGTACAGCGACTGTATAGGGAACTTCAGAACTTTGTTCAGTAGGGAATAAGGAAGGCGGAAGGCAGGGGGCAGAAGGCGGATTAACATTTATTGCCATATGAACAAATTTAACTTGGTTAAAATTTATAAAAGATTATAAGAAAGAAAAAATTGAAAATAAATCCGGAATGAAAATTAAGATATTAATATTGTTACTGTTATTGTTATGTACTGCATTAATGACTCCGGTCATTAGGGCCGACGAAGGAATGTGGATCCCTCTTCTGATCGAAAAATATAATATTAAGCTGATGCAGGAGAAAGGATTTAAACTGACAGCTGAAGATATATACAGTGTAAACAAAGCATGTATGAAAGATGCAGTAGTCCTTTTTGGAAGTGGCTGCACCGGGGAAGTCATCTCTTCTGAAGGGTTGCTGATAACAAATCATCATTGCGGTTATAGTCAGATACTGAGAAATACGACTCTTGAACATGATTATCTGACAGATGGATTCTGGGCAATGTCGCACGAAGAAGAATTGAGATGTCCGGGTCTTTCTGTCACATTTCTGAAAAGGATGGAAGATGTTACCGGGGATGTGATGAAAGGGGTGACTGGTGAAATGGTTGGAGCAAAACGGGATAGCCTTATAAATTCGAATATCATTTCGATACAGAAAAATGCTGCTGAAGGTACGGGTTATTCAGCTTTTGTACGGCCTTTTTATATGGGTAAACAGTATTTCCTTTTTGTAAACGAGATATTCAGCGATATCCGGCTTGTGGGAGCTCCTCCTTCTTCGATCGGGAAATTTGGTGGGGAGACAGATAACTGGGTTTGGCCACGCCATACGGGCGACTTTTCTCTTTTCAGGATATATGCTGACAAAAACAATAAACCTGCTGATGTCTCTGATGATAACATTCCGTATAAACCGGTTTACCATTTCCCGATATCTCTGAAAGGGTATAAAGAGGGAGATTTTACAATGGTTTTTGGTTATCCGGGAAAAACATCAGAATATGTTCCATCTTATCATGTCGACATGGTGAAGAACTATTATAATCCCAAAATGATTGATATCAGAACAAAAAAGATTGAAATTATGGAGGCGGCAATCAATTCTGATCCTCTCCTGAGGATACAATACTCATCAAAGAAAACTGGTATGGCCAACTCGTGGAAGAAATGGATTGGTGAAAATCAGGGATTGGAAAAAATGGGGACCATTGAAAAGAAAAATGAATTTGAGAACAGGTTGACAGCCTGGATCAATGCAGATATGGAGCGTAAAACAAAATATGGTAACATTTTGCCGCAATACAAGGAACTATACTCGAAACTCGGTGAATATAATATTGTTAACAGCTTTACCAACGAGGTCTTCTTTGCCAATGGGGCTGAAGCTGTCGGCTTTGCACGAAACATCAGGCCTCTGGTCGAACTTGTTAACCGCAATGCCGGTGAGGAAGAGATAAAAGCCATGAAGACCAGACTGATCAATAGCGGAAAGGGCTTTTTTAAAAATTTCGATAAGGCGACGGATAAGAAACTATTTGTCGCTGTTATGACGCTGTATGGTGAGAAACTTGACCGGAAATGGCAGGCATCTGAGTATATAAAACTAAGGAATTCATGCGGCGGCGATTTTTTATCTGTAGTCGATAAACTCTATGAAAAATCGGTTTTTACTGACGAAGTACGTTTTACCGGTTTCATTGAGAAGTTTAATGCATCGGGTGTCAGGAAATTAACTAAGGATCCATTCTATCTTCTTTCAGTGAATGCAAGCGATTTTCTGTCGGTTATTGTCAGCCCGGAGCTGGAACGCATAAATGCCGGTATAACAAAACTGAACCAGGATTATATGACATTACAGATGGAATTTGATAAAGGGAAAGTCTTTTATCCTGATGCAAATCTGACATTACGGGTAGCTTATGGAAACGTTAAAGGTTACTTTTCAAAAGATGCTGTCTGTTTTACCCATTATACAACACTAAAAGGGATAATGGAAAAAGATAATCCTGAAATTTATGATTATGATGTTCCTGATAAACTTAAGGAATTGTACAAGACAAAAGATTTTGGTCGTTATACACAAAATGGTGAAGTGCCGGTCTGCTTTATTGCTGATAATCACACAACAGGAGGCAATTCAGGGAGTCCGGTTATTAATGCCGAAGGCCAGCTTATCGGTGTCAATTTCGACAGGGCCTGGGAAGGTGTTGCCAGCGACATGGCATTTAATCCCGATCAGAGCCGGAATATTAGTCTCGATATAAGATATGCACTTTTTATCATAGACAAATTTGCGGGAGCCGGATACCTTCTTAATGAGATGACCTTAATCGAATAGAAATTTTATACTTATTTAAGCACGGAGTAATTTGTAGTAAATCAATGACATGCGCGGAGTTCTCAGTAAAAGTATTGCTCCGGATTAACTCTGTGGAAATCAGTGTTCCTGGTAATCATTTATAAGCCTTAATTTTTTCCAGCTTGTCATTGAATTGTCCCACAACAGCTTGCTGAATATCATACTGGCTTTGAAAATTTTGTTTTGCCAGGTTGTTGTTTGGAAGTTCCCTGTTTGCATTATCAATTGTTTTATTTGCATCATTGATCTTGTCTTCAGAGGAACTTATCGACTTAAGTATGCTCTTCTTATCCTTCTCAAGACCTTTGATATATTTTTCCTTTTCCTCCCTCTGTGTACCTGATTCCATTGTGAGTAGTTGATTATTCTGCTCGATAATGGAAGCAGAAACAGATGCCAGGTTGTTGTTATATACTATAATTTTGTCTTTTTCAAGGATAATTTCTTCTCTGCTTTTTAATATTGATTTTTCAAGGCGAGCTTCCTCTCTTTTCAACGATTCGATCTCTTTTTCTATTTTACTCAGTTTATCTTCTTCATCCTTTACTTGTCCTTTGACCGCATCTATGTACTGGTCTTTTGCAAAGTCCGATAAATAAAGTTTAGCCTTAGAAAGTTCAGACTGGAATGCTTCATCTCCGAGGTACTGATCTTTTTTTAGCTCAAACGAAACAGACAGGCGTACCAGGGTGTCCTCATTCTTCATAGTGCTGTAGATGTTTAAAGGAGTTGAAGTGATATCTTTCAGTCTGGCTCCGAATATTGACATTTCACTATTCTCGGTAACTACTGAGGATTTTGTACCTGATTGCAGCTCTTTAATCCAGTTTTTCAGAGTTTTCTCATAGTTCACTTCCGGGATGGTCACAACCAATCCAGGTATAATACTTTTACCAAATTTAAGGCTGTCCTGGGAGATTCCAATAGGTTTTTGGGCTTCAACACTGATAATTGATACAATTATCAGAAAAACGAACAGTAAAATGGTTTTCATATATATCTATTTTAAAGGTTAAAGATTAGACGATATGAAACACAAATTTATGAATTTAAATAGTTCATTACTAATTAATTAATTACATATTTTTAGCTGGGAAAAAATTGGCAATCAGAAATGTAAAAATTGTCTTATTATTGTATTGGTTTTTATAAATTGAAAAATTAATGTAAAATAATTCATAAAATTTAAAGCAGAAATGATCACAATTGTTTCAGATGATAAGATTCCATTCCTTAAAGGTGTACTCGAACCCTATGCAAATGTTGTTTATTTGCCTGGAAACAAGATAGATAATAATGTATTGCAAAAGGCGGATGCATTGATTATACGGACCAGAACCAGATGTAATGAAGCACTTTTAAATAAAACATCAGTTAAATTTATAGCCACTGCCACCATTGGTTATGACCACATTGATACTCAATATTGCAACAGCAGAGGAATTACCTGGACCAATGCTCCGGGTTGTAATTCCTCTTCCGTTATGCAGTATATTGCATCAGCCATGTTGAGAATAGCTGCCGGAAATAAATTTGTACTGAAAGACAAGACTTTGGGAATAATTGGTGTAGGTAATGTGGGTTCGAAAGTTGAAAAACTTGCTGAAACACTGGGGATGAAACTGTTGCTTAATGATCCGCCCAGAGCAAGGAGAGAAGGCAAAAGCCATTTCACGGACTTTGATACCGTACTCAGTGAAGCTGATATCATTACATTCCATGTTCCACTTAATATGACAGGTGATGATAAGACGTGGCATCTTGTTAATGAGCAGACAATGAAGAAGATAAAAAAAGGAGGCTGGCTTATAAATTCATCGCGTGGAGAAGTTGTTGATAATAATGCCCTGAAAACTTTTCTTTCTGCAGGAATAATTTCCGGGGCTGTGTTGGATGTCTGGGAAAACGAACCGGCTATTGATTTCCAACTCATGGAAAAACTCTTTCTTGCTACTCCTCATATTGCGGGGTATTCAACTGACGGCAAGGCAAATGGTACTTCAATGGCAGTGAATGCTTTAAGCGAATATTTCGATCTTCCCCTGAAAAACTGGCATGCAGGTAATGTACCTCTTCCTTCTGAACCTGTTTTTTCAATAGACGGGAAAGGGAAATCGGATGAAGATGTAATATGGGAAGCTGTTATGCATACTTACGACATCAGCTCAGACGATAATAAACTGCGTAATTCTCCATCGGATTTCGAAAAACTGAGGGGCAGCTATCCGATAAGAAGGGAGTTCCCTTCTTTCTCTGTGAACCTAAAGAATTGTTCGGGAAATTCTAAAAACATTCTTGCCAAACTTGGATTTAATGTAGAGCAGTTATAGCATATTCCTTTACCTGGAAGATAAAAGCCTGTAATCTGGTATCGAGAGAGACAGAATCCTGACCATCATAGGCAATATTAATAAAGGGAATATTATTATTCTCCTTTCTGAATGAATCGCTCAGTGAAGCAATAAGGGTTCCGGGCATGCAGGTAAATGGAAGGATGGCTGCAAAGCCGGAAACACCTCTCCTTGCAAGAGCCACTGATGTACCCATTGCTATCGGAGGATCACCGTCATAAAACCGGCTCACATATTTATTACAAAGACTAAGCATATCGTGAAGTGAAACATCTTTTTCATGATCGGTGAATTTTTTGATACCGCGGAGCAGGGAGGCAGCAATTACCTCCTGTCCGATATCCTGGATTTTTGATTTAAGAATGCCCTTACTATCATTTTTCCACCTGCTGTCGCGTGCAAAGCGATAAGTAGAATAGGTTAACCATTCAGAGAACGGAGTGATAACCACTTCAACTCCAAGATCTTCGAGCCTGTTTGCGATATTTCCGTTACAACCTGCATTGTCGCGCATAAATATCTCTCCGATGATTGCAACGACTGGTTTCCGGTGATCCTTATTGACTTTTACCGCCATAAAATCTGAAACGATCTCAGTCAGTTCCCTATGCAGGCCTTTAGACCCATTCTCAATACATTTTTCAAGCCGTGTCAGAGAGCTCATGTAGAGCTTATCAGAATCTCCTTTATTGATTTCGTAAGGCCGGGTTTCACGGTAAATTTTTCTCAGGTAATCGCAGACAACAAATCCTTTCCATGCATTAATTCTGAATTTTTGTCCATGTTCGCCTGCAATATCTTCATAGGATGTATCATTCGAGGGAGTAATTAGCTCTGCTTCATGAAAGCCGAGCCGGTCAAAAAGGATCCTGTGAAACTGGTTATACTGGCCAAACCGGCAGGGACCGTTATGATCGGGCATGAAAAAACTCATTTTTGAAGGATCGGCGCCGGGTTCCATAAGCTTTTTGAGAAAACTTCCTGTGGTACAGATCATTGGAAAGCACTCTTTTGATGAGGTGTATTTCCTTCCGATGGCCAGATCTTCTTCATCCTGTTTAGGGAGCACTTCAGACAGAATCCCGCAACTGCGGGCAGCTGCAGACACCAGATAAGCGTTGTCGTTCATATACGGGAAATACAATACCCTGTCTTTTTGTGGTGAAGAGGGACCAGGACGCGGTCTGAAGATCTTAATATCTTTCTTTCTGTTTTTTTCAGCACCTGAAAGACTGTCGAGAAAAGCTTCGATGCGGGTTATCATACCAGCATCGGCCGAGTGTTCATCCACTTCGAGATTAAGGAATGGCTTACCTTTCAGCTCTTCAGTAACATAATGCCAGATAAACGAATCGGGTCCGCAGCGGAAGTTACTGATGTAAACGGCATGCAGTTTATCATCCTTTGCTACCATCTGGGCAGCCGCTATAATTTTTTGTCCGTTGGGCCAGTACATGTTCCGGTAGTTGCCGAAAATATTGTACGATGAGAGATCAAGCATATCGAGAGGAATCGGCATCACATTCTGGCTTATCAGCTTCTCGGTCAGTCCAAGATTGAGATGGGGATCTGAACTGTTATAAGGTTTTCCCAGCAATACCACAGGACGACAGTTTTCCGGAATTGAACCAAGCACGCCCTTGCCATAGCTTATAAGCCGTTTTTCAAATGAAGTCTGGACCTTATCGGCATTGTATACTGCTTTCCTTATCTCTTCCTTACTGATACCGAATTTGTCGTGAAAGAATTCCGTCATCTCTCCGATCAGGGCTCTTTTAAAAAATCTGAAATGGAGTGTCGGAATCAGAAGTTTCGATTCCTCAATTTTACCTTTTAATGCAGCTTTTACCATAAAAGGATAGGACTGGACCCACGGGCAGTTACAATTTGATGTTTTGTTACCTTCTGTTTCTTTCCCATTGACAATAAAAGGAAGAAAAATGTAATCGACATCTTTCTCAATAAGGTCAATAACATGGCCATGCATCAACTCGACAGGAAGACATGTTTCGGTTGTGATGGTTTCTAATGAGTTTGTTACCAGGGATTTGTCTGATTCTTTTGAAAGAACCACAGTGAATCCGAGTTGTTCAAAAAATGTTCTCCAGAACGGAAATTGCTGGTAAAAAACCATTAATGCCCTGGGAATTCCTATTGATGTGGATCTCCAACGTTGGTTTTCAGTGAAACCTTCCATGAGCATTTCTGTCCTTTTGACAAAAAGATTTGGGATATTATTCTGCACTTTCTTCCGGGTGTCAGTCTCATACTTTTCACATCGGCCTCCATAGTACAGAGACTTCTCTTCATTTGCTATTTTTACCCGTCGAATTTCACAATGGTTTGCGCAGCCATTGCAGGTAAACCTGCTGAGATCATAAGCTACATTCCGTATGCCAAAACCCTTGAACCTGGTTTTTTGCCTCTTTGCCATTGATCGTTTTGCCAGTATGGCAGCGCCTATTGCACCTGTAACATCAAAGTGGGGAGGGATAATGATCTTTTTACCAAGGACCTGTTCAAATGCGGCAACTACTGCTTTATTGTTAGTTACTCCACCCTGGAAGAATATTTTATCACCAATCCGGCGATCGCCGACTACCTTTTGTAAATAGTTAAAAACGATAGAATAGGCGAGCCCCCCTACAAGATTTTCATTCTTTGCTCCCTTCTGCATAAATGAGTTCAGGTCTGATTCCATGAATACTGTACACCGGTCACCCAGTTTCACAGGATTTTCAGATCTCAGTGCCATTCGGCCAAACTCCTCAACAATATTAATATTCAGCTTTTCTGCCTGCTCTTCAAGGAATGATCCTGTACCGGCAGCACATACCTTATTCATCTCAAAATCAACAACAACGCCATTTTCAATGCTTATGTATTTTGAATCCTGTCCACCGATCTCGAATATTGTATCAACTGTAGGATCATAATCAATTGCTGCCGTAGCCTGGGCTGTGATCTCATTTCTGATGGTGTCGGCACCGATAAAATCACCTGTCAGATATCTTCCGGAACCGGTGGTTCCAGCACCGACAACGATAACATCATTTCCGGTTTCGTCAAAGATTTCAGACATCCCTTTCTGGATAGCCTCAAGAGGTTTTCCTGCCGTCGGCAGGTAACGTCTTGCAACAACATGGTGCTTATCATCGATGAGTACAACATTTGTGCTGAGTGATCCGACATCCAGACCCAGATAGACAGACGTTTTATCCCTGCCGGTTTTTATAAAATGGACATCTTTTCTGTATTCAACTTCAGATTCCTTCAAAGGGGGAAGACTTGCAAAATTTTCGGTTGACTCTGAAAGATATTTTTCAAGTTTTGAAGTGCCTGCAAAGTGATTCATTATAAGATTATTGGTGCGCGCATAGTAGATGGCGCCTATTGCACCCATGGCGGCATGATGAGGTGATATTATCAGTTCCCCGTCAGCCAGGTTTAGTATCTCCCTGAATGCCCTCACCATTCCGGCATTGGCAGCAACTCCCCCTGAAAAGATAACAGGTTTTATTATTTCTTTGCTCCTGGCAACATTGCTCCGGAAATTTCTTGCAAGAGCAAAACATAATCCTGCTACAATGTCATGTAAAGGAGTGGCTATCTGCTGGTGATGGATCATATCACTCTTGGCAAATACGCTGCAGCGTCCGGCTATCCTGGGAGGATCAACCGATTTTAATGCCATCGCTCCAAACTCGTTTTCAATATTGACACCAATCCTCCTGGCCTGTTGGTCAAGGAATGAACCTGTCCCTGCTGCACATATGCTGTTCATTTCAAAATCAACAAGTCCCGGGTGTCCGTTCTCAGGATCTTTTTCAAGAATGATCAGTTTAGAGTCTTCTCCACCTATCTCAATCACTGTTCTGGCTTCAGGATATAATATTCCTGTTGAAGTTGCCTGGGCAATAATTTCGTTGACAAATACTCCGCCGATGAGCCCTGTGGCAAGTTTGCCACCTGATCCCGTAACAGCAATACCGTTTATTTCATTTCCGGGGTATTTATTCAGGATGGACGATAATCGCTCCTTAAGAACATTAAACGGCTTACCGTGAACATAATCATAATACTCATCAAGTATATTGTTATCGGAATCAATTATAACAGAATTAAGTGATACAGAACCTATATCAAAGCCAAGGAAAATAATGTTTCCGTATGAAGAATCGGAAGATGATGTTTTACCCATAGTCAGAGGATTAAAGTTCATACAGAAAGATATTCCAATAACAATGCGTTAAATCAAATTTAATAAATTTTCATGTGAATATCAATTATTATTTAAGTTGGAAAGTTGAAAGGTTGTGCCTTTTCGCCTTTGTGCCTTTACGCCTTTGTGCCTTTGCGCCTTTGCGCCTTTGTGCCCTTGTGCCCTTGCGCCTTTGTGCCTTTGCGCCTTTGCGCCTTTGTGCCCTTGCGCCTTTGTGCCGTTAAATCCATTCTTCCTGAAGGACTTCACCATTGATCCCGGCTATAATCTTTTTAACAGGAACCTTTCTGGATGCATTAGCTTGTGCAGCTTTTACCATTTCCAGCAATCCACCACAACAGGGAACTTCCATCATCATTACGGTAATGGTATTCACTTTTGCCACATCGATCATTGCAGTAAGTTTTTCCACGTACGAATTTGTCCCCTGATCGAGCTTAGGGCAGGCAATTGCCAGAGACTTGCCTTTCAGATGGGCACTGTGAAAATTTCCCATCGAGAATGCAACACAGTCGGCTGCCAGCAACAGATCGGTTCCTTTGAAACAGGAAGCTTCCGGATTAATAAGGTGCATCTGTACCGGCCAGTGTCTCAATTCCGATGTCTGTGCCTGTACCTGAGCATTTTTATTTTCCGTTCCGGACTTTTCAATGGACATTGCCTTCGATCCCGGACATCCGCCTCCCTCATGGCTGTAATGATGTTGAGGTGAAATCTGGCCATGAACCTCAAGTATTACCTCTTCGGGATTAAAGTTTAACTCTGACCTGTGTTCTTTCAGGTATGTTACACCCTCGAGCATAAGACCTGTTTCCCCGTGATGTTTCAGATGCCTGAGATGGGCTACAACGGTATTTTTCCCCTTATTTTTCATCTGTTCCATCACACGTGTTTCATTGTAAGGTTCTGCCTCCCTTTTCTCAATTGTGATGGCTCCTTCGGGACAATGACCTATGCAGGCACCAAGCCCGTCGCACATCAGTTCACTTATAAGTCTTACTTTGCCATCAATAACCTGAAGAGCACCTTCATGGCAGTTTGGAACACATCGTCCGCACCCGTTGCAGAGTTCTTCATCAATTTTTAAAATTTCTCTCTTCATACGTATATAATTTAATTTTAAAGGTCGATGTAATAATTTCTTATGCAAAGTTGAACAAATAGGATGATTGTGATTGTAACATTTGTTACAATTGTATATTTTTGGTCGGACACTATTGATTTTTAATACAAAAAAATATGGACTACGGCAAATTATCAGATTCGCCTCTGTTTAAAGGATTAACTTCAAGGGAAATTGAAACAATTCTTTTTGCAGTACCTCACAGAATTAAGAAATTCTATGCAAATTCTGTTATTTCGCAAAGCGGAGAAACAGTTAATTCACTGATGGTTGTAATCAGCGGGGTAGTGAAGGGCGAAATGGTTGATTATGCAGGCAGGATAATTAAAATTGAAGATATTCCGGCTCCGGGGGCACTTGCATCTGCTTTTATGTTTGGCAGCAGGAACAGGTTTCCTGTAAATGTAATTGCGACTTCAGACGGAGAGATGCTGCTGATAGAAAAAACAGAATTTCTTAAACTTCTGATGAGCAACCATGCTATTCTTGTAAATTTTCTGGATATGATCTCAAATCGTTCACAATTCCTGTCTGAGAAAATAAAGTTCCTGAATTTTAAGACTATAAAAGGGAAACTTGCATATTATATCCTTCAGAAAGCAGGTAAGGATAAATTGTCAGTCAGACTGGAACTGACACAGAATGACCTTGCTGATTTCTTTGGTGTTACACGTCCATCGGTATCAAGGGCTCTGGGAGAACTTGAAGAGGAGGGCTACATTGAAGCTAATGGTAAAAATATTAAGATAGTTGACAGGGAAGGACTGTCCGATCTAACTCTGGACTGAGATTGTCTGATGGCAGTGAAATAATAAAACAGGTTCCTTCTCCCGGTTTGCTTTCAACTGTAATAGTTCCGTTGTTTATTTTAACAAGTTCGCAGCAAAGCTTAAGCCCCAGCCCTGTGCCTTTTTCATTTTCAGTTCCGGGAGTGCTTTCAATCTCAGCAGACTTAAAGAAGTTTTTCAGGTTTTCTTCATCAATTCCCACACCATTATCACAGATCTTCATTATAATACTATCATCACTCTTTATTTTATCTTTGAGAAGAATGCTTATTCTTCCTCCTCGCGGGGTGTATTTTACTGCATTTGATAAAAGGTTTCTTATTATGATATCAAGAAGATCTTTGTCAATAAAGGCAATTGAGCTTCCTATCTGGGTGAAATTCAATGAGATATCTTTATTGTCAGCACTCTCTTTGAATATGCTCATATTTGTCAGAATTATGTCTGCAAGATTACGCTTTTCAGGCGAATATTTAATCTTGTCTTCCTGTCCTCTTCCCCATACAAGCATGTTTTCAAGAAGGTTTATGACCAGCTGTGCATATTGTATACTTGAATTTGCAAAAGCATCATATTTCTCTTTATACTCTTTCTCTTTCAGCAGGTTAAGCATGTAGAGTATATTTACCACGGGACTTCGTAAATCGTGAGCAATGAGGGAAAAAATCCTGTTTTTAAGATGAATGGTATCGGACAATTGTTGGTTTTGTAAAGCAATTCTGCTGTTCTGGTTCTCTATCTCTTCATTCCGGAACTGAAGTTCCTGTGTTCTCTGGCTTACAAGAAGTTCGAGGTTCCTGTTCATAAACTCGAGTTCATTTTTTAATTTTTCTTTTTCATTATTTGCTCTTACCCATTTAAATAACAAGAGAACTGCCTGTAAAAAGACAAATATTACTATTGCATTTGTCAGTATATATCCGGATGAACTGTCAGACTTCCCAAGTGCTATGGTTATGTCGTGTAATCCTCCATAGAACAGCAGTGAAAAAGTAAAAAAGTACATTATTTCAATTGGATTTTTCTTCAGAGAACCCAAAAGACTCCTGTACACAAGATAAGAGGTCAGAAATATTATGCAGGGATAGTATATGAAAGTTGAATAGCTGAAGATCTTTACCGGAAGAAACAAAGCCGAAACAGATAAAATTGAAAAAACAAATGTAATTATCCATGAGATCGTTCTGAGAAAGCGCGATGGATACAGATATGAAGCGAACCAGGCTGATCCGATTATGATCATAAAAAGATCAAGGTATTCAAACCTCACTATCCATTCCCATTTCATGCTGAAAAAGGATAAAATCAGAAAATGAGAAGTGACCAAGGGTCTTAACGCCAGGCCTAAAGTTGATATACTGAAGAAACACATGATCTTCTCTTTAGGGGAGATAAGAAAAAAGAGAAAGAAGAAAATTGAAAATCCCAGAAGCAGACTGGTTACAGCCCAGTCTCTTCCCCAGCTGTTTGCCAGATGTTTTTGCATGTCATCAAATGTTCCGAGTTTTACGGGAAGCCAGAATCCTCCTCTGCGGTGATCATAATTTGAAACATTTATTATTATTGAAAGAGTATCAGACTGTGGGCTTATGCTATAAAAGTTCCTTCTGTACTCAGGTTCTGTCTCTTCTGCTGATTTTCCTGTTGTTCCATTTCCTCCAAAATATTTTTCATTAATATATAAATCATATGAAGAATCAAATACAGGGAGATCTATACCTAAACGTCTGTTAAAACTGTGAGGGAGTAATACGGTAAGACGGTAAGTTGCATATCCGGACTTTCCGGTTTTAATTGAGTTTTGTGGATAATCGATCCAGTATGAAGGGACCTTACCATAAAAATCAGGCTTTATTGAAGCGGATTTAAAATCATGAGGTCGCAACATCTTCTGCCAGTAAAATTCCCAATCTCCGGTGAGCTTTATAAAGAAATGATCGGGTCTGTCGATATACCGCAGATCGAGAACTCCTTTTACAGCTCTGGGAGCCGGCTCAGCCGCATTCAGATTAAAAGTGAAAACAAATAAAAACAGCGGATAGACGAATTGACTGACTCTCATTAATATGGATTGACTTCTGATATGTAAAGTTAGATCATTTTCTTATTAAGACCAACCAGCTACAATTTTTTTTCTCTTACCCTGAACAGAATATCTCCTTTATTTACATTTGTTCCCTGGGGAACTACAATTTCGGCCATTTCTCCGTTATAAGGGCAGGTGACCTCACTTATGTATGTATTTGTCTGCATGTAACAGATGCGGTCGCCTTCGGTTACCTGGTCGCCGACAGAGGTTGGTTCCGTAATCTGGTTGAAAAGGTTATAGAATACCCTGCCTTTAGAAGGTGATAATATATTTTTAATGCCTGGATCATTAATCGTTTCTTTCTTTGGAGGGCATTTCTTCTGTTCCGGCTTCTCAGCAGGAACGGATATTGCGATTTTAAGGTCTTGTTCCCTGGCTTTTTCAAGCTCACTTTCAAATCTTGCTTTTGCAACTCCTGACCGATAATCGCGGTATTGCCTGTCGTGCATTGCAAGTTCAAAAAGTTCCTCATCATCCTGTCCGTTTTCCCAGCCATTCTGTTTCATTTCTTCCCTGAAAACATCAAGCTGATCAGGATAAGCATCCTGTGGAACTCCGGTATAGAACTCCCTGGATTGACTTTCTGCAAGCGACATGATCTCTTTGTCCAGTTCTCCGGGCAGTTTGCCAGCCTTACCCAAAATCATGTCCCATGTATTGTTGTCAATCATCGTAAATCTCTCTTTCCCGTTTGTCATCTGAATTATGTTCATGAGAGCGACATTTTTTACATACTGGCTGAACGGTGTTACAAGGGGTGGATAACCAAGCTTCGGCCATATAAATTCCACTTCATTAAAAAGCTTGACAACTAGTTCATCTTCACTTATTTCAGGCTGCCCTTTGCTTTTTAAAGCAGTATTGATTCCCTGGTATACTGCTTTGAGATCAGACATCATACTTCCCATCATACCACCGGGAAGGCCGCTTCCGATAAGCAATGATGATACCTGTCTGTTCCTGGAATCGATAAAATATCCAAGGAAATCGTCAATAAACTTCTGGGTGAGTGATCTCACCTTCATGTACTCATCCATGTTTATCTCAGGGACATCAAAACCGGCATCTTTCATGATTGCCTGTATGGCAATTACATCCGGATG
Organism: Bacteroidales bacterium; assembly: GCA_021371855.1. Classification (GTDB taxonomy): domain Bacteria; phylum Bacteroidota; class Bacteroidia; order Bacteroidales; family VadinHA17; genus LD21. Next base: position 508,608 of record JAJFVL010000018.1, on the reverse strand, counting down.
GATCATTCCCCAGCTGAGCGGTTCCATTGCAACATCAAGATAATCGGCCCCGGCCCGTGCTACCTCAAGCATCGAAGCAACCGACATACCGGGTCCGGAATGGCCATGGTACTCTACAATTATTTCCGGATATTTTGCTTTGATCCTTCTGACGAGTTCACCAAGCATAGCAGGTCTGCCTACACCAGCCATATCCTTAAGGCAGATCTCATCAGCACCATAAGCAGCTATATGATCGACAACATCCATATAATAATCAACAGTATGGACCGGAGAATAGGTTATTGAAAGTGCAGCCTGAGATATCATTCCGGCCTCTTTGGCATATTTAATTGAAAGTTCCAGATTCCGGTGATCGTTTAAGCCACAGAATGAACGTGCAATGTCAACTCCCTGAGCCTTCTTTACCTTGAACATGAGTCTTCTGACATCCTTAGGTACAGGATACATCCTTATTCCGTTCAGGGCACGGTCGAGCATATGTGTCTGTATTCCTGCTTCATTAAATGGTCTTGTCCATTCCCGTACAGCTGCATTCGGATTTTCTCCATACAGAAGTTGTACCTGCTCAAAAGCCCCGCCGTTGGTCTCTATCCTGTCAAAACATCCCATTTTTACTATATGGGGAGCAACTTCCTTCAATTGATCAATACGTGGCTGGTATTTGCCTGAAGATTGCCACATGTCGCGATATACAAGACTGAACCGTATCTTTTTCTTCATAGAATTAGTATTTTCAGATTATGCACTCTAATTTGTCAGCCAATATACTGATTGACCGGGCCAATATTACGAAAAAAATCATTTTGATCTAATAATCTTATAATTTGTCGTAAAAAAGAAAGGAAAGACACCGGGGAGATGTCTTTCCTGAATCTACCTAAAACCTAAAACTAGAATCGACCGAATGGTCTTTGAGAAAAATTTGATATTTCTGCTTTCACCTATTCTCATTGTTCAACAATAATGGGAAATATGAAGCTATAAGTTTTGAATTATCCAGATCATTGCCATTTCCGGCGGATATGATTTTCTGCTGAAAGAATGCTTCTTTGTTCAGTGCAGAGAAAATAGTTTTAAAACCTTCGTTCTCAAGTTCTTTCTCAAGTTTTACAACTCCGAAAGATTTATTGTTGCAAACATACTGTACCGAAAGTGCATCTGACAAAACATAGTATTTCCTGCATTTTGAGTCTTTGTCAATAGCGAGCGTAACAATTACGTCGGAACTGTCATATGAAATTGTATATGTCTGCAGTTCTTTTCCGGAAATTACAAAAGCTTTTTCTGAGGTTTCGATTTTAAAGTCACCAAGTGCTGAACAAGTTTTTCCAACAGCTACAGTTTCTTTGGCAGATGCTGCCAGGCAAAAAGTCATAATTGCTAAGATTGATAAAAGGATCTTTTTCATTTTTGTGGATTTTAAATTTGTTTAATCTGAACGGTTTAATTCTTATAAAAGGCCTTTTGTTTTCTTTCAAGAGTATAGACGCCCGGCATTCCGAAATGTTGCAGGTTTTTTTGTTAATCATTTGTTAATCATTTGTTAATGTATCGTATATATTTGATAATTAAGTACATAATTATCGAAAAAAAGTTAGAGGTCTGAGCCGGGGATGACATAAAGAAAAAAAATGTAACTTGCACCCATCATTATTCATTATGATTGAAAAACTGAGATATAGTTTCATGATGCAACGTCTTGGCAGAAGGCTTTACAATTGTTTGATGTTTTACAGCTTCTGAATCCACTTCCCTTTCTGAATTATCAGAAAGTATTTTCCCGTTTAAACATTTTTCATTTCAGTTTTACCCTTTTCTATTATGAAACCTCCATGTTTTCCAAAACATAAACAAGAATAAAAATTATCTTTCAAAACATGGATGTTCCATCCAACCATAAACTAAAAATTATTTACGGATGAAAGGACTTATTTTCAGCGTAAAAAGATATTCAGTCCACGATGGTCCCGGGATCAGGGTGACATTCTTCATGAAGGGATGTCCGCTTTCGTGCTGGTGGTGCCATAATCCTGAAGGGATATCACCGGAACCTGAAAAGGTTGTGCAGAAAAACAAGATTGGCGAAAAGGAGTTCAGTATAGTCGAAGATGCTGGAAAACTTTTTTCAGTTGATGAGATCCTTGGAATATTGGAAAAAGAAAGGGCTTTCATTACACATTCAAAAGGAGGTGTTACATTCTCCGGTGGAGAGCCTATGCTTCAGTGTGAATTTCTGATTGAAGCCCTGAAGGCATGTAAAGACGCAGGGTATCATACTGCAGTAGATACTTCAGGATATTCTTCTACAGAAAACTACAGGTCGGTTATTCCATTTACCGATCTCTTTCTCTTCGACATAAAGCACATTGACGATACAATGCATCTCAAATATACGGGAGTATCAAACTTCCTGATCCTTGAAAATCTTCTGCTGCTGCTTCATAGTCCGGGTGATGTGATAATCAGGATTCCGGTTATCCCGGGGGTGAATGACGATTCCGGCAGCATGAACGATATCAGGCAGTTACTGATAAACTTCAAAACAGATAACTTAAAAAAGATAAACCTTCTGCCTTATCATAAGACAGGATCTTCAAAATATAATAAATTCAATATCCCCTACAGGATGGGAAGCATAGAACCGCCATCCAAAGGAAGGATACAGGAGCTGAAAGAATTTTTTTGTGAGGTGGGAGTAAAAGTTAAGATTGGAGGATAAGGAATCTGCCTCACCCAGCCTCTATTTTAATCCACCTCATCCCCCGGCACCTTCTCCCGGGGGAGAAGGGGAGTAAGAATAACGTATTCAGGGTGAGGCGGAAAAGTCCGGAAAAAGGTGAAAAAGCATGAATAAAAATTAACTGGTAACTTGAAATAAGCAGAGGTCTTATGAAAATAACAGAAAGAGTAAAACAATTACGGCAACAGAGTCTCAATGCTGTTGAGAAAATATCCGCAGAAAGAGCATTGCTGATAACACAATTTTACAAAAGCGATCAGGCGCGTGAACTTTCTGCTCCGGTCAGGCGGGCCAGAGCCTTTGAATATCTCCTGAAGAATAAAAAAATATATATAGGTGAAGGAGAGCTGATAGTAGGTGAAAGGGGACCTTCTCCCAAGGAGACACCAACATATCCTGAAATTAATCTTCATTCTTTAAAAGATCTGGAGACACTCAACTCGAGAGAAAAAGTTTCTTTCAGGGTTGATGAAGAGGTCCGGGCTATTTATAAAAATGAGATTATCCCTTTCTGGGAGGGAATCAGTAATCGTGACCGGATTATAAGCCTGATGACTCCTGAATGGATCGGTGCGTATAATGCCGGAGTATTCACGGAGTTTCAGGAACAGCGTGCACCAGGTCATACTGCGCTTGGTTACAGGATGTTCAGGACAGGTTTTCTTCAGCTGAAAGAGGAGATACGGGAGAGCATCTCCTGTCTCGATTATTATAATGATCCGGAAGCTTTTGATAAGTCAGAAGAGTTGAAGGCTATGGATATTGCATGCGATGCAATCATAATGTATGCAAACCGGCATGCTGATGAACTGGAACAACTGGCAAAAACAGAAGATAGTTCCGAAAGAAAAAAAGAGTTGCACAGGATGGCTGCAATATGCCGTAAAGTACCTGCAAATGCCCCTGAGACTGTTCACGAAATGCTTCAGCACTACTGGTTTATCCATCTGGGTGTAATAACTGAACTGAATCCATGGGATTCATTTAATCCCGGCAGGCTTGACCAGCACCTCTATCCTGTTTATAAAAAGGAGATGGAGAAAGGATCAATCTCCAAGGATGAATTGTATGATCTTCTGGGTTGTTTCTGGGTCAAATTCAACAATCATCCTTCACCACCTAAAATGGGAGTGACTGCTTATGAAAGCAGCACCTACACTGATTTTTGCCTGATTAACCTTGGAGGAGTCAAACCTGACGGTACCGATGCGGTTAATGAGATGTCATATATACTTCTTGATGTTATAAAAGAGATGAGGCTTCTCCAGCCAGGCTCAATGGTACAGATAAGTAAGAAAAGTCCCGACAGATTTATACATAAAGCACTTGATATAATAAAAACCGGTTTCGGACAACCTTCATGTTTTAATACCGATTCGATAATACAGGAATTACTGCGGCAGGGGAAAAATATAGTTGATGCCCGGAACGGAGGTGCATCAGGATGTGTCGAAACCGGGGCTTTCGGAACAGAGGCATACTGGCTGACTGGCTATTTTAGTCTGCCAAAAGCTCTTGAACTGACTTTAAATGACGGATTTGATAAGAGGACTAACAGACTAGTGGGGATCGAAACAGGCTATGCTGATGATTATAAGAGTTTTGAAGATCTTGTGGAGGCTTTTAGATCACAGGTTAATTATCTTATTGACATTAAGATAAGAGGCAATAATGTTATCGAGAAGATATTCGCCAGATGGATGCCGGTTCCATTTCTGTCGTTGCTTGTCGAAGATTGTATTTCCAATGGTAAAGATTATAATAACGGAGGGGCAAGGTATAATACATCATATATACAAGGTGTAGGACTGGGAAGTGTCACAGATATGCTGACATCGATAAGATATAATATTTATGATAGGAAGAAGATTTCACATGAAGAGTTAAAAATAGCTCTTGATGCTGATTTTACAGGATATGAGCAGATACAATACGACCTGATCTATAACACTCCGAAATTCGGGAACGATGATGAGTATGCTGACCAGCAGGCCGTCGCTGTTTTTGAAATTTATTATGATGCTGTAAATGGTCGTCCCACTTCTAGAGGTGGGGTCCACCGGATAAATCTGCTTCCTACAACGTCGCATGTCTATTTTGGAAGCGTTATTGGTGCCACACCCGACGGCCGCAAGGCGTTCAAACCTTTGTCTGAAGGTATCTCACCAAGTCAGGGAGTCGATAAGCAAGGTCCGACGTCGGTAATAAAGTCTGCCTCAAAAATTGATCATCTCCGTACAGGAGGAACTCTGTTAAATCAAAAATTCGCTCCATCTTTTTTTGAAGATGAGGAAAGCTATGATAATCTGACAGCTTTGATACGCACCTATTTCAGCCTCGATGGTCATCATATTCAGTTTAATGTGGTGAATGCTGAAACTTTAAGAGATGCACAGAAGCATCCCGAATTATACAGGGATCTGATCGTTCGTGTTGCAGGTTACAGCGATTACTTCAACGATCTTGGTGAAGACCTTCAGGACGAAATCATTGCCAGAACAGAGCATGAAGAGGTATAAGAAGCTGCAGACGATATAAATGCTATAAAGGTTTAAACTCTACAGCCTCTATAGCCTCTATAGCCTCTATAGCCTCTATATGGCCTCTATTTTGCTTTCTTATCCTTTGTCTCATTAAAGACTGATGTTGCAGTTGCAACAATGCCTGCAATATCAGCCAGGTTTGATGGCAGAATAAGTGTATTTCCCTGTTTTGCAATATTTCCGAATGCATTCAGATATTGCTCTGCGATCCTGAGATTTACTGCATTCAGACCATTTTCATCAGAAATAGCCGAAGCGATTGCCCGTAATCCGTTAGCAGTTGCGGTAGCAACCTGTTCGATTTCTGACGCACGTCCGGCTGCTTCATTGATTCGCCTTTGTTTTTCACCTTCCGATTTCAGGATGAATTCCTGTTTATCGCCATCAGCATTATTGATCTTTGCCTGTCTCGTTCCTTCCGATTCAGCTATTACGGCTCTTTTCTCTCTTTCAGCCCTCATCTGTTTTTCCATTGCATCTTTAATGCTCTGGGGAGGAGAAATATTTTTAACTTCATAACGGGTCACCTTGACACCCCATGGCTCACTGGCTTTATCGACTGCGTCAACGATTGACACGTTAATGGTTTCACGTTCTTCAAATGTCCTGTCAAGCTCAAGTTTACCGATGACACTTCTCATGGTTGTCTGAGCTATCTGTATCGAAGCAAATCTGTAGTTGTCAATGCCATAAGAAGCTTTTTGGGGATCCAGTACCTGCAGGTAAAGAATACCGTCAACTTCAACCGAGATGTTGTCTCTTGTGATACAGATCTGAGGAGCAACATCAATTGCCTGTTCCTTAAGGGTGTGTCTGTACCTTACCTTATCGAAAAAAGGAATAAGTATCTGGAAACCTGCTGTGAAGGTTGCTCTGTATTTTCCTAATCTCTCAACGATTATTGCTGTTCTCTGCGGAACAATCTTTATCATAGATGCTATCAGGATAAATCCCAAAAAGATTACACCTATAAGAATAAAAGTAGTGCTTGATCCTTCCATTTTTACTGTTTTTTAGGTTCAACTGTTAATGTGAAATTATTTTTTTCAATGATGACAACTGTTTGCCCTTCTCTGATTTCCGAGGTTGATATGGAATTCCAGTTTGTGCCTTTGAACTCGACCTTGCCTCTTTTATCATGACCAAAATCGGTCTTCGCAACTGCATCTTTTCCGGTGAACTCATCTTCAATTTCCTCAGAGGCATTTTCTTTGCTGTAAAATAGTTTTTTCCGGATAATTCTTCTAAGTCCCACAAGTGAAAGGACAGAAGCGATGGCAAAAACCATTATCTGGGTGTTGATTCCCGGATCTCCGATGAGGCAAAGCAGGGCAGTAACCCAGGCTCCCAGACCAAAGAAAAAAATAAAGAATCCCGGGGTGAATAATTCGAAAAGAAATAGAACCAAACCGATAAAGAACCAAAATAGTTCAGGTTTAGAAAAAATGCTTTCCATCATCTCATGAGGTTTAATTTGTTAGCGAGAAACTAATTTTGTTTTAAGTAAAGATATAAAAAAACAATATAAACCTAAAAAATTTATTAAGTCCGGGTATTGTATTTTGTTATTGGCAGCAAAGCAGTGGGGGAGATGGCTTAGTTTTCGGCAATATCGTTATTGATTTCCCTCATCCAGGTGACAATTTTCTTCGAATAGAAATTAAGGTTTTCACAGGAAAAATCACCTTCCATTTTAATAAGGCAGCCTTTATACATTCCGGAACTCTCAGAGTATTGATAACATACAAATTTTAGGGATCCGATATTTATCCCTGTGTTTTTTAAGGCAGTAATTTTACTGGAAGCTATATTCCTGATAAACTTTGAGTATTTCTGAAGCTCTTCCTTTGGGATTTTTTTCCCTGTATTTATACACATGCTGATGTTTTCCGAAACCTGGGTTTCAGTCAGGCTAAACTCACTGTCAGGGAAGTTCCAGTCAGCAGGATTGTTATATGCCAGAACGTTTCCTTCATTATCTATAATAAAGCCATTATGTTGATTACTCCATGCATGATTTACATATTCAAACTGAAAAAGAATATCCTGCTTATCACTGATGACAGGATTCTTTTTACATCCTGTCATAAACAGGACCAGAAAAAAAATACAGCTTATTCTCAAAAGAGCTGATCTCATACAAAATATATTAACGTAAATTCCTTCAAAAATTGGACCATTTCACTCTGTACCTGTTCTGTCGGACAACAAAAGTATGATTATAATGAATACATTTACCAGAGCTGTAAAAAAATTTCCGGAATTCATTTTTTTTTCGTAAATTTTGTGGGTAATAATTCCGAAAAGGAAGCTCTGAGATTGAATAGATCTCATCCGTTGATCGTACGGGATAAGTGGTACATAAACACATAATTATCTGCTCTTGTAGTATCTTAAATTTAAATAGTCAGGGAAGGAATCAAATCAGATGCAGAAGTTTTTTGATTATTTCGATGATCGATACAGACAGTCTATACTAAATAAGCCCCCTGCAGAGGATGGTCCTGTAATTACGCTTTCCCGTTTAACAGGATGTGATGCCCGCCAGATAGCAGCTGTTTTGGTTAACGAGCTTAACCGTAAGTATGATACAAAAAAATGGAGATGGGTCGATAAGGATATAATTTATGCTATCGCAAAGGAATTGAACACCGATGCTCAGCGTGTTGAAAATTTTTACAAAGGGTTTGAATTATCCAATATTTCTGAGATGATAATGGCTTTCTCCGGTGGTTTTGTGAGTGATCTAAGAGTAAAGAAAGCTATCAGGGAGGTTGTACTTTCTATGTGTAAAGAGGGTTATATTGTTTTAGTTGGAAGAGGAGGTGTATCGATAGCCAGCAATATTACAGATGCGCTTCATATCAGGTTGATTGCCCCATTTTACTGGAGGGTCGAAAATGTGATGAAAAAGAAAGAGATAGATATTGAAGCTGCAGAAGAATATATTGTGGATACTGATGAAAAGAGATTCCATCTGATTCAGGCGTTCCTTGATAAAAAACCTCTTAATATTGATTATCTGTTCGATGCAACTATAAACCGCAATACCTACACAATTCAGGAGACTGCAGATCTGATACTTGTATTGTACGAAAAGAAAGTATGCCGGCAGATCGCTGAGAGAAAAAGAATAAAAAGAATCTGACAGATATAGCTTTCAGTATCAGTATTGTCATCTCATACGAACCAGACATAATACCTCTATATGAAGAGATTCTCTTTATGCTATGTTATCCTAATTCTTTCCGGATTTTCTTACTCTTAGTGATAAGAAGGGGAACTTTAAAGTCCTGAGACCTAAACCCCCCTTCAGTCAATTAAGAGGCTATATTCCATTTATCTCAGCAATCTTTTTGATGTGTTCACTGAGTCTTTTGTCGAGACTTTTCTTATACGCGTTCCAATCGGTGACAGGGAACCTGGCAACACCGCTGTCAATGGCTGCTTTGGCGACGGCCGGAGCCACACATGATATAAGCCTGGGATCGAGAGGCTTGGGAATAATGTACTCTTTTCCGAAAACAAGTTTGTCGACATTGTAAGCTTTTAATACTGAATCAGGGACTGGCTCTTTTGCCAGTGCAGCAAGTGCTTTTGAAGCAGCCAGCTTCATCTCTTCATTAATAGTTGATGCTCTTACATCAAGAGCACCTCTGAAGATGAAGGGGAATCCCAGTACATTATTGATCTGATTGGGATAATCCGATCTTCCTGTAGCAAAAATCAGGTCATCCCTCGTCGACATGGCATCCTCATAAGTGATTTCAGGATCAGGATTGGCCATAGCAAAAACAACAGGATTTTTTGCCATTGAAGCAAGCATCTCTTTTGACATCATATTGGCAGTTGAAAGGCCCAGAAAAATGTCAGCGCCCTTAACTGCCTGGGCTAATGTGTCAATATCCCTGTCAGTAACAAATTCCTGTTTATACTTATTGAGATCCTTCCTTTTGCGGTTAATAACCCCTTTGCTATCGACCATAACAATGTTTTCCCTTTTTATTCCAAGAGAAACGTAGAGTCTTGAACACGATATTGCTGCCGCTCCGGCCCCGCAAACAACTAATTTTACGTTTTCTATCTTTTTACCGGTTATCTCAAGAGTATTCATTAGACCTGCTCCGGAGATAATTGCCGTACCGTGTTGGTCATCGTGGAATACAGGGATGTTAAGCATCGCTTTAAGTCTTGCCTCTACTTCAAAACATTCAGGGGCTTTAATATCTTCGAGATTGATCCCCCCGAAAGTGGGAGCAATACTTGCGCAGACCTGAATAAGCTTTTCCGGATCTTTCTCATTTACTTCAATGTCAAAAACATCGACATCAGCAAATATTTTAAAGAGAAGTCCTTTACCCTCCATAACAGGTTTTCCCGCCAGGGCTCCGATATCGCCCAGCCCAAGCACTGCAGTTCCATTCGATATAACTGCAACAAGGTTTCCTTTTGCAGTATAATTATAAGCAACTTCCGGTGTCTTTTCTATTTCAAGACATGGATAAGCTACGCCCGGAGTATATGCAAGACTTATGTCAAACTGAGTGCTGTAAGGTTTGGTAGGGATAACCTCGACTTTACCATGGCGGCCTCTGCTGTGATAGAGAAGCGCATCTTCTTTTGTTACTTTTGGCATTGAACGATATTTTTAAATTAATTATTATGATCATAAATGTATATCAATAATCCCAACCAGGTACTAATATCAAAAACAAACTATCCTAAAATTACGACTTTTTAAATGATATTTATATGAAAATTATCATGATATTATTTTTACAACTGGGGATACTGTTTCTTCAATTAAATGTGAAATAATCTTATAACATCGGAAAAAATTTTGCATTGAGAACAAAATTAGATATTTTCAACGTCAATTTTAAAGTACTTTTTACCCGATTTAATAATCGACTTTTCTATGAAGAAAACCATCGCAATTGGAACTGATATAGGGGGAAGCCATATCACTTGTGCTGCAGTTGATCTGATCTCCGGGAAGATACTAAGGGAGACATTGAGTGAAAGGGCTGTGGATAATCAGGCTCAGGCCAAAGAAATAATTTCTATATGGGCTGACGCCATTTCAGGTGCCTTATCCGGAATGCCACTTGAGAAAATCAAAGGAATTGGTTTTGCAATGCCAGGTCCGTTCGATTATGTCAATGGAATCTGTTATATCCGTGGTGTGGCTAAATATGATAATCTTTATGGTTTCAACATTTCCGACGCAATATCAAGCGTCCTTGGCACCCCTGAAGATTTACTTATCAGATTTATGAATGACGCCTCCTCTTTCGCAGTGGGAGAAGCGTGGGCCGGTAGCGCCTCAAAGGTAAACAGTTCACTGTCAATTACACTTGGAACCGGTTTCGGATCTGCATTTATCCGTAACAGAATCCCTATTGTCGATGGCCCCCAAGTGCCTAAGCTTGGTTGTATTTACCACCTGCCGTATAAAGATGGAATTGCCGATGACTATTTTTCGACCAGGGGATTGCTTGGCAGGTATAAGAATCTTACAGGCAAAGAGTTATCCGGAGTAAAAGAGATGTCGGCACTGGCCTTTTCCGATAAGATAATCATGGATCTTTTTGTTGATTTCGGAGATAACCTTGGTTTGTTCCTGGCTCCCTGGCTCAAAAAGTTTGGCGCTGAAATGCTCGTTATCGGAGGAAATATCTCCAATGCTTATAACCTCTTTGGCGCTGCTTTTGAAAAAAGCCTGAAAAATGAGAATTCTGACTGCAAAGTGGCTCTTTCAAAACTGAAAGAGGATGCTGCTCTCCTGGGAAGCGCATATCTTCTTGATGATGATTTCTGGAAATCGGTGCAACATGCACTCCCGTTAATGTAAAATGATGATCAATAAACCTTTCGCATGAAGCCTTCCACCTGACACCTTATTAATAAAGGCATCAGGCCCCGGGTATCAGGTAATGGGAAAAAACAGATATTTTATTTATTATCCTAAAACCTTTTAGTTATGAATGAACAAAAAGTTAACATTAACAAAATACTACCTGTCCTCATGACATTTTTTGTCATGAGTTTTGTTGACCTTGTAGGTATCAGTGTTGACCGGGTAAGTAAAGATATGAACCTGAGCGCTACCATAGCACAGTTGATCCCTTCAGCAACATTCCTCTGGTTTTTTCTTCTCTCTGTTCCTTTTGGAGTTATGCAATCGAGGCTTGGTAAACGGTTTATGCTTAATATCGGTATGGGTGTGACAGCACTGGGATTATTTATACCCTATTTCTTTTATTCATTTGAGATGGTACTTACCGGATTTGCACTTCTTGGAATAGGAAACACAATTGTTCAGGTATCTGCAAATCCGCTTCTTGTTGATGCTGTTCCGGGCAACCGGGCATCGAGTTTTTTGAGTTTTTCTCAATTTGTCAAAGCAATTGGTTCCATGCTTGGGGCTCCCCTGGCTGCAGTTTTTGCTGCTCGTTTTGGTGACTGGAAACTGCTTTTCCTGGTATTCGGAGTCGTTTCAATACTTTCCGTTCTCTGGCTGGGGTCCATTAAAATTGAAGAGAAGAGACAGACCGGGGTCAAGGCTACTTTTGCTTCATCGTTTAAACTCCTGGGAAATAAGTTTATACTTTTAATGGTTTTGTCAATATTCCTGGTGGTTGGTATTGATGTTGGTTTTAATTCCAATTCAGGCCAGTTCCTTATCAAACAGTTTGGCATTGATCCGATTGCTGCAGAATCGGGAAGAAGTGTTTATTTCTTCGGACGTATGCTTGCCACTTTTGCCGGTGCAATCCTTCTTACGAGAATATCGCCGAGAAAATTCTTTATGTGGACAACTATTCTGGGTATACTCTTTATTGCTGCCATACTTCTTATCAAATCGACGGTAATAGCATGGGGTCTTGTATTCCTCATCGGCATGGCAGTTGCAAACATCTGGCCTCTTGTGTTTTCAATAGCTGTGGAAAAGTATCCGGAACGCAATAATGAGATATCAGGGCTTATGATGATGGCAATTTCGGGTGGAGCTGTAATACCTTTATTAATAGGATGGGTAAGCGATATCAGTAATATTGCAATCGGGATGTCCATTCTGATACTTTGTATGATATATCTCTTCTCAGTGTCTTTATACAGCCTGAAGAAATAAATGATCGGTTCCCGTCAGAATGATTTTAACTTAAATTTACAATGAATAAAAAACAGATTTATATGAAAAAAGAAAACATTGGGAGGCGCGATTTCCTGAGAAAGACAACCGCTGCTGCCCTTGCTGTTACTATTGTTCCAAGACATGTGCTTGGAGGACCCGGATATATGGCACCCAGCGATCAGCTTACCAAAGGAATAATCGGGGTTGGCGGAATGGGACGAGGACATATTGCATATGAAGGCAGGTTACTTGCAGTATGCGATGTTGACAAAAACCATCTTGCTCAGGCAATAGCTCAGGCTGGAGGAAATATTACAGGATATCATGATTTTCGTGAGCTTCTGGCCCGGCCTGATATAGATGTTGTCCACATTGCCACTCCTCCTCACTGGCACGGATTAATATCAAAAGCAGCTGCTGAAGCCGGAAAAGACATCTGGTGCGAAAAGCCAATGACACGTACCATTGGTGAAGGAATCGAAGTTGTTGAAGCGGTTCAGAAACATGGCAGAATGTTCCGTCTCAATACATGGTTCAGATTTAAAGACCAGTTCTATGGTCTGGGTACGACGGTGAAACCTCTTAAGAAACTTATCGATAGCGGAGTGCTGGGCTGGCCTCTGAAATTTACTGTCAGCGGAATAACAGGTTACGACTGGAAATTCTACTGGAGCGGAGAACATAATTTAAAGCCAATGGCTGTTCCGCCGGAATTGGATTACGATTTCTGGCTTGGTCCGGCCCCGTACAAACCTTATAATCCTGAAAGAGTACATGCAAAATTCCGTGGCTACTGGGATTATGATGCCGGAGGACTGGGCGATATGGGTCAGCATTATCTCGATCCTGTCCAATACATGCTCGGGAAAGATGATACCGGCCCGATTTCTGTAGAAATAGATGCACCTCAGCAGCATTACGATGCTGTCGGTTCATGGCGGAGAATAACATATACCTATGCCGATGGATGCCAGATAATACTCGATGGCGAAAACCGTGACAAGGAAGCAGCTTATATTGAAGGTCCTAACGGGAAAGTATATAAGGGATTCAGATCTACTATACCCAATATTGAGAAACTTATTAATTCCCTTCCCGATCCTGCACCTCAGATAACTACATTCAGCGAATCGGTTCGTACACGTCAGAAATTTGCTCTGAATGAGTCAAATGGTCACAGATCATGTTCAATAGTTAACCTTGGAGCAATTGCTCTTCGCCTTGGAAGAAACCTTAAATATGATCCGGTTAAACAGCAGGTCATTGATGATGATGGTGCTAACAGGCTTATTAATCCGCCAATGCGTGGTCCCTGGAAGATCTGACAGGTGAAATTAAATTGAAAACTTTAAAATTGAAAATATGAAATCCACATGTTGCTGAAAAACACTAATAAATATGAAGTTAGTTTTCAAACATGTGGATTCCATACAACTATTAAAATCATTTACGTATGAAAATCAATAAATTACTTATAATAAGTCTTTCTTTCCTGCTGATTTCATTTTCGTCTTATTCACAGGATAAAAGAACTACTGAAACAAAAGTTGCCGACCTTCTTGCACGTTTTCCTGCAAATGATCTTCAGTTTAACAACAAGCTGATGGGCGATATGCTGTCGATCGGAGAGACAGGTATTAAACAGATATGCGATAAGATTGTACCTCCCGGAACCGGTGATGACACCAGTGCCAGATTTGCAATTGAAAGTCTTTCCCGTTTCCTTTCACAGGGTGGGAAGGATTCGGAAAAAGCTATGTGGGAAAAGATATGCATCAGTTATGCTGTTGGTCAGAAAGACAACAATGTAAAAGATTTTTTCATGAAACAACTTCAGCTGATAGGCGGTAATCAGTCAGCAGAAGCTGTAAAAATCTACCTTGCCAACAAAGAGATTTGTGAACCTGCCATTGCTGTAATAAGAGCTGTCGGAGGAAAGACTGCTGAGACTATTTTAGCTGAGGCACTTAAAAACAAAGATATCCCATGTGCCGCAGCTGCTATGAATGCTCTTGCTCTGATGAATTCGCAGGCTGCTGTTAACGAATATATTTCGTTTACTACAAGCAATGATCTGAATATTAAAGCTTCAGCTTATAATGCTCTTGCTCAGAGCGGAAGTCCGTTAGCATATCCTGTTCTGGAGAAAGCTGCAAAAGAAGTTTCATACAAGTGGGAACAAACCGGAGCCACAGCTTCTTTGCTTAACTACGCAAGGAATATTGGCAAGAACGGTAATGTCAAAACAGCTGACAAGATATGTAAACTTATCATCTCGAAATGTAACGATGATCTTACTATTCAGAATAAAACGGATGCTCTTGATATCTATGCAGGTATTCATGGTGTAAGTGCAATGTCTGAATTGATCAAAGCTGCTGCTCATCCAAATAAAAAATACAGGAATGCAGCATTGCGCATATCATTAGCTATCCCCGGAACAGAGGTAACAAAGAAATGGATCGATTACTTTCCCAAAGCCATTCCTGAAGCTAAATCAGAAATTATTACAATGCTTGGAACACGTTGTGATGCAACTGCTTTGCCTCTGGTAACTTCTTCGTTGTCAGATCAGGATTTTGCAATAAGGAGTGAAGCAGCAAAGGCTGTTGTTAAAATTAACGGGAAGAAAGCTGTACCTGCTCTGATAGATTATATGATGAAATTTAACAGCGATCCTGATCAGGAAGCTGCAATATCGTCTCTTAAAGTTGTAGCCGGAAGTGAGAGCATTCCGCTTCTGATCCCTGTTCTTAAATCAGGCTCATCATCTGCCAGGAAAAGTGTAATTGAATTGTTGGCATGGAATAAAGACAATAAATATTTCAGAGAAGTTCTTCCGTTTACTTCATCAGCCGATGAAACTGTTAAAGCTGCTGCCATTAAAGCTCTTGCCAGTCTTGCAGAACCATCAGACCAGGCAAAACTGATTGAGCTTCTTGCCGTTAATGATAATCCTGATAAGGTTTCGGATATACAAAATGCGCTGGCAGTTTCAGCAGGTAAAATTTCTGATCCCGAAAAGAGGTCTTCAACGCTTCTTAAAGCGATGGAAGGAAAAATTCAAAAGGAAAAGATCATACCTGTTCTTGCAAGTACAGGAGGAAGAGAAGCACTTGCTGTTGTCTTAAAGGAATTTGAGAATGGAAATCCGGGAATGCGTGATGTCTGCTTCAAGGCACTCACCACCTGGTGTGATTATTCAGCATCATCAGCATTGTATGCGATTTGTGCTTCGGGCAACAAGACTTTTGAAGGCCCTGCTTTTGAAGGTTATGTGAAGCAGATAAAATCCGCTCCTTTGCCTGACGACGAGAAATTGTTGCTTTACCGTAAGATAATGCCTTATGCCCTGAGTGCCGGCCGCAAGAATGAAATACTGACCGAAGCCGGGAAACTAAAGACTTATCAGTCATTGTACTTTGTTGCAAACTACCTTGACGATCCGGCTACTTCTGCTGAAGCTGCACAATCGGCAATGTATATCGCTCTTCCTACTGTAAATTCGAAAACCGGAATGTATGGCGACATGGTAAAAGAGATTCTTACCAGGACAACCGGGAAACTTGCCGGTCCGGAAAGTTCATACGACAAAGAAAAAGTTAATAAATATCTGGCCTCAATGCCTGCCGATGAGGGATTTAAACCGATGTTCAACGGGAAAGATCTTACAGGCTGGCAGGGACTTGTTGAAAACCCTGTTGCACGGGCCAAGATGAAACCTGCAGAGCTTGCTAAAAAACAGCTGGAAGCGAATAAGAAAGTTGCAGGAAACTGGAGCGTAAAGGATGGTTGTATATGGTTTAGCGGCACAGGTGATAATCTATGCTCTGTTAAGGAATATGGCGATTTTGAGATGCTTGTTGACTGGAAAATTACTAAAGAAGGCGATAGTGGTGTCTATCTCAGAGGGTCGCCTCAGGTACAGATCTGGGATACTTCGAGAGTAGAAGTTGGTGCTCAGGTTGGATCCGGTGGTTTATACAATAATCAGAAAAATCCATCAAAACCTTTGAAAGTCGCAGATAATCCTTTAGATGACTGGAACACTTTCAGAATAGTAATGATAGGAGAGAAAGTTTCAGTATGGCTGAACGGTGAACTTGTTGTTGACAACGTAACAATGGAAAATTACTGGGATCGCAATATTCCTATCTTCCCGAAAGGAGCAATAGAATTGCAGGCTCACGGTAATAAACTGGCTTTCAGGGATATCTATGTCAGGGAGATAAGTGAAAAAGAATATAATCTCACCCCTGAAGAAAAAGCTGATGGATTTGTGGCACTTTTCAATGGCAGAAACCTCAATAACTGGGTTGGGAACAAAGAATCGTATGTAGCTGAAGATGCAATGATAGTTGTAAAGCCTAACAGCGGCTCAGGCGGAAATCTTTATACCGAAAAAGAGTATGCAGATTTTATTTTCCGTTTTGAATTTCAGCTTACACCAGGTGCAAATAATGGTCTTGGAATAAGAGCTCCCCTCACCGGCGATGCTGCGTATGTTGGGATGGAACTTCAGATTCTCGACAATACAGCTCCGGTATATGCAAACCTGAAGCCCTATCAGTATCATGGCTCTGTCTATGGTGTGATCCCTGCCAAAAGAGACTATCTGAAACCTGTCGGTGAGTGGAATTATGAGGAAGTGGTTGTCAAGGGAACTCAGGTAAAAGTTATTCTAAACGGCACTACTATTGTGGATGGAGACATTGCCGGTCCTCGAGATAATGGTACCATGGATCACAATGATCATCCGGGATTAAAAAACAAGACCGGACATATTGGTTTCCTTGGTCATGGCTCAGAACTTAAATTCCGCAATATCAGGATTAAAGAGTTGTAGATTACTTAAAATTATAGATATCAGGCCTCTGTGGATCTCTGTGCCTTCTATGTGTCTCTCTGTGAAATTTTTTTAAGAACTGACACGGAGGAACACAGAGGATTCACAGAGTTACACGGAGTTTTTAATTACTGCATCCTACAAACCGTAATCATAGAAAAAAATGAAAAGAGTATTTATTCTTCTGATTTCAGTTATTCTTCTGAATGGATGTTCAAAGGTGAAACCTCCGGAACCATTTGGTCCGGTTCCTTCGGCGAGGCAGCTTGCATGGCACGATATGGAGTATTACATGTTTGCTCATTTTACCGTTAATACATTCACCGATAAGGAATGGGGTTACGGAGATGAAAAAGAATCGGTTTTTAATCCGTCGGAACTCGATTGCCGTCAGTGGGCAAAAGTTGCAAAGGAAGCCGGGATGAAAGGCATAATAATAACTGCCAAACACCATGATGGTTTTTGCCTGTGGCCATCTCAATTCACCGAACATTCCGTGAAAAACTCAATCTGGAAAGATGGTAAGGGTGATGTTGTAAGGGAACTAAGGCAGGCATGCGATGAGTATGGTCTCAAGTTCGGAGTTTACCTGTCGCCATGGGACAGGAACAGTTCGATCTATAGTACTCCCGGATACCTGACATACTACCGTAATCAGTTAAGAGAGCTTCTTAAAAATTATGGCGATGTTTTCGAAGTATGGTTCGATGGCGCAAATGGTGGTAACGGTTATTATGGCGGAGCCAGAGAAAAAAGGAATATTGATAATAAAACTTATTATGACTGGCCAAATACTCACAAGATCGTCAGAGAGTTACAGCCATCCGCCGTAATGTTCAGTGATGCAGGACCCGATGTCCGCTGGGTTGGAAATGAAAGCGGAATGGGTAGCCTGACCAACTGGTGTCTGCTTAAAAAAGATGAGATGTACCCGGGAGGTAATTTTGCAAAGATACTTGGAGAAGGTCATGAAGATGGGAATTACTGGGTACCTGCTGAAGTAGATGTCTCAATCCGTCCCGGATGGTTTTATCACCGGAATCAGGATTCACTTGTAAGGTCACCTGAGAACCTGCTTGAGCTTTATTATTCTTCAGTCGGCAGAAACAGTAATCTTCTCCTTAATATCCCTCCTGACAGAAGAGGACTTTTAAATGAGAATGACGTCAAATCGGTACTGGCCTTCAAAGAATTGCGTGACAAAGAGTTCGAAACTGATCTTGCAAAAGGAAAGAAAGTAACTGCTTCTGAGTGCAGAGGAAAAGAATACAAAGGCCTTAATGTTAATGACGGGGATCCTGAAACATATTGGGCAACAAGTGATTCGAAAACAACAGGCGATGTGGTTATAAACCTTGGAGCTGAGACTGAAGTGAACAGGATCATCCTTCAGGAATATATTAAGCTGGGTCAGAGAGTTCAGGAATTCAATGTTTCAGCTTTTGTCGATGGCGGATGGAAACAAATACTTGATGGTACAACCATAGGTCATAAAGTGATAAGGAAATTTCCTGTTGTAAAGGCTTCGAAAATTAAAGTAACTATCGCTGAATCGAAAGCCTGCCCGGTTATATCAAATATTGAGCTTTACAGGGCTCCGGGAGAATAATTGAGAGGGGGGGGGGGGAGAAAATGAGAAGGGGAGAATTACCTCTGTGACCCTCTGTGTCTCCTCTGTGCTCTCTGTGTAACAAAAAAGTAATAATATAAAAAACCACGGATTTTCTGATTCCATAATGAATTCAGCGATCCGTGGTTTTAATATTTAAGGATATAGCTATTATTTATCCGGTATGCCTACAGTCTGTGCAAGTGTTATTTTCTGATTAGCTCTGAGACCCATCTCTGAAGCGAGACGGTCTTTTGATATAGATCCTCTTATAATACAACCCAAATTTTCAGATGCACAGTAGAGATAGATGTTCTGTGCAATAAATGCTGTATTGGCATATGATAACAGTAAATCGGAATCTTCAATTTTTTCACTTTCACTTTTCCCGTGTTTTGATAAATCAGCAACATATACAATGTTTAATGCTGCAGTGCCAACAAAAGATTGTGTGCCTGTTAATCTTCTGAGGTCTTTATTGTTAATTATTTTCAATGTATGTGATTCGGCGATATACAGATAAAGTCCTCCCGGCAGTGTAATGTACATATCAATCTCCTGGTCGTTCATTGCCGATGGCGCGGTTCTTCTTTTATCAGGCCTGTTAATTCCCCAGCCGGCCCACAGAAGGTTGGAAAGCTGTTGTTGTGTCAGGCTGTCTTTTGTATATGATCTCAGGGATTGTCTCTCGCTGAGGGCCTGCATAAGAGGCTTGCCGCCCGTTTTATCGGGTGCCGGCAGTTTGATATCCTGTGCTGAAACAGTCATGAACATGGTACATGCTAATGCAAAAAACAAAAAACTCAATATCCTTCTTTTCATCATCGCTGGCGCGGATTTGCAATCCGTGCCTTTTACTTTATTACAATCCATATAATTTCCATTCTAAAGCAATTCATTTCTTACAAAAATCCTTTCTTAATCAACATTATTTCTAAGCACGGATTACAAATCCGTGCTGGCAAAAGATTTCATAGAATCTTATTCAGGTCAAAATATTTAAGCTTTCCTTACGGATTTTACTATTTCAACTGCTTCAGCAACTTTCTGAGTAAGCATTTTCCAGTCTTTTTTCTGTATAAGATCCTTAGTGAAGAGATTTGATCCCATTCCGACACAGGCAACACCTGCTTCGAACCATGCTTTTAAATTTTCAACCGTTGGTTCTACACCTCCGGTAGGCATGATGCTTGTCCATGGGCATGGGCCTTTTATTGCTTTTACAAAACCAGGACCTCCGACAGATGATCCAGGGAATATTTTAACTATCTCAGCGCCAAGTTCTTCAGCATAACTTATTTCTGACAGTGATCCGCATCCGGGTGACCACAGGACTTTCCTGCGGTTACAAACTTTTGCCATTTCAGGATTCAGAACAGGGGAAACAATGAAATTGGCTCCCAATTGCATATAAAGTGAAGCTGTTCCCGGATCAACTACAGATCCCACACCCAGTATCATACCAGGAATCTCTTTCTCAGCCCATTTGCCAAGCTCACTGAATATCTCATGAGCATAGTCACCGCGATTGGTAAATTCAAAAACTTTAATACCACCGTCAAAACAAGCCTTGATCACGTTCCTGCATATTTCCGCATCTTTATTATAGAATACAGGTACAATACCTGCTTCCTTCATTTTAAGAATAACATCCACTCTGTTAAATCGTGCCATAATAATTTTTTTATAATACAAATATACCTAATACCACTAAAGATAAAAAGAATCAGTTTTACTAATTATGATTATTTAACAGAAGTAATGCTTCGCACCCCATCCCTCATACCCACCCCCTCAATTTTATCTTTTTACTTTTGTCTTTTATCTTTCCTAATAATTATCTTAGCAACTCAATTTAATAGGATGGCATTAAACTACATCTGGATTGCTTTTTTCCTCGTTGGTTTTCTTGTTGCTCTGGGGCAATTGATATTTGCAGGCAATACGCAAATATTCAATGATCTGATCAGTGCGGTTTTCTCAAATGCAAAAACAGGTTTCGAAATTTCACTCGGACTGACCGGGGCTCTTACCCTCTGGATGGGATTACTGAAGGTTGGAGAGAAAGGAGGCGTTGTTGATATTCTTGGCAAGCTCATGGGCCCTCTTTTTCAGAAGCTCTTCCCGGGACTTCCCAAAGGTCACCCTGCATATGGATCGATAATGCTGAACATCTCTGCAAATATGCTTGGTCTGGATAATGCTGCTACTCCAATGGGGCTTAAGGCAATGAAAGAGTTGCAGGAAGCCAATCCTGATAAAGAGACTGCCTCAAATGCCCAGATTATGTTTCTGGTCCTTAATGCAGCAGGGCTTACCATCATTCCGGTCAGCATCATTGTTTACAGGACCCAGCTTGGAGCAGCAAATCCGGCTGATATTTTTATACCGATTCTGATTTCAACTTTTGCTGCTTCCATCACAGGGATATTAAGCGTTGCTATAATCCAGAAGATCAACTTGTTCAATAAGGTTATCATGGCATATCTCGGGGGGCTTACTGCAATAATAGCCGGAATAATATTTTATTTCAGCGGGCTTCCTAAGGAGCAGATCTCGACGATCTCAACCTTTGCGGCAAATTTTATTCTGATGTCGATCATTGTAATCTTTATAGTCCTGGCATTCCTGAAAAAGGTGAATGTCTATGACGCTTTTATCGAGGGTGCCAGGGAAGGATTTAATATCGCCATCAAGATTATTCCATTCCTTGTTGCTATTCTGGTGGCAATTGGTGTATTCAGAGCATCAGGTGCAATGGATTTCATTATCTCAGGAATTGCCGCGTTTTTTGGATGGATGGGTATTGATACCCAATTTACCGGAGCATTGCCTGTTGCATTCATGAAACCACTTTCAGGAAGCGGAGCTCGCGGGTTGATGGTTGATGCAATGACAACACACGGAGCCGATTCATTCATAGGTCGGTTAGCCTGCACAATGCAGGGAACTACCGATACGACATTTTATATTATTGCAGTGTACTTTGGTTCGGTTGGTATTAAAAATACAAGATATGCGATAGGGTGTGGTTTGCTTGCTGATCTTGCTGGTTTTACCGCTGCAATATTGGTTGCATATCTCTTCTTTGGATAATCTGCGTATTATTAAAATTTATCCTTAATTGAAATAAATTTTTTCAGGAAAAGAGAGGTGGAAAATATTTTCTGTACATTCGGGAAACGATATGGCTTGAAATGAACAATATCCAATCTTGAAATGATATAATTAATTATTTAAATAATCAGCTTATGAATCGACGTGAATTTGGTAAGAAGGTTATATCAGGGACGGCCGGTTTGGCTGTTGCTCCTATTATCCTGAAACCGGGATGGAAGGGTGCTAATGACAGGGTAAATGTTGCAGTGATAGGGATACGGGGACAGGGACAGTTGCATATATCAGGTTATTCGAAGCTGAAAAATGCCCGTGTGGTTGCGCTTTGTGATGTAGACAGCAACCTGTTCGGTGAACTGATAAAAAAACATTTCCTCGATAAAGGATTGGAAAAGCCTAAGACTTATACGGATATGAGGGTATTGTATGAGGACAAGGATATTGATGCTGTTTCAATTGTAACGCCTAACCACTGGCATTCGCTTGCGTCGATATGGGCACTTCAGGCAGGTAAACATGTGTCTGTGGAAAAACCGTGCTGTCATAATTTTTATGAAGGCCGGAAACTGGTTGAAGCTGCAGAAAAATATAAGAAGATCGTTCAGGATGGTGCAGAACAGAGGAGTAATCCATGCGCGCAATCGATGGCAAAATTCCTTCATGACGGGAATCTGGGAGAAGTGTATATGGCGAAAGGCCTTTGCTATAAATGGCGGGATACTATTGGAAAAACACCCGATGAGCCTGTTCCTGCAGGTGTCGATTACAACTTATGGCTGGGACCGGCACCTCTCAGACCATTCTCGAGAAACCGGTTTCATTATAACTGGCATTGGAACTGGGATTATGGTAATGGAGATATGGGTAATCAGGGAGTTCATGAAATGGATATTGCAAGGTGGGGACTGGGGGTCACTCTTCCGACAAAAATAAGTTCAATCGGAGGCCATTTTATGTTTAACGATGATCAGCAAACACCCAATGATCTGATCACTGTTTTTGAGTTCCCAAATCCGGATGGTGGCGGCGATAAGAAAAAAATACTTCAGTTTGAGGTCCGTCACTGGATAACCAACAGGGAAGGTGTTGTCAGTGAAGGCACGGCATCGGGAAATACTTATATGGTAAGTTCTGAAAATAGCATAGGCAACCTGTTCTTTGGTTCAAAAGGATATCTGACTAAGAATGTAAATGAGTGGCAGGCTTATATTGGAAAAGAACGGGTGCCGGGAGAACGGGGTAATGGGCCTGGTGATCATTACGAGAATTTTATTAAGGCTATAGTTAATAATAACCAGGATCTTGCAAACGGGAATATTAAGGAAGGATTCTATTCCTGTGCTTTGATTCACCTGGGTAATATTGCATATCGTCTGGGAAGATCACTGGAATTTGATCCTCAAAAGATGAAATTCATTAATGATCCGGAGGCTGATTCCCTTCTTTCCCGGCAATATCGTGAACCTTTTGTAGTTCCTGAAAATGTCTGATTTGCATATTGTTTGTTAAATGATTTTTGTTTCTCTTTTCAATTTGTAAAATCCCGAATCCATAAGAGAGCCTCTGTAATGAAAACAATACCCGTGTCTTCAAATATCCGATGGATAATCCTTCTATTTCTGTTCTTTGCAACAACGCTGTTATATATCGACAGATCAGCCCTGGGGATCATGGCTCCTTTTTTACAGAAGGATATTGGCTGGAGCGAGCAGCAATATGGTAACATCAATACTGCTTTTATGGTCGGTTATGCTCTCTTTTTCCTGATAATGGGCTCTGTTGTTGATAAGATCGGAACAAAAGCAGGATACGCTATTTCGGTAGGTTTATGGGCAATTGCCCAGGCTTCTGCAGCTTTTGCAAAGTCATGGATCGGATTCGCACTGTCAAGAGCAGGTCTGTCTGTCGGTCAATCGGGGAATTTTCCTGTTGCCAACAAAGTTCTTGCGGAATGGTTCCCGAAGAAAGAAAGAGCATTGGCTGTCGGTTTCTATAACGGAGGAGCAAACGTGGGAACTCTTATATCTCCGCTTGCTATCCCTGTTATTGTGGCAGCATTTAATAATGACTGGAGAGCAGCTTTCGTATGGACATTACCGATTAGTATAATATGGATCATATGCTGGCTTTTATTTTATAATAAACCTGAAAATAACCGTTTTACAAGCAAAGGTGAATGCGATTATATCAACAGTGATGCTACTCCTGAAATATCCGGCAAAGTCAGCTGGGGCGTATTACTTAAGACAAGGGAAGTGTGGGCGATCTGTATCGGGAAATTTATGGCCGACCCTATCTGGTGGTTTTATCTCTTCTGGGGTGCTAAATTCCTGAATAGTAAATTTGGATTGAACCTGAAAGAGATCGGTATACCGTTCTTCCTGATATATCTTATTTCGTGGTTGGGAGGAATTTTTCTGGGATGGCTTTCATCGAAATTTCTTAAGATGGGATGGTCATTAAACAAGGGAAGAAAGATGGGTTTTCTTTTCTGCGCCATATTTGCAATACCTGTCATGTTTGTTCCCCATACGAATAATGTCTGGATAGCAGTGGCCCTGATAGCTGTCGCTGCAGGAGGTCATTGTGGTTGGTCGGCCAACATCTTCAGCCTTATGTCAGATATCTTTCCCAAAAAATTAACTGCATCAGTAACGGGAATAGGTGGCTTCGCAGGTGCCGCAGGAGGTGCACTTATAGCTCAATTGGTCGGCAGGATATTGCAAAACCTGGGAACAGATGGTTATGTTATTCCTTTCTTTATTGCCTCTGTCGGTTATTTTATTGCTCTTGGGATTATGCATCTTCTGATTCCTGAAATAAAACCTTTAAATCTGTAAATATTAATGAAAAGTTGTGAACGATTGGATATTACACTCAATCATGCTGAGCCTGACAGGGTGCCATACGATCTTGCCGGGACCACTGTTACCGGGATTAATAAAAAAGCTTTTATAAGAGCCATGAAACTCCGGGGATTATCACCTGAATATGAAAAGAAAGAGATAGATCCTGTTCAGCAGATTGTTACACCGGTAAAGGAAACATTGGAAAAACTGCAATCGGATGTCAGGCGTATCGGAGCGAGAAGGATTCCTGACTTTGAAAAAATTGTAAAAATAAAAGATGGTGTATGGGAATGCACTGATGTATGGGGATGTCTCTGGAAAATGGATGAATCGAAAGACTTCTATTTCAATCAGTATACTTATCCCTTGGAGCAGTTTCCTTCAATAGATGAAGGATTGCTAAACTATAAATTTCCAAAGTTTGATTATCATGCCGATATTATCAAAAGTGATTTAGCAGAACAGATAAAAGATATTTATGATTATGGTGTTATTGCTGACAGAAATGTTGCTGGTCTTACTGAAGTATCATTAAGGATAAGAGGATATCAAAACTGGTATTGCGATACAATGGTCGATCCGGCCGGTGTTGAAACATTGCTTGATCTGATCCTTGAATATAAGTTTGATTACTGGAATATGCTTATTGACTGGCTGATTGAAAACAATCTTCAAAACAGGGTAAGTGTTGTAGCAGAGTGTGACGATCTTGGAACCCAGACTTCTACTCTGCTGGAACCAGATTATTTGCGAAGAACCATAATATCGAGATTCGGACTCTTATGGTCGCATATCAAAAAGAGACTGCCTCACATCAAGATATTTATGCACACGTGCGGATCAGTGCGGGTACTGCTTCCTGACCTGATCGAAGCCGGTCTGGATATTCTTAATCCTGTACAATTTACAGCTGCAGATATGGATCTGAAAGGTTTGAAAAAGGACTTTGGGAAAGACCTCGTATTCTGGGGTGGTGGAGTTGATACACAATCAACTCTGAAAAACGCCGGTCCTGAACTTGTAAAAGATGAGGTTAAGAAGATACTCGATATAATGGCTCCGGGAGGAGGTTTTGTATATGCTCCGGTACATAATGTTCAGGAAGATGTGCCTCCGGAAAATTTTTGGGCAATGTGGGATACTCTAATGGAGTACGGCAAGTATTAATAGATTTTCAAAATAGTACAAGACCATGAGCGTTTTAACCATATCCATTCTGGTAGGGATCAGCATAGTTGCAATAATTTTTTTCACATCGAAATTGAAGCTGAATGCATTTATCGCCCTCTTTCTTGTTTCACTCTTTCTGGCTTTTACAACCCTTCCTGCAAACACGATTATAAGTACAATTAAAGAAGGGTTCGGAAGTACAATGGCTTCCATAGGATTTTTGATAATACTGGGGGCTATTATTGGCATTACACTCGATAAGACAGGAGGAACACTGAGTATTGCACAGTATATTCTTTCGAAAACCGGCGAAAACAGGAGTGCCCCTGCACTTGGTATCACCGGATTTGTTACAGGATTACCAATATTTTGCGATTCGGGATTTATTATTTTAAGTGGTCTGGCAAAGTCATTCAGCTCAAAGACGAAACAGGCGATGCCATTCATGGCTACTGTGCTGGCATGCTCGCTTTATTCCGTGCATTGTCTTATGCCACCTCACCCCGGGGCGCTTGCTGCATCCGGGATCATCAAAGTAAATATCGGTTACCTTATAATTATCGGAGCAATCTTCGCAATCCCCGGTGCACTGGCTGCGTATTTCTGGAGCAAATGGATGACAAAAGGCAGTAACTATCAACCCGCAAAAGAAATTGAGGTTGAAGAGCAGATAACTGAAAATCATCTTCCTCCGGCCTTTTTCTCTTTTCTTCCGATTGTTGTTCCTCTTCTGCTCATAACTATGCGATCGCTGTTCAGTCTTATCGATAAAGGAGGACAAAGCGTTATTGCAAAAATCTTCTTTATTGCCGGGGAACCAATAATTGCTTTGTCAATTGGTGTTATTCTGGCTATGTTCTTAATTAAGGATAAATCAATTGCGTCAATGAACGATATTTTTTCTGAAGCTGTTGAAAAAGCAGGGCCCATACTTATTATTACGGCAGCAGGTGGAATGTTTGGTATGGTTATAAAATCGACAGGTATTGGTGAAGCGTTGGGAGGACTTTTGGCCGGAACGAGTATTGGTCTTGTGGTACCATTCCTTATTGCAGTAGTTATGAAAACAGCTCAGGGTTCATCAACTGTGGCAATAATCACAACGGCATCTTTTGTTGCACCCATGCTGTCAATGCTTGGTCTCGGTTCGGAATGGGGAAGGTTGCTTGTAATGCTTTCAATGGGAGCAGGTTCAATGATCGTTTCTCATGCAAATGACTCATATTTCTGGGTTGTGTCCAGGTTTTCAGACATTGATCCGGGAATAACTCTGAAAGTTTATTCATCATCAACTCTCGTGATGGGTCTGGTGGTCTTTTCATGTGTATGGATCACCTCACTTATTGTTTTGTGATTTTTGTTTTGTAAATTATCGGTCTTCTATGTCAACTCTTATTTGTAACTAATAAAAGGAAAAATGAACCATAGAATAATTGCCGAACAGATCTTTTCTGCTGGCGTCAGCAGGGTGCTTCCTGAAAAACTGATAACCAAGTCAATGGATTTACAGGATAATCATCTGTTGATTGGTCCTCTTGACTTTTCCCTCGAAACTGTCAGAAATATATATGTTATTGGTGCCGGGAAAGCTAGTGCCATGATGGCCGGGGAGGTGGAAAAGATTCTTGGTCCCAGGATTACGGAAGGTCATATTGTCGTTAAATATGGTCATTCCAGTAAGTTGAAATATATTAAAGTCACAGAAGCAGGTCATCCTCTTCCCGATTCTAACGGATTTAAAGCAACCTCGAATATACTGAAAATAGCAAGTAAAGCTGGTAATAATGATCTGGTTATATGTCTTCTGTCGGGCGGGGGGTCAGCACTTCTTCCTGATTTTCCTTCCGGTTCATCTCTTGAAGAGTTGATGAAGGTTAATGATCTTCTGATTAACTGTGGAGCCGGCATTAAAGATATTAATGCAGTACGCAAGCATTTATCGGTTATAAAGGGAGGTAATCTCGCAAGGGCTGTATACCCTGCAGCACTTGTGAGTCTGATTCTGTCAGATGTGCCAGGCGATCCGCTGGATGTAATTGCTTCAGGCCCGACAACCCCCGATCCTACCACTTTTCAGCAGGCACTTGATGTTTTAGAAAAGTTTGACCTGATAAAATCAACTCCCGGGAGGCTATTAAAACATTTAAATGATGGTAAAACCGGCATAAGGCCGGAAACACCAAAACCAGGAGATCCTGTCTTTAAGAATGTACATAACCTTCTTATAGGGACAAATCGTCTGGCACTTGAGGCAGCAGCTCAGAAAGCTCTGGACCTCAAAATACATCCTTTTATTATTGACGATCAGTTGCAGGGTGATGCTGATTCAGTTGCAGAATATATCGTAAAGACATCAGTGGAATTTAAGAATAACGAAAATGAGATAAAACCGGTCTGTCTCTTGTTTGGCGGAGAGATAACTGTAAAGATGACAGGAAAAGGTCGGGGTGGAAGAAGCCAGCATCTGGCATTGCTTTGTTCAAAGCTTTTGAAGGATCATCCGGGGATAACAATACTTTCGGCAGGGACTGATGGTAATGATGGTCCCACAGATGCTGCCGGGGCTGTTGTTGACTCTGATACTGTACCAGATGCCCTTGCTGAAAATGTTGATCCTGAAAAATATCTCAGGGATTTTGATTCATATCATTTCTTTGAAAAAGAAGGAGGACATATCATTACCGGTCCCACTTTGACAAACGTGATGGATATAATTGTCGCTGTGGTGGAGTGAGCAGAATCATCGCGGAATATAGAAGAAAGAAGGATTTCAATAATTTAATATCTTTATTAAGAAAATTTAATAAAGGTAAAAAATGAAAAGCTGGAATTACCTGAAACGCCCTGCAGGCTTAAGTTTACTGGCTACTTCCGTGATGTCGGTATTCACGGCTTGTAATGGTGAAAACAAGAGCCCGAAGAAACCCAATATTATAATGTTTCTTGTAGACGATATGGGATGGCAGGATACTTCGGTTCCGTTCTGGAAAGAAAAAACACCTTTAAATCAAAAATACACAACGCCCGGAATGGAACGGCTGGCGAGTGAAGGAATGATGTTCACACAGGCCTATGCTTCAAGCGTCAGTTCCCCCTCACGTGTAAGCTTAATGACAGGAATGAATCCTGCCCGTCATCGTGTAACAAACTGGACCTTAGAAAGAAATGCTTCTGTGGATGGCCATAGCGATATCCTTGACTATCCTGCATGGAATGTAAACGGGGTACAGCCTGTTGATACAGTTCCGCGTTCGACTTATGCCACATTATTGCCACAGATTCTGAAAGATAACGGATATTTTACCATCCATTGCGGGAAAGCGCATTATGGGGCCATGACAACACCATCAGCAGATCCGTTGAACTGTGGGTTTGATATCAACATTGCCGGACATGCTGCCGGCGGACCGGGTAGTTATCTGGGTACGGAGAATTTTGGGAATAAAGAAAAAGGCGGGCATACTCTTCCATGGGGTGTCCCAGGCTTGGAGCAGTACCACGGTGATACTATTTTTCTGACTGAAGCTTTGACCCGTGAGGCCTTAAAGGCCCTTGATAAGGCCCGATTGACTGAAAAACCTTTTTACCTGAACATGGCACATTATGCGGTACATATTCCTCTTTACGCTGATGACAGGTATTATAAAAAATATATCGACAAGGGACTTCCTGAATCAGAGGCCAGGTATGCCTCAATGGTTGAAGGTATGGATAAAAGTCTGGGCGATCTGATGGAATATCTCGACAGAAATGGTATGGAGGAGAACACCATCATCCTGTTTATGTCTGATAATGGCGGCTTTGGTCTTCGTCCGCGTGCAGGAGAATTGCATACCCACAACAAACCTTTAAACAGTGGAAAAGGATCAGCTTATGAAGGAGGTATCAGGGAACCGATGATAGTGAAATGGCCGGGGAAAGTTCAGCCTGGAACAAAATGCAACGACTATCTGCTTATTGAAGATTTTTTCCCGACAATCCTTGAGATGGCACAGGTTAAGAAATACTCAACTGTACAAACGGTCGATGGGAGAAGCTTTGTCCCGATGTTGTTGCAAAACGGCACTACTGCCTATAACAGAGATTTGTTCTGGCATTTTCCGAATAACTGGGGTCCAACCGGCCCTGGTATAGGGACCACCAGCACCATCAGGAGTGGTGACTGGAAACTGATTTATTATTACGAAGACCGGCATTTTGAATTGTTTAACATTTCTGAAGATATTGGAGAACTTCATGATCTGGCTGGTCAGCAACCGGGAAAGGTGAAGGAGCTGGCAGGAAAACTGGGAAAATATCTTCGCAGTGTAGACGCCCAGCGTCCGGCACTGAAAGGAACAGGAGAACTGGTTGCATGGCCCGATGAAGCTATATGACCAATTTATACTGAAATGAACAAAATGGGCTTATAATCATACCTGAAACTATGAAAAATGTACTAACCCTTCTCATTATTTTCTTAAGTTTGATATCATGTAAAACTCAACATGAAAAAATCTCAGTCAAAACAAACCCGCCGGCAACACAACTGACAGATACTTCCGATATGACCAATAATTTTTATGACAACACTGATACATATGCTCTTCCGGTGAAGGACTTGTTTGTAGAAGGAGAGATTGTAAACAGTGGTAAAGTAAATTTTTCGGAGCTTCCTCTTCATTCTGTTATTGTCAAAGAGACACTTCTCGACAGTGCCGGTGGTGACAGGTTTGTCGGTGCTTACAGGTACGATGGCTATTCTCTTTTCGACATTCTTGACAAAAGAATACTTAAAAAGTCTAATACTGATGAATTTAAACCTATCATTGATGTATATGTTGAAGTTGAAAATGAACAGGGAGAAAAGGTTGTTTTCAGCTGGGGAGAGATATACTATCCGAACAATCTTCATAAAATCATAATAGCAACCGGAGTATCGAGGATAGTCCCTTCCAAAACAAAAGATCTTTGGCCTCTTCCGGCTGAGAGCAGGATTGTGGCAGCAAGTGATCTTATCACCGAAAGAAACATTTCATCACCCGTAAAAATCACTGTTAAGTCCGTACATAAATCATTCCCGGTTGTAAAAGGGATGTCTCCTTTGTATTCTTCAGATATTAAATTATTTAGAGGTGATAAACAACTTAAAGTTTTTGCTCCTGAAAATGAAGAAAGCACTGTTTTTAAAACGGTTTTTTACGGACGAGGAAAAGGAATTCACAGCACTGAACCATTTGCAGGAATTCTTCTTGGTGATCTGCTTCAGAAATATTATCCTGTTGACAGGCAGAATCTTCAATCGGGAATGATGTGTTTTGTAGGAATAGACGGTTATAGATGTGCCGTATCATACTCTGAAATTTTTAACAGGAATGACCAGCAGGAATTCCTCCTGGTCAGGACAAAACCTGATGAGGATGGCGGCCTGTTCAGGATCTTTCCGGCATGCGATTTCTTTTCCGACAGGGCAATAAAGTCAGTCAGCGAAATACACCTGGGATTCTGATTAATTCAATAAATTCTTCTTAAACCGTCCTTCACTATCGGCATCACATATCGATGCCAGCAATAAGACCCCCCTGATAATCATTAGGGGGGGCATTTAAGCAACCCCAAAACGATCCAGTTTATAGAATCTGTAAGCGTTGTCCCAGTATATTTTCTTAAGGGCTTGTTCTTTTAGGCCTATGCCGTCAATTTTCCAGTTTCCCTGAATTGGGGTTGGATGATCGAATTGTATATCACTGGTCTGAAAATAGCGCCAGTGTACATTATAAAAGTTTCTGGTTTCTTCATTAGTGAAATCTTTGCAAGGTCCTGCACCTTGAACATCACAATTTTCCCAGTATGCCATATCAGTACCGAACATTATTCTGTCCTGGTATTTATTAAAAAAGTCATTCCCTTCTTTCGCCGGATGTTTTCCAAGTTCACCAATCCGTGCAGCTGTATCAATTGACAAATTTGGTATTTCATCCATCCATTTGCTTACCTCCTTCAGGTTTTCGGAATATCCTGCCACATGAACACTGACGAACTGAACTTTTGTGAATTTTTTATATAAATTATTAGCCTGTTCAAAAAGAATTTTAAGTGGTGGGTATTTACTGTGGTCAGAAAATGACCATTCCGGATGCAGTTTTAGCTCTTCCCAACGCTCGTTCTTAGGGTCCCATGGTTCAAAAAATGCAACAGGGTCACCTGTATGAAATGCAACGGGGATACCCAGTTTTTCTGCCCGCTCCCAAATCGGGAAAAGACGCGGATCGTCGATTGCTATCAGCTTACCTTCAATATCCCTTGCTACAAGTCCAAGTTGTTTCAGATTTTTCAGGCCAATGGCACCTGCTTTAACTGCTCTTTCAAGCATATCCGGAGCTTTATTAAAGAATTCAGGATCAGTCTCTGCCAGTTTCCAATCAAATGTATAGTGAAGTCCTAATCTGTTCTTATATGGTTTTATTGCATCCATAATTTCGTAAAAGGCTTTATCCCCGAAATCTGTACCCATAATTGAAGCAATGATTACGGCATAACGGATAGAGTTATCATCCATTATCTGCAGAACCTTTTTTACTTTGCCAGGGGTAAGATGGATATGGGAATCTATTACCCGTCCTCCGACTATCCTGTTGTTTTGCTCTTTATTGGCTGTTCCGCATCGGGCTAATCCCATTAGTGGAATTGTTGCAGCTCCCATACCTGCTTTCTTGATAAATTCTCTTCTATTTATCATAATAATATCTTTAGTTTTAATTTCCACTAATATAATAAATTTTGACTATCAGCAGTTATGAATATAAAATCTCCGATCGCTTGGAAATCAACTTATTTGCCCCATCCCAAAGTGGAGTAAAAATCAATGAAATAATGTGTTTTGCAGGTGCCGATGGCTACAGAGGTGTTGTAACTTTTTTCGAACTATTTACCGCAACGATAAGCAGAAATTCCTTCTGACCAGAACCAAACCAGAAGAGAATGGTATGCTGGTCAGAATATTTCCGGCAAGCAATTTCTTTTCCAACAGAGCAATAAAGTCAGTCAGCGAGATACATCTGGACTTCTGATTAATTTTTCAGACTTTTTCTTCGTCGTCCTTCTCCGTCAGCAGCACGTAACGCTGCAACCACCGCTCCGGGAGTTATTTCACCAGCTTCATTGTGTATTGTTTCACCTTCGGCACAAGAGGCTTCACCTACACGCATAAGATCTTCATCTGATGGATCTTTCATTCCCATTTCTTCAAACGTGACAGGCAGGCCGACAGCCATACATAAGGTATAAACATCATCAATAATATCGGCAGGGCGGTCTGTAAGAAACAGAGTAGCCAGCACACCGAAAGCCACCTTTTCTCCGTGGAAAAGATGATGGGTCTCTTTAAGAACTGTGAGCCCGTTGTGTATAGCGTGACAGGCAGCAAGCCCTCCACTCTCAAAACCCAGTCCGCTGAGAAGGATGTTAGCTTCAACAATATGTTCAAGCGCAGGAGTAACAACATGAGCTTCAGCTGACACCATGGCAGCCTCACCATATTCAAATAAAGTATCATAACACAGACGTGCCAGGGCCAGAGCTGTCATTGATCCGGGATTTCCGGTCATGTTAGCAGATACAGTACGGTGGCAGGAGTCTGCCTCAAACCAGGTGGCAAGAGCATCACCTATACCGCACCTGAGAAAGCGGGCCGGAGCTTGTGCAATAATTTCGGTGTCGACAAGCACCAGATCAGGATTTTTCGGTAGGAACAGGTACCGTTTAAACTCACCCTTTGGTGTATATATCACTGACAAAGCGCTGCAGGGTGCATCGGTTGAGGCAAGCGTCGGAACGATGATAACAGGTTTCCCAACTGAATGGGCCACAGCTTTAGCGGTATCAAGAGTTTTGCCGCCTCCTATGCCGGCAATAAACTCACAACCGGCGTCTGTTGCTGCTTTCGTAAGTCTTGAGATCTCCTCATCGGAACACTCTCCCTCAAATTTCTCTACTGTAACATTCACACCCTCTTCCATCTTTATACGAAAGCCGGGGAGGATATTATCATATACAAACGGATCACATATCATGTAACCCTTTTTGCCAAACCTGACCATTTCGATGCCCAGCTTTTGTGCAGCTCCTGCGCCCTGAACATATCTTCCCGGGAAAATGGATGTTGTTATCATAAGCCTGATATTAATTATTAATAAATTAACAATTAATATGGCATATTTGTTCCCGGTAAATGCAATTTATTTATAAAATATTGAATCTATTTTGTCTGCTTCAGATAGTCATTAAAATAGCCTGTTATCTTATTAAACATGTGTACTCTGGCCCTGCCGGCAGTGTTGTGCACGGCACCCGGATAAACGAAATAATCTACCTGCTTACCCTGTCTGATGCACTCATCAAGAAAAGCAAGACTGTTCTGCCAGACTACAGTGTTATCATTGGTTCCGTGAATGATCAGTAATTTTCCCTGAAGATTGCCGGCATAATTCAACAGTGAGGCTTTTTTATATCCTTCCGGATTTTCCATAGGCGTGTCCATGTAACGTTCGCCATACATTACTTCATACCATTTCCAGTCTATTACCGGGCCTCCGGCACAGGCAACTCTAAATACACCCGGGTTTCTCAGCATAAGCGAAACGGTCATGAAACCTCCATAGCTCCATCCATCAACACCTATCCGTGTGGTATCGACATAAGAGAGCGATTTCAGATATTTTACACCTGTCATCTGGTCGGCAATCTCTATATCACCTACGTGCCTGTGGATAACACTTTCAAACTCAAATCCACGGTTTGCCGAGCCACGGTTGTCAAGGGTGAAGATCACATATCCCTGCTGTGCCATCATATTCAGCCAGAACCCTGCACCTCCTGTCCATGATTTTTCTATCATCTGGGCATGTGGTCCGCCATAGACATAAACCAATGACGGATATTTTTTTGCCGGATCAAAATCGACAGGCTTTATCAGCCGGCAATAAAGATCCGTTACCCCGTCATTTGCTTTGATGGTGAAAATTGACATTTCACCTGTTTTATAATCCTTGTACGGATTTGCATCTTCACTCAGTACAGCAAGCTTTGTACCTTTCTGATCTATAACATAATAAGCACGGCTCATCTGAGGACTACTGAAGACATCAATAAAAAAGTTCATTCCCGGGGCAGCAATTGTATGGTGTACTCCTTCGGTACCGGTTATCTTTTCGGTCTTACCGGTTTTAATGTCAGTCTTGTACAGGTGTCTTTCGACAGGACTTTCCATTGTGGACTCATAATAAACTGATCTGTCATGCAAATCAGTGCCAAGAAGATCAGTTACTTCCCATTGGCCAGTGGTAATCTGCTTAAGTAACAATCCTTCAGTATTATAGAGATAAAGGTGGTTCCATCCATCACGGCGGCTCTGCCAGATAAATTTAGATAAATCTGATTTTAAAAAAGAGAGGCCGTGCATGGGTTCAACATATCTGTCGTTTGTCTCTTCAAACAAGGTTTTTACAAATTTTCCTGACCCGGAATCATATTTGTTCATCCATAAATGATTCTGGTCCCGATTGAGTATGCCTGTATATATGAACCTGCATGCAGGATCCCAGGTTACAGAGGTGAGATACTGGTTTTCGGGTCCGTTGGTCTGCAGGTAGACAATCTCGTTAACATCAGGATTAAAAATTCCAAGCTCAACCTTCTGGCTTTTCATTCCTGCCATAGGATATTTCTCTGGTGAGGCTTGTGCGATACGGTCATATATGTTAACCAGTGGATAATCGGTCACCTCACTTTGATCTATTCTGTAAAAAGCCAGACGTTTTCCGTCGGGAGACCAATAGCTGCCCGCATCAATTCCGAATTCATTTCTCGAAGGTACCTGCCCGGAGAGAATATTGCTGTTCTTTTCGTCAGTGACCTGCATTGTCACCCCGTCAATTGCCACAAAAAGATTATTGTTAATAGTGTATGCGACGCGCAGCGTTTTGCTGTCGATGGTTATATTTTCCCCGTCTTTATCAAATTTATTGGCTTTAGCGAGTGAAGCAGCAGGGCAGTCGTACTTAAAGATCACGGACTGGCTGATGAAATAAAAGCTATTGTCATCCATCCAGGTTATATTGGGGAAGCTCGTCAGTTCCTTCTGATTAAGATCATTTAGCTTTTTGTTCAGGTTAGCAAGATTAATGATGGTATCTGTTTTTGACGGGTTGGCGGCATTTCTTTGCAGCAGGGCGTTATTCTCAATGAAAGTGAAAACATCCTGATTACCTCGCCACGAAAGATTATTAATGCTTTTGGGATGCAGATCCATGTTCAGATAATCGTCGGCAGTAAAAAGTTTGTTCTGGGCCGGCAGGTTCAGTGATACTGCAACGAGAAGAATAAAGAGTATTGTGTATGTTTTTTTCATGTAGTTGATAGACTTTAATTGTTTAGGCATTTTTTGTTCAGACCTGAGTGAGTTTTAGAACAACCTGCTAAAGTATACTTTTTTTATCAATAGTGTCCGGCTAAAAATATGAGATTCTTCGCTTTGCTCAGAATGACAATTACTTAGAAGGTTGTGGGGAGAAGGAGGTGGTTGGCGGCACCCGCCTCCAACCACCTCCTTCTCAAAAACATAATTACCTGTCATTCTGAGCGAAACGAAGTGAAGCGAAGAATCTCATGTTAATTTCACGAATTATCCGTTTAGTAGTATTTTTTTATGTTTAAAGAAGATGATGCTTTGAAATTGGCTACCCCCCAACCCCCCAAGTGGGGGGCTAAGTAACTTTAAATTTCCTATCAATTTCATGCTTCTGGAATTTACCTTATAGCCTCGTAGAGGCAAAATATTGGTAGAAACACAAAGTATAAATTTTCTATGTTCCGTAGTGACGTAATAAATTAAATATGTCAAAGTAGTCAGGAAAATGAATCTCCTGGTTCGGGAAATGAATCTCCGGACTGAGAAAACGAATCTTCCGGTACCCGGAACACATCTCCCGACACCCGGAACGCATCTCAGGACACCCGGAATGCATCTCAGGACACCCGGAATGCATCACCCGATACCCGGAACGCATCTTCCGATACCCGGAACACATCACCCGATACCCGGAACGCATCTTCCGATACCCGGAACACATCTCCCGATACCCGGAACACATCTCCCGAAAGCCGGAACGCATCTCCCGACACCCGGAACGTATCTCAGGACACCCGGAATGCATCTTAGGACACCCGGAACGCATCTTCCGATACCCGGAACGCATAATGTGAATAACCGCCGGTATGCCCCTTGGGATCGGATCAATCGAAGAACCGGAGCCCGACAAAGTCAAAATCGATGAAATAATGTGCATGATTCCTGATAGTCATATAATAAAATGCTGGTTTATCATTGTTTTAGTTGCGTTATGTTATTACTTTTAAGAATCAATGTTTGACAACAATGCTACCGGAATCTAAAACCGAAAGATTATTGCGTCTGATCCTGTTTTTATCAAACAGTTACCCGAAAACCAAAGGAGAATGCACCTCTTTTCTGGGGATAAGGGATTCTGCCTTTTACAGTTACCGTAATTCTCTGATTAATACCGGATTTGATATGCATCAGAGAGATGGCAGATACTGGATAGAATATCACGACAAGGACCATCAGGTCTTATTGAATGTACTGCACTTTTCTGAAGAAGAAGGATACATTCTTTCAAAAAGCATTGATAATCTTGATGAAAATAACCCATGTTCATTACACCTGAAACAAAAGCTGACCTTATTCCTTAACCACGATAAAACCATAGAGTCGTACATTAAAAAAGAGAAACCTGCAATAACGCAGGCATTATGGAAAGCACAGAAGGAGAAGAAACAGATTTTGCTCAGAAACTATGCATCGGGTAACAGTCAGACAGTAAAAGACAGGTTGGTAGAACCGTTCGGGTTTAAAGACGATTTCAACCTGGTATGGGCTTTTGATGTATCACTGAAGCAGAACCGGCAGTTCAAGATATGCAGGATTGAAGATGTGGCGGAATCGCCGCTGGACTGGGAATATGAACATCAGCATCGTTCAAAGCCTGTTGATGTTTTTCGCAACACCGGAGAGCTGAATAAAGAGCTGGAATGTATGTTAACCCTTAAGGCAAGAAATCTTTTGATAGAAGAATATCCTCTGGCAGAGCGTTATCTTTCAAAAACTGAAGGGAATCAATATATATTGAGAGTGAAGGTTGCAAAATATGAAGGTCCCGGACGTTTTGTCATGGGATTATCAGAGGATATAAAACCGGTAGGAGATAAAGGATTTCTGGAATATCTGAAAGAAAAAGTAAAGAAATGTAATTTTTTTTATAAGGCTTTGCGAATTCCGGAGTCGGGAAACTGAAATTTGATCCTGAAAATTCTTTATGATATGAACAGGATCGATTTTCTGAAACAATTATTGGTAGGTGGCTCATCGATATTTTTGTCAGGTAGTTATGTTGAAAAGAAAGCCGAAGAGAAACGGGAGGTTCGGTTAACCTCCAGGTATATTGCCGGGTTTCAGTATTACAGAGGAGCTGAAATTGAAAATCAGTTAAGAGTGAACGATAGTCTCGTTCTTAAGCGTGAGCCTGGAAACCGGCATGACTGTTATGCAGTTGAAGTATATCGGGGAAACGACAAACTCGGGTATTTGCCCCGTGAGGAGAATAGGGTAGTGGCCCGCATGATGGATCAGGGTATAGAAGTGAAAGGACGCATAACAAAAATCAACCCGGAATCAAGTGAATGGCACAGGGTGAAGATGAAGGTGTATTATGAGATGGCATAAGTAAATAAAGATAAGACAGTTATTCAGACATAGTAAATGTAATATGTTAATATCTATGTTGTTTTTATGTTGATTTTCATAAGTGTTCTTGTTAAATTTAATGATCAAAAACTGCAATAGCCGGTATTTTTATTTGATGGGATTTACAGTGTGCAGATTTCGAGCTGTCTTTGTCTTTTTGTATGTAGGAATTAAAAAATAAAAATATGAGAATTGTTTTATTGTTAAGTGTCCCCGAAGAGGCGATACCATTTGATCACCAGCATCTGCTTGCAGGAACCGTTTATAAGTGGCTTGGTAACAATGGAGATCACGGGAAGATCTCTTTATATTCCTTTTCACGTATACAAGGTGGTCGGAAAACAAAAAATGGACTCCGGTTTGATAATGGTGCATCGTTCTTCTTCAGTGCCCATGAGCCTGAGGTGGCAAAGCGTCTTGTCAGCGGAGTAATGACCGACAGGTCAATGTTTCACGGTCTGGAAGTCAGTGAAGTTCAGCTGGTGAACGATCCTGATCTTACGCAGCAGGATTTGTTTTATCCAGGAAGTCCTATTTTCATAAAACGAAGGAATGGTGAAAAGATAGATCATATTCTTTATGATGATCCAATGGCCGGGGAATATCTGAAAGAGACATTAAAGACAAAGATGAAAGAGGCCGGTATTGAAGATGACACGCTGGAGGTGAGTTTTGAAACGGGTTATCGCCGAGCGGGCAGCAAGATGGTCAACTATGACGGTACGATGAACAAATGCAGCTGGTGCCCGGTGATAATCAAAGGTAAACCGGAGACAAAACTGTTTGCATGGAACGTGGGACTGGGAAACTCTACAGGGATTGGGTTGGGAGCGATAATGTAGGAGGATTGACAGGATTACAGGATTAACAGGATCAAAACCTTATAGTGAATTAAAAGAATGCAAATGTATTACGTTGTGAAATTTTCAGGTCCATTTGGTTTTATTAAACCTTGGACTGCGGTAAGAGATAGTGAAACATTTAGCCAACAGTTTTTGACTCCTTCAATCATTGAAGGAATTGAAAAGAAACTATTTCCAGAATTACTTAATCAATACGGAAAAATTCAAAAAATTGTTCGACATCGAATTAATTATTGTGGAATCGATTTACAGCAGGAACGTACATGGTCAAAAGGTGGATTCGAAGCTAAATGCGAAAAAGGAATATTCAAAACCAATATGGGAGTTTTAGGGCGCGGTGTAATGCTTAACCCTAACCTCTACCTGGCTTTTTCTAATGAAGCAGATGCTCAAAGATCTTTTGCACAAACTGTCTGCCTTTGCCGTAATGAGGATTTACTATTCCCTGAAGTTTTGGAGTCAATGACTATTGAGGAATTCAAGCAGATCAACGGATTTGAATTACTCTTTACTAATGCAGAAACTGGGTTTAAGGTCGGACACAATCGGTTTGACAACGCAAGTGAAATGTTCGGAGAACTTATTGTTGTCGGTAATCCAATCAGAACAGCAGATGCAATCAGTTAATGATATATTGGCCAAAAGCGTTAATTACGGGAACCTGAGTTTGCTGGATCATACCGGACAGGTTAAAGATGCCATTGAATGCTTTGCCTGTAATTTTGATTTTGAATTCAATCTTAATCTTGCACAAAAAGGTGCAATTCTACATGATTTAGGCAAAGCACATCCTCATTTTCAACGGAGAATGCAAAATATTAATGCTACTTCATTGGATGAAGAACGTGAAAGCAATTTCATTCATCGTCACGAGCTTTCGTCTTTGGCTTTTTTACCCGCGTTTCCAAAAAATGAATGGGATAGTTTAATTGATATGGTCGTTGCTCATCATAAGCCTATTGTTACACCAAATGATTCCAATGGAAGAGGAATTTTGGATTTAGATAATCGTTTCAGAAATTGGATAGACAATCATCTTATAGACTGGGAAGCTTGGAGCCATTATGGTTTTCAAATATTGAAACAACATGGAATTGATGCTGAATTTTTAAAAGATGAAGCAAAAAAAGCACTTGAATATGCAGTTGATTACTGCGAAACCAAACCCTTGGGCTGGTCTCCATGGCGGGGATTATTGATGTCGGCTGACCATTTTGCATCAGCATTCATGTTTGAAACAAAGATTCATTTACAGCATTTATTTGAGACACCAAACCTTAATTACTATTTCGATTCATCCCGGCAAAGTTCTATATACCCACTTTCACAAATTAGTGTAACAGACCAACGTCCGCACACTTTATTGGTAGCCCCAACAGGAGCAGGAAAAACAGATTTTCTATTGAAAAGGTGTAAAGGAAGAATTTTTTATACACTTCCGTTTCAAGCTTCTATTAATGCAATGTGGGAACGCATGAAAAAAACAATTCCAAATAAAGATATACGGTTACAACATGCAACATCTAAAATAATAGTCGGTGATAATTTGGAAGAGAAATTACTACAGCCCTTAGTCGGATCATCTGTAAAGGTGCTCACTCCACATCAGATGGCTGCAATTATCTTTGGAACTCCGGGATTTGAAAGTGTTATGCTCGATCTGAAAGGGTGTGATATTATTCTGGATGAAATTCACACTTATTCCGATTTTTCACAATCAATGGTCTTGGAAATTGTAAAAATGTTGCTGCTTCAGGATTGCCGTATTCATATTGGTACTGCAACAATGCCTTCGGTTTTGTATCATGAATTGCTACGAATTCTTGGAGGTGAAGAAAAAGTCTATCAGGTGAAACTAGCTGATGAAATTCTGGATTCTTTTAACCGCCACAAAATTTTCAAACTAAAAGATGAATCAGAAGTAAACAAAATACTGTTGGACTCTTTTGCTAACAACGAAAAGGTTTTAGTAATCTATAACACGATTAACAAAGCGCAGAAAGTATTTGAAAAGCTTAGGGAGGCCTTTCCTGAGATTCCAATGCTTTTAATTCATAGTCGTTATAAAAGAGCAGATCGTGTCGAACTAGAAACCCGCTTAAAAACTGAATTTAATGGTGATGGTAGCAAAGAATTTCACGAAGGCTTAAAACCCTGCTTGGTTGTTTCAACTCAGGTTGTTGAAGTGAGTCTGGACATTAGCTTCGACCGGATGATTACCCAATGTGCGC
Source organism: Bacteroidales bacterium (assembly GCA_021371855.1). Lineage (GTDB taxonomy): Bacteria > Bacteroidota > Bacteroidia > Bacteroidales > VadinHA17 > LD21. The sequence goes on along the minus strand of JAJFVL010000018.1, from coordinate 466,700 downwards.
CATTGGATGGTTTGATTCAACGTTTTGGCAGGGTTAATCGTAAACGTTCACCTGAAACAATCAGTAAGTACAAGCCAATCCATGTTATTGCTCCATCGGGCAATGTATTGCCTTACAAAATGGATGTTCTGAAAGCAAGTTTTGAGCAATTGCCGGATCATGGCGGAGTTTTGGAAGAAAGAAGTTTACAAAGTAAAATCGACAAGGTTTATCCTGATTTGAATAAAAAAGAGATCGACATCCATCTAATTTTTAAAGATAACCGGTTCAAATTGACAGAACTCACCAATCGGAAAAGTGCAGTGTTGGTTGATGCCCTTGAAATTGAAAGTGCTTCCTGCATTCTTTCTGAAGACCGGGATAAATATTTGTTGGCAAATTGGAAAGACCGGATCCAAATGGAAATTCCGATTAATTGGAAAACAATCTCCCGTTATCGAACTCAATTCGAACAGTTATCTATTGGTTCCAATCCTTTTGTGGTTCCTCAAAACCCTGAGGAATATAAAATATACGGTTTACAATTAGTTGAACACGACAAATTTCTATAAACATGTACACGAGTTATATCGGTAAAAAGTTTTTAAAACTTTACAATGAGCGGGAAGGAAGTAATCTTTCAGCGGAGGACTTTTTCAATAATGTTGTTCATCCATTGTTCTTCAATGACGATAAGCATTTTATAAATGTTGCTAATTCATCATTTTTTCAATCCGTACCCCAAAAACAAGTAGATTCAGGAATATCAATTCATGAAATTAAGCTGGAACGTTTTCATAAAAATGTCAAAGAAGACGGAGCCTCCCTAACAACCTTAGTTGGATATGCAGCTCAAGGGATTACCGCAGGAACATCTGGTCAGCTTACAACGATGAAAACTAATATTGAGATAGAAGATATGTATGCTTCATGGGCTGGCATTGGCTTATCTGTTTCAATGGGAGGAGGATTTTCCATGATTATTGATGATTCTGAAATTTTATTAGGGCTTTTTAGCGGTTGGAAGGTATATCGGAAATTTTTAATGCAAACACACAATCTGAAAGGTAATCAAATTGACGTTTGGAATTCCTATTGGCTTTGCCATATTCTTTCTTCCAAATTTGATGCTCAAAATCCTTTAGATGGATTCGAATTACCTCAACCCGTTACTTGTAAAGCTGATAAATGGAGAAAGATGGGATTAATGGAATTCGAATCAATAAATCGGATAAAAGTGGTATTTTCTTTGGCAAGAAAATATCCAAACAAAGTTTTTACCATAAATGCTTTCAAATTTGCTGATACAAACCAAACATTAGGTTTCGTAAACTTCTACTTGCCAGAAATAAAAAGATTCTATGAAATCAGGGATGTCATATTTATTTCAAAAAAAGAATCTGTTTTATCAGATGAAGAAATAGAAAATTTATCTCCTTATTTCTTTTTTAAAGAAGCTTGCAAACTTGGGGCAATAGGTTTAAAATCCATTGAACCTAAGAAACTACGCGAATTTATGCCTGTAGGTACTTACCAAGATGCACAGGGGAAGGATTATATGTTCTCTGGCGAAGAATCAATAAAGAATTATCAATTATTTAAAATTTGGATTATTGCTATGCTAAACAAAACAGAATTACTTAAAATGGCTTCTGGAATTGCTCAAGTTCTTACAAAAATTGAGAAAGATTCAAAAGAAGCCAAAAGAGGAAAAACAACTACAGATCAAGAAACTAAAAAGATTTTTGAAATCAAATCAGTCAAAGCTTTTGTTGATGAGTTGATCATTGTAATGGAAAAATCTCCTGAAGATTCAGTGTTTATTAGGGAAACGGTAGAAGAGGTTTTGAAAATGCCTTACGATTTGTTTCCTCTATTTATCACCCTTATCAAATTTGAATACAATTATAAAATAACCAATAAAATTTAAGAAAAATGAATACACCTTTTATTTATTTACGTGGACTACGTCATGCAGAACATACTGTATTTGGTGTTACTAATGGTCAAAAATATTACCGTGATTCTCAATTCAACAAAGATATGGCCTATTCAAGTGGTCAGCAGGTAAAACGCTCTATTATTGAAGCTCTTGACATGCCTTTTGCTGCCATAACCTTCAATTGGGAAATTGACAAAAAAGGAAAAGCTGGAATGAAAGAACCACATTCGCCTTGTGATCCTACATTTGTTGACCAACTAGTCGGTGGATACATGAAAGCAAAGTCCGATTCTTATACCGTAAAAAGGCGTAGTCCGCTTTCAGTATCAGCAATGAGACCTTTACATCCATTATTAGGAGGATTGGAAAGAGAAACAGAACCAGTTGTATTTGATCGTTCGAGCCGACCAAACGACCATAAAGTAGTAGTTTCAAGATTAGATGAGAAAGGCGACAGAGTTACAATTCCTGAAGATGAATTAGAAGATTGGCTCGTAAGCAACAACAGAAATTTAGGGCCAAAGTATTATAATGGAAATGGGCAAACTCGTGCCTCTGGTTTATTTGTTTATGATGTTGCTATAGACCTTCGCACTTTATTCTGTGTTTCAACTAATAAATTGGAACCGGAACTTTTTCTTGAAATTGAGGAAAAACTTAGAGCGGGAGGTTGGAAGGATGGAAAAAACATTTTTGGGAACTGTTTAATCTGTCCTAAAGAAAAGAGAGCAGAAATAATTCCGGCATTAGCTAATGCAATAATTAATTGGCGTATTACATCTAATCAGTCTCGAACTTTCAGCTTAATGGAAACCGTTGCTTTGGCAATTAGTGATAATGCCAATCAAATTGCCTATGCTATTCGTGGCGATTTACGGGAAGATTCAGATCGCTTACAGGCTGTTCCCAAAATTGATGAAAAAGTAAAGGCAGATTTATTTGTTACGCCAATAGCTTCAAGTTATATTATTGGATCAGTGGGCAGCTCAGATGCTCTCGAAAAAGCTGAACAAAAATTAATTGATTTAATGTTGGCTTTTGATTATGAAAATCAATTAATTAACGCATAGATTTAATTATTAACAGTTTCGTACCTGTTGGCACGGGCTGTTTTTGTTTTATGATTATACCGGTATTTTGTTCCAGACGGGGCAAAGGATATTGGAATTTTTTGTGACCATTACAGAGTTAGACAGAAAGTATGCTGATTAATAAATCATATCATAAATGTCAGAAAATTACACAAATTTAGAGTATCAAATAAAATCCTGTAAATCTTGTAAATCCTGTCAAAATTCTTCCCATGCAAACCGATCAGTTAACCCACACAATCATCAAAGCCGCCTATACCGTGCATAACAGTCTGGGCGGCGGATTCCTTGAAAATGTATATCACAACGCAATGCTGATAGAACTCAGACAAATGGGATTGGAGGTCGATTCACAATATCCGATTAAAGTTTATTACAAGGATTGTCTGGTTGGTGAGTATTATGCTGATCTGTTTGTAGAAAGGCAGGTGATTGTTGAATTAAAAGCAGTTGAGAATCTTCATCCTGCTCATGAAGTACAATTGGTCAACTACTTACAGGGAACAGGAATTGACATTGGGCTGCTGATCAACTTTGCCACATCAGTTGAGGTGAAACGTAAATACAGAGTATACAACAAAAAAGAGGATTAGATAGGATTAACAGGAAAAAATGATAAGACAGGATTAACAGGATTAACAGGAGAACAGTTTTAACATGTAAATCATGTAAATCCTGTCAAAAAATTGATAAGCCTATGCAAATCACCGGCACTCACTTCAATTACTTCATGCTTTGCCACCGCAAGCTCTGGCTCTTTGCCAATGGTATACAGATGGAGCAAAACTCTGATCTGGTTTATGAAGGGAAGCTTATTCATGAGACTTCTTATCCTCAACGTTCAGACCGGTATAGTGAAGTGGAGATTGATGGAATTAAAATTGATTATTATGATGTCAGGAACAAGATAGTACATGAGATAAAAAAGAGTGACAAGCATGAAGAAGCTCATGAATGGCAGGTGAAGTATTACATGTTTGTTCTTGAAAAACATGGAGTTGATGGGGTCACTAGTATTCTTGAGTATCCAAAGTTGCGCGAGACACACGAAGTATTGTTGAGTGATGTTGACAGGGAAGAGATCAGGGAATTTGAGAAGGACATAGAACGAATTATTGCTTCTGAAGAATGTCCTGACCGCAAGTTGAAAAGCAAATGCAGAAACTGCAGCTATCTTGATTTCTGTTTTGCCGGTGAGCTGACAGGAGAAAGTGAATGATATGTTGTATTATGAAGAAATCATATTACCTGTTTAATCCGGGGCGACTAAGTCGCAAGGACAATACTCTTAAATTTGTACCAGTCGATGAGGATGGGAATGAAAAGCAGCCGAGATATCTGCCTGTAGAATCCGTTGATGAGCTTTATGCATTCGGATCGCTCGATGCTCCATCGTCTCTGTACAATTTTCTCGGGCAGCAGCAGATCCCGGTTCATTTTTTTGATTATTATGAAAATTACACCGGCTCTTTTATGCCACGTGATTCGCTTTTATCCGGTAAACTTCTGATGGCTCAGGCCAGGTTTTACGATAAGAAAGAAAAGAGGTTGGAACTTGCAAGACTTTTTCTTGAGGGGGCTGTTCATAATATGGTTCGTAATCTTAAATATTATGATAACAGGGGGAAAGATACACAACCATTTATCGATCAGATTTCCGGATATGAGAAATCCTTTACAGATATAACTTCCGTAAGTGAACTTATGGGTCTCGAAGGTAATATCCGGAAGACCTATTATGATGCTTTTAATCTGATTATTAATGATTTTACCATGGGAGGACGATCAATGCAACCACCTTTGAATGAGGTAAATTCCCTTATTTCATTCGGCAATATGATGTGTTATTCACAATGTCTCAGGGCTATTCATCAAACACAGCTTAACCCGGTTATTTCGTTTTTACATTCACCCGGGGAGAGAAGGTATTCTCTGTCTCTTGATCTTGCAGAAATCTTCAAACCGATTCTTGTAGACAGAGTGATTTTTAAAGTATTGAATAAGAAAATGTTGCATGAAAATGATTTTGAAATATCACTTAATCGTGTTGTTCTTAAACAAGGAGGGAAGAAAACTTTTGTTCAGGCGTTTGAAGAAAGACTTACTGAGACTATCCAACACAGGCAACTTAACAGGGCTGTTAGTTATAAACACCTGATAAAGCTCGAATGTTATAAACTGATAAAACATATACTTGTGATTGAACCTTATAAGCCGCTTAAAATGTATTGGTAAAATTTAAACTCATAAGAAATGTATATTATTCTTGTATATGATATTGGTGAAAAGAGGGTTGGAAAAATGTTAAAATTGTGCAGGAAATATTTAAGCTGGATACAGAACAGCGTTTTTGAGGGAGAGATCACTGAAGTCAAACTGAAGGAACTTAAACTAAAGGCTTCCATGATAATGGAAAAAGAGACTGACAGTCTTATAATTTTTAAATCGCGCGATGAGAAGTGGCTTGATAAGGAAATTGTAGGGAGGGAGCGGAGTGAAACTGGTAATTTTTTGTAATAAAAGTTGTCGATGGTTAAAATAACAGAAAATAATTGTCAGAAATTTAAACGCAAATATTTTCGAGTGTTCTTTGACATATTGAAAATCAATTCATTAATATATTTTGTCGAATCCCGGCACTTTTAATATTATTATACATCGACAATTTTTGTTGATGTACACGAAAGAAAAAGTTAATCGCAGATGCCCATAAAACGGCATTATATTTTAGCTAAATTTACGGGTCCCAGTCGAACCATAGTGGAATTGAAACAAAGATAGGCTGGACAGCAGAATATATCCCAATTGGTCCCAGTCGAACCATAGTGGAATTGAAACGCCTTATTAATTGGTCAGAAGGGTTGGTATTCGAAGTCCCAGTCGAACCATAGTGGAATTGAAACTATGGTTCATTTATTTATTTACCTTCTATTAAACGCCAGTCCCAGTCGAACCATAGTGGAATTGAAACATGGAAAATGGCAAACCTCAAACCTGTTTTAAAGAGTCCCAGTCGAACCATAGTGGAATTGAAACGTAAAAATAAGCTTGCCTAAAATGAGGGCGTACACAGTCCCAGTCGAACCATAGTGGAATTGAAACTACTGAGGTACCAAAACTGAAAGATGCGGACGGCAATGTCCCAGTCGAACCATAGTGGAATTGAAACTTCCATGATGGAAGATTATGAATCGCATTGACATAGTCCCAGTCGAACCATAGTGGAATTGAAACATCATTGGTTATTAATAGTCTTTCGTCTTCCATGTGTCCCAGTCGAACCATAGTGGAATTGAAACAATATATGGAAATGCCAGTCAGGAAATCGCCAGGCAGTCCCAGTCGAACCATAGTGGAATTGAAACTGATTAAACTTCAGTACACAAACACAATGCAACTGTCCCAGTCGAACCATAGTGGAATTGAAACAGGACGACAGGCTTTAGCCAAAGCTAATGCTGGTTTGTCCCAGTCGAACCATAGTGGAATTGAAACTGACAAACACGAAGACGAATTGAATGAATATGACAGTCCCAGTCGAACCATAGTGGAATTGAAACAAAGTAAAAGAATGAGTAATAATTTTTGGTATTTTGTCCCAGTCGAACCATAGTGGAATTGAAACCCTGTATAGTCCTTCTGGAGTATGTAGATCGTAGGTCCCAGTCGAACCATAGTGGAATTGAAACTAATTAATTAAATTGATTTTTTTATTTTACTTTTTAGTCCCAGTCGAACCATAGTGGAATTGAAACGAATTGATGGGGGCTATTGCTTTTATGTAACAACCGTCCCAGTCGAACCATAGTGGAATTGAAACGCTTTAGCAGCACAATAGAGTAACTTTACTACGTCTTGTCCCAGTCGAACCATAGTGGAATTGAAACTTTTTAACAGGCAACAAAGAAAAAGCACCGCATAAGTCCCAGTCGAACCATAGTGGAATTGAAACTTGGAAGTAAGTTTAAATAATTTGACCGCAAATCAGTCCCAGTCGAACCATAGTGGAATTGTTACAGGATTTACAGGATTCATAGGATTTACAGGATCAATGTCACTGCAATACTGGAATAGAATTGGAACCTTAATTCACGAGACGCTAAATCATGTTGTCAAGGGTTCGAGTTGTACCAATATGAAATTGAAGCCTTTATTAATCATGTCAATCTTGTTAATCATGTCAATTTTTCTTGTCCCAGTCGAACCATAGTGGAATTGTTACAGGATTTACAGGATTCATAGGATTTACAGGATCAATGTCACTGCAATACTGGAATAGAATTGGAACCTTAGTTCACGAGACGCTAAATCATGTTGTCAAGGGTTCGAGTTGTACCAATATGAAATTGAAGCCTTTATTAATCATGTCAATCTTGTTAATCATGTCAATTTTTCTTGTCCCAGTCGAACCATAGTGGAATTGAAATGGATTAACTAGTGTTATGTTAAGTTAAAAATGTCAGTTATTCCACTTAAATCCATTACTGGAGAACAAAAAGTCCCCCGGGTCGGGGGATTTAGGGGGTAGAAAACAAGGAGACAGATAATAATTAATATAACACTAGTCCAAAATACTGTAAAAATAGAAGTGTCCCAATCACATCATAGTGGAATTGAAATAGATTAACTATTATTATGCTAAGTTAAAAATGTCAGTTATTCCACTTAAATTCATTACTGGAGAACAAAAGTCCCCCGTGTCGGGGGATTTAGGGGGTAGAAAAAAAGGAGACAAATAATAATTAATATAACACTAGTCCAAAATACTGTAAAAATAGAAGTGTCACAATAGCATCGTAGTGGAATTGAAATGGATTAACTAGTGTTATGTTAAGTTAAAAATGTCAGTTATTCCACTTAAATTCATTACTGGAGAAAAAAAGTCCCCCGGGTCGGGGGATTTAGGGGGTAGAAAACATGGTGTCCCAAACGCACCAATGTAGAATTGAATTGATAGCAGGTGCAAAAATTGCACGTGCTGGATACAGTCCCAGTCAAGCCATAAAGGAAGTTGAAATATTAATTCAGGCTTTCAAGCTGGGTTTTAATCAGAGACCCGATTCACGCCAATTACTTATAGTCACGGATATTAAAAAACAGACCCAAAACCGACCAGATGGTTACGGTAATAACCGGTATTGAGTGTATCGATGGAAACAGTTTTTCCTCTGCTGGGGGAGTGAATGAACTTGTTTTTACCCATATAGATGCCAACATGCGAAATCCCTTTTCCACGGGTAATAAAGAATACAAGGTCACCGGGCTGAGCTTCCTCAGTCTTTAAAGGCTTGCTCATTTTGTATTGTGCATAAGATGAGTGGGGCAGGTCAAGACCAAAAATCTTGTAAATAAATTTTACATATCCCGAACAGTCAAATCCATTTTTAGATGATCTGCCATAACGATAACTGACTCCGAGATAATCCTGGGCTTTATTGATAATGTTGGCACGCATTGTATCACAAATCATTACGGAATCATTATCAAAATAGAAAATACTGCATCTCTGTCTCTTGGCTATATCTGCCGGAATTGTTTTGTATTCAACAGGAATGGATATTCCGTTAAATTGTAATTGCACGTACTCCTGGGACCATAATACTGAAGTTATTCCCAAAAATAAAAATATAAGAAGAAGAGTTTTACAATCCATTAGAATCATTTTTGGATGGCAATGTAAAAAAGGTAATCCGAAATATCCATGAATCAACTGAGGTTTAATAAAACTTTAACAGGTCAGAGTGTTATCAATTGTGGCAATATTGAAATGCTAAGTCGCTGAAAATAAGTTTATAAAGCCTTATTCTTCACTCTTCACTCTTCACTCTTCACTATTCACTCCTCAAACACCGGTCTGCTTTTTTAGTTTCAATCTTGCACAATGTAGACAATCCCATATTTCTCAACTGTTCCTTCGGGTACTTCTATCTTATAACGGCCATCACTGATTTTCTCTGCTTTCACAGGTTTATGTCCGGGTGAATCGGGTGTGGCATAATAGGAATCGCTGATCGAGGGCAGTGAGATCTCAAAGGTCATATCTCCTTTGATAGTTTCCCATGTAGGATCAGGCAACGGGAGTATATCTCCGTTTTTTGCTTTTACTCCGGTAGCGTTGAGCAGGTGTACCAGAGTTAAGTTTTTCCCGTCGAGTGTTTCATTATAAACTGAAGTAAGCACTTTTGAAGGGATATTCACTGCTTCAAAAGAGAGCTTAGGTCCTATAACTTGCCTTAGAATATTTTCATTGAGTGCGGTTGTATCAGGATCAGGTGAAAATTCATAAGTATTCTCTAAAGTGAAGGATTTACAAAAATCATTTAATCCATATCGGTTTGGGGTATATAAGATTTTTCCTTTGCCATAATTTATCTCCGACAGATCATTATTAACTGCTTTTCCCTGGGAATCATTACCATTGACATCCGCGAAAGCCCATTTTGTACGGGGTTCACCAAAAGAAGTATAATGTCCCGATTCACCGGTAAGGTATAAAATACCTCCGTTAAGTACATATTGCTTCAGTTTAGCCACTTGTTCTTCAGAAATACAATCCATACTTGGGGCGAGTAGAACTCTGAATCTCGAAAGGTCCTGATTAAGAAGAGCATCATCCAGAATAAAAGTGTGCTGAATATGGTGTTCAGTAAAGAACTGACTGATACCCATTATTTCATTGGCATGAGTATCTTTATTTTTGGGTGACCAGTCACGTGTTTTCCGGGAAAATATTATGGCAATATCAGCGAAGGGAGTTGCGGAGATATTATTCATATTTTCTTTCCACCCTGTATAATCATCCATTTTTTTAAATCCTGTATAATCTACCATAGACCATGTAACCTGTGCGAGCATATTGTTCATTGCCCAGCCAATGATGGCGTAATTGATCTGGCCAACGGGATAAACCAAACCGAATACAGGAGAACCGTATGTTTCATGCAGACTGTTATATACATGTCTGCTCGCAAAATTATATCTGAAGTCATCCCAAACGTCACGGCTCATTATTTCGGTTCCCAGAAAATCCATCGATTTAGCGCTCAGAGCAAGATCACCACCTTGCCGGTAAGAGGCATAATCCTGCATAAAGCCGCCTTCGGAGTAATATTGAATGTTGCAAAAACCGGGATTGATATTATGGGCAGCTTTGCTAAAATCTATTCTCCATTGGGCAATAGCATTTTTACGCCACTCTATCCATGCTTTCCATAATTTGGAAGTTCTGTTTTTCAGAAGAGGGCTCGTTTCATCGTCGGGTAATATCAGACCTGTTGCTTTGGTAAAGGCTGCCTTACAATAGTCACAATTACAGAAATTATCAAAATGAAATGTACATTCATCTATCATCAGACCATCTATATTGGTGTTCCTGATGAAATCCAGAATATATGGGAAGAAATAGCCATCCTTAAACAGAGGATTAATGGGGCAGATTCCCCAGGTAGGTAACCCGTTGGTTTGGGCATGCTGCAAAAATTCAGGGTGTTCAGCAAGGAACCGGAATCCCATATCCATATTCCACAGTATTGTCAGATCCTGGTGATCAAGAAATTTCATGCCCATCTTATGTCCTGTTTCAACAGTTTGCCGGATATTTTCTTCCACCCGTTTGAGATGGGTTGGAAAAGTGTGACGCGAAAGAAATCCATTCAGTATGATAGTTTCAGCTCCTCCGTCTTTTACCTGTTCAAGTCTTTTCTTTATAATGGCTGGTGTATTAAATTCGTTAAATGATCCGTAATTGTCCGGCCCCATGGTACCCAAAGGGCTGGTGTATCTCCATGACAGTTCTTTTGATTTCTGATCGGGCAGTGCAGTCTCTAATTCCGGAAGCTCCGGAACAGAGTTTATTTCCTCCACTTTTCCTGACAGTGGAGAAAATGATATTGATTTCCCGTAAACAGGCGCTGCATTGTAATAGTTGGAAAATAATACATCAGGGCAAAAACCATCATTTCTGATCCAGAAACCACGACGAAATTCAAAATCTTCTTCAGTATGCATAAACAGCTGATAGCCAAGAACACATGCTGCCCAGTTTCCTTCAAAATTCAAATCTGCTTTTCCTTCCTCAATCCAGCGTACACATGTCAGATTTGCAACATTACCTTTATCAACTTTTATATTGCTGAAAACTTTTTCTCCATTTAATGAGACATTGAAGGGTCCGATATTGTCAGCAAGGGCGCCTGAGCGTAGTGTAATCAGGTATAAACCCGGACGTAAATTACTTGTAATAAATGAGTTGTTTTTTGATGATTTTACAGAAGTATAGAGTGCACCTGTCATATCGCCTCCGGTTTCAAAAAGCCCGTCGGCATTTTTCCATCCATATCCTTTATCTGCATTATAGACTTTTGTTCCTGCATTAATAAATTCAGAGGTGGACTTACCACCAAAGCAGAAGAGCTGTTCCTTCGGTATTTCTGAAAAATAGTGATAGTAAGTTACGGCATGATGTTTTAAGTAGCCGGTTTTATCTCCCTCAAAGATTACAAGTTTACTAGTGAGAGCTCCTCCGTAGTTAGTTGCCGGGACAGAGAAGGTCATTTCAATCATATCTCCTCTTTTTTTCACTGACCACTGAGATTGAACCGTGTTTGCTCCGTCAACATAATAGGTCGTTACACCGTGGGGATTGAAATCAAAAGTAATCTTGCCACGGGGGGTCGTGAATGAAATCCAGCGTGCTGAAGCACCGATAAAATTCCCATCAGGCGTTTCGGAATTAAGAGTCCCGGATGACCATTTCGCATTGTACGATCGGCCTGTAAGTGCTTCCCATGTCGAATTTTTCAATGCCGGCAGTGGGACGAAAATTGTATAAGAAATAGTAGGGGAGGGATAGCTGGTCATTAATGCATCCTGATGAGATTGAAAATTAATTTCAATTTTTTTGCCGTCGGGAGAAATCCCTGTTTCCCTGCGAAACGGCAGGGGTGATTTTTCACTCCACACATTAGTGTATTGCCATCCTTTACCTTTTGATGCTTCATATATCTCAGATGAAGAACCGACATTCTGATTTGCAATCCACGAATGCATGTCTCCAACGACAAGGTTTTCTCCTTTCCACCTGACCTCCAGATTTTTCGATGCAGAAACAGAAAATGGTGAACCTTTTACGGTTAGTATCTTCTGAATATCTAAAGCTGTAACCTTAATACACAGGCTAAGCAAACATGAAATAATTATGCAATATCTCATTTTCCCAATTTTTATTGTACCCAAAGTAATGAAAAGAATTCAACTGACTATCATTTATGACTAAATACTGAAATGTATATCTGGAATCCAATAAATAAATTTTCTTTGTTTCATACTTTATCCCGGGAGCGAAGATCCGGATCCTCCACGATTATACGTATCTCAACCTCCTTATGTCTGCATTTGCTTATCATTACTGTTTTTATTATATATTTGTTATTCACTAGTTCCTGAAATATGAAATGGCTACCAGGCATCTTCTTATTGTTATTATAGGTACATGAAAAAAATATTTTCGCTGGTTTCTTTATTTGCAATTGTGTATATACTTCCTGCCCAGGAAGGCTCACCTCTGCTTACTCATTTTAAAGAAAGCAGGGAAATTGAAAATCAGAACTGGGCTATCTGCCAGGACGTTAACCATGTTATGATGTTTGCAAACAGGAAGGGGATATTGTCGTTTGACGGACAAAACTGGCTCTCCATACGAATGCCTGTAATCCCATTCTCCATGCAGGCAAATCCTGATGACGGGAAAATATTTGTCGGTGGAGATAATAATTTCGGATTCCTTGAAGAAGACCAGAAGGGATCTTATAAATACGTTTCACTTTCAGGCGATTCTTTAAATGTTGGTGTCATTACGAAAATTACTTTTACTGATTCGCTGGTTTGGTTTTACGGTGACCGGTCGGTAAGCCGGTACAATCTGAAAGACGGTAAACTTGAACTTTGTCTTAAATCAAAAGAGAATTATCCTTTTACAGGGATAATTGTTACACCAAAGAACACATTTATTAATGTGATGGACAAGGGATTATACAGGCTGGAAAGCGACACTCTATTCCCGATAGTAACTGGTTATCTGACCGAAGATATTGATGTATTATTTTCACTTCCCTATAATAAAAATATGGTTCTGGTGGGCTTGGGAGATGGAAAATTATATCTCTTCGATGGGATAAAGTACTATAACTACCAGATAAAAGATGGTGGTTACCTGAAAGATAATCTATTATCGGATGGGATTGTCTTCAACGACAATCTTTATGCTTTCTCAACTCTTGAAGGAGGTGCGCTTGTCGTGGACAAGGTGAGTGGTAAAGTGCGATTCACCATCAATAACCAGAATGATCTGCCCGATGATGAGATATTTTCTATCGGAAATGATTCCAACGGAGGGTTATGGCTCTCACATCAGTATGGACTTACACGGGCCGATCTTAACCTGCCTGTTGAAAATTTCAGTATTTATCCGGGACTTAAAGGCAATCTGATAACATCACTCTGGTACAACAATGAATTGTATGTTGCAACAAGTGAAGGTGTATTTTATCTGGCTGAAGTAAAAAAATATACTTCAACTCAGGTTCTGGTTAAAAATAAACAGGAGAAATCTGAACCAGAACAATTTATTACAAAAGAACCGGTTACAGAGATTCCTGAAACAGAAAAGCAATCTGTGACCACACAGGAACTAAAACCTGGAACAAAAGAGAATCGGGGATCCGGTCGTAAAAATATATTCGCGAAAATATTTGGAAGGAAAACGGAAAAGAAAACTCAAACTGCTGCTGCCGAAACTCCGGCTGCAAACCCTGGTGCAATTCTGAAGGAAACTCCTGGCCTTAAAGAAAACATAAGTACTACAAAAATTCCCGGACCGGTTTATACAAAGAAAACAATCAGCAAACTTAGATCCATAAACTATGTGTTCAAAAAGGTGGATTCATTTGACGAAAAATGCCGTCAATTGGTTTCCACAAATAATGGCATTCTGGCAGCCACTAACAGAGGACTTTTTTCAATCAGTAATCATAAAGCAATTTTGGTGGCTAATGACCATTATGTTAATTTTATCAGCTGGCAACCATGGGATGATAAATACTATATTGCTGCAGATAACGGTTATTTTCGGGTGAAGTATCTGAATGGCAGGTGGTTATCTGAGAATATTGATCCTGCATATGTCAATCCTGTATATTCAATTATCACGACCAGCAGTAATACCATCTGGCTCGGGGGTAGCAATCTTGCAATAAGGGCTGATCTGAGCGTAGGATCCGGTGCAATAAAGTATACACCTTTCAGTGTTAAAAGTGATTTTCAACAGCGTTATTCTCTCGATTTTATAAATGATTCTGTTATTCTTTACACCGAAGATGGAATGTACTGTTTTGATGACAAATCAGAAAAATTTAATCATTACAGGTATGAGAATCATTCTCCGGCACCGAAGATAAAATACATATATCCTATTTCAAATATGCCATGGGTAAAATACGGTGATGACTGGATATATCTTAATACAAACGACAAAATTGTTGAAAAGCAAATGGAGCTCATTAAATTATTTAATGATGTCATATCTATAAATGTTTATAAAAATATTCTTTGGGTTATAGATGGTGAAAACCGGCTTTATAAGGTCGATCTTAACAAATCCTTTAATATCAGTCCTGAAATAGATGTATTCGTAAAAAGCATTAAAGATGACAGTGGAAATGCTTTTGATCTTACGAACGTAGTTTTCAACAGGGGCGATAATAGTGTCAATTTTGATATCGTTGCGCCCGGCTATCTGAAAAAAAATACGACACAATATCAGTATAAAATAAGTAAACTTATGAGTGACTGGTCCCAATGGTCAGTACGTACAAATTACAATCTTTTGGTTCCCGATCCTGGCGAATATACTCTTCAGGTAAGAGCCAAAGACCTTTGGGGTAATATTGGTGAACCGCGATCAATTAAATTTACGATAAAGGCTACATTTACCCAGACCACAACTTTTTACGTTCTTTTAATTTTCATCGCATTACTCCTCATTTTTCTTGTCTTTCGTTTCAGAGAATTGGGGCTGCATAAGAGGAATAAAATGCTTGAAGATAAAGTCACAGAGCGTACAGCAGAAATCGAATCACAAAAACAGGAAATAACATCCAGCATTGAATATGCAAGCAGGATACAGATGGCTATGCTTCCTGCAGTTGATCATTTTAAAAATACATTCCCTGATTATTTTATTATTTTCAAACCAAGAAACATTGTAAGCGGTGATTTTTACTGGATAGGAGAAGATGCTGAGCATGTTTTCTTTACTGTTGCCGATTGCACCGGACATGGTGTTCCCGGTGCTTTTATGAGCACACTTGGCATATCAACATTAAATGATATAATTAAGAATAATGAAAATCTTCAGGCAAATACGGTATTGAAGCTGTTACGCGATAAGATCAAGACTTCTCTTCATCAGACAGGCAAAGAGGGTGAAGCTAAAGATGGTATGGATATAGCATTTTGTGCACTTAGCAAAAACAGGAAAATCCTTCAGTATTCAGGTGCCTATAATCCGCTCTTTGTTTTTCAGGACGGTGAATTCAAAGAATATAAGGCCGACAGGATGCCAATAGGGATCTACTATGGTGAGAAGGAGGCGTTTACGAACTTTGAGATAAATGTAAAAAAAGGGGATGAGATTTATGTTTTTTCAGATGGATTACCTGATCAGTTTGGCGGACCTGAGGGAGCCAAGTACAAAAAATCAAATCTGAAAAAACTACTTTCGTCGATTCACGATAAACCGATGGAAGAACAAAAAAAATTAATTGAAATCGAATTGGAAAATTGGAAAGGATCTTTTGATCAGGTCGACGACATTACTATTATAGGGGTAAGAATATAATCTGAAAGACGGCGCAATGGTGTAACGGCGCAACGGCACAACGGCACAACGGCACAACGGCGCAATGGCACAATGGCACAACGGCGCAACGGCGAAACGGCACAACGGCATAACGGCATAACGGCATAACGGCGCAACGGCGCAACGGCACAACGGCACAACGGCATAACGGCATAACGGCGAAACGGCGCAACGGCACAACGGTACAACGGCGCAACGGCATAACGGTTTAACGGATAAATATCATAACGATAAAGGTTTTAATGGTCTGATAGTTAATAGATTAATGTGATAATGAATTTATATTCAGCATTATTGTATTACTTATTGCCTTTATTGCTTTTGCTGGCTTAAAAGCCATCCTCTGGTTTCCTTCTTTAAATAATTCATTATCTTTAAATCCTTAAGCTTACATAGTAGAGATCTTAAATTATACGACATTATGAAAATAAAATTTATTGGAGCATCAAGAGAAGTTACCGGAAGCAAACATCTTATAACTACCGATTCGGGAAAAAGGATACTTCTCGATTGCGGTATGTTTCAGGGCAAAGGGCTTGAAACGGACGGTATGAACAGGGACCTTATGTTTGACCCCTCCACAGTTGATCATATTATACTTACACATGCACATATCGATCATTCCGGACTGATACCCTATGTTTACAAGTTGGGTTTCAGAGGATCAGTTATCTGCACAAATGCCACACGCGACCTTTGTGCAATAATGCTTGCCGATTCAGCATTCATACAGGAGAAGGATACGGAAACTTTCAATAAACGCAGGGCAAAAAAAGGACTGCCCCTTGTGACGCCTATTTATACACAAGCCGATGCAAGTGCCTGTATGAATCTCTTTATCGGTGTACCTGCAGGAATGAAATTCAGGATTGATGATAACATAAAGGTCAGGTTTACAAATACCGGTCATATGCTTGGCAGCGGAGTCGCTAATATTCAGATAATCGAAAACGGGCAAATCAAGAGAATCGCTTATACAGGTGATATAGGCAGGCCGGTTGACCAGATACTGGCTACACCGCAACCATTTCCTCAAACCGATATACTTATTACAGAATCGACTTATGGCGACAGGTTGCATGATGATAAAAAGGTGTCAGAGGAAGAGCTTCTTGATGTTGTAGTTCAGACATGTGTAGAGAAAAGAGGAAAACTTATTATACCTGCTTTCAGCGTTGGACGTACACAACAAATTGTTTTTGCTCTCAATAATTTCTTTAATGAGGGCAGGTTGCCAAAAGTGGATATTTTTGTCGACAGTCCTCTTGCAGTAAATGCAACGACTGTTTTCAGAATGCATCCCGAATGTTACAACGATGAATTTCTGAAAGTGATGGAGAATGACGCGGATCCATTCGGATTTAGTAATCTGTTCTACATTACCAAAACGGAAGATTCAAAGAAGCTGAATGATCATAAAAAACCATGTGTCATCATATCGGCATCAGGTATGGCGGAAGCCGGACGTATAAAACATCACCTGGCAAATAATATCACTAATCCAAAGAACACCATTCTTTTTGTAGGATACTGTGCACCTACAACCCTTGGAGCAAGAATCCAGGGAGGCGCTAAAGAGGTATCTATCCATGGTACAGTATATCCGGTAAATGCCGATATTGAAAGAATTGAATCTTTCAGTGGACATGGGGATTACAGGGAGATGATCAGCTTTCTGAGTTGCCAGGACAAGAACGCCATTGAAAAGACTTTCCTTGTTCATGGGGAGTATGAAACACAGAACAAATATGCTTCGTCACTCAAAGAAGAAGGTTACAGGAATATTGAAATTCCGGCAAAAGGACAAGAGTACGAGTTATGAAGAAGTCAACCCTGATTCCGGGATTATTATTGTTTGTTAATGGTCTGCTTGCTCAGGGCTCAGCTGATTATCCGGTTCTGAAGCATTATGATAAAGATCATCTTTTAAACATAGCATTGCCACTCGGAGGTATAGGCACAGGGACCGTTTCACTGGGTGGTCGTGGTGAGTTGCGCGACTGGGCAATAATGAACAAACCAGGGATAGGATACAGTACAACAACCAAAGGTAATAATGCTCCGTTCTTTTCCATTTATGTCAGACAAAATGGAAAACAGCCAATCACCAAGGCGTTGATTGGTCCATTGTATCCGTCGGAATATCAGCATTATGAGGGGCGCCCTGTGAATCATCACGGCATGCCGAGGTTCTCCGAGGCCAGCTTCGATGCTGCCTATCCTTTCGGGATGGTGAACCTTTCTGACAACACAATGCCTGTAAAAGTAAGAATTGTAGGTTTCAATCCGCTTGTTCCGTGTGATGCTGATGCCAGTGGTTTGCCTGTTGCGGTCTTATATTATGAAGTGACCAACATCTCCGACTTGCCCGTTACTGTTTCAGTTTGCGGAAGCATGAGGAATTTTGTAGGGAAGGATGGAAGCAAATTCCGTCGCGACTGGAAAGGTGATATTATCCCGACGGGTACAAAAAATAATCAGAATGTTTATAAAGAATCAGATATTGCCCGGGGAATTTTCATGTATTCCGACAGTATTGCTGATACTGATCCCGCTTACGGCACAATAGCTTTGGTTACTACAGAGAAAGATGGAGTAAGCTATCGCCGCTCATCCGAATCAAATAGCTGGGAAAGGGCGACACTTGATTTCTGGGACGATTTCAGCGCAGATGGAAGGCTTACTGACAAATCCAGGCTTTATGATGATGATCCTATGGCTTCGCTGGCTGTATTAAAAGAGATCAAACCAGGAACAAGAGAGGTGTTTAAATTCTTTATAACATGGAACTTTCCTAACAGGTATGCATGGTCGCGCGAAATAGTTGGCAACTATTACAGTACAAAATATACTGATGCCTGGGATGTGGCACAGAAAGCAATTCCACAAATCCCTGAACTTGAAAATAAAACCAGGCAGTTTGTTAATTCATTTATAAACAGTTCATTACCTGACGTTGTCAAAGAAGCTGCCCTTTTCAATCTCAGTACCTTACGGACACAGACAGTGTTCCGGATAAAAAGTGGCCATATGATGGGATGGGAGGGCATTATGGATGAGTTCGGTTCATGTCAGGGTTCATGTACACATGTCTGGAACTATGAACAGGCAACAGCTTTCCTGTTTGGCGATCTGGCCCGTACCATGAGGGATGTTGAGTTTAACTATGCTACAGATAATGCCAATGGTAAAATGTGTTTTCGTGCCGGTTTACCACTGTCATTTGCATGCTCTCCAAATGGCGGGGCTGCAGCCGATGGACAGCTGGGAACTATCATGAAATTCTACCGCGACTGGCAGCTGTCAGGTGATAATGAGTTTCTGAAGAAAAACTGGGCTCAGGTAAAGAAAGTTCTGGCTTATGCATGGATTAACAGGGGCTGGGATGGCAATCAGGATGGCGTAATGGAAGGTGAGCAGCATAATACGATGGATGTTAATTATTATGGTCCTAACCCTCAAATGCAATTCTGGTATATGGGAGCTCTCAGGGCTGCTTCGGAAATGGCCAAAGCTATGGATGATAAAGAATTTGCAAAGAAATGCGATGATTTGTTCGCAAGAGGAAGCAGCTGGACTGACAATAATTTGTTTAACGGTGAATATTACGAACATAAAATCACTGATCCAAAAACATTTGAATTTCTTGATATGAGCGATCCGGGTGTTAAGGTTCCGGATTATCAGTTAGGAAGAGGTTGTCTGGTCGATCAGCTGGTTGGTCAATATATGTCGCATATATGTGGATTGGGATATCTGGCCGATCCTGCTAAATTAAAAACTGCCCTTTCGAGCGTTATGAAATATAATTACATCGATAATTTTTCTCCGCTATTTAATAATATGCGTTCCTATGTGATTGGCAATGAACCAGGCCTTATTATGGCAAGCTGGCCTCACGGGAGGTTGAAGGTGCCATTCCCTTATTTTTCCGAATCGATGACGGGTTTTGAATATGCTGCAGCAGCAGGGATGATTTTTGAAGGGCAGACAGAAAATGGTCTGAAATGCATTAAAGCAATCCGCGACCGTTTCGATGGTCAGAAACGCAATCCGTTTGATGAGCCGGAATGTGGTCACCATTATGCCCGTGCAATGGCGAGCTGGGCAGCTGTTTTAGCCCTGACTGAGTTCCAGTATTCTGGAATAAAACAATCTGTTTCTTTCACATCAGCTGAAGGGACATATTTTTGGAGTAATGGCTATGCCTGGGGTACAATCGAAATTAAAAATGTTGGCAGCAAAAAGAGTGCGACTTTGAATGTCAACTTTGGTAAATTATCTGTTAAATCGCTGATATTAAACAATTATGGGGAAATAAAAAGCAAGAAACCGGTAATTGTTTCTTCAGGAAATTCTTTTGAATTTGTGGTTGATAAAACAGTCTGGAATAAAATTAACTAATTAAAAATATATGGTTGGTGCTACAAATCAATTAATAAGGACATTCATTTCTGTTCTGTTTTTTGTTTCATTATCCTTTCAAAGTAAGGCTCAGGAATCAGACTATCATGGATTTAAATGCCTCGATTTTAAGTTCGAGGGTCATGATGCTAAAATCGTATTTCCTGCGAAAGCGGAAGAACAGCGTCATTGGATCTGGAGGGCACGTTTCTGGGGGCATGAGCCTCAGACTGAGATCGCATTGCTTAAAAAAGGATTTCATGTTGTATATGTGGATGCTGCTGAATATTGCGGTAATTCTGATGCTGTAATGTTGTGGAACCATTTTTATGATTTTCTTTTAAAAGAATATAATCTCAATCCAAAGGTTGTGCTGGAAGGATTTAGCAGAGGCGGTCTTTATGTCTATAACTGGGGATCAGAAAATGCCGGGAAAGTAGCTTGCATCTATGCCGATGCTCCCGTATGCGATCTTAGAAGCTGGCCAGGAGGTAAAGGGAAAGGCGTGGGGTCACCGGCAGACTGGAAGCAACACCTCGCAATGTATAACCAGACAGAAGAAACAATTAATGATTTTAAGGGAATGCCAATATATAATTCCCGGAAATTGGCTGAAGCAGGAGTCCCGGTTTTGCATGTCTGCGGTGCGGCAGACGATGTTGTTCCGATTGATGAGAATACTTATGCTCTTGAAAAGACTTATAAAGAGGCCGGAGGCAATATAAAGATTATTGTAAAAGAGGGAATTGGCCATCATCCTCATAGCCTGAAAGATCCGGCTCCGATTGTACGTTTTATTTTATCTAACACTAATCCGGGATTATTAGATGAATCAGAGCCGGTTGAATCAAAAATGTCTGTCAGTTTTCGGGGGAATCTTGATAATTGCAGGATAAAATTTGAAAAGGAGAAAAAAGGGAGAGTTGCGTTTTTAGGCGGATCAATAACATATAATCCGGGTTGGCGCGACATGGTCTGTGAATATCTGAAAAACCGTTTCCCCTCGACAGAATTTGAGTTCATCAGTGCAGGGATACCTTCATTGGGATCTACTCCGGGTGCAATGAGGTTCTCCCGGGATATTTTATCGAAAGGTACTATCGATCTGCTCTTTGAAGAAGCTGCAGTAAACGATGCTACAAATGGATTCAAACCCGAAAGACAGCTCAGAGGGATGGAAGGGATCATTCATCAGGCTTTGGCATCAAATCCTTTTATGGATATTGTTATTCTGCATTTTGTCGATCAGGATAAAATGGCTGACTATAATAAAGGAAAAACACCTGAGGTGATAATTCAGCATGAGAAAGTTGCTGAATATTACAATGTCCCGTCAATCAATCTTGCAAAAGAGGTAAACGACAGAATTCTCAACGGAGAGTTCACATGGCGTGACGATTTTAAAAATCTTCACCCATCACCCTTTGGTCAGAATATTTATTTCAGAACGCTCAGATATTTCTTCGAAACCTCATGGAAAGATCCGATTAATGGCCCACAAAAATCTAAGCTTTTGCCAGACAGAACATTAGACCCATTTTCGTATGTAAACGGCTATTTTTATCCGCTTAAGAATGCAAAACTTTCAGACGGATGGAAATATATAAAAAACTGGAAACCAGCCGATAAAGTGTCAACCCGGTCAGGATTTGCCGATGTCCCCATACTGGAAGCTTCTCGTCCGGGAGCTATGATGAAACTGAAGTTTTCAGGAAAGGCAATCGGCGTGTTTGTTACCTCAGGACCCGATGCAGGGATTATAGAATACAGTATTGACGGGGTTGATTTCAAAGCTGTAGATCAATTTACCCAATGGAGCACCCAGTTGCACCTTCCGTGGCTTATTATGCTTGACGATGAGCTTCAGGATGGCAAACACACTCTGATCCTGAGAATTGCAAAAGACAAAAACCCTGCAGGTATTGGGAATGTTTGCCGGATACATCAATTTGCGGTTAATTAATAAATAAAAGAAGAACATTAAACAATAAGAACTATCACAGAGGAAATCCGGAGGAGACACAGAGAACACAGAGAAAAACAGTTTTAGATTCTGTCATACTCTGTGTTCTCAACGCATTCTCTGTGGCCCTCTTTGCATTCTCTGTGGCTCTCTGTGTAAGTTCTTATTAATCTTATCCGAAGGCTATTGGGTAAGTTAACCTTAATTAATAACATATTTTTTCATTTCATTTCTTACCTTTTTCCAATCCGGAAAAAGTTCTGACAGAAGCTTGTAGTAACCGGTGCCATGATTATGGTGTTTAAGGTGGCATAACTCATGTGTAATCACATATTCAATGTACAGATCAGGTAGTTTAATGAGTTCAGTATTCAGTGTTATTACCCCTTTGTTTGAACAGCTTCCCCAGCGCCTTCTCATTGTGCGGATAACCAGTCCTGTGGGTTTAAACATTTGATATTCATATGTTCTGAGAGCCTTACTCAGCATGTCGGGGAATACATTAAAAGCTTCATCCTTGTATCCTTTATAAAGCAGCTTCTTTACGGCCGTGGCATCATCTGTTTTTTCCAACCCAAGCGCAATTATGCCATCATAAAACCTGACATAAGACCTGCCTGATTTTTCAATTTTCAAAACAGATTCATTGCCCCGGAAAAGATGCGTCTCCCCGGTTATGTATAAATTCCCGGATCTGTTCTGCCCTTTTTCCCTGTACAGGTCACGGTGCTTTATTATCCAGTCGGCTTTTTGCCGGACAATCCTGCTTATTGTCCCGGAAGATGTAAGATAAGGAACCCTTACAATTACCGAAGAATCAGGAAGGACACTGATACCCAGTGTCCTTCTTCTTGAATATATCACCTTGAATTCAATATCCTGAATACTATCTCTCTTCTCGTACTTCTTCAGCATTAATTATTAATTGTATTAATTCTTAATTGATGATTAAATAATCTCTGAAAATGAATGAAAGCTGTAGTTCCTGCTTTCGAGGTAGTTTAAAATTGAGTCGAGGCGAAGATAAAACTTATCTGTTCTTTTTGGATCAGTTCCTGGATGAATGAGCAGGATATACCCTTTCAATCCTTTCTCTTTCTCATATTTTAAAAAGTCGTTCATGAGATAATCGCTTGAATAGTATGGTTTTCCATCGGGAACCGTCCAGTCCTGATTTGTAATGGTGCCAGAAGAATTATTAACCAGTTTAAGACCAAGATGCCTGGTCCATGTGGAAACAGAGTCGTTGAACCATTCATAGGCAGGAAGAAAAACTGTTGCTTCATTTCTTGAAATTCCAAGATTCTCAAGAGCTTTATAGTTGTTTTCAATATCTGTAACAAATTCCTCCTTTGTGACAAGTACTGAATCCCTGTTTTCCCATGGACAGTAAAGAAGATGTTTGTCTGAATGCGGACCGATATAGTGTCCATCGGTTTTCAATCTGCTTATTATTTTATCGAAGCCAGGTGTTCTGCAGAAGTCGCCGGTGAAAAAGAAAGATCCTTTTGCATTATGTTTTTTTAATGTTTCGGCTATAAAATCAAAACCATCAACAAAATTATGAGCTGTAAAACAAAGGTATACATCTTTTTTTGTAGTGTCCATCCTTACAATACCACCTCTTACTATTGTTATATTCGGATTGTCGTAAATATTTCCTGCCGGAGATTGCAATGCAGACAGATAATAAACCAGGCATGCGGTACCGTCCATCGTACATTCATTACTGGTGTAATCAGCGATATCGTCATGATACGAAGCCATTTTAGTCTGGAATCTGGCATATATATCTTCATTTTTCATTGTGATATATTTGCTGTGCGAACGGAAAATTGTTGAATAAACAGGTCCGTCAACCAGACCTCCCCAGACCTGACCTCCATGCACTACATATGCAGAATGTGAATTTTCAGGGTAGTCTCCGTTTTCGGGAAGTCCTACAATCATACTTGTTCCCCACGGGTTACACCCGAAAAGCCAGTCGCGGTGAGCAGCTTCAAGTTCAGCGTATGAATTATCTCCGGTAATTTCAGAATAAAGATGTGCCTGTGTTAATATTGCTGCAACCAGGTTATTAGAGCACCATATAAACGGGACGCCTACATAAAAAGGATTTTTATGAGCTTTCAGTTCTGTCAGTTCAAGACCTTTCTTCATATAACCTGCAAATTCATTTTCACTCTGGCCTTTTTGAAGTGCAGCTATCCCGGGATGTCCCATATTAACAAAAGGATACCACTGGTAGTGGCGCGCAGTGTCGCTGCCTATCCATGGCGTGACTAATTCTTTGCGTCCGAACTCAATGGCATGATCAAGATATTTTGGTTTTTTTGTGAGGTTATATAATTCAATTGCAGCTAGTTCCATGTCATCTGTCCAGTTATCTTCTTCATAGAAGTAAGGAGCTGTTCCCGGAGCTGTCTGACAAACGCCGGGATGTTTAAGCCCATAACTGAATGCATCAACTGCTTTTTTTGTAAGAAGTTCTGCATACTGCGGGTCTGTATTTTTATAAACTTCAGCACCTCTTGCAAAAGCTGACGCGAATTTACCTGCAGTTGAGGCAATACCTGTTGCCCGGTTCTTATATTTAAAAAGACCCTGAGGTTCCCCGGTGCAACGGTAAACAGGCCTTTCTTTACCTTTACCATAATTTGCAGTATCCTTGTTCGGGTATTTGAATCCGATATGATCGCGATCGTCAGCAATCTGGTTATACATAACTTCCGGGCCCGGATTCATTTTAATGAGCCAGTCGAGACCCCATTTGCTCTCATTGAGAACATCAGGCAAACCATCTGCACCTTCCAGCCCGTTTGGAAGATAACTATCACCGAATGCGGCTGGGTTCTTTGAATAGGCAAATAACATCTGGTAGGTTGCATTGGCTGATGTTGCAACATACTGAAGGTAATCAGCGGCATCGTGCCACCCGCCTGCAACGTCAATATGTGCCGAGTCGCCGGCTCCGTACATCTCATATGCATCGTGTGTATGGCATGAATCTTTTACATAGGGATTGAATCCGCTTCTCTGCTGCCTCAGATATTTAAGAAGGTAATCGGCCGTTCCTTTGTAAACATCATCTGCTATATGGAAATCAGTGGAGACAGCTTTCCCGGCTTCTATTCTGTATGTTCCATCCTTCTTCAGATCTGTGAACGGAAGACGGTAGCAACAAATAAAAGGATCCATCGGTGCTGCTTTAACGACATTCTTAAAAGTTATTGCAACTTCTCCTGTATTCACATCAATCACCCTGAATGATTTCAGATTCAGGTTTTTAGTGCTTATGAAAACAGCTACTTTAATATCATTGGTCCGGTAACCAAGCAGGTTGATCCTGATCCATTCATTTTTTTCTTTAGTACAGGATGTTGTGAAGACTAAAGCTGTGATGACGAATAAAATAAGTGCATTTTTCATGTCTAATCGGGATAGGTTATATAGGTGCAATTTAATAAAAATCGTAATATTTTTTCAATCCCGGGTTATCAGGACCAGGATGCTTAAATGGAAAATTGACCGGAAATGTTAAATATAGATAAAAATTCACTTTCCGGGGAATATTCAAATGATTCATATTGTCTAAAAAATGTAGTTCAAAAAATTTAAAAGGAGTTCTTTTTTTTCGTCAGGTTATAAAAAAATAAAATGAGTATCAGGAATCAATCAAACAGATTCATTGATTCAGGCGACAGGAGATTTTATATTTATAATTGTCGAAATTCATAATAAATGAAAATCATTTTTTACAAATATGAGAGGTTTATTAAATCTTAAACTAAAAAAAATGGAAATGAAGACAACAATGAGGTTTTTATCGATAATGATCTTATCGATGTTTGTGACATCAGCTTTTGCACAGCCGGGACCGCAACAGGGACGTGGACAAGGTGGACCGAGACGGACAACTGAAGAGATGGCAAAAGCACAGGTTGAACGGATGAAAAATGATCTTAACATTGATCAGGCAACCCAGAATAAAATATATGATGTTGCTCTTAAGTATGGTAAACAATCGTCAGAGACGAGGGAAAAGCTCATGAAGGCCGGAGACAGGGAAGCTATGAGGGCTAAAATGGCTGAGATCAGTGCAGCAAGGGATAAAGAGTTCAAAGCTATTCTTGGAGACAAAAAATTTGAGCTTTTCAAAACCAAAGAGGAGGAAAGAAGACATTTGATGATGCAACAGAGACCTCAGAAGAAATAATATCTTTTTGTTGCACTGACGGTATGGTCAACCGTTTGTTAAGCTTATCTATTCCTTTCTTCATTCAGAAGGCTAATTAATAGATAAGAAGGTTAGGGATGATACGGGTAGCAATTCTTCTGGCTACCCGTTTTCTTTTTGTTATTCAGATGACGGATTGAGCAGAATCATTGCTATTCCGCTTTAACAGTAATTATTGTTATTTCGGGTGGCATCCATATCCTGAACGGAATTGATAATACTCCGAGTCCTCTGTTTACATATTGAGATTGGTCGGCCTTTGAATAGAGTCCGTTCCAATGTGGATAAAAATACTTCGACGGGCTCCATTTGAATTTTTTTGTAAGAATACCCATTTGCATACCATGAGAATGCCCGGCGAGAGTGATGTCTATATCTGTTTTTCCTGTAACCTCTTTCTCCCAATAGTTAGGATCGTGGCTGAGAAGTATCTTAAGATCAACGCTGTCAATTCCGTCAGTGGCTTTTTTCAGATCGCCGTAAACAAGATCAGGATACCGTCCCATTGTGGTAATTCCTATCAGGGCAATTTTCGCATTTCCTATATTGACTATTGAATATTCATCATTAAGTACTTTATATCCCGATGATCTGATCAGCATATTCATTATCGATACATTGTTGGCCCTGTCTGCTTCGGTGAAATCAGGATGATAAGTACCGAATTCGTGGTTCCCCATTACAGCATAGTTGCCATATCTGCTTTTAGCTTTTGAAAGTATAGTGTCGTTCCCTGCAAATTCTCTCCAGCCATAGCTCACAAAATCACCGGTATTAAGTATCAGATCAGGTTTGCAGATATTAATCTCATCCATAACATTTTGAAGCAGTTTACGGTGATGATAAAATCCTGCAAGATGCAAATCAGACAGATGGACGATCCTCAATCCGTCAAGATCTTTATTTAATCCTTTTATCTTAATAGTGACCGCTTCAGTCTTAAAATTAAATCTTCCTTTTAAAGTACCAATTGTTATTATTGAAAAAATCAGAACCATAATGGCCATGCCAGTATTGGTCAGCCACCTTATGTGACCCCCCTTTTTGATTTTAATCAATCTGCCTGAAAAGTGGAAAATGATTACTATAACTCTTGGAATAACAACAGCACAGATCATCCCTGTCAGATTCATCAAAAGCCATATATGTTGCGGGGAATCAAAAAAACTTTTATAGCCTGTGCTTCCACAATATAGAAACCAGATCCACATACTAAGGATTACATGGATTATAATTGCAACAGAGTACTCTGTTTTTGATTTGCTGTAAAAATGGTCCCTGCAAACCAAAACTGTCAGAATTTCCGTAATGACAAGAAGCATCAGTAATCCCATAGAGGGGAAAATTTAGCCTGTAAAAGTACTTATTTATTAATAATTATGACTATTCTTACAACTACTACTGATAATGATATTTTCTTTATGACAGAAGTTAAATTTTATGATCCTTTGTTTGTTCCGGATAGAGAATTGATATATTCCGTTGTTTCTGCAAAATTCGGGAACAGGTGGATATTTGTCCGTCATAATAAGAGATCCACATGGGAGATCCCTGGCGGGCATATTGAAAGAGGGGAGACCTCTTTTGAAGCAGCCGGCAGGGAATTGATGGAAGAGACAGGCGCCATAAGGTTTGAACTCAACTGTGTTGCGACTTATTCTGTTAATACAGATGGCGAGTTGCGGTATGGAAGGTTATATCTGGCAGAAATTCTTGAACTTGGCCCCATATCCGACATTTCCGAAATTGCAGAAGAGATGTTATCGGAGCAACTTCCTGAAAATCTGACTTATCCTGCTATTCAGCCACATCTGTTTAAAAGGATTCTTGAATATCAGATATCGGGAGAAAAGAGCAGGTGTTAAATTCTATATATATTCAAAAGTAATTTTCTTGAGCCATTTCTCTTCAAGAAGGCGGGCAATCCTTTTAACGACAGTACGTCTGATCTCCAGGTCAACAGGCAGGTTGGGATCCTGGTGAGCAATATTTATCCTTGTTCCGATGATGAAATGGATCTCATCGCTTTCCATAAGAAGTCTGACAATCTTGTCAGCTGGTCCTTTCCCAAGTCTGACACTGTTGTTATATGTTTTCAGTATTTCATTTACCTTTTGCATAGTCAGAATTCCTTCAGTTACAAGGTCAACACCTTCCAGGAAACTTTCAGGAGGCAGTTCCGGATCTTCAAAGATAAGCTCATCAACAATTGTTTTATTCAACTCCCTTGCTACTATATCTGCTGTAGTCCCTCCGCACAAAATTACTTTTCCTTTGTATCCGCTGACTTTAACAGCCAACTCTTTATCTTTTTCCTTTTCGTATGGAGGACCCGTACAAATGAGGAGTTTTCGGGGCTCCCGGAAATAGATGGTTGCACAACTGATATCGTCCCGGGCTTTATAATTGTCATTTTTATGAGCCATGGTGACTATCTTGCCGGAAAGCACACCGGCAGAAATGGAAGCTTCACTGGATACGAGTGAAGCAGCATAGCTGGCTATATTTTCCCTTTCCCATCCGAAGGGAAATGGGTCACTGCCCATTCCGCTTTGTGAAACTCCGTCGGAGCAGAAGATTATCCGGTCTTCTTTTTCGGGTATATAGGAGCATGTTTTGAGGATAGTACCCGCGTGTTTGCCTTTTTCAAGTACAACCTTGTTCCATGAAGGATCGAATATCTGGGGCCCTCTCAGAATGATGATAGACGGATTGTCATATTCAAGAATAGTGGCACGTCCGCTGCTCTCAATATCGATGATGGTAAATGTGGAATAGCTGATTTTTCTTTCGCTGCATACCGGAAGGGTATTCATTATTATCTCGGCAATACGGTCAACCTCTTTATGCTCCCTGGTGAAGTTAATAGCCATAGTGGCTGTGAGGGTAGCAAGAATATTTGCTTTTACTCCATGTCCCATGCCGTCCGATAAAACTGCAATAACCCTGTCTTCTTCTTTTATATAGCGGTACAGGAACACATCACCACAAATTCTTTCTCCGTCGTGGTTTCTCTGCTGACTGTTCACCTCTATAAAAAAGTTTCTGCTCACGTATGGTTATTTCAGTTTTTTCTTCAGATCATCATTTTTTGATTTGTACGACTCAATTATTGAATTGAGCATCTGTTCGGTTTCAGAAGCGCCTTCTCCAAGAAGGAAGCCGATCTTTTGTACCATCTCGAGATTTTTCTCAATTACCTCACTAACCCTGATAGTGACCTCTTCACCCTGTACTTCAGGAGAGTAAAGGTCGCGGATTATTGCACCGCACATCTTGTTCTTCTTGATTGGAAAGATAGAGACGTTAAGCATCTTGTCTTCAAAATGGACATCCTTGCTCACAACAGGCTCATCTTCCTTTAGAACAAATGTGAACATGTTGTATACATTGAACGGGATGAGGGTTTTAATGTCAGCTCCTGCCAGTCCGGGTATTACGTCTGATATTGCTTTGGCATCTTCTCCTATTATATTGATAAAGCTTTGATTTGAATGAAGGATCTTAAGATTATTATCGACGATAACTACCCCGGTTGGAAGCTTTTCGAGCATGTTATTCATCATGTCAGAAGCGCTCTGTGCAACCTCTTTTTCCCTTCGTGCAAGTTCTTCCGATTCCTTGAGAGCTTTTTTTGTATCAGCCAGTTTCCTGTTTGTCTGCCTGAGAGTTTCAATGTATTCCTGTTTGTTTCGCAGGTTGTAAGTATGGCACATTTCAGGAACAGCAAGCCCCTTGGCAACTGTTGATGCAAAATCCCGGCATGATAGGTATCCGCATGCTCCACAGTTTATCTCTTCATCAGGATTGGTTTTTCCTATAATCTTAAGTATTTCATTTATAGCCTCTTCTGGAGGTTCGGGGATGCGCTGGTCGTCAGGTGTGAAGGTTCTGGAAAAATCAAGTTTGGACCATTTTTCCATATTTTTTTGCCAGAGAGCCTTGTCCAGTTTATCGGTTCTTTTTTCTGCATATTTTCTGACAACCGCTCTTCTTTTGAAACGCTCATTATGATGTTCCGTCCCCGGCCCAAGCATACAACCGTGGCAGAAGAAGAGATTAAAATGGTGATTTATCGTATCTATATATTTGTCGAAATCGTTTATCGCTTCGAGGATTTCTTCTTTTCCTGAAGCTGTTATTACTCTGCTTGAAACCATGTCGCGCTTAATTCCACCTGCCTGGATAATACCGGGAGGAAGAGGGTAGAGGGCTCCCCAGTTACCATAAGGAGGATCGAAGTCCGACATTTTAACTAGTCTTTCCTGTATTTTAGCCTCATCAAAAAGTTGTCTGAGTTCTATAAAGGTCAGAACACCGTCAATAAGTTTTTTTGAATTATAAAGAAGCGCTTCGTCTTTTGCATCTATGCATGGTCCGATCTGGACAGTTGCTACATCAGGACCGTACAGTTCCTTTACAATCATAGCCGTGGCAACCATGGGCGATACTAAGGGAGCTAGGCTGGGTACCATCTCGGGATGAAACCTCTCGATAAGCTTGACTATCGAAGGGCAATTGGCAGTTATCAGGTACTTGCCTTCAGCTCTTGAGAAAAGTTTCGCATAGGCCGCAGCTATCAGGTCAACTCCAAAAGAAACCTCATGAACATAATCGAAACCAAGCGATCTGATCATCGCCACGAACTTACGGTAGTCGGTAATATCCTCAAACTCTGTAGCAATACTTGGTTCAACAAGCGCTGCAGTTTTCCTTTCTGATGACAACAGCTGTTTCACCTCATCCCTCGAGTCGCGGAACTCTATAGCATGGGGAGAACATGAAATATAGCACAACCCGCATCCAATACATCTTTCGGGAAGAATATAGGGATGTGCCCTCTGAGGTTTTACCTCAATAGCATTTACCGGGCAGACACGTACGCAGGAATATGAGTTCCTGCATTTCTCGTCATTAATATAAAGTACAGGTTTTGTGTTGATCATACTTACTCCTATCGCTATTACATTAATCTGGCAAGTTCTTTTTCGAGAATCCCCTCTATTTTTGAAATGGTGACACCCTCAAAGATAACACCATTTATATTCAGATTCGGACCATTACTGCAACGGCCCATGCAGCGGGCCCCTTTAAAAATAACTTTGTCTTCGAGATGATTTTTCCTTAAATATTCCCTTATGAACATCACAACTTCCTTATTGCCTCTCGAAAAACAAGAACTGCCAAGGCAAATATGCATTTCAACCCTTTGAGACATTTTTTACTGTTCATAAACAAACAACAACGTCAAAAGTAATACTTTTTCACGAGCCGACATAAGCATATTCTTATCTATAATTCACATGATTAACAGTTGGAATTATTACTTTGTTCAATTCATAAGCACTATAGTATAATGTATCAAATGTGGATAATTCTCTAATGTAATGATAATTAATATATTGGTTAAAATCATAGGACAATTTGTTTTTTATTTTTATTGTTAATAAAATAACAATGTTTATCTGTTAACAATAAAAAAAATTATATTTGTATGGAAATGGGTTACTCAATATAATATTATCAGAATGAGCATTGACCTTGACATTATTCTGAAAAAGTATAAACAGGGGAAAAGAGAAGATCTGATCCCATTACTTCAGGAGATACAAGATGTTGTGGGTTACCTTACTGAAGAGGCCATTGTAAAAGTAGGTAGTTTTTTAGGATTAAGTACGACAAAGATTTATGGTCTTGCTACCTTTTATAGCAGGTTCCGCTTCATCCCTTCAGGAAAAGTTCAGATCAGCATCTGCAATGGAACTTCATGTTATCTGAAGGGGTCACAGGAAATAATTAATAAGATTAAGGAAGAGACAGGCGTATCACCTGGACAAACAACCAGGGATGGAAATTTCAGTTATGAGATTGTTTCATGCATGGGTGGTTGTTGTAATGGTCCGGTTATTAATGTAGACGGAGAGTATATTACCCAGGTGAGAGTTGAACAACTGCCTGAGATGATTAAAAGGTTAAAGTACGTTATTGAGAACGACTAATTATGTTAATATACCCAGATGGAAGATTTAAAGACGTTCCTTGTCGATAAGGTTCTGTTGTTTGAATCCGACACGCTGCCACCGGAAACGGAAAAGGTTTTGCAACGGGTCAGAAGGGAAAAAATCAACAATCCCGTGATTTCAATTTCCTCTGGTACAAGCAGTATCATTGAAGGTTCCGAAAAGACATTTTTAACTATTGCGGGTTATATTAATGATAATGTCCAAAATGCTGAGCTTATAAGTGTGGGTTGTGCTGGACCAGCGAATTTTGAGCCACTTGTCTGCATTCAGATTCCGGGAAAGAATAAACTCTTTTTCAGGAACATTACAGAAGAAAAAGTTGAACCCCTTCTCAATGGAGTTTTTCATAACGAAATTCCGGAAGATGATCTGGTGGGTCAGACCGGAATGAAAGGTTTTGAGTTATGGTCGGGAATTCCTTTTGTTGATGAGTTGCCGTTCTTCTCTAATCAGAAGAGGGTGGTGCTTGGCAATTGTGGATGTTATGATCCGGAAAGTATAGAAGAGTATATTGCCAGAGGAGGATACAGAGCATACATCAAAGCAATCAGACATTATACTTTTGAGGAGGTATGCAATATAGTTGAAAGAAGCGGTCTGAGAGGAAGAAGTGGCGGAGGATATCTTACAGGGTTAAAATGGAAGAATGCACTGAACACAACTTCAAACGCGAGATATCTTATATGCAATGCAAAGGAGAGCGATCCTGGTGCTTTTACAGACAGAACAATACTTGAGAGCGATCCTCACCGTCTTATAGAAGGCATTGCAATTGCCTCTTACGCAATTGGTGCTTCAAATGCCATTGTATTTATGCGGTCAGGTTCAGGGCATGCCCTGAACAGGCTTCAAAAGGCTATAGACAACGCAAGAGAGTACGGGCTCTTCGGGCATAATATTTTTTCAAGCGGCTATAACCTCGAAATAGTGATCCGTAAAGAGGCCGGAGCATTTGTTTGTGGTGAAGAAACAGCCCTTATTAATACTCTCGAAGGAAAGAGAGGGATGCCGCAGCTCAAACCTCCCTATCCGACAACTTCAGGCTTATTTGGCAAGCCTACTGTCATAAATAATGTTGAGACATTGATGAATGTTCCTCTGATAATGCAAAACGGACCGGAATGGTTCCGTACATTTGGTACGGAGAACAGCCCGGGAACAAAAGTATTTGCGGTTGCAGGAAAAGGTCGTATGTCGGGAGTGGTTGAAGTGGAAATGGGTACAACCGTCAGAACAATCCTTGAAGATATTGCTGATGGAATAAAAGATGGAAAAGAATTTAAAGCGATACAACTTGGAGGAGCATCAGGTTCTTTTATTACAAGCGAAAACCTCGATATTTCTCTCGATTTTGACAGTCTGAAACAGATGGGGATCGGAATGGGGGCCGGAGGATTTGTAATAATAGATGAGAATACTTGTATGGTCGATCTCGTCAGGTATTATATGGAGTTTATCCGCAATGAAAGCTGTGGCAAATGTATTCCCTGCCGCGAAGGTACAGGCAGGATGCTCGAAATACTTGAAAGCGTCATCAGAAAACCATTAAACGAAGAGTCGGGAACTACACTCGAGCGTTTTAAAGGAGTAATGCAGCTTGAAACAATTGCATCGGTAATGAAAGACACTTCCCTTTGCGGCCTTGGACAAACTGCCCCAAATCCTTTTATAAGTGCTCTGAAAAATTTCAGGGATGAATTTGAGGAACACATTTTTGACAGGAAATGCCGTGCAAATGTCTGCAGAGGTCTGCGATCCTTTTCAATCGATGTGGATAAATGCACAGGATGCACAGCCTGTTCTGCAAAATGTCCTGTAAATGCTATTTATGGAACTCGTCTGCAGCCCTTTTTTATTGTTGAGGACAAATGTATCGGTTGCGGTATCTGCTTCGATATTTGTAAATTCAGTGCAATCACCGTTAAATAGCTTATATGCTTTTTACTATACAGGTAAATAATAAGAAAATCAAAGCCGAAAAGGGTGAAACAATACTTTCCGCCCTTAATCGTAACGGGATAATCATACCGACGCTTTGCAGGATGAAAGAGTTTACGCCTACAGGCGCCTGCAGAATGTGTGTTGTGGAAGTTGAAGGACATGACAGGCTGGTTACGGCTTGTTCCCAGCCGGTAGAAGAATGGATGAAAATTAAAACACATTCACCAAGAGTTATACAGGCACGAAAAACCATTGTGGAGTTGCTCCTTTCAAATCATCCTGACGATTGTCTTTATTGCGACAGGAACCTTAAATGTGAGTTGCAACGCCTTTCTGAAGAACTAAATATCAGGGAGCGGCGCATACGCGGAAGAAAAATTAAACCACGTCTCGACCAGTCGAGCCCTGCTATCGTACGTGAGCTCTCAAAATGCATCCTGTGCGGAAGATGCATAAGAGTATGCGAAGAGGTTGTCACTGCAACATCACTCGATTTCATTAACAAAGGAAAAGAGACACATGTCGGAGCAGCGATGGACAGAGACTTCAACTTCTCAAGTTGTGTCCATTGCGGCCAGTGTGTACTCGTATGCCCTACAGGAGCCCTGCACGAAAAGCATAATATCACGGAAGTTCAGGAGTACCTTCATAAACCTGATATTATAAAAGTCATTCAGTATTCACCGCTGGTTACTGTCGGTATAGCCGAAGAACTTGGGATGAGATACAACAAGGAGTTTGACAGGATCCTTAATGCTGTTTTTCGCAAAATTGGTTTTGATAAGGTCTTTACAACTGGCACAGGTACTGATATCTGTATTACTGAGATCGCGCGTCAGCTGTCTGAAAAAATTGAAGACGGGTCAGATTCATCTTTGTATATTTCTGCCTGTCCCGCATGGGTGAAATATGTTGAACAGTTTATCCCATCACTTATTCCCCGGCTTTCAACTGTAAAATCGGCGCAGCAGATCACAGGAGTACTGGCTAAGACTCTTGTTGCTGGTCAGCTTGGTGTGAAGCCTGAAGAGATATTTTCGGTTTCCGCGACTCCCTGTATTGCAATGAAGTTTGAGGCCCGTCGCGACGGAATGATGCGCAAAGGTATCAGCGATGTGGATTCGGTTCTGACTGTCAGGGAATTGGCACGGCTTATAAGGTTGCATGGTATCGATATGACAAATATTGAACATGAGCCTGCCGATGAACCAATGGATGGAAGAAGCTCATTGGCTGTGCTGGCAGAAGTCTCAGGCGGGCTTGCTGAAGGGGTATTACGATCATTCCATTACCTGAAACTTAAGAGAGAGGCTGACAAACTACTCTTTAAAAAACTCCGTTCAGGTAGTTCGTTCAGAGAAGTAATAGTTCCTGTTGGAGATATTGAGGTTAAAGTTGCAGTGGTTGATGGTCTGACAGGGCTTGAAAAACTAAAGGCCTCTGTCGCTTCCGGTAAAAAGTATGATCTTGTTGAAGTAATGACATGCCCTGACGGATGCGTACATGGTGCAGGTCTGCCTTTCACTACTTCAAAAGATGAAATCAAAAGCAGGTCAAAGCTGGTTTATCTGGCTGACGATACCGAAGCTATTAACCTTCCATGTAAATCGCCGGCTCTTATTAATCTGTATGAAAAACAGTTAAAAGGAAACAGCGAAATTGCTGACATGAAGATATTTTATACTCATTTTGAGAAAAGGAATGTTTTGCTATAATTGAGACTCATCCTATGCCTGAATTGGAGGAAGCCTGGTATTCAGAAGCTTCAACCTGAGGGAAAGGAAATAATATTGCTGAAATGTTTTGTAAATTTGCGGTAATTTTTTAGTACTATGTTGGTTTACACAATAAAAGAACTCTGCCGTACATGTTATACATGCGTTAGGGAATGCCCTGCGAAGGCAATTCGTATTGTGGGAGGCCAGGCTGAAGTTATCGATGAACGGTGTATTGCCTGTGGAAACTGCATAAAAGTATGCAGTCAGGGCGCAAAAGTTTTCCTGAATACTGTCGACAGAGTTATGAAACTTCTTAATAATAATTCTTCAGTTGCAGCGATGATTGCACCGAGTTTTCCGGCAGAATTTTCAGATATATCTGATTACCATTCTTTTGTTGGTATGGTAAAATCGCTCGGATTCAAATATGTGACAGAGGTCTCTTTTGGAGCCGACCTTGTAGCTGACAGATATAAAAAACTGGTATCAGAGAATAAAAATTTTTATATCTCTTCCGATTGTCCTTCAATTGTTAATTATATCAAATACTATCATCCGGCTCTTGTCGATAATCTGGCCCCGGTTATCTCTCCTATGGTGGCAATGAGCAGGGTCGTAAGGGCAAAATATGGCAGGGATACACGTATTGTATTTATAGGTCCGTGTATTGCTAAAAAAGCTGAAAGTAATGAAATTGATGAAGCAATAACGTTTTCAGAGCTGAGAGAGATGTTTGCAGATTGCAACATTACTCCTGAAGATACTTTACCTTCAGATTTTGATCCGCCCATTGGCGGAAGAGGCGCCATCTTCCCTGTGGCACGTGGACTGCTTCAAACAGCAAAAATCAGCGATAATGCAATTACCGGGAATATTATTGCTGCTGAAGGACGGATTGATTTTCAGGAAGCACTAAAGGAGTTTGAAACCGGATTGATAAAGAATCAGCATATGGAACTTCTTTGCTGTGAAGGTTGTATTATGGGACCCGGTTTATCGAAAAACGGAAAACAATACAACAGACGCTCACTGGTAAGTTCTTATGCCAACAGCAAGATGCAAAGTATTGATCAGGAAAGCTGGCAGAGATCATTTGAGGAGTTTGAGGAACTTGATCTTTCTGTACGGCACAGGTCCGAAGATCGCCGCATTGAAGTCACTAATGACAAGGAGGTGAATGAGATTCTGATTAAGATGGGCAAGAAGACAAAGAAGGACCAGCTTGATTGTGGCGCCTGCGGCTATGAAACCTGTATGGATCATGCTATGGCAATTAACAAGGGGATTGCCGAAGTGGAGATGTGCCTGCCCTATACTATCGAAAAGTTGCATAAATCAGTGAAAGATCTTGCTCTGTCAAACGAGAAACTTTCCTCGATGAGAAAGGCCTTGCTGCAATCGGAAAAACTGGCTCATATGGGGCAGCTTTCGGCCGGTATTGCTCACGAACTTAATAATCCACTGGGAGTTGTGATTATGTATAGCAATATTTTGCTTGAAGAGGCTTCTGCAGGTGACCCTGTGAGGGAAGATCTTAAGCTGATTGTGGAGCAGGCAGGACGATGCAAAAAAATTGTTGCCGGTCTGCTTAATTTTGCACGGAAGAATCAGGTGAACCATCAGCTGATAAGTATCAAGGAACTCGTTGAACACAGCCTCGAAAGCGTGATAGTACCTGAAAAGGTGAAAATCAATATAGTTGATCTTACAACCGACCCCGATGCCATGCTCGACTCGGAACAGATGACACAGGTTCTTACCAACCTGATAAAGAATGCAGTCGATGCCATGCCTGACGGAGGATCTATCAATATTAACCTTGAAGATACTCTGAGCGATGTTATTATCACGGTAAGCGATACGGGAACAGGTATTAAGGAAGAAGACAGGGCGAAGATCTTTGAACCATTCTTTACAACTAAAGGCATCGGCCATGGAACTGGTTTAGGCCTTGCCACTGCATATGGCGTTGTCAAGATGCATAAAGGACAGATTACCGCTGAATCGAATAACGATCCTGCAAACGGACCGACAGGAACAAGCTTTAAGATTGTATTACCGAGGAAGAAGGAATGAAGATGTGAAGAGGTGAAAGTGTGAAGAACCTTTCTGATTTTGAAGTACGACAAAGACAATATTAGAGGTGAGACAAAGAGACTGAGAGACAAAGAGACTGAGAGACAATAAGACCGCAAGACAATAGAAAGAAATTTACAGAGATAATGAAGAAGAGCGATTATACCATACTGATAGCTGATGATGATCCGGATTATCTTTTTCAGACGGTGTTTAATCTGGAGAGGGCTGGTTATAAGACAATGGCTGTTGAGAGTCAGGCTGAAGCAGAAGCTGTCATTGCCAAATTCAAACCCAGCCTGGCAATATTCGATCTGATGATGGAGAGTGACGACAGCGGATTTATTTTATGTTACAAAATAAAGAGGAAATATCCTGAAGTGCCTGTCATTCTGGCAACCGCCGTATCGCACGAAACGGGCCTCTCGTTCAGTATCGATTCAGAACAGGAGAAATCGTGGATCAGGGCTGACAGATATCTGGAAAAAGGCATCAGGGCTGAACAGCTCGATCAGGAGATAATGAAACTATTAAAACTTTAACATGGCTGTTTTAAAAGTACTTGTTATTGATGATGAACCGGGGATACGTTCAGGAGTGTCACGTATATTAAATAATTTCCATGTAACTTATCCTTTTATGGATGAGGATTATACATTCGAAGTTACTGAAGCCGGAACAGGAGAGGAAGGAATCACAATTCTGGAAAGGGATATGCCTGATATTATGTTGCTTGATAATAAGCTGCCGGGAATTCAGGGAGTGGATGTTCTGGAGTACATCAGGAAGAGGAATTACGATATTGTTGTTGCGATGATAACCTCTTATGCTTCGCTCGATATTGCGGTCAGGGCCACCCGCGACGGAGCCATCGATTTCATTCCGAAACCATTTACACCGCAGGAGCTTAAATCGAGCATTGAAAATATTACCAAGCAGCAATATCTGAAGAGAATAACTCATAAGATGAAACAGGAAGGAAAGAAGATCCGGTATCAGTTTCTTTCTGTCTTGTCGCATGAGTTAAAAGCTCCCTTGAATGCTCTTGAGGGTTATCTGCGGATGATGCAGGAGAAACAGGCCGGAGATATGATTGATGATTATGCAACTCCGATTGAAAGGTCCCTTCAAAGGATACAGGGAATGCGAAACCTGATTATGGATCTTCTTGATTTGACGAAGATAAAACTTGAAGTAAAAGACGAGAAAATTCAGGAGGTCAGTCTTGCAGAAGTGGCTTCCGGGGCAATAACTACAGTTCGGCCATATGCAATCCAGATGGACGTGAACGTTGACCTGGATGTCAGATCAGATGTTATTATTATGGCTGATCCCGGTGATATTGAGATTGTTTTTAATAATCTCATCTCAAATGCGGTAAAGTATAACAAGATTGGAGGGAAAGCAAAAATAACCATTGATGGTTCCGACAGCGAAGCTATCATTATATTTTCCGATACAGGTATCGGAATAAGCAAAAATGATACAGAAGACCTTTTTGCCGAATTTGTCAGGATCAAGAATGAGAAGACAAGAAATATAACCGGAAGCGGCCTGGGCCTTTCAATTGTCAAGAAAGTTGTCGAACTTTATCACGGTACAATTAAAGTTGAAAGTACTCCCGATGTAGGAACTACTTTTACAATCAGATTGCCAAAAAAACCAATAAATATTACATAAAAATCATTTGGGGATGAAATTACCAGGAAAGACTGTGGAACGGCTCAGTGAGTACAGAAGGACACTTCTTGAATGCCTTGACGAAAAGAGAA
Organism: Bacteroidales bacterium; assembly: GCA_021371855.1. Classification (GTDB taxonomy): domain Bacteria; phylum Bacteroidota; class Bacteroidia; order Bacteroidales; family VadinHA17; genus LD21. Next base: position 426,638 of record JAJFVL010000018.1, on the reverse strand, counting down.
ATTTTATCTATTCTCACGATCTGGCAGCACGCCTTCATATTACCGCTGTTCAGGTCCGGCGCGACCTGATGCTTATTGGTTATTCAAGTGTTCTGAGAAAAGGGTATGATGTAATGGAATTGATTGATTCAATCGGAAAGATAATCGATTCAGAGACAAGTATGAATGTCGCAATAATCGGAATCGGGAACCTTGGCAGAGCAGTTGCCGGTTATTTCAAGGGGAAACGGTCTAAACTGACATTGGTGGCTTCGTTCGATAATGATCCGCAGAAAGTCAATAAAGTTATTTCGGGTGTAAAATGTTATCCTTACAATGATATAGAAAGAATAATAAAAGAACTTGATATCAGGATCGCGATCCTTACAGTCCCTCCTGATTCTGCAAGGGAGATCGCAGAAGAAGTTGTCCGTTTCGGGATAAAGGGTATGATGAATTTTACCACTATTCCTTTAAATGTCCCATCAGGAGTCTTCCTCGAAGAATATGATATGATTACTTCTATGGAAAAGGTTGCATATTTTGTGAAAGAGAATAAAGTTTAGGGACTTTATCAGGCATGAATATTTTCAGAAGCTTTGAAGAAGCAAAGTTCATCAGGAATCCTGTTGTGACCACCGGATCATTCGACGGGGTTCATATCGGACATAAAGCAATACTTGACCGTCTTAAGATGTTGTCGGAGAAGCATGACGGGGAGTCGGTCCTCATCACTTTTGACCCTCATCCCCGGATGGTACTTTATCCGGAAAATACAGGGAAGGATTTTAAGCTGATTAACACTCAGGAGGAAAAACTGGAATTACTCGAAAAAGCCGGTCTTAATAATGTAATCATTGTCGAATTTACCAGGGAATTCTCCAAGGTAACCAGCGAACAGTTTGTGAGAGAGTATCTTCATGATATGCTTCATGCAAAGGTAGTCGTAGTCGGTTTTAACCATCACTTTGGATTTAATAAGGAAGGCGATTATAAAAAATTATGGGCCTGGCAGGGGAAATATAATTTCGAAGCTGAAGAGATACCTGAGCAGGATATTCAGCACGAAACAGTAAGCTCAACAAAGATACGCAAAGCTATCAGCGAGGGATATATTCAGAGAGCCAATGCTTATCTTGATCACTATTATATTATTACAGGAAGACCTGAGAAATATATTACAGACGAATCCTTAAACCTTCCATTATTCTTCCGGATACCTATCACCGACAGGTTCAAACTTCTTCCGTCACCTGGGATATATGCGGTCTCAACTGAGGAAGGACAAATATATTCAAAAGGGATGGCAGTAATCTTTAAACGATCTGAAGACAATACTGAGGTTCTGCTGAACATTTTTGATGACCGGAATTTTCCTGTTGATCATAAACTAACCATCTCTTTTCATAAGAAAATATCCGGTGCAGTAAATCTTTTTGACAGCAGGGCCATTCTTAAGATTAATTCTGCAAAGGAGGAGATCTCCGATCTTATTTACTGACAATCATCTGCCCGAAGAATACTGCATTTAAAAATATTTTATTTGTGCCATACCATATGGCTCTGAAATTGGCATCATCATAAATTGAAATAACCCTGTCGCCGTGTACACTGGCAAATGAGGTTCCTTTTATTCTCTCAATATTTTCTTTTGTGCAATATCCGCTGAGCAAAGGATCTGAAGTATAAGAAACAGGGTTGTTATAAACATTCGGATCCTTATTTACAGCGACAGCATCCGACTTAAATACAGGAAGAATGTTTCGGGTGTATCCATAACACAAAGGATGGCTCAGATCAAGTTTAGTTTCAAAAATTGAACCCGGTATCTGTTGAGCCAGGTTATCAGCAGCCCTGTCAACATACACACCGTTCTTAACGTGTGAAACGGAGGCAGGAACAAATTCAATTTCAGCCAGTTTATTCTTTGACAACCATGTATTTCCACCGGCATAAGCAATAATGGTTCCTCCCTTGCGGTTCCATGCCTTTATATTTTCAATAGTTACAGAACTGACTTCCGGAGAACCAGTTATGATCAAAACATTATACCTGTTGAGGTTTAAGGTACCTGCCTTTGAAGGGCTTACCATAGTTACCGGAACATTGAACCTTGTGTCGAACAAATGCCAGATTTCTCCTGCTTCACTGCTGTTTGAGCCGTCGCCAACAAACATGATAACTGATGGTTTTTGCAAAACGGTAAAAGCATTGCTCCCAAGGTCAATTCCTTCCGGAGTAAATCCCGTGCTTACCCCATAGATTGTAATGCCGCACTCCTTAGCTACCGATTCCATCAGGTTGAATAAATCATCTTTTGTCATGTTATGACCTGAAGCAGGTATTAAGATAGTCCCGTAAGAAAATTCTTTATTTACTTTCCCCTCATCACAAACAAATTTGTTTGTCGAAACCCTTGCAATAATGCCTTCATTCTGTAATTTATACAAAGCTTTTGGGGCGAAATATTCATTCCATTCAAAGAGATAGGCATAAGAATCTTTTGAAGCTATCAAACTGCCTTCAGGCAGAGGTGACTGTAATATTTCTTTTCCAGCCAGCCCTTCCATATCTTTAATTGAATTCATAACGGTATACTGGATATTGAACGACATGGGAGCCACCCAGGTTGAAATATCGTAAAACAGACTGTCAGAGAACTCCTTAACAGTCTCGAAAAGACTTCTTGCATACCAATACTCATTTTGTTTCAGAGGAACAATATAGCTGTTGTCAGCCTTATAGTCCACTCCGTCTTTTCTGATATCGCGGGTAAGTTTGAAAACCCTGATCTGATGCCTGAGAAGATTCTTAATGAACACCGATGTTTTCCCATTATCAGAGGGGTCTGTGAAAATAAACGCTTTAGCAGGGTATTTATCAGCCTGGGCAATAGCATTTTTATAGAAATTTCTTTGACTATCCAGAAGCCTGTCTTTCATATTGAGCCCGGCCTCGAGTGTTGACAGGGATACGGTGAACTGATTTTTTATTGCGAATGGGAATGACAGTAATCCACCGGGCGTCTCTTTAAGATGTCCTTTCACACCTGCCTGTTCGAAAAGGATTCCTACAGAGCCATGAATATCAGGATATGCGGATCCTTTTCCTACATAAAAGTCGTCGTAACCCTCTTCGGAAAAATAGAGGCTGCCTGTTGCGTTGAGATATTTTTCATGATATTTTGCGATTTCTGCGGTAAGTGTCCGGTTCTCGGCAGAAGTTAATGTATTATTGCGGCCTGGAACTCCGGGTTGAAAGAAAAATGTTGAGTTGGCACCCATCTCATGATGATCTGTAATGATGTTGGGTCTCCATCTGTAAAACGCTTCCAGGCGTCCGGCAGATTCAGGATGTTGTGGCATCAGATAATCGCGGTTCAGATCAAACCAGTAATGGTTGGTTCTCCCACCTGGCCAGGGTTCGCTGAATTCCCATGAATTCGGATCAGGATTATTGTTAAGACTTCTTGTGGAATTTACCCATGTTGAATGCCGTTGCATACCATCAGGATTCAATGAAGGATCTATAAGGATAACAATGTTTTTTAACAGGTCATCTATCTTGCTGCCCTCTGCTGCTGTAAGATAATATGCGATCAGCACTGATGCGTTCTGAGCACTTGATTCATTACCGTGAATACCATATCCGAGTTTAATGAAAAGAGGCATATTCTTAATATCTGCATCACCTGATTTTAACGGATCGCACAACATCAAATGTTGTTGCCTTAATTGCTCAATATTTTTAATGTTTTCAGGTGAACTGATAATTAATTGCCCGAGAGGTCGGTCTTCGTAGCTTTTACCGTATTCTTCCCAGATTGCCCGGTCAGAAATTCTTGCCAGTTCAACCATATATGAGTAAAGTCTGTCGTGTGTAAGATGCCATTCACCTACTTCATGACCGGTAAACTGCTTTGGAGCAGGTATTTCTTTATTATAAACAATATCCTTTGGCAGGAAATAGTCGATAGTTACCTGGGCTTTAACAATTGAGCTTACGAGAAGAACTGCAAGAAAAAATCCAACCCTTTTCATTGATTTTTTATATTAATAATTTACTACTAAACGGATAATTCGTGAAATTAACATGAGATTCTACGCTTCACTTCGTTTCGCTCAGAATGACAGGTAATTGTGTTTTTGAGAAGGAGGTGGTTGGCGGCGGGTGCCGCCAACCACCTCCTTCTCCCCACAACCTTCTAAGTAATTGTCATTCTGAGCGAAGCGAAGAATCTTATATTTTTAGTCGGACTCTATTATTTATAATTAAGCAATAGTAATAAAAAAATCAGTTCACCAAATGAAAACAGGGGCTTTCTGAGCCCCTGCAAATTATATTATTTTTCAATTACCTGCTGTCTCCAAAATCAGCTTTGAATTTCTCGACAAGTCTTTGTGGCCAGTCTCCGATTGGCTCCAGCCTTCCGAAGAAGAATCGAAGTACCGGAGGTTCTTCGACAAATTTCAGGCCTCCGATAAGTTTTCTGTTTTGATACAACCAGTTCAGCCTGTCTATTCCATATTCAACCTGTGATAATGTAAATACTCTTCTTGGAAATGCGAGTCTCATTAATTCAAGATCAGAAAGAATATCATTCCCGTTCTCATCACGGATACTGCTGAGAGTTCCACGTTCCATTCCGCGTATTCCGGAGGCAATGAAAAATGCTGCAACAAGCGCACCGGCTGGATATTCAGCCTGTGGAACATGCGGAAGAAACTTCATTGCATCAACATGGCAGCCCAGGGCTCCACCTGGTAAAACAGTTGGTATTCCAAGTTTGTCAAGTTCTTCTGCCATATAGCTGATAAATGAAGGGGATTGTCCAACTACATCTTCATTGACAGTCTCTTTAAGCCCCTGGGCCATAGCCTCGATTTCGCGAATCGATATTCCTCCGTATGTAAGAAATCCTTCGTATAAGGGGACAAGGTGTTTTATTTTGTTGCACAGACTCAAATTGTTTGTGCAGATTGCACCACCCCGTGATGAACTTACTTTTCGTCCTGAGAAATAAACTATGTCGGCTAAATCGCACATTTGCAAAAGAATAGAATCGAGAGTTGAATTTTCAAAACCAGGCTCCCGTTTCAGAATAAAATAGGCATTTTCGCCAATGAGGCTGGCATCAAGAATAACAATAACCCCGTATTTGTCAGCAACCTGTCTTACTTTCTTCAGATTATCCATTGAGAAAGGCTGACCTCCAATAAGATTTGTTGAAGCCTCCATCCTTATAAAGGGGATGTTTTCCGGACCGGCTTCAACAATTACATTCTCAAGACGTACAGGATCGATATTGCCCTTGAACGGATTGGAACTTTTAATTATCATGGCTTCAGGTGTGAACAGCTCTTTTACCTTTCCTCCCCTGAGCTGTATATGTGCCAGTGTTGTAGTGAAATGGTAATTCATGGGGACAACTGAACCAGGTTTTACGAAAGCTTCTGAAAGAATATTTTCAGCTGCACGGCCCTGATGTACCGGCAAAATGAATTTCTTCCCGAAAACCTCAAGTACACTTTTTTCAAATCTAACGAAGCTCTGTGATCCTGCATAAGCATCGTCGGCAACAAACATTTTTGAGAGTTGTTCATCACTCATTGCATTTGTACCGCTGTCGGTAAGCATGTCGAGAAAAATATCTTTGGTCCCTAACAGAAATGTGTTATATCCTGCCTGACCGATCGCTTCGAAACGACGTTCAACTGGTACAAGATTCAATGATTGGACAATGCGTACTTTGTGCATTTCGAGAGGGATCTGTTTTCTGCTTAAGAATTTTACAGGGCCTTTTTTCTGACTTTTTTCCATGATTATTGTTAGTTTGTTAATTGTTAAAATAAAAAAAGCTCACCATTTGTCAGGTAAGCCTTATATCTTGAAAGTTGTTTTTATCAGCTCTAATTTATCACAGGACTTACCGTTATTTGCCTGTAATAATAATAGTAATAATAAATACCAATATTTAATTTCGAAATACTCATTACTTTAAAAATGATTTCAAACCTACGTTATTTTAATTTAAAAGCAAAAAAAAGATGTATAATACTTTAAAAATTATTTTTCACCTGTCTTCTCCTTCTTTCTTCTTTGTAATGTTACACCTCAATCCATAAGAATACAGCCATCTCGTCTCATGATAATTTTTATGTTTTATGCTGTTAATTTTTATTAACTTGCTTACCTGATTTAAAATAAGATATTGATTGTAATAAGTTACATATCACAGAACTATTTATTTGTAGTTGCTCATAATGTGGGCTTCTTAAAGAGGTTTGCGGGTTTGTAGTCAGTCTTTCCGATTGAGTTCATAATGCATAAATCTTTCCTGCTCCATTACTGTATATTATGATAAATGAAAAACTTATAAATCCGGGCAGCATTGTTATTGTTGGCGGATCTGATGATTTTTACAAACCGGGAGGAAAAGTCCTGAAAAATATTCTTGATGGGAAATTTTCCGGACAACTTTATGTTGTTAATCCTAAAAAAGATACCGTTCAGGGTGTTAAATCATACAGAGATATAAATGACATTCCGGAAACGGATCTGGCAATACTGGCAATTCAGGCAAAATTATGTCTTCCTGTTGTTGAAATATTGATAAAAGAGAAGAAGACAAAGGCTTTCATCATTATTTCAGCCGGTTTCAGCGAATCCGGGGGAGAAGGGCGAAAGCTTGAAAAAGAAATTGCAGATCTTATTACCAATGCGGGAGGCAGCCTGATCGGCCCTAATTGTATCGGAGTAATCACCCAGACATACAGTGGTGTTTTTACGACACCGGTGCCAAAACTTAATCCAAAAGGATGCGATTTTGTCTCGGGTTCAGGGGCTACTGCAGTTTTTATTTTTGAATCGGCCATGCCGAAAGGGCTTAATTTTTCGAGTGTCTTTTCTGTTGGTAACAGTGCCCAAATTGGTGTTGAAGATGTGCTTGAATATTGGGACAATACTTATGATCCTGAGCACAGTACACCGATTAAACTGATCTACGTTGAGAGTATTCAGGATCCTGATAAGCTTCTGCATCATGCCTCTTCACTTATACGCAAGGGATGCAGAATTGCTGCGATTAAAGCCGGAACAACTGAAGCCGGAAGCAGGGCAGCTTCATCGCATACAGGGGCAATGGCATCATCCGATTCGGCAGTTGAAGCATTATTTCGTAAAGCGGGAATTGTAAGATGCTCCGGACGTGAAGAACTTACAACAGTTGCTTCTGTGTTTTTTCACAAACCACTGAAAGGCAGGAATATGGCTATAATAACACATGCCGGTGGCCCTGCCGTGATGCTGACTGATGCTTTATCCTCCGGAGGAATAACCATTCCCAGGATAACAGGAGAGCATCACGACAAACTTCTTGCCATGATGAATCCGGGAGCATCGGCCGATAATCCGATTGATCTCATTGCAACGGCAACTAATGATCAACTCAACAATGTGATCGAATATGTTGACAAACAACTTCCTGTGATAGATGGAATGAGTGTTATATTTGGAAGTAACGGTATGGTTGACATAAAAGAGATTTATGATCTTTTGCATGAGAAAATTAATGACTGTGAAAAGCCATTATATCCCATTCTTCCTTCAATCACAAGTTCCCGCAAAGAACTGGAATATTTTTTAGATAAAGGACATGTCAATTTTCCGGATGAAGTAGTGCTCGGTAAGGCACTAATTAAAGTTTCCAATACGCCGTTTCCTGCAAAAGAAAAATTATTCCTTAAAAACATAGATGTACCACGCATAAGGCAAATAATCGATAATGCTCCGGATGGTTATCTTGATCCGGAGTCAATTCAGCAACTTCTGGGTGCTGCTGATATTCCTACTGTCAAAGAGTCAGTTGCCACCACTAAAAAGGATATTTCCTCGATTGCTGATACTTTTGGTTATCCATTGGCTTTGAAGGTTGTGGGACCTGTTCACAAGTCGGACGTGGGAGGTGTTACATTAAATATTAAATCGAAGACCCACCTTGAGGCTGAATTCGGAAGAATGATCAGGATTCAAGGAGTCAAAGCAGTGTTGGTACAGCAAATGCTTTCCGGAACGGAACTTTTTATTGGCGCCAAGTATGAACCGCGTTTCGGGCATATTATTCTTTGCGGATTAGGAGGTATATTCGTTGAGGTGCTTGGTGATGTTTCATCGGGACTGGCTCCGCTTACATTCGATGAGGCAGGGTCCATGATAAGAAGCCTTAGATGCTATAAAATAATCCGGGGAACAAGAGGAAAACCGGGTATAAATGAACAAAAATTTGCAGAGATCATTGTAAGGCTTTCAAGTTTGCTGAGGTTTGCTACAGAGATCAAGGAAATGGATCTTAATCCACTGATAGGCAGCGTAGATGCAATAACAGTAGTCGATGCCAGGATAAGAGTTGAAAAGCGATCTTCATAAAATGTTTTAATATTGAATTGCTTTAATTATTATATTCGAAACTTCAAATCAACAAACTAAAGACTCATAGTCATGATAGTTAATCAGTTATCGGTTTTTCTTGAAAATAAATCAGGACGGCTTACAAAAGTTCTGGAAGTTCTTGGTATGGAAAATATCAAAATAGTAGCCTTGAGTGTTGCAGATACCACGGAATTCGGTATTCTTCGCCTCATTGTTTCTGATCATGAAAAAGCCAAGGCAATCCTGAAACAAAATTCTTTCACGGTTAATATCACTGAAGTTATCTCAGTGGTCACACCCAATGAAGCAAAACATTATGCAGGAATCCTTAAGATACTGTCGGATATCGATATCAGTGTGGAATATACTTATGCATTTTCTTCCGGGGAAAAATCGGTTATTATACTTCGGTGCAGCAATAATGAAAAAGCTATTGAAGCTCTAAAAAAGCATAAAATGATTTAGCACTTTTTTTAATATTAGAAAAACAAAATTAATAATTAGCACTAACCAGCTGTAACAGCTTATATAATTATCTGATGATGGAAATTTGGAACAGGCATTTCGAATGCATGGATCGAGATGAACTCAAAAAGGTTCAAAGTGAAAGACTCAGAACCACTGTTGAGAGAATATATTTTAATGTCCCATTCTATAGGCACAAGATGCAGGAAGCCGGGCTTGGACCTGAGAGCATAAAAAACATTGATGATATAAGTAAGCTCCCTTTTACAACAAAAACAGATCTCCGGGATAATTACCCTTTTGGTCTTTTTGCTGTTCCAATGAGTGAAATTGTACGTTTGCATGCCACATCAGGTACCACGGGAAAACCCACAGTTGTAGGTTATACCCGTAACGATATATCTACCTGGTCAGAAGTTATAGCACGGACACTTACCGCCGCGGGTGCTACCAGGAATGATTTCATCCAGATTGCCTATGGTTACGGATTATTTACAGGAGGTCTGGGACTTCATTACGGTGGGGAAAAAATTGGTGCATCAGTCATTCCTGTTTCGGGTGGAAATACCACAAGACAGATTCAACTCATGCATGATTTCGGAACTACCATTCTGGCCTGCACTCCTTCGTATGCATTATTTATTGCCGAAGCGTTGCAGGAAAGCGGCATTAACCGCGATGAGCTCAAACTGAAAGCAGGGGTGTTCGGAGCTGAACCCTGGACTGAAAATATGAGAAGGGAGATCGAGGATAAACTCAGGATAAAAGCAATTGACATCTATGGGTTAAGCGAAGTTATTGGCCCTGGAGTTGCAAGTGAATGCTCATTCCAGAACGGACTGCATATAAACGAAGATCATTTTTATCCTGAAATAGTCGACCCGGTTACTTTAAAGGTTTTACCCGAAGGTGCTATCGGAGAGCTTGTATTTACAACTATTACCAAGGAAGGATTGCCATTGATACGTTACCGGACCCGCGACCTTACAAGGCTTACTTATGAAAAATGCAGATGCGGACGTACGTTTGTTCGTATGGAAAAATGTTTCGGTCGAAGCGATGACATGTTAATCATCAGGGGTGTAAACCTATTTCCTTCACAAATTGAAACTGTATTGCTCGAGATGAGTGAGATAAAGCCTCATTACAGGATCATTGTTGACAGGGTGAATAATCTGGATACACTGGAACTACAGGTGGAGGTCGATGAGGTGTTTTTCCAGGATAAGATCAGCCAGCTTCAAATCCTTACGGAGAAATTGCAGGATAACCTGGATAAGGCAATAGGGCTTACTGTAAAGGTTACTCTGGTTGAACCTAAAACTATCGAGAGAAGTGAAGGTAAAGCTAAACGTGTAATTGATAAAAGAAAATACTGATATTTTTTGATGAAATGAACAATATTCCAATATCCTCAGATTTAATAAATTATATTGTAAAAGAAAATGGATTACCGTCACCAGGATCATCATCAATACGTGAAATAGTACACCTTGTTGACTTGATCGAAGCTAAGACAGGTATTAAATTTGTAAGGATGGAGATGGGGGTGCCGGGACTGCCAACTCCTTCAATAGGAGTTGAAGCTGAAATAGAAGCTCTCAGAAGAGGTGTCTCATCCTTATATCCAGATATTTCGGGAATTGCTCCTCTCAAGGAAGAGACTGCACGATTCATTAAATTGTTTCTCGATGTTGAAATCAGTCCCGAATGTTGTATCCCCTCTGTCGGTTCAATGATGGGTGGTATGGCCAGTTTTCTTGTTGCAAACAGAAACGACAGGACCAAAGAAGGGACTCTTTTCATTGATCCAGGTTTCCCCGTACAGAAACAACAGATAAAAATGATCGGGCACGATTATCAGTCTTTTGATGTTTGTAATTACAGGGGTAATAAGCTTAGAGATAAGCTTGAATCGTACTTTAAGACTGGAAAGATATCCTCTCTCCTTTATTCAAATCCGAATAATCCGGCCTGGATTTGTCTTAATGAGGATGAGCTTGCAATAATAGGTGAACTTTCCCGGAAATATGATGTTATTGTCATTGAGGATCTGGCATATTTCGGGATGGATTTCAGAAAGGATTATTCAATACCTGGCAAAGCTCCTTTCCAACCGACAGTTGCCCGGTATACTGATAATTGGATTATGCTTCTTTCGAGTTCAAAGATTTTCAGTTATGCAGGACAGAGAATTGGGATGATAGCTATATCAGATAACCTTTTTAACAGGTCATATCCCGACTTATTAAGATATTTTTCCACTGACAAGTTTGGACATTCAGTTATTTTTGGTGCATTATATGGTTTGTCTGCGGGGGTTACTCATTCAGTACAATATGGACTTGCAGCTTTATTGAAAGCAGTAAATGACGGAACATACAATTTTCGTGATGATGTAATTGAATATGGCGAGAAAGCCAGGATAATGAAGAAAATATTCACCTCAAACGGATTTGAGATCGTTTACGACAAAGATCTTGATAAACCTGTTGCTGATGGATTCTATTTTACAATTTCATATCCCGGCATGACAAGCAGGGAATTGCTGGAAGAACTTCTGTATTATGGTATAAGCGCTATCTCGCTCGATATTACCGGAAGCGAAAGAGAAGGATTGAGGGCTTGTGTATCGTTGGTCCCGCGGGAACTATTTGATGATCTTGAGTTCCGTGCCAGGAAGTTTATGGAAGATCATCCGGTAAAGAACAAATAAATATTTTTTAATATGGCAAAGATAAAAGGAAGTATTGTTATAAATATCGACAGATGTAAAGGTTGCGAAGTCTGTATGGTCACGTGTCCTACCGGTACGATTGCTATGGCAAAAGAGGTAAACAAGCAAGGTTATTATTATGCTTTTCCTGCACATCCTGACTTATGTATTGGTTGTGCCAGTTGTGCTATTGTTTGTCCGGATGGTGTTATAACAGTTTATAAAACAAAAATATAGCTAAGCAATGGAAAAGGAATTAAGACTGATGAAAGGCAATGAGGCGATTGCTGAAGCTGCAATCCGTGCCGGAGCTGACGGTTATTTCGGATACCCTATTACTCCCCAGAGTGAGATACTTGAATATCTGATGGAAGCCAATCCCATGAATACTACGGGAATGGTTGTTCTTCAGGCCGAGAGTGAGCTGGCTGCAATAAACATGGTTTATGGTGGCGCAGCCTGCGGCAAAAGGGTGATGACAAGCTCTTCTTCTCCCGGCATAAGCCTTAAACAGGAAGGGATAACATATATTGCAGGTGCTGAACTGCCTTGTCTCATCGTAAATGTTGTAAGGGGCGGCCCGGGTCTTGGTACTATTCAACCGGCACAATCGGATTATTTCCAGGCTGTTAAAGGCGGAGGACACGGCGATTACCATCTTATTGTTTTGGCGCCTGCTTCTGTACAGGAGATGGCTGACTTTGTTGATCTGAGTTTTGAACTGGCATTTAAATACCGTAATCCTGTAATGATTCTTTCCGACGGAGCAATAGGACAGATGATGGAAAAGGTATGGCTGAGCCCGCAGAAAGAGAGATCAAAAGTAGCTCCGGATTGGGCAACAACAGGTAAACCAACGACAAGAAAACATAATATTATCACTTCTCTCGAACTTGATCCAAACGTACAGGAGGCATTTAATGAGAAACTCGTAAGAAAGTATAACAAGATCAGGGAGGAAGAAGTCCGGTTTGAGGAGTTTCAGTGCGAAGATGCTGAATACCTTCTTGTTGCATATGGTACAAGCGCAAGGGTTTGTCAGAAGTCTGTGCAGCTTGCACGTCAACAGGGAATAAAGGTTGGCCTGCTGAGACCAATCACTCTTTTCCCATTCCCATATAAGAAGATTGGTGCACTTGCCGGCAGGGTAAAAGGAATGTTATCGGTAGAGATGAGCGCCGGACAGATGGTTGAAGATGTCCTTCTGTCAGTGAATGGCAAAGTTCCTGTTTTTCACTTCGGAAGAATGGGAGGAATTGTTACTACACCTGAAGAGGTGGTTGAAAATCTGAAATCAAAATTTTTAAAAGGTTAAACAATGGCTGAAGTTACCGGAATAAAGGAATATATTAAACCTGAGAACCTGGTTTATACAAGAACTAAGTTAATGACTGAAAATGTCCTGCATTATTGTCCGGGTTGCGGACATAGTACAGCTCACAGGATACTTGCAGAAGTAATTGATGAAGAAGGCCTTCAATCCGAAACGATAGGAGTATGTCCTGTCGGTTGTTCGGTCTTTTTATATAATTATATTGATGTTGACGTTCAGGAAGCGGCACATGGACGTGCTCCCGCTGTTGCAACTGCAGTCAAACGCCTGATGCCTGATAAATTCGTATTTACTTATCAGGGCGATGGTGACCTTGCAGCGATAGGTACAGCTGAAACAATCCATTCCTGTAACCGGGGTGAAAATATTCTGATCATTTTTATCAACAATGGCATATACGGGATGACGGGAGGACAAATGGCACCGACAACACTTGAAGGGATGAAAACTGCAACATGCCCATATGGCAGAGATGTTAAGCTTATGGGATATCCTCTGAAAATAACTGAAATTGTCGCTACTCTTCCGGGTACTTATTACGTTACAAGGCAAAGTGTTCATACACCTGCCAACGTCAGGAAAACTAAAAAGGCAATAAAGAAAGCTGTTCAATACCAGAAACTTAATAAAGGTACATGCTTTATTGAAATAGTGTCAAATTGCCCATCGGGGTGGAAAATGACACCGGTGCAGGCAAATAAATGGATGGAAGAAAATATGTTTGCCAAATATCCGTTGGGAGATATTAAAACTCCTGTTGAATGATCCGCCTGAATTCTAATATTAAATTCTGAAAAAAATGACTGAAGAAATAATTATAGCCGGTTTCGGAGGACAGGGAGTCCTTTCAATGGGTAAAATAATGGCATATTCGGGCGTGATGCAGGATATGGAAGTAAGCTGGATGCCATCATACGGACCTGAAATGCGTGGAGGTACTGCAAATGTAACTGTCATTATCAGCAGCGGGAGAATCAGTTCCCCTATATTAAGGAATTTTGATACTGCTGTTATCCTGAATCAGCAGTCACTTGATAAGTTTGAGAATTCGGTTAAACCTGGTGGAGTACTTATCTACGACAGCAACGGGCTGACAAGGTTTCCCGTAAGGAAGGACATAACGGTTTATCGCATTGATGCTACCGAAGAATCCAGAAAAATGAATAGTCCCAAGACTTTTAACATGATCGTTCTGGGAGGATTCCTTAAAGTGAAACCAATAATTAAACTTGAGAATGTTATCAAAGGATTGAAAAAATCACTGCCTGAAAGATATCACAATCTTATTCCTATGAATGAGGATGCACTGAAGAGGGGAATGGAGATTATCAAAAAAGTTTAATATAATTCCCACAGGTTTCTCTCCGGGCTGTATATTTTAATCACTGAATAACTCCGGGTAACTCAGTGGTAAAGAAATGAAAGAAGAACTTACACATAGTACCACTGAGGATCACAGACAGGCACAGTGAAGAAGTAATCTGTACAGATATAAATACAAGATTTGGGTGGTCAATTGATATTTGTCTTATTTTTCATAGAAATGCATCTCATCTATGTATTTCCATACTGCAGGAGCAAGAAAGTAAGACATATTCTTGCCACTTTTTATTCCATTGCGGATAAATGTACCTGATATATCCATCATTGGAGCCTTAACCTTATGTATATCTGCAACGGACAGGATCTTATCGAGAATAGGAGAATCAGGTTTTGATGAGTTGGGCCTTGGATAAACATAAAAGGAATAATTCTTTACCAGCTCATTTACATTTTTCCATCTGTGAAGGGTAAAGAGGTTATCTTCTCCCATTATCAGGCAAAAAATATTTTTTGGGTATTTCTCTGTTAAATATGTCAGTGTATCAATTGAATAAGATGGAGCAGGCAGGTTGAATTCTATGTCAGAAGCTTTCATCTTATCGTTATCGCCAAGTGCAAGTTGAACCATATAAAGCCTCTGATGATCAGCAAGCAGAGTTTCCTTCTTTTTTAAAGGATTATGCGGACTGACCACAAACCATACCTGATCGAGACCTGCAAATTCTGTCATGTACCCGGCAATAGCAATATGGCCGATATGAACGGGATTAAATGATCCGAAATACAAACCGATTTTTGTCATTTTTGGTCTCAGAAGCTATTTAATTTTAATGAAATCCGAAATAAGAGTATATGTTTCCTTTTCGGCTTTTTCAAGAATATCATTAATGATAATGTGATCAAATTTTCGGGATTGATCCATCTCTGCATCTGCTTTGGCCACTCTTTCTTTTATCTTTGAAGGATCGTCAGTTCCCCTTAAAGTCAGCCGTTTTTCAAGCTCTGCTACCGATGGTGGCATAATGAATATGGATATAGCTTTGCTCCCGAAGATCTTTTTCAGGTTTATCCCACCCTTTGCGTCGACATCGAATAAAACATGATTTCCTGCATTCCATATCCTCTCAATTTCGCTCTTCAGCGTACCATACAAATGATCTTTATAGACCTCTTCCCATTCAATAAATTCCTCGTTACGGATCCTTCTTCTGAACTCTTCGACTGAAATAAAATAATATTCTTTACCATCTTTTTCCTTACCTCTTGGTTTTCGGGTTGTGGCTGAAATTGAAAATTCAAGGTTAATCCCGCTTTCGAGAAGATATTTGACGATTGTTGATTTTCCTGCCCCCGATGGCGCAGATATTATTATTAATTTTCCCTCCATTACTATTTTACCATTGTACCATTGTACCATTGCACCATTGTACCTTTGTGCCATTGCACCATTGCCCCGTTGTGCCGTTATGCCTTTGTACCTTTGTGCCATTGCACCATTGCCCCGTTATGCCGTTATGCCTTTGCGCCTCTATAATACATTCAACGTCTGCTCTTTAATCTTCTCCAGTTCATCTTTCATCATTACAACCAGTTTCTGGATTGAAGCGTCGTTTGCTTTTGAACCGATTGTATTGATCTCACGGCCCATCTCCTGTGCAATGAAACTTAATACTTTGCCGTTTGGAGATGGTGTGTCCAATGTCTCAAGGAAATAATCACAGTGGGTTTTAAGCCTTACCTTTTCTTCATTGATGTCATATTTCTCGAGATAGAAGATAATTTCCTGCTCAAACCTGTTCTTATCAATATTCTGGGTACCCAGATTCTCTTCAAGAAGAGCCTTAAGCCTTTCCCTGATTTTAGTTATTCTTCCTTCTTCAAACGTTTCAACAGATTTTAAAAATGACAATATTTTTTCTATACATTTTTTAAAATCAGTCATGATTGAACAGCCCTCTTCAGTCCTGTACAGGTCGAGCATATTTATCGATTCAATGAGATGGGTCTTAACGGTTTCCCATTCATCGTCTGACAGTTCCGGTTTTTCAGTTTTTAGAGTGTCGGGGAGCTTCATGATAGCTGAAAATATCTGATCGTCAAGATTTATTTTAAGCTCCCCGGCAATTTCTTTAAACTGGCTGTAATAATTCCTTACGGCTGATTTGTTAATGACAGTAGCAACATCATCGTCGAGCATATCAAAATAGATAGTAAGATCGATCTTTCCCCTGTCGAGTCTTTGGCTGATCATGTTCCTGATTTCGGGCTCTTTCTCTTTATAGAGCCATGGCAACTTGGTACTTAAATCGAGCTGTTTGGAATTAAGCGATTTGATTTCAATGGTTATTTTCTTTTGTTGAGTTTCTGCAATGGATTTTCCAAAGCCAGTCATAGATTTTATCATCTGAAGTTATGTGGTTTTTGATTAATTTTTTAATGCTGAAAGTTACGAATTCCACTCATAAATAACAACTGTACGGGTTTTCGATGCCATGGCAGCAGTATCTGTTCTCAGAAATGGTTACACTCTTTCAAGCCCGACAGTAAAATGGCGGAGGATAGGGGCTTCTCTCAAAATACGAAATCCTTTTTTTATATTATCCCTTCTTTCAAAAACATTTCTGACAACAGCAGCAACATAATCCATGTGATTATTTGTAAATACTCTCCGGGGTAAGGCAAGCCTGATCATTTCAAGTTCAGGATATCTGTTTTCACGGGTTACGGGATCTCTGTCGGCCATTAATGCGCCTATCTCAACGCTTCTCACGCCTCCTTCAATATAGATTTCTACGGCAAGAGTCTGACCAGGGAACTCTTCTTTTGGAATTTCCGGCAGGAATTTTTTAGCGTCAATAAATATGGCATGTCCGCCGAATGGTTCAAGAACCGGAATTCCATACTCCTTCATTTTTCTTCCAAGATAAGCCACTTGGCCTATTCGCGATTCAAGATAAGACAAATCGATTCCTTCATAAAGACCCTGGGCAAGAGCATTCATATCTCTTCCCGACATACCGCCATAAGTAATAAATCCCTCAAACATAATATTGTATGTGGTGGCTTTGTGAAATAATTCTTCATCTCTGAAACCGATAAAACCACCCATGTTAACAATAGCATCTTTCTTTGAGCTCATTGTCATTCCATCAGAGTAAGAGAACATCTCTCCGGCTATTTCCAATATTCCCTTATCTGAATAGCCAGGCTCTCTTTTCTTGATGAACCATGCATTTTCGGCAAATCTGGCAGAGTCGAGAAACAGTCTGGTTCCGTATTTATCAGCAAGTTTACGTGCCCCTCTCAGGTTTTCCATACTGACAGGTTGTCCGCCTGCACTGTTATTTGTGATGGTGATTAAAATACAGGATATTTTTTCTGCCGGATATTTCTTAAGTACATCTTCAAGTTTTTCGAGGTCGACATTCCCTTTGAAAGGATCCCAAGCAGTTGTGTCAGAAGCGATACCGACAGTACAATCAACTGCTCTGGCCTTCCGGAATTCGATATGTCCCTTTGTTGTATCAAAATGAGAATTGCCGGGGACAATGTCACCTTCTTTGACAATGGCAGAAAAAAGAACATTTTCTGCAGCTCTTCCCTGGTGTGTCGGAAGAAAGTAATTGAACCCGGTAATCTCTTTGATAGCCTCTTTCAGCTTATAATATGAAGAAGCTCCTGCATAACTCTCATCCCCGAGCATCATGGCTGACCATTGTTTATCGCTCATAGCTCCTGTACCCGAATCGGTAATAAGGTCGATAAAGACCTGTTCTGATCTGAGGTTAAAAAGATTAAACGATGCTTCTCTTATCCATTTATCTCTTTGATCTTTAGTGCTTTTATAAATATTTTCAACCATTTTGATCTTAAATGGCTCTGTGAATGGTAAGTCCATATGTTGAATAGATTAATGATTTATTAAAAAAAAGTGTTAACAGAAAATAAGTTTTCTATGGTACTGGAAGAATCTGATTCTGGGCATCATGTGATGGAAACTACCTGCAGGACAGCAGAAAAAAATCTCTGTTTTTGATATTTTTATATATATCAATTCTGATATTTGCCGTTATAGAAAAAAAGGGCATGAATTTTGAAAAAATGTTTTGATAAAATTATAAGTATTTTGTGATATATTCAACCGTGAAGAAAATCTAATAAAAAGCAGAATTATGATAGGTAAAATTTTTCGTTTGTTTCAAATTATCGTTTTTATATGCATATGTATATCAGTCCAATCACAAGATAATTCCAGCAAGCACGTATCAGACAGCATAGTTATCGATTCACTTAAAAACAGTGTAATTATTTATAATTATAACCAAAAGAAGCCGGAAATCGATCTTTCGAGAGAACAGGCTGTGAAATTTCTCAGGGAGAGATATAAACCTCAAAACTGGAATAATGTTTCTGATCCTTTACGAAAAGCTCTGGGCCAATTAATCTTTGAAGCTTCACACCCTCCATATGACTCGTCAGAATATTTTCTGAAGCTTTATCCTTATGATTCACTAAGTATCCCCTGGCAGAAATTTTATATTTGGGAACCTTTGGAAAAAAAGATCCCAGTTGTGTCAACTGAGACAATTAAGTTCCCCGCCGATTCAGTTGCAATAGCAGATTCAAACATGTTTGCTGTAATTCTCGATTCGCTTTTTGCGGCTGATACCAGTACTGTTGACAAAATTAAAGATACTCTTAACAAAGAACCATCAGGAATAAAGGAATCGCTTGCTGATTTAAAAACAACATTAGAAACGAAAGATACTACCGTTCTGGTAGTTATTGATACCCTGAATGAAGTAAAATCATCCCGGAAAGGTTTTCCATTCAAATATTTCAATTATCCATATCAGAGCGATTCAATCAGGGCCGCTGTGAATTCCTTAATAAAGTATCTTGAGGATCGCGATTCGACAATAATCAATTTCACCGGATCAGGAAATACAGCCACTCCGGTGTGGTTGAACTCAAAGGCTGAAACAATGACACGGTACTGGCTCAGGAACGAGTTTAATGATTCAGTTACAGTATGGATAGGTGCTCCTTCGAGGAACACATTTGATCTTTACCTTGAAAAAGGCATAAATCTGAAGCGACCGATAAAACAGGGCGTTCATTCTGATGCCAGAATCGAAGTACAGGAGGTTGACAAATCTAAATTACTTGATGTTAAGAAGATAATTGTCAAACCTAAACTATGGAGAACACGTGCCGAAGCCTCATTTACACTTAACCAGACATCGTTAACAAACTGGGTAAAGGGTGGAAAGAGCAGTATTTCGTCAGCTATCGATGTTATTGGGTATGCAGATTATAATAATAAGGTTTTAAAAGTAGTATCGTCAAATTTTGCAAGACTGAGATTCGGGTTTATTACAACTGATGCTGATGGTTTTGTGAAAAATCTTGACCTTTTTGAGACAAATTCAAAAGTCAATCATAAAGCTTTCGGGAAGTTTGATTTCAGTGGAATTATGCTGTTTAAGACGCAAATGGCCCCTGGGAAGAATGATGGTAAAATGGTTTCAAAATTTTTAAATCCGGCTACTCTCACCTTAGGTTTAGGTCTTGATTTCAAACCGAACAAGACTACATCAATAAACTTCTCGCCTCTTTCATATAAAGGTACATTTGTAACAGATACGGTAAGGGTTGATCAGACAGATTTTGGTATCGCCAAAGATAAAAAATCGTTGCATGAGCCTGGTGTCAGCTTCCTGATTTCGAATGTTTATAAACCTGTAAAAAACGTATCAATGACCAATGCATTACAGCTTTTTACGAATTATATCAATAATCCGCAGAACATAGATATTGACTGGGAAATGAATGTCGCCTATAGTCTGAACTGGTTTACAGATGTCAGGTTCAATACCCACTTTATTTTTGATGATGATACCAAATCGGTGGTTTATAAGGACGGGAAAGCAGTATTGGATGATAATGGTGCTAAAAAGAAGACAGCGAGAATACAGTTCAAGGAAATACTTGGATTTTCACTGGTGTTCAGGTTCTGATTAAAGATAAAAGACTGAAAGTAGAGGCCCTGCGATAAGAAATTACTGACTATCAAAGGGCTTTCTGATATATCCTGAATTTTTTAACTACCTCACAACCAACCCTTTCATATTCTGCTCTCATTCTGGTGTTGTTTTCAAGGACAAGATGACTATCGAGTTTATCCATCTTCCGCTTAATTCCTGACTGGATAATTTTGACACCCATCAGAATCTCGATACCCTGACCCCGGTATGCCTTTTTAACACCTCCAAGCATCATAAGCAGTTTCTTTGACTTCTTCGATTCTTTAAGAATTTTGAAGATTCCAAAGGGTAATAGTTTACCTCCTGCTTCTCTGATTCCATCACTGACATCAGGCATGCCGACTGCAAAACCGACTAATTTCCCGTCAACCTGGGCGAGCTTGACAAAATTTGGATCAAGTATGGGAAGATACCTTGCAGCAAAATCTCTTTGCTCTTTTTCATTTAGCTGGACAAATCCATAAATCTCTGAAAAAGTATCATTCATAAGTTCCAGGGCCGGAATAATATATGGTTTAAGTTCCTTTTTTGAAGTAAACTCAATTATTTTATAGTCTTTATTACTATTTTCAAATCTCGAGATCACCTTTTCGTAAACGGGAGGAAATACTTCAGGCATCTTACCCAGGTAGTTAACGAGATCCACTTTCTTCTCATATCCTTCTTTAGCAATAAGTTCAGGCATGTATGGTGAATTGGTAGGGCTTGTAATAAATTGCGGGTATTCAAAACCCTCAATCTGAAAACCCTGAGGATCTTTGTCAGAGAATCCAAGCGGGCCCACAATTGTTTTTATCCCCTTCTGTCTGAGCCAGTCTTCAACTTTGGTAATAAGAGCATGTACAACTTCCTGATCATTATAACTCTCCATGAAACAGAATCGTCCATGATTCTCATTATTAATCGAGTTGTACCTGTTGTTAATGAGTCCCATTACCCTCCCGGCCGGTTTTGAACCTCTGTAAGCCACGTAAAGGACAGCATCGGCATAGTTAAAGGATTTGTTCTTTTTCTTATCGTATAATCCCCATTCATCCATATAGATCGGAGGGAGCCAGGCCGGCTCATTCTTATGGATATTTTCAGGCAGATAAATAAAGTCTTTCAGATCTTTTTTTGTAAGTACCTCTTTAACAACTAACTCCTCCATGCAAATATTTTTTTAAGTTGATAGAAATAAGAAAACTGTAAGATGAACAATTATAGTTCCAATTATAACACAATTTATTGATATCTGAAAATGAGATCAAGGATTGTAAAAACGGCAAACACTATGCTTGCAACACCATTTGTTGTCTGAAAAGCTATGGTTACTTTACTAAGGTCGTCATGTCTGACAATAAGGTGTTGATATACTAACAAAATAGAAAACAGTGCAGCTCCTATCCAGTAAAAAAATCCCCCATTACCCGCAAAGCCGGCGGTAATAACCATGGTAAAAGTGATGAGATGAACAAAAACAGAGATCAGAAGCGCTTTTTTCCTTCCTTTGGCTGAGGGCAACGAATGGAGCTGGTTTGATTTGTCAAAATCATCATCCTGAAGGGAATAAATAATATCAAAGCCACTTGACCATGTCAGCACAAGGAATGAATATACTAGCGGAGTAATACTGAAAGCGCCGGTAACAGCGATATAGGCACCGATAGGGGCAAGGCTCAGCCCCAATCCCAGAATAAAATGGCAGAGGGACGTAATTCTTTTTGTCAGACTATATCCAAGGATAACAAGAAGTGCGACAGGTGAGAGAAGAAGCGTTAAACGGTTTATGAGGGCCGTAGTAATTATGAAAAGGATGACATTCACAATAACAAATGTGGTTGCATCTTTTACTCCTATCTTCCCGGATGGGATCTCCCTGCTTTTTGTTCTTGGATTAAGAGTATCAAAGTTTCTGTCGGCCAACCGGTTAAATCCCATTGCTGCATTTCGTGCAAAGATCATACAAAGCAATACAAGCAGGAGCAGCCGTATGCTGAAGTCATAATCGCCGCTGGTTACAGCAAGTGAAAAACCTATCAATGCGAAAGGCATGGCAAATACAGTATGGCTGAACTTTACAAGCGAAAAATAGTTTCTGATGGAGCCGGAAAGTCTAATCATTGATCAAGAATCTTCCTGTATGATTGGTAATCTTCACCACTGAATGCAACAAATATTACTTTTTCAGGATATTTGTTTTCAGCAAGGAATTTTTTAGTCTCATTTACAGCTATCTGTGCAGCCAGGTTTTTCGGGAACCGGTATGCTCCGGTGGAGATACCGGGAAAAGCTATTGTCTTTATATTGTATTCTTTGGCAAGATCAAGGCTGGTTCTATAGCATGATGCAAGCAATGAGTTTTCATCACGGTGGCCTCCATACCACACAGGACCGACAGTATGGATAATGTACTTGGCTTTGAGACTGTACCCCCCCGTTATTTTTGACTTGCCGGTCTCACATCCTTCAAGAGTTCTGCATTCAACAAGAAGATCCGGACCGGCCGCATTATGGATAGCTCCATCAACACCGCCGCCGCCAAGAAGAGAGTTGTTGGCCGCATTTACAATAGCATCTGCATCAATAGTAGTTATATCCCCTTTTACCAGCTCAATCCTTTCCTTTTTCATTACCTTATTTGTGCATTGAGTTCTTTCCCGTAAGCCTTTATCAGACTGTTCATGACTCTGTCGATATTCTTATCGGTCAACGTTTTATTATCATCACGAAGAACAAAACTGACAGCGTATGATTTCTTATTCTTTCCAAGATTGTCACTCTCATAAACATCGAAAAGACTGATATCCTGCAGAATATTTCTTTCAGTATGTAATGCTATTTCCCTTATCTGTTTGAACTTTATACCTCTGTCGAGTAGCAAAGCAAGATCACGTCTCACAGAAGGATATTTTGGGAGCTCCTGGTAGGAGATCGTATGCGTTTTGATTAGTTTCCTGAGTACATCCCATTCAATATGACCATAATAAACGTCCTGACCAATATCGAATTTGTTGAGATAACTTTTTGAAACACGTCCTGCTTCAGCAACGATTTCGTTTTCATTCAGATATGTCAGAGACTCTGCAAAATATTTTTTATCGCTTTCTTCCGTTGTCATATCTTCCGGCCTTACTCCAAGCCTTGAAAGTATCATCTCAACAGCGGATTTCATATTGAAGAAATCAGTAGGATTTGTCTTACAATTCCAGCTCTGAGGGCTTGTATTACCGGTAAGATAAAGATCGAGAGCGGCGTTTTCAGTATAATCATCAGTTTTCGGGTATGGACCTTCCGACTTATGGTAATAATAGCAATGGCCGAATTCGTATAATTTCAGATCGAGATTCTGTCTGTTGATATTCCATATTACCGAGCTAAGTCCTCCGTAAAGAAGTGATTGCCTCATGGCATTAAGGTCGGAACTTAATGGATTGGCTAGTTTTGCAAGCCGTTCTTTGTCGAAATCAGGGCTCTGCTCATACCAGGCAGCAGGATTAAGTGAGTTACACATTATTTCCGCGAAACCGTTTGCAGAAAGCAGGTCAGATATTATGTTGACAAGCTTTTCATTATTGGGTTTTTCAGGAAAGGAAAGAGTTGAATTTACATGTTTACTCAACCCGATGTTGCTATATCCGTATATTCTGAGAATATCTTCAATAACATCAGCTTCCCTTTTTACATCAACACGATATGCAGGAATATCAAGTGTCAGATAATCTCCGTTTTCATTTGTTATTTCTATGTCGAGCAGAGACAGGATTTTTTTTATAGTTTGCCGGTCGATTTTCTTTCCTATAAGCCTGTTAATATTATTATAACTGACTTCGATAATCGTATCTTCTATAGGATTTGGATATACATCTACGACGGGTGATGAAATTTTCCCTCCGGCAATCTCTTTGATGAGCATTGCAGCTCTTTTCAAAGCCCATGGGGTAATGTTAGGATCGGCGCCTCTTTCGAACCGGAATGACGCATCTGTTTGCAGCCCATGTCTTTTTGAAGTCTTGCGGATTGTAACGGGATTAAAATAAGCGCTCTCAAGAAAAATATTTTTAGTTGATTCGGATATGCCGGATTTTATTCCTCCAAATACACCAGCGATACACATACCCTCCCTGGAATTACAAATCATAAGATCTTTTGAGGAAAGGGTTCTCTCAACCTGGTCGAGTGTAATGAACTTCGTTTTATCCGGCAGGTTTTTTACAATGACCTTCTTCCCTTCAATCATGTCAGCATCAAAAGAATGCAGAGGTTCTCCGATTTCGTACTGTACAAAATTTGTAATATCTACCACATTATTGATAGGATTCAGGCCAACTGCCCTGAGCTTGTTCTTCAGCCATTCCGGTGATTCTGCTATTGTTACTCCGCTGATTGTGATGCCTGTGTACCGGGGGCAATCGATAGTGTTCTCAACAATTATTTTGTATTCATTATCGTAATTATCAGGTTTAAAATCTGCCACAGAAGGCAGAACAGCTTTTCCTTCCATTCCTCCATTCAGATTCAGGTAGGCGGCAAGATCCCTTGCAACACCGAAATGTGACCCGCCATCTATTCTGTTTGGAGTGAGACCTATCTCAAAAACAAAGTCCTTTGTGATTTTAAAATAGTCGGAAGCAGGAGTCCCCGGTTTTACATCATTACTCAGAACCATTATTCCATCATGAGAATTTCCAAGGCCGAGTTCATCTTCAGCACATATCATCCCTTCTGATAGCTCTCCACGTATTTTCGATTTCTTGATTTCAAACGTCTCTTCATCTTTATAAAGAACCGTACCTATAGTTGCCACGGGGACTTTCTGGCCGGCAGCAACATTAGGGGCTCCGCACACAATATGAAGGGGTTTTGAAGCTCCTGTGTCCACAGTGGTGATTGAGAGATGATCAGAATCAGGATGTTTTACACAGGTGAGCACTTCACCGATGACAACTCCTTTGAGGCCTCCTTTTACAGATACCCATTCATCCATTCCTTCTATCTCAAGTCCGATACCTGTAAGTATCTCTGCCATCTTCGAAGGTTCAAGATCAGTTTTTAAATAATCCTTAATCCAGTTATATGAAATCTTCATTTCTTGTTTAGGTAAAAATATTATCAGTAAAACTGCAAAAATAAGGATTTTTAAAATATGACTGATAAGAGGATTTGATTAAACAAGATTAAATTTCTTCAGTTCCTTGATTCTACCGCGTATATTTGAATTTTTATTATAGTTTTTTACTACTAAACGGATAATTCGTGAAATTAACATGAGATTCTTCGCTTCACTTCGCTTCGCTCAGAATGACAGGTAATTGTGTTTTTGAGAAGGAGGTGGTTGGCGGCGGGTGCCGCCAACCACCTCCTTCTCCCCACAACCTTCCAAGTAATTGTCATTCTGAGCGAAGCGAAGAATCTCATATTTTTAGTCGGACACTATTGATAGTTTTTCATAAAAAATGTAAGATCTCATCTTTTAAAGAAAAAGCGATTATGAAGTTATCTCATTTTAATTATCTGCTGATCCCTGTGATTATAATTGCAGGAATGGCCAAAACGGAAATTGCATCAGGACAAAAAATCACTGACAGAACATTATGGAAAGAAGGTACAGGTAAATATAATAATTACAGGATACCTTCGGTTATCGTCACTAAAAAGGGTACAGTACTTGCATTCTGTGAAGGCCGTGAAGGAGGCGATTCCGGCGACATTGATCTCCTGATGAAACGTTCCGGCGACAACGGGAAGACGTGGAGCAATGAAATTGTCATCTGGGACGATGGTAAAAACACCTGTGGTAACCCGTGTGTTGTGGAAGATGACGAAACTGGCAGGATTTTGCTGATCCTGACCTGGAATAACGGGAAAGACAACGAATCAGATATTATCGGTAAAAGATCAATTGATACAAGACTCCCTTATATCTGTTATTCTGATGATGACGGACAGACATGGTCGGTTCCGTCTAAAATGCCATCGGCATGTAAAGAACCTTCATGGGGCTGGTATGCAACTGGTCCGGGAATTGGAATACAACTCAGCAATGGCAAGCATAAAGGGCGATTGATTATTCCGGCCAATCATAGTTATGATGATCCTGATAGTAAATCTGGTATCGGACCATACGGTTATGGCTCCCATGTTCTGATTTCTGATGATCATGGAAAAACATGGAAAATGAGCCGGCTGATCTTTCCGGGTTGTAATGAAAGCCAGGTGGCCGAACTCAGTGATGGGAGCCTTATCATGAACATGCGTTCGTACAATAACAGGAAATGCAGGGCTGTATCATTCAGCAGCGATGGAGGTGAAACCTGGGCGGAAATTCAACACGATCCGCAACTTGTGGAATCTATTTGCCAGGCGAGCATACTTGCTTACGGTGATTACAAAGGGAAAAGAATGTATCTGTTTGCAAATCCGGCAGTTACATCAGGCCGTACCCATATGACGGTCCGGGTCAGCTTTGACGATTGCAAAAGCTGGAGTAACAGCAGATTGATATATCCCGGACCATCTGCATATTCCTGTCTGGTGAAACTGAAGGACAGGCGTGTAGGTGTTTTCTTTGAATGCGGGGAAAAGAGTCCGTACGAAACCTTGCGTTTTATCAGTTTCCAGCCTCAGGAATTGTTTCAACAGAATGTTGTTATTCCTGAAAACTGATTGTAATAATACTGAGAGCTGATTCATATCTTAAATAATTATTAACTGCCGTTACAGGTTAATTGTTGAAATGTTAGCGACAAAAGTTTAATATTTGTTTAAAATGTGAGTATGGAAATGACAAATAAAAAGGTAATATTACATTACGAAAAATAGATGTTGGTTATCATAATCCAAAGTAATTAAATATAGTCCTGTAATTCTGAAATACTAAAAATATGGCAACATTAAGGTTTGGTAAAGTTTTAAAAACGCTGGTCTTCTTTTTCTTGTTTTTTATATCCATTGTCAATGCAAAAGCAGATATATTGACACCATCGTCACTTTATACCTTAACAGCTTCGTCGCTCAGTTACTGTCCCGGAGAAGGAGTGACATTTTCAATTTCCAATACAATACCGCCACTTGGGCAGGAGTGTATACTTTATAAAAATGGTGTTTTACAGGTATCCGTAATATCTAACGGTGTAAGTTATATTCATTTTTCAGGCACTTACACTTCCGGAGTATATACGACAAACCTTGAGACTACTCCTGTGACAATAACTGAAAATCCGTTAATCAACTACTATGCTGATGGTGATGGCGATGGATATGGTGCAGGAGCTGCCATTCCAGCGTGTGTTCAACCGGCAAACACGGTATTGAACAATACCGATTGCAATGATTCAAATTCATCAATATATCCGGGAGCTCCGGAAATTCCTGCTGATGGGATTGACCAAAACTGTGATAATCGCGAGTCCTGTTATCAGGATGCGGATGGCGATCACTATGGATCGCATACTGTAATCTCGTCTATGGATTTAGATTGTACAGATACCAATGAATCGGGTGTGAATTATGATTGCGATGATGGAAATGCTGCAGTTAATCATAGTGCTACGGAGGTTTGCAATGGTATCGATGATGATTGCGATGGAGCTATAGATGAAGGGCAACCTGTATCTTATGCAGATGCAGATAGTGACGGATTTGGTTTTGGTCCGCCTGTAACTTGCGGACCTGCAAATAATAATACCGATTGCGATGATTCTGCAATATTGTATGCAGATAACGATGGTGATGGATACGGTGCCGGAGCACCGGCAGCATGTGGGGTCACTAATAATACCGATTGCAACGATAGTGATGCCACCATGCATGCGACCTTTAATTTCTATCCGGATATTGATGGTGATGGATATGGAAGTGGCACTTTGGTGAGTGTCTGTGCCGTAAATGAAAGCACACCTCCTGTCGGCTACTCCGTTAATAACTCTGATAACTGCAGTGGCGTTTCTAACCCTACCCAGTTGAACAGCGATGATGATCCCCTTGGTGATGTATGTGATAACTGTCCTTTCGTCAGCAACATTGCTCAGCAAAACAGTGATGGAGATCCTCTTGGTGATGCATGTGATAACTGTCCTTCAGTCAGCAACATTGCCCAGCAAAACAGTGATAGTGATCCACTTGGTGATGCATGTGATAACTGTCCTTCAGTCAGCAACATTGCCCAGCAAAACAGTGATGGTGATCCACTTGGTGATGCATGTGATAACTGCCCTTCAGTCAGCAATCCTGATCAGAAAAACACTGATGGAGATGCATTTGGTGATGCATGTGATCCGGACGATGATAATGATGGGGTTCCGGATGCAGGTGATTGCGCCCCAACTGACAATACCAAATGGCAAAGTGCTGTATTGTATATTGATAGCGACAATGACGGCTACGATTACGGGACAGCTACAGTCTGTTATGGAGGAACCATCCCCGCCGGTTATAAAACAACTACTTCGGGAAGTGATTGTTATGATTCCAATGCTTCGGTACACCCTGGAGCTGTAGAAATATGCGACAATGGGCTTGATGAAAACTGCAATGGTCAGATCGATGAATGCTATTTACTGACCATAACAAATAGTGGTACAGGAAGCGGTATGGTAAATTCGAGTCCGGCCGGTATAGATTGTGGTGCTTATTGCTCCTATCTGTTCTCTCCCGGAACTGAAGTTACATTG
Source organism: Bacteroidales bacterium (assembly GCA_021371855.1). Lineage (GTDB taxonomy): Bacteria > Bacteroidota > Bacteroidia > Bacteroidales > VadinHA17 > LD21. Next base: position 397,697 of record JAJFVL010000018.1, on the reverse strand, counting down.
ACTGCTACGCCAGGTTCCACTTCAACCTTTGAAGGATGGGCAGGTGGATGCAGTGGAACCGGCACATGTTACATTACCATGAATTCAAATAAGAATGCCACTGCTACATTTTCATGTCTGCCCGATACTCCGGGGGCTGTTTCCGGCGACAATTCAGTTTGCACAGGGACTTCTCATACTTACAGTGTAGTTGCAGTTCCCAATACAACAAGTTATACCTGGATATTGCCAGCAGGTGCAACCGGAACCAGCACGACTAATATTATAACGGTATACTATGGGACATCGTCCATATCGGGTGAGATTTCAGTAAACGGAAATAATGCCTGCGGTGCCGGGAGCAAATCTACTTTATCTGTTGTGGTTAATCCCCCGCCGGTGAGACCTGTCATTACTCAGAGTGATCTGATATTAAATTCATCTGCAATAAGCGGAAACCAATGGTATGATCAAAATGGTTTGATCGTTGGCGCCAATGATCAGAATTATACAGTAACATCAGATGGTGATTATTATGTTATTGTAACTGATGGTAATAGCTGCACTTCAGAACCTTCGGAAATAGTGCATGTAATAGTCACTGGCATTGAAAATACGGGAATGGATAAGATAAAAGTTTATCCGAATCCGACAACCGGATTATTAAAGCTGGTACTGCCAGCTAATTTTCAAAACAGTGTTAACTTTTCTCTGTACAATTCGACTGGCAGCTTAGTTAAGAGATATAGTTATAAAATAGTTTCCAATGAAATTGATTTCGATTTTTCAGATCTGAAGTCCGGGACTTATATTCTTAACATTCAGGATGTAAAAATAAATAAAAGCAAGAAGCTGACGGTGATAATTTTACCGTGAAAAAGCTTTAATCTCAAAACCACTGCGGAAACTGTACATGCTGATCATATACGCGCTTTGGTGAAGTGACCTGAAAAGTTACATCTGGGTTTGACTTGATACACTTATATTACACTGAAAATTGTCTATATTTGTATCTCAAACCCTATTATTTATGGTAATTGAAAAAGATGACAGGCTGATTCTTTTAACAAACGACGATGGCTTATATGCAGCAGGATTGAGAACGCTGCTGGAGGTAATGGAGGAGTTCGGAAAGGTGCTTCTCATATCAACTACAGAGAGTATGTCGGGTATGTCCCAGGCTCTGACTGTAAAGATCCCTTTACGTGTAAAGCTTCTTGAAGAGAATGACAAACACAGAATATATGCTTGTAACGGTACTCCGACCGATAGTGTTAAAATATCTGTTAATCAATTGCTTGAAAGGACGCCTGACTGGGTTGTCTCCGGAATAAACCATGGTTCTAATGCCTCAGCCAGTGTACTATATTCCGGGACCATGGCTGCTGCCATTGAGGGATGCCTTTACGGAATTGATTCTGTTGGTTTTTCTCTGAATAATTCTTCTCCTACTGCAGACTTTTCGATCTGTAAAAAATATATCCGTATTATAATGAAGAAGCTTTCATTAAAACCTTTACCAGGAGGAATCTGTCTGAATGTAAATATTCCTGCCACTAAGAAAGGAGCCATAAAAGGAATAAAAATATGCCGGCAGGCAAAAGGAAACTGGACTGAAGAGTTCGAAAAGCGCAAGGATCCAATGGGGAAAACATATTACTGGCTCACAGGGGTTTTCCAAAATCATGAGCCGGAATCAACTGATACTGATGAGTGGGCCCTGACAAACAATTTTGTATCTGTGGTTCCCGTTACTGTTGATATGACTGCCCATTGGTATATTGATGAACTTAACTCCAGATTCAAATAATGTCCTTCTCTGAAAAATTTAATAAAGTTCAGACCGGATTAATTTCAGGGCTGATGTTACCTTTTATTGTCGGATCAATCATTTTTTGTTTTTCATCCGGGGGCTATTCCCTGCATTCTTATCTTGCCAGAATTGCAGATTCAGATATTATTACACATTCTATCTCGTTATGTGTGTTCCCGAATATTGTTATATTTTTGATGTTCAATCGTTTAGATATGCTTCGTGCTTCGCGCGGGGTGCTGATGGTAACAATCATATGGGCTATTGTTGTTTTTGGAATTAAATTTTTACTATGAGATATTTTATTATAGCGGGAGAACAATCGGGTGATCTTCATGGCTCTAACCTTGTAAGAGGGCTTGTCGAAGCTGATAATGAGGCAGAGATATTCTGCTGGGGTGGCGATCTGATGGAATCAGCCGGAGCGTCGCTGCTGATGCATTACAAAAAGATGGCCTTTATGGGATTTGCCGATGTTTTAAAAAATCTGGGAGCTGTTGCCAGGAATCTCTCTCTCTGTAAACAACAAATAACTGAATATAAGCCGGATGTTGTGATCTTTATTGACTATCCTGGGTTTAACCTCAGCATTGCAAAATTTGCAAAAAATGCAGGATTCAGGACCTTTTATTATATATCTCCGAAATTATGGGCCTGGAATGAAGGAAGAATAAAGCTGATTAAAAAATATATCGACCGGATGTACATCATCTTTCCTTTTGAAGTCGATTTCTATAATAAACACAACATTCTCGTTGAATATCGTGGAAATCCTCTTGTCGATGAGACTGAAAAAAGAATCGCTTCATTTGCTTCGAAAAATGAAATCCTTTTTGATTTAGGAATTGAGGATAAACCGGTGATAGCATTGCTTGCAGGAAGCCGCAGGAGTGAAATTAAATTTAACCTGGCAAAAATGATCAGCATGATTCACCATTTTCCGGAGTACCGGTTTGTCCTGGCCGGAGTTAAAAACATTCCAGATGAATTCTATCTGACAATCATAGGCAACGAACCAATAAACCTTGTCAAGGAAAAAACTTACGAGATACTTCATGTAGCTAAGGCGGCACTTGTGACTTCCGGAACGGCAACTCTTGAGGCTGCCCTGTTAGATACACCTCAGGTGGTTTGCTACAAGGCTGATTTTTTCTCTATGGTGATTGCCTGGTTTGTGATTAAAGTAAAGTACATCTCTCTTGTGAATCTGATAATGAATTCTGAGGTTGTCAAAGAGTTGGTGCAATATGACCTTAATGAGAAGAATCTTTTGAAAGAGCTCAAAGCTATTCTGCCGGGTGGAGAAAAAAGAGAAAAAATATTATCGGATTACAAAATACTGAAAGACAAATTAGGCCCCACAGGCGCTTCTGGAAGAATTGCAAGGGAGATGGTGGCTGAGCTGAAGAGGTGAAAGGGAGAAAGAGACTTGGGGACTAAGAGACAAAGGGACTAAGAGATAATGTGAAAATCATGCGAGGATTTAGGCTATTAATAATCTTATTTTTAACCATATATGGTACAGTAGCTTCAGCACAGGTAAGAATCCGGGTGTTTTCGGTTCAATCCCCTGAATCAGCATTATTCTCTGTTATCAAAGGGAATTATTCTGTAAATGCATTTAATGGTGAAACCATTTTTCTGAATCAGGGAGAATCTGTTATCATTGGCAGGTACAAGGGGAAGCTGGCGGTTAAGACACGAAAGGCGACTGGTTTTGTGTGTGACTCACTAAGTATAAAGGGAACAACCGGAGACGACTCCTTTTCGTTAAGAATTAACGAACGGTTTCCGTTAAAGCAATATTACTCCGGAGATTTTAAGTGCTTTCCGGATATGGGGACTCTTGTGCTTATTAATATCTGTAATATTGAGAAATATATTGCAGGGGTGGTTAAAGCAGAAGGAGGAAAAGGGAAGAATATAGAGTATTGCAAATCACAGGCTGTTATTGCCCGGACATACATGTATAAATATTTTGACAAGCATCTGGCCGACAAGTACAATGTATGTGATGATATACATTGCCAGGCTTTTAACGGATTATCTGATGACTCTCTTATCGAAAGGGCTACATTGGAAACGCGTGATATTGTTATTCTTGACCATGACAGCACACTTATCACTGCTGCGTTTCATTCAAATTGCGGTGGAGAAACAACATCCTCTGAGAGTGTATGGTTAGCCAGTCAAAAATATCTGAAGAGTGTAATTGATCCGTTCTGCCTGTCGTCACGAAACGCTAAATGGGAAAAAAAAATATTGCTGAACGACTGGATTGAATATATTGACAAGTCAGGATATAATGGACAGACTGATGACCCTGCGGTTTTTAATTTCATGCAAAAATCGAGGTTGACAAATTATTCGGCAGGTTCATGCACAATTCCTTTAAGAACAATGAGATCGGAAATGAATCTGCGCTCGACATTCTTTTCAGTATTTGCACAAGGTGACACAATCATTCTGAAAGGAAGAGGATATGGACATGGTGTCGGCCTTTGTCAGGAGGGAGCAATGGAGATGGCAGCGCGGGGATTTAATTATAAACAGATAATTGATTTTTATTATACAGGTGTTGTTATTTCAGATGTAAAAAATGCTGTAGTTTTACATCCCTTAACCATTAATCCTCTGCCCCCTGAAGGGGGTTCTAAAACACTCTCATTTAAAGCCCCTCTTTTAGGGGGGGATAAGGGGTGGAAATAGGTAGGGGGAGTTAGAGCAGGTGAGGGGAATTGATTTGAACGATGTGTAAAACAAAGAACTATAATTAGTTGTGATAGACAAAAAGGTAATTCAGGTTATATGTTTGCGATTTTCAGAAAGGAGATAAGCGGATTTTTCAGCAGCCTGACAGGTTATATTGTAATTATAGTCTTCCTGTTGATCAACAGCCTTTTCATGTGGGTGCTTCCAGGTGAATGGAATATCCTCGATAGAGGGTATGCAGGTCTGGATACTCTGTTTTTCCTTTCACCCTGGGTGTTCCTGTTTCTGGTGCCCGCTGTCACCATGAGAATGATTGCTGAAGAAAAACGACTTGGGACTATTGAGCTTATTTACTCAAGACCTATTACTGAAAGGGGAATTATATGGGGAAAATATTTTGCTTCTGTCACTCTTGTTCTTCTTGCGCTTTTACCGTGTCTGACCTGTTATTTATCTGTATATGTGCTTGGCGATTCACCGGGAAATCTTGATAAAGGTGGTACCTGGGGTGCATTTATCGGTCTGTTCTTCCTGGCATCAATATATGCTGCGGCAGGAATATTTGCTTCATCGATCACAGATAACCAGGTAATCGCATTCATAGTAGCTGTTGTTATCTGTTTCTTCCTTTATATGGGATTCGATTCATCAGCTTATTTACCGGGATTAAAATCCCTTGATGAGTTTATAATAAGGCTCGGGATCAATGAACATTATAAATCTGTAAGCAGAGGTGTTCTTGATATAAGAGATGCTGTTTATTTTGTGGCAGTTGTCTTTGTTTTTAACGAAGCCACCAGGCTGGTTCTGTTGTCGCGCAAATGGAAGAAAAATTGTTAAGCTATGACGGACCTGAAGAACAGTAAAAATATAAGATTAAGGAGCTGGTTGCAGTTTCTGACCACTGTCGCCGGTATAATACTTGTTGCATCTTTCTGTTCGTTGATCAGGGTAAGACTCGATCTTACAGAGGATAAAAGATATACTCTTTCAGAACCGACCAGGAAAGTGCTGTCGGATTTGAAAAATGACATTTATGTTCAGGTCTATCTCGAGGGTGAAATGCCCATACCGTTAAAAAGACTGAAACGCTCTGTAGCTGAGATGCTTGATGAATTCAAAATAGCTTCAGGCAGGAAAGTCGATTATGAATTTATCAATCCTTCAGAAGGAACAAGCGCTAAACAAAGGGAATCACAATACCAGGTTTTGATAAATAAAGGATTAACTCCTGTCAATATTCAGTCGGGCGATGCTGAAGGGGGGTCAATACAGAAAATCATTTTTCCCGGTATGATCGTAAATTACAATGGAATTGAAGTACCTGTGAACTTTTTGAAAAATAATCAGGCAATACCATATGAACAAAATATTCTTCATTCCATAGAGGGGCTTGAATATGAAATGATAAAAACAATTTCGACATTAAGCTCAGACACAATATACAAAATCGCATTCTTAGAGGGGCAAAATGAGATACCTGAGATTGAAACAGCTGACATAACATTTAACCTGGCCAAATTCTTTACCATCGACAGAGGAGTTATTGGAGGGAAATATGGAATACTCGATAAATATGCAGCAGTCATCATTGCCGGTCCTGAAACAGAATTCAGCGAATCTGATAAGCTGGTTCTCGATCAGTATATTATGAACGGTGGAAAAGTAATGTGGTTATTAGATGAGGTGGCAGTTAATTCCGATAGTCTTGTCTTTGGCCAGACGGTCGGGCTTTACCGGCCATTGAATATTGAGGATCAACTCTTCAGATATGGAGCAAGAGTGAACCCGGAAATTATTCAGGATATTGACTGCGTACCTATCAGGCTGATGGTGATGATAGGAGGTGCCCGACAACAGGTTGTTCCGGCCCCCTGGGTCTATTATCCTTTACTAAGTCCTGCTCCTGATCATCCCATTACAAGAAACCTTAACAAGGTGAAAGGGGAATTCGTTAATTTTATCGATACGGTCGGACTCGACAGGGCAATAAAGAAAAAAGTATTACTGACCACATCAGATTTCAGCCGTACCCTTTCTCCTCCCACTATGATAAGCCTGAAGGAGGCTGAATTGACTCCTGATGAAAAAGATTTCAATAAATCACATTTACCGGTTGCAGTATTGCTTGAAGGTGTTTTTCCTTCGGCTTTTAAAAACAGGATGATTAATAACCTGACAGATGTAAAAAAACTGCAGATCAGGACTCAAAGCAAAGAAACAAAGATGATTGTAATTGCTGATGCAGATATTATCAGAAATGAAGTCAAAATAACCGGATTACAGAAGAATCCGCTTCCTCTGGGTCAGGATAAATATACCGGGGAGGTTTTCGGAAACAGGGATTTTCTGATCAATTGCCTTAATTATCTGGTCGATAATAATGGGATCATGGAACTCAGATCGAGAGAGTTGAAATTGAGGTTGCTGAATACCTCAAAGGTAAAAGCTGAAAGGGTGAAATGGCAGTTGATCAATGTTGTCATCCCCGTTCTTATAGTAATAGTTGGCGGGTTGCTTTATAGCTATTTCAGAAAAGGAAATTACACAAGATCTTAGTAATGAGAAAAATAATTTTTCTTGGGATATTGTTATTAATTATTGCGGGATTACTTTCTCTTATATTATTCAGGGGGAGATCGCCTTTTGGGAAAAGCAACAGTTCATTTGCTTCTGAACCACAGAAAGAGATTACAAAGATTGAATTTTCAGACGGAGAAAAGAAATTGCGTCTTGAGAAGGAAGGAGAAGGTTGGTTGTTAAACGGAAAATCTGAAACACGAAAAGGCGGAATTCTTTTTATTCAGAGGGTTTTGCAGGAAATAAAAATAAAATCACCTGTTTCTGCTGAATTGTTTGAGAATGAGATTACCGCTAAAAACATTTCTGCTATAAAAGTCAGAGTATACGAAAAAAGAAAGTTGCTGAAGAGTTTTCTTGTTTATAAGACCAGCTCTAATATTTACGGAAATATTATGAAAATAAGAGGTGGATCAAAACCATTTATTGTTTATGTGCCGGGTTTTGAGGGAGATATTGGTTCGGCCTTTACATTTAATGAGCTATATTGGCAACCGTACAATGTATTTAACCTGCTGCCTTCGGAAATAGCAGCTGTTACCTTTGAAAACATTTCCGATACCTCAGCCTCTTTTTCAATAATCAATAAGAACCAGCAGTATTTTGTTTCAGACCTGAATAAGAATCTGACCGGATGGGATTCATCTCTTGTGTCACGTTATATCTCATATTTTACATGGATCCCTTTTGAATCGTGGGCATTTGAGTTGGGAGAGGAGGAGAAAAAAAAGGTTGAATCGCAACGACCTCTTTACAGGATTAGCGTAACCACAACCAGCGGTTCGAAAACGGTTCTTACTTTATGGGAAAGAATGACAGACAAAAATGATACGAAAGACAGTGACAGACTGTTTGGAAAAACAGAAAGCAGGGATGTGCTTTTTATTATGAGATATTTTGATATCGATCCCTTGATTAAGAAGAGATCATATTTCTTCCCGGAATAATTTTTTGTTTGAGGTAATAGTTTTTTTTTGTAATATTGGTAATTGAGAAATGAACTTCAACCCAGGTTCAATTTGTTCATTTTGACATAAATAATAAAATCTTTAAATCAATAAATCACATTAAAACGATTCAAATATGAAATTTGTAGTATCCAGCTCGGAACTTCTAGGTCATCTGCAAGCCATAAGCAGGGTAATCAGTTCGAAGAACACTCTTCCCATACTTGATAACTTTCTTTTTAACCTTTCAGGAAACGATCTTGAGATTACTGCATCCGACCTTGAATCAACTCTGATAACAAGGATGAAACTCGAAAATACCGATGGAGACGGAACTATTGCACTTCCTGCCAGAATATTACTCGACACTCTTAAGGAATTCTCATTACAGCCTCTTACTTTTGATATCAATTTGGATACAATGGCTGTGGTTATAAGCTCTGAAAACGGGAAATTTAATGTTGTAGGACAGAATGGAATTGATTTTCCGGCTTTACCGGCAATAAAAAAAGAGAAGAAATTCACATTCTCACTTAATGCTGATATATTGCTTACAGGCATCAGCAAAACTCTTTTTGCAACTGCTGACGATGAACTCCGTCCTGTTATGGGAGGGATATTTATAGAAGCTTCGACCGATAAGATTACGTTTGTCGCTTCTGATGCTCATAAATTGGTACGTTACCAGCGGACCGATGCACATGCAGATGATAATTCGTCATTTATTCTTCCAAAGAAACCGGCTTCTCTTCTGAAAAATATCTTGCCAAGAGAGGAAGGATCTGTCACTGTTGAGTTTGATGATAAGAATGCATTCTTTAACCTGAGCGACTATAAAGTTGTATGCCGTCTTGTTGAAGGCAACTATCCGAATTATAATTCGGTTATCCCAAAAAACAATCCGCGCAAGATCACTATCGACAGGGTAGAGTTTTACAACACACTTAAAAGGGTGTCGGTATTTTCAAATCAGGCCAGCAATCTTGTAAAACTCCAGCTTAAAGGGAACCAGATTACTGTTTCTGCACAGGATATCGATTTCTCCATTTCTGCTTATGAAAGAATCAAATGCCAGTACGAAGGCGATGAGATAGAGATCGGTTTTAAATCAGTCTTCTTACTCGAGATCCTGTCTAATATTGCATCACAGGATGTTATGGTTGAACTCGCTGATCCTACACGGGCAGGTTTGTTTCTTCCTGTTATAACAGAAAATGATTCGGAAGATCTGTTGATGCTTCTTATGCCAATGATGATAAACGCCTGACAATTGAATCTGAATATAAAACGTTCGCTTGCATTTATTGATCTGGAAACGACAGGAATTAATGTTTCAACTGACCGCATTGTTGAGCTTTCTATTCTGAAGATCAGTCCTAATGGCAAAGAGGAGTGGATGTGCACAAGGGTAAATCCCGAAATGCCTATTCCTCCCAAAACTACTGCTATTCATGGTATAACAGATGAAGATGTGGTAAATGCTCCGGTTTTTAAGGAAATTGCCAAAAAGCTCTCAGCATTTATAGAAGGGTGTGATCTTGCAGGATACAATGCAATCAAATTTGATATACCACTCCTGGCCGAAGAATTTCTAAGAGCCGATATTGATTTCAATTTTAAAAAAAGAAGATACATCGATGTCCAGGTGATCTTTTATAAAAAGGAGCAGCGTACTTTATCTGCAGCCTATCAGTTCTATTGCAATAAAGATCTGCATGACGCACATAGTTCAAAAGCCGACACTGCTGCGACCTATGAAGTTCTGAAATCACAGCTCGACAGATATAGTGATCTGGAAAATGACGTTGAAAAACTGGCTGATTTCAGCTCTTTTAATAATAATGTAGATTTCGCAGGAAGAATAATTCTTGACGAAAACGGAGTTGAAATCTTCAATTTTGGCAAACATAAGGGAAAACCGGTCGAGCTTGTCTTTAATGAAGAACCGGCATATTATGCATGGATGATGAATGGGGACTTTCCTCTCTACACCAAAAAGATCCTTACCGAAATTAAATTAAGATCGTTCGGAAAAAGTCGGAAGTAAAATGAAAATAATCTGCATCGGATTAAATTACAGGGAGCATGCAAGAGAGATGGGATGGAAGCTTCCTGAAGTACCGGTTGTATTTCTTAAGCCCGATTCATCAATCCTGAAAAAAAACAAACCTTTTTTTATTCCCGACTTTTCAGAAAATATTCAATATGAGGTTGAGGTAGTGATTAAGATCAGCAAACTAGGGAAGAGCATCGCTTCAAAATTTGCTCCCCGCTACTTTGATGAAGTAACTGTTGGAATTGATATTACCGCACGGGATATTCAGAGTCGCCAGGCGGCTGCAGGTATGCCCTGGGAACTTTCTAAATGTTTTGATGGCGCTGCACCACTTGGAAGTTTTATTCCTGTCAGTAGCATTAATAATATGGGAGACCTCGACTTCAGACTTGAAATAAATGACAAAATAGTTCAGAAGAGCAATACATCCGATATGATATTCAGTTTCAATGAGATTATTGAATACGTATCAAAGTTCTTTACTCTTAAAACAGGAGATTTAATATTTACCGGTACTCCTCCGGGAGTCGGACCGCTCAGAAGAAATGATAACCTTGTCGCTTATCTTGACAACAAACCCCTGCTGGATTTCTTTATAAAGTAGTCATTGAATTATCCGATTCTGTTGAAATACGGAGTCAAAGGGACCTTAAAGCTTTAGATGCTGTAAATGCTGTAGATGCTGTAGATGCTGTAGATGCTGTAAATGCTGTAAATGCTGTAAATGCTGTAGATATATAACTTATGCCTTTAAAGCCTTTAAAGCCTTTAAAGCCTCTAAAGCCTCTAAAGCCTTTAAAGCTTTTTAATTGAACCAGTACGACATTTTTAACACAAGACCACGGTTCCTGACTCTGTAATCAGTAGGATAAGAATTTTCTGTATAGACTATATATAGATCAGATACAGGTGCAAAACGCCACTGGAAACGCAGGTTAAGGTTGAGATTATCGATCTGGTTATTATATTGGACGAGGCTTGTAAAGAAAAGCTTATCTGTAAAGGTCACGTCAAGTCGTGGTCCTATAAGCAGAAATTTCGCACTTCTGTAGGGAGATGGCATATCCAGCTTGTTATATGAGGTAACAATCGCCAGACTGCTGTAAGGTTGGATCCGGTAATACAATTCCCCATTCAGGGTAAGTCTGGCGCCATTATAATATCCTCCATACAAGCCACTTATCAAAAAATTAAACGGCTTACGGATATCGGATGTGAATGAAGCACCAATTTCATTCCAGTTGTACCCGGTGTTGGTTTTCAGTGAATCGCCTCCGGTATTTGTCGGATCGAAAGGATTCTGAAGTAATATGTAGGAATCTTCAAGATCGATCTGGAAAACACTTTTATTCATCCATTCGATCTGGTATGACAGTTGCACTTCCCTGTCGGTCAGATCAAGTGAAGTATCAAAAAGCATATCAGCAGTGACAATGGGTCCGTGGTTGGCAATTCTGCTTGAAGCCGGGAAAAACTTATACTGATAAGAAGGGGTTACTTCATAATATCCGGTTCTCCTTATATATCCGACTTCGGCAAGATAATCGGAACCCACCCATGACTGATTAAGCTTTGCTGTCATATACTGAGTAGCATAGGTAATATTGGCAGCCATTACAGAAGCGTCTCCTGATGCCCCGGGGTAAAACGACTGATGGTAAAACGCTTTCCCCGTCCACCGGTTATCAGCACTTGCAAGATTGTATTCAAGTCCGGCAACACGATTATATTTATAACCAGTAAATGATGTGTCATTATGCAGATTTGTCACTTCTTTATTGACAAGAAAAGCCGATATGTTTGAGCGGCTGAAGACCTTTCGCTGAATAGCAGCTACTGAATAGTTCCCAGCTCTTATATCATCTTTTTCATCTGTCTGCATATCCATAATCCCTATTCTCCAGTTATTCCCAATCTTGCCACTAAGTCTGGCCCCTGCCTGCACGGGACTGTTGAGTCCAATACGACGTGAGAAAAAAGGCCTCAGGTAGTCGGAACCCAGATTTGCAAACAGATCGCTGTTTTCCAGGTAAAACTGTCTCTTTTCAGGGAAGAATAATTCGAACCTGTCAAGATTTGTTCTCTGCTTATCTACTTCAATCTGTGAATAATCAGGATTAACTGTCAGATCGAGGTTCATTGATGTGGACAGGATAACTTTGGCGTCGGCACCTGCATTAACTTCAGGTTTGAATCCTTCCCCCGCCTCTTTATCCTGAGTTGTTTTACCTAAAATATAAGGAATGACTGAAAATCTGAGACCTGATGATAGTAATGGTTTGTCCCATACGAGTGAACCTGTATAAGCAAGATTGGCTGTTGCAAATTGTCTTGGCATAGGAGCCCAGCTTGATTTTTCACCTGTTTTAAAATCCTGTCTGCTGAAATTAATACCCCATTCCCGGGCGCCACCGTTATACCGCATGCTTCGGAAGGGAATGGCAAACTCTGCAACCCATCGGTCGTCATAGCTTTTAACTGCTGACCGCCATTTAATATCCCAGTCAAGATTTACTGTCCCTCCGTTAGCCTGCTGACCGTCCCATTGGGCTCCGGCAGGAGAAATCCCGAATGCAAAACCATTAGTCTGATCATTATAGGTATCTATAAAAACAACGAAGTTATCATTCTTCATAAAAGCAAAGTCCCGACGTAATGATTCAACCGGACGACGGCCTGGCAACGGATCGAGACAGACAATCCCGATATACAGAGTGGATTTTGTATAGGTAAGCTTTACTTCAGTCTGTGCAACGGCAAAACCTGTATCGGTGGGTATCACTCTTTGAAAATTATTGGCCCTATCTGCTGTTTGCCAGGCAGGTTCATCGAGGATACCATCAATATTAATAGTGCTGTTTGTCTCTGAGATCTTTATCTGGTATTTTTCCCTGTTTATTCCCTTTGGCTGGCTATAAAGTATTGTATTAGAACAAAGAAGTATTATGGTAAAAAGTGATAAGTAAATTCCTGGCATAATAAATTTTAAAATTTTTCGAAGATAGAAAAAAAGACATAGACGTAGAGCCTGAATTTTAAATATAGTCGGATTATAATGTTAAAAGCTGGCTGGAAGAAGGAGTTCTGATACTGTTTGCAAAGCTTATTCTTCAGTTAAAATCAGTAGCGCAAATAATAAAACTCAGAACCAGATCAAAAACTTATCTGAGAGAATTTTTGGTATTGATTGATAGTATAATTAACTTTGGCCGTTAATTTAAAATTAAAAAAGATGGGAAATTTTGGTGCTACAGAGATCATTCTGATTTTGCTTGTTGTAGTTCTTCTTTTCGGCGGACGTAAAATTCCTGAACTCATGAAAGGTATTGGTCAGGGGATGAAAGAATTTAAGAAAGCTTCCCGCGTTGAGGATGAACCGGAAAAGGCTAAGACTGAACCAAAAGAAGAAGAAAAAAAATAGAAGGTTGCCCTGATCTGATATTATCAGACACCTTTGTTTGCAGAGGGTATATTTTATCAATCCGAAACAATATATTTTGGTTTTTTTCTGTGCCTTGTGCCTTGTTCATAGCTGTATGCTATCTCGAAAAGGAGAGGTTCACTCCATGCTTTGCCGAAGAAAGTAATTCCTACCGGTAAATCATTAATAAATCCCATAGGCACTGTAATTGCCGGATATCCTGCTTTTGCAGGAAGTGAAGAACTCCCTCCTGAATCATGATCGCCCAACAGAAGATCGGTCTTCCAAGCAGGAGATCCGGTAGGGGCTATTATTGCATCGAGCTGGTACTTATCCATCACCCGGTCAATACCATTTCCCCGGGTAGCTTTTAACGTTTTAGCAAGAGCATTCTTATATTCTGACGATTCGAGGCCTCCTTTTTTCTCAGCCATTTCCAGAATTTCCTGATCAAAATACCGTAATTCAATTGTATCGAGTTTGTTGAATTCTATCAACTCCTTAAGACTCTTAACAGGGGTATTATCACCCAGACGGACTAAATATTTATTAAGTCCATCCTTAAACTCATAGAGCAGAACATTTAATGAAGCCTCTCCGTAACTTTCTCCTTCAGGGAATTCGATTTCAACAACTTCCGCACCATTTGCTTTCAGATCTTCGATTGCCTTATACATAAGAGTGTCAACCTTATGTGAGAAACCCATTGACTTTTTATAGAGGCCTATTCTTTTGCCATTAGCGCCATCCTTCCTTAGGAATTTTGTGTAGTCAGTCAGATAGCTGCCGGCAGAATTCAGAGTTTTTAAATCTGTGGAGTCGATACCGGTCAGTGCTCCAAGTGTTATGGCAACATCTTCCACAGTGCGTCCCATGGGACCAGGAGTATCCTGAGTGAAAGAAATTGGTATTATCCCTGAGCGGCTTATGAGACCAACCGTAGGCTTAAGGCCTACAACACCATTATTATTTGAAGGACACATTATTGAGCCATTAGTTTCGGTACCTATTGCAATCATGCAAAGATTAGCTGAAACTGCCACAGCCGATCCTGAACTTGAACCGCAGGGATTGCGGTCGAGAACGTAAGGATTCTTTGTTTGTCCTCCGATGCCGCTCCACCCGCTCGACGACATTGATGAACGGAAGTTGGCCCATTCACTCATGTTCGCCTTGCCGATAATTACAGCTCCGGCTTCTCTTAGTTTCCTGGCAACAAAACTATCAGTCGGAGGAAATGAGTTTCTCAACGCGGTTGCACCCGCTGTTGTGGGCATCCTGTCGTGTGTGTCGATATTATCCTTCAGAATTACGGGAATACCGTGCAAATGACCTCTGATCTTTCCTGCAGTAAGTTCATAGTCAAGCTGCTCTGCTATCTGAATAGCATCGGGATTAATCTCAATTATTGAATTTAACTGAGGGCCATTCCGGTCTATTTCGGCAATTCTGGCGATATAAAGACTTACCACATCTTTAATTGTGTATTTGCCTTCGTAGTACCCTTGCTGTAACTGGGTAATGGTAAATTCTTCAATCCATTTATTTTCGGTTTTTTTCAGATCCTGATTGCCGCCAGAAAATTTGCAACTATTCAGGTATACTAGTGCCACGAAGAATAATAGAATAAATTTGAATAAAGGAGTTCTCATTATAATACTGTAATTTAGGAAGTTAAGTATATACTATTCATTAAGTGGTTAATAAATCTTTGTAAACAACCTCTAAATTATAATATAATATATAATTTTTAATCAATAGTGTCCGACTAAAAATATGAGATTCTTCGCTTCTCAAAAACACAATTACCTGTCATTCTGAGCGAAATGAAGTGAAGCGAAGAATCTCATGTTAATTTCACGAATTATCTGTTTAGTAGTAATTATTAATATATATATGTCCTAATCGGGAGCATAAAAGCAGTTGATGATTTAAAAACTTTTGCACACTCAAAACTTAAGTTTTGGAACTCAAAATAAAAAGGCTGAGACTTAAAATCTCAGCCCCTGGAGTGTCATTTTTTAGAGTTCCTGAATTATAAGTTTTCTCCACTTCACTTTAATTCCGCCGCCATCATGAATTTGAAGAGCAATAGAGCCATTGGCTTGTCCGATCTTTGAGTCGGTCATATCAACCATGGGTTTCCCGTTGAGCCAGGTCTGGACCCTGTCACCTTCAACACGCAGTCTCAATTTATTCCATTTTCCGGGTTTAAGGATATTTTCTTTTTCATCCTCAATCTGTTTCAGCCATCCCCGGCCGTAAGATTCATATATCCCTCCTGTATCATGTCCCTTTGGTGCAACTTCGCACTGCCAGCCTGATATTTTTGTTCCTTCTATTGTGGATCGGAAAAAGACCCCGCTATTTCCGTTGGCCTCCTGTAAAAACTCAACTGTCAGATCGAAGTTTTTATAAAACTTATCTGTGGCCAGGTATCCGTATTTTTTATCCGGGCCACTCTCGCAAACCAGCAATTCATTTTCAACATACCACTTTTCAGTTCCGTATATTTTCCATCCCGTAAGGTCCTTCCCATTGAATAATAATTGCTTCTTGGGCGCGGAAGCGAAACTTGAGAGAAGAAGCAGAACAATTAACGATAATAAGATCTTTTTCATAAATGATTGATTTAATTTAACTTAACTTATTGTTATTATTTAATGGCACACGAATTAATGGGACACATTCAAATCTTTTTTATTCCTTTTCGTGATAATCCTAATGCAATTTTAATAAAAATAGCAATAGTATTCTTAAGGGTACCATATTTATTCGGCCGGAAGTATTTATTAATTGCTTATTGCTTAAGAATAATTTATTAATCCTTTAACCATCGCGCCATTGCACCATTGGGCCATTACGCCTTTATGCCTTTGCACCGTTTCTTCCATTAACACTTAATTAACAATATGTTAACTCAATATTCCAAAAAAAGTGGGACATTTGTATTATATTCCCGTCTTTAGATCATGATAACCTTAAAATTGAATGCCATGGATCATGTTGTTTATCCCGATTCTGATGCAAATGAATTGGAAGATCTGATTAAGGGTAAAAAATCTATGATCATCCGTGGAGCAGAAGGAAGAAAACTTCCATTTGGCAAAGTAAATGAAGGCGATATTTTATATTTCATTAACAAAAAATGGGAAGGGAAAGTAAAAGCCAGGGGAGTTGTCACCTCAGTCTACAGCTCTGATAAGCTGTCTGAAGAAGAATCATTTGAGACAATAATCAGGAACCAGGAAAAACTTCAGTTGCCTGATGAACAGTTTGAAAAACTGGCGGGTAAAAAATGCCTTGTTTTGATCACTCTTAACGATATTGAAGAGATCGAACCATTCCAGATTGACATGAGCAATTTTACCAATATGGATGATTGGCTTCCTGTGGGGGAAATAGAACAGATCGCCTTAAGATAAAACAAAATCCGGTTTTTCTTTGCCCAGTAAAGAATCCAGTTGCCTTTAATAATCTTCGGCCGGAAATTACACCTTAGTATTCTTTGGTTATAACAATAAAAAGGTTAATTTTGAAAAAAATATTTACCGGTTTCAATTAGTATTTAATTATAGGATTGTTATGAAGAAAGGCCTGTTTAGTTTACGTATCGTGTCTTTATTGTTACTTCTGCCCGTTTACGGATTATCATTTTCCCAGTCTAAGGGTCTTAAGACGATAACAGAAAAGGAACTAAGGTACCATCTTGAATTTCTGGGCGCCAGGGAGTTCCGGGGCAGGGTAATACCTTCTCCGGAGCTTGAAATAGCAACACTTTATATTGGGAACTGGGTAAAAAATGCCGGACTAAAACCAATAATGAAAGATGGTTCATTTTATCAGGCTATTCCGGTTACAGTCACTTCGGTCTTCCAGCCAAATACAAAGATAAGAATATCAAAGGGAAGTGGAGAACAGGTTTATTATTATGGCAAAGGATTCGGAGGAAATTTTTCTGTTTCCGGGTCTTATTCCGGGGATGTTGTTTTTGCAGGCCTTGGATTCAGCGATCCCGAAAACGGGTGGGATGATTTAAAAGGTCTGGATTTAAAAGGAAAAATAGTTGTCATTATGGATGCACAGCGGCCTGGCAGTAACCCGGAATTGGGCATTACCCAATATGGCAGGTTTAATTCCAGGAGTGCTGAAATCCGGAAAAGGGGAGCATCAGCTATCCTGACAATTGTCAGTGCTGAAAGAGAAGAAAAGATGGCAGCAGGGTCTAAAATATTTGAGACAATTCCTTCAGGAAAAATGACCACTGTATTCGATTCCCAACGGACTGTGTTTACAACCCCTGCTCCGGCAAATCCCAAGCCGGAAGCAAGGCCATCTTTTCCATTCGAGAGGGCTGAGATAAGCCATGAACTGGCTGCAGAAATACTTGGAATATCCAGGTACGAAGTCGGTGAGATGTTTAAGATGGTAAAACAGGGACATCAGATACCTTCAAAAATTGTTCCGGACGTTCATGTTAATCTTGATGTTGAAGTCGATAATTCTGAATCGACATCCCGAAATGTCATTGCGGTTATTGAAGGTTCAGACCCTGTATTAAAGAATGAATATATTGTTATCAGCGGTCACCATGATGCTGTTGGTATACGTGACGGAGAGATTTGCCCGGGCGCTGACGACAATGGTACTGCCACTGTTGCGCTAATGGAGATTGGTCAGGCTTTGTTGGCTGAACGACCAAAAAGGTCTGTCATCTTAGCCTGGTTTACAGGTGAGGAGAAGGGCATGAACGGATCGCATTATTTTATAAATAACTGCCCTGTGCCTGTTGAAAAGATCAGCGCATGCCTCAATATGGATATGATTGGACGTAATAGTTCTGACAGTCTGTTCCTCGTGGGGTCCAACCTGTTGAGTTCAGAGCTTGATGGAGCTATCAAGAAGGTGAACAGAAATGGCGGAATTAATTTTGCATTTGATTACAGGTACTCCAGTGTTGATCATCCTCTGCATGTTTATTTCAGGAGCGATCAATATCCATTTGTCCGGTTTGGAATTCCTGGCGTATGGATCTTTAGCGGTTTTACCTTCGATTATCACACACCCAATGATCTGTTAGAGAATATTAATTATAAAAAATTCTGCAAAACAACGAAACTGGTTTACCTTGCTGCTTTCGAGATAGGTAACATGAAGGACCTTTTAAAGCTTGATGTTAATCCTGCTGTTACTTCACGTGGAAGACATAATCTGACTGAAACCAGTCTGTTTCAGAGTGCTGTGAAGTAGTTCGGATTCTTACCTGTTGTTATACCAATACTTCAGTATTGTACTGTTCTGTTAAGGTAGGACAGAGCTAATAACTTGTTGAAATTTTTTTTTGACTGGTGTTAATCCCTTTCGTAATTTTACTTTGGAATTTTAAATGGTTATTTGACTAATAACCGACCTGATGAAAAAGGTAATTACAATGTTCTTCCTGATTTCATTCTCCATTATCAGGTTATGCTCTCCCAGGAGCATGAGTAAGTATCATATCAAGAATATCAGGTATTGGTTGAGGCAACAATCTAAAAATTATATAACCAACATTTTAGTGGATTCTTCCTTGAAGAGTGAATGGCTTATTTCTAAAGCAATTGAACAGTTTAGCTTTTCTGTTGTTTCAGATAGTATGAATGAATTATTGACCTTTAATGAATTTATCTGTAATTCCCGGAGAACAAATTAAACAATTTCTCTATTTGAACATCTCATAAATACCAGATGGATTGCATTTTATTCACTAAATTCAAAATACGACTATGCCGGATAAATTGAAAATGATAGTTTCCACGAGCTTTTTTTTATTAATTGCATTAAAGCTACTGGCCCCGGGTAATGCATTATTGATAGTTATCGATAATCCGCCCGTTGAACCCTACAAAAGGCTAATTCATGCAATAGGAATGGTAGAAACCAGTAAAGACACACTGGCTTACAATCCCATTGAAGAAGCAGTTGGATTTTTCCAGATCCGCCCGATCCGTGTTGAAGACTACAATAAAAGAACAGGGAGTAATTATACACCAATGGACATGTTTAATTATGAGATATCTGAAAAGATATTTTTATACTATGCTTCGCAAATCGGGCCTTATGATTTTGAGCAGATTGCCAGGAACTGGAACGGTTCAGGTGCCTGCACAACCTATTATTGGGACCAGGTTAAGGAATTCCTTTGATTACAAATCTCCCGGTTTATTTAAACCCAGGTTTCTTCTTCCTGGTTATATTGATTTAATACCATGATGGCTTGTAAGAATATATTTTACATAAGCCAGGTCCTGAAGGAGTTATTGATTCCATAACCTAGATGAGATTGATAATGTAAATAATGGCTCCTATTATGATTAATCCCAGTATGATCTCCAGTCCGAGAAGACTTACTTTATATATTGTTTTCATTTTCCTGAAATTTTTTATCTAAGTTACTGAAAAAAATGACAGGATACAATAGTAAATGGCTGATTTCCCGTTTGCCGCGCGCCTCCTGCAGAATCTTTGTCACGCTTTTTATAAATTTTTTAACAATTATTAATAAAAAGGTCATTCATTAAAACTCAGAGTTGTTGTTATATTTGTATTCTTTGTAACAACAGAACTAAAAAAATATGTCTTTTAATATTATAGCTTCATTATTTCTATTTACTTTTTCAGGGGTACTGGCTGCCCAGAAAAGGGATTCAGTCCCGGTCCATGATTCTATACCTTCACATGATCTGGGAGAGGTGGTTATAACAGCCAACAGGTATGGATCATTTCAAATGAACACACCTGAAGCTATCAGAGTGATTGATAGTAAATCAATTCAGCAGTTGCAGCTACGCACTTCGCCAGAAGCTCTTCAGACTACTCCGGGTGTCTTTGTGCAAAAGACAAACCATGGAGGAGGTTCGCCTTTTTTGCGCGGATTGACCGGGAATCAGACTCTCCTCCTTATTGACGGGATAAGATTGAGTAATTCGACTTTTCGCTATGGTCCGAATCAGTATTTTAATACTATTGACATTTTTAGCGTTGACAAGATGGAAGTTATGCGTGGAAGCGGATCTGTTCAATATGGTTCCGATGCAATAGGGGGAACCATTCAGGTATTCAGCAAGGAACTCAATACTTCTGATAGATCCCGTTGGGGTGGCTCTTTACTGACACGATTTGCCACTCAAGGAATGGAAGAGAGTCTTCATGCAGGTGTTAATTTCAGTAATAAAAAGGCAGCGTTCAGAGCCGGACTGACAGGACGGAATTTTGGCGACATTGTTGGCGGTGATACTACCGGAAGACAATCACCTACTGGTTATATGGAACATGATTATGATCTTAAAGGGAAAATCCTTCTTTCGGCGACTTCGTCACTTACTTTAGCCTACAATAGCGTACATCAGAGTGATGTTCCTGTGTACCATAAAATTGCCTTGGAGAATTATGCTGTGAACAAAATGGATCCTCAAAAGCGTGAGCTTGCCTATATCAGACTTAACCAGAAACTGAATGAAGGTATATTAAAGTCTGCACAATTCACTGCTTCATACCAGCATAGCCTTGAGACAAGAGAGTCACATAAAAACGGATCTGACGTTTTACGTCTGGAGAACGATAAGGTACGCACATTATCTTTTTCAGCTGAAGCTTTCACTTCAGACAAAAATAACTGGTCGGCTAACAGCGGTATCGAAATCTATAATGATTTGGTTAAAAGCGACCGTATCGACAATAATCTCTCATCTGATTTAAGTATTACATCACGTGGGTTATATCCCGATGGAGCTAAAATGACAAGTATTGCCGTGTTTACACTGCACAGTTACAGTTTGAAGGATTGGAATTTTACCGCCGGGGCCCGCTTCAATACTTTTATTGCCAAAGTTGAAGATGAGACATTAGGAAAAACAACTCTTACCCCCTCGGCACTTGTAGGCAATCTGGGTGTATTGAGGAAGCTGAATACAACTTCCGGTTTATTCGTCTCATTGAATACTGGTTTCAGAGCCCCAAATATTGATGATCTTGGTACATTGGGTATTGTTGATTTCAGGTACGAAAAGCCGGATTTCAACCTTAAACCGGAGCACTCGTTTCAATATCAGCTGGGATATAAATACAATAATGGTAAACTCAGAGGGGAACTATATGTTTATCGCAATGAGTTACGGAATTTGATAGTCCGTAAGAAAGTAGAAGGCGAAAGCATTGAAGGTTACCAGGTTTATACAAAAGAAAATGCTGAGCACTCATATATTCAGGGTATTGAAGCTTCATTGGATTATGAACTTAACAGATCCTGGTTGTTTAGCGGATCAGTGACCTATACTTATGGTCAGAATGTTACCAACAATGAGCCTGTGAGACGTATTCCTCCGGTTTTTGGACGTCTGGCTGCTGAGTATAGTCATAAAAACTGGTGGATTAACACTGAGTGGCAGGCTGCCGGAAAGCAAGACCGGCTTGCGGCAGGTGATAAATCTGATAACCGGATACCGGTAGGAGGAACTCCCGGATGGAATATTTTTAATGTCAGTACAGGCTATTCATTGCATTATGTCAAAATAAATGTCAGCCTTCTTAACCTTTTAAATGAAGATTACCGGTTCCATGGCTCCGGAGTGAATGGATACGGGCGGTCAGCATTTGTAACATTACTGTTCAATATATAATGATTTGCCTGACTGGGAACTGTACATTTTATTCATGGAATATCATTTATCTGACATAATAGGTTTCACAGAAATAAAATAGTACCTTTGAACATAATTCAGCTTTGCAATTTTATGCATTTAATAATAATTAACCGGTATGAAGTTGGTGATTTCATTCCGCTACTTACTCAAAGAGCTGATTATTTAGTATTAAAGTCGGAAACTTATTTATAAATCAAATATTATTTCATGGGAAGATCGCAAGAAACATCGAACAAAAAAGAAGTAAAGAATAAGAAAGATAAAAAAAGAAAAGAAAAAGAAAAAAAACGGCTTATAAAGAAAGAGACCGGGAAAAAAGCCAGTTTTGATGACATGATTGCCTATGTTGATGAATTCGGGATGATATCATCAACTCCTCCCGACCCTGACAAAAAATCTCAGGTAATAGATGCAGATACCATAGTGCTTGGTGCTACTAAAAATGATTCCCAACAAAAATCAGATTACATTCGTAAAGGAGTGGTTACTTTTTTTAATGAATCGAAAGGTTTCGGTTTCATCAGGGATATGGAAAACAATCAGAGTGTTTTTGTCCATGTAAATAATCTTGTTGATACAATCAAGGAGAATAACATTGTCATCTTTGAACTTGGGAAAGGTCCTAAGGGCTTTACTGCTTTAAATGTAAAACTTTTTAAGGAGAGATAGGCATACATTATTAATGAATTTTATGCCATAATTTTTGCTTCCACTTATTCTATATTTCCCAATAAAATAAAACCAGGCACAATAATACGTGCGTCCAGGAATGGAAACCCGATTTTTTTCGGGTTTTTATGTTATCAGAAGTCTTCTTAAAACACACCACCGATATTTTTTTTGCTATTTGTATACTCAGGTATACCATTCGTGGAATTATGCTTTCCCGGCATTTAACTATAGCATAATTTCGTTATGAATCTTTATAGAATATGTAGCTGAAATAAGATTCTTTGATAAGAATAGCATTACAGAAGAGTTGTTTGAAACCATTAAATAATTAATTCTTTACAGCCATGAAAAGAATATTTTTTGCAGCATTACTATTGGTAGCTTTTAGTACTGCTTCTTTTGCAAGAGAATTTGTTGGTGGTGGGAAGACCCATTCATCACTTGGAGACTACAAGATTTATACTGCCGATAATCCGGTCACTATAAATGGTGAACAGTTTAAGGCATATCAAATCAGCTATCAAAACTCCCCTATGGAGGTAACTATTGTGATAAAGAAAGACAAAAAGTGCAAAAATTATATTGTACTTTCTGACAAACTTTCTGTTCAGTATGTATGCAATGAAAGTTATTTTGGTGTTCAGAAGCTTGACAAATCCTTGAAGAAAGATGGCTACTCGACATCAGATGCTTTGCTCGAGCGTAGCGAGTATTTTCATCAGAAGGTTTTAGCTCCCGGGAGAAGAGGTGAAGTCGATAATGCACATCTCATTGCAGCTTATTTCCCAAGGCTTATTAGTAACCCGGAAGAAATGGCAAGAAAGTAAAAGCAAAATCTCCACTATCCGGTAAAATTTGGTTTCAGGTTTTAATTTAGAAGAGACATCGGAAGATGTCTTTTCTTCTTTTAGCTTCATATTACAACCTCCCCGGTATCTATTTACCTTCCTGACCGCTTTTTTTACGGGAAGTATCAAGAATAAGCCGTAATGAAGTATCTTTTGTAAGATAATACCATGCCCAGTTGATGAAGATCATAAGTTTGTTTTTCACACTCAGAATGAGCATTAGATGCAGGAACATCCAGATGAACCATGCGAAGTAACCTTTTATACGAATAAATGGCAGATCAACAACGGCCCTGTGTTTCCCGATAGTTGCCATGGATCCCAGGTCCTTGTACTCATATACGTTCAGTTTTTTCCCTGAATTTTCAGCTTTGAGATTACAAGCTAAATTCCTGCCCTGATTTATTGCCACATTAGCTACCTGTGGATGGCCATGGGGATAAAGCGGAGTTTCCATGTAAGCAATATCACCTATGGCGAATATATCAGTATAACCCAAAATCCGGTTATATCTGTCTACTATGTACCTGTTCGATTTTGTAGTACTCTCTTTATCAATGCCTTTAATAATACTTCCCGTAACGCCTGCTGCCCATATTACATTCCTGCTCTTAATAATCCCTCCTGTGCTGAGTTTAACCGTTTCCCCGTCATACCCTTCAACAAAAACCTCAGTCATTACGGTTACCCCAAGCTCTTTAAGATATTTCATTGAAGCATTTCTGGAAGTATCACTCATATTATTAAGTGTATGAGTACTTCCTTCAAGGATTATTATCTTAAGTTCAGAAAAATCATTATGTGGATAATCTTTTGGCAGAATATTTTTCTTCATTTCAGCAAAAGCCCCTGCCAATTCAACTCCAGTGGCCCCTGCACCTACGATGACGATGTTCAGAAATAAGGCCTTCTCATTTTCATTCGCAGAAATGTATTTTTCAAATCCGAGAAGTATCTTGTTGCGTATTTCAATTGCCTCACCGGTAGTTTTCATTGATAGGCAATTTCTCTCAATTTCTTTATTCCCGAAATAATTGGTCTTACAACCAGCTGCAATAACCAGATAATCATAGGTAAAATCTCCGACAGATGTGGTTATTTCATTCCTGCCTGGGTCAATACTGATTACTTCTGCAAGATGGTAAGTAAGATTTGAAAATTTCTGAAATATTTTTCTGAAAGGAAAAGAAATTGTTGAAGGCTCAAGACGTGAACTTGCAACCTGGTAAAAGAGGGGTTGGAACTGATGATGATTCTGTTTGTCAAAAAGCAAGATCCTGAATTTGGAATTTTTTAGCTGACGGGCAAGTTGCAGTCCACCGAATCCTCCGCCTATAATAATAATAGTTTTCTGGTCTTCAATCATCAGTTCCATCCGGAATAACAAATATATTAAAAAGAGACTCTGCAGTTAATGGCTTTTTCCATTTGAATATTTTATTCATCAACTATCTTAACTTTTACTGCAGCTGGCTTTAATCCTTTTGATCCGGCATTTACTGTAAATGCACCTGTAGCACCTTTATCAGCTTTTACAATAACAAGACATAAACCATTAAAAGCTTTTTTTGATGAAATCATGAAAGGATCATGGCTTGTTGCATCACCATTATCCACGGCGACTATCTTTCCGGGTCCCTCAATACTGAAATTAACAAGGTTGTTGCTTCTGGGTACCAGAAGGCTCTTTTTATCTTCAACTCTTACTGTTATGAAAACAAGATCATTCCCATCTGGATTAATCGCCGGACGGTCAGCTGTTACGGAAACCTGATATGGTTTCCCGGTGGTTCTCATAACATCTTCAGCCCATTTCTGACCATTGTTATATGCAACTACCTTTAATTCACCAGGTTGGTAAACAACATTATCCCATCTGAGACGGTATTCATATTCACCTTTCTTTTTCTTGCCAAGCGATTTCCCGTTGAGGAATAGTTCAGCCTCATCACCCGAAGTATATACCTGAACAGGAGTAACAAGACCCTTCCTTTCCGGCCAGTTCCAGTGAGGAAGAATGTGCGCCATCGGAAGGTCTGGTCTCCAGCGTGACTGGTAAAGGTAGAACCGGTCTTTCCGGAATCCTGCAATGTCCATTATTCCGAAATAACTGCTGCGGGAAGGTATTTCCCTGGTGCCAAGCTGTTCCAGCCATTTGTTGATATGATCCTTTCTTTCCTGTGTCTTCGTTTTTGCGAGGTCGGTAACATCGTCGTAGTATGGTGTGGTTTCTCCGAGATAATCAAAGCCTGTCCATACAAATTCGCCCATCACAGCGGGGAACTTATCGAGAAGAGTCCACTGTTGATCAGGAGTAGCGGCCCATGACGGATATGCAACATCATATGATGAGATCTGAAATATCCCCTTCCCGGGAAGATTATTGTACAGATTACCCTGTTTAACCGGGAAAAAGTATTCACCTCTCGAACTGATGGTTGAGGCTGATTCGGTTGAGATCATTCCAAGATCAGCATTGTCTTTCAGATCAAAAAACCGCTTGTAGTTGAAGAGATTGTAGTTAATGCCAAAAACATCAAGCGATTTCTGAAATCCGTTTGTTCCTGATTCCCCATCATTACACCCTGATGTTACCGGACGCGTATTATCTTCAGATTTGATTATGCTGTTCATTTCTTTAGCAAGGGCCGGATTGTTCTGATCGGGCACTTCATTTCCAATGCTCCACATAAATACCGAGGGATGATTACGATCGCGGCGTACCATCGATCTCAGGTCCTCTTCATGCCATGCATCAAAATGAATATGATAGTCTTTATCTTTTTTACCTGTTCTCCATGTATCAAATGCTTCAACCTGAATCAGGAAGCCCATCTTGTCACACAGATCTACAAGTTCAGGGGCAGGGGGATTATGACTTGTCCGGATAGCGTTACATCCCATCTCTTTAAGGATCTCGAGCTGACGCTGTGCTGCTCTTGTATTGAATGCTGCACCCAGAGCTCCCAGATCATGGTGGTTGCAAACACCCCTTATTTCAACTCTTTTACCATTTAGGAAAAACCCATCGCGCGCAGTGAAATTCAATGATCTGAAACCGAAATTAGTTTCGTATTTATCTGTTACCGTTGCTCCCTGCAATACAGTCACAGCTACACGGTAAAGTTCCGGGTCGCTGATATCCCACAAAACCGGTTCCGTAACAGGTATGTCGAGCCTGAAGTCGTGCTCATTATTGCAGGGTACTGTAGCTGTCACAATTACTGACTCTGTAACAGGTATGGCAGCCGGTTCAAGTTTATTATTTAGTTTATACACCGATGCTTTTATTGTAACAGGTACTGCTTCATTAAAATGATTTTCAACTTCAGCCTTAACGCTCACGATGCCTTTTTCTTTCTTAATCTCGGGAGTAGTGCAGAATACTCCGTTGAATGCAATGTGCAGCTGGGAGGTCTTAACCAGCCATACATTCCGGTAGATACCGGCACCGGGGTACCATCTCGAATCAAAGTTCTTTGTATCGAGTCTTACTGCAATAATATTTTCCTTACCGGTAATGACATAAGGGGTAAGATCCATGCGGAATGAAGCGTAACCATAAGGCCATTCCCCAACAAACTTTCCGTTCAGCCATATTTTTGCATTGGCCATTGCTCCATCAAAATCAACATATATGCGTTTTCCTTTATCATTTTCACTGATAACAAAATGTTTCCTGTACCAGCCTATGCCTTTCCATGGAAGAAGACCGGTTTCGTTCGAAAGGGTGTCAGAGAACGGTCCTTCAATCCCCCAGTCATGAGGGAGGTCGAGCAAGCGCCAGTTACTATCGTCAGCTGAAGGCAGCTGAAGGTTAGCAGGTTCTCTGTCAGTTCTTGCGGTTTCGTTTGAGGCGTTGAAATACTTTATAAACTTCCACCCCTCATTAAATGATTCTCTCGAATGCGACGATTCCTGGGCCCATAATGTTTCACTGATACAGATTGTTAGTGCAATCGTAAACAGTACTAAGATCGATACTCTTTTCATATCGTTATAAATATGATGATTGATAAAATAGACATCTTAAACAACCCAAAGTTATGTTTATACAATACTGACTTTTTAATATCGTTTTCTCATACCCCGGGCTTCGCACCATCTGCCAGACCTATATTCCGCTGAAATCAATATTATCGAACATCATAGAAGGTGTTTTGATTGAGTCATTCTCTAAAACATCATTACCCGTTTCGACAAGGTTTAGCCAGAAATGATTCATGTTGCCTGATATATTCATTTCATTGACAGGATGGACTATCTTACCGTTCTCTATAAAAAATCCTTCGATGCCGTATGAAAAATCACCCGTTGAACCATTGCAATTGCCTCCGTTAAAACCGGTTATCAGAATACCCTTTTTTATTTCCTGAATCATTCCGGCCAAATCCCTTTCTCCGGTTGTGAAAATAACATTTGAGGTATCGCCTGAAGTAGGTTTCATTTTCAGCTTCCTGCCATAATAGTTGTCGATATAATAATTACGGAGGATGCCTTCTTCAATGATTGGCCGTTTTACGGCTGCCAGACCTTCACTGTCAAAAAGCTGAGATCCGAATCCCGACGGAATGAACGGATCGTCAATGACGGTTAATTTTTGAGAGGCGACAGGTTTATTCTCTTTCCCGATAAGGAAAGATTGCTTCTTATAAATACTTGAACCGAACAATGCTGAATATAACGGATTAAGTATCGACGAAACCGTACGGTTTTCAATAACCACAGGATATTTCCCTGATTTAATTTTTTTTGGTCCGATTTTTTGAAGAGCTCTTTCAAGAGCTTTCTTTCCAATATCGGTCCTTTTCAGTTTGTCAAAGAATATAGCATTTTCGTACCAGTAATCGGAAGGACGGCCTTTACCACCATTTACTGACACGTCAGCATAAAGTGATATATTACTGCTGTTTGAGTCACCTTTAAATCCATTACTGGTAACAAGGACCCTGTTACTGATATTATCAGAATAATAAGAGCTTACAGAGATTATCCTGCTGTCTTTTTGAAAAGCTTCATTCATAACCTGATTAGCAAGATCAATTTTTGTTTTTGCTTCTAATGAGTCAAGTTTTGGGTCCATTACATTAAGATCAGCTGAACCGCCTTTATAGTAAAGTTCAGGATCGGGGAGTGACCGGAATTCATCTTCAGCCAGGAACCGGGTAGCTGCAATGCCCTCTTCAACAAAATGAAAGAGTTCCTTTTCTTTCATCCTGTTTGTGCTGTGCGCAGAATATTTTTTATCGACAAATAATTTGATTGTCAGGCTGTTTCTTATAGATTCTGTGAGCTTGTCAATTTTCTGATCACGGACTTCTATGTTGCTGCTGCGGCTGTCGTTAATTGACACCGACACCTGTTCAGCACCATTCTTTAATGCATGGTTCATTACCATGTCAGCTAAAGTATATTTTTCGTTTATATTCATTACAGAATTTTTTTCAGGTTAAATCAGGCATTTATTCCTCCGACAGTAAGCTTTTTAACTTTAACAGTTGGCATACCAAAAGTAACAGGAGCCCCCTGTCCGTCTTTTCCACATGTAGATCCCACATTCGACAGTTCTTTATCATCAGCTACCATTACTATATCGGCAAGAGCCTGCGGGCCATTACCAATGATATTTATGTCTTTGATAGGTTGTGTGAACTTGCCGTTTTCTATTAAATAGCCAAACTTTACAAAAAATGTAAAATCACCGGGTCCGATATTTACCTGGCCGTTGCTGAAACTATTTACATAAATACCGTTTTTGACGCTGGCAATTATTTCTTCTTTCTTGTGAGGGCCGTTCTCCATATAGGTACATCTCATCCTTGGTATAGGGATATTGCGGAAATCCTGTCTTCTCCCGTTACCTGTCGATCTGACCTTATAATAGTTAGCGCTGATCCTGTCGTGAAGATAGCTGTTCAGGGTCCCATCCTTTACCAGTACAGTCTTCTCAGTCGGATTACCTTCGTCATCAAAGTTTATGGTTCCACGGTTTCCCGGTATGGTACCATCATCAACGATATTTACAAAGCTTTCAGCAATTTTTTGTCCCATCTTATCAGAGAAGATGGAAGTTTTTTTGCGGTTAAAATCGGCTTCGAAGGCATGTCCCATGGCTTCGTGAAGCAATATTCCCGATTCACCGGCACCCATAACAACTTCCATTTCTCCTGCTTTGGGCTTTGTGGCGGAGAATAATAACGAAGTCTTTTTAACAACATCGCCTGAAAGTTCATCAACAAGTTCATTTGTAAGGAACTCAGATCCGGTTCTGAAGGAACGGGTCACATAAGCGTTCTCTATTCTTCCGTTTTCTTCCATAACGCATGTTGCAAACAGTGTTGCCATAGGGCGGAAATCCCATGCAAGTTGTCCTTCTGAATTATAGAAAAGAATATATGAAGTTGTATCAACCAGAAATGCATTAACTTTAGTTACCCTTTTATCCCCGGCAAAAACGTTATCGTTCATGCGTTGCAGGAATGGGATCTTGTTTTGAACTGAGGTACTTTCCCATGAATTTACTACCGGGTAGTAGTTCGGTGCATGGTATTCAGTTATATTCAGAGGTTTTGCAACAGAAGAGCTGTTTGCAATATTGGCAGCTGTTTTGGCAGCTTTCAGCATATCTTCAAGTGTAACATTCTCGGAATATGCATATCCTGTCTGGTCACCATTAAGTACCCTGATGCCGACTCCAAAGGAAATGTTTGAATAAGCACTGTTGACTTTTCCGTCTTCAAGAGCACTTGTGTTGTTCAGAGTGTGTTCGAAGAAGAGATCAGCATAATCTGCTCCTTTTTCCAGAGCTGTGGATATAACCTTTTGCAGTTGTTCCGGTGTTACTTCAAAATGGTCCAGATAGCTCCCGGCACTATCCGATACAGGGGAACCTTTACATGAATGAAGCATTGTTGGAAGGATTATGGAACCTGCAACTGTAATACCACCTACCTTGATGAATTCGCGACGTTTTAGATTCATTTGATTTATTTAAAGTTATTCGAATAAAGTTAGGACAAAAATTCTATAATATGAAAAAAACATGCTGACCTGATGAATGAAGGCCGACTGATCGTAAATTAAACTTCTTTTAGTTTAATAAGTACAGGTTTTCCGAAACCGATCTTTTCAAGCTGCTTCATCTGTGTTGCCGCATCTCCTACAATAACGAAATACATCCTGTCCGGATCAATATACTTTTCCACGATTGCCTTATGTTCATCGATCGTAATATTCTTAATTATGTTCTCTTCTTTCTTTACATAATCGTCAGGAAAGCCATACTTTGAAATTGCTGACAACATATCTGCCAGCGCCAGGTTTGTCTCAAAACGGAGAGCATTCGATCTGATCATACAGTTTTTAATAAACTGAAGATCAGCTTCAGAAATCCCTTTACGATATTTCTCCATCTCTTCTTTGAATATTTTTACCGATTCAAAAGTTGCGTCTGATCTGACACTGGCGAAAGCGATAAAAGGGGCAATAGTTTTCATTTCCTGAAAATAACTTCTTGCGCCATAGGTAAACCCTTTCTCTTCACGAAGTATTTGCATCAGAATGCTCGAAAATGCTCCTCCAAGTCTGTAATTGGCAAAATCGGCAAGTACATAATCAGGATTTTCCCTCGACATGGCAAGATAACCTATGTATATAACAGATTGGCGCGACCCCGGGATGTCAACAAAATATATCTGAGACTTCTCAGGACCAGCCGGAACAGGGTAGCTGTTTAACGTCACTTCTTTGGGTTTCCATTCAGTTTCAAGAGGCTTAAGAGCTGCAAGAACCTGCTCTTTTGATACATTACCCGCTACATGAATTTTTGTAACAGAAGGGGAAAAGTTATTTTCATAGTAAGATTTCAGATCTTCCAGCTTAATCCTGTCAATCGATTCGCGGGTTCCTTTAGAATTGTAACCCAATATATTATCCTTTCCGTAAAGCAATTTGAAAAATACAAGGCCCGCTACACTTCTGGGCTGAGCTTCTGCCTGGATTATGCTGTTTTTTGTCCGTGTCTGTGCCATGACAAATTCTGCTGAGTCCCAGCGAGGCTCGAGAAGGATCTCTTTCATCAGCGACATGGTCTTGTCAAAGTTTCTCGAGAGGGTGCTAGCATTCATTGAAATAGCTTCACTTCCGGCATTCATATTGATATCCGAACCAAGAAGTTCTGTCTCTTCCTCTAATTCTACAGGTGTCCTGTTCTTTGTACCTTGCGGAAGGACACTCGCTACCATTGAGGCAACTCCCGGAAGTTCAATCTTGTCCTGATTAACACCCCCATTAATAGTCAGATTGATATCGACCAATGGTAATTCTTTATTCTGTATGCCATATACCTGTATGCCGTTTGCTAATGTGGCATTCCATATCTCCGGCACTTTAACATCAGGTTCTTCTCCTGCTGGTGGTTCTGTGGTGCGGTCTATTGAAGAAGGAGTCCTTGTAAAACCTTCTGTTCCTGTTTCAGCAATTTCAACCTGGCTTGCTTCAGTGATATTTTCCTCTTTGACTCCTGCTGGAAGCGAATTATCTGCTACCATATCTGTTTTTCCTTTAGGAACAAAACTGGTTACAACATGCGGTTTGCCCTTTATATATTTGTCGTAAACCATGCGTATATCCTTAATGGTTACTGCTTTGATGTTTTCAATATCTTTTTCAATGTATCCGGGATCGTTCAGAAATGTATTGTAAGAGGCAAGTTGGATTGATTTATTAAAGACACTGTTAAGCCCGTCGTAAAAGCGTTTCTCAGATGTAGCCTTAATTCTCTCAACATCCTTTTCGGTGATTCCTTCTTTTTCGAAACGGTTAAAAGCTTCAAAAACGGCATCCTCTATTTCTTTAAGAGTTTTTCCTTCATTTGCTCTTATAGAGATCGTAAATTCACTCGCCAACTCTCCCGAATTATTGTATGCTGTAGTCCTTGAAGTCAGTTTTTTCTCTTTTACAAGAACTTTGTATAATGGAGCTTTCTTTCCGTCAGCTAGAATGCCTGCAAGAAAATCGAGGGCATAAGCATCTTTCTGATATGCCTGTGGGGCCGGCCAAACCAGTGTGATCTCAGGTGCATTGGCAAAATTATCTTCATGATAAAGTTTCACTGTTTTTTTAAGAGATGGAACCATTGCTGAACGGCCGGCAACTACGCCATGAGATTTAATCTCTCCGAAATATTTATTTATCAGTATTTTAACTGAGTCGGGATTAAAATCTCCGGCAAGAACAAGAGTTGCATTGTTTGGTCCGTAGAAATGCTCGTAATAGCTTTTTACATCTCCAAGAGTGGCATTTTTAAGATCTTCCATTTCACCGATCACTTCCCAGTTGTACGGATGACCGGCAGGGTAAAGGTTCTTACTGATAACATAATCTGTAAAACCATATGGGGAGTTATCTTCACCCTGTCTTTTCTCATTCTGGACAACATTCTGCTGAATGGCCATTGCACGCGGGGTGATTGAGTTTATGAAAAATCCCATGCGGTCCGACTCGAGCCATAAAACTTTTTCGAGAGCATTCTTTGGGAACATCTCAAAGTAGGCGGTTATATCGCGTGAAGTAAATCCATTATTTGTTCCTCCTGAACTTTCAATAACCTTGTCAAATTTTCCCGCAGGAACATTTTCAGAACCTCCGAAAAGCAGATGCTCAAAGAGATGGGCAAATCCGGTCTTTCCCGGAGTTTCCCTGCTCGAGCCTACATGGTACATTATTGCATATGAAATCATCGGATCGGAATGATCGGTATGCAGGATAACCTGCAAACCGTTTGGCATAACATACTTTTCATAGTTTACACTAAACTTGTCATTAACAGAAGATTTTTTACAAGCTGAGATGGTCACAATAATGGACATGAACAGCAACATTTTGCAAAAGATGCGAGACTTATTCATCATAATTTTTGATTAAGATACTTGATATGAATTTGAGAATGTAAAATATTGGTCAATTGGATTTTTTTATGTGGTTATAAAATAATTCGTAAGAATGCTTTTCACTCAAATCTACATTTTATTATAAAGTTACATTAGTGTCCACTAAAAATTAAATATCGTTCTTTGAAATCTTGAATACATCGAGGTTGTAGGGTTTTTTGATAACGTGACGATTTGAAATGAAATACTCCTAAGATTCAGATTAGTATAAAATTACAGTCAATTACCGTTGGCTTAAGCCAACGGTATATCAACCTCATTCATAGGGACTTTAGTCCTTCATTTGAGGGCTAAAGCCCGTACTTTTGGTGTTTCCTGATCCGTTGGCTAAAGCCAACGGTAATTGAAATAGATTGCAGAATTCTCCAAAATTTCAATATGCCATATTTAATTAAAACGACTCTAATAGAACTACTTACAAACCAAGATTGCCAAGATGTCAAAGAACTAAATTGTATACAATTGAAAATCAAATATTTTTAAGTGGACATCCATGATAAAGTTAATTTAATTCTACTTTGACAGGTTAATGAAGTTATTATTTTTCAGCTTTTTTTACCCCGACCCTAAAGGGTGAAAAGCAGAAAAATCAACATGTTCCCTTCCAGGGATTAAGGGTAAAAACATGTTGATTTTTAAATCTGTCAAAGTAGAATTAATTCGACCTTTGCAAAAAGATTGCTTGCTGACAGATCAAGAGCCTTTTTAAAATTTTCCACTGCGGAGTTCCTGTCGCCAAGACCTTTATAACCAAGTCCCTTTAATAAGTAAGCATTTGATAACTGCACATTTTCGGCTTCGCGCTCACCGAATTTGGCAAAGAAATCGATCTGGGAACCCTGGTTGATCCGTTTGTCACCTTCGGCAATCAGGGAATTGAAATACTCCGAGGCTTTTTCCTTGTTGCCAAGTTTAAGATAGCTTAGCCCCTGATAATAACGGATATAGTTTGTCTCTTTTACGGGCTGGTCGATTGATAGTCTGAAGTATGACTTTGCCAGCGATTTTTTGCCCAGTGCTTCATAAGCCATTCCAATGAAATAATTGATCTGAGGTCCCCTGATGTCTTCCGTCTTATGTCCGGGTTTTGTATTTTCAGCATTTTCTATTGTTGCCATGAACTGTTCCAGGGCCTGGTTGTTCTTCTTTTCTGAGAGATATTTCTTACCAAGCAGCAGCCGGGCATCAACTGTAATATCGCGGACCCTGGAGCTTCCTTCCCTGAAATGAAATTTGCTTTGACTCAGATATTCAACTGCTTTTTCGTATTCACCTGCAAGATTCATTACTATTATTTCACGGACAAATGAATCGTCGCGCTGTTTAACTATTTCATTGCTTCCTGCAAAAAGTTTTGATCTTTTTTCTATTGGGGTGTTGCTCATCTCGTATAGGGGGTCAAGCTCCGCGTAATAGACCGGATCATCTTTTTTTAGTGAAAAAGCTTTTTCGTAAGCAGCTATTGCCTTTGTAAGATTGTGCGATTGCTGGTAATATCCCCATCCCAGGTTTCTCCATGCGATAGCCAGGGCAGGATCGAGCTCAACTGATTTTTCCCAGTATTCAAGAGCCCTCTTAGGCTGTTTGTCGTAAAACAGGTTCCCCAGGTAATAGTATGGCCTGGCATCATCCGGACGATATTCTGAAGCAAGTCTGAGTACTTTTTCATCTTCAAGCCTGAAAGGAAAACCATAATCAACCGGTTGATCTGATGCATCTTTGAAATACAACTCTGCCTTTGGCTTGTTCCCCTTTCTATCTTCGATATACCCCAGATAGTATGAAACCATCTGGTCCTTCCCTTTAAAACGGGAAAGGATATCTTCGGCTTCAGCCTGAAGACCATCGTTCAGATATCCGACAGCAAGTTCAAGGTAGTTCTGATCAAAATCCCTCATTTTCTTATTTAAGCCGGCAAGGATTATTTCACTTTCCTTAGTTTTTCCATTTTTTAAAGCAATCAGATATTTTTCATTGGCAGCTCTGAAATCGAGGGGATCATTTTTAATCACATCGTCCAGCGTTTCGTTGGCTCCTTCAAAGTTTCCCAGTTTTCTCAGTATTGATGCTTTCAGATTGATGGCGCAGTTGTTAACATCATTTGCTGAAAGTGATTTACTGACCTGATCAAGTGCTTTTTGAAAATCGCCTTTTAAACATGATATTCTTGCAAGTTCGAGATAGGCAGCTGAATAATACGCATAATCCCAGGTAGCACGATACATGGTGTCGATAGCCTCATCATAAAGCTCCAGTCCCTTTAATGCCAGTCCCTGCAGGTAGAGAGCCTCACAGTCGGATGGTCTCGTGTAATCTTTTGTGAGTCTTTTAATTGCTTTCCCGAAGTAACTCCTGGCAGTATTGTATTCTCCATTCCTGAGGTGAATACTGCCGATGGCCACATTTGTTCTTATATCTGACGGATCTCGTTTCAGCGCCTCTTCGTAGTAATCCATTTCATTCAATGTGGGATTATAGAACTGCTGAATACGACTACCAGTCAGGTAAAGTTCCTCAACTGTTGTAATATCTTTTGGCAATTCGGGTTTTTTGACAGTCTCCGGCACTCCTTCTTCCTTTTTTATCTCAACCGGCTGGTACGATACAAGCACTTCATTGTTCTCTGAATTGATCATTTCTGTGAAGAGATCAGTGGTATTAAACTCTCCTTCAATATTTATTGATTGAACAAAAGCAGTAGCAGGAGATATCTCAGTGGTCTTTTCAAAGACTACCTCACTTTTTCTTTTCAGGATGATCTTCGCTTTTGGGACTTTCTGCGTTGAGTAGTATCCCAGGAATACTTTGTTGTCTCCTTGTTTCTCAAGATTTACAGCCCCGTTAAGGTTGGCATATTTAAATCCCCCAATTCCTTTTACCGGATACCAGTACTGTTTGAATGTTTTTACTTCATAGGGCCTTATCCAGCTGTAATCGGGCTGATTATCTGAAAATGCGCCAACCATAATTTCTACATATGGTCCGTCATTTTCTGTAAGTCTTCCTTCGGTAGCCTGTCCGACCGGACCTGATCCCCATTCCCACAATTTAGCCCCTTTTACAATATTATGATCGCCTATATGGACCGTTCCGCTTTCTTTCCCATGATCATAACCGCCCATGAAATCTTCCTTTAGGTCGTATGCAAAGTACGAATTCTGATTTATCGAGTTTTTCCACCAGCTCAGATCGACGCCTGGTGTAAAGTCTTCTCCGTTGTATATCTCAGTCGATATCGGCCACTTTGTGAAACTGTTTTTTGCATGGTAGGTGGCGTACTGAACACTGGGTGGAAATATCACCTGGTAATTCGCATTTGTGTGGGCTGCAACATTAGCCCAGTATAAAAAGGTATTGGTAAAAGGAGTCTGGTTGTGAATTTTTACCTCAGCCGAGAAATATGATTTACCTGGGTAGGAAGTTATTCCTATAGTCCATCTCATACTGTGGCGTGGTTCTGTTTCACCGATCCAGATGGTTTTGCTGCTATCCTCATTCCCGGCAAGATAATAATCGACATTCTGAAAGGAAGATGCCCTGTGGTGATGAATGACACACCATTCTATTCCTCCCGAGACCCATGCTCCCAGCATTCCGATATTCGATGGTTTCACAACATTGTTTTTGTATACGAAATTGTAGCCGTTGGTCTTATCAGTTGCATAGTAAAGCTTTCCACCTATTTCAGGAGTTACACAAAGTTTAATATATTCATTTTCAAGGATTAATGCTTTCCATGAATGGTCTTGTTTGTTGTTTGCTATCACATCGTTAAGGCCATATGGATATATGTATTTGGATGCTCCCTGGTATGATTCACCCTTGAAAAACATTGGATTTTTATCAGGAGGACTAACTTCATATGTGGGAAGTACCCATTTCTGTTCCGAGATTGTAACCTGACATATCAGATCTTCACAGCATAAAAAAACAAAAAACAAAATGGTCATCATAGACCAGTTCAATCTATGCGATATTAATTTCATCCTGGTTTGTAATTTTCTATAAAAATAAAAAAAGAAACAAGATGAAATACTTTCCTGAGAATGAAAATGTTCTCCGGTTAAACAAACAGCAGGATCAGCATCTGTGCTACAAAGATCCTGAGGAACATAACAAGCGGATAGACTGTTGCATACGCTACTGCAGGAGCTTCAGACTGTGAAATACTGTTAGCAAAGGCGAGGGCAGGAGGATCGGTCATACTTCCGGAAAGCAGTCCGCATATTTCCAGATAATTTTTTTTAAGAAATGAACGTGCAAAGAACCCTGTGAGCATTAATGGACATACTGTAATAATTGCACCATAGCCCATCCAGATAAATCCGTCTCCCGACATAAGGGTAGGAATAAACTTTTCACCCGATACTATCCCGACACTTGCAAGGAACAGTACAATGCCTATTTCGCGGAGCATTAAATTTGCACTGGCTGTTGTGTATGAGACCAGAGAGAATTTATAACCATACTTGCTAAGCAAAATGGCAACAATTAATGGTCCTCCGGCTAACCCGAGTTTAACAGGATGCACAACTCCTGGAATATGAATAGGAATACTTCCAAGTACTACCCCGAGAAGAATGCCGACGAAGATGGGGATCAGGTTCGGTTCATTCAGCCTTTTTACAGAATTTCCAAGTTCCAGAACTACTTTTTCCATCGATTTTTCATCCCCTACAACAGTCAGTCTGTCTCCCATCTGCAATATCAGATGTGGGTTGGCAACAAGTTCAATCCCGGAACGATAAACCCTGGTTATATTAATGTTGTATCTGTTTCTTAATTTGAGTGATCCCAGCTCTTTCCCGAATGCCCCCTTGTTTGTAACCATAACCCTGCGTGATATAAGCTTGCCTGACTGGGTAGCCAGATCCAGCTCACTCTGTACTCCAAATTCCTTTACAATATCGGGTATTGCTTTCTTTTGAGACACTACAAGAACAATGTCATTTTCATATACAACTATATCAGAGGTTGCCGGCAAAAGTTCCGTGCCGTGCATAATGCGGGAAATAACAAATTCATGAGAAATCCCTTTGGATATCTTATCTATAGTCTTACCGAAAACCTTTGGATTTTTTATCAGGATACTTGTTTTTTCAGGTAATGTTTCTGTAGGATGCTGGCTCTGATTGTATAAAGTCATTTCCTTATCAATATTCACACTGTACGATTTTCGTATAATAAACATTGTAAGTATTATTCCAAGGACTCCAAACGGATATGCAACAGCATATCCAAGACCGATCTGAGGTATCTCGTTTCCGGGTAGCGATCCGGATATCTGGGTAAGAGCCTGTTGTGCAGCTCCCAATCCGGGAGTGTTTGTAACTGCGCCCGACATAACTCCGACCAGCATCGGAAGTGATGTCCCTGTAATATAATGGATTAACAATGTTGTGAGCCCGCCAAGAAATACAATTGCCATTGCCATCACATTCAATGATAGTCCTCCCTTCCTGAATGAAGCGAAGAACCCCGGGCCAACCTGCAGCCCGATTGAAAAAACAAAAAGGATAAGGCCAAAATCCTTTATGAAATCAACTACCAGATGGTTAGCCGAAAAACCAAAATGACCCACGGCAATACCTGCGAATAAAACAAAGGTGATTCCGAGAGATATACCGAATATCTTTAGTTTGCCCAGAGCTACTCCGATAACAATTACAAAACAGTAAATCAGTATAGTATGTGCAACTGTCTCGTTAAATAGTAAATCATTTATCCAATCCATCTGTCTTTAATTTTTTCCTCATTTTCTTCCACCGAGCCACATTAAGCCATCAATAACCAGTTTGTTCTGAATCTCATTATTAAAGGTGAATGAGAGTTCTTTATTGGTATGATTATCATAATCAATAATGTTATGCCCCATGTTGATATAAAGCATCTTGTAATTCTTGTTGGCCCATACCATAGGATAATAACCGTTATGCCATATCTCATGAAGTTTAGGTCCGGTGCCGAGAGGGAAGCTTGTAGAATCGATTGATACCAATATTTTAATATCAGGGTTTTCACGTAAATCCTTTTCCCATTTATACCATTCGTTTGGTGAAGCAGTGAATGTCTCGGGAAGGTTTTTTGTTGCCGGATGTTGCCTGTCCTCTACACGCAAAACAGCCG
Organism: Bacteroidales bacterium; assembly: GCA_021371855.1. Classification (GTDB taxonomy): domain Bacteria; phylum Bacteroidota; class Bacteroidia; order Bacteroidales; family VadinHA17; genus LD21. The sequence goes on along the minus strand of JAJFVL010000018.1, from coordinate 357,912 downwards.
TTGTTGGCGCCCATGTGTTGCCAGCATATTGCCCTGAACCGAGAAACTGGTTATGGTACCAGTCCCAGTTCTGAGGGTACGCTGAAGGGGTGAGGGCAAATGCACAGAAATGAAATCCCATCCAGGCACCGCCATTCTCAATATATTTTTTAAAAGCCACTCGCTGGCATGAAGAATCAGGCCTGGTATCCAGGAATACCACCACCTGATACCCGGAAAGAAAATCCGGATTCATATTGTCCCAGTTATTGGTCGAATCATAAACGAAGTTATATTTTGGAGCTATTTTGGAAAACCATCTGTTTGCCTCGTGAACATAACTTATATGTGCCTTGTCGTTTTTAGCAGAATAAAAGGCAATGACTTTGAACTTTGGATTGTGGTTCTTACCTATACCTGAAGAAAACTGGCAAGAACAGAACAGGCAGAAAGCAATTGTCAGTATTTGTGTTTTGTTTACTCTGAGCATAATTTTTTCTTATCAGGTCATTGTTTTTAATAATTCATCCGGATATCTTTTACCCGTATATGTTGAGCATCAGAAATCCTTTCACTAAATTTATTAATAGGACCAGAAGGAGGGACCGCTTTCAATAAAACTGACGGGGATATCTTTTATAAAACTTTTTAACCATGTAGCACACCAATCCATTCCTGCTTCTTCTGAAGTAATATGGCCAAGAAAAATAACAGCTTTATTTCTCCCCTGAGCCACAGCATCGCGCATATACTCATAAGTTTCCCATTGCGGCGATTCACCTGCCAGAACAACATCAACGTTTTTGTCCTCGAGTAATCTGTAATGGGCCATAAAACCCGGAGCGCCTGCCGCAAGTACTACTTTCGATAATTTCATTTCAGGATTTTCGATAACGTAAAATGAGTTTTTCGGGAAAATTTGTTTTAAATGATTAAGCAATTCTTTCAGCGTTGTTTCAGGCAGAAGAAATTGCTCAGGATGTCCTTCAATAGTAAAATCTTTCCATCCTAACTTTATTGCCATTCCTGTATCAATTCCATCTGGTTTTATTGAATGTATATAGTCGTGAAAGCGCCAGATAACAAGATTATGTTCATTGATGAAACGTTTCTTCTCAAGAAATACAGGGCTGTTCTTTATTTGTTCTGTCTGATCGAGATGACTGTAATAAAGCGGTTCGTGAACAATGATAAGATTGCAGTTTTTATTAACAGCTTCCTTCAGGATATCCATTGTTGCGAACATGGTTGTAACTATTCCTGTTACAGGAGTAGAGGTATTCCCTTCTTTAATTACATCTATTGTGTTTGGGATTTCATTTGCCCCGGTGTTCTTAATGATCGCTGAGATTATTTTGCCGGCAGGAACGTTTTTTCCTTCCACTGTGATCTGAGCCAAAAGTGGAAATGAAAATACAACAGCCGCCAAAACTAAAAAAACGGGTTTTAATATTTTCATGACAATGGTTAGTTTGGTTGTTTCTATTTTCTCGTAAATGTAAAAGAAAAATACTAACCCCTGACTAAATAAATTCTACATCAGCCGATGTTTTTTAATAAACAGGCATAATGAAAACGAGAAGTGTTTCATGATAGGTGGAATTTAATAAATTTGGTTAGATTCGCGGTAAATATTTTCATATAGTTTAATAAAATACTTGATATTGCAGATATTCAGTTGATTATGTATAAAAAGGTGTTTAGAGAAAGACGGGTTTACTCATTCAGGCAATGGACCAGGAAACCTTTTGCGACCTTTAACAGCCTTAAACTATTATGTAAAATCAGTGTTCTTTGTACTGCTTATAATCTGGCTAACCCGGTACAAAAGTGTAGTGCACAAACTGACAGTCTGGATCTCAATATGAAAGTTAACCTTGGTGAGGTAGTGGTTAGCGGGCAGCGGACAACGACTGTATATTCGCAGATTGCCCGTAACATCACAGTTATTACCGAAAGTAATGTAAAAAAGGCGCCTGAGCTGAGCGTAAACGAGTTACTCGAAAATGTGCCATTGGTCGACATCAGACAAAGGGGTACAAACGGTGTGCAAGCCGATATCTCAATTCAGGGCGGATCGTTCGATCAGACACTGGTGCTTCTAAACGGCATAAACTTATCAGACCCTCAAACTGGTCACTACAATTTAAATCTTCCAATTGACATAGAGAGTGTAGATCGCATTGAAGTGTTAAAAGGCCCGGCTTCAAGAGTCTTTGGCACTAACGCATTTTGCGGTGCAGTAAATTTTGTTACCTGTGATTCTCCTGATGGGTATATTAAGGCATCCATGCTTGGCGGAATGTTTGGATTATACCGCGGATCGCTTTCTGTTAACAGGAAATCAGGTATTTTAAATAACTTTGCAAGTGTCTCTAAAACAGGTTCAGATGGATATATTTCTGGAACCGGTTATAACACCATAAACGGTTACTATTCAGGGAAAATAGTACTGAATAACAACAATATTCATTATCAGATTGGTTTAACAAAGAAAGATTATGGTGCCAATAGTTTCTATTCGGCCAAATATGCCAACCAGTATGAGTCTACCAGGACCTATCTGGCGAGTATTGGAGCCTCTTTAGGCAGTAAATTAAAAATTGTTCCAAACCTCTTTTGGCGAAAAAATTACGATCATTACATACTTATCCGTTTAAATCCGGAGGCATATCAGAATTTTCATTTTACTGATGTGTATGGTGCTTCAATAAACACAAATATTAAAACTGTGGCTGGTAAATTTTCAATTGGCGCCGAATACCGTAAAGAAATCATCTACAGTACAACCCTTGGAAAGCAGCTCGATTCGACTGAATTTCTTGAGGTACACAGTGATCCTGGTATATATTATACAAAAAAAGACTGGCGCGAAAATGCCAGTATCTTTATTGAACATAATCTTACTATTGGTAATTGGTATTCTACTCTTGGGATTATGGCAAATGCCAACTCAAAACTTGATGAAGCAGAGTTTTACCCTGGTATTGACCTTAGTTATAAGCTAAATAGAAACTTTAAGTTATTTGGTTCAGTGAACCGTTCTCTCAGACTACCGACCTTTACTGACCTTTATTACAACGGGCCTCAAAATATTGGCAATGCCGGCTTAAAACCTGAAAAAGCCCGGACTTATGAATCAGGGGTAAAGTATAATAAGAACGGGGTAGATGCCACATTTTCATTTTTCCATCGTAAAGCTGATAATGTCATAGATTGGATTTGGCAGGATTCGTTTCAGAAGTGGAAGACCGAAAACATTACCAGTTTGGCAACTGATGGATTTGAACTATCATTATCACTCACTGACAAGTTATTTAAAAGTGTTTTGCCTTTTATTGAAGATGTAAGGTTTTCGTATTCGTATACAACGATACAGAAATATAGTAATAACGCAATATCCTATTATGCATTGGATAATTTAAAACACAAAATAACCCTTGATCTTACTCATAACATTATTCCAAAATTAGCCATAGTATGGAAAGCTTCTTTTCAGGACAGGAATGGCGGATATTTGAAATGGAATTCTGATTCTCAGATTTTTGATAAGGAAGAAACAGTATATAGACCATTTTTTTTACTGGACGCGAAACTGCTTTATACTAAAAATGATTTTAAGATGTTCATTGATTTCAGCAATATCTTAAATTCTGACTACATGGATTTCGGTAATATCCCGCAACCCGGAATATGGGTAAAAGCTGGTATAGAATTGAAATTTGATATATAATAATCACATACTGAGGTTCTGTATATGATTTGATCTAAAGTGTTTAAAGAACAGCTGCTTTTTATTTGTAATAGACCATATTATATAACTCTTTCATATTGACAACCCTGTCTTCTTTTCTGGATGTTTCGGATGCAAAAACTACCGCCAGGGTACGGAGCGCCTCGCTTGTGTCTACCGCAACCGGAGTAGAAGAGATTACTGCAGATAACCAGTTGTCGACAATTTCCCTGTCTTCAGGGTGGTACGATTCCGGTGAAGATATTCTGATAATTTCACTTTGGGATTCAGAGAATCTTGTAGTTGAAATAGTACCTTCAGCTTCATCGAACAGTATCTCACCCAGGGTTCCCTGAAGACGGATTCTTCTGCCATTGGTTGCTGAATATCCGCTAAGCGTGCATGTTGCTGTAGTACCGCCTTCAAATTCCATTATAACAACCTGATGATCAACTACATCATTTCCTGCGTGCCATGCACAAAGTCCGTAAGGGCCATTCTTTATCTCTTCCAGAAGTGCTTCAGGGGTATGCTTTTTGCAGATATCCCTTGCTGGCCACTCTACGGGGTTTGATTCAACATAGATACGGACAGCAGAGTAAGGACATGTTCTCTCAAGGTTGCAATTGTCGGTACAGCGATGTTTGCTTCCCTCCGGTGAGTTGGCTTCAGTGAAATATTTCAGGGATCCGAACGAAGATACACTGCGACACTGCTCTTTTATCAGCCAGCATAAATAATCAATATCATGACAGCATTTATGAAGGATCAGGAAGGTGTTGTTCTTTTCTCTGGCCCAGCGTCCCCTTACATAATTGTGAACAAACCGGAGATTCCCTATCCCTTCGAGATGCTCGATGTGAACAATCTGACCTATTGCTCCACTGTCGAGAAACTCTTTGACTTTGCGGTATCCATCCATGAACCTTAGTGTATGGCACACTGCAACTACCGCATTTTTCTCTTTCTGAGCTTTCCCGATCAGCAGACAGTCTTCAAAACTATCGGTCAGGGGTTTTTCCACCAGAATATGCCAGCCACGGTTTAAGCAGGCAAGGGCTGGTCCGGTATGCTGATTGTCTAATGTTGCGATAATCGCCGCGTCACAATTATCAAAATGCTTTGTAAGATCGTCCCAGCTGATGAATGTTGAGCTGTCAGGCAAATTGAATTCTCCGGCGAAGTTTTTTCTTTTTTCATCATCCGGTTCAGCAACCGCAACGACCACGGCAGAGAACCCGGATAATGATATTTTTCTTGCCAGACCCGTTCCTCGTACTCCGGCTCCTATTACCGCAATCCTTAATGGTGGTTTCAGACTGTTTATTGTATTGTGACTATCCATCATCATAAGTTAATGATAATTATAATATTCATCGTTTCACAATTAACAAATGTAAATAAATGCATCAGATTCCTATGATTATAATGATTATATTCAATACTCATTGCTTGCTTAAGATTTGGTGGTTTTTTCATTCAGATTTGAATCATGGTTGACCAGTTAATAAGTGATTTTTTAATTTTATTTTGAACATTATTGATATGATGTTGGTTATTTGGTATAAACAAAACATAAAGCAGAAGATTAATGAAATACCTGATTATTGGAGGAGTGGCAGGCGGAGCTTCAACGGCTGCACGTCTAAGACGCCTGGATGAAGAAAGTGAAATTATAATGTTTGAAAGAGGCAGGTACATTTCGTATGCCAATTGTGGACTACCTTATTACATTGGTGGGACAATTACCGAAAGGGACAAACTGTTTGTACAGACACCAGAATCGTTTGGTACAAGATTTAATCTTGAAGTCCGGAACCTGTCTGAGGTTATCTCTATAAACAGGGTCGATAAAGAAGTTCAGGTAAAAGATTTGAGGACCGGAAATACATATTCAGAAAGATATGACAAACTGGTATTGTCTCCAGGGGCTGAACCGGTCAAACCACAGCTTCCCGGAATAAATCAGGAGGGTATTTTTACTTTACGTAATGTTGAAGACACTGATATTATCAAGAACTATATTGATGAGAAAAAGCCTCATCATGCAGTAGTTGTTGGCGGAGGTTTTATAGGGCTCGAGATGGCAGAAAACCTTCATAAAAGCGGACTGAGGGTTACAATTGTAGAGATGGCAGAGCAGGTCATGACACCATTGGATTATTCAATGGCTGCACTTGTGCATCAGCATCTGAAAACAAAAAATGTTGAGTTTTATTTAAAGACTGCAGTAGCCTCATTCTCGAAGGCCGATGAGCACATTGTTGTAAGGCTTGGCTCTTCGAAAACAATTGAAGCCGATATGGTTGTGTTGTCTATAGGGGTCAGACCAGATAGCCGTCTTGCAAAGGAAGCCGGGTTGAAGGTTGGTGAAACCGGCGGTATCATTGTTAATGAGTTTCTGCAAACTTCTGACAATGATATCTATGCTCTCGGCGATGCAATTGAATTTACAAATCCCGTTACCGGGACCAGGATGATCACATACCTGGCGGGGCCTGCCAACAAACAGGGCAGGATTGTGGCAGATAACATGGTGAACGGTAACCACAGGACATATAAAGGATCTGTCAATACCGCAATAGCCAAGGTGTTTGATATAACTGTAGCATCGACAGGAGTATCAGGTAAAATGCTGGGGAAGCTCAATATTCCTCATACAGATTCCATTACACATTCTTCATCGCATGCCGGGTATTATCCGGGAGCCGTTCCCATGTCAATAAAAATATCTTTTGCTCCTGATGACGGTCGTCTTCTTGGAGCACAGATTGTTGGATTTGAAGGTGTTGATAAGCGGATCGATCTTTTTTCCACCGCTATTCAGAAAAGAGCAACAGTCTATGATCTTGTTGATCTTGAACACGCCTATGCTCCTCCATATTCTTCGGCCAAAGACCCGGTGAATATTGCCGGAATGGTTGCTGAAAATATTCTGGAGGGAATCACCAGAAACATATCGTGGAGAGCGATATCACAGGAGCCTGCAAAAGAACTCTTTTTACTGGATATCCGCACCAAAGATGAGTTTCAACTTGGCTCTATTGAAGGGGCTGTGAATATACCCCTTGATGAGCTGCGGCTTCATCTGGATGAGATTCCGCATGATAAAAAGATCGTAGTCTTTTGTGGAGTAGGACTAAGGGCACATGTAGCCTGTCGGATTCTGACGCAAAAAGGTTTCCCTGAGGTATTTAATCTTTCTGGAGGTTTGAAGACATTTGAAACCGCCAGCCAGAAGCAGAGTAATGAAGATATTTTTGCCAATGATTATATTGGGAACGATGATCATATTTACCAGGGCAGAATTGAAAAGCTTCCTTTCAAGCCTGTTGAAACAGAAAAATTGAAAGATGTAAATGCGTGTGGCCTTCAGTGTCCTGGTCCGGTGTTGAAACTCAAACAGTCGATTGATCAGATTGCTGTCGGAGAAGCTGTGCGTATAAAAGCATCAGATTCCGGCTTTTATAAAGACGTTAAAGCCTGGGCGAATATGACAGGAAACGAACTGGTCGATCTCACCCGAGATGGCGCTGAAATAACAGCCATTGTCCGAAAGAGCGAACCTGTTGGTAATATGGCTTCTCAGAAGGGAGGTAACAATGCCACTCTGATCTGTTTCAGTGACGATCTTGATAAAGCGCTTGCCACCTTTGTAATTGCCAACGGCGCTGTTGCTTCAGGGAAAAAAGTAACCATATTTTTTACCTTCTGGGGACTGAATGTGATCAAACGGTTTAATAAACCGGCAGTTAAAAAAGATGCTTTCGGGAAGATGTTTGGCATGATGATGCCGGCATCGAGCAGGAAACTGGGATTATCGAAAATGAATATGGGAGGCATGGGCAGTAAAATGATGCGAATGGTAATGAAAGACAAACATGTTGATGCCCTTGAAAAAATGATACAGACTTCTTTGGAAAATGGAGTCGAGTTTATAGCCTGTCAGATGTCGATGGATATTATGGGAGTTAAGGCTGAGGAATTTATTGATGGTGTTCAGATAGGTGGAGTAGCCACGTACCTTGAGCGGACAGAAAGCGCCGGTCTTAACCTGTTTGTCTGATAATGTATTACATTGGGAAAAAATGAGATGTTTTAAGGAGGATCACTACAAAAAGACATATTAGCCGCTGAGTACGCAAATTCCACCACCGCTTGAACTCCGGTGGATAAAGAAGCAAAGTGCACAAATTATAAGTAGTCTCATTCAGATACTGCTTTGAATTATGACACAAAACAGACACTCATAAAAGCAATTCTATATTAAAAAGCTTCTTAAATGATTCATTCAGGTAGAAATCAAGCCATTTATAGTAATCCTGAATATCGCATTTTGATTTGTTTCCTTTGTCCAGTGCCATGATAAGCTGGTCTGCACGCATAAAGATCGTATCCTCTATAGGTTTTAGCAACTGCATATAACCTGTATTCTGTTTATTGATGACAACAGCGAGATTAATATAGTTCTGGCCTTCACCTGGAACGGGGAAACAATTTCCTTTAAGTGTCAAAGCAGCATCACAAAGGGGTGAATGCAGATTCTCTTTCATGGTTGCTGTTTCAGGTAACTTATCTCCGCCTTCGATCCATGTTGGTATTGCGACTGAGGTCAGCGGGAACCCGAGGATTGTCCACATTACGGCATTCCCAGCCTGTTTTTCATTGGGAGCGCCAACGATCATAACAGCTGATGCGGTAATTCTCCTGGGAATATAATCAATAAAGAAACGGAAATCACTGGTAGTATCCAGTGGAATATTATCCCATAGATTTGTCTTTGTAAGAGAGTGGGAGAGGTTCCGTGAGAAATGATCAAATAAGTATTTAGGTGTAACCTGGTGTTTGGCTGCTGCTTCACTCATTGCAAGAGATGCTGTGTTGAATCTGCATATGCCCTTTCTGTCCTTAATGTCGCCACTTAAAGAATGGTTGGTTCTTATAAGGTATCCGTCCGGAGCAACTGACGGGTCATTAGCATCATATTTGACATACCTGTAATTGCCTGTTTCATAATATGCAGCTCCGCCATTGGCATCAATGACACCAAAGTTGGTATTTGTTCCGAGAGGTTTCCTGATGGTGTCCAGCAGCTTTTCGAAGTCCTGAAGAGTTTTGCAATTCTGCAGAGCTAATTTCATTATAACTCCTTCCTGATCCTCTAACTTAGTGGTATCTCCGGTATTATTGTTATATGCAGCGGAATTAATTATTGCAAAGCCTTTACTGTTGTAGCCTCCCCAGACCATTTTATTCCACAAACTGTCACCGGTCACAATTCCGATATAATCATATCTTCCATCATTGAAAAAAAACAGTGAGTTGTTCATGTTGTCCGTATCACGGTTTTTGAATAAAAGAGGTTTCCCGTCGGGAGTGATTTTCCCCGAGATAATAAATGTTGTACAGGCAATAGCAGCATTATTCAACTCAGCAATAACGAGCATCAGCAGCAGTAATATTCTGAATTTCATTCGTAGAAGAATTAATTAAATAACAAATCAAATATAATGGCTAAATCCATACAATAATTAAGTGCTAATGATCAAATTTAACTGGCTGAAGAGAATAATTCAGCTTTTTTTCAGAATCAATTTAATATTGTCTGACTTTGATATGGAAAGAAAAAATTCATAGAGGTCTTTATATTCAGATGGTTTATATCTGCCCTGTTTCAGAAGGAATTTTCTGACGTAAATTATTCCTTTTTCGTTCGGAATAACAGAATATGAGTAATCCCCGAAAATTGAATTAATGGTTTTACCTGAAGGAACAGACTCAACTATATAATTTTTTGGAATTTGATAAATCAGGGTATCATAATCGATGAATGATCTCTGAATTACTATATCAGAGTGTCTTGTCTTGAGCATTTTCTGAATTGTCGTCTGTACATTTATGACGTTAAGTGGCAATAGCATATATTTACCAGAAAATGAGGTATAATTTTTTGATATTACTGATTCTTTAATTGAGGCAAATGGAATGTCTTTTTTGTTGTCGTCAATTGAAAAATCAGTGATTTGTGAAGATGGTAACCGTGAATTTTTATACAGCCACTTTTTTTGTTCATCAAAATTTGAGTATAAAAAACCAAAAATATCATAATATTGAAGTCCCTGATAACTGGTTTTTAAAGAAAAGGCAGCTGTTCCTTCTGAGTCAATTTTTATTTCTGAATTACATATTCTGATATTATGCTCTGCTTCATATTTCCTGGTATGTGCAAATATCCCTCCATTCTCAGTAATTAGAAGCACATCCCTGTCATCAGTGAAATCACCGAGGAATCCAAACGGTATTTTCTGATCGGTACATTCAAGCCAGATTGTATCATTAGAGTTTGGAACGCATAAAATTACATGGTTGAACTGGCTAAAATTAGGGAAATCATCAAAAATACGGGTGATATATCTGCCACAAGAGACCAAAGATGGATACGACTTTATGCCAATAAATTTAAGCAGGGAGTGTAAGTAATTGCTTAACGCTTTGCAATCGCCATAACCGGTTTCGGAAACTGTTTTTGCATCAAAAGGCTGAAATCCCCCTATTCCAAGTGATATATTAACATATCTTGTTTTTTCCTGCATGTATTTGTACAGGATTTTTATTCGTTCAAGCGTGTCTGGAGTATCTTTTACAAGGTTTTCTATGTTTAATTTTTCAGCGTCAGACAATTCATTTTTACCATTATATAAATTGCATAACCATTTACCATACTCTTCCCAATTGGTGGCAGTACCTTTATATTTCTCATAGATTAGTTCAGACGGCATTAAATATACACAAGGAATACGCTCGTATAAACTATTGTCAAATGGTTCATCTTCAATGGCTTTATAGTTATTTAGTTCCCATGTTTTATTTGTCAGATCAGTATTCTTCAGGGTTTCGACAGACTTTTCAGTTATATTTATTTCCTTTTTATTTATGATAAGTGCGTTTGGATATGTAAGTACAAGTTTTGCATGTTCCACTGACATGTTATAATAACTCACTGGTCTCCAGCATCCGTAACTTATCATATTGTCAAATTTTATTTCAAAATCATATTCAATAGTATACGGATATTCTGGATAATCGGGTTTAAAATATTTTATTCTATCATCGGAGTATAATGTATATCCACTTAAGTAAGGGGAATCAGTTATTTCGGATTGTTTTACTTTCCTTATTGTTTTCCCAAAACTATTGTATATCTCAATCTGGTTGATTCTAACAGATGAGTTCTTGTCATAATGAATTACCATATATGCCATCTCTTCCCCAATTTCATCAAAAATCGTATAGACTATTTTGTTTTTTTCTACTCCTTTATTTATCAGTTGCAATTCAAATTCTCTTGTATAATTTCGAATTATACAGTGCGCATTTTCTTTTAAGCTGTCAGGAATATTTACTACTGGATAATTCTGTGAATAAATATCTGCAACAGATAAAGATGTAATGATTGCAAGAGATATAATATACTTATACATAGTGAGATATATTATGAATATGAAATAATTAGTATATTATTACTAAATAATTATTGATCATTAAAACAGATTCAGATTTTGTCAGATTGTCTTCTTAAGGATCACCTGTTCTGCATGTTTTTTCACCATCTGATCATATAAATCTTTCAGATTTTTATACTCTTCAGGCAAAAACAATATTTTATTAATATTCCTCTTATACAATACTTTGATTTGGTCATCAGTCTTTTGCAGATAATACGAAATTGAAATTGAATTATCCGGCAATTTTAATATGATTGATTGTGGCAATGATTCTACCTCGTATCCTGCAGGTATAGTATAAGTGAATGTATAGGTTTCCGTAATCGGATAATTATAATTAACAGGGTATTTCCTCTCTTCAAGAGTATATCTGTTTCGTTCAATCCTCTCAAAAAGCAATGGATTAAACAAAATTTTATCACCAATTATCTCAATCTGATCGGTAATCTCAACACTTAAGCTGTCAGAAACAGGCGAGTAATTGTTACATCTGTCAGCAATTGAATAGTTACTAACTGTCAATCCTTTTAAGTTTTCCTGCATTTTTCTGACTAAATCATCACTGTTTTTCTCGGCATTTAAAGAGTTTCTATAGATAACTCCGGCATATCCACCATAGATTCCCGAAATAGAACCCGTAAGTTTTCCATCAGGACTGATCTCCAGAGAATATAGTTTTTCTTCTTTGTATTTTTCATTTGTATCAAGATTGACCCAGTCGCCTGTGAAATTATTCACCAATCTTCCTTTACCGTTAATATCATCTGCCGGGAGAACCCCAAAGGGACAATATTTATCAGTAGCATCCACTAAATATGCATTACCATCAATTTCGATCCTGGTAAGTATGGAATTAAATTTTGAAATGGTTGGATAAAATGAATATGCATTTCCATTTTCACGTGTGCTGAACATAACCGGATTCGCATTTAATCCAGCAGTTTTTAGCATAAGAGTCAATAACAGATTTATCTCAGAAGAATTCCCCACACATTCATTAAAAGGCTTTTTAAGGCCTCTTAATGACCAAATTCTATTATGGCCATTCCATTTCATTCTTTTTTGCACATAATTATAAATAGTAACAGCTTTTTCAATTTCCGAGGATTTGCCTTTGCATAAATATGCAACTGTATCGTCAATAAATGCATCTGATTTTAATAGCAAACCAAAGTATTCGTCAGTATTCATAGTTTTATTTACGGATTCCCATGATTGGGTATAATCTTTGCGCATCTCATGAGGATATTGAATACTGCTCAGTTCAAATTCAATTGACTGTATGTAATTGTCTTCACAATCAATATTAGGTTCTGATCTGAATGCTGGGACGTCCTTTACTGCCAGAATAGTTTCGGATGTAGTTGCTTTTATGTCGTAATTTTCTGCAGATGTGCGCCCGCCTCCTAATCCTGAAGAAATTTCAGAATCATAGTGAATAGTGTAAGTTGCATTACCAGTCTTATTTTTATTCACATCGAATGGTAAATAACCTTTTGAGTTTTGTCGGTATATGAAATATTCGGGGATTCTATATTCGTATTGACTCCAAAGTGCAGGGTAATTGTATTGGAAATTCCAACCCCTGAAATTATAAAGAAAATCGGATGTAATTGTATATGAAAATTCTATAATGGAACCTTCTTTTACTTCAGGGAAAGCGAATTTTTTGACTATATAATTTCCCCCTTCTTCCTCATAAATCTTGTCGCTTTTTAATTTTGTTTTTACCGTTTTTCCATCTGCTATATTAAACGTAGCTGCGTTTAAATTATATAATACTTCTTTCCCTGAATTATTTTTATACAGTTTGATACTTATATCTGCAAGATGAAAGGCTGATTTTTTGAAAATTTTAATTCTACAATGTCTATCGTAAATAAATTGAAATTTTCTATCGTTATTCAAAACAAATCTGGAATATCCGTTATCGAATAATATAAGAGCATCAGCTGACGAATCTTTGTCATATTTCGACATTGTAAGATCAGACACCTCTATTTTTCCAAATTTTGGTTCAGTAAACTGGCCATATGTCAGAAGAGTAACACTTAGCAATAAGGTAATGAACTGGACTTTCATAACAACTTTGTTTTAGATTATTGTTTATTTGTTTTTGAGTTTAATTCTATAGTTTTACTTAATATCGACAAAACTCTCTCTCCACCCTTATAACAGAAATACCTATTATGCATAACATGCGCTTATTAATAACTTATTTCCATAAATCATTAAGCTACTTCAGCCTCATAGCATGGGACTGACAAAAAGTTGGTGTCTATTGTACCGCGATGCTCAACAAAATATTAATCTACAGAATGCATTGCATGTCAAATCTAGTAAGAATTAGATTATTTTCAAAAGAATGTTCTGGTAATTTATTATCGTATATTATCGTAAAGATTATAAAGTTTCATGGATGTCTACTTAAAAATATTTGATTTTCAATTGTATATAATTTAGTTCTTTGACATCTTGGCAATCTTGGTTTGTAAGTAGTTCTATTAGAGGCGTTTTAATTAAATTTGACATATTGAAATTTTGGAGAATTCTGCAGTCTATTTCAATTACCGTTGGCTTTAGCCAACGGATCAGGAAACACCAAAAGTACGGGCTTTAGCCCTCAAATGAAGGACTAAAGTCCATATGAATGAGCTTGATATACCGTTGGCTAAAGCCAACGGTAATTGACGGTAATTTTATACTAATCTGAATCTTAGGAGTATTTCATTTCAGATCGTCACGTCGTCAAAAAAACCTACAACCTCGATGTATTCAAGATTTCAAAGAACGATATTTAATTTTTAGTGGCCACTAATGATAAAGTTTATAAAGTTCATGAAGTTCGCAAAGTTTGTAATGTTTGAAAGTTGAAGGTTGAGTCCATTCCGATAAATGCTTTTTCTTGCCACAAAGGCACCAAGGCACCAGGTTTCACAAAGCGTACACAATTAAAAATAAGTACCTGGTGAACCTTTGTGTCTTTGAGTCTTGGTGGCAATTACAATTTTTTGACTTTTCAGAGTGGACTCAAGGTTGAAAAGTTGAAAATGTCCATTGTACCGTTGCGCCTTTGTACCTTTGTGCCGTTACCCCATTTTGAACCTTCACTAACTTTGTTATATTTGTATTACATTTAATCGAAACAGAATTTAGATCCAGCTATAATGAGCAAGACAGCATTAATTACCGGATCATCAGGTGGAATAGGATACCAGCTGGCCAGAATACACGCAGAAAAAGGTGGTAACCTGGTCCTTGTAGCACGACGCAAAAATAAACTTGATGAATTAAAAAGCGAACTTGAGGAAAAGTATAAAGTAAAAGTTCATGTTATCGGAAAGGATCTTTTTTTTCCTGATGCAGCCCGGGAGGTTTATGATGAGTTGAAACAGCACAATATTTCAATCGATTATCTGATCAACAACGCAGGTCTTGGAGATATAGGTCTTTTCGCAGAAAGCGACTGGGACAAACAGGAGAAAATGATCAACCTTAATATAACCACTCTTATTCATTTTACATGGCTCTTTTTACCGGATATGATAAAGAAGAAGAGCGGCAGAATATTGAATGTGGCTTCAACTGCCTCTTTCCAGCCGGGTCCCACAATGTCGGTATACTTTGCAACCAAAGCTTTTGTTCTGAGTTTTTCTGAAGCTATCGGCAGTGAGGTGGCAGACAAGGGGATAACGGTGACAGCATTATGTCCGGGATCGACTGAAACCGGTTTTCATTCTGCAGCCATAGACGGTCGCAGGGAGCTCAGGCAACGAAAACTGCCATCGTCAAGAAAGATTGCAGAATATGGATACATGGCAATGATGAAGGGAAAATCTGTTGCAATTCCCGGACTGAAAAATAAATTTCTGGCAACTTTGGTCAGATTTGTTCCGCGATCACTTGTAGTTAAGGCGGCAAGAATGATACAGGAGAATAAGCATTAAAAGCTATAGAGGCTTTAAAGGCAAGATTGTTTATACAGCCTCTAAAGCATTTTCAGCCTTTACAGCCTCTCTGGTTTAATTGTTATCATCTTCAATATAAGTACTATATAAATTATCTGAAATTCTTAAATTAATTAAGACTACCTTTGCTGCCATTCAATCCGGATTAGAACTAATGATCCGGACATTTTTTATTTAAATATTTATACATGCAATTTGAATCATTAGACATTATTGAACCAATTCTTAAATCATTAAAAGAAGAGGGGTATACAACCCCAACACCAATCCAGGTACAAGCTATTCCAATTGTTCTTAAAGGGACCGATCTTATAGGCTGTGCACAAACCGGCACCGGAAAAACTGCCGCCTTTGCAGTACCTGTTCTTCAACTGCTAAGCAATAACAAATCATTCGAACGGAAAAGAAAAATAAGAAGTCTTGTTGTTACACCTACCAGGGAACTGGCAATACAGATAGAAGAGAGTTTTAAAGCATACGGCAGGTATACGGGAATAACCTGTACTGTCGTTTTTGGAGGAGTGAACAAGAATCCGCAGACCAACGCATTACGTAACGGAGTAGATGTACTTGTGGCAACACCAGGCCGGTTGCTCGATCTTATGAACCAGGGATACATCTCATTGAAAGACGTTGGGATCTTTGTCCTTGACGAAGCCGACAGAATGCTTGACATGGGTTTTATTCATGATGTAAGAAAAATAATTGCCGCTCTGCCGCAAAAGAGACAATCGCTTTTCTTCTCGGCCACTATGCCTCCTGAAATCGTGAAACTTGCCGGCTCCATTGTATATAAGCCTGTAAAGGTGGAAGTTACCCCTTCGGCAACAACAGTAGACATTGTTAATCAATCTGTTTATTTTATCGATAAGGGAAACAAGAATGCTCTTTTGCTTGAATTATTAAATGATAAAAAAATCAAAACAGCACTTGTTTTTACACGGACAAAATTCGGCGCCGACAAAGTTGTGAAGGTGTTGAAAAAGAAAAACATCACTGCCGAAGCCATACATGGTAACAAAACACAAAATGCCCGGCAACGTGCTTTGTCAAACTTCAAATCACAGGCAACCCGGGTGCTGGTGGCAACTGATATTGCGGCCAGGGGTATTGATGTTGAAGATCTTGAATATGTCATAAACTATGAAATCCCGAATATTCCCGAAACATATGTCCATCGTATTGGAAGAACAGGAAGAGCAGGCGCTGACGGGACTGCAATTTCTTTTTGCGATGCAGAGGAAAAACCATATCTGAAGGATATTGAAAAACTGATTACAAAGAAAATACGGGTTGTCAATGATAATCCTTTCCCTTTGATCGATAACAATCCGGTCAAAGCGCCCGGGCAACAGCACAGAAACAACCATAGCCGGGTGGAATCGCACAGGGGAAGGTAGTTGGTAAGGTTGAAAGGTTGAAAGGTTGAAAGGTTGAAGGGACCATTCATTCTTCTGTTTGCTGCCGTTGCACCGTTGCACCGTCGCACCGTTATGCCGTCGCACCTTCCTTTCTTACCTCCCCAAAATTTACTTTTTACAAAAAGCCTCTTTTATCAACTATTATTTCTATTTTGCATAGGTAAATGCTTATTAATTGCAAATTGCCGAATATATACCGGAATTATTAATAGATTATAATATGTTAAAAGATTTATCCCTTTCACTAAATGTTTTAAAAAGACATCTTTGCTCTCTTTTTATAATTACAGCTTTAGGTTTATTGTCTGCTACTGCCCAGATAAAATATGTTCCTCACGATGAACGAAGCGACGCAGGCATGGGAGTGGATCGTATAGCAAGATTTTTTACTGCTACTTATGAATCGAAAGCTGCACAAAAAGATGAAGAAATACGCTGGGTGCAGCTCGACCTTGGCGAAAAGAAAAAAATAGACGGCATTAAGCTTTTGCCTAAGGTCAGTCCCTGGGGTTACGTGCAATCTATAGGTTTTCCTGCCCGTTTTAAAATTGAAATGTCAGACGATCCTGACTTTAAAACGGCTGTTATGTATGAAAACCGGACAAGGGAGATCTTCCAGGATCCATATGATGTTATCTGCACATTCGACGGGAAGGAAGTAAATGCCAGGTACGTGCGTCTGACTGCACTTCAGCTCAGACAGAAACGGTTAGCTATGTCGAAGATTATGGTTATGTCAGATGGGAAAGACATTGCAGAGGGTTGTCCGGCCTCTGATTCTGAATCGGGGAACCTGGGAGTTTCTGTTTTAACCCGTCCCACACGTCCTCAGGGCGAGGGGGTTGTTACAAATAATCCAGGTAATATTATTCCCTCCGACAAATGGAATCCGGTAGCTTATAAGGCACAAGCTCCAAAAGGAGGGGTGCAGCTAGGCGATGGTCTATTCAAGACTACCATGGAAAATAATATCACTTACCTCTTATCATCATTCACTTTCGATGAATTGGTAAGGAATTTTTATTTAAAAGCAGGTAGACCTGTTAAACCGTTGGAGGAACGACTGAATAATTTCTGGTTTGTTGATCTTCCCGGACAGGAAGCAGGCCGATTCCTTATGGGTGCAGGCAATACTCTCCGCTGGATGGAAAATGCCGAGCTCAGAACCAGGATGAACAGGATAGTTGATGTTATAGACGAATGTAAGGAACCTGACGGATACATCATGGCCTATCCGAAAAACAAGATTTTTGCGGGCGAATACGGCGCTTATACACGATCATGGGTAACACATGGACTGATAGAAGCCGGATATGCCGGTAACACTAAGGCTTTCCCGCTCTTAAGAGGCTTTTACGACTGGTTCAACACCTCATGCTATCTTCCTGAAATGCTTAGACGTGCAGGGCAGGGCTCCCAGGGAATAATTCCAAGTACCCGAATGTATTTTACCCCTGTGGGAAAACCAAAAGATATAGAAGTGGTTCAGCAATACTTCCAGGAAAACTACTGGATGGAACAAATGGCTGACAGAGATGAGAAGGCTATATGGTTATATCCTTATGACAGACCTCATAATTACCTGCTTACAGCTATTGAACCTTATCTCGACCTGTACCGGGCAACCGGGGCAAAAAAATACCTCGATGCTGCTTCCGGCGCATGGGATTTGTATCACAACAACTGGGAACATGTGGGAGGATCAATTGCAATATGTGAAGGAACAGATCTCTATCCTCCGAAGTCATATTATCTGCACAGGTCAACAGGTGAGCTTTGCGGAAGCGTTTTCTGGGCTTTCCTGAACCAGCGTTTTCACCTGCTGAATCCTGATGACGAAAAATATGTTGCTGAAATAGAGAAATCAATTTATAATAATTTAATAGCTAACCAGGTAGGTGATAAAGGAATTCGTTACCATGCTGTCCTGGCCGACCATAAAGATGTAAATAATCGCCAGCCATTCAGTATGAGCACATGCTGTGAAGGTCAGGGAACACGAATGATCGGTGCGCTGCCGGAATTCATCTACTCTGTTGCCGGCGATGGTGTATATGTTGACCTGTTTGCTTCGTCAACTATTAAGTTTCCAACTCAAACCGGTACAATGTCATTGAAAATGGATACAAGGTTCCCCTATGATCAGAAAGTGCTGTTGACAGTAAATGCCGACCGGCCGGTTAAATCGAAGATAAGAATTCGTGTTCCGTCATGGGCAGCTGGTGAAATGCCGGTTATGGTAAATGGGAAAAAGGTTGTTAAGGGAAAACCTGGTACCTATGTCTCTTTGGACAGGAACTGGAACAATGGAGATGTAATCTCTTTCTATTTGCCAATGAATTTCAGAATGACAAAATATGAAGGGGAAGAGCGTGATCCTGATCATGAACGCTTTGCACTGGAGTACGGACCTGTATTAATGGCTTATGTAAGTGTGAAAGGAAAGACAGAAAACATTAAACTGACAGTAAGCCCTGAGAAGCTGATAAAAAGCCTTACGCCAGCGGATGGCAAACCTTTGCATTTTAAGGTAAAGGGGAACAACGATTTCGTGTATATGCCATATTTCGAAGTTCAGGACGAATCATTTACATGCTTCCCTTAATATATCCAGGTAAAACTGACATTTTATTGCAGAAATCAGACATGTAGAGAGCACGACTGAATGTTACTATTTTTATTAACCTAAATTAACTTAAAGATGAAAAACCTGTTAAGTGAAACCGGAATAAAAGAAGTGAATATATTTCGTTCAATCTTTGTTGCAATTGTATATTTTTTCATAACTATGACATCTTCGGGACAGGATGTAAATAACCTTAAGCTGAAAGATTTTCGTCCGGTATCAATATACAATATACCGGTAACAAATGTGGCTAAAGCCAAATATCCCGTAATCGATATGCATACGCATGTTTATGCCATGAAAGATGAGGATATTGCAAAGTGGATCAAAGCAATGGATGCCTGTGGTATAGAGAAATCCATTGTTTTGACGCAGGCTTCAGGCGCCGGTTTCGACACACTTGTGAAGATGTACTCCAGATACGGGAACCGGTTTGAATTATGGTGTGGATTTGATTATACCGGATATGATAAACCTGGTTACGGTCCGGAAGCTGTTAAGGAACTCGAAAGATGTGTTAAGAAAGGTGCAAAAGGTGTTGGCGAAGTAATGTTTAAAGGAAAAGGCATTCCTCCGTCATCTTCAAACAAAGTTATAATGCTTCCTGATGATCCGCGTCTGGATATCCTTTATGAAAAATGTGCCGGGCTGGGAATACCGGTAAACCTTCATATCTCTGAAGATAAATGGATGTATGAGAAAATCGATTCAACAAATGATGGTCTCATGAATGCCGCAAAATGGCATGTAGGAAGCGAATATGGAGCTAAAAGTCATGAGGAGATGCTCGATCGTCTGGAAAATACCTTGAAGAAACATCCGAAAACAACTTTTATAGCCGCTCACTTAGCTAATTGCTGTGCTGATCTTTCAGTATTAGGTGACTTTTTTGACAAATATCCGAATCTGTTCGCCGATATTTCAGCCCGTTATGGCGAAATTGCTCCTATCCCGAAATTTGTCAGGGAATTCATTGAGAAATATCAGGACAGAATT
Organism: Bacteroidales bacterium; assembly: GCA_021371855.1. GTDB lineage: Bacteria > Bacteroidota > Bacteroidia > Bacteroidales > VadinHA17 > LD21. The sequence continues at coordinate 337,684 of JAJFVL010000018.1, read as the reverse complement.
GTTTATGGTACGGATAATTTTTTTAATGAAAAGTTTTACAGAGTGACTTTCAGAATATTGGAAACAGCTGATGAGCACTTTTATGAAACCGAAATGTTTGCCTATCATTGGCCTTTGTACGGTCTTTATCTCACCGATAACGTGTTGAAAAAAATGTATCGCGATAATGCAAATAAAATAAGGAACCGGTAAGGTTCCTTGTTATATAAAACAGGTACAGTTCCTGGTTGAATAATATCACCACTACGTGGCTTTGTAATTGTATCATCGTCTCGTTCTACAAAGATGTCGCCGCTATGCGGCTGGAATGAATAATATCGCCACCAGGTGGTTTTGATATTGTATCATCGTCTCGTTCTGCAAGGGTGTCACCGCTATGCGGCTGAGGTACAAAGACAGTTCCTATTGCTGTTTATCCTTATCCCGTATCTGAACTCTTCGTATTTTTCCGCTGATGGTTTTTGGGAGCTCATCGGCAAATTCAACCACTCGCGGGTATTTATAGGGAGCAGTAACCTTTTTAACATGTTCCTGCAACTCTTTTGCAAGTTCTTCGCTGGGTTTATAATTCTTTGAAAGAACAACTGTAGCTTTCACTATCTGTCCTCTTATGGGATCAGGTACGGCTGTAATAGCACATTCAAGTACAGCAGGATGTTCAATCAGAGCGCTTTCAACCTCAAAAGGGCCGATACGGTATCCTGAACTTTTAATTACATCATCAGCTCTTCCGACGAACCAGTAATAACCGTCTTCGTCGCACCATGCCAGGTCGCCGGTTTTGTAAACACCATCAGACCACACTTCTTTTGTAAGCTGTTCATCACGGTAATAACCGTCAAACATCCCTGCCGGTTTGCCTTTTGATGTATGTATTATCATCTCTCCTTCAGTTCCTGCTTCACATGGATTGCCTTCTTCATCAACAATCTCAATATCATAGCCTGGTGTAGGTTTGCCTATTGATCCCGGTTTGGGATTCATCCATGGATATGTTGCTACTATAACAATTAATTCCGTTTGTCCGTACCCTTCCCTAAGCTTGATGCCTGTCTGATCATAAAATTGTTTAAAAACCTCCGGATTTAAAGCTTCCCCGGCAACAACACCATATTTTAAAGCACTTAAATTATATTTTGTAAGATCTTCCTTTATAAGAAACCTGTATATGGTCGGGGGTGCGCAAAAAGTAGTAACTTTGTATTTTTCAATGACTTCCATTATGTTTTTTGGAACAAATTTGTCATAATCATAAGTCATAACAGCACTGCCTGATAACCATTGGCCATATAATTTGCCCCATACCGATTTAGCCCATCCAGTATCAGCCAATGTTAAATGAAGACCACCATCCTGAACATTTTGCCAGAACTTGGATGTAATGATATGTCCAAGAGGATAAGTAAAGTCGTGACTAACCATCTTAGGCATTCCTGTCGTGCCTGATGTAAAATAGACGAGCATAATGTCGGTGTTTGATGTGGTTTCATCTCCTGTTGGTCTGACAAAGCTCTCAGAACTCTTTTCAATTTCATCAGTAAGATTCAGCCAGCCTTTACGATTTCCTCCTACCATCACTTTGTATTTAAGTGATGGTGATTTGCTTTCCGATTTCTCAATATGCTGAAGCACCTCAGGATCGTGTACACATACAATCATTTTAATATCTGCAGCATTATTCCTGTAAACGATATCTTTTTCTGTGAGAAGATGTGTTGCAGGTACTGTAATTGCTCCGATTTTATGCAGGGCAAGAATGCAGAACCAGAATTCATAGCGTCGTTTCAGAATAAGCATGACCGGATCTCCCTTACGGATACCTCTTGATCTGAAAAAATTGGCAGCCTTATCGCTGTAGTATTTCATCTGCCCGAAAGTAAATGTAGCCTCCTCTCCTTTATCATCGCACCAGACCATAGCTGTCTTGTCGGGAGTCTTTGCTGCTATTTCATCAACTACATCAAAAGCAAAGTTGAAATTATCAGGGACTGTGATTTTAAAATTTTCTTTAAAATCCTCATATGAATCAAATTCGATCCTGTTTACATATTTCTCAAGTTCCATTCTTCCCTTTTCTTTAAAATTTAAAATATTATTGCCAGAAACCTCACCTGTTCATTGTTTAAGGCTTTCATTGCATGTTCGTAACCTGAATCAAAATATATTGAATCACCTTCATTCAGAATAATCTCATGACCGTCAATAACAGTCATCATTTTTCCGCTGACAACATAATTAAATTCCTGTCCCGGATGAGAATGGAATTCCATTAATGATTCTCTGGGATCGACAGTAACCATAAACGGTTCGGCTTTCTTGTGAATAAAATTATATGCCAGACTTTCATATTTGTATTGTTTCCTGCGTTCAAGCTTCAGTCCCTTGCCTTTCCTGACAACGGTATAAATGCGAAGCTTTGGATTATCTCCACCAAGCAGCACAGAAAGTTCAATATTGAACAACTCGGAGATCTTAAAGACAATTCCTACCGGGATATCTGTGTTCCCGCTTTCGTATTTTGAATATGTCTCTGTTGTAATTCCAAGTTTAATAGCCAGCGCTTCAGCTGAAATTCCTGAGATCTCGCGGATCTCTCTTATTCTTTCGGCAATCTGTTTTATCTGCTCTGTCTGCTCTGTCATAATGTTACTTTTTTGGAATTTCAAAATTACACAAATTATTTATAACAGAATTTAATGATGCGGGAGTAATTACAAAAGTGTACAACGATGCTTATTCTTTGGCTTTAAAATCAGAAAAAGCGTTAAGAATTCTTAATATTTGCTAAAAACAATAAATTATTTAATCATAATTAGACTTTTTTGGTCGCAAATGAATAGTTTTATCATTTGTATCAGGTTTTATTCGGGCTCCATCAATTCAAAACAGAAGATTAATTTTAAAACAAAATAGAATTAAATTATGAACTCTAACAAATCATCGCGTCGTCTGTTTTTAAAACAGGCGGTTGCACTTTCTGCAGTTGTAACACTTCCTGCAATACTTACAAAAAAGGCATCAGGTATAACACTTCCGGTTTCAAAACTGGCAAGTGCCGGAGATCGTGTAAATGTTGCTTGTTGTGGCATCGGTAATCGCGGAGCTGACGATGTCAACGAACTTTATAATACCGGATTGGTAAATTTTGTTGCTTTTTGTGACGTGGATATGGGTGCACCCCATACATTGGGCATTCTGAAAAAGTTTCCCGATGTACCGCGTTTTCAGGATTTCAGGAAGATGTTTGACAAGGTGGGCAATCAGATCGACGCTGTTTCTGTCGCTGTACCTGATTTTTCTCATTTCCCTATCACTATGCTGGCAATGAGCTTGGGTAAACATGTTTATGTCGAGAAACCACTGGCCAGGACCTTCAATGAGATCGAACTGATGATGAGGGCTGAGAAGAAATATAAAGTTGCTGCACAGATGGGTAACCAGGGACACTCCGAAGCTAATTATTTCCAGTTTAAGGCATGGAAAGAAGCCGGTATTATAAAAGATGTTACTGCTATAACAGCACATATGAATTCTTCACGTCGCTGGCATGGATGGGATACCAAAATATCAAAATTCCCCGCCGGACAACCTGTCCCTGATACTCTTGACTGGGATATCTGGCTTTCCGCAGCTCAGTATCACGATTACAACAAAGATTATGTGAACGGTCAGTGGCGCTGCTGGTATGATTTCGGTATGGGAGCCTTAGGCGACTGGGGTGCTCACCTTATCGATACAGCACATGAATTTCTGAATCTTGGACTTCCTTTTGAGGTTGATCCTCTGAAACTGGAAGGACATAATCCGTTTTTCTATCCGCAATCTTCAACTTTGCTGTTTAAATTCCCGAAAAGAAATGGTATGCCTCCTGTCGATATAACATGGTATGACGGAGTAAATAATATTCCCCAGGTGCCACAGGGTTATGGTGTGTCAGAACTCGATCCGAACATTCCCCCGACAAGCACAGGTAAAATTCAGCCTGCAAAACTGAATCCCGGTAAAATTATTTATTCAAAAACCCTGACATTCAAAGGTGGTTCACATGGAAGCACATTGTCGATTATTCCGCCTGAATCAGCAAAAGAGATGGAATCGAAGTTACCCGAAGTACCTAAAAGTCCTTCAAATCATTACAAGAACTTCCTGCTTGCCTGCAAAGGAGAGGAGAAATGCCGTTCGTCATTTGAAGTATCGGGTCCTCTGAGCCAGGTATTCACTCTTGGAGTAATGGCACAACGGTTGAATACAAAAATTATGTTCGATCGCAAAACAAAGAAGATCACAAATAACAAACTGGCAAACGAATTACTGGTTGGTCCTCCTCCAAGAAAAGGGTGGGAAGAATTTTATAAATTATAGGGTTATGACCCTGTCAGGAAACAAGAGACTAATTTGAAAATAAGTACAATCAATTAAAATTTACAAGGAAAAGTTATGAAGAAATATTTTATTTTTCTGCTGATGGCTGTAATGACAATATTTACTGTCAATGCTCAGCAGCCACAGCGTCCGGGGCAACAACCTGCTCCTGAAACCGGTGAGAAATTCAGAATCGGGATGGCTGGTTACACTTTTGCAAAGTTCGATCTTGACAAAGCTCTGGAGACATTGCAGAAAATGGATGTTCACTATTTTTGTATCAAAGATTTTCATCTTCCTCTTACAAGCACAGACGAAGAAATTGCTGCTTTTCATGCAAAACTGAAAGCAAAAGGGGTTACCGGCTATGCTGTCGGCCCAATTTATATGAAAACAGAAGCAGAAATCGACCGTGCATTTGAATATGCAAAAAGGGTAGGAGTAAAGTTGATTGTTGGTGTGCCAAACTATGAACTGCTTCCCTATGTTGACAAAAAAGTCAAAGAGTATAATTTCAATTATGCCATCCACCTTCATGGTCCTGATATTAACATTTATCAGGACGCTGATGATGTGTGGGATCACGTCAAAGATCTTGACCCAAGGATAGGAATGTGTCTTGATGTTGGACATGATACCAGAAACGGGAAAGACCCTGTGGCTGATCTCAAAAAGTATCATACCAGAGTTTTTGATATTCATATTAAAGATGTAACGGGAACCACCAAATTGGGCTATTCTCTCGAAGTTGGACGTGGTGTTATTGACTTTCCTGCTTTTGTGAAAATGTTACGGAAAGTTGGTTACACAGGTGTTTGCAGTCTTGAGCATGAAAAAGACATGACAGATCCGTTCATGGGAATCGCGGAATCAATAGGTTATTTCAGAGGCGTAATTGCTTCAACAAAAAAGAAGTAAGAATATTCCTTCCTTTGGATGAATAATAAGAACAAGGCCGGCAAGCAGTTACTAAATCTGTGAGCCGGCTTTTTGTTCAGGCATACCACTTTCTTTCTCTTTTCAGAACGGAATTAAGGATATTGAAAGCAATGTTTGCATTTTCAACAACCTGAAAATCGAACATCCCCACGCAGGCAAAGTCAGCGCCACTCTCAAATGCGTGCCTGAAACCATCTTCCGGTTTTATTGCACCTGCAGCCAGCACTTTATATGCGATCCATGGTGTAGTATTCTCTTTGAAAAAATCTGCAGTGACTTTGTCAGACATGCACCATATGTTGTCGTTTGAGATGTTGTGCTCCTTACCTTGTTTCGGCAGATACGGATCATTCGGATCAACCGGTGTAGCTGACCAGTACTTATTGCTGTGAAAGGTTTTCATGTAAAAATCGGGTTTTATCCCGTTTTCAACACAAGCTTTAGGGACCATTATTGAATGGGCTGCAACTCCGGTTATGAGACCCTGACTCCGGATAAATTCAATAGGCTTTATTAGGTCATCAATCTTGTTATCGAAAACGATCTGATCAGCAATATTACCCATCACAAATGCACCTATTGCTCCATGGTCAATTGCTGTTTTAACATTTGTAAGATCATCACCTTTCGGATATGTCTGAGCCAGCCATTGAACATTTCCTCCCCGTTTCCAGTATTTCCCGAGCATTCTGATTGTATTGTCGTCACACCTGAAAACAGCTGTATTGATCCCGCAGGCTTCGCAGAGCCATAATGTTTCAATTACCTTTTCATCGGTAAAATATTTCTTAAGCCAGGTCGATACGTAAATCAGGTCACGTGCATGAGCAAATCCGCTTATCAGGTTACCCCCGATCATGATACGGCTTAGTGTGATGTCTTTTATTTTGCCTGAGGGTACTTTGCCTTTCAGTTCTTTGACAGATAAGACATTCCCCAGTGTTAATGAAGGGCTGCTTACCGCATCGGTTTTTGAAGAAAGGTTTTTTTCCTCATAACTGATCCATCCTCTTTTTTTTGCCATTCCGAAGAATACTGCACCAAACAGCGGAAGGACAGCCAGGTTTTTTATCAGTTCACGACGTGTGTTGTCGGTGGTTTCCAGGATCTTATGATTATCGCTCGAAGGGAACTTCTGATCTTTCCGTTTTGCATGATAAGAAATTATCAGTCTTTGAATGCTCCACAGATAATCTTTTGGAAAAGTTGCAACAGCTGCCAGAACAACTGCTTCAATGAGGTTGTAATTGATAATGTAAAAATGACTTGTCGAAGGTAATGATGTAGTTATAAATGGAGGATTGGCAATATAGTAAAGCATTAGCAGAAGAGCTCCGGAAAAGCTTGCAACACGGGTGAATAGGCCTATAAATAAACATGACCCTATTATTATCAATCCCACGATATTGAGAAAATCAACAACCTGAAGTGCTGTGCTGTTACCGATCAGCCAGTGGAAAAATCCCGAGAACAGCCATTTCGATTCCATCAGATAAGAAGCAGATGACCAGTTTGGATTAAATAATTTTACAACTCCTTCATAAAGGAAATGCCAGCCGACAACTATTCTGAGGAGAGTAAAGATCCCGACTGTGACTTTTTTTTGATTTATCATAATTTTCTATTTTCTGAAAATTGTCTCATAAAACCATTTTCTGACAAACATTATAAATGATTGATAGTAATGTTAAAAATATGAATTCCTGAAAGTATTAAAAAACATATAGAAATTATTCTGCCATCAGGGATAATACAATTATATTTTGATTGCAGGCTAAAGAATCAGAAAGTTACTACCAGTATTATGTCCAGATGGGACTGTCCCGTTAGGGACATAATATTGGTAGAAAAAAAGTTGCAGTAAAACAAAAAGTCCCTTAGAGACACGATAGCATTTAACCGGACAATAATGAAAATAAATAGTAAAATTTGCACAGATACTAGATTGATATTCGATTATCTGTGCAAAGTTGTTAAATTTGCTGGATCTTTTTAATGAATGAATATGAATGAATATTCTGCAACAGTTTGGAATTATACCCATCGATTTTTCTGCGATGGAAGCCGTATTAAGTGGATACAGACATCCCAAGGATAAAGTATCTCAGATGGAGAAAAATAGGGGATTGATAAGCCATAAAAAAGGAATATTCGTCGTATTACGCGATATACATCGTTTGCCAATGAGGATTTTGATATCCAAATTGTCAGCCAATGCTTGTCCTGTATGCAGGGAAGATGCACGAGTTGATTTTTCGAAGCTGAAGAAACAAAGAACAAGAATGCGACTGGTACGATTTTGAGTGGTATGTCCGCATCAACACTATTTTAAATTTTGAATATCTGAAACAAAAAATAAGTTAGTGTTAAACACCTCTTCAAGAGGAATTTCTCCGGGATAATTTTATACAACTACTAAAAGAAAAAATTTCCGGAACCAACATGGAAATGAGAAAAGCTGATGTAAAGCTTTTTATTAAAAACCATAAGGAGATGGATATTTGGTCGTCTGAGTGTTTTACTCATCTGGCAGATATGGTTAAATTTGAAAAACATAATGGTAAAATCAATTTAATGAAGAAAAAATAATGAACATTAGCAGGACTCCTTAGAGCCTGAAAAATAAAATTAAAGGTGTTGTGCGGTTGAAAATTAATTTAAAAAGTTAATAACTATAATTTTAAAAGTTATGCATAATACAGATATACAGTATATTAGAAGTGTAATTCATCACAAATACACATCAAATATGCATAACTTAGAAACAAATTTCGACAAGTTCTTTAACATTACCAAATCGGTTTTTAAAGATCGTTTAAATAAATATGATAACTTCGTTTTCTATCCAAGCAGGCCTAAACTATCAGATTGTGAGATAATTGCGTTGTCAGTTACAGGTGAATCACTTGGTATTGACAGTGAAAGCTACTTTTGGGGCAAACTCAAATTTGATCACAAAGATGATTTCCCCAGATTAATTGACCGTAGTAATTTCAATCGACGTCGGAAACATCTCTATCCATTTATTGAACAACTTAACCAATATCTGGCAGACAAGCTCAATGAATGTAAAGATGTCTATCTGGTTGATTCCATCCCTGTTCCTGTGTGCAAGATTGTAAGAGAAAAACAGAGCAAAATATGTAAAGAGGACTTCGAAACATCACCGGATAAAGGTTATTCTGCTGTTAGTAAATCATATTATTACGGATACAAGCTTCATCTTGTTACTTCAGTCAGAGGGGTCTTTCATAGCATGGATATAACCAAAACCAGCGTTCATGATGTCCATTATTTGTCAAATGTTAAGATATCTGGGCTATCCTCATGTACTTTGATTGCTGATAAGGGCTATTTATCAAGTACTTACCAATTAGATTTGTTTAATTCTTGTCAGATAAAATTACAAACACCCAAAAGAGCAAATCAAGAAAGAGAACGACTGTTACTCTCTTGCAATACATTAATTCAAAGAATGATAAACCAATTAATCACTTAAAATATGCGTTGGCCTTTTAACCGCACAACACGTTAAAATTAAACTTATTTTTAGGACATAAAATTTAGTTGAAAGAAGTTCAGTTGGGTATTTTTCGCAGTATTGGGTAGATATGGCAGTATTTTTCCAAAAAAAGCTAAATCAGACAGGTCAATAGTGATGATAAGAGACGAAGAATTATTTGTTTTCAACAGGATGGTAGAAGGAGATAAGGAAGCTTTTCGTTTCTTCTTCGAGAAATATTATTCAGATTTATGTAACTGGGTTAACTTATATCTTCATGATGCTATAATGACTGAAGAAATTGTCCAGGAAATATTTGTTTACCTGTGGGAAAAAAAGGAGAATATAAAAATTGAATCATCGCTAAAATCCTATCTACTTCAGGCATCGAAAAACCGAAGCCTGAATTACATCCGAAACGAGAAGACAAAGCTGTTTGTTTTTAGTAAATTAAATACTAATGATATGGAATCAATTGAAATGCCAGACAGCGTTATGGATTCCAATCAGCTTCGCGATGTGATTAATGCGGCTATAGACTCTCTTCCTGAACGATGCAGGGAAATTTATATACTCGGAAAAGAGAAAAGCATGTCTTATAAAGAAATATCTGAAGAACTTGGGATCTCTGTTAAAACCGTTGAGGCGCAAATGGGCAAAGCTTTGAAAAAGTTAAGGGAACAATTACGACCTTACTACAATGATATTTTTGTTTTGTTTTTATTTTTGATAACTAACTGATTTGCTTCATGGTGAAGATAATTAGTTTGCGATAACTTTATCGAATAAATAAAAAAAAATGGCAATATTTTTAAAAAAGTGAATTTTTCGATAAGGGTTATTTGGATGTTATGTGCCAGTAAAGTATAATAAGACATAAATGGCAACAGAAGCTCCCTGGCATATTTTTTACAAGTGTTTTCAAAACCAGGCAACACCTGAGGAAATAGCTGAAATTAAAAATTGGGTTGGAAAAGATTTGGGTAACCTGAAAATATTGGATGAGGTTTATAATATCTATTCCATATCAACTGTATTACCTCCGCCATTAAAGCCCGATAAACAAAAAGCATGGAGTGCGATCGATCAGAAGATTCTATCAAAAACTCCTTCTAACTCCTTAACTTATATTGTTAAGTACGCGGTTGCGATTGCCTCCGTACTCATCTTTTGCCTTGTGGTTTGGGGTGTCATTGATAGTTATTTACAACTTAACCGGTTATCCTGCCAGTATACAGAGATAGTTACTTTGCAGGGTCAAAAAACCAGTGTGACATTACCTGATAGTTCCAAAGTCTGGCTTAACTCGGCTTCAAAGCTCAGATATCCGACAGATTTTAATGCAAAAAAGAGAGAAATAATTTTAACTGGAGAAGCCTTTTTTGAGGTGCATAAAGATAAATCAAAAAAGTTCAGGGTAAAATGCGGAGATCTTGATATAGATGTTTACGGAACATCTTTTAATGTCAAAAATTATTCTGACGAGAACTTCCAGGCGGTTACTGTTGCTGAAGGAATCGTTGGTATTGTTACCAATTCAAAAGAAATCAAACGACTTACAAAAGGGGAGCAGGCAACATTAGATAAAGTATCAGGAGAAATTGTTTTCAATAAGGAGAATGCGGATGTGGTTTCTGCCTGGAAAAATAATGAATTGATATTCAGGAATACACCGATCGATAAGGTTATGAAATCGCTCGAAAGTTGGTATGGGGTTCAAATCACTATTGATAACCAACTGATTGGAGACCATAATTATACCTTCAAAATAAAGACCGAATCATTCAGGGAGGTTTTGGAAATGTTGCAGGTGATGACACCTTTGGAATTCAAAATTAATGGAAAAGATATTGAAATAAAATATATTAACTAAATAATTTGCCTATGATTTAAGACAATCCCCTAAAAAAGATACAAGCCTACCTGGTTGGGTAAGCCTGTATCAGTTAAGTGTTTAATAGATTTTTAACCGTAGTGATCCGATAAGAAATTTAGCGATTAACCTAATCAGAAAACTACTAAAAACCCAAACAAAAATATGAAAAAAAGTCATGAGTCAGGAGGACTTGGTGTATTTTATCCATTTGTATTCAAATTATTGAGAATCATGAAAATAATGATTGTACTCATTTGCTTCATTGGGTTGACAAGCAGTTTTGGAAATAGTTATTCCCAAAATATCAAGCTGTCCGTTGAACTTCAAAATGCAAGTATCGAAGATGTGTTAAATTACATTGAAGGCCGTACAGAATATTCATTCATGTACGATAATAAGAAAATAGATATTTCCCGCAAGGTTAATATCAGTGCAGAAAATCAGAGTATTGAATTCATTCTCGATCAAATTTTTGAGAATGAGATAAATTATCAAACCATTGGGAAACATATAATTATTTTCCCAAAAGAAAGGCAATCTGACATAATTGCTCAACAGCAAAATCTTATCTCTGGCAAAGTCACCGATTTGTCCGGTGCTCCCTTACCCGGTGTTTCTGTATTGGTAAAAGGAACTGCAAATGGTGCTATTTCCGATAAGGATGGAAAATATACTCTTTCTGGTGTTCCGGAAAATGCAACCTTACAGTTTTCGTTTATTGGGATGGTAACACAGGAAATCCCGATATTGGGAAAATCATTCATTAATGTTACTCTTGTTGAAAATACCGTTGCAATAGAGGAAATTGTGGTTGTAGGGTATGGAACTCAAAAGAAAGTTAATTTATCGGGATCTATTTCTACTATAAATCCAGCAAAATTTGAGTCACGACCTGTTATCAGTGTTGAACAAGCTTTACAGGGACAAATGCCTGGTGTTTCGATTACGCAAACCAATGGAGGACAGCCAGGACGTGAAGGAATAAATGTCAGCCTTAGAGGGTTAAATTCTTTTGCATCAAATTCTAATCCATTGGTTGTTATTGATGGAATAGTTGGTAGCTTCAACGACATTGACATTAATTCGGTTGAAAACATGACAGTTTTAAAAGATGCTTCGTCGGCTGCTATTTATGGCGCCCGGGCAGCAAATGGAGTGATTCTCGTAACAACGAAAACTGGAAAAAACCAAAAAAAGCTGGTTGTGAGATACTCAGGCAAAATGCTTTTTCAAACGCCATATATGATGCAGGATAGAGTATGGGATTCCCCGGAATATATGCAGCTTTATAATATTGGATTGGATAATTCTAAAAATGGTGCAGTTAAGTATACAGATGCACAAATCGATGCCTACAAAACTGGCCCATCAGCTGAGTATCCATGGATGAATTATGAGAAAGCGTATATAAATAATGTTGCCGCTAAGTCTCATAATCTCTCATTTTCCGGAACAACAGGGAATACAAGCTATTATATTGCCGGAACGATTTGGTCACAGGATGGAATAATAGATAATTTTGGTAAAAACAGATACAATGTTCTGGCAAATCTTGAATCTCAAGTAAATAGCAGGGTGAAATTTGGTTTTTCAGCGAATATTAAAAGCGAAAAGGTTTATGAGCCATTTATTGGGGGAGCTAATTTCATGTATGCCCTGTTATCAAACCGTCCAACCTATACTCCTTTTTTAAAAGATGACCCGACAAAATTTACCTATGTAAGATATGCTAATGAGTGGGCAGCTTATAATCCGGAAGCGTTGGTGACCATTGCTGGTAAATCAGACAATTTAAAAAGTCTCAGGTCAAATGCCTTTATTGATATAAACCTTTTAGATGGTTTGACATGGTCAACCAAAGGATCAACAAGCTTTATATATGATGACAATGTATATATGGAACCCAGTGTTCCTATATATTATTGGGATGATCCTTCGGTAAATTATTATATGAATGGGAATAAATCCAATAAACTAACAAACACGATGACACATTGGGAAATTAATTCCTTATATTCAACACTGAACTATAATAAATCGATAGGGGTACATAGCTTAAATGTTTTAGCTGGTGTTAGTGGCGAGAGTTACTTTGGGAAAAATCTAAGTGCTTCCAGACAGGATTTACCATCACTGTCTTTGGATGCTATTAATGCCGGATCTACTTCGAACTGGTCAAATAGCGGTACAGTATCCGAAGAACACTCCTTATTGTCATATTTTGGCCGCATTAATTATAGTTTCAACGGGAAATATCTTCTTGAATTTAATAGTAGATACGATGGAAGTTCCAGATTTCCGAAAGCTAATAAATTTGGTTTTTTCCCATCACTGTCTGCTGCCTGGAGAGTTTCCGAAGAGACTTTTGTAAAAAACAGGGTTAATTGGCTCGATAATTTTAAACTTAGGGCCTCTGTTGGTATAATGGGTAACGACAACATTGGAGATTATCCTTATCAGTCATTCATTAATCTGGGTTACACATATCCATTTATCAATACAGTAGTTTCAGGTTCAGCACGTACTACTTTAGGAAATGAAATAATCAAGTGGGAATCAACCAAAGTTTTTGATATAGGACTTGATGCTACTTTTTCAAAAGGATTGCTGGATATTACATTTGACTGGTATGATAAACAAACAGACGGAATCTTACGTAGCTCACAACTTGCCGGCTATGTCGGATTAAATTCCCCGACAGTAAATCAGGGTGTCGTTTCAAATAAGGGTTTTGATGTAATGATTGGGCATCGTAACCATATACAAGATGTTAATTATGGTATTAGCTTTTTATTTTCGAGAAACAGAAATAAGCTTATGAAATTTGGTGCTCCTGAATTGAATACCAATATGATGAAAGAAGGTAAAGAGATGTGGCGTTATTATGTCTATCAAGCTGATGGATTATTTCAATCTCAGGATGAAATAAATGCAGCTCCCGACCAATTGGCAGCCAAGGCAACCCTGATCCCTGGAGATATCAGGCTCAAAGATATTAGTGGACCTGATGGTGTTCCTGACGGTAAGGTGACAGCCGAAGACCGAATTGATGCCGATGGATATTATCCAAAATTTGAGTATGGCACCAACATGAATGTTTCATGGAAAGGATTTAACTTATCCGCTTTTTTTCAGGGAGTTTATGGAATTAAAAGGAATATCAATCATACTGATGTTATACCCTTTGCAAATGGAAATGCTCCATTGGCCTATTGGAAAAATGCATGGTCCGACACAAATAAAGATACGGATGTACCTGTTTTACGAAGTGGTTGGTATGGAAGTCAATGGAATCAAACCATGAATGTGGTTTCAACTTTTTGGTTGAAGGATGCTTCCTATTTCAGGCTAAAAAATATAACCTTGGATTATAAAATCCCGAATTCCATTACTAAAAAGTACCAGATTGAGTCCATTACTCTGCTTGTTTCAGTAGAAAATGTTTTTACGTTAACTCCTTTCAAATTTGGTGACCCTGAAAGTGGAAACAGTTTGTATGCTTATCCATCATTACGAACAATATCATTTGGAATAGATTTAAAATTTTGAAAGATATATTATGAAAAATTTATATAGATATATTTATCTTACGCCAATTCTATTGGCCCTTTTTTCCGGATGTGATAAGGATTTTCTTGAAAAATCACCACATGATAAAATTACCGAAGAAACATTCTGGAAGACTAAAAATGACGCTACTGCCGGTCTGGCTGCTTGTTATTATACGCTTTACAATAATTCTTTGTTTTCAGCCCGTAATGCTGAATGGGATGGACTGACAGACAATTCATGGGACCGCGATGGGACATATGGATACCGTTCCATGGCCAAAGGGCCAGTCAACCCCTATATGACAGATAAAATTACGGGTATGTATGCTACCTTTTTTAAGGCGATAGCCAGATATAACGACTTTTTAAAAAATGTCGAGCCTATCGTAATGGATGAAAAGTTGAAGAACGGTATGAAGGCAGAGGTGAAATTTCTTCGTGCGATGAACTATTTTTATCTTGAACAATTGTATGGAGGAGTGCCAATTATTACAGAACCTTATACTGTTGGCGACGAATTAAAAATGAGGTCAACACAGGAAGAGGTTATCGCTCTCGTTATTAGTGATTTAGATTATGCAATTGCAAATCTTGATGATGTATTATATACCGGGCACGCAGTTAAAGGGTCTGCCATGCTGATGAAAACGAGAGTCCTGCTTTCTCAGGAAAAATGGGCTGAGGCTGCTTCTCTCAGTAAATCCATCATGCAATCGGGAAAATTTTCACTCTTCTCTGATTTTAAAAAATTATTTTATGAAAGCGGACAGGAAAATAATCCGGAAATAATGTTTTCAACGAAGTACCTTTCCCCGAATGTGGAACATAAAAATGGATTGGTATATGGCTGGTGGACTCCGATTAATCCTTATCAAAGTTTTGTTGATAAATTTGAATGTATTGATGGATTGGATATAACCCTGTCTCCGTTATATAATCCTGCTGATCCCTATAAAAACAGGGACCCGCGATTATTCTACACGATTATTACCCCTGGATCTTCCTGGGGAGAAATCGGGTATATGACTTTTGATCTGAATATAGCAGCGATCAAAGGATTGACCACGACGAATTACATCGTTAGAAAAGTGTGGGAAGAAGATAAAAATGATTCACAGAAAGGTTCTCATTGTGCAAATGATATTGTTTTGATGAGATATGCCGAGGTTTTGTTAAGTTTTGCTGAAGCAGAAAACGAAGCAAATGGTCCCACGGTTGAAGTTTATAATGCTTTGAACCTGGTTAGGGGAAGACCTGGTGTTAATATGCCTCCGTTACCTACAGGTTTGTCAAAAGATCAAATGCGTGATAAAATCAGGAACGAGCGTCGTATAGAATTAGCATTTGAAGCAGGATTACGTTATTTCGATCTAAAGCGATGGAAAATTGCTGAAGCAGTGTTAAATAACTTTCCCGCTGTCAGTGGTATGAAATACGTATTTCTTAGTAATTACTATTTGTGGCCAATTCTTCAGTCCGAAATTGATTACTATAAAGGAAAAGGAAAAGACTTTGAACAGAATCCTGGATATTAATTAATAAAATAAGTGTTTACTTGTAACCCAGAGGGAATTTTCCTCTGGGCGGCAAGTAAAAATTTTTAATGAATTCTCTGCAAAGGGAAGAATGTCTACTGATATAGTCCTTTACTGGTAAGAAATGTTGCAATAATTGTTTACTCAATTAAATACTTCAATTGCAACTTAAATGGATTATGTCTTCATTTCTTTGTTGTTTTTTTATCAACTATCAAAAAATCAATTTTTTGTACAAAATAGTATTATGCATAAATGAGAAATAAATCGATTATCATTTTTTTGATCCTGTGGAATATTTATCATCTTTTAAATGCGCAAATTCCCTATCCCGGGAACACTCCAGGTAAGGCAACAATTAAATATACTGAAAACTGCACTGTATTAGAAAATAATGTTGTCAGCATGAGGTTTGAAAGTAATAGCGAAGGTATTCACATTCGGGAATTTAAAGATAAGGAGTCAAATGAACTTATAAAAATGGGTAATATTCCTTTATTTGAAATTGAATTACAGGGACACCGTGCCATTTCTTCAAATGATTTTGTATTGGAAAACTTACCTGTTATCCAGGATGTAAAAGGAGATGTAGGTTCTCAGGTTTATGCCTGTAGAGAATCAGGAAAAAAGTATTCAGTAGATCTTGAAAATCGCAAAGAAGGATTGTTCCTGCATTGGGAAGTTGAAATAAGAGATGGCTCAAATTATGTCAGACAGATATTTAAGTTTAAAGCTAATAATAAAAATAAAATATCAGGAATTATTGTTTTGATGCTTCCGACTAGTATCGGTATCTGTAATACAGGAACAGTCTACGGATCTCCTGTTGTGCATAACAATATGTTTTTTTCCCTTGAACACATTTTTGCAAAGGTTGTTGAAAAAGATTCTTACACCGCATTTAATCTTCCTGAATTTATTCCCACAATTTCAACTGTATGGGGCGTAGCGCCGGCCAACCAACTAAGGAGGGCTTTTCTTTATTATGTAGAAAGGGAAAGAGCACATCCTTACCGCCAGATACTTCATAATAATACATGGTTTGATATTGCATGGGAAGACAGGATATTTAATGAAAATGAAAGCATTGACAGGATCAGGTGTTTTGGCGACAGTCTTATCAACAAACGGAAAATTCAAATGGAAGCATTTTTATTCGACGATGGATGGGACGATCATACTACTCTTTGGAAGTTTCACTCCGGTTTCCCTGTGGGATTTGCTAACCTGATGAAAGTTGCTAAGAGTTATAACAGTACCATTGGCGTTTGGATATCGCCTTTTGGTGGTTATAATACAGCAAAACAACAGCGGTTAAAATATGGCAAAACCCAAAATCCTCCTTTTGAAACCAATAGCTCCGGATTTTCACTTGCAGGTACATGCTACTATAAACGTATTTTAGATGTTACAGAAAGTTTTATTAAGAAGTATAATGTATCCATATTCAAGTTTGATGGTTTAGGTGCCGGATTAGGATCAATGGGCGATGAATCCGTGGAATATAAGGATGATGTGGAAGCTTTCCTGAGGCTCCAAAAAGAGTTAAGGACGAATAAGCCTGATTTGTACCTAAGTCTTACCGTAGGTACATGGCCTTCAGTTTATTGGCTAATGTATGGAGATAATATCTGGCGGGGAGGAGAAGATACTAAAATGATAGGTAAAGGCTCAAAACGCCAGCAGTGGATTACTTATCGTGATGCAGAAACGTATAATAACATTGTTAAAAATAATCCTCTATTCCCCTTGAATTCCGTAATGAACGGTGGAATATGTATTGCAGATCATGGTAATCCCGGAAAGTTCGAGATGGATGAAAAAGATATTTCTGATGATATTTGGTTCTTTTTTGCATCGGGATGTAATCTTCAGGAACTTTATATTAATCCTCATAAACTTAAATCTTCAACTTGGGATTGTCTGGCCAATGCAGCCAGATGGGCAAGGGAAAATGAACAGGTTTTGACAGATGTACATTGGATAGGTGGCGATCCTGCTAAGGATGAGGTATATGGTCGTGCAGCATGGTCGCAGCAGAAAGCAATATTGTCGTTGCGTAATCCTTCTGATATCCCAAAGACCTTTCAAGTAATTACATCAAAGGTTTTCGAGTATCCTCGCAATGCAATCAAAGAATATGTTTTTTTTAATGCTAAAGCAGGAATGTATAATGGGAAAAGGCAGAGATTTGCGAAAGGTGAATCATTTAGTTTAAAACTGCAACCCTTCGAAACAATTGTACTTGATGCTTTTCCGGTAAATTAGTTTCAGGAGATGAAAAAACAATCCAACCTCGCTTAAAATATTTGTCGCTGTACCCAATTGAAGATAGTGGTTGCCATGGGATATAATACAATTATATTTTGATTGCAGGCTAAAACATCTGAAGGTAACTACCAATATTATGTCCCAATGGGAATGTCCCGGGACCTAATATAATTTAACCGACCAACACAATGATATAAAATTATTAAATGTTGATAAAAAGCGCCGGAATTGATTGTATTCCACATTGATTTAATAAATTTGATTGATTAACAGATCAAGGCAGAATATTTGGAACCTGAAAAAGGTAAAGCAATAATCAGAGAAAATTTAAGCGCCATGAAAAACGGATTAAGCAGATTTACTTTCTATACACAGAAGATTGAAATGCTCCTTGATAAGGCAGGAAAAGAGAAAAATCCGGCTATGTGGCTGTTCATTAACAATACCCGTACCCCATTCTTTATGCTCGAAGGTTTAGCTAAAATTTATGCAGGCATGCATAATGCCAAAAAGTTTGGCAAACTGAAAGAACATTTCAAGCTGATCGAAGATGGACTTGGACAAATAGATTATTATCAATGGCTCTCTGAAGCTTTTGCAGTTAATAAACAAATCCCCGAAGGCTGCAGGCAGATTGTAGAAGAGCAGTTGGAACAAAAAGCTAAACAACTGAATGAAGTGTTAGCCGATAAAGGCTGGCTGTCGGGCGACAACAAACGGTTAAAAAAGACAGCCAACAAACTTGATGAGATCGATTGGCTGAAATCCGACAAAGAGGTGGAAGCCATTTCAGACTTTTATAATGAGTCTGTTGCTGCCATTACCAGGTTTGTTGCCGGAACCGATTACCACTTTGATAATATAGAAGAAGATGTACATGAACTCAGACGCAAATTACGATGGCTGAGCATCTATCCGCAGGCCTTGCAGGGTGTTGTTCAGTATGCCCCGGATATTAAAGCAGCAGCTCACCTGAAAAAGTACCTGACTGAAGAGATCATCACCTCACCTTACAATAAATTACCGGCTGCCGGAAGCAATACATCCTTTTTGCTGGTCCGCAAAAACTATTTCCTGGCCCTTAGCTGGGTCATAGCAGAACTGGGTAACATCAAAGATGAAGGATTATTACTGACAGGCTTATGCGAAGCAATAAAACAGAGTTCTGCCTGCAGTGAAGAAGAAGCCCTGGCAAAAGCATATACCCTGTTAGGCAGAAAGCAACGCAAAATGCAGACAATCCTGGATGATGCCGAAGCCATTACCAGGACGTTTTTTAAAGAAAGAAACCTGCAGTATCTGGTTGCAAAGACAACATCATCAAGATGACAAAACAGTCTTGAGAAAAATCTATCATATTAGGGATTAAGGGCAAAAACATGTTGATTTTTCAATCTGTCAAAGTAGTCCTTCAGCATTGAAAAATTCAGTTGTCAAGTGAAATAACAAAAATAGTTACATAAGAGAAATAACTATTTCCTATCATAGATGTCCACTTAAGAATATTTGATTTTCAATTGTATACAGTTTAGTTCTTTGACATCTTGGCAATCTTGGTTTGTAAGTAGTTCTATTAGAGGCGTTTTAATTAAATTTGGTATATTGAAATTTTGGAAAATTCTGCAATCTATTTCAATTACCGTTGGCTTTAGCCAACGGATCAGGAAACACCAAAAGTACGGGCTTTAGCCCTCAAATGAAGGACTAAAGTAATTGACTGTAATTTTATACTAAACTGAATCTGAGGAGTATTTCATTTCAGATCGTCACGTTATCAGAAAACCCTACAACCTCAATCTATTCAAGATTTCAAAGAACGATATTTAATTTTTAGTGGACACTAATGATTTCCTATATATGTAACTATTCATAGATTTAATGCAACGTTTCAATAAGATGATTGTCTGTGATTTTCGAATGACCTCATTTTTTAGTTGCATAACTAATATATTCGTTATAAATTTGCATTAGAAAAATAAATTGTAAAAATCTAATTAGTCTATTAATCTGGTTCAAAATAAATTACACCTATGAAACTCACATGATTGATTCAAAACAATACCGATCGCGACTTGTCGGGGAAGTTTTGCTGTAAAGTAAAAGCCACGGATTGCAAATCCGTGCCAGCGGTGGATTAATCTAAATCACAACCGAACCGCCAGCCGGCGGTGAGTTCAGCGAAGTTAATCATGCGTGGTTCCATTCGACCTTAAAAAAAATATACGGATGAAAAATGTATTTTTTGTAACGACCATTATTGCTTTTGCAATTAAACCTTTGGTAGCCCAGGATATACAAGATTATTCTAAAATTGACTTAATGATGATGCGCGGCAATTATGAGAAGGTGATAGATACTTGTAAACTAATATTGACTCATGACAGTCTGAATCCGGAGATTTATTATAAAATGGGGATCGCTTACCAGAATACCCTTAATGAAGATTCTTCACTCAACTGCTTTTATCAGGCTTCCAATCTCTGTCCGGATAATAAAGTCTATAATTTCTCATTGGCAAAAGGATATTACGGGAAAGACAAACTTAAGATGGCTGAACCTCTTTTTTCTAAACTCTATTCAACAGATTCTGTAAATTGGATATTTGCAACTTATTTATCAAATATTTACATGCAATCAGGCAAATTTGATGATGCTCTAAGTATTTATAAACGGTTTTTGATAAAAGATTCGACTAATTATATTTACTACGATAGAGCAGGTCTGGCCTACTTAAAAAAAGGAGATTATTCCCCAGCCATTGATTTGTTTAAAAAATCTTTATCAATTAATAAAAATAACATTAATGCCATAAAGAACTTATCCTACTTATATGCATTAACTCTAAGCACTGATACTGCGATTCAGCTTCTTTCAAAAGGAATTAAAATTGATTCGACAGATATTGACCTCTACGCAAGAAGAGCTCAGCTCTATTATATAAAGCACTACACAAAACGGGCATTGGATGACTACCTCGTTATTTTAGCTTCAGGAGATTCTTCTAAACTATATTTAAAGAGAATAGGTATAGGTTATTGTTACAATCTTCAACCCGGGGAAGCAATTCCCTATCTTTTAAAAGCATATAAGTCTGATTCTACTGATTATGAAACCTGTAGTTTTCTGGGACAATCTTATTTCAAAATTAGTGACATGAGTAACAGTGTCTGTTACTATAAAAAAGCTTTAAATATTCTCATTCCGGTAAATGCCAAATTAGGACTTACTTATGTCTTATGCGCTGAATCACAAAAAGGTAACGACAGCAATATGGATGCAATTGAAAGCTATCTTAAGGCTTATGCAATTAATAGTGATCCTAACCTTAATATGATAATTGCCAATATCTATGATGAAAAACTAAAGAACCCGGAGAAAGCAATTTATTATTACCAGAGATTTCTGAATACTCAAAGAAGTTCCAGGATGAAGTTTCCTCCAAAATATATTGAAAAAGTTGAGAAACGCCTGGAATTTCTGAAAACGGATTCTCCAAAGTAAAGGGTAAAATATTGAACGAATAAAAAATTAAAACGAAAGGCTAATATGGATGGTGATAATATGTCATTGGATTTAATGACTGATAAACATCAAAAAACACTGTATTCAACAAGGATAGTTCATTCGAAAACAACAGTTTTATGATTAAAAACAAAAACCTTGTCTTCAAAAACCAGTTGCATGGCTTTGGCAAGAGCAGCAGTTTCATTTTCTCTGCCTGCTTTTATCAGATCTGTCAGTGTAAAAGAGTGATTTACCGGAATAATTGTCTGAGTAATAATTGGCCCTTCATCCAAATCGTCAGTTACGAAATGAGCTGTTGCACCTATTATTTTCACTCCACGTTTAAATGCCTGCATGTAGGGGGAAGCACCAATGAAGGCAGGTAAAAATGAATGATGAATATTAATAATTCTCAATCTGAAAGTCATAATAAATTCGGGCGACAGAATACGCATAAACTTGGCTAAAATCAAATAATCAGGTTCATACTGAAGGATTATGTTTGTCAAATCATTTTCAAAGTCTTCTTTGCTTTTGTTTTCATGCGAAACGAAATGAAAAGGGATACTAAATTGTTCAGTAATATTCCGCAGATCAGGGTGATTGCCAATTACGCATAGGACCTTAGCCCCAAGAGTCTTGAAATAATTTCGTGTGAGGATATCGCTTAAACAATGATATTCTTTTGTAACCAATACAACTATCTTTTTTTCTGGCAATGGATTTACTTTAACAATGGCGCCGGCAGGTAAGACTTCAGTTATTGCCATTTCAATATTTTGCTGCGATTGAATTCCGTCCACCACTATCCTGGCAAAGAACATTTTCTCTTCCAGATCCACATGCTCTCTCATTGAAACAATGTTAAGTTCAGCTTTTGCCAAAACTGATGTTATAGCTGCAACCAGACCCACACGGTCTCTGCATTGGATGATAATTACCATATCAAATTCTATTTCAATTTCACAATTTTACGATTTTTATTTGCTTCTTTCATTTAATTTATATTTCTTTTATTAATTTTTGAATCATAACGCATGCAATCCACGCTTCTTTTTATGAGATATGGTTTCTTCGGACCGCTGGGGATAGATTTAAACAGACCTTTTATGTCTGGACTTTATTCATTAGATTCCAAATTTCAAAACTCATTGCCATGAAGAAAATTTTCATTGCTGTATTTCTGATCATGACCACGATGATCGGCCTGTGTGGACAAAGTTTGGAAGCAACAACATCTGATGGAAAGGAAGTAATCTTAAATTCAACCGGTACCTGGAAGTACGTTAAAGTGAAGAAAAAGACTGATTTGAATCCTAAAGACAGTAATAACTGGATTATTACTAAAACTGATGAAGCAACTGGAGAGACTATTAGTATATCAAAAAACACACTGATAATATCCTCCGATGGCGGAGAATCAGGATTTGGAATATTTATGATGAAAGGGTCAGCAAGCTCCCTGATTCTGGTTATCCATGTCGTTGGAGCAGGGAACTGCATTGATAAGGGAGATAAAATAAATATACTTTTTACTGATGGTTCAGGAATGGAACTGTTAAGCGAATGTGATTTTAATTGTAAAGCATCTGCAAAAGTCTATTTCCATGGAAGACTTGGGAAGAAGGACCAATTAAATCAATTGAAATCAAAAAAGATTAAGACAATGCGTGTCTGGACAAGAGAAACCTGGCTCGAGAAAGACTTTACATCAGAAAATCAGGATGAATTTTTGAATGTCATAAATTGCCTGGCAAAATAAAAGACATCAGTCCTTACTCAGACAAGCCTGGTTCGGACATCTGTAAAACAAAAATCCCGCAGCAAGCTGCGGGAGCAATCCGGTCTGCGGAGAAAGAGGGAAGTGAACCAACTTTCTCCATATAGCTTAATATTAGTACTTTATGTGTAATATTACCATTATAGGTAATGATTTGGTAACGATTTCAAATAACGCACTATTGTCATCACTCGGTACAGTTATGTCCGCAAATGATCTGGGTTCAAAAATACATATTTTCTTTTAATGATTCAAAGGACTTATTTGCAGTATTTTACTTTAGGGCAATGTGCAAGTTTATCTATATATAGATACTTGCACATTACCCTAACGCAAAAGTCCGGAATATTCCTGATTTTTTACAAAGAAAAAACAGTCCGTTCACAATAGGGGGTCAATTAGCAGGTAACTTAGAAAATATCCTATTTGGCACAGGAAAGAGGGAGTATTATAGGGGATAACTCTTTTTGGTGGCGTAAAATTTAAAATATAACCATGCTGACGTAGTTTAATATCTTAAAAACTGTTCAACATGTTAAATGGTATGTTTACCCCTGTGATTGTGAATTCAGTATTTTATAGAGGGGTGAAAGGCAGATACCTTATAAAGGTACTGCCTTTCACCATAATTTATTGTTTTATTCGGCTGTCTCGTCTGTGAATTTTCTTTTTTCCAGACTCCTGTCAAGGTGGTAAATTCCAGCTCCTTTGTCACCGAGCAGTTTCAGATGATCAATGATCTCCAGGGCATTGCTTTCTTCCTCTGTCTGTTCATCAATAAACCATTGGAGCATTATTGCAGTTGCATAGTCCTTCTCTGAAAGAGCAACCTCATAGCATTTGTTTATCATTTCGGTTACCACACACTCGTGCTTGTAGGTCTCCTCGAACAGATGAAGAAGGTTATTCCATGAGGTCTCAACTGCATTAATCGGTTGCAGTTTTATCTCACCGGAGCGGCTGAGGACATAATCCTGGATCTTCAGTGCATGTGATGTCTCTTCATGAAACTGAACACGCATCCAGTTGGCCGATCCTTTCAGCCCCTGGCTTTCACACCATGCTGACATTGAAAGATAAAGGTATGCTGACCAGAATTCAGCATTTACCTGTTTGTTAAGTATCTCTTCTACTTTTTTGTTGATTTTCATAATTATTGTTTTTTAAGGTGGGTAATTGAATTCCATCTCGTTTTCGTCAGAACCTTTTTATGTCTGTTATTATACATAGGATATTTTTATAACAAGGCATTTGGGAATCTGTTTTATTCACTTTATTACTTCATCAACACTAATCCCTAATGATGCTGCCACTCCTTCGCCATAAGCCTTATCAGCTTTCAGGCAATTGCCGATATGCCTTATTTTAATCTCTCTGGGAGCATCGCCCATGGCTCTTGCCGTGTTTTCAAACAACACCTTCTGCTGGGCCTTATTCATTAGTCTGAACAGGTCTCCTGCCTGGGAATAGTAATCATCGTCATCTTCCCTGTGACTCCAGTAATCAGCAGCCCCGTCAACGGGCAGGGGTGGTTCCTTAAATTCAGGTTGCTCCTGCCATTCACCATAGCTGTTTGGTTCGTACCCCAATGTTGCTCCGTAATTGCCGTCGGTACGCATTTGTCCGTCACGATGGAACATATTCAGGAATGGGCAGCGCGATTTGTTTACAGGTATCAGGTGATGGTTTACTCCTAACCTGTAACGTTGCGCATCGCCATATGAGAACAACCTGCCCTGCAGCATCTTGTCAGGCGAAAATCCAATGCCGGGCACAATATTTGCAGGGTTGAATGCTGCCTGTTCCACATCGGCAAAGTAGTTCTCAGGGTTCTTATTTAATTCCAGAACGCCTATTTCAATAAGCGGGTACTCTTTGTGTGACCATACCTTTGTGAGATCAAACGGGTTAAACCTGCACTTCAGCGCCTGTTCGTCGGTCATCAGCTGAATCTTCATTGTCCACCTGGGGAAATCACCTTTCTCAATGCTGTCAAACAGATCCCTTTGGTGACTCTCCCTGCATTTACCTATCACTGCTTCAGCTTCCTGGTCAGTGAGGTTTTTAATTCCCTGTTGTGTGACAAGATGAAACTTCACCCATATACGCTCATTTTTATCATTGATAAGACTGTATGTATGACTTCCGAAACCGTGCATATGACGATATGATGAAGGTATGCCTCTGTCACTCATGGTAATGGTCACCTGGTGGAGCGCCTCAGGCAGACTCGTCCAGAAATCCCAGTTGTTTTTTGCACTGCGCAGGTTTGTCTTAGGATCACGTTTCACAGCATGGTTCAGGTCCGGAAATTTCAGCGGGTCTCTTAAAAAGAAGACAGGTGTGTTGTTTCCAACCAGGTCCCAGTTACCTTCTTCAGTATAGAACTTCATTGCAAAACCTCTTATGTCACGCTCGGCATCAGCAGCACCACGCTCTCCTGCAACAGTAGAAAAACGAACAAAGCACTCCGTCTTTTTCCCTATCTCAGAGAAAATTTTAGCTCTTGTATACCTGGTGATGTCGTTTGTTACTGTAAAAGTGCCAAATGCACCTGAACCTTTGGCGTGCATGCGCCTTTCAGGGATTACTTCACGGTCAAAATGTGCCAGTTTCTCAAGAAACCATACACTTTGTAACAGAGCCGGACCTCTTTTGCCGGCTGTCATAATGTTCTGGTTATCCGCAACCGGAGCCCCTGAACTGCTTGTCAATTTCTTGTTTTTCATTGCCATAGAATTAATGTTTACTGTTTCCTGAATCTTCTGTTGTTGGTACTATTAAACCCATTATCAGTGTTCCTGTTAGCCCTAACCCCACCACAATAAGTCTGACTGAAAAAACTGTAATAAAGAAAGGGTGTGGTTGGCAGTCCCGGAACAATAATTCCAAGAACACCCAGCGAGAGGGATATTGTTCCTAAGATAACCAATGTAGCCTTTATCAGATTCATTAATCTAATGTTTACCTTCAGTGAACTTTCCTGTTATATAAAGTTTAAAATCCTCTATCGTAAAATTGCTAATGCTTTTCTTTTCAAAGTAGCTTTTCAGAATTTCATTCAGATCTTTATCAAAGTAATCCTCAATCCTGTCAGAATCCGTGCAATACAGGTGGTGATGACTTTCCCTTACTCCATCATACCTCATTATATCTTTTTCTGTCTGTACTTTTTTTATCAGGCCATTATCAGCCAGTGTGTCAAGTACTTTATATACCGTGCCAAATGAAATATTGGGATGTGTTTCTCTTACTGAATCAAAAATGCCTTCAGCTGTCGGGTGGCTTTTGTTGTCAATTATTACCTGCAGTATAGCTATCCGTTGAGGTGTAACCTTAAGCTTTTTTTCAACGGGTCTGTTTCTTGCTTCTTCTCTTTCCATGATTGATTACTTATCAAATGAGAGATATTATCATTTGATAATGGATAAAGTTACTTTAAAAAAAGGTGCAAGTCAAACTTTTTTAAGGCATATGAATGAATACAGAGCCGGCATCCTTCTTTCCAGGTTAATGCCGTGGGTCAGTACACCGGAGACAATAACAATAGTGGAGGCAATATAAATAAATTCTTTAAGTGCATCCCAGTTCTGGTAAAGCACTGTTTTTAACTGTGGTGTCTTATAGTCGGGCATTGCCATAATAAGCTCAACAGGCTTACCCATAAGAAGCTTTGATGATATCTTTCCGGCAATAAATAATACTATCATGGCAAATAGATACAAACCGAGAGCCCACCAGATACCTGCGTATTTTCCTACCAGGCCGAGTATTATTACTGATACTGCAGAGCAGGGGACAAGGGTTACGAGTGTCTTAGCCCCCTAAATAGCTGGACATAATTTGAAAAACAAATTAGGTCTAATTAAATTTGGGAATTATGATGCAAAAGCCAGACAAGTTGACCATATCTGGCCGGCTCAATTTCAATTATTATAAATATTTTAACAACAAGCACTTAATCCTGGCCAAGTATGGTCAATTTACTCCGGCGTGGAGTGGTCAAGGACAATGGCTTTTCCACAATAATGTAGTTCTGTATATTGACTCTAAGGTTCCTTTAAGGTAGCTGTATGCTTCCTCTGTCATATAAAAATGGACTTCTCAAATTGAAAAGCACATTTTCTTTAAAATTTTCTAAATGATTAAATTCCCCTTTCTTGCTCAGTAAGGTTTCCGGAATGTCGGATACATGGATAATTATTTTGTCTCCTTCGAGTGATTCATTGTTGACTGTTGCTGGGTAACACCACCAAATACTTCCTTCTTTCAAAACGGCAGCCCCGCTTTCAACTTCTTTTCCATCGGAATTTTGAATAGTGACGGTAACTTCTATTACATCGGAATCATCCACTGCACGAACTTGAATGTAACTATCAGGTTGACCGTTGTAATGGCTTACATCAATTTCGTTAATGAGTGGTGCATTCAAGAAATCTGCCACTGCGACATTATATGCGGTCTCTCCTTCTTCGGCAGAGGCTTTATAAGCTTCTTTTGTTACTTCATTTGCGATTGCACTTTTGGCATAAAGGACTGCTTCCTGAAATCTCAAACGATGTTGTTCCTGTGCTTCGCTCCATTCGGTTTGTTTCTTTTAGGGGCTTTTGCCACGATGGTTTTTCCGCCACGATTGCAAAAGACGATGAGATTGCCCAGCTTTCCGCTGAGTCCTGTAGTTACGATATTATCTCCTACTTTTACCATAGTTTTTACTTTTTAAAAACTAAGCAATAAAAATAGGTTGCTTTCTTCCGATAAAATAGCCCCAAAATGAATAAAAATATCCCTAAAAGGTATTGAAACAATATCACTTTATTTTTGTGCAATCAGGTTGATAATTCCTTTTTCTGTCTGGTTGTACTTAATTTTCAATCCCAAATTTTCCAGTAATTTTGTGACTGTTTCTTTTGAAATCCTGATTTTTAAGTATGAACTTACTTTTTGCTTCCACTGTCCATCGTCATATTCATTCAATAAATCGGTCACTCGTACTTTATCTTCAAAATATTCCAATACGCAGGTCAATAATCGGGTAGCATCACTTTTTACAGGAATAAAGCGTTGTGTATCTTCCAATTCCAGTGAATAATCACGAAACGATAACATGATCTTCCCGTTAAGACACAATATCTCCGAAGCGTCAGCAATAAGCTGTTTTGCTTCGGTTATTGATTCCAAATGAGTTAGGGTATCGCCGCAGCAAACAATAAGTTCGGGTTGGATATTGAACAGTTTTAAATTTCGAATATCGCTATTAATGGTTTTTATTCGCAAATTACCTGTTTTATTGCTTAATTCCGATAGTAATTGTTCGTTAAAATCAATGGCAGTAACACGATAGCCCAATTCAGCAAGAGCAACCGATTGGATACCGTTCCCGGCACCTAAATCAATTGCCAGTTTGTTTGCGAATGGCTTAATTTTATTGTTTATGCAAAATTCTTTAAACAGGTTTTTAGCGTTATCAAAATCGCCCGCCATCCACGAATAGAAATTCGCTAAATGCTTATCGTAATGTTCTTTTGTTGTCATTTTTATTTATAAATAAGCTGTAAAATAAAGTATCGCCCCGTTTGTTTCAGGCAATGATTGAAATGCAAATAATTGGTTTTCAAATAATTCTTTCAGTTCCGTTTCAGAATAAAGTGTTCCGTGAATTCTGCTTTTTTCCGGCTTGCGTTCAGGTACAGGAACACTGCAAAAGAAAATGCCGCCTGTTTTTAAAACGCGTTTCAGTTCGCGAATAAAAGCATCAGCGTTTTCAATGAAATTAAACGAAAGGTTGCAAATGGCCACATCGAACCTACCGTTTTCAAACGGCAAATTGCAGGCATCTGCCAAATACAGTTCAACTTCTTCGAACCTGTGTTTTTGAAATTTTTTCAAGGCTTGTTTCAGCAAACCTTTGCTGATATCAACCCCGCAATAACGATTGTCAGCAGGAAGAAAATCAACAACACTACCGCTGCCGGTAGCAAATTCCAGCACATCTTTGTTGTGGACATCTTTGAAAAATACTTTTAATATGCTGAAATGTTTATCGTAAGAAGCCCCGAATTTTTTTGGAACAACTGTCTTTTTCATTGACCAATCGTAAAGAGGCGAAAACAAGTCGCCCAACCAAGGTTTGAATTTTACAATTTTCTCATTTTTATCGGTCAGGTAGTTGATGCCCTGCTTTTTAACCGTTGGAAAACCGTTATTGTCCATATCATTAAAAATTAGCGTTTGATTAGAATGAAAATTATTTATGTCATCTTCTGATTTTGATTTGACAAAAAACCAAAATCATACTCTGAGTTTTTCTCAAAAATTAAAAATAATTGTTTATTTAAAAAGCAATGCTCCTTAATAAGAAAACAATTTGCTCTTTTAAATTCTTTTATAATAATATTTTTAGCTGTAAAATGCTTGAATACCTTCATCAATGAAAGACTTTCATCATAATCTATAACGACAATCCTTCCATTGGGAGATAACAGGTCAATAACTCTTCTAAGATATGCTGTTCGCTTTTCTAAATGATGATAAACATTTCGGGTAAAAATCAAATCAATTTTAACATTTAGCTCTGGAAGCTCATTCGGATATATTTTAATTCCAAGAATATTCTTGTTGGGAGGTTTAATCGTGTTAAGATTCTGAATAAAATGCTCACCAGTATCAAGACCGTAGTAACGTCCGCTTACCCCTATTTTTTCTGAGAATATTTTTGCATAAAAACCTCCACCAACGCCTATTTCAAGAATATTATCACCTGTTTTAATTTCCAATGCATTAATAACATCACTTGCCTTATTTTTAGGGTTTGATGCTAATTTATTATACCTATCAATTCTATTCATATAATATTACGTGCCAGATTTTGAATATGTAAAGATAAAAATCACTTATTTATCTTCTGTGCAATCAGTTTCCATGTAAACAGCACAAGCATAAAAGCAATTACACTTACGATTGCCATAATTCTGAACGATTCCAGGTAGCTTAAAATCGATGATTGCTGTAACACCTGCATGTTTAAAATAGAATTTGCAGTAGTATGTGCGCTTTCGGCATCGAGCCCGTTTGTCTGCAACAACCAGTTCATCCGTGATATTGCCTCGGCAGCAGCAGGTTTATAATCCGAAATATTAGAAATTAAATCGACACGGGTGGATGCTTGCGTATTGGTAATTTGCGTACCGATTAATGCCAAACCAACAGCACCGCCCAATTGCCTTGCCATATTGCTCAAGCCTACCGCTTGTCCCAAGTCTCTACCACTAAATCCTGTCACCGTCATTGTAATTGCCGGAAGCATGTATAATCCGACACTTATTCCGCGGAATATAAGAGGGCTAAACAATCCCCACCATGAAGAGTCGGTCGATTGACGAGTAAATTCAAACGAAAAGATAAAACAAGCCGCAAATCCTGCCATAATCAAATAAGTCGGATTTACTCCTTTCGCCATTAATTTTTGGCACACAACCATCCCTATTGCCGAGATGATTGCCCCCGGGATAAGAGCAATCCCTGTCATTGAGGCTGTCCATCCCAAATTCATTTGCACAAACAACGGAAACGCATATATACTGATAAACAAAATCGCCATCATGCAAAAATTCAAAAGAATACCTACCGACAGGTTTTTTGATTTCAACAAAGATAAATTGACCACCGGATTTTTTATATTTAGTTCTCGGATAACTAATGATATGATTCCGACTACTGAGATAATACTCAGTATAACAATATTCTTATCTTCAAACCAATTTTTTGAATTACCTTCTTCGAGCACATATTGAAATGCACCAATCCCTACTGCAAGAAACATAATCCCAAGCCAGTCTATTTTTGGTTTTAGTCTTTCCGCCTGGTCGCGTACATATATCCACGAAGTGATAATTGCCAATATTCCAATGGGTATATTTACATAGAAAATCCACTGCCAGGAATAATTGTCGGTAATAATTCCCCCCAATGTAGGACCAAGAGCTGGGCCTAATGCAACACCCATTCCATAAATGGAGCTTGCCAGATTTACTTTTTCGGGAGGAAACGATTGCATTAAAATCGATTGGGAAAGTGAAAGCAACGCTCCGCCGCCAAGTCCTTGTATAAATCGCCAAATCACGAGCTCAATCAACATATCGGAATTTCCGCACATAAACGAAGCGAAGGTAAACAGAGTGATTGAAAACGTAAAATATGTTCGTCGTCCAAAAAGCTCGGTAAGCATACTACTCAACGGAATGATAATCACGTTGGATATGGCATAAGCCGTAATCACCCAAGCTACATCGGTGTTTGACGCACCAATGCTGCCCGCAATATGTTTGAGCGACACATTAACAATGGTTGTATCGATTAATTCGAGCAAAGAAGCTGCGATACAAGTGGCTACGATAATTGTCCTGGAAAATCCAGTAGGATATTTAATGACTTGTGGCATCTTATCATTTTGTTTTTACATTTACAACCACATTCATACCAGGACGCAATTGTTTTTGAGAATTGTTTTCAAATGAAATTCTCACCGGAATACGTTGCGTAATTTTAATAAAGTTTCCGGTTGCGTTTTGCGCCGGAAGGATGGAAAATTTTGCTCCGGTTGCACTACAAAAACTTTCAACTTTCCCTTTTAATTCTAAATTGGGATAGGCATCCACTTCAATAGTTACCGTTTGTCCGAGTTCCATGTTTTTCAATTGGGTCTCTTTGAAGTTAGCAGTTATCCAAATGTTTTTCAGGTTTGTAACTGTTGCCAGAGGCAAACCGGCAGTTGCATATTGTCCGACTTCTACATTTCTCTGGGAAACAATCCCATTACAAGGAGCCGTAACAAACGCATGTGAAAGTTGGTTTTTTACCAATACCAATTGTGCCTCTGCCTGTTTGAGACGTGCTTCATCGGCTTTTGATTGCACTTTATAAATATCTATCTGAGTATTTGCTGAACTTTTTCTTGCGTTGGATGATTGGAAGTCGTTTTCCAAAGCGGATAATTGAGCTTTTGCAACGGAAAATTGCATTTTGGCATTGTCAAGTGATTGCTGTGTTGCTGCACCTTTTGAGGACATATTTAAAATTCGGTTGTAATTGTTTTCCGCTTCAATTTTCCGTGCTTTTGCAGCTTCTATATTTCCTTTCACTGAACCGGACGTAAAATTAACGGCTCTTTGATTAAATTCTCCTGCCACGACCTGATGTTTGCTCAATGATAATCCGGCTTGTGCTGCAAGGAGTTGAGCTTCTGCCTGTTTTACGTTTGCCAATAAGTCGATGGTATCGAAAACGATAAGCGTATCTCCCTTGTTAACTTGCTGATTGTCTGTGAATTTTAATTCATGAATATATCCACTCACCGTTGTTTTCAATGGAATAATATTACCGTCAATTTGTGCATCGTCTGTGCTTTCGTAACACATAGCATTATATATGGCTATAATAGCCCAAGCCGCTGCAACAGCAATTACTGCAATGATAATGTAAGGCTTAATTCTCAATAATTGTTTCCCATTTTTTTGTTCTGAAATTTCCATATCAGTTGTTTTTTTTATTGTTCTCAATTGTTTGTTAATGTTTCTTTCTTTATCGAATACATTCTTAACCGTATTTTATGGATTTGCCGGTTGGAAATTGCACGACTTTCTGCATTTAATTTTAGTAAGTAGTCAGCAAAGGTCATCGCCCCGTTTTCGAATTGCACGGCAGATGTTTCTCTTACTGCCGAACGAGCATTTACAATGTCATCGTCCTTCATAATAAGTTCTTTGTTTTTGTTGGCATCTATTTTTAACTGATCTAATTTTTGATCCAACTCAATATTCAATATATCTTGCTGATTATTAATAATTTGCTTTTGTACGACAATCTTCTTCTTTTCGTGCGAATTGGTATAAAAATCACTAATATTCCATTGTAATTTCACCCCGATTATTCCGGAAAAATGATCGCTATAGTCCATTGCGTTTAGCCCCGGACGACCGTAATACCCATCAGCAAAAATCCTCAGTTGCGGAAGCTCTTTCCGTTGCAAGGTTTTCAATTGTAAATCGTAAAATTTAATTTGTTGTTCGAAAACAAGAAAATCTGGCCGGTTGTGATAATCATCGTTACAATCTGTCAACCCCACAGGCCATTGAAGCACTTCGGAAGTGTCGATTTTTACTTGTGTGATAAAGGACAATTGGGAATAAAAAGTTGCGAGCAGAGCAGAAGCATCCGTTTTGTTTTGTTCCAAATTGATTAATTCGGCTTTTAATTCTTGCAACTCCGAAGACAATACCATTCCGTTTTTGACTGCGGTTTCAACATTTTTTTCCCGAGCGATTAAATCGTTCATGCTATAATCAAGCATTTTTATTTGCTCTTTGGTTACCAAGATGTTTTCAAAAAGGGAATTGACGGTGTTTTCTATTTGAAGCATTGCTGTTTCAATGTTTCCCGATTTGATATTACAGTCTAATTTGCTGATTTCTTTGGAAATACCGGTTAATCCGCCATCAAATAGTAGTTGGGTCAATTCAACTTGTCCCGTATATTGAAATTTCTCACCTTCGCCTAACGTGAACCCTAAATTGATGCCATCAGGTAGTGAAACAGCCGTTATTTCTGACTGATAAGACGTTTTGCCTGAAACGGTGAGTTGCGGCAACCATTGAGTTCCGATGCTTTTTATAGATTCTTTTTTATATAGATCGTTCAAAATTAATTGCCGGGAATAAGGATAATTCACTTTTGCCCATTGCTGCAAGCTGTCGAGAGAAAGAATTCTCCCATCTTGTGCATGTAGCATAATAGGAAAAATGAAGAAACTAAAAAAGATTAAGTATTGACCGAATACTAACTTATGAGACAATGTAGTAGAAACCATATTTCTGTCATTAAATTTACGATGACAAAAATAGGTTGGTTTTTAAGGATAAAATAGCCGCAATAAACAAACAAATACCCCTAAAAATTATTTACAGATTATTGAGATAACTTTTGGGGTTAATCCCAAATTCATTCTTAAATGCTTTGGTAAAATGGCTCAGGTTGGAATAGCCTATTTGATAACCCACTTCGGAAATCGAATATTTTTTAGTGTCAAGCATTTTCCGTGCAAGATTCATTTTTTCTGATAGGGCATACTGCGAAATACTTTTCCCAAATACCTGCTGGAAGCATTTTTGCAATTTACTAATACTCATACCTGCCTCGATGGATAGTTGTCTCAAAGGTGGTGGAGAAATGAGGTTTTCCAGAATTTGTTTTCTGATAAAAAAAACTGCTTCGATATCAGATGAATGAATTCCCGAAATATCATGAATAATTGTCCGTTGCTCTACTCTCTCCAGAAAAAGATTAAACAATTCTATTGCCTTTTGGTGCAAATTCAAATGCTGAAGTTTATCTTCCGAATTTATCAGTCCGTGAATAAAATCAATTACCTGTTTCATTGTTGATGTAAGTGGTTCGAAAAGGTAAAAGCTTTTATTTGAATTAAACAACTGATTAAGATAAAGAGGAGTTGAATTTGCAATTGTTTTTAGAAACCAGCTTTTTTCAATGGTTAATGTAATCTGATATCCCCAATTTTCGGGAGGGAATAGCCACCTTGATTGTATTTGTGGCGAGGGCATAAATATGCCGTTTGAAGTATGATAACCAACCAATCTTTTTTGTTCATCGATGTTTTGTTCAAAAGGAATATCCTGACTGTAGAACATGATAGGTATGAGTTTGGCATCAGGTATCGAATGTCTGACGAATTCCAACGGTTCCAAAAGTTTGACTTGAAGGTAAGTAAGGGTGAACCCCTCAAAGAAATAGAATTGTTTGAAAACACCTTCTCCTACTGAGGACGGTATTTCAAATGTATTATTAACAATATCAGCCCCAAATTGTTGCGCTATCGTCCGGAACCATTCCTGGGGTTTGTCTTTGGCAGAGAATTCTATTTTCATTTATATTTTATTGCTTATTGTTTTGGTCATACAAATTTCGTGAAATTTTCTTTATAGTTGAACTTCGTATTTGTTTTATATGGGCATATTTATTGATTATTTTTATTTTTTAACCACAAAAGTTATTTTTTTAAAAAATGCTTTTAACAAATCACTTGAATCTAATCTGTGACTCTTGCGGGTGGGCAAAATTTAGCTCTTTTGGTTTTTTAGGGTTGGTTTTAAGCGTTGGCAAAAAAAACAAATGAGCTAAATAGGGTCTGCTGTTAAACTCAGACCCTACGTAAGCCAGATCATCCTTAATCATTACATGAGAGGGATTAAGTCTTTTTGAATACTCTTTTTGATTCTTTTGTTTTTCAGAGCTCCAGTAGTCACAAGAACAACTTTCATCTTAAGAATCTCGGAAAGATCATTTTCTAGCTTAATAAGAGTTAACAGGGAAGGGGATTTTTTAAATTCAACCAGAATATCGATATCACTTCCTTTTTTATTATCACCTCTGGCAAAAGATCCAAAAATTCCAATCTTACGAGGGTTGTAATCTTTTAAGTGATTCAAGATAATATTTCTAATTTCCGATTGGTCCATTTATGATATTTTATATAAATCTATTAAAATTTGATCATACAGCAATGTCCATTATCTGGTTAAAGTGGTAAAGATTAAATGCCTATATGTTAACTAGATAATACTCATTGAAGTTAGCACAAGGATTTGCTTGTTGTCGCGCGATAGCAGAATCCCGGTAAAGACGCAGTATTGTTAATTATATAACAGAAGCTGATAAATGTTGGCGAGAGGGCAAATTGTCTATCGAGCGAGGGGCAAGTCCTGGTATAATTGTAGAAACTATCTTGTCAATGTGAATTATATTAAACACGGCGCGAAGGCATAATCGTTACATAGCCGGATAGGTCGGGCGGGTTACCCCGCCTTTCCCTCCTAAGAACCGTACTTGCGACTTTCATCGCATACGGCTCAAGCACTCTAAAGGTAACATGGTTACCCGGCAATACAAAATCAGGAAGCCTTACTCTTGGCATATCTATGCTGGTAGTACTTGTCCCATTGTGCACAATATGGGTTCGCTTTACCATTGATGAGGACGTGTCGTTTGATAGGAGTATCTGAGGCATATTTAAGTAATATCTCTGACTTATTATCAAAAGTCCCAAAGAAGGTCCATTTCCGGTTGCCAACCTTTTTGAAGTATTTGTTAGCAATCCAGCAGTTGCCCTTATTGGAATGTCTTCTTTTTGCCCATTTCCAAAGGTAGAACCATATAAACCTGTCGAGGTCAGCAAAATGGCTAGTTGCTGCGATGTGTTTATGATAGTTTGTCCATCCGGTAATCACAGAGTTTAGTCTGCTAATGAGTTCGACTGTAGGAGCACCTCTATGTTCAACAATAATGTTTTTGATCTTTGACAAGACAGCCTTAACGTTATCCTTTGAAGGTCTGATCAGCAATTTTCCGTTAGAGAACTTTCTGATATTCTGACCAAGGAAGTCGAACCCGGAATACACGTCTGTGATTTTGGTTTTCGTCTCCGAGAGTGTTAGACCTCTTGTAAACAGGAAATCAGCAATAACGGGCTTAACAACGTTCATTAAGACCTCCTTGCTTGCTCCTGTAACAACAAAGTCATCGGCATATCTTACGAAATGGATTTTGTGGTTGTTCCTTCGGCAGCCATCGTGTTTTCTGATACGAGTGTTAACACTTTTATATATGGCTTCTTCCAGTCCATCCAGTACCATGTTCGCAAGAGTAGGAGAGATGATACCACCTTGCGGGGTTCCTGCCTTTGTAGGAAATAGTTTGTTCTTGTCAATATATCCAGCTTTGAGCCACTTTGTGACCACCTTTTTGTCAATAAGGATATTATCAATGATCCAGTCATGACTGATATAATCAAAACATCCTTTGATGTCACCTTCCAGTATACTTGTTGCACTATCTTTTCTTGAGAGATGTATATAGCATCTCTCGATAGCGTCATGGCAGCTTCTCTTACGGCGGAAACCGTATGAGCATAGATCTGCTGATGTTTCCGATACCGGATCAAGGGCAGAGAGGAAAAGGGCTTGCCTGGCCCTGTCATTCATTGTAGGTATTCCGAGGGGTCTTTCTTTACCATTCTTTTTCTTGATGTATACCCTTCTCAGAGGTTTAACAACATATCCTTTCCTGCTCAATGAGAGCGCAGCTTTAAGCTTATCATTCGGGGTTTTCCATAACACCCCGTCAACGCCGGGAGTGTTCTTTCCTTTATTTTCAGTTATTCTCTTTACCGCCAGTAATTTGGCAGCAAGTGAGTGCGTCAGTATCCATTGCAAGGCACGAGCCTTGTTCCGGTTACCTTCGCTAATTGCCTTTGCAATACGTCTCTGCAATGACCTTACTTTCTCATAAACCTTGTCCCAAGGGATGAAGTTCCACGCTGTGGCGAAAGTCTTAAGAGCACATCTTTTGGAAAGATTCATTTGCTTCCTTAAGTTAAAGTCTTACTACAAATTTCTTGCAACAGAGCACCAGATAAAATTCAGCCCTGCTTTCACAGGAGGGCAAATCTCGAACCCCTATCTACCTAATTACAAGATAGCCTTCGCTTTCTTTATCCTCCTTTACCTGCATGGTATTGTGCCTCCGTCACCAGTGACCTACCCTATGCACGGGAACCATACAGGCTTACCACGTTCCACTCTAATAACAGGATGGGTTAGGTGCTGCCTGATACGCCGAAGGGTCTGCATCCATGTATGAATTATCTGAGATTCATATCCTGCCCTTATACCTTTTGGTCAAAGCGTTTCAACAACTTTCGCTTTTTCACAATGACGACGCTTAAAACAATTCACATATGTTCACCGTACCACCCAAGCCGGCACCTTCCGATTGTTGTTACCGGTGAGGTAACCTTGTCCCGACAGCTTCACACCCTGGGATCACTCCCCACGCATGTGTCGGTAGGCTCATCTGATGGAACAGATGGTTAACTCGTGTCGTCAAAATAAATCATATAACGCATTGGTTAATAGTTATATAGAGCGACTTTCGTGTCGCAACAAATATTTGTGCTAACGTTTGACAATATGGCCAGTAAGGGATTGCGGGCTTTTTTCTTATCAAGTTACACGAAAAGTTGAAGCGGGCTTCAAACCTTCGCACACCATTGAAACCCTTATTGGCTATTTTGCGTGTTATGGCGCGTTTTTCTTTAAGATTTCATTGGATTTATTTGTATCTGTCCGCCAAATGCTCTTAATACTTTCATTATTGTCTCAAACTGAGGCTTAGCTCCATCAGATAGCGCTTTGTATAAACTTGGTCTGCTTAATCCAGTTTCTTGGGCTATTTTTATCATTCCTATTGATTTTGCAATATGTCCAATAGCTGTTATTATATCGGAATCATTTCCTTCTGCCAAAACAGCATTGAGATATTCTGCAATCATTTCGTTACTATCTAGATAGTCTGCTATATCAAATTTTGAAATTTCCATATCTCTACTTTTTTAATCTCTTTAAAATCTCTTTTGCCTTTTCAATATCTCTCTGTTGAGTTGATTTATCTCCACCAATTAGTAGAATAATGATTTTCCCATCTGATTCTTTAAAATATACTCTGTATTCTTTAGCGTAGTCAATTTTCAATTCCCGAATTCCGTTGCCTACAGGTTTATAGGCTCCAAAGTGCTAATAATTTTCAATCCTTTGAATACGAAACAATATTATAGTTTTGGCTCTTAAATCTTTTAGTTTTCTCAGCCATTTGTCAAATTCGTCTGTTTTCTCAATAACATACATCCATAATCTGTATTCATTTGGATACATATTTATGAAATATTTTTAAATCATGAAAGAATTAGTTTACCGGGGTGTCTTTTTTTAAATGCACCACAACCGCCCGGCGGTATGTTTTAGTAGGTGTTACCTGACGCAGCATCCGGCAACAATCCTGATACCCCGCACCAACGAGGCCACAAAACTGTCCCGCTGCAAGGAAGGAACGGCGCACTTTTTGCCGTCCGTGTACAAATTTTGTTGAGTATTACGCGTGTCGCGGTACAAGTTTGATCGGAGCCGGAAAACTGTCAAGGTATAACTGAGAAGAATAAGAGAATCTATTCTCTTTGCCCTTGATCAGATTGCCTGGTATCTGCGTAAAAAATATCTGACTCCTGAAACTTTTTGAAATTTGGAGACTCTTAAGGGTCGACTAGTTAACAGGTATAACATCAGCCATAAGCTGTTACACTGTCAAATAATGGATTGATGATTATGTGATACTTGAACTGAAAGTCATGCTAAAATCATCGTGTGACAGTATTCTAAATGAGAGCTGATGAATTTCATTTTAAAAATTTGACATATCTTTCAAATTATTTTAAAACTAAAACAGGATTATCGCCAAACAAATTTAGAAATGGATAATACGATGTTTAACTTTTAAAAAATTAACAATATGTCAAATTCAATTGTTTACAAAATCATCGGTTTAATCCTTGTCGCTATGCTTCCCAATCGTAGCTCAAAAAATGATGCCTTGCTTTTTTCAAAGGATAATTTTACCGTTAAAACCAAAACGGTAAACACTTCAAACGGAATAGTTAAGGTTGTCTATCGTGCCTATATGCACATTCCTTATGTTGCCAATCCGGTTGACAAAAATTATCAAAGCCTGAATGTGTTTGTTCCTGTGAGAATAAACGATAAAGAAACGAATACATCCAATGCCCCTGTTTATTACAGTATTAGAGTTGGCGGATATATGCCGGTTAATAATACTGAAGACAATACTTTTGGAAATGAGAATGGGAAT
Organism: Bacteroidales bacterium; assembly: GCA_021371855.1. Taxonomy (GTDB): domain Bacteria; phylum Bacteroidota; class Bacteroidia; order Bacteroidales; family VadinHA17; genus LD21. Next base: position 297,597 of record JAJFVL010000018.1, on the reverse strand, counting down.
AGCCGTGAAGATTATGCATTAGTGGCAGGAATGGTTGTTGTTGTGCCCGGATGTCGTGGCAGGGTAAATAAAACTGATCATGGAACTTATTTCGGAAAAGCGCCGGCTGCCATTGTCGATTTAAAGGCTGCTGTTTCTTACATAAAGCATAATAAAGGTGTAATACCCGGCAATGTAGATAAAATTGTTTCGGTAGGATGTAGTGCCGGAGGAGCTTTGTCGGCTTTATTAGGAGCTTCGGGAACAAGTGAAATGTACAAACCTTACCTCGAAGAAATTGGTGCAGCCAATGCTCCGGACAATGTTTTTGCCTCTGTCTGTTATAGCCCCATCACCGACCTCGAACATGCCGATATGGCTTACGAATGGATGTATGGCCAAATTCCAACCCGTTCAGGTTTGGTTGACCAAAGCCTTTCGGAAAAGTTAAAAGAACAATATGTCGATTATCAGATATCGTTGAATTTAAACGGTAAAGATGGTTTTGGTATTTTATCTGCCGACAATTACAGAACATACTTATTAACATATTATTTGCAACCATCTGTAATGCACTATCTTGCTTCTTTGCCTGATAAAGAAAGTGCAAAATATCTTGCCGAAAATAAATGGATAGATTGGCAGGATGGCAAGGCTACATTCTCTTTTGACAATTATCTTAATCACGTAGGCCGAATGAAAGGACTGCCTGCTTTCGACGATTTTGAAATGAGAAGCCCAGAAACCGCTTTGTTTGGAACGGAAGACACCAATACAAGGCATTTTACTGAATTCAGCCTTTCGCATTCTGAAAAAACAACACAAAACGAAATCAGTGACGAGCTTAAGGGAAAAATTAATATGATGAATGCTATGTTCTTTATATTGAACAATAATGAGGGATGTGCACCTAATTGGTGGCTGCGAAATGGTACAAGCGACAACCACACCTCACAAACGGTAATGATTAACCTTGCAACAGCATTAGAAAACAATAATAAAAACGTAAATACTGAATTATTCTGGGATGGCGGGCATTGTGCCGATTTTGACCCTGAAGGTTTAATAAACTGGATAACCGAAATTTGCAGGTGAAGAAGGAGTCTGCTATGCGTAATTATTTCTAAATAAATGAATTATGCCGTTATAACATCAAAACACATTGGACTATGAATTCTTAACACCAGAGGAGTCTGATTTTTCAAACAATGATATGAAAGAGAATAAGAAAAGAATTAAAAAAATACTCAATGGATTACAGGGATACAGTATTTTTATCGGTTGCCGAAAACCTTAATTTCACAAAAGCAGCAGACAACCTTAATATTAGCCAACCAGCCGTTACAAGGCATATTAAAGAATTGGAAGAACGTTACAAAACCAATCTCTTCGAGCGAAAAAGCAATAAAATATACCTGACCAAGGCCGGTGAAAAAGTGTATAATGCTTTTAAGGAAATTGCACAACAATACCGCAATCTCGATTTTGAAATCGGGCAGTTGCAAAGCAGCATTTCAGGGGAGTTTAAAATTGGTGCCAGTTCAACCATTTCGCAATATGTTATTCCTAAAGTAATCGCATCGTTTCACAAGAGATACCCGAAAATACAAATTTACCTGATGAACGGTAACTCGTTTGAGATGGAAAAATTATTACTCGATAATCAGACCGATATAGCACTGGTCGAAAACCATACCTCGCAATCTGGCATCCGATACCGTGATTTCCTTGACGATGAGCTGATTGTTGTAACAGGTAAAAACAGTGTTTACGCCAAACGCGAAACTATTGGTAAAGATGATTTGTTGCAGATACCCATCGTGTTGCGTGAACAGGGTTCGGGAACGTTGGAAGTGATTAAACAAACGCTTTCGCAGCAAAATATCGGTTTTGAAAACCTCAATACGCTCATCCATTTGGGAAGTACCGAATCTATCAAGAGCTTTTTACAAGATTTTGATGGATTGGCTATTGTATCGGAAAAAGCCGTTCAAAACGAATTATACCTGAAAACACTTGTAAGATTGAAAGTTACAGGATTGACCATTTCTCGTAAATTCCGTATCGCATGCAAACAGGGGCATAAAAGCCAACAGGTTGAGCTGTTTGAAAAATTCTTGTTAAACTACAGCATATAACAAGTTAAAATATGAATTTGCTTTGGGAGATAATTTCTATTGTATCGTTTTTTATAAAGATTGAACACTTAAAAGTATAAAAATCATAAACAGCATTTATTAAAATTAGTATTTCTGTAAACCCAACATATAACACATTGTTATTGCTAATAAATATTAAGCATTTGCTTTAATTATAGTTCGCCCGTACTTTTGTAAGCAAAAAGTATGGGTATAAAAAATGTACAAATATTTCATGGCTTAGTTGGTATCGAGAGGAAGTTCAAAAAATACAACTGGCTCTATTCAATTATCATTTGTGCATGTTTATTGCCATTTATGTCGCCGGCAATTGCACTATTTTTCGGATTAATGCTTTCCATTCTCGGATTGAAGCACGAGAACATACATAAGTATACCTCTAAAATTCTTCAGGCATCTATTGTTTTAATGGGTTTTGGAATGAGCTTAAGTACTGTAATTTTATCCTCAAAAGCCGGTTTTTTTGAAACAGTAGTTTCTGTAACTTCAGTGATGATACTCGGTATTCTGCTCGGGAAACTTTTTAAGGTTGAAAAAAACATAGCCCTGCTCATTGCTACAGGAACAGCGATTTGCGGTGGTAGTGCCATTGCGGCAGTTGCCCCAATCCTTAACAGTAAAAACTATCAAAACTCATTTGCACTTATCGTGGTTTTTGTGCTGAATGCTGTTGCCTTGTTTTCGTTCCCGTTTATCGGGCATAAGTTAGGACTAAGTCAGGAAACGTTTGGAAATTGGGCTGCCATAGCCATTCACGATACCAGTTCAGTGGTTGGTGCGGGGGCTATTTATGGCGAAAAAGCTTTGCAGGTGGCAACAACCGTAAAACTTATCCGTGCATTGTGGATTATTCCTTTATCGTTGGTGATTGCATTTATGAATAAAAATGGTGAGAAAAAGTCAATTAAATTTCCTTGGTTTATTTTGTTTTTCGTGTTTGCCATTGTATTTGCCAATATTTTCCCCGGCTTTGAGTCAAGTTACGCGCATTTTAGCTGGTTAGGCAAACGCGGGATGGTCATCGCCTTGTTCCTGATTGGTTCAAATATCACTATAAGCGAAATTAAAAAATCAGGCCTCAGGAGTTTTGCTCTTGGAATTATTCTATGGTCAGTTATAGCTGTTGGTTCATTATTCTTTTTAACGCGATAAGCAATGTCAAACATATGGGTAATATTGATAATTGTTGTTTCAAGCTTGATAAAAGGGATGACCGGGTTTGGTTTTGCTCTTCTATCGTTTCCACTGCTGCTAATGTGGTATGCACCAAAAGAAATTATTCCTGTTTTAATGATTTGCAACCTTATTGCTTCGGTAATGATTGTTCTGCAAAAGAAAGAATATAAACTACTCGATAAACAATCGTATTTATTAATTGGTACAGGCGGTCTTTTTACCATTGCCGGAGTTATTGCATTAAGTCTAATCGACGGAAAAAGCATAGTAAAACTATCTGGAATAGTTTTTATTATTCTTACAGTCTATTCGTTGCTAAAGAAAGTTCCCAAAGACACGGCAATGCGCAACCGTGCCTTTTTGTCTGCAGGGGCATTTATCGGGTTTCTAACCGGAGCTGTATCGATAAGCGGGCCTCCACTAGCTCTCTTTCTCAACAGGGCAAACATCAGCAATCGGAAATTCCGTGAGATATTTGCAGCCTTTAGCATGATTACTGCTATAATTGCAATATTCGGATACTATCAGATGGGAATGATCAATTTGCAGACACTAAAAATATCTTTAATATTTGTTCCGATACTTTTAACCGGAACTATTGTTGGAAAAAAGTTGAATACAGTTATGTCAATTGAAAAGTTTCAAAAGATTTATATTATTTTGACCCTGATAGCAAGCATGATAATGATTATAAATTAAATATGATAAAAAGAGTAAGGCGAGCAGTAGTGCTTTATCACGCTTAAGAACGCTATAATTGCGCACAGGCAATTGCATTGGCTTTTTCAGAAAAAGATGTAAATATTAAAAACTATACAAAATTGAGTAGTAGTGACAAAACCCTTGATAATAACTATGGTGCGGTATATAAAAGTTTGCTGTTACTCGGTGAGCCTCCGATTAAGTACGATTTGATCTATGCTTTTCTTCAATAAGGGTTCAACTTGTGAAAGGTTTTGCCTACCAGGAGCAACTTGATTCAAAGTTGGTCTTTTTTATTTCAAATTGTTCCAGATTTGATCCTTTAACAATTACTTTCCCTTTAGTAGGGCGAAGAGGCCATGTCATAAGGTGTAAAAGTTTTACCACAACCCGAAGGCCCCATAATGAGCCAATGTTACCCTTTTAGACAAGTTATGTCGGGGAATTTGAACGAATTAGCTTAATTATAAGCAAATTCATTTTTTTTGTTGTTAGCATTTTATCTATGTAGTATTTTAATGCTCAACCCTTTTTGAGCCGACCAACCTTCTCTATCAGTAAGGCTTATGAAGAAATGATAGTCTCCTTCGTCAAATGAACCATTACTATTGCTTGATGGAATTGTAATGGATAGATTTGTTTCATATTCTTGCAGTCCTACAGGAATATCATAATCTTGAATCAGCGTAAATGGATTGACAGGTTCTTTGATTGGGTCGAGGTTACATTCCGTTACTTCGGTGCTATGGGAATGGTGGTCGAAATTGTTGTGTATATCAATGCTATACGAACCAAGTTGCACGTTATCGGTAAATTTTACTTTTAATATAAAAGTCTCGCCAAAATAAAGAGTGTCGCAACTAACAGGAAAAGCATTCTGAATGCTTAAATCAATTACCGGCTTTTGATTGTCGATGTCTTTGTCTTTTTCGCATGAATTAAAAGCGAATATGAGAGACATTATAATTGCAATTATTTCTATTTTTTTCATACGTATGGTAATGTAACAGCAGGTTGAGAGACAACCTGCTGTATTGTTTAAAATCAGTGCTTTAAATTATAACTATTGGATAATGACTTGAAAAGGTCCAGTTTCCACCAAAAGAATCTTTGCTTTTTATCACGATGTAATAATTGCCCGGAGTCCATGTTGCGGCCTTGGGCGTAATATTATTGTCCATGGTAGCACCTACTACTATACTTGCCGAAAAACTATATGAAGTAGGCGTTGGAAAGTCGTGATTGTGAAGCAATGTAATGGTGTTGCCATCATTAACACTTGCATCAGCCAGAGCTTGGTCAACACGAACCAGTCCAATATAAATCCCACCCAATGCTATATTATCACTTACAGAACCGGAAATGCTAATTGTTTGTCCTGTTGAAAAAACTTGATCATCTGTTGGGGTTGAAGTAATTGAGATTGTTGGTGCAACAGCATCGGATGGAGCCTGAATAGTCAGGTCTTCGATTTCGATAGACGATTGCTGACCGTTTTCATCGGTAACTATAAAATGGAAACAGTACGTTCCGGCAGTTACCGTAAGCGGAATGTCGATGTGTTTGTGAAATGTGGTATTTTTTAAACCAGCAAATTCCGTATAAATACTATCGGATGTCCATGCATCGTTGTTGTCTTCCTGATGGATTAAGACTTCGATTTTGCTTATTTTTGCTTCGGCGGTTACTTCGGCTTCAACATGTAAGTCGCTGCCAATAATTCCAATATGGCTATTGCTTGTTCCTAATTCCATTTCGCTTATCACTGGTTTGGGAACGGTGTCATCATCTTTATTGCATGAGGTAAAGAATAAACCTGTTACGAGTGCGAATGCGACTAATAATACTTTTGTGTTCATAATTTTTAAAATTAAATTGTTATACATTATTTACTTTCGTTTGATTTTACCTGAAAATGGGATTGAAATATTCATGATGAGATTTCGCCCCGGTTCAGGCACATTTATAAGCCTGTAATAGCTGGTGTGATTAAAATACTTGGTATTTAACAGGTTTTGAACCTGTAATGAAACAGATATTTTTTGATTTTTCAATTTCACATCTCCGCCTAATCCGACATTGATAACCTGATAGCCATCTGTTTTTTCTTCGGGAGGTACGATATTATTTTGCGGAGCTGTGAGCTTGTAATCAACCGACCAATATGCATTCTCGATGAATTTTATTTTCTGCTTTTGATATTTTACATTTAAAATAGCCGAAGCCGGGGGCGAAAACGGTAGGGTAAATCCTTTCTTTTCGCCGGATTGTTGTTCAGAATAAACATATTCGCCAATGATGCCAACCTGCAAAGGTTTTAACAACTGATAGTGAGCATGTATTTCTGCACCGTAGCGTAGAACCTCACATTGCGTATAGTAGAAGACCTGATTCCCATTACCATAAAGTCTGTTGTGCTCCGAACTTGGATTGAGGTAAATATAATTGGTGAAGTAATTCAGGAAAGGAGTTGCCCCAATCGCAAAATCCGATGAATTATATTCCAACCCCGCATCAAGTTGATAGGATACTTCGGGCGATAAACCGGCATCTCCGACTTCGTAACTGAAATTATGATAGTTTACGCCATTTGCTGCCAACTCTTTTGCTGTTGGCATACGGAAGCTCTTTCCCATATTGGCTTTGAACGACCATTTTTCGGCATTGTAATTATACCCTAACGACCACGAAATATTGGAAAAGTTCCCATTTATATTCCCTGCTCTTTGAAGATATTGGTATGTTGTATCATTATTGCTTACTACAGGAGAAGAAAACCAGTCGGAGTATGCTTGGGCTCTGATATCCCCGAAATCGTAACGCACACCTATTTGGATAATACTTTTCACCGAAGAAGCATATTTCCCCAATATATACCCTCCAAGATTCAACTGTTTGAATGCCGGGATTATAAACCCCCGACCTCCAATCCGGTTGTCTTGATAATCACTATTTATTCCGCTGTTGAATTGAGCTTTGTCATTTATTTTGTAAGAAAATTTAAGGTTGCCGGAATACACATATTTATCAAACTGAAGTTCCAAATCGGGGTTGGCATTCAGTGAGGTAGGATAAGTTGCCGGCATATATCCATGACTAACATATTGGCTCCATTCCTGCCGAAAATTTCGTTGAAACCCGAAATCGGTTTCTATCTTCGCCTTACCGAAATTATACTGGCTTGTATTGATTGCCTTGAAATGGTTTACTTGTTGATATGGATAATTAATATCTCTGCTTGATTTATCGTGTAGCTCTGTATCAACATTCCGTGGCTCTAAACCATGAGCATTGGCAAAAAAACCGTTTTTACTATAAACATTGCTTATGTAAAACTTGCTTTGAAACTTTGTTTTTATAATTCCCATTGTCAAATGCAAGTTTTGTTCTTTTCCGGCAGTGTTTCGCAAATGATTTTGATACAAGGGAGCCCGATAAGAGTATATATCAACACTATCAGTCGGAACTTTGTAATCTTCATAATCGAGAAAGGTTGCACGAAAATCGGCAAAGAACCATCTCTTTCTACCGTACAATGAAACTGATGTACCAACAAAATCATTGTTGGTTTTTCCTGATAAATCAACAGAGCCTCCATAGGTACTATCAGCAGGGAGTTTCCTGTTTTTCATATCTATTACTCCCCCCATAGCATCAGAACCGTACATGAGCGAGGCTGGACCTTTAATGATTTCCACATTATCTATTGCGTACTGGTCTATTTCAAGCCCGTGGTCTGCCCCCCATTGTTGTGCTTCGTGCTTGATGTCATTTTCAACCACAACTACACGATTAAAACCAAGTCCGCGAATAACAGGTTTTGATTGTCCTGAGCCAATATCAATAGTAGTAACGCCTGGCAATCTTTCAAGTGAATTCATAAAGCTGCCTCCCATGTTTTGTTTCAGGTAGTCATCATTAACAATTTCAATATTGAGCGATTCTTCTTTTTTTCGTGTTTCCACATAATTATCGGTAACAACTACTTCCTGTAAATTAATGGCTGATTCAGAAAGATGTGCATTATAGATTTTATTACCTGTAATATCAATGGTATCAACAATAGAGTTGTAACCAATAAAAGATATTTCTATTTTATAGATACCGGCAACTATATCTTTTATTATATAATTGCCATTAGCATCTGTAAATGCACCTTTTGCCGCTGGCGATACATAAATGGTTGCTCCTGTCAAAGCTTGTTTGTTTTCATCAACAACACGCCCGTTTAAGGTGTATTTATTTTGTCCATACGACAAAGCATATAGATAAAACATGCCCACTATAAGCATGAAAAATTTGCTCATGATTAAAAAAATAGTTGAGATTCTTTTCCTGAAAAAACTAAAAAACTATGATAGAGAAAATGAGGGAGGTGCTCTTGGAGAGATTAATGAGAAGCTTTGTTGATAGGGTTGAAAAATATCTGTTTCTTTAAATAAAGTGCAAATGAACGGAATATCTATTTTAAAAATAATAGTATCCGGTTGTTTATTTATTGAAAACTGATATTCGCAAATCGGGCAATGAGTGTTCGTATTAAAGTATGCTGCTCTTTGGGATGTATGATCTTGACCTTTTATTGAATGTTCTATATCATGAGAATGATGACAAACAATATGAATTGATTGGAACAATATTGGAAATAAAAATAATCCCAATAAAACAACACTTATATGTTTCTTTATTTTATACAATTGGGTAAAGCCTTATTTTTTACAATCTGCACATGTACCCTTAATTAATATTTCTATTTCGGTTGGTGTATAACCATCAGGTAATTTTATATCCAAAACATTTACTGTATCTACACATTGAACCGTATGACAAACATTGCAACAAAAATGAACATGTTCCTTGTTTTGGTGTGCCGGTTTATCTATGGCATATTTCACAACAAGATTGTCAACCACAATCTTGTGAATGATTTTATGTTCCTCAAGTGTTTTGAATGAACGATAAAATGTCGTTCGATCGTAGTTTCCCGTTAAAGCATCTCTGATTTCGGTTTCCGACAAAGCTTTGTTTGCGTTTAACATTATTTCAATAATTCCTTCACGGCAACTGGTGCGTTTCAGATAATGGTTGTTTAGAATATCTATTGCGTTCATGAATGCACTGTTGTTTTAATTGCAACAATGATGCAAATGTAGTGTAAAAAAATAAATCACAAAATATTATGACAAGAAAATTTATTGACTAATTAATGAACAAACAGGCGGATTTTTAATATTAAAACAACCCGCCTGTTTGTTCATTATTATATGCTAAGTTTCAACTCCAAGAAATAAGTACGAGGAAGCGATGGACCATATACATATCCTGCATCACGATACTCTCCTTTGTCAAAATCGCTCTGGTAGCTGTTAAATATATTTTGAACGCCTCCGTTGAGCTGTAATTTTGCACTGCCGTTTAATTTGAAATCGTAGGATAATTTTACATCGTAAAAATCAGGAGTTTCTTTCTCTGTATCTTCTGTTACATAACCTGCTAAATGCTGAACTAACATGCTTCCGGTATATGTACCTGACAATGAAATTGTCATAGGCTTGAAGACTTGGTAATTTGCCGTTAAATAACCGTATTGATTAGGTGCTCGGAACATTTTTTTGTGTGGAGTAAGATTTGTGTTGTCGCTCCATTGTTGTACCTCTTTATATTCACTTTTTTGAAAGGTCATACCAAATTGGAATTGTATTTTTTGAGCCGGAACGACATTTCCTTCAAGGTTGATGCCTTTAATAACGGCACCCGAACCATTTGTTCTTTGGAGAAGAATATTTCTTTCGCCGTCGGTTATTGTATTTTTTATTTTCATCATTTGTATGCTTTATTTATAATCAAACTTTTCTCTCCGTTGCAACAGCCATATCCGGTTTGTAATGTAATATGCCCAATCCCGAATTTTTCAATTAACATTTTTTCAATAATTTGTTTAATATTCATCATTTCCGACATGGAAACATTCTGTTTTAAATTAAGATGTGCCTCTAAATGTGTTTCCTTATCGGTTAGTTTCCAAACATGTACATGATGGATATTTTCGACCCCTTTGACTTTTTCAATATCTGTTTTTATATCAACAAGATTGATATTTTCGGGTGTTGATTGCATAAGGATATTTACGGTTTCTTTTAATACCCTCCATGTGTGAAAAACAATATAAACGGCGACCAAAAGCGTTATCAAAGGGTCAATCCACACGATGCCAAACTGCCAGATTGCCAGTCCCCCGGCGATAACCGCTACCGATGATATAGTATCGCCAAGCAAATGCAGGTAGGCGGCTTTTACATTTAAACTGTGCTCCTTGTCTTTATTGAGTACAAGTACCGAAACCAAATTTGCCAATAAGCCAAAGGAAGCTACGAAAAGCATTAATTTACCGTGTACAGGTTGGGGATTGACAAAACGATGAAATGCCTCGACTACTAAAAAAATGCAGATAGCTATCAGCACAACCGAATTAAAGAAGGCTGCCAGTATTTCAGCCCGTTTATAACCGAAAGTAAAATGTTCGTTGGGTTCTTTTCGACTGATTTTTGCAGCAATAAATGCTATGAAAATTGCAGAGGAATCACCGAGGTTATGAATGGCATCGGATAACAGGGAAAGGCTATTTGAGATTAAACCACCTATAATCTGAACTATGGTTATTGATAGGTTTAGCAAGGTAACCCACAGAAGGGATTTCCCTTGTAAATGATTGGTATCGTGATGGTGATGCCTTTGTGGGTAGTTAGGTTTTTCTTCTTTCATTGCTTTTCGAGTAATTCTTTTAATCGTTTGTTATCCTCTCGCATATCAGTAAGGATTAAATTCCAATTGGCTTTTTTGCGTGCCAACACTTTAAACAATAGAAAGTTTATGACATTGCCTATTATAGGAGTTGATAGCCCAAATTGCTCGACATGAGTAAACACACAACCAGAATAGGTTTCTTTACCCATAAAATAAATATGCCCTAACCCTGCTGATGTTTTGAATGCTACATTGAAACTATCTTTTGTTTTGGCAAGGTCAATAATTTCTCCCTTTATGGCATACAGTACCCCGTTTACTTCTTCTTCAAAATAGATTTTATCACCTATTTCTTTCCCTTTCGAAACAAATTCAAAAACTTTATGATTAGGATGCCATTCTACAAAATGTTTATCTAAATCTAAAAGCCATTCGTAAAGTAAATTTACAGATGTTCTAATTTCTATTGAATCTTTTAATTCGACCATGATACTATTATTATTGTTTATTAATACCTCCTTACTCGTTTGGCGTATTCTAACCATTCATCTCCAAATGTTTTCTTTAAAAACGATTCTTCTCTTAATACAATATGATAGTGTACTATTATTGAAAATACAGCTAATCCCCAAATCAACGGGTTAAGGACATACAGCCCTGCAGCAATAGTCATCAGAAAAAAACCGGTATACATAGGGTTTCGGCTGAAACGGTAAATGCCTGTTGTCCTAAGGGTTGATATTTCTTGTTCGTTGATATCCGGAATCCCAAATTTTAGGTTCTTGCCCAGATTGAAGTAAGCAATGCATTGTATAATAAAGCCGAACAAAAAAAGGAATGCCGCAATTGAGACACAAACAAATTGATTGCTCCAAAGCGACAACCGATAAAATCCACTTGACTGGACATAAACCGCAATCCAACATGCAAACATGGCCACCTTTGCCAGTTTGAACAGGATGGGGTTGATGGGAGCTGTGCCCGAAACTGAAATTTTACTGGTGCGCAAAAAGATTACAAACACGATCATTTGAACAAGCATCAACAAGAACACGAATTCCAAAAGTTTGTCCACAATTTGATTCATAATAGGATGTTTATAAGTGTTTTTTAAGCAGTGGCAACTTGCATCGAAATGCTTGCAGCCACTGCTTTTTGTTTTTTATACCGCCATTTGCCGTTGGGCCATTTTGGCAAAAACGCCTTTCTGTAATTTCAGTATCTCAGGCGAACCGCTTTCAACCACTGTTCCGTTGGCCAGTACCACTATCTTATCGGCATTGGCAATGGTGCGCATGCGGTGGGCAATAATCAGTACCGTTTTGTTTTGTACCAAAGCCGAAATACCCGCCTGTATTTTGGTTTCGTTTTCCACGTCGAGCGAGGCGGTAGCTTCATCCAACAGCACGATTGGTGCATCTTTCAATAAGGCGCGGGCAATGGAAATACGCTGGCGTTCGCCACCTGAAAGGGTTTCTCCATTTTCGCCAATAATGGTATTATAACCTTGTGGCATTTTGCTGATAAACTCATCACATTGGGCAAGTTTTGCCACCCGAATGATATCTTCGTCGGTAGCATCACGCTTTCCAACGCGGATATTGTCTTTGATGGATGTGTTGAATAACAGAACATCCTGAAAAACGATTGAATAATGTTTCAATAAGGTTTCCGGTTCTATTTCGCTAATATTTTGGCCTCCAAGGGTAATTTTTCCTTTTTGAATATCCCAGAAACGGGCAGCCAATTTTGCCGAGGTGCTTTTCCCACCACCCGACGGGCCTACAAGCGCGGTTATCTCACCTTGTTTTGCCGTAAATGAAACGTTTTGAAGTACTTGTTTGTCCTCTTCGTAAGAGAAATCAACATTCTTAAATTCAATATCGTAATTATCAGGTTTGAAATCTGTCGTTCCCTGTTGAATAGGCATTGCCTGCATTTCGTTCATACGGTTGATGCGGACATTGAGGTAAAGCAGGGCGGCAAGGTTGTTGAACACTTCGCTGATGGGGTTGTATATACTTGCCGAAATCATCAGGAATATTAAATAGACGAACAGGCTAATGGCACCCGATGCCACCAGAGTTGCCCCAAAAATGATTACACTTGCCAGTCCGAGTTTTAGAAATGCCGCAGATGAGTTTACAAATATACCGGTAAGTAATTCGCCGCTAATCAATTGTTTTTCGTACACATCGACTGTGTCGTTTAACTCTTTTATATACGCTTTTTCCTGATTGTAAGATTTTATTTCCTGCACGGTGTCCAACCCTTCCTGGATTTTTTCGCTCACATTACGTTTGTTTTGATAGCCTATTTTGTTTTCCTTGTCAATTTTTCGTTTGGCAATCAGTAATATGGCGGCGGCAAACGGAACCACCCAGAAAAGGGCAAGCGACAATTGCCAGTTGTAAAAAAACAAGCCAATGGCTATTAATATAATGCTGAAAATGGAGGCGAACAGTTGCGGCACGGCGTGTGAGAAAGTATGCTCCAAATCGGTATTGTCGTTCATAATGGTTGATGTCAAATCCGACAGGTTTTTTTCTCCGAAGAATGCCAATGGCAGTTTGCGGAGTTTCTCGGCCAGCGAAATACGGCGGTTGGCGCTTTCATTGTAAATCGTAAAATAGGTGCTGCTATACTGGAACATCGCGATAACAAACATGATTGCCATAAAGCCAAGTCCAAGGAGGACGTAGTACCACAGACCGTGCGTAATTTCAACCGCAGGATTCAGCGGTTTGTTTAAATATTGTAATAGAAAGAGGAAGATAAACACCGCCGGAAGCATTAATGAAATATTTAGCAGCGTAGTCCAGATAGTTCCTCTTACAAAATCTTTTGCCCCTTTTTCTGAAAGGGCGAACGTTCTTTCTATTGATTTAAGCATGACAAGCCTCCTTTCTGATAGTCCATTTGACCGATTGTTGATATTCGTTCCACATGTGGGTGTAAATTCCTTTCTTATTGATTAATTCGTTATGTGTTCCTTGTTCGGCTATTTTCCCGTTGTTGATAACCAGAATCTTATCCGCATCAACCACGCTGGTAAGCCGGTGTGCAATCATCAGCACGGTTTTGCCTTCGGCGAGTTTCTTTAAAGCTTGCTGAATGAGGTGTTCGTTTTCAGGGTCGGTAAAAGCTGTGGCTTCATCAAGAACAACGATGGGCGCATTTTTCAGGAACGCCCTTGCCAACGCGATGCGTTGCTGTTCCCCTCCTGAAAGATAGGTGCCTTCGGTGCCAATCATTGTGTTCAAACCATTGGGCAGGCGGTCGATTATTTCGCGGCATTGTGCCAAACCAACGGCGCGGTTCACCTCGTCCAGAGAAGCGTTTGGGCTGCCATATTTGATATTTTCCAGCAATGAAGTTTTAAACAAACGTGTATTTTGAAAAACAAACGAGATGTGCTCCATTAAATCTTTGTGTTCAATGTTTTTTACATTAATTCCTCCAATACAAACCTCTCCTTCGTCAGTATCCCAAAAACGAGGTACAAGGCGGGCAATGGTTGTTTTACCACCTCCCGATGCACCCACCAGTGCCACTGTTTGTCCCGGTTGAATATCGAAACTAATATTATCAATAGCCTTTTTATTGGCTTCGGGGTAAGTGAATGACACTTCAATGAATCGGATGTCATTATTTTTTATTTTCTGAGGATTATTTGGCTTTGCCAGTGGAACTGTAGCTGTAAGGTTATCTAAACGGTCGATAGCTTCTTTTGCCTGCCCGAATGCTTGATTGAGGTACATGCTCCTCATAATACTTTGCGAAAATACCGGAACAATAAGTATATACAAGAAAAGGTTAAGAATTACCGTAGCATAATTGCCTGAATTGCCTATGAGCAAAATAGCAATAGGTACAAGAAAAAAGGCAAAACCATTTATAATAACCGTATAAAGCGACATGGGTATTTGCCACATTTTGGTATGAACCCCAACCATCTCTTTGTACTTTATGATGCTGTTGTAAAAGTTTTTAAACGAATGCACGGTTTGTTGAAATACTTTAACCACCGGTATGCCTCGTACATACTCAACCGCCTCGGTATTCATTTCTTCGAGCGAATCCATATATTTTTGCATGAAATAGCGTCCTCGTTTTCCCATCATCATTCTCATTATTATCATTGAAAAGAATATTGGAATAAGGCAAGCAAGCCCTAATCGCCAATCAAAAACAAAAATTAATACGGCAGTCGTGAGAGGCATTACGATTGTGCTTGCGAGGTCGGGCATTTGATGTGCCAAAAAGCTGTGTGTAATGCCGGCATTGTCGTCGATAATTTTACGAATGCGACCGCTTGTGTTGTTATCGAAAAAACCAAGTGGCATATTTATTATTTTTTTCATGGCACAACGGCGCATGTTACATTCGACCCTAAACGCAGCGAGGTGCGAAACAGATAAGGCAGCAAAATACAATATAATACTGCTCATTGCTAAACCGACAGCCCACCAAGCATATGTGTTTATAATAGTTTGCGAAGATGTTCCAACTTGTATAAATTCACGAATTATAAACCAGATTAGAATGTATGGAGCCATTCCTACAATAGCACTGATTGCAGAAAGAACCAACGATAACGGCAGAAGAGCTTTTCTGCCGGTCATATAGGTTTGAAATTTTGATAAAGTACTCATATTTATTATAATTATATTGTTTTTTAAAAACTGTATTTGAATTTCATAAAGTATTCCGAATTGTTTTTGTACATGGCAAACGGACCTTTATCGCCATGGAACCAATCGTATCCGCCCATAATGTGAATTTGGTCTGTAATGGCGTAATCGGCTGAAGTGCGGTTATAAAAACCGTTGTTGGTAACATCGTAATAAGTGAAACTGCTCAGTGTAAGGGTTGTCTGTAATAGCTTTTTTGAAATATTGAATGTTGCCAGTCCTGTGTTTTTTTTGGTAGAAATAACTTCATCGTAATCGAGAATATACTTGTGGGAATATTGCACCATTATTGTCCAATCGTTCCCGGGATAAAAATCCAAGCCAAGCAGTCCGTTGCAGGTGTTTTTTCTGACGGTAGTATTCAAATTGGAGGGCATATCCAAATCTTGAAGTTCGCCCAGATAAGCAGCTGCTTCAGCACGAATAACGAACTTGCCAATGGGTACCGACATGTCTGCCCCAAGCATATCCATTCGCTCATAATGAGCTTGCATACTCAAGCTGTCGCCGTGTGCAGATAAGGATTTATTAATCACCGGCATCTTATTCCATGTATGCAATGCCGATAAGGATGCATCAATCCCACTCAGAAAAAAGGATAATCGCCCCCCATATTCCGAATTGGACAGTTTCCTTTCAGGTTTATTCTCCATATCGAGGGAGTATGGCATGGCAACAGAAGACATTACAGACCAAGGGTTTTCAGCATCTATAGGAAGCTGAAAGAACTCTGCAACGGGAATGAGCACACCCTCCAAATTAAACTTTGGATGCAAATATTTAAGCCGGATACCGTTCTCGGGAATACGAATATCGTCATAATCCTGGGCCAGGAATTCGGTATAGTCCATAGGCGAAACCAAATCTGTAACCCGTATCCCATCAGCAACACCCCAGGTAATAATTTGCCGCCCAGCTTTCAAGTCCCACTTTTCTGTATTATATCTGAAAAATGCTTCACGCAAAAATAATCCTGTTTTATCCTCCAAAATACTGTTATAAACGGCATTGAATGATATAAACATGGAACTGTTCCCTTTGTCGGCAGAGAGTTCGGAGCGTAAACGGGTGCGGGAGCTCATCCAGTCGTTGGAACTTTCACTTCGCAATGCATGATAACTATCAATAAAACCGTTGTACTTAAATGCAATGCCAGCACTATCCGCCTGAGACCAGACGGACAGTGTTGAAAATAAAAGCATTAAAAAACCAACAAAATATTTCATCATAAACTTCCTTTTTCGAGTTTCGCCACAGTGAAGACCGATTGGTCAATTTTTAAATTGTACTTCGGGTTTGAAATTGTCAGAATGGTTTGGTGATTGGTTTGCACATTGGTCATGTGCATTTTTTTTGCAATCCAAAAACCGTCCACTTTTTCGATATTCGACATTTCAAGCTTGCGGTGCAGTTTGTTCAGTTTGTCGTAATATTCAACTTTTAAGGCAATCAGGCAATCCTGGCGTATCCAGGCAACTTTTCGGCTATAAAGCTCACCCTGTGTTTTGGGAGTCGATTCCAGCACCCAACATTTGTGGCCGTCCACTATTTCTTCTTTCAGCAGTTTATGTTCGTCTTCGTCCACATTGCGGCTACCCATATCGTCGTAAGTAAAATCGCTGCCCATGAAATAGTCGGTTTTGGATGATGAACCGCTGATGCGGCGTGTCTTTTTCATAGCAGGCAGGTAAAGCCATTTATCATCTTCTTTACCAACCTGGTCATAATCCCAGGTAAGGAATCCGGTGCCTTTCACATCGCCCGGGTAAAGGAAAAACATGATTGTTTTCTTATCCTTACCAATATCCATTGAGTAACTCTGTATTTTACGGTCGCGCGTACTTCCGTTTTTATTAACCAATTGCATGGTCATTTCCGACGAGCGTGTATCACCATCGGGGCGGTTTTTTACTTTCAAAGCAATGTCGCGTCCGCTTAACGATTGAGCCTGTATGGCTAACGAGCAAAGACATACAGCCATTAGCCCTGTAATTTTTTTAATTGTATTCATAACTTATTGTTTTTAATTTTTTTCTTTTCCGAATATTTTAAAAGATTTAATCAATACCGGTGTAACAAACAAATCGGCTAACAAGGCAGCCACCATGCCGGATACAGCCAAAACTCCCAGATGGATAAATGATTTAGAGACAGAGGTTGCGTAAACAATAAAATTGGCAGAAATAACTACTGTCGAGAGTATAATTGCAACACCAACCACACCAAATGTCCGCTTCACCGATTCGGCATAATTAGGGATGCGGTTGAATTCCAAATGGCTGTGGTTAATAAAATGAATGGTATCGTCAACGGCAAGCCCCAGTATCATAGGCATAATGGTAGCGGTCATCATATCGAGCGGGATGCCTAAAAAACCCATTATACCACCCACAACAAGAGCCGGGGCAATGTTGGGAATCATTCCAATAAGCCCCAGCCGTATGCTTCCGAACACGATGGAAAGCAACATGGCAACAATGAGTATTGCAATCAAAAACGACTGTATTTGCCCTCTCACCACATATTGCATCATGGCTGTAAACTGGGGGATGCTCCCCACTGCTGTTACTTTGGCTTCTGGAAATAATTGTTCCGCTTTATGCTGAATTTCAGCCAGTTCTTTTTCTACTTCACCGGAGTTATAGGTGCTTAATTCTACCATCAACCGTAAGCGTTTGTATTCGTAATCAATCCAATACTGACTTTCGGTCCCTCCGGCGTTTTCGTAAAGCAACAGCATTTGTGCGATTTGGTTTTCATCGTTGGGAATGACATAGTTTGCTGTATTGTTTTCGTTTAAAGTCTGGTTTAAATCTTTTAAAATGTCGAGAACAGAAGTGGTCCGTTTGGTTAAAGGCAAACTATCGACAAAGGCGGCTAATTGCTCCAGTTTTTTTAGGTTTTCTGGATGTTTTGCCAAATCGTTTTTGGGGAATTCCACCATATAATCGTAGGAATACATCGAACCGAGTTCCGATTCGCCAATTTCAAGAATACTTTTTACATAAGGCACCTTACGGCCCATGGTTTTTTCGGCATCAAAGGCTGTTTCAACCTTTGTCATTCCCCAAATGCAAAATATTGTAATAACAGAAAAAACTATCAGTATTGATTTTGTATGGTTCAATGTCCATACTCCAAAAGTCATCATTTTGCGGTCGAACCATTTCCCTCCTTCTTTTTCTACTTCGGGATGAGGTTTTTTGTTTTTACCAAAACTCAATAAAGAAGGCATTAGGAAAAGAACAATTAGGAACGAGAAAAGCACACAACTCGATGTTGCCATCCCCACAAAACGGAGCGGTTGCATTGGGATAGCTAAGAATGTGAGCAAGCCGGCAATGGTGGTGAGTGCAGAGAATAATACCGGCCAGCCCATGTCTTTCACCGTTTCAACCACAGCTTGCCTGCGTTGACCATGCAGTTGCATTTGTTTCCTGAAAAACGAATAGATATGAATATTATAAGCAATGGCAATGGCAAACGACAAAAGAATAGGAATGGAAGTCATGCCGCTGTCTATTTTATAACCAATGTAGCCTGTAATTCCATATACCATAAGAATCGAACCTATAGATGTAACCAATGGGACAATTACCCCTCTAAAGGATTTTGTAATCAATGCCAATACAAGAATAGCCAGTGCAAAGGCAAGCATCATCACCCTTCCGGCTTCTTTACCCATCCACACTTGTTTGCTGTAGTTCAGGAAAGGCATACCTGTAGCCCTGGGGTTAATGGCTTTGTATTTTTCTTTCGAGACAATGTGTTCGGCCTCTTGCCCTGAAATAAATTCGGGGCTTTGGGCGGATGTTTTTTTCCAAACGGTATCCTCTGGGAATGCTCTGAGCTTTAATAAAATCCAAGTCAGACGGCCTCCTTAGAGACCAACTTCCGGGCAACATTGGGTTTGCTGTAAGCTTTGAGACGGATGCTGTCGAGCGAAACCTTATCCGAGGGGATTACCTCAGGGACTATTTGCTCAATAGTCATTCCGTCCTCTGTTCCGGTCATAAACTCAATATTAGTGAGCGAAGTTACCTTCTCGGAATATGATAGGCTGTCCATCAATTCATTCGACAATTCCCGTATCAATTCAAGCGATTGTTTGGAAAAAGAATTATCGCATTCGGTAAGTACCGCCACATAATTATCGTTCCCGAAAATGGATTTGAACTTGTCGGATTGCACCAGCATAGGGTCGTCTTCAAGAAAATAACCGTCGTACGACGACTCTATCACTACCTTTTTCAGCCCTATTACCGAAACAACAATAAGGACAATAAATGAACCAATAACTAACCAGCGTTGTTTTATAATGCCATGGGCGAGTTGCTCAAACCAGTTGTTAATTTTTTCGATTTTCATATTTTTCTGATTTTCTAAATTCACAGTTATTCAACTTCTTTTATTTTTTTTGCCGACAATAAAAGTGTCGGAAAGGCATAACTCCCGTCGGGTTGTTTGACATGAAAATCGCCAAATCCGGCCTGAGTAAGCATTTCTTTTAATGTTGTTTCTGGCAATTTATGCGTAGGATAACCCAGTATCCTGGTTTGCAGTTCTACCAGTGAGAGTGTTAAAGAACCTTCTTTGTCGATTGCCTTATCGCAGATGTGGTTCGAAACAATAATCCCGCCCGGTTTCATGGATGTGTTCACTTTTTTCAAGAACTCTTCCATAGAACCGTTTGCCGCATATTCGTAAAGAAAGTGGGAAATAAAAAAGAAGTCGTAGCCTTCGCCAAACGAGTTGTCTTTTTTTATGTCAAAATCGTGGTAAGTGATCCTATTGAAATCTCTTTCGTTTTGCTTTAACTCCCTGGCATTCTGGCAAACCACGGGCAAATCATATACATGAGCGGAAAGGTTGTGGTTTTCCTGCAAAAAAGCATACGAAAAATACCCGATGTTTCCTGCAAAATCGCACATTTTAGTGCAGGAATAGAAATCCGGAATGCATTTCACAAAAGAGATTACACTTTGCAGACCTCCGGCTTTCATACCCTGCTCCATTCCTAAAGCCATTTCTTTTGAACTCCACATTTTTCCGTCGAATTTGGGCATTTCGCCTTTTAATGCCTGAGGCAGAAAATCGAATGGACCATTACTTCCCGAGAACCGGTTTATTTCGTGTAGCTGATTGGCCTCCGATTTTTTGACGAGGTATTCTTCTGATAAACCGGTCAAACCATATTGTCCGTTTTCTTCGGAAATCAACCCGATTTCAGTCAATACATTTAAAAGTGCTTCAGTAACCGGCTTTTTTGTATCAAGTTTTTCTACTACAGATTCAAGGGTAAGGCTATTCCCTGAAAGGGTTTCAAAAAGGTTTATATCTGCTGCTGCATTTATTACTTTTGGAAGGTAGCTCATGTACAGCAGGTTGTTTATGCTGCTGTACGGTGTTTTTAATGTTGGTATGTCCATGTTATTTTTGTTTTGTTGTTGTTTTTTCAAGTTCCCCGTTTTTATAATTGTAAAAGAGGGGCTTTCCTGTTGGTATTTCGAGGTTGAGTACTTCATCTTTGGTCAGGTTTTCGATATGCATTACAATAGAACGCAAGCTGTTTCCGTGAGCCGAAATGAGAATATTTTTACCTTTTTCAAGTAAAGGGAGTATATTTTCTTTAAAAAAAGGGATGGTGCGCTCTGCTGTGTCTTTTAAGCATTCGCCATCAGGAGGTGGTACATCGTAGCTACGGCGCCACAGGTGAACCTGCTCTTCGCTATACTCTTTAGCAGTTTCAGCTTTATTTTTGCCTTGTAACTCCCCGTAGTAGCGTTCGTTAAGGTGCCAATCCTGATAAACAGGGATAATGCTATTTTTCATAGCGTCGCTGTATATAAATGTCCAGTCTTTCATTTTTCCTTCCGGATGGATTATCACCAGAGTTTTGTCACTTTTGTTTTGGGCAAGTGCAATCATTGCAGTTTCAATAGCACGTACTTGCATTGACGTATAAACCAGATCAAAACAGATGTTTGATAATTGTTCACCAGCTTTTATTGCTTCAATAATGCCATTGGAAGATAATGGGACATCGACCCAACCGGTGAAAACGTTTTTTTTATTCCATAAGGATTCACCATGCCTTATTAATACTAACTGTGCCATATATTTTAGTTTTTTATTTTTTATTTGAGACTTTAAATTTTACATGCCCTTTGGTTTCTTCAATAATCCTAAAGAACCCGCTATCAATTATTTTTACTTTAGTTTGTTCGCTTGGCTGATGGCCGTCTTCAATAATAACCACACCCGATGGCTTCACTATCCTTGAAAACTCCCGGAGCAAAGCATTGGTAACCTGAATCATGTGGAACATGTCAAGAGCCAAAACCACATCGGCTGTATGGTCGGCTTCAGGGTACGAATAACCATTCGACAAAACAACCCGTGTGTTGGTTAGCCGGTATTTTTTAATTTCTAAGGTTTTGAAATTTTTATCGTAATAGCCCAAAATATCCATTACCTTCATTACCAAAGCCATTAACCTGAATGCCATGTTTGGAATGTGTTCGCGATTGTTTCCTAACAGTTTGTCAGATAGTGCCATAATTGTTAACCAGTATTTATTATTTATATATTATATTTATTTTTCAAAAAAGAACAGTGTTCGGATTTGTTCAAAAAAATATTAGTCTTTTATATCCATCAATTTTTTCCAGCCGGCAGTGCCAAATTCCATATACTCTCTTATAAAGCATTGCAAAGCATCGTGCGAAATATCGTGCATTACCAGTTCTGCTATCACACTAATCCACCACGAACTCATGGTATGAATGAAGAAAGGGGAAACATTCCCATTGAGTTCTGAGTATTTCTTTTTCATCTGGGCAATGTATTCAATGCTGGTTTTGGTATGCCTGTCGGTTATTTCATTCCTGAAACATTCCAATGTCGATCCTGCTGATTTGAACAGTAAGAGTTTAAAATCTTCTTTATATTTCTCTACCAACCCTACAAACATGTCTATCTGTCCCCGCATATATTCGTCGGAATTTAGCACTTCAATACTCAGATAATCTGGACTGTTGTGTTGTTCCATCGTAGAGTCAATCGCATAAATCAAGCCTGACAATAATTCGCGAAATATCTCATCTTTGTTACGAAAATAATTGTAAATATTGCTTAACCCGATGCCTGAGTTTGCAGCAATAGAACGCATAGAAGCATTTTTGAAGCCTTTGTTCATAAATTCCTGCCTGGATGCATTCAGTATTGTTCCCCTTATGTCGTCTTTTTGAACTTGCATTTCGATTATTATTTTATGCAAATAAAGAACTAAGTTCGTTTTTGTGCAATCACTACTTTTTGTGATTTTTTTTATAATTTCATCACTTAAATATGGGATGTTATTGATTTGCTAAGTTTTCTTTATAATTTACAAATCGGCCAACAAGTATTGTTGCCAGCAACCCAAACCTGATTCCGGAAAAAACAACCGATACGTAACCAAATACACTTACACAAAACATCGAAAGTGGATGAATGGCTTTAGTAATTTATAAGCCGATTACATCTTTCCCTTCTGCATCTGTCAGAACAGCCTGAACAAATCGGAATATCATCTATTTGAGGTAATACTTTCACCTGTTTTAAATAATCATGAATGGCAATAATCTCGTTTTCGCTCATGTCTAATTTCTGAGCAATTTCAGGTATTGTCCTGTTTTTGCCATCACTCAGTAACAATAATAGTTCTTCAATCATTTTTAATTTTTTATCAGAATATCATCATTCCTATATAGTATGCTGAGGCTGACATAATTAAAGCTATCGTGATATAAAAAGCCATAATCCGCAAAGTCCATTTTAGAGAGTGGCTTTCTTCTTTCATAGAAAGTACAGCAACAAAGCATGGGATGTTGAAGTAGAAGGCAAACATAAAAGCTAAGGCTTCAGCTTTTGTCAATACAGATGACATTTGTGTAGCCAGATCCGGACTGACCTCGCCTCTGCCCACAACTTGCGATACAGTACCAAAAACAGAGCTTAACACCCCTAATGCAGCTTCTTTGCCCATCATTGAGCAAACAAAGGCAACAAAGGTTTGCCAGCGAAGCCCAACCCACATGGTAACAGGCTCAATATAAGTTCCAAACTTATATATCAGGCTGTTTTCAATATGTCCATCGGGAGTAAAAGCCAAAAACCAAAATACCGCTGTTACACCTAAAATAAATGTAAAAGCCCTTTTAGCAAAACTCCCCATACGGGAAAACACCAGGCGGAACAAACTGCCCCATTTAGGGGCATGATAGGGTGGAAGTTCCATAATCATTCCATATTGTGCTGTTTTGCCTACCAATTTTGGCGAAAATACTTTTGCAGCGATTAACATTATAATGGCTGAACACAAAAACATGGACAGAAGTATCCAAATGGTATTGATGCCAAAGAAAGCAGTCCCGAAAACAGAAATGACGGCCCAGGTACCGGCGCAAGGCATTAACCAAGCCAATGCCATTGTCAATACGCGCTGCCCCCAACTATCGACAACCCTGGCCCCAAGAGAACCACCCATTGAGCACCCAAAACTCATCATAAACGCCATCATGGATTTGCCCTGAAGCTTGATTTTTGACATAGCCCCGTCAAAAACATACGCAACACGGGCCATGTACCCGACATCTTCGAGGAAGCCAAAAACCAGGCTGCTACCTGCAATAAACCCAATCATGCCAATAGAGGTGCCACAAGCATTGAACAAGGTTTCGGATAAAGAAATTGTCCATCCGGGTGAACCTAACCCACTCAACCAGTTGTGAATGAATGGAAAAATAATGCGAGGCAATTTGAAACTAAAAAACATCCAGGGTACGGTAATTGCAAACGACATGACCAAACCAAACACCAACAGAAGTACTGCCAATGGTTTGCCCCAGATATGGCTGGTTGCAATGCGGTCGAAGCGTCCCATTTTTTCACTATTTTTTGTCCCCCCTGTTACAATTCCATCTAAGAGTTCTTTTATCCAGTCGAATTTGCAACTCCCGACTTTTATGGTGTTTTCAATACTTAACGGTAAGTTTTGCTTTCTTTTTTTTAGTATAATATCTTTGTCGTTTTCCAGTAATTTTATGGCAAGCCACTCCGATGAGAAAAACTTACAATCTTCATTTTTCGTTAATTCGCATAATCCGGTAAAAGTATTGCCCAACGCTTCTTTATATTTAGCAAAAAGAGCTTCCGTTTTTAATGATTGCAATGGGCGGTCAAGAGCCTCAATGAACGAATCATATTCTTTTTTTTGCGAAGCCGACATTAATACAACGGGTATCCCCAATCGTTTCTCAAGTAATTGTCCGTTAATGGTTTTCCCCTGCTTTTGGGCAACATCAATCATGTTGATAATTAAAATAACCGGACATTTGATGCCGGAATAATCGGCCACCATGAACATGCTTCGTTCTAATTGAGAGGCATCGGCAAGGATGCAAACCAAATCGGCTTGTCCCGACGCGATAAAATCACGGGTAACCATTTCTTCCTGTGAGTTTGCCGAAAGGCTATAACTTCCGGGCAAGTCCGTAATATGATAAGTTTTGCCATTTCTGACAAACATACCGGTTTTCTTTTCAACCGTTTTTCCAGGCCAGTTGCCCACATGCTGGTTTGAACCGGTCAGGTAGTTGAAAAAGGTTGATTTACCTGCATTGGGTTGTCCCAACAATGCAATATATAAACCGGTTGCATTCCTAAAATCAGTTTCTTTTTTTACAGGGCAACAACATGTAGTCTCAGTCATAATGCTTTGATTAATATGTTTTCCGACTCTTTTCTGGATAATGCGATCATTGAATCGCGGGCAAACAAGATCAATGGTTGCCGTTTCCTGTTTCTGAGTATCTCCACCTCACAGCCGGGCGTAAGCCCAATGGCTATAATACGGGAAAGAAAATGACTGTCGCCCTGTAATCCTATCACACGACAACATGTTCCTGTTTTTTGAATATTTAAAGTGCTCATTATAGGGAGTATTTAAAACGGAAATATGCAATACTCTTTTTTAGTCTTTCTGCATATTTCTGTTTTTACTGATTAATCTTCCAGACTAAGAACTTTATAAGCTCCACTTGGTGTTGTTACGCAAGGAGTATTGTCCATTTTTCCGCTTGAGGGATAATATCTGTAAAATCCACTTCCTGCCGTTGCGTGAAGTCCGAAAAGAACATAGTCATCTTTTGCCAGAACCGCTTGCGCCGACCAACTGCTGGTAGCCGGAAGTCCAATGATTTTTCCATTTTTGGATTCTACATTTAATTCGTAGGGGGCTTTATCCTTGTTGTTTGTATAATCCGATTGGTTATCATTAGATCTCAGACTGGGTTTATGTAACATGAAATACAATTTGCCATTCACACCAGTCATTTGCATACAATATGAGCCTGTCTCACCTCCTGCAATTTTAGAAAGATCAACATGGTAGGTTGGATCAAACTCTTTGGTGCTTTTGTTTACACGGACAATACCGCTTGGCATGCCAAACATTGTGGCAAAAGGGCCGGAATTGAAATAAATGTAATCACCCATAGCAACCGGAGAGGTATGACCCGACATACCAACACATTGAACCAATGATGTTTTTATAATCTTTTCAACTTTATCGGTTGCTACATCAATGATCGCAATTTGTCCATCAACATCCAATGCTTGAAAATTCGTCATGCCACCATTAAATTGATTGAGTGGTAAATACAGTTTCCCATCTACAATTATGCCACTTCCCGCATCAGGATTTCCGTCGCTTTCAACAGCACTTCCTCCAACAACCTGGCCTGAAGCAGCATAAGCTGATAAGTCAAGAGTACCGGTTTCCTTCATTGTCGTAGGATTGAAAATAATAAGGCTTCCCGATTTGTAGCAAACAGCATAAGCCTTAGTTTCGCTTACAAACATAATTTCAACCACACTTGGGGCGTTGGGAAATGTCAGATTGGCAACCTCGGTCAACCCTCCTGTTGAATTAACAGAATACTTGCGAAGAGTTTGTTCTCCTCCGTTTCCATCACCCATTGCTCCGGAATTGGCGTAAACGAAATCACCATACTTCTCCAGAAACAAGTGCCCCGAAACAAGGGTTACAGCTTTTGAAAAGTCGGAAGTAATAGAGCCCGTCCCCGGTATTTCACCAAAGGTGGTCACATAAAATGAACCTTCAGACTGTGCACCATAAACGTATTTTTGTGTTTCTGATTGATTATCGTCATTATCATCATCTTTGCTGCAAGATGTAACGCACAATGAAACAGTCAGTGCCAAAAATGGCAGATACTTAAAGAATTTGTTTGTCATAATTAAATATATTAAGAATTAATGTAATGTATATCTGAGTTTTAAATGTAGTGTTCGTCCGGGTAATGGATACCGGAACTCGCTCCATTGTTCTTTATTTATAAGATTATGCACTTCGAATGACACATGATAATGCTTGGCAAATGACTGCCTGATACCAATGTTGAAATTCCATTTTTCGGGAATAATAAGTGTGCTGTTATCATTTGCAGCCCATGTATAAGCGAACTCATGTGTATAATCGGCATCGAAGAAGAACGAAGAGAACGAGTTCTTGCAAAACAGGTTATCTTTATGTAAATCGACTCCGGCGTTCCCAAAGCAGTATGGCATATTAGGGATACGATAATCGTAGTGCCAGTTAAAACCTCCGCCTACCGCCTCTTTGTTGTTGTCGCGCGAATCCTGATAGGTGATATTTATTTTGGCACTAATCCACGATGTAAGTTCTGAATTTATATCTCCTTCAATTCCTTTTATTTTTGCTTTATCGAGATTGATGTAAGCCATCTTCATAGACTCGGTAGAAAATAGCCGAATCATATCTTCCACATTCATATAGAATGAATTGATTTCAACGCGGAAATTTGGATAATCCCGATCTCCTTTGATTAGCCAATTAAGACCAGCATTTATGTTGAAGCTCTTTTCCGGATTTATACCCGGTGATGGAGTAATCATCACCCCATCACCGAAAATCTCATAACTAACCGGTAAACGAACGGCTTGAGAGGCAGAAGCTTTGAAGGTAAGTTTTTTTGTCAGTTTCCAAGCTATGGCCTCAGACCAGCCATAAGAAGAACTTTTGTTTTCGGTAGTGGTGAGTTCATTTGTTATGACACCTTCATTTGTTGGCATCACTTCGGAATAATGATAAAAAAACTTGCCACTCAATTCGTTTTTCAATTTCCCGTTAAACAAGTTTAGCCCATAAGTTAAGCCGGACACTAAGGCTTGTAGTTTGCTTGCGTAGCCGGTGGCCGAATATGTTGAATATTCGTCGTTTAACGGGTCGGATGGGTCTTTTTTATTGTACTTATACGAAGTATTCCAATTAACAGAATGTGCATCAGTTATATCGTATTTTAAATTCATCAATTCCCGTATTGTCCAGTACTTATCATACGAATTATTGGGGAAACTTCCCCATTCGCCAGGAACAGCACGTTTTTCGGTATTTCCGTCCCAATTATATCTTATTATCGATGTATCTATAAGATTTTCAACGGAATAATCAATCATTGAACTGAGGCTGAATTGTAACTTCTTGTTTAATAGACTTTTTGAAAAGGTCTGAGCACTTGTAAAGTCTCTGTCTTTAACATGAGTCTTTTCAATTTTGGACTGAATAATCATCATACCTCCCTGTATCTCTTTGTATTGATTGCCATAACCGAATGACAATGACATGATATCGAACCATTGTTTTGTAAATGAAAGTCCGACATTTGCAGTGTAATTGCGATATGCATTATGGTCGCATCTGATGATTTCAGGAGAACTGACATAAGGGCTGTTAAACTCATAATCGTTATCGGAGTAGTCGTATGAGGCATTCACATCCAAACTAATACCCGATTTACTGAAAGCCTTCTTTCCCATTACATTGGCTCGATGGGTGTTTAAAGAAGCTATTTCATAAGAGGCCTCAAAATGGCTTTGAGAAAAATCTTTTGTTATAATATTTATAGCTCCGCTTAAACCGTCTCCGCCCAAATTAGCAGGCACTACACCTTTGTAAATTTCAATGTTCTTTATCATATCGGTGGGAATACTATTTGCTTGAAACTCTTCGGAACTGCCCATTGGCATTCCATTTACAAATATGCTAACCCCCTTACCATCTAATCCTTGTATAAATGTTCTTGACGAACTACCTAATCCTCCTTTTTGCAGGACTTTTACACCGGAAGCCTGATTTAGCACATCACCAAACGAAAGCACTCTCCCTTCTAACTTGTTCATATCCAAGATGGATATCGAGTTTGGTTGTTCTCGTTTTTCCTGTATTTTTGATTTTCCGGTTACAACTACATCTTGTAATTGTGTTGCCTCAACTTTTAATGAGGCATTTAAAAGTATAGGCGAACCTTTTAAATTGATTGTCTTTTTATTTTTTTCGTAACCAATGAATGTAAAAATTACCGTATGTGTGCCGTCGGGTAATTGGAGTGAATACTTTCCGTTATTATCGGTAAGGGCACCTTTATTTAAGGATTCTACCACCACTGATGCTCCGATGAGAGGGCTGTTATCTGTAGCATCGGTAACTGTTCCTGAAATAGTAGTTTGTGCTGTTGTTACACCATTTATGAAAAACAGAAAAAATAATTTAGATATTAATCGTGATGATTTGTGTTTATGGAAGGGAAAATTGTAATTGTACATCTGCCATCTGTTTTATTAAGTCAAAAACCGATGGCAAAGTAACTACGATATTAAAAGGGGTGCAATCGCCAAAAGTAATGAAAAATTTATGGCTTGATAGCAAAAAGAAGGGATATAGGAATTAATCGAGAGTGATAATTCCTTTAGAAACAGCATATATTGTAAACCGAGGTGCTGTTTGCTTTCTAAAGAAAACACCTCTACCGACCAGCAGACCGGGTCGGTTTTACATTAAAAAACAAAAATGCCACCAAAAGTACAAATGCAATGAACATCGTTATCATTTCGGTTTTATAAGCCAGTGGGTGTACCCATATTTCTTTAAAGAAGTTACGGCGTCCCATAACTTCTACAGAAGTCCAAAAAACAACTACTGTGGCAATGGCATACCGGATGGCGTAACCCCATTGCGAAATACGCAACAGTTTGCGCATCATAAAAAACGAACCGGCCAAACAACCGGATGCAACAAGTGTGGTAACAATATTTTGGTCGCCAATAAAGTTTTTATCGTAACAAAAAAGCAATAAGAGGTAACTTGTCCAAAGTATCATATTCAATTCCATAAACGTAACAATGGATACATGATGTGTAATTGGCTTTATTTTAATCGTTTCACGGTTTTTCCCGAAGAATATTTTTTGCAGCCAACTGAAAAAATCGCACCCGCTTTTGATGCTGAAAATATAAAGCAACATAAACATTGCCCAAAACCCGAACGAAGATGGAAGTATCAGGTATTCGGGTTTGGTTACCACTTCGCCGGCTTCATTTAATAATGGCTGCACCCCAAACCGGTGGGCGATATAAATGTAAAGAAATTCAACCCAGCCTGTCCAAAACAGTAATCCACCAAACAAGCCCCAAAGGGTTTGCCTGGTGTCGCCTTTGGCAAAAACTCCGATAATGACCATTGTCAACCCGACAAAACCCATGGCAAATGCTGAATAGTTAATTGCATTGCTGCTCATAAAATGCTCCATCCATATCATCAAAGCATGCCCCAATGGCATAGCAAACAACACGGCGAAAAATGAGACACTCCCAATCAAAATTCTTTTCTTTATATAATTTTTTGTTGCCATATTACTATTCATTTTTTCAATCCCGTAACGCAAATCATATCTTTTTTGGTAAAAAACTTGATATCGGAGAAGTCAGCTTTTTCCATAAATATTTTTATCTGTTCTTTGGTGTAGATGTTCATGCCATCAATCATCTTTGTCCACTTTTCGCCTTTTTGTGGGTCGCTGAGTTCACACAGCACGTAAAACCTGCCTCCGGGTTTTGTAATGCGGAAAACTTCAGCAAACGCTTTTTCTACGTCCCAAAAAAAGACGGTCTCAAAAGCGGTAACCACATCAAAACGGTTTGTTTTGAAAGGCATTTCTTTAACATCGCCTTCTGTCGCTTCGCAACGACCGGCTTTTAAGGCTTTACTGTTTAGCGTCAAGGTTTTTTTTATGCTGGCACAAGAATAATCCAACCCGACAATTTTAGCTTCGGTAGCTATACGAAGCATTCTTTTTATGATTTTTCCACCGCCACAGCCGATGTCCAATATTTCTTTTGCTTCATTTAAATTAATGTGTTTCAAACCAAAATCATACAAGGGTTTATGCCCTCGGTTCATCATTGCGAGCATTATTTTACCGCCAATACTGTTTCCGGGTTTTCTTGTATTTTGAAATAATTTGCGTAACATTTTCTTATCGGTTTAACCATTCAACGGCACGGTCAACAATCCATTCTGTAACTTTAGGACATGGGAGCAACCCTTTATCAGAATAGACGATATCTTTTCCTTCAAGCATTGCTTTGCTGTCTTCCATTTTTCCCATAATCACTATCCCAGAGGTTTCAAGCATATTTTTAACACCTGATGACAGATACATGCCGACAACAATAACCCTGTCCTTTTTTTGAGCTGCTTTCAGTATTGTACTTACGCCGTTAATGGCAAACGACTGTCCGACTTCAACAAAGGCCTTGTCATAATACTCGATTCCTGTTTTACTCAGAATATAGTTTCCTGTTTCATTGCACAGTTCTTCCCAGAAAGGCATAAAGTTATCATCGCCATGTGCCAAAATCACAATGGCTTCATTTTTTGGATCTTTAGACAATTCGTTTACATTGTCAAGTATGATATTTTTTATCACATCGCCGTAATTAAGAGATGGTCCGATAGTGATTCCAGCCTTTGTTTCCACAATCTCTGTTCCTTCCTTTTTCAGGCTCTCTGCCATTTTCTTATTATAATATACTCCAAGTATGGTGGGCACATCATAGACAGAATGTCCTGAAGGAGCTATGAATAATGGCAGTACATAGATTTTGTTAATGCCCTCCTTCTCCATGTTTTTGATGACCGTTGATATTGAAGGTTCAGTAAACTCCATAAGTGCTACTTTTACTTCAGCAAAATCATCAATATGTTTTGCCTTCAGACTTTCCTTAACGCTGTTTTCCAGATCGAGTACCGGCTGGTTCCATTGTTGTGATGGCGAGCCATGAGCTATTACAAGCAAACCTTTCCGGTTATTGGCGAAAGAAGATAACGATATAAATATCAATAAAATGGCAAATAATTTTTTCATGTTATCTGATCGGTTAAAATTATGTTTTATCATTATTTACTGTTTTAATATAAAATGGCATAATCGAATATTACCTTACCGCTGGTACTACTTTCATTAAGATATTGGGTAAAATTAACTTTATATGTATTTTTGCCATCGGCTGTTTTAAATATATAGATAGGTGATTGGAGATAAACAGGAGGCATAACAAGGCTTCCGTCCTCATTAGCTTTATACTGTATGACCTGGGCTTTTGATTTCACAATAATTTTTGTTCCGCCCATACCAGATTCTTCAACTTCCTGATCTGTAGCAAATATTGCCGTATCAGGGACTGCAGTGATATCATCATACGAGATGCCTGAAGAAAAGGTAAAGACGCCTCCATCTGCACCAGCTGTTGTTGCAGCGCCACTATTGGTACGGATTTTATAGCGGCATATTGCCATGTCCCAGTCAGTCCGGGCAAACCAAGCGGCATTGTCGGTCTCATTTTCTTCTCCTGTACCTATTACCATGGTATCTTTAAATGAAAAATAGTGCCATGTGGTTGATGATGAGGCGTCGATAAACTGACTTAATGTTTCACCTGAACCTGCAGGGGAGTCGTTTTTTTTACATGCAGAAAAAACAATAATAAAAACTGCAACAAGTAAACAAAGTACTTTTTTCATCATATTGTAATTTATTTTATTGTAATGATGCAACCACACATATTATTCATATAACACTGTGTTTGTATGTAATAAAACATGCGGGATTCATACCGGTTAAAAATTTATTTGTTATCTGTATTTATATCTTATTCCAATCATGAGTTGTCTTCCGGGGTCTATAAATGACTCTTCCTTAAATGCGAAGACATTATAGCATTTCATTGTTATCTCCAGTAAATTCTGTCCTATTTTGAATGGTTTAACCATTGTTATTTTCCATATATCATAAGGTGACGATTTATCGTAAGTTGTTACTTCTGTCCCGTCATTGTTAACGCTGATACTTTGATAGAGTATTGGTGAATTAAACCTTCCGTCTATTTGTAATGAGAAAGGGCTGTTTATTATTTTTCCCTTCCATGAGAGGGAGAGTGTTCCGCTGTGTTTCACATTGCTGTCGAGTTGCAGTTCTGTCAGATCATCCTGTGCATTACAGTAACTGTATGTTCCTTTTATAATAAACTGTTTCAGTAAGAGATATGATACATTAATATCTAATCCTTTAAGTGTAGCACTGCTTACATTCTTATAAAAGCGATTTTCTTTGCGTTCAAAATCAATGATGATATATTCTGTTATCTTGTTTTCTATTTTATTCTGATAAACAGATAAAGAGGCATTTATGCCGTTTTTTGTTATCTCTGAAGATAATGATGAATAAAGACCTTTTTCTGCTTTCAGGTCAGGGTTGCCGTAAATCCAGAACATGCCCTGGTGATCAAAATTGTAATACAGTTCCTTGATGCTTGGAGCGCGGAAGGCTGTACCTATGCCACCCCTGAACGTGAAAATGCCTTTTTTATACATTAAGGATAACTTA
The DNA here is from genome assembly GCA_021371855.1 of Bacteroidales bacterium. Taxonomy (GTDB): domain Bacteria; phylum Bacteroidota; class Bacteroidia; order Bacteroidales; family VadinHA17; genus LD21. Next base: position 264,336 of record JAJFVL010000018.1, on the reverse strand, counting down.
GGGGTGAAGGCAGACTTAAATTGGTTATTATAGGTATAGCGAGTTCCTGCGATAATGTCAAAGCCCGTTAAAATTGTATACTGTACCTGCCCGAACAGGTTAATGTCTTCAACCCTTTTTGTGGTAGGGTCTGGCCCAAGAGTTGTTGATGTGACAGTCGATATCTGTTCATGGTTCTGTTCTGTCCCTGCAACAATCTCCCATTTTTTATCCGACGAAAAGGTATCTGTCAGACGTGTCGAAATATAAGAAGCGTCGCTGCCCTCTTCAAGATCGTTATGCTTTTTCTCCAGTACATTATAGGTATAATACTTATCAATGTTTGTACTTATCTTTATGCTGTTCAAATCATTTTTTGACTTGATCTCGGCATTGACTCCTGTTGTAAATTTTCTGTCAAGATCATGGGTGACATTCATGGAATTCCCGGGATTGAACAGTTCATGCTGAAAAAAACGGTTACTTAAGTTTAATGTAAAACGATCAGTGAATTTGTATCCTGCCTTAAGGTATGCTCCGTAGTCAGCATATCTGGCTGCATATGGCCCGTTTTCTATGTCGAAACCGTTAGAACTGTTACGAAAGGCGTTTCCCATAACTGTCAGTTTATTGAGCTTAGAACCCACATCAATCTGTAGCTTTTTCGTATTGTGACTCTGATAACTGGCATTGATGCTGCTTTCAAGTTTATCTTTAGGTTTTTTGGTAATAATATTAATCACACCGCCCACAGCATTTGATCCATACAGTGCAGCGGCTGCTTCATTTACGACTTCAATACGGTCGATATTGTTAAAGTCTATTTGATCAAGATTTATATTTCCTGTCGCTCCTTCAGAGACCAGACGCTCCCCGTCAACCATGAAGAGTATATAACGGCTATTCAGCCCTCTTATCCTCATGTTGTTACCCATAGCATTGGGGATTGATACAATACCCGGAATGCAATCCTGTAAAGACTCCAGCGTAGAGACAGAACCTGCTTTTTGTATGTCATTATTGCTAATAACAATGGTTTGAACAGGGGTATTGGCAAGACGTTTTTCTGTACGTGTTCCGGTAACCACTACCTGATTTAAATTAATGAGTTCCTGTTCCATAAAGTAAGTTTTGGACTCTCCGGGAGATACTGTATCTTTTATACTTTTATATCCTACCAATGAGATGTAAACTATTGATTTTTCATGTACGGGATTATTCGCTACACCTTCTTCAGAGGTGATTTCATAAGTTCTTTTTAAACTAATTAAACCTTCAAAATATACACTGGCATAGGAAACTGGCTTTTTATCTCCTTTGCCTAAAACTTCTATTTTGTGATTATCGGCATAACAATTTGAATATATAATCATCAAAAAAGGTAGTATGCATAGATATTTTATTAGTGAAAATCTTGATTTTATCTGTTGTACTGAACCATGCATTGTTAATTGATTTTTTCTGTTAATATTTCATTTATAAAGAGCAATTCAAATGAGATGCTTCTGAATAATTCTCTTCAGGGTTGGATCATAAGTATTGCATTCATATTGATGTTTTTCTGTTAGTACAAAATAACAGTAATGTAAAAGGTCTTACAATCCCATTTTTCGGTTAAAAATAAATGTTTTGATAGTCATAAATAGGGATTGTAAAGGATGAGCGCAATGCATGCCTTTTATAGATTGTCTGGCTAATTGATCCCGGAAAAATCATTGCAGTGCTTGTTTTTGGAGAATAGTGTATACTGCTATCTATACGGGTTATATTTAAAAATGTTTGTTTTTATGTCCTGCCGACTTTATTACTTTTCCCATTTTAGGTTTTTGATAAAACCTATTTAATTTTATTAGTGTAGTTTATGCGCTTGTGTTATTCTGAAGCCTAAAAGAAAAGGTTTCCTACATGATATGTTATAAATGCAACGATCCATGCAGTTAATGTTGTGTAAGACATAGTTAGTAAAGCCCAACGCCAACCTGCTTCTTTTTTTATAGCTGTTATCACTGCAACACATGGGAAATAGATAAGGACAAAAAGCATAAAACCTAAAGCTACAGGAGGAGTAAAGACCTTCTTCCCTTTCAAAGAACCGTTGTTGTGAGTCTGTTGCTGTAGTTTTTCAACAAGTATGTTTGAATGTTCATCAGTGCTGAGACCTGCATGATATAAGACACCCATTGTACTGACAACAATCTCTTTAGCAGCAAGACCTGAAATGATACTTATGCCTATCTTCCAATCAAATCCGAGGGGCCTTATTACTGGCTCAATAAAATGTCCTAACTCACCTATATATGATTCTTCCTGATATTCAGATGCTTCTTCAATCTTCAGTTTATCAATCTGACTTGCCTTTGTGTCGGACGATAAGGATGTATCAGCAATAACAGCAGCAATCATGTTATCATAGACCATCTCCCTGTTATTATTACGGGGCAAATAACTAAGAACCCATATAAGGATGGAAGCAAAGAGTATCACTGTGCCCATTTTCCGTAGGTACTGGGAGCTCTTATACCATAAATGTTTTAAGATACTCCGTGCCCCAGGCATTCTGTAGGGAGGAAGTTCCATAACAAAGGGAACATCCTGTTTTGCAAACAGTGTATGCTTTAATAACAAGGCGACTAGTACAGCCAGAGCAATACCTGTAAGATATATCGAAAAAAGCACCAGTCCCTGGTCCTTAGGGAAAAAGGCAGAAATAATAAGTATATAAACAGGTAGGCGTGCGCTGCATGACATAAAAGGTATTATCAACATTGTAGTAATGCGGTCCTTGCGGTTCTCAAGGGTACGTGTTGCCATGATGGCAGGCACATTACATCCGAATCCCATCAGAAGAGGTATAAACGACTTTCCATGCAATCCTATGTTATGCATCAGCTTATCCATGATGAAAGAGACCCTGGCCATATAACCGGTATCTTCCATTAATGAGATGAAAAAGAAAAGTATAATTATATTAGGCAAAAAAATCAGAACTCCACCGACACCGCCAATGATTCCATCAACCAGAAGATCGCGAAGCGCTCCTTCTGGCATTGCCTCTTTCATAAAGTCACGTAAAAGGCTAATACCTGAGTCAATCCATTCCTTTGGGTAATTACCTATAACAAATGTTGCCTGAAACATTAGTAAAATGAAAAGTAAAAACACCGGGAATCCCCATATCTTATGTGTAAAAATAAAATCAAGATCTCTTTTTTTCTTTCCGGGGACACCGGAGCAGCCAGTACATGTTTCACTTAATGCCCCTGAAATAAAACCATATTTTGCATCAGTGATAATAGTCTCTGACTTCGCATGATATTCTTTCTCAAGTTTTCCCGTTTCTTTTTTAGCTGTTGAGACTATTTTATCAAAATTAGGACACTCTTTTAGCCTATCAAGTGTTGTTTTATCATTCTCAAGCAGTTTTATTGCAAGATACCTTGTTGAAAAATAAACTGAAATGTCAGAATTTTTCCTTATCTCTTCCTGAATTTTCCTGATTGCATCCTCTATAGATTTTCCGTAATTAATATGGATGTGACGTATTACCGGATCTTTGCCTTCGTATACTTCAATCACTTTCCGGATAAGATCTGAAATACCCATTCCTTTCACTGCCACCGTAGGAACAACAGGAATGCCAATAAGTTTTCCCAATCTCTCATGATCTAAAATAATACCCTTAAAATTCAGCTCGTCATACATATTAAGGGCGATTATAACCCTGATATTCATGTCTATAAGCTGAGTTGTAAGAAAAAGGTTACGTTCAATATTAGATGCATCAATCACATTAACTACCACATCGGGCATATTATTCAGGATATGATGTCTTACATAAAGCTCTTCAGGAGTATATTCGGTGATGGAATAAGTTCCGGGTAAATCTGTTATTTTAAGCGTACAATCACCCTCATTTATTACTGCTTCCTTGGCATCTATGGTAACACCGCCATAATTGCCAACATGTTCATGTGAGCCTGATAAATAATTGAATAATGTAGTCTTGCCGCAATTGGGATTGCCAACCAGAGTTACATTAATTGTCTTGCTTCTTTGACGGAAAGGCTCTTCATGCTGATCATCAACAATAGTGCCTTCAAACGCATGCTCATTAGATGCCTTATAATCGCACTCCCTTACTACTTCAACCAGGCTTGCCTCACTTCGTCTTAATGAGAGATTATATCCCATTATCTCATATTCAACGGGATCCTGCAACGGGGCATTCTTAATAACAGTAACCTTCTTGCCTTTAATAAATCCCATTTCGGTAATACGTTTGCGAAACGCACCATGACCAACAACTTTGTTAATAACTGCTTCTTCTCCTGTGCCAAGATCAGAAAGCCTTAAATCTGTAATTTCCATATGAAAAACATGCTGTCAGGTATTTACACTCACCAAATATGGTTCTGTATTACTTTGGATATAATATTTTATCATAATCAGCTTTAAATAATTGCCAAGGAAATGTAATGTTAATTAGTGTTTATGAGAAGATTCTTTTGTTGTTAAAACCCCGAAGACTTAAGGCCTTCGGGGTTGTACACCATTATCCCGGTGTACGGGGCACAGTAATCCAAGAATAATTATGGGACAAAAATCTAGTGTCTTATCTTTATTGTTATTCCTTCATAGAAAAGTGTACCATAACCTGGCGGACACATAAATGTTGAATCATAACAGGGAAAATAAAAAGAATCTTTCTCATCATTATTTATTTTTTTGTAGAAGCAAATTAAGATGAGTTTATCCCATGCTACAATCCCATAATGTTGGGATAATAATCTTAGATACTAATCAAATAAGGGGAGTAATATGACTATAAAGTCGTAGCATCAAGAGTAATAATGTGATTTGAGATAGCATATATCACAAGTCCTGACTGACTCCTGATTCCGGTTTTCTGAACAATGTTTTTCCGATGGCTTATGACAGTATGAATGCTTATGTTAAGCTTGTCAGCTATCTCTTTGTTTGACAAACCGGCAACAAGTTGTTGCAATACCTCAGTCTCTCTTTCAGTGAGATTCTCTGATGGCAACAGACTGTTATTCGCGGTGTTGTTAAGAAGTTTCTCAACTGTAGATGATATTATCTCCTGAGAATCAGAAATCTGTATGACGCCATCTAATGTTGCAAGAGTCTCCCTGTCATAAAAAGAATATAAAATGCCTATCCATAATCCGATACCACTCTCACGCTTTAGTTTACTAAAGTGCCTTATGTCACGTTTAATAAAGAACGGATTAATTAACACCGCATCTGTTTTTCTTTTGTTGGCTCCTGATATCAGATCTTCAGGAGTGTCATGCCGGAGTACATTTCCAACTGATGGAAAGCTGCGGATCATATTCAGTAAGCCCTCATTTACTATGTCGGAAGGCTCAATGATTACAATATTTTTTCTGATACTATTCAATTATGTTTTCAAGTTTTTTTATCAATGGAATAAGGACAAGCTCCTCTATCCGGGAATGAATAGTCAGATCATATTCCAGCTCAAAAAGACTGGTAAGAAGTTTTCTCTTTATTGCAGGGGAGTTTTTTAAAGGGATGTATTTGATCAGAAGAGTCTTCAGTTCAGTGAGTTTTGACTCTATATCAGTATGATGATCTTTATATTCCTGTGCTGAGAAACCATTCAGTTCTGACGGCCTTTGCCCCGGTATTCCAAGAAGTGAATAGAAATACGGGAAAGCTATATTGTCTTCATAACTCAGGTGATCTTTAACTTCATTACTGTATTCAGTGAAAAACTTTTCGATCAGTCTGATTTCAATAATATCATTTGCAACGAAAAGAGACCTGATAAGGTTTTGAATGTCAGGTATCTTTTCTTCAAGATAATAGTTGTGACTGTTTTTCAGAAAACGAATTATTGTTTCAATACATCCTTTATTGAGCTTCTCAGACTGTTCAGGGATAAAACCGTTATAGAGGTTTATTATTGACAAAAATAAAGCACACTCTATGCTTTCCTCTGAGCAAATTGTTGCAACTGTCTTGTCCTGCACAGCATCTTCAATGCCAAAACGTTCCATCAAAAGCAGGAGAGAGGGATTCTCAAAAATGATAGGAGCAATCTTCATCTCAGCCTTGATATATGTCCCCTCAGATCTGTACATCAGGTATTTTTGATGTCAAAAATAGTCAATAATCTAATTCGGTTAATAAAAATTAATTAATTCCTATTATTTATCTCTTCTCTTGGAATAAAGTATACTATAAATAGCACATCTATGCCAGCTTATTTTGCTCGAGTATCCCTTTTGAAAGTTCAAAAAGATCTTTCTCCATGATAGCATTTATGTGATGCATGCTTCAATAACTCCATTTGGGCCTAAGATGAACCAAGGTTCTTTTGCCATCTTAGGATCATCACTAAGAGCTATTTTCCCGTCGGATTTAAGTGCAATTTTTCCCAATAATTCAGGCTTGGGTACCATTGGCCAACTGGCTACATTGTTAGTTGATACCATAGCCCAAAAGTTATCGCTTAGGATTTTTTCAACAAATTCCATGTCTCAACCCCAAGATAACCTGGATAGGTTTAACAAAAGTATTTAGAACTTCTCCATTATAGTTTTCATTCATCAACCGATAATCAAAGGTAGCCGTATCTCCGGGTTTGTCAAGAGCAGGACAAGTGTTCACACTACCCGACACTCTTGACAAATCCTCCGATACTTGCGCTTATTGTGGCTTATCGGTTGAGAATGAGGTGAAATATTCATTCCAGACCTGCATTGGAACTTTGATAAAGGAACCAGAAACAGTATAACTTCTTGAGATCAAAAAGCTGAAAAAAAGAATCCGAAAATAAACTCATAAAATAAGATTATAATTTTATGAGTGTCGGGAATGATAGATAAATTGATTATATTATTGAAAATTATGTGACGTGAATCTAATCAATTTTATTGAGTCATTTCCTGATGAATCCTCATGTAGGATCAAATTTAAGGAATTTAGGGATGAATAAGGAGTCATCTGTAGAAAATGTGGTGGTACTGATCATTATTGGTTGCAAACAATTGAGCAGTATCAGTGTAAGAAATGCAAAACCAGGACAACCTTAAGAAGCGGAACCGTAATGCAGGCAAGTAATCTCCCATTCAGGTATTGGTTTATTGCAATTCATTTATTAGCAAGTACAAAGAAGACCTTTTCGGCAAAAGAGTTACAACGGCAGATAGGTCATAAATTTTATGAACTCATCTGGATGATGATGCAGAAGCTGAGATTAACAATGGGATCCAGGGATAGTAAATACAAGCTGGATAAGATCGTAGAGCTGGACGAAGGCTTCTTTGAGAGTGTTGATACGGAAAGAGAAAAAGATGAAAAGTCCGAACACAAAAAGCGCGGCTGGGGCAGTCAGAAACAAAGAAAAGTATTAGTAATGGCTTCAAAGGTTCATGACTTTTATAATTAATATAATAGTCTTTCATTTATTATAAATACCAGATTTATACGTTAACTTATCCCAAATCAATTATAAAAGTTGAATGAATGGACTTGAGGATCAACTCAGACTTGAGAAAACTCTGAACAATCTAATTCTTCAGACATCCGATTGGAACTACCAAAACACCATCATTACGACGATAAGCATATTGACCTCCGGTTATTACCATTAAAAATGAGGCTTGTCCCATTTTATCTTCATCAATTTTTGCTTTTAGTGCCAATAGATTTTCAGCAGCTTCCTCAATTTGTTTGTTTCCCAACTTTACTTCTATTGCAGCCCAACGACCATCTTTCAGACGAACAATCAAGTCAGATTCTAATCCACTTTTGTCGCGATAATGAAACACATCACCATCAATCGCTTGTGCATAAATACGAATATCTCGTGTGCATAACGATTCAAACAGGAACCCAAAAGTATTAAAGTCGTTCAACAACCCATCCGGATTTGTTCTCAAAACTGCTGTAGCGATTGAAGGATCAACAAAATGCCTTTTTGCAGAAGTGCGTATTGCCGACTTGGAACGCATTGACGGCAACCATGCAGGCAAATCTTCCACCACAAAAATTCTTCGTAATGCATTTAGGTAAGAACTTATTGTTTTATCTGATATTGAAACATCTGTTGCTTCAATATCACTTTTAATCGTCTGTATCGAAGCTAATGTAGCTACATTTCTTGCTAGAGATCTCAACAATAACCGAACTCTTTTGGGATTTTTTCCCACATCATCAACACGTGATACATCATAATTAATTATAGCCTCAACATAATCTCTTGACATATGTAATGCTGATGCTTCACTTTTCAAGACACTTGCAGGCCATCCACCTCTACATAAAGCAAAAGCTATTTTTTCAATGGACAATTCTGACATTGATTCAATATCCTGGTTCCCTGCAAATAGACTTCCTATAGAAACTGAGCCATTCGATTCATTCGATTCAAATAGGCTCATAGGACGCATCAACAATCGGGAAAACCGTCCTGTACCTGTATGTGCAGTTACGTTATCAGCAGGTACTGCCGAACCTGTCAAAATAAACTGACCGGTATTACCCCTTTTATCAACTTCAAATCTGACCGCATCCCACAAGACCGGAGCCATTTGCCACTCATCAATTAATCTTGGTGCCTCACCTTTGAGTAATAATGAAGCCTTTGTGTCGGCCATGGTCTGGTAGGATGCCGAATTATCAGGATCTTGCATGTACAAAATGCTCTTTGCCGCAATAGACGCGGTACGTGTTTTTCCGCACCACTTGGCTCCCTCAATTAAAACTGCCCCTGACGATTGTAATGCTATTTGTAGTTCTTGATCACACAAGCGTGATAAATAAGTCATTTCCGCCATTTTATTTATAGTTGGATTTCGATACAAATATAACAATACTTCCTTGTTTGGAGCTATTTTACTTCCTTGTTTGGCGTCGTTTTATTTCCTTATTTGGAAGGTTTTCACTTCCGGATTTGGAAAATACAACTTAAAATGATGGTTTACAATCTATGCGACTTAACGAGACAATTGCATGAAGTTGGTACAATCTTCAAGTCTAACTTTGGCACTTACTGCAAAAGACTGACTTGTTGTGCAAAAGCCGGATAAGTTGATCATATCTGCCGGTTCAATTACAATTATTATAAATAGTTTAACAACAAGCACTTAATCCTGGCCAAGTATGGTCAATTCACTCTAGCGTAAAGTGGTCAAGGACAACGGCTTTTCCAATAATGGAAGTAAATGGTTTAAAATTAGTACTAAATATAATAACTATATTCGTGTTACGTTTTATAAAAACGTGTTAATATTACACTCAAATACTGATGAACAATGCCATGGTTTTATAGTAAAAAGGAGGAAATAGACAGAAATACTCTAAAACAACTTGTTATACAAGCAGGTGAAGAGTGTCTGAAACGAATTTGCAAAAAACCTCACAAGATTTTATTGCTACCTCCTGATATAACACGAGCCCATTCAGGGGCAGGTTGGATAACAAATCTGCTATATAATTACTTCTCTCCTTCTGCGGAAGTATTTATTATGCCTACACTTGGTCAACATGTGCCTCACACAGAAGAACAAAACCTGTGGATGTTTGGAGATATTCCAAAAGAAAACATACTTATTCATAATTGGAAAAAAGATGGGAAAAGAATTGGTACAATTCCTGCAGAATATGTGAAGCAAACTACTGATGGGAAAGCCGACTGGGAGATTCCGGTCAGTATTAACCGACGGTTATTTGAAGAAAAATGGGATATTATTATAAATATCGGCCATGTAGTCCCACATGAAGTTCTGGGATTTGCAAATCATAACAAAAACTATTTCATAGGTTTAGGAGGTAAAGATATGATCTGTGCCTCACATATGGCGGCTGCCTGTTACGGGATAGAAAACAATCTGGGAAATTTGATCACCCCCTTACGACATTGTTTCAATAAAGCTGAATCAGAATTTCTCAGGCAATTACCTGACATGTTTATTCAGCTTGTTATGAAATACAACCTTGATGGGAATCTTGTTCATAGTGGGTTCTATTGTGGCGATGATATGGACACCTACCTGATGGCAGCTATGCAATCCATGAAAGAAAATATAACCGTAGTTCCTCCTTTGAAAAAAGTTGTGGCCATGATGCAGGGGAATGAGTTTTTCAGCACATGGGTTGCTAACAAGGCAATATATCGTACACGCAAAGCAATGGCTGACGGAGGTGAACTAATAATAATTGCTCCCGGGCTTAAACGTTTTGGAGAACAGGATGAAGTAGACAAGGTTATCCGGAAATACGGTTATGCCGGCACACCGGAAATAATGAAACTCTGGAAAGAAAATGAAGATCTTCAGGATCTTACACATGCTACTGCACATCTGATTCATGGATCTTCAGAAGGCAGATTTAAAATTACATATGCACCAGGATATCTTTCAAAAGAAGAGATTGAATCGGTGAATTTCAATTATTTGGAATATAACAAAGCAGTCGATCTATATAATCCTGAAAAACTAAAAAATGGATTCAATACACTGGCAAATGGGGAAGAGATTTACTTTATAAGTACTCCGTCTGCAGGTTTATGGATAAAATAAATAATAATGATCAAATGAAAATTACTTATAAAATATTCAATTCAGTTCTTGTTGCTTTTATATGGTATTTTGCCTCTGTTTCACCTTTATCGGCACAAAAAAGTGAACCTGACAACAATTACGGGGATTTATCCTTCAACTTTGTTCATCAGGTTGACGGGAACCCCATATTGTATGACACAATGATCTATACAAACAGTGCCGGGAATAAATATGAAATTAATCAGGTACAATATTTTATTTCCGAAATAGTCCTGTACAGTCATTCCGTAGATTCCATAATGTTTTCTCCTTTAATCCCGTGGCATTATGTCGACAAGGACTATCCAAATACTCTTATATGGTCTCCAGATGATAAAATACCTGCTGGCAGGTATGATTCTATTTCATTCATATTCGGACTCTCGAAGAATAATAATAAATCATACAGGTTTAAAAATCCCCCGGAAAGTATTATGTTCTGGCCGGATGTTCTGGGTGGCGGGTATCATTACATGAAAATAAATGTCAGGTATCATAATAATAACGGAGATATCTCAAACTTCAATTGTCATCTTGGAATTGGCCAGATTAGAAACGAACAGAAGAAAATTATCGGGTTCATTCATAATTATTTCAGGGTAACGTTACCAGCTTCTTCTTTTAAAATTAGCAAGGGGGAAATTAGCAAAGTAGAGATAATAATGGATATAAATAAATGGTTCGGTCCTCCGGATATTATTGATTTCAACAATTATGGCGGTATTATGGATAACCAGGAAGCAATGAGGTCAATATGTAAAAACGGGTCATCTGCATTTAGTTGCAGAATCATAGAATAACATGAACAGGAAACAGCCAAATATTATATTGATTATTATTTGTACCGGGCTTGGCCTTTTTATCCTTACCTGTTCGGTTTCAAAAGGATTCGTCAGAAATCTTTTTGATCAGCCTACTCCATATTTGCTTAAAATCTCAATTTTCCCTGATAGTCTGAATATCCCTGCTGATAATCCGATGACAGTAGAAGGGATTGAATTGGGAAGATATTTATTCTATGATGGACGTTTATCGGGTAATAAGGATAAAAAGAAACTTATGTCTTGTGCATCGTGCCACAAGCAGGAACACTCTTTCGAGTGTGGTATAGATAATCCCTTGTATAAAGGTGGACGACCACACGGCCTTAGTGGAAAAGAGACACCTCATGTGATGCTTCCTTTAATTAATCTTGCCTGGATCAACGAAGGATACTTATGGAATGGAAAGATAAGCAACTCTAACAATACACTGGGAGATGAGAAGCTTGGAGTTCCAGCGGAACCAATATATAACTATAAAAACATAGAATCGCTTGTGTGGATGAGCATTGTTTCTCCATATGAGATTGCCGGGAACATTGAAAAGACAGTTAATACAATTCAGAATATCCCTTTGTATCCCCCAATGTTTAAGAAGGCATTCGGGTCTGATACGGTAACGATCGAAAGAATAGACAAAGCAATCGCTCAGTTTATTCGTTCGCTGGTTTCATGTAATTCAAGATTTGACAGGTTTATGGATGGTAAAGCAGAACTTACTACATCTGAAATGAATGGGCTCACCTTGTTTACCACCGAACGTGGTGACTGTTTCCATTGTCATGGATCACCTGCTCTTCCTCTTTGGACAACAAACCTGTTCATGAATAATGCAAAAGATATTGATTTTAATGAAATAGGAGACCGTTTTTCGGTTACACACAATCCGAGAGATCGGGGCAAATATCGTGTCCCCACACTTCGCAATATTGAACTGACTGCTCCTTATATGCATGATGGAAGGTTTAAAACACTTGAAGAAGTCCTGGAATTCTATAATTCAGGATTGAAACGCTCTCCATATGTAGATCCGTTAATGATCAATATGAACCATGGAGGAATGCATCTTACAAATAAGGATCTTATTGACCTGAAAGCATTTCTCCTTACATTAACGGATTCGACATTTATTACTAATCCACAATATTCCAATCCTTTGCCGTGGAATAAATACTTTATTAAATAGCAGTTAATGAAAAGGATTCTTTTATTATTTATTCTCATATTGACTTTTGCGAGACTTTCAGCAACACATATGCGTGCCGGAGAGATTACTTATACTCAGCTGTCAGATCTCACCTATAAGGTAACAATTACCACATATACAAATACTTTATCTCCGGTTGACAGACAAGAATATAGTATTGACTTCGGGGATAATTCAAGTGCTACTGCTTCTCGCATTAGCAAGACTATACTTCCCAATTATTATGCTAAAAATATCTATGAGGTAACCCATACTTTCCCTGGGCCCGGTGTTTATAAAATCTATATGGAAGATCCTAACAGAAATGAGGGTGTAGTAAATATTCCCAATTCTGTAAATGTTATTTTTTCCATATCAACTATACTGATTGTAAATTCAGCGATGGGTTATGACAATACACCCGTACTACTTAATCCGCCTTACGACAAAGCAGCCCTGGGACAAACATTCGTTTATAACCCTTGTGCATATGATCCTGATGGAGACAGCCTTTCATACAAGCTTACAGTGTGCACAAGGGAAGATGATAAAGCTATTGAAGGGTATACTTTACCACCAGCTTCAAAATATATCAGAGTTGATTCTATAAGCGGCGATTTGATATGGGATGCCCCAACAAAGGTTGGCAAGTTTAATGTTGCAATGGAAATTCAGGAATGGCGAAATGGGAAAAAAATAGGAGTAGTTGAACGCGATATACAGATTGAAGTATATGAAACAAATAATAAGCCACCAGTAAATAAAATCCCAGGTAATATTTGTGTCGAAGCCGGAGATACAGTTAGTTTTCTCTTTTCTGCCAGTGATGTTGACAAAGACCGAATAAACCTGTCCTCAACTTCAGGTATTTATAGTCTAACATCGTGCCCAGCAACATTTTCAAAAATTGACTCTATAGCAGGATATTCTTCTTCAAGATTCAAATGGATAACCTGTCATGAGGCTGTGAGAAACCAACCATATACTGTTGTATTTAAGTCTGATGATAATAATTCCGACGTTAATCTAACAGACATTGATAATCTGATAATTAAGGTACTTGGTCCTTCTCCTGTCTTAACGAAAGCAGTGCCTCAGGCTAAATTCATTAAGCTTTCATGGTTAGATTACGGAACAAAAGTAATTGCTGGTTTCAGCATATACAGGAGAGAAGGAGCTTCCACATTTGTTCCTGATTCATGCACTGCAGGTATTCCGTCATCGACAGGGTTTGTTAAAGTCGGTTATATTGACGGAAGCTCAACTGTTTCATATACTGATAATAATAATGGTGCTGGTTTGGAAAATGGGGTAGATTATTCGTACAGAATTGTTGCAGTCTATCCTAATGGAACGGAAAGTAGAGCCTCAAACGAGATAGTAACTGCACTCGTTTCCGGTATTCCTACCATGAGGAATGTCAGTGTAAGAAAAACTGATACTACCACCGGCTCAATATATCTTGCCTGGGAAAAACCAGTTAAGCTGGATACAATCCCTGGAGCTGTCGGACCATATGAATATATTGTTTATAGAGCTGAAGGTGTTTTAGGAACAACTTTTTCACAAATAAAATTAATTCCTACAATAAACCTGAACGATACAGTGCTTGTTGATACCCTTATTGATACAAAATCAAAAGGATATCTTTATAAAGTAGAATTATGGAACAGAACATCTGGCAATGAATTCCTTATAGGTGATGCTGGATATGCCTCATCAGTATTCCTTTCCGTTGCACCCGGGGACAGGAAGTCACGTTTTACTATGACCCGTAACGTTCCATGGATAAATACCAGATATGATTTCTTCAGATTGAATAATGTTACCACTGAATATGATTCAATAGGTACGACAAACCAGCTAACTTTTGTGGACTATAATCTGACAAACGGAACAGAATATAGTTATCTCGTTCGTTCAACTGGTGGCTATACTGCAGATAAAATGCCAAAAAATCTTATAAATTTCTCCGAGATTGTAACGGTGACTCCTGTTGACAATGAACCTCCATGTACACCTGTAATTAATGTGGCGACAAAATGCGATAGCTTGTATAATGTGATAAGCTTGAGCTTTGTTGACACAACCTGTTTGGCAGATGTTGCCGGTTATAAGATTTACTATAAAATGTTATATGCTGAAAATCTTTCATTGCTTGCTACTATTGATGATAAAACCATACTATCATATAAGCATTATCCGGGAGAAATAATTGCAGGATGCTACGCTGTTTCTGCTTTTGATCTGAAATCTAATGAGAGCAATTTGTCAGATGTAACATGTATTGATTCGTGTAGTTTTTATGAGATTCCGAATGTTTTTACTCCTAACGGGGATGGTATCAATGATAAATTAATAGCAAAAACATCAGGACTAATTGAAAAGGTTGATTTTAAATTATTCAATCGTGGAGGACTACTGATATTTAAAACCGATGATCCAAAACTGAATTGGGATGGGACTTACAAAGGGAAAATCGTGTCTCCCGGGGTTTATTATTACCGATGTGACGTTTACGAAACCCGGATTTCCGGTTTAGAGGTTTTCGATCTCACAGGATTTGTTCATGTTATAACTGAAAAAGGAGCAACTATCTCGAAGGAGAATTAAAACTATATTAGTAACATTTTCATCATATCATAAATATATTAGATGAGCTTGAATAAGATTTTAAAATGATCTATTAATAACCAGAATATTACTAAACAAGAGATAATTAGCACAAAAAATCAGAGTATATTAATAAATACTGAAAGGATTAATGTCAAAAAAAATTAAATTTGCAAATAGTTAATATCTGATATTTTCATTTGTAAACCTTAATTGGGAATTTCGATAAATTAAAATATTTATTTTCTTAAACCTATTATTATAGCAACATTATGACATTAGTCCGTTTTGGAGCCAGTTTGGATGAAGTAGTTCTTCAAGCTCTTGATAATTTTGTTATTGAGAATCACTTGCCCAATCGCTCTCAAGCCATCAGGCATTTGATTGAAAAAAATCTGGTTGAGAAAAAATGGCTTTGTAATAATATAGTCGCCGGAGCTATAGTGATGCTTTATGATCATCATAAGGGAGATATTACCACAAAATCTAATGATATTCAGCATGATTACTTTGATGTAATTCTCTCTTCTCAACATTTTCATTTGAGCCATGACAACTGTCTTGAGATTGTTGCTGTAAAAGGTAAAGCAAACAGGCTGACAGAATTATCAGATAAGCTTATCGGGATTAAAGGCATTATTCATGGTAAACTTGTTATGAGTCGTGTAGAATAATTTTTTTGTCACATGAGTAACACGAATATATAAAATAGTAACACCTAATTAAGCCAATTATGGGGGTTCTTCGTCAATTTTGGTGGAACAGTCTTTCACTAACTTCTGTTGATAAAAAGTTAGATAAAATACTGAATATCAGATAAATAAATGAAATAAGATTAGCAAATCAAATCATTGTTTAGTATCTTTAAAGTACTAACAATCCTTGATTCCTCCTTTGGTCTTACGAAAACCTGCCCACCAAAAAAGGTTCAGGCACAGGTCAATAGTAGTAGAATCAAAAGCATAAAACCTCCCACAAATCTCAAATTCTCTTGTGATTCGTTTTCTCTGGGCAATCGATATCATTTTATAGGCAAATTCCTCAAAGATATTGCAGTCTCTGTTGTTAGCGTTTGCTTTGGCAAGATTGCTGCGTGTTATCAAAGATTTACCAAAACCCAAATGGTAAGACTTTTGGGAATGAGCTGTCGTTATACAGACAAGTTCTCTAAGGCTTTCACAGCCAGACAGCTGTCCATACATCATAATCAGAAGTTGATTCCAGCAACTGAACGACTTAATATATTTATCTCCCTTATATTTCATTACAATTCGTTGAAATGTCTTTTGCGGAAGAAATACGATAAGTTGTGCAAATACATATTTCCCAGTAAGCATAGTCCTTCATTCACCTTTGTCTTTAAAAGTATGAATTCAAATCGTGGACATGCTTTATTAATATATATTGCATAAATTCAAGTTATTACAGAAGTTGATTAAAAAATTAAGTGGACACTAGTGATATTCTATTATAACTATTTAAATCATTTATTACAAAAAGTAGAATGTGCAGACAATTTATACAAAATGCTTAATAGTTTATTAAGAAATAGTCACTAAACATGCACAAAATCAAACATCAATGATTATGAGCAATAATAATGATTATATGCAAAATTTTCACATTAAAAATTTTTTGCAAATTATTTAATGTCTTCTATGCCATCTCTTAACCTCAATGGGTAATGTCTTTGGCAGGGGGCAATTGTCCGGAATGATAAGGGATTAATAATCTACGGAGAAAGTACTGGGCACTTTAAGTAGATACTATATCATGTTGTATGCCCTTGAAATCTGAATATTTCGTAACTCCAATAAAAATTGCTAAGTCGTTTATAAGAATCCTAGTATTTATATTATTAATATAGATATGAGAACAATTGTAAATTAAAAACATTGACTAATAGAATAAAGTTGTTTATATTTGTTCTTGCAACTATATTTATAATATGAATAATGAGGTAAATATAAACAAGTCGAAAATCAGCAAATTAATACAAGAATATCCTAAAGGGCTTGTATTGCTATCTTCCTGGCTTGTTTCGAAGGGATATCAATATGAGCTCCAACAACAATACAGAAAAAGTGGATGGTTACGATCTATCGGTAAAGGTGCGATGCTAAAATCGGGAGATCGACTTTTACTATCTGGTGCTATCGCTGCGTTACAATTGCAGGCAAATATAAACATTCATTTTGGAGGCCGTTCTGCGTTAGACTTGAATGGCGCTGCTCATTATCTTCAAATTTCTCAGCCAGAAGCAACTTTGTTTGCTCCGGGCAAAACAAAGCTACCGTCATGGTTTATGAACAACAAATGGGATATTAATTATGTAATTTTCAAGGAATCCCTTTTTAGAGATGACACTGTTGGTTTAGTTAAGTATCTGGATGCCGGAATAGAAATGAATATATCAAATTCATGTCGAGCAATTATGGAGTGTTTATCGTTATGCCCCAATGAATTTTCTCTGAAAGAAGCATATGAATTAATGGAGGGGCTTTCGACGTTACGTCCTAATCACGTACAGGAGTTATTGAAAGAATGTAAGTCTGTCAAAACAAAAAGGCTCTTTCTTTATTTTGCAGAACGTGCAGGACATAGTTGGTTTAAATATATTGACATAGCAGCAATAGATCTTGGTTCCGGCAATCGGAGTCTTGTTAACAACGGCGTGCTGATACCGAAATACAAATTAGTATTACCCAAAGAATTAGCAGAGTGAAAGATATATATAAGAAACAGTTTTCACTTCTATTAGATATATTGTCGGGAGTGGCAAAAGAAGATGTATTTGCTCTTCACGGCGGAACAGCGATAAATCTGTTTTGTCTTAATATGCCTCGCTTGTCAGTTGATATTGACCTTACCTATATTCCAGTTAGTCAGAAAAGGGATGTGGATTTGCATAATATACGCTCTGCACTCGAAAGAATAAAAGAACGATTATACAAATGGATACCTTCTATCCGATTTTCAGATTCGGTCAGAAACGAAGAAGAATTGAAGTTAATTTGTGCGACTTCGGATGCAATAGTCAAAATAGAGGTAAATCAAATCAATCGTGGGGTAATTGCTGCAACTGATTTAGTCGTATTATGCGATAAAGCCCAGCAGTCCTTTAATAAGTTTTGTGAAGTCAGAACAGTTTCTAAGAAGCAACTGTGGGGTGGAAAAATTATTGCAGCATTAGATAGACAGCATCCCCGAGACCTTTTTGATATAAGAAATCTTATAAATGAGATAGGCTACTCAAATGAAATAAAAGAGGGTTTCCTCTTTTTCCTTCTATGCAGTAAACGCCCCATGTTCGAATTATTAAGGCCTCGTCTTCTTGATCAGTCTGCTGTTTTTGAAAGTCAATTTAACGGATTGACAGATAATTCTTTTGGATATGATGAATTCGAGAAAACGAGAGGCCATCTTATCAAAATAGTTAATGATTCATTGACTGCAGAAGATAAAGAATTCTTATTTGAGTTCTCAAAGGGTAAACCCGATTGGACGAAAGTTGACTATAGTAGATTCCCGGCAGTACAATGGAAACATTTGAATATTAATAAGTTGAAGAATAATAATCAACAGAAATATACTGAGCAAACAGAAATTCTCAGGAAGATTTTATCTCTACCATAGATAACAACACTTATTAAATTTATCGCAGGTAAGTGTAATGTCTCTGAAATTTGAATGCAAATTTTGGAGACCAGAGGGCCAGTATAAAGGAGAAATCCAGACGGTATATTTCTCCTTATTTTTCAAAAGAAGCTGTCCTCTGGTCTAGATTTCGAAGGTAAATTTCATCTACTTTTCCTGGAGGGTGTTATATTTTTACTCCTTTGAATTTTCTATGTTTATCGGATTCCTGTTTGTTTTTCTTCACTTCTTTCTTTTCTTGTTTTTCCGACTGTTTTTCTGTGGGCTGTGTTTGTCCTTTTTTGAGTGGTTCATCCACCTTCTTTGTAGCTTCATTAGTTTTGCCTTCTGAGTTAACGGCAACCTGCGTTTTGCTAGCATTGTCAGGAACAACTTCTTTGGCTTTCGATTTATCCGGATTCCATTTGAAGAAGTCCAATTTGGCTTTTTCATTGTTTACTTTTACATATGCATTGAATTCCTTTCCTTTTTCGTCTTTCATCCCGGTTACATAAACAGTTTGACTTTCCTGTAATTTATTTTGCTGTTTATCTGATAATCCAACTCCGAGTAATGACTTAGGAATGCGGACTTCTCTGTTTTGCAATTGTCTTTGTTTTTGTTTGTTCTGTTGGTTTTGTTTTTCCTGCTGGTCGAAATGAAATGCAATTCCTCTTCTATCTGCATTGATTTGGACATGAGCCGAAAATTGATTGCCATTTTTTGAAGTCATATTTTCGAGAAAGACAGCTTTGCCTTCCGACAACTCTTTTTTCTGCGTTTCGTTAAGTGTAACACTTTTAATTTGTTCCGGGACTTGTATCTTATCAGTCCGGAGAGCAACAAGTTCATTTGTCAGTTTATCAAGGGAAACAAATACCGGTGTTTTTTCTCCTTGTTTGAACTCTGCATCAACCACCCGTCCGAGATTTCCTGTAGTTAGTAAGTTGTTTTTGTCTTCATCGGTGAACCTTATTCCGTAATATGCTCTGTTCATTTCAGGTTCTTTACGGATAGCGTGGATTGACAAGGTCAGTTTGCCATCAGGCATCTCATGAGAGTAGAAACCGCGGCCCGGCTTATTCGTTACTCTGATTTACCAATAGAAACTGTTGCATATAATGTGGGTTATGAAATGCCGTCTTCACTTTCAAAGTCATTTAAGTTGTTTTATGGCATCACTCCAACAGAATACCGAACCAACAAAAACATATACATTATGAAAAAAGAAGAATTAAACCCCGAATTTAAGCTGAAAGCTCCCAAAATTCTTGATCTGAAAGATAAAACGGCTATTTACATCCGTCTGACAGGAGCTTACAATGAACTTGATTTTCCTGGAACGTATGCAAAGCTATGGAGTTTTGTAAAAGAGCAAAAGCTGTATTCTGCAGGTATTGAAAATATCTGTGTATATTATGATGACCCTAAAGTAACAGAAAGCAATAAGTTACGTACGGATGTTTGCCTGATTATTCAAAAACCTGTAAAACCTAAGGGGGAGGTGGATGTAAAAGTTATACCAGGGGGTAAATATGCTGTTTTTTCCTATCAGGGACCCTACAACAAATTAGGTATGGTGTACGACACTATTTTCTCTGAATGGTTACCTTCTGGTGGATATGAATTGCGTAATGTCCCGGTGTATGAAAAGTACTGCAATGATCCGGCACGGACTGAACCTGAAAAGCTGAAAACAGAGATTTATGTGCCTATACAATAATTATACGTTATTTAAATAACTTATAAAATAAAACACAACAGATATAAAAAGAGAAAAGAGGAAATGTATCATCCGAGATTTAAGGGCAAGCATTACGACATGGGACTAAAATTTGGCAATATTTTAAAAAGCGCCAATATTGAGTTCCCAATACACCTTGATACTTTTCAATCAGACTTTGGGAAAAAAAGTGGCATATTACTGAAATCATATTTTCCGGAGGGCGCTGAGGAGATAAAAGGAATAACTGATGTTATTGGAATTGACAATGAAATGTTTACTTCATGGATGATGTGCATGGGCTGTTGCATGTATAATCTTGAAGACCAAAGCAACATCGAAGCAAGAGGGTGTACCGCATTCTGCTTTGAACACAATGGTCAGGTTTATTATGGAAGGGACAATGATTTACCGCCTTTCCTGAAAAAGGGAAGTAAAAGTATTTGCTATCAACCAGAAAACGGGAACAAATTTCTTCTAAACACTTCATCTTTTGTAAATGGAGAAGAAGGGATAAATAATCACGGGTTGACTGTGGCAATGACTTTTGTTATGCCCCGGCTTGAAGAAATAAAACCAGGTTTTAATTCGGTGTTTATCGTGCGTTATTTGTTGGAAAAATGCAAAGACGTAAATGAAGGGTTACAGGCTATACAAAATCTACCTATCGCATCCAGCTGCAATATTCTAATGTCTGATAAGAGAGGAAATATGGTGGTTGCCGAGTGTCATCCTCTTAAAATTTGCCTCAGGTATCCTGAAAATGTTAAAGGCAAAAGATTCATTATTACTGTAAACCATTTTGTCAGCGAGGAAATGCGCATTTATGATGCTACTTCAGGAAGGGGAGAATTTTTTTCTTATGAACGGTATGTAACGGCTTACAACGCCTTGAAGAATCAAAAAGTCGAAGATAACATTCTGTTTTTAAAGGAAATTTTAAGCGGGAAATATGGTTTTATGTGTCAGTATAATAAAAACTTAAATTTTGATACGATCTGGTCTTCAATATTTGATTTGACGAGTAGTAAAGTATACAGGTCAGAGGGGAACCCTAAGCAGACAAAATATATAGAAGATAAGAGATTTGAAAAAATCATTAAAAACAACCCCTAACTTGAGGTGCCAACCTGGTACCTCAAGTTTTAGAATTCTTCTGCTGTCAGTTCAATTATAAAATCCGGAGGAAAACGTTCAATGTTGCGTTACACTGAATGTTTTAGGGCCTTCGTTTCGACTCCATACAATTCAGCTGAATCAAAATCAAACATTATTTGACATCCACGGATTTTGTATATTTTTTTTGAATAGGTTGCAGTTCCAGAGGGGTAGCTTTTATTGGTTTATTGCAAATGATGTTTCCAGATTTTTTATTTTACCTGCGAGGGCAGCCATATCGTTTTTGATCTTATTATCAGTTATCCTGGCATAAATTTGTGTGGTTCTTATATTTGTGTGTCCAAGCATCTTACTTACACTTTCAATTGAAACTCCTTTTGATAAGGTAACAGTTGTGGCAAAAGTGTGGCGTGCCACATGAAATGAAAGATTTTTATCAATTCCACATAAATCAGCAATCTCTTTCAGATATGAATTCATCTTTTGATTACTGATTACCGGTAGTACTTGATTTTCTGGTATGGTCCCGCTATACTTTTCAATAATCAATCTCGGAATGTCCAGCAATGGTACCCGATAGGTTACATTTGTTTTTACCCGTTTGCCGATAATCCAAAGGCTGTTATCAAAAGTGTTCCAGATATTGTTTTTCCTCAAATTATAAACATCTATATATGCTAAGCCCGTAAAGCAGGAAAAGATAAACATATCCCTTACCTGTTCTAACCTTTTAATTGTAAATCTTTTTTTCATTATGTTTTCAAGCTCCTTCTCAGTGAGGTATTCTCTTTCCGATTTTACAAGGTGGAGCTTGTAATTTGAATAAGGATCAGAATGGATCCACCCGTTATTTTTTGCTATTAAAATGATTGACTTAAAACGCTGCATAAACTTAACTGAAGTATTCTGGCCGCAACTGTGGATAGTTTTAAGATATATGTCAAAATCGCAGAGGAAAGAGTGATTTATTTCTTTTAAGCTTATATCATAAATATTGTATTTATACTTCATAAATTCTTCAAGCAGTTTCGCAGTTCGCACATATCTCTGATAAGTATCCCGCCGGATGCATTTGCCAATCTGAGCTTCCAAATCCTGATTGTGCTTATTAAATAAACCCAATAGGGTTTCATTATGGGTTTCCAAACCTAAGAAAGCGTTTTTTATTTTTTCTGCAGTCACTATTGCTTCTCTGTCGGACATTTCCCTGTAATGTTGAATAATAGAGGCTCTAAGATTATCTAGTAGAGCATTTAATTTTTGTGCAGTCGCTGTTTTTCCAATGGCCTTACCATATCCCGGATCCCATTCGAGAGGGTTTATTTAACATTTAAGGCTGAATTGGGCAATTTCTCCATTTAGTGTTACTCTTGCCATAATAGGAGCTTTCCCATTGTTTTTACAGCATTTTTTTTGATGTAAAAAAGAATTTTAAAAGTACTTCGCATAGCTTTCATTCTTAGGTTATAAAATTATTTTTTAAGAATGTCAAATGCGAGACTACTGCTGTGCCAAAATGCGACAAATCAACGCCTTATCGTGAAATTCGTTACCTATTTTGAAAATTTAAGAATAGGTAATGATTTGGTAACGGAACTATGTCCTTTTTTCTGACTTTGGGATGGAATGGATAAGAAAGAAAAAAGCCTGTAAAGTACTAATTTACAGGCTTTGTGGCGTTGAATTGTCGTTTTCTGACTTTTCCTTCAGCGGAGAAAGAGGGATTCGAACCCCCGGATCCGTGGAAACAGATCAACGGTTTTCAAGACCGCCGCATTCGACCGCTCTGCCATTTCTCCGCCGCAAAGATAATATTTTTTTGTTTTTTTCGAGTTATTTTATTAAAAATGCATAAATAGCAGATAATCAAATATTTGACAATTTTGTCAACATGCTGTTCATAAAATTTTGTAAAAATGCTCTGAAATTATGGAATAATGAGGAGTTGCGATATATTGTCAAAAAATCAGGTTTTATCAAATAAAACAGACATTTAAGCCTTAAATGGGCACTATTTGTGGAAAAACGACAAAATAAATTTGCTTATGAATTTAAAAAAAATAAATTTGTATTCAATTAGTAAGTTTGGTTTAACTCTAAAATCTTTCATTATGACAAAAAAAGAATTAGTTAATGCTATTGCTGCTGATGCAGAACTTTCAATTAAAGATGCCGGAAAAGCTTTAAATGCATTTGTTGGCGCTTTTGGTAAATCAATGAAAAAAGGCGAGAGAATTCAGCTTCCGGGTATGGGTACTTTCAAAGTTGACAAAAGAAGCGCCAGGGTTGTTCGTAATCCTCGTACCGGTGCAAAACTTAATGTTCCTGCTAAGAAAGTTGTAAAATTCAAAGCAGCTCCTGCTCTTAACAAAGGTCTTTAATCTCTGCTGAATGAGATTGCTCAGGGGTGTTTTTACACCCCTTTTTTTTTGCCTGAATATTTCCTGAACCATCTTTGACAAAAGTCATTTTTTCAAATTTGTTTTACTTTAATTCGAATATTAAGATTTACTTGCAAATTTTTCTTACTTTTGATTGAAAGATTCTCTGCAAAAAGGATAGTATATGAATTGTATTATAGTCGATGATGATAAGCTGAGTTGCCAAATTCTTGAAGGGTATGTGAGTAAATTCGCCTCACTTAACCTGGTTGGCTCTTTCAACGATTCTGTCGCTGCCCGGAATATTCTTACGCAACGAAATGACATCGATCTGATAATTTTGGACGTTCAAATGCCGGAATTGAATGGTTTTGATTTCATCGGCAGCCTTGATTTTCCTCCTAATATTATAATTGTATCATCAGCTGATGAGTATGCTATGAAAGCATTCGACTTTAATGTAGTTGACTACCTTCTTAAACCTATTACCTACGGCCGGTTCTGCAAGGCAATGGATAAAACAAAAAAGTACTTTTCACGCAAGGATATAACCAACACCGGCGATGAGGAAATATTTATCAAGAAAGGATCATCTCTGGTTAAACTGAAATTAAAAGATATAGTCTATATCGAAGCTCTCGAAAACTATGTTACCCTTAATACAAATGATGATAAATTTACCATTCATTTTACAATGAAGGCAATTGAAATACAATTGCCCTCCGACGTTTTCATAAGGGTGCACAGATCATTCATTGTCAATAAAAGTGCGATCCAGACTATTAAAGAGAACTCTCTGGACCTTAATGTAGGAGATTCACAGAAGAATATTCCTGTAGGAAAATCATACAGAGAATCTCTCCTGGATGATATAAATGTTATGGCCCGGTAATTACCAATTTTTTTCATGCTTACTAACCGTCAGCTTTTTCTCCATAATCTAGGACAGACATCATCTGCTCCTATGATGCTTGAAATAGTCAGGGCCGAAGGAATATACATGTTCGGACCTGACGGTAAAAAATACCTTGATCTTATTTCAGGAGTTTCGGTATGTAATGTTGGCCATTGCCACCCTGAGGTTGTCAAAGCCGTAAAAGATCAGGTAGATGCTTACATGCACCTTATGGTTTATGGCGAAATTATTCAGAGCCCGCAGGTTAAATATGCTGAGCGCCTTGCAGAAATTCTTCCTGAAAAGCTCAATACCTGCTATTTTGTAAATTCGGGCAGTGAAGCAGTGGAGGGAGCTATGAAGCTCGCGAAAAGATTCACCGGAAGAAGCAGGATCATATCTTTCAGAAACTCATATCATGGCAGCACTCACGGCCCACTAAGCATCCAGGGTAGTGAATTTTACAAAACAGCATTCAGACCTCTGTTGCCTGATACATACCTGGCTGATTTTAACAATATCAAATCGATTGATCTGATTGACAATAAAACAGCTTGCGTTATTATTGAACCAATACAGGCTGAAGCAGGTGTCATTTGTCCCGAAAATGATTTCCTCGGAAAAGTCAGAAAAAGATGTGATGAGACAGGCGCCTTGTTGATCTTTGATGAGGTTCAGACAGGGTTTGGACGTACAGGATTTATGTTCGCAATCGACAGGTATGGAGTAAAACCTGATATCCTTTTGCTTGCCAAAGCATTGGGTGGTGGAATGCCACTGGGAGCATTCATCTCTTCAAATGAGATCATGTCGGCATTAATTACAGATCCTCCCTTAGGTCATATCACCACATTTGGGGGTCATCCGGTATGCTGTGCTGCCGGTCTTGCTTCACTTAACGTGATAATTAAAGAGAACCTTGCAGAGGGTTGTAACTCCAGGTCAGTACTGTTTAAAAACGGACTTGATCATCCTTTGATCTCCGAAATAAGAGGCGAAGGTCTCTTGCTTGCAGTTAAGCTTGCATCTCCTGAAATAACCAGGTTTGTCATTTCTCATGCTCCTGAATACGGACTGATTCTTGACTATTTCCTTTTCTGTAACGATGCATTCAAAATAGCACCTCCATTAATAATAAGCCCGGATGAGATTTCCCTGGCACTCAGTCAACTGAAAAAGCTTCTTGATTATGCAATGATCAGCTTTAAGATGCAATGAAATATACTATTCTTTACATCATTCTTCTTTTTGTTATCTCAACAGGAGCGGCTAAAGGCCAGTCAGAAGTAAATGATTCGCCTCGGGTTCTTGAAAAATTATTTGGACGACTTTTAACTGATCATGACGATTCCGCTCGCGTGAGAATAAATGATTCTATAAAGTTTATTATCGACAGTTATGTAGAGTCAGATACAGTGTTTGATCACCGGTTCACTAATCTTCGTTATCTTGGACAGGTATCTTCTCCTGACTCACGTTTGAAAATCATAACATGGAATCTGATTTTTCAGGATGGTACCAATAAGTATTTCTGCTTTTTTCTTAAAAAAGGTGACAGGGGAAAGAAGAACATGATTTACCGTCTGACCGGAACTCATAGTAATGAACCGGTACGCAGTGATACAACATATTCTATTCAGAATTGGTACGGGGCACTGTACTACGACATCAGACCCTTTAAAACAGATAAGAACGTATATTATATTCTACTTGGAATTGATTATGGCAACTCATCTGTTAACAGGAAAATAATTGAGGTCATAAGCTTCAATCACGATGGTGAACTCGTATTTGGGAAAAAGTGTTTTGTTGCAGGCAATCAGGAAAAATTCAGAGAGGTTCTTGAATATTCCTCAGGCGGAGTAATCTCATTAAGGTTCCATTCCGGAAAAACAGTGGTGTTTGACCATCTGGCCTCTTTCTCTGAAAGTAATAAAAGTGACCGTGAATACTATGGCGCTGAATATACTTATGATGCCTATATCTTCAAGAAAGGTTTATGGAGATTCTCTCCAAAATTTGATGCAAGGAATGAACATTAATATTTGTAATGAAAAACTTTAAAATGACATATCTGTTCTGTTTCGACGACCACCGGGGATTCTCTGAGGATGTCAGGAAAAGATTTTCGGATACAGAACGGTATATAGTGAAATCATTTCAGACCCGGGAGGAATTCCTCGATTATATTGAAAAGCAAAGAGAACATAATTTCTGTAAGGTGGCAATTCTTGGTGTACACGACACGGAAGATCATTTTGAAATAATTGACAGGCTTGCTGCAGAAGTAAAGAAGATCGACCAGCGGATAGGTCTCATTCTGCTATGTCCTTCTGATAAGATTGAAGCCATCAGAAAAACGGTGAAGTTTAACATTGACACATATATCCCCAAAAATTCCAATTCTATTCTTCGTATCCATAATGCAGTCAAAAAAATAATAAGCGAACACAGCATCGGTATATTCCGGAAAAAGAGGAATATCTCCCTTTATGTATTGTTGACTTTTCTTCTGATATCTCTATTGCTGATCCTTATCGCTTATTTTAATCTGCCAGAGTACTTCTGAAAAAATGACTATTTGTCAGTTTAACGCTTCCGGCATATCTTTTGAAAGAGATAGACATACTATTATATTTAACATTAAAATTTTAAGATATGCAAACCGGAAAAATTGGAGTAACTACAGAGAACATATTCCCGATAATCAAAAAATTCCTTTATTCTGATCATGAGATTTTCCTTCGTGAACTCATTTCAAATGCAGTTGATGCAACCCAGAAACTAAAAACAATGGCTTCTGTAGGTGATTTTAAGGGAGAGCTGGGGGATACAACTATTCATGTGTCAGTTGACAAAAAGAAAAAAACCATAACGGTTTCCGACAGTGGTATTGGTATGACGAGCGAAGAGATAGACAAATATCTGAATCAGATCGCATTTTCAAGTGCAAACGATTTTCTTGAAAAATATAAAGATCAGACAAATTCTATAATAGGCCACTTCGGGCTTGGCTTCTACTCATCATTCCTAGTATCGGACAAAGTGGAAGTTATTACAAAATCATTCCAGGATGGAGCTCAGCCTGTTAAATGGACCTGTGACGGGAGTCCTGAGTTTACCATTGAAGAGGTTGAAAAAGAGAGCAGGGGAACAGATATAATTTTAACCATCGATAAAGAGTCAAAAGAATTTCTCGAGGAGAGTAAAATTGAACAACTCCTGAAGAAGTATTGCAAGTTCCTTCCTGTTGAAATTGCATTCGGAAAAGAGAAAGAGTGGAAGGACAACAAATATGTCGAAACAGGTAAAGACACAATAATCAACAACACCAAACCGGCCTGGGCACAAAAACCGTCTGAACTGAAAGATGACGATTACCAGAAATTTTACCATGAGTTGTATTCCGCGGGAGATGAACCGTTGTTCCATATTCACCTCAATGTTGATTACCCGTTCAAACTGACAGGAATACTTTATTTCCCAAAAATCAAAAGCAATATTGAGATACAAAAAAATAAAATCCAGTTGTATTGCAACCAGGTTTTTGTAACCGATTCGGTAGAAGGTATCGTTCCTGAGTTCCTTACTCTTTTGCATGGAGTTATCGATTCTCCGGATATCCCTCTTAATGTATCGAGAAGCTATCTTCAGAGCGATTCGAATGTGAAGAAGATATCGAGCCATATAACAAAAAAGGTTGCTGACAGGCTTAATGATATCTTTAAAAATAACAGGGAGGAGTTTGAGAAAAAATGGGATAACCTGAAGTTGTTCATCGAATATGGTATGATAACAGATGAGAAATTCTATGAAAAAGCTTCAAAGTTTACTCTTTTAAAAAATACTGATGACAAGTACTTTACACTGGAAGAATATGAGAATCTGATAAAAGAGAACCAGACTGACAAGAATAAAACACTGATATACCTCTATTCAACAAACAAGACAGATCAGTATACCTATATCGACAAGGCAAAAAGCAAAGGATATGATGTTTTGCTTCTCGACGGACAGCTGGATGTACACCTTATTAATCAGCTTGAAACAAAGCTAAAGGAGTCACGGTTTGTAAGGGTCGATTCGGATGTTGTTGATAAGCTTATTCAGAAAGAAGAATCACGCGAGTCGAAATTGTCTGAAGAACAGAAGGAAGATCTGAAGAGTGTTTTTAATTTAAAGGCAAAATCGAAAGAAGTATTTAATGTTTGTTTCGAAACACTTGACGAAAATGAAGCTCCTGTTCTTATTACACAGTCTGAGTTTATGCGCAGGATGAAAGACATGTCACAGATAGGAGGTGGAATGAACTTCTATGGTGAATTGCCCGACAGTTATAACATGGTTGTTAATCCGAATAATAAGCATGTTATAAAAATATCTGAGGATCTCTTAAAAGAAGTGGGCCCCAAACTCGATGAAAACAATGGTGAGAGAAAGAGGCTGAAAGAAGAGATTGAATTTATGGAAAAGGAGAATAAGAAGAAAAAGGAGGATGAGATAACTCAGGTAGAAAAAGATGATCTTGAGAAGCTGCGTAAAGAACTTTCTGAGGTTGAAAATGCGAGGAAAGAATTACTTGAAGCATATGGAGCATCAAACAAAGTAGTTAAGCAGCTCATTGATCTGGCTTTGCTTGCCAACAATATGCTTAGGGGTGAAGAACTTAATACTTTTGTAAAACGGAGTGTTGAGCTGCTTTAGAAGGAACCTTTTAGTTTCAGATGATCCTGGCAACTTCGTTCTTGACATAATCGATAGCAGCTCTGGTCGGTTCTTTTTCGAGCTCCATGATTTTTTCGAGAAGTTGTTTGCTGAGGACCATTCCTGAAGCGTTAGGAGGCATTTTTTCAGCTTCGGTGTTAATAATCTTTATCATGTTTGAGCGTGCATTCCGGACAACTTCCCAGGCTTGTGGGCTCATATAGATCTGCTGGGAAAGATTATGTTCAAATTCACTGCGGATTGTACTGAGAAGAGCTGTATGCAGTTGTAAGGCTGACATATCTGATGAACTTACCCGAACCAGGAGCGATTCAAGTGAGATCCTTTCAAGAAAGAGCACAATCCTTTCATATGCCTGAAGTTTTATGGTAGTTACTGTCCTGCTATTCTGAAGGATAAGCTCTTGTTTCCTTTTATCCTGCTCGTTCCGCATCAGATTTCTGAGGAGAATCCAGGCAGTCAGAAATACCAAAAGTGCAGGGATGGTAATTTTCAGAATATCTGTCACTGTTTCCATTGTTTTAAAAATTTTATATACAAACCTAATTATATTTTATGATTATTGGGAGAGTTATGCTTATAAATTCCCTGATTTCAGATGCCGAAAGCTTTCAATTTATATTTTGTTTTTCAATTTTACTTCATACATTTGGCTCTGTCCTAATTAACTTATTTTATAT
This sequence comes from Bacteroidales bacterium, assembly GCA_021371855.1. Classification (GTDB taxonomy): domain Bacteria; phylum Bacteroidota; class Bacteroidia; order Bacteroidales; family VadinHA17; genus LD21. Next base: position 233,986 of record JAJFVL010000018.1, on the reverse strand, counting down.
AGACACATGGAATACCTTTCAGACAGAATCAAATCTTTATCAGTCTCACAGACGCTCGCTATGGCTCAGAAAAGTAATGAGCTAAAAGCTAAAGGCATCGATGTTATCAGCCTGAGTCTCGGAGAACCTGACTTTAACACACCTGACTATATCAAAGAAGCGGCAAAGAAAGCTATCGATGATAATTATTCAAAGTACCCTCCCGTACCCGGGTACCGTGATTTGCGTGAAGCAATCTCGAAAAAGTTCAAAGAGGAGAATGGGATCAATTATTCACCCGATCAGATAATTGTTTCAGCCGGAGGAAAACACGCTCTGATAAACGTAATATTATCGATAATCAATCCGGGTGATGAAGTTATTATCCTGGCTCCATATTGGGTAAGTTATTATGACCAGGTCATTTTTGCAGGAGGGAAGCCTGTTATTGTTACAGCTACTCTGGAAAATGATTTTAAAGTCAAGCCTGAACAAATTGAAGCTGCAATAACTGATAAAACAAGGTTAATGATATTTAATTCTCCGTCGAATCCGACAGGTATGGTTTACAACAGGGAGGAAATGGAGAGTATAGCACGGGTTGTACAAAAACATAAAGCAATGTTAGTTATCTCCGACGAGATATATGAGCATATAATTTTTGACGGCGAGCATGTAAGTATGGCTTCATTCGATTTCATCTATGACAGGGTAATCACTGTTAATGGCGTTTCGAAAGGATATGCTATGACCGGCTGGAGGATAGGTTATATCGGAGCTCCTGTCTGGCTTGCAAAAGCATGCAACAAGTTGCAGGGGCAGTTTACCTCTGGTGTCTGTTCCATTGCTCAGCGGGCAGCTTTAGCCGCAATACAGGGCAAGGGTAATTCGCGACAGGTGATGAGGGATGCATTTCATCGCCGCCGTGATCTCATCTGTGGTCTCCTGAAGGAGATAAAAGGACTTAAAGTGAGAGTACCTCAGGGCGCTTTCTATGTTATGCCGGATATAAGTTTCTTCCTGGGCAAGTCGGATGGTGAGAATAAGATTGTCAGCTCAGATGATCTTGCACTCTATCTGCTCGAAAAAGCACAGGTTGCAACAGTGGGAGGATCTGCTTTCGGCGCACCTGATTGTATAAGAATATCTTACGCTAACTCCGATGATCTTCTGGTTGAAGCTGTAAAAAGAATTAAAGCCGCACTGGAAAAGCTGAATTGATATTATTAAACACCATAAATAATAAATAAAAGGGACTCTGTTATAAGTCCCTTTTTTAATCTCCTTTTTATTCCACCCCGATGGGGGTTAATATTTATTAAACGAAACCGTCTCTTCAGGCGGTTTACGCTTTTTCTCCCTCTGAACGCTAAGCGAATAGCCTAACGTGATTATTAATTCTACACGTTTTGACTTTGGAATGCCAAGAAGCTTTATCAGTGTTTTTTCATTAAACCAACCTACAATACAGGATCCGATCCCTTCAGCCTTTGCCTGCAAACAGATATTCTCCGCTGCAATCCCGATATCTATCAGCGAATAATCCTTCTTCTTTATGTTGCCGCCGACATACGATGAAAAATTCGGTCGTTCCCGTACCACAACCAACATAGCAGCAGCCTGACCAAGGAAGGTGTTCATCCCTAACATTTTGGCTGAAGCAGCTTCCGCAACATCAGCAAGAGTCTCTGGTTCAGTTATTACTATGAATTTCCAGGGTTGTGCGTTGCATGCAGAAGGGGATATCCTGGCAGCTTCAATTATCCTGTCAAGCTTCTCTTTTTCAACTGGTTTATCACTGTATTTCCTGTCGCTTTGCCGTGAGGAGATCAGTTCCAGCATGCTTTTCCCATCAATCATCTCTATTAGTAATTATTTTCTGCAATCTGGAAATAGCTTTCGGGATGCAGGCAAGCCGGGCAACTCTTCGGAGGTTTCGTTCCGAAATGAATATATCCGCAATTTCTGCAATACCAGAAAACTTTCTCATTACGTTCGAACACCTTATTATTTGTGAGATTTTCGAGCAACTTTCTGTAACGATCTTCATGATTTTTCTCAGCTGCGGCGATCATCCTGAAAGCTGTTGCGATAGTTTTGAAACCCTCTTCTTCTGCAACCATTGCATGTGAAGGATACAGTTCGCTCCATTCTTCATGTTCACCTTCGGCAGCGGCAAGAAGATTTCCTTTTGTCGTGTCAATTATACCGGCAGGATATTTTGACATTATTTCAACCATTCCACCTTCAAGAAACTTGAAAAACCTCTTTGCATGTTGCTTTTCCTGTGCTGCAGTCTCAAGAAAAATCCCTGATATCTGTTCATAACCTTCTTCTTTAGCAACTTTTGCTGCAAATTCATACCTGTTTTTTGCCTGCGATTCTCCAGCGAAAGATGCGAGCAGGTTCTTTTCTGTCTTTGTTCCTTTTATACTCTTTTCCATGATGAAATAGATTTAATTTTCTTTAAGACATTGTAAAATATATATGCTGTATTTTGGGGAATAAATATAGTAAAAATATCTATCTTTATTTCGGAATTGATCCTTCTATAGGTTCATTTAGTAACTAAAAATTAATATTAATATTAATAATAAAGAAATGATAATAGTACTGTTTATTCTCGGAATAATTTTTCTTGTCATTCTTATTGCTGTCTCACTTTATAACAGGCTTGTAAGGCTTAGGAATAACAGGGAGCAGGCTTTTGCTGATGTTGATGTTCAGCTGAAGCAGAGGCATGATATGATACCACAGCTTGTTGAATCGGTAAAAGGATATATGCAGCATGAGCGTGGTGTTCTGACAGAGATCACTGAAGCACGGGCAAACGCCATAAAGGCAACTTCAATAAATGACAAGATCGCTGCTGAGACAAGGCTATCTACAGCACTTGATGGTCTGAAAGTTGCTGTTGAAGCATACCCCGACCTGAAAGCAAGCCAGAACTTCCTCGATCTTCAGAACGAGATTTCAGATATTGAAAATAAGATAGCTGCCGCACGCCGGTTCTTTAACTCAGCAACCAAGGAACTCAATGTGGCCACTGAGCTTTTCCCGTCGAACATTATTGCCACTCTGTTTAATTTTAAACGCGAACCGTTGTTCGAACTGGGTGATCAGAGAACAGTTGTTGAACAGCCTCCTGAAATCAAGTTCTAACCTATGAAGTATTTTGGCCTGCAGAGCCAGATCAGGAAGAATAATAGTAAATCGGTACTGATCCTTCTGATGTTCCCTGTTGTCTTTGTCGTACTCACATGGCTCTTCTTTTTTTTCCTGTCGGTAAGCCAGTCAAAAAACTTCTCGACTGAAACGGAATCCTATGATCTGATCCAATCGGTAAATTATGGATTCCTTCACACGATCCCCTGGGTTTTCATTGGTGTAATAGTTTGGTTTACAATAGCATGGTTCTCTCATTCGGCCATGATCAGCAAGGCAACTTCATCAAAGCCCCTTGAAAGGAAAGAGAACAAAAGGGTATATAACCTGGTTGAGAATCTTTGTATCGCCACAGGGATGACCATGCCTAAAGTAAATGTAATTGAAGATGATTCTCTAAATGCGTTCGCGAGCGGAATTGATTCAAAGACATATTCAGTCTCCCTTTCACGGGGAATAATAAACAAGCTTGATGATCATGAGCTTGAAGCAGTAATAGCCCATGAACTCACCCATATAAGGAACCGTGATGTACGGCTCCTGATAATCTCAATAGTTTTCGTAGGAATTTTTGCATTTATCTCTGAAGCCTTATTCAGATCACTGCGGTTCGGATCACTTGGCCGCGGTAAAAAGGGGAGTGGCGGAGCTACAGTTATTATAGCGCTTCTCCTTGCTCTTGTAGGCTACCTGGTTGCCTCTCTGTTCAGGTTTGCACTGTCGCGCAAAAGAGAATATCTTGCCGATGCGGGTTCTGCAGAATTGACACGAAATCCTCTTGCACTGGCATCAGCTCTCAGAAAAATTTCCGCAGATCCGACAATAGAAGCTGTTCAGCGGAAAGATATTGCGCAGATGTTCATTGAAAATCCCCAGGCAGAGCTTAAGAGTTCATCTGTCTCAATAGGTTCCTTGTTTGCAACACATCCGCCTATAGCTAAAAGAATTGAGATACTCGAACAGTTTTAGGAAGGTTTTATTGGTTATGATTATTCTGATTCCTGAACTTTTGGTTTTTTTTGGAAAAGTTTTTTCTCTTCGCCTTTTAATAACCTCTTGATATTATTATGGTGAGTTATCAGAAGGGCAATCGCAACTATAACAGAAAATATTTTAAATGCCAGGGAAGGTGTGTCAAAAATTGTCAGGAGTAATATCGGGAATGCAATTCCTGCACTCATTGAAGATACTGATACTATCCCTGTAAGGATAAGGATCACAAGAAAAACAGCTAAACAAACAAGTGTAACACCCGGATGAATTGCCAGCAGAACACCAAACACTGTCGCAACACCTTTTCCGCCCCTGAATCCGGCAAAGACCGGGAAGATGTGACCGATAATTGCTGCTAATCCGGTAATTATCTGAAAGTTGATTAGCATTGCACTTTCCGAAGGAGCAAGACTGAAAAAGTGAGGCAACATGGCTGCAAGCCATCCTTTGCCAAGGTCAACGATGAGGACCGGAATACCGGTTTTTAAACCAAGTACTCTTATTGTATTAGCAGTACCGGCATTTCCGCTTCCATGTTCTCTTACGTCAATCCCATGAAATAATTTGCCAAACCACACAGCCGATGGTATTGACCCGAGAATATAAGCAATAAAAAATGCGATCAAAATGTTCAGTACGTTCATACCCTAATAATTTTGACCGCAAATATAATATTTAAAATTTATCCGGCGGCTCAGATTCTGGGACCATGTTCAGCCAGCCTGGCAGTCTCTTCGTTTGCAGTGAACTTGCTGAAGTTTTTAATAAACTTTGATGCAAGGTCGGTTGCAGTTGCATGCCATTTATCAGGAGATTCCCATGCTTTCCCCGGATCAAGGATATTCCCATCAACTCCATCTATTTTTGTAGGTATACTTAAGTTAAAGACAGGAAGATTGACGAATTCACAATTTAATATTGAATCATCAAGAATAGAATTAATAATCCGGCGTGTCGAAGGCAGGTCTATTCTGTGCCCTGTTCCGTAAGGGCCTCCCATCCATCCCGTATTCACCAGCCATGCTTCAGCATTGTGCATTTTCATTTTTCTGGTAAGCTCTTTGGCATAAATTATCGGATCGAGCATCAGGAATGCAGCACCAAAGCAGGCAGAGAAGGATGGAACAGGTTCATCAATTCCTCTCTCTGTTCCTGCTACTTTCGCGGTGTATCCGCTGAGGAAATAGTATTTTGTCTGTTCTTCCGTGAGGCGGCTTACAGGAGGCAACACCCCGAATGTGTCGGCTGTCAGGAAGATAACTTTCTTTGCATGACCTGCTTTTGATACAGGTTTAACAATATTACTGATGTGGTAAATAGGATATGATACCCTGGTATTTTCTGTTTTCGAATCATCGTTAAAATCTATTGTCCCGTCAGGTAGTACGACCAGGTTTTCGAGAAGAGCATCACGCCTGATAGCATTATATATATCGGGCTCATGTTTTTTGCTGAGCTTAATGCATTTTGCATAGCATCCTCCTTCAAAATTAAAGATGCCGTCGTCATCCCAGCCATGTTCATCGTCGCCGATAAGCGCTCTGTCGGGATCTGTTGACAATGTGGTTTTTCCCGTTCCGGAAAGTCCGAAGAATATCGCTGTATCTCCTTTTTTGCCAACATTCGCTGAGCAGTGCATTGAAGCTATCCCTTTTAACGGGAGGTAGTAGTTCATGACAGAGAAAATGCCTTTTTTCATCTCACCACCGTACCATGAACCACCAATTACAGCCATGCCTTCTGTAAGGTTGAAAAAGACAAAATTTTCAGAATTAAGGCTCTGTTCCTTCCAATTCGGATTTGTGGCTTTTGATGCATTCAGCACAACAAAATCGGGTTTGAAGATTTCAAGTTCTGCCGGTTCAGGCCTGATAAACATGTTTTTTACAAAGTGGGCCTGCCATGCAACTTCAAGGATGAATCTGACGTTTATCCTTGAATTTACATTTGCTCCGCAGAAACAATCGACAACAAACAGTCTTTTCCCCGACAGCTCTTTTGCCGATATATTTTTACAATGATTCCATATCTCAGGCGAAATGGGCTTGTTGTCAGAAACTTTTGCAATGTCGGATTTCCACCATACCGTGTTCTTTGTCTTGTCATCAAGAACCACATATTTATCTTTTGGTGAACGGCCGGTAAAGATTCCTGTGTCAACAGAGATCGATCCGGTGTTGGTCTGTATTCCTTTTTCATAACCCTGAAGTCCTGGTTTTGTCTCTTCTTCAAATAACAGATCATATGAAGGATTGTAGACAATCTCTGTAACATCCTTGATTCCGTAATTTATTAAGTCTTTTTTCGTAATCATTTTATTTCTTTTTGTTTTTTAGATGGAAGGTTGTAAAATCATCATATTTTCTCGCAAAAATCTTGCGAAATATAATTCAATTTTTTTAAATACAATTGATGTTTCAGTGGAGGTGATAAACTTTTTCAGGATCTCTCTGCAGACTGTTTAAATGTTATTGATTCATATCACCTTGGACTTTGTAAAAAGAAAAAGGGCATTCAGATGAATGCCCTTCACCTATTAATAATATGATGGTTATTTACCAAATTTAATGGAGGCCTGAGCAGAAGCAAGTCGTGCAATAGGCACCCTGAAAGGTGAACAACTAACATAAGTCAGTCCGGTTTTGAAGCAGAATTCCACAGAAGCAGGATCTCCGCCCTGTTCGCCACAAATACCTACTTTAAGATTTGGTCTGGTAGCCCGGCCTTTTTCAACTGACATCCTGATAAGCTGACCAACACCATCCTGATCAATAGTCTGGAACGGGTCGGCTGCAAGCAACTTCTTGTCGAGATATGCATTCATAAATGATCCGATGTCATCACGGCTGAAGCCGTAAGTCATCTGTGAGAGGTCGTTTGTACCGAATGAGAAGAACTCAGCAGTTTTTGCCATACGGTCGGAAAGAAGAGCTGCACGTGGGATCTCTATCATTGTACCATATTTATAATCAATCTTCCTGACTCCGAATTTTTTGCAGACATCATCATAGATTGTGTCGACAATTTTCTTGGTATAGTCAAGTTCAGAAACATCGCAGGTAACAGGAACCATTATTTCAGGATGAGGATCTTTGCCATCTTTGATAAGTTCAACAGTTGACTCGAATATTGAACGAACCTGCATTTCGGTGATCTCAGGATATGTAACTCCAAGACGGATACCGCGGTGCCCCATCATCGGGTTTGATTCGTGCAGTGATTCTCCACGTTTCTCAATGTCGGATTTTTTGATACCCAGAGATTTTGCAAGTTCTTCCAGTTTTTCGGAATCCTGCGGCACGAATTCATGAAGAGGTGGGTCAAGAAGTCTGAAGGTAACAGGAAGACCATCCATTGCAATAAGGGTGGATTTCATGTTCTCTTTTGAATAAACGAACAGTTCATCAAGCGCTTTACGACGCTCGTTTTCGTTTGCGCTTAATATCATTTTTCTGAGAAGGAACAAAGGTTTTTCAGCTCCTTTACCATAAAACATGTGTTCTGTACGGAAAAGACCGATACCTTCAGCTCCGAAATCGCGTGCTACTTTAGCATCAGCAGGGGTATCAGCATTGGTGCGGACACCCATTTTCTTGTACTTGTCAACTATTTTCATGAATGCCTGGAATCTTGGATTTTCAGAAGCGTCCATCAGCGCGATTGATCCAAGATAAGCATTTCCTTTAGTTCCATTGAGTGTAATAACATCACCTTCTTTGATAACGACGTTTGATCCGGCTATTGTAGCTGTTTTTGAAGAAGCATCAACTTTAAGAGCTCCGGCACCTACGATGCAGCATTTACCCCAGCCACGTGCAACAAGTGCAGCATGTGATGTCATACCACCGCGGGCGGTAAGGATACCTTCAGCAGCGCGCATTCCTTCAACATCTTCAGGATTGGTTTCTTCACGGAGAAGAATGACTTTTTCACCTTTGCGGAACCATGCAACTGCATCTTCAGCCGTGAAAACAATTTTTCCAACTGATGCACCAGGCCCTGCGGGCAAACCTTTAACAAGAGGTTTAACTTTCTTTTCAGCGCCCGGATCACAGATTGGGTGAAGCAGTTCATCAAGCTGTGCAGGATCTACACGGAGAACAGCTGTTTTGTCGTCAATCAGTTTTTCCTGAAGCATATCCATAGCCATATTCAATGCAGCTGTACCAGTTCTTTTTCCAACACGGCACTGAAGCATATACAGAACTTTTTCCTGAATTGTGAACTCGATATCGAGCATATCGTGGAAGTTCTTTTCCAGAATGCTTCTGATATCGCACAATTCTTTGTAAATATTCGGCATTGCTTCCTGCATACTGTGCAGATGCATATTTTGTTCGTTCTTTGTATCATCATTCAGAGGGTTCGGAGTGCGGATACCTGCAACAACATCTTCTCCCTGTGCATTTACAAGCCATTCGCCATAGAACAGGTTGTCGCCTGTTGCCGGGTTACGTGTGAATGCGACACCGGTAGCTGATGTGTCACCCATGTTTCCGAATACCATTGCCTGAACGTTAACTGCTGTTCCCCAATCGTCAGGAATTCCTTCGATACGACGGTATGAAACTGCTTTCTTACCATTCCAGCTTTTGAATACAGCCTTGATACTTCCTACAAGCTGTTCTTTTGCATCATCAGGGAAAGGTTTTCCAAGAACTTTATTCACAATTTTTTTGAATTCTTCGGAAAGGAATTTCAGCTCATCAGCAGTAATCTCAGTATCTGATTTGTATCCTTTTTCTGTTTTGAATTCGTCAAGTTTTTCATCAAGTACCTTACGGATACCTTTTTCACCAAGATCAATACCTTCAGCTTTTTCCATAACAACGTCGGCATACATCATGATAAGACGACGGTATGAATCCCATACAAACCTTGGATTGTTTGTTTTTTTCAGGAATCCGGGTATTGTTGCTGAGCAAAGGCCTATATTAAGAACGGTGTCCATCATACCAGGCATTGACTTGCGGGCACCTGAACGGCATGAAACCAGCAAGGCATTTTCAGGATCGCCATATTTCATATTCATTCTCTCTTCAGTCACTTTCAATGCAGCCCACACTTCAGACATCAGTTCATCTGAGAGAGTACAACCGTTCTGATAATATTCGTTACAAGCATCTGTTGTAATCGTGAAACCGGCAGGAACCGGCAATCCTAACAGACACATCTCTGCAAGATTTGCTCCTTTACCCCCGAGAAGGTTTTTCATTTCTGCTTTTCCTTCTGCTGTTTTCTTGCCAAAGGAATAAACTCTTTTAACTTTTAACATAATGGTTATAGATTTGAAATAAAACTAATTAGTGATTTTGCGAAATAAGTTGCAAAGTTAATATTAAAAATTGAATTCTTTATGCCTCTTTTTTTCATAAAATAGTAATCAAATACATTCTTTAATATTTTTAACAAACCCAGACTTTTAAGTGATTTGCATATTATGATAATCCTCCGGGTATGCTCTGCCTTTTATGCCCTGGGATGGAACATGATCAGTGTGTCGCGGAGATAGCTCCGGTCAATGTGTGTATATATTTCGGTAGTCATTATTGACTCATGGCCAAGCATTTCCTGAACTGCTCTCAGATCAGCCCCGGCTTCTATCATGTGAGTTGCAAAGGAGTGTCTGAAGGTATGAGGATGTATGTTTTTTCTTATTCCTGCTTTGGCGGCAAGATCTTTGACAATGGTGAAGATCATTGCCCTGGTAAGCTTTGATCCCCTGCGGTTAAGAAAAACGACGTTCTGATCGTGGAGCACCGGAAGCCTGTTCCTGTCATGTTTATAAATATCTATTTCTTTCAGAGCTTTACCGCTTATAGGGACAAGCCTTTGTTTGTCGCCTTTTCCTGTAACAACCACAAAACCTTCATCATAATGGAGATCGGTAAGCCGCAGATTTACAAGCTCTGAAACGCGCAATCCACATCCGTATAGTGTTTCTATGATTGCTTTATTTCTGTGACCCTCAGGTTTGCTCAGGTCAATTTCGCTTATCATATTGTCAATCTCAGCAACTGACAATACTTCCGGAAGCTTTAGCCCCAGTTTTGGAGACCCTATGAGAGAAGCCGGATTCTCTTCAATTTCTCCTTCAATAACAAGAAATTTGAAGAATGCCCTTATTCCCGAAAGTACCCGGGATTGTGTTCTCGTGTTTTTATTGTCAGCTCCATACCAGGTGAGAAATGATTTCAGTTCAGGATAAGTGACAGTGTCAGGAGTTATATCACTCTGGTTCAGAATAAAATATTTTTCAAGTTTATTTACATCATTCAGATAGGCCTCAATACTATTCTCCGATAACGATTTTTCAAGCCTGAGATATGTTTCAAAATTCCTGAATGATTGTTTCCATGTAAGACTCATTTATCATGTTTTAAAGAAAGAAATTCCTGTTATAAAAATATAATTATTAGCCCAATCTGAACCTCTCTTTCTTTTTTTTTTAAGTATATGGTATTTCCCGATTTCTTCTTCATATGATCTCACAGATACATCTCTTTGATTATTTTTAACTATTTTTACAATAGTTTTAAAATATGGTTCAATTACATCTATTTATTTCCGGAATTAACTCATTATCAGATGAAAATATCGATTATTAATGGTCCCAATCTTAATCTTCTGGGCATTAGGGAACCTGAGAAGTATGGACAATCTTCCTTTGAAGATTACTTTCCATTGCTTAAATCGCGTTATCCTGATATTATTTTTGAATATTTTCAATCGAATATTGAAGGAGAGATAATAAATGAAATTCAGAAATCGGGTTTTTCTTCAGATGGCATAATACTTAATGCAGGGGGATACACTCATACCTCTGTTTCAATTACCGATGCTATTGCAGCAGTTGTCTCTCCTGTTGTAGAAGTTCATATTACCAATGTTTCAGCACGGGAGGATTTTCGGAAAACCAGCCTTATAGGAATGACATGTATCGGAACTATTTCAGGTTTTGGAATGGATAGCTACAGACTTGCTGTTGAGGCCCTTGTTGAATTGAGTAATTTTAATAAGAAATAATATGGAAAAAAAAAGAACGAAAATAGTTGCCACTATTTCAGACAGACATTGTGAGTCGGAATTTATCAGGGAACTTTATGAATCAGGTATGGATGTAGTCAGGATCAACTCTGCTCATCTTGATCTTGAAGGAGCCTTGGGGATAATTGCAAATACCCGTAAGGTATCTGATAAAATCGCAATTCTCCTTGACACCAAGGGACCTGAAATAAGGACCACTATTTGTGGTTCACCGATACAGCTCCATAAAGGAACTACAATTGATCTTATCGGAGATCCGACCAGGACTTCCACAGAAAGCACGATATATGTTACCTACAAAGCCTTTGCAAATGATATCGCGGAAGACTCACTAATACTGATCGATGACGGGGAACTGGAACTGAAAGTTGTAAGAAGACACGGAGATGCACTTGAGTGTGCTGTACTTAATGATGGAGTCCTGGGATCACGAAAAAGTGTAAACATCCCGGGGACGAGAATTTGTCTGCCTTCACTTACTGAAAAAGACAAAATGTTCATCGAAATGGCAGCAAAAAACAATGTTGACTTTATTGCTCATTCATTTGTGAGATCCAAACAGGATGTTTTTGACGTTCAGGCTGAGCTTGACAAGCACAACAGTAAAATCAAGATCATTGCAAAGATTGAAAACCAGGAAGGTGTTGATAATATAGATGATATTCTCGACAATGTATATGGTATCATGGTTGCCAGGGGTGATCTTGCCATAGAGATCCCTTATGAGAAAATTCCGGGCATCCAGAAGATGATAATTACAAAATGCATTGTCAGACGGAAACCGGTTATTGTCGCAACACAGATGCTTCATTCAATGATAGTTAATCCCCGGCCGACAAGGGCTGAAGTAAGTGATATCGCTAATGCAATATATTCCCAAACTGATGCTATAATGCTTAGCGGTGAAACAGCTAACGGCAAATATCCTGTAGAAGCTGTTCAGACGATGACAAAGGTGGCCCTTGAGGTGGAAAAGAATAAAGAAAAATTCCTTGAAATTCCTTACATGGATGTCACCGGCGAAGTATCGTCATATCTTGCAAAAGTTGCGGTTAAAACTGCATTCAGGATTGATGCCAAAGAAATAATTGCCGATACAACAGGAGGGAGAACCATTCGGGATATGGCTTCATACAGAGGTATAAAACTGATTCTTGCTCAGTGCTATTCGTTATCAACAATGCGTGAACTGGCTCTCTCGTATGGTGTATATGCAAGTTACCAGGAGAGGAAAAAATCTGTTGATGAGTTCATTCACATTGCTCTGAAAAACCTTGTTAAAGTTCATAATCTTCAGAATGAGGATATTGTTGTAGTCTTAGCCGGCAACTTTTCCGGTGGGGCGGGATTTTCATTCATAGAAGTAGGCTCGGTGCAATATCTCAAGGACCGGGTGAACCTTAAGGAATGAATGATTAATAATTGGTCTGATTTTTGATGCATAATTCAGGCCCGAAATAGAATATTGGCAATGATCAAGGCCCTGTTGTTTTCAGTTTGGTTTTTATTTCATCCGGTACATGTTACTATTACCAGTATTGATTACGTTCCGGAAATAAGTTCTTTCAAAGTATTTGTCAGGATCTATTTTGATGATTTTCTGCTCGACTGTAAATTACATGGCGGTGATATTCAGAACAAAGATTTTACAGTCAGCAATTCTGCTTCAATGGAGGTCATGGAGAGATATCTCGGAGAAATGGTATCGATTACAGTAAATGAAAAACCTTTGTCAGGGAAATTAAAGAATATGCTTCTTACAGATAATGAGATCAGTATGAATCTTGAATACGTTTTAGTGAAAAAACCGGAGACAGTTACTGTAAGAAACCTTTTACTGACCGGGATGTACAGCGATCAGTCGAATATGGTGATTGTACGAGTAAACGATTTTGAAGAAGGCGTAAAGCTGACTCCTGATCAAAATGAGATGACTTTTCGAATAAAATAAATTCAGTTGTGAAGAATCATATTAATATTAAAATTTTTCTGCTGGCACTTGTGTCATTCAGTTTTAACAATCTGAATGCTACCCATAACAGGGCTGGTGAAATAACGTATGTCCAACTATCGGATCTGACATATGAGATCACCATAACTACTTTCACATATACTTTAAGTCTGGCCGACCGGCCATCGCTTGAAGTAGAATGGGGAGATAATACCACTTCCACAGCTCAGAGGAAAAGTATATTAAAACTCCCCAACTATTATCAGAGAAACATTTATACCATTACGCACACATATCCCGGCCCTGGGGTTTACAGAATTGTAGTACAAGACCCAAACAGGAACCAGGGAGTGAAGAACATCCCGAATTCGGTAAATGTTGTTTTTTCAATATCCACATCACTGATTGTCAATCCTTCAATGGGACGTGACAATACCCCTGTTCTACTTAATCCTCCGTATGATAAAGCTGCATACGGGTATATATTTATTCATAATCCTGCTGCTTTTGATTCTGACGGTGACAGCTTATCATACAAGCTTACGGTATGTACCAAAGATGATGGTAAACCTATTGAAAATTATACATTGCCTCCTGCTACAAAGTTTATTCGTGTCGATTCAATCAGCGGTGACCTGATATGGGACACTCCGGCAGATACGGGAAAATTTAATGTAGCAATGGAGATCCAGGAATGGAGAAACAATAAGAAAATCGGAGTTGTGGTACGTGATATGCAGATTGAGGTTTACAACACTAAAAATAAACCACCGGTTAATGGACCTCTTTCTGATTATTGCATTGAAGCTGGCGATACTATCGATTTCCTTTTTAAGGCCACCGACTCTTTATCGACAAGTGGTAATTATGATCATCTGACTCTGAAAGCTACTTCAGGTGCATTTAGCCTGGCTTCATGCCCGGCCAGTTTCACCAAAGTTGATTCTGTAAAGGGGTATGCATCTTCGAGATTCAGATGGGTACCTTGCCATGAGGCCGTAAGAAATCAATCGTACAACATAATTTTTAAGTCGGAAGATGATAATTCCGACATAAACCTCTCAGATATCGACAATGTTAATATAAAAGTACTTGGACCATCACCTGTATTAAACAATGCATCACCTGAAGGGAAATTCATAAAACTGGTCTGGTCAGATTATGGAACCTCTTACATATCCGGTTTCAGTATTTACCGCAGGGAAGGAGCCTCTGCATTCAAACCTGATTCCTGTACCTCAGGAATACCTTCATCATCAGGCTTCGTCAAAGTGGGTTATGTCAGCGGTAGTTCAGCTACTTCATATTACGACACTGATAACGGACTGGGTCTTTCAGCAGGGAAGGAATATACTTACAGAATAGTAGCTGTTTATCCCAACGGAACAGAAAGCAAAGCCTCAAATGAAATCTCTTCATCGCTTGTATCAGGTTTACCCGTTATCAGAAACGTAAGCGTGGAGACCACCGATGAAGTTAATGGATCTATTGCCATTGCCTGGAATAAACCAGACAGACTTGATACCATTCCGGCATCAGGACCATATGAATATATTATTTACAGGGCCAACGGAGTTTCAGGTTCAGATTATGTAAAGATAAAATCTATACCCACAATTGATCTGAATGATACTACATTTGTTGATAATCAGATAAATACTCGAATAAGAGGCTATATCTACAAAATCGAATTGTGGAACAGAACAACGGGCAATGAATTCCTTATCGGGGAAGCTGCTTTCGCATCATCTGTTTTCCTTGCCATAAGCCCCGGAGACAAAAAAGCGCGGTTTGTCATAAGCAGGAATGTTCCATGGATCAATACCCATTACGATTTCTTCAGGTATAATTCAGTTACTTCAGCCTATGATTCAGTAGGTTCAACAAACCAGCTGGCATTTGTTGATACAGGATTGGAAAACGGTAAGGAATATTGCTACTATGTCCGTTCATTTGGTGGTTATATGTCGGACAATATGCCCAAAAACCTCATAAACCTTTCAGAAATCATATGCACCACTCCTGTTGACAACGAGCCTCCATGCACTCCGGTAGTAAATGTTGCAAGCCTTTGTGACAGCATGTATAATAAAATATCGTGGCAAATGACCGATATCTCATGTCTTGATGACGTTAATAAGTATTACATATATTTTAAAAGTAAATATGAAGAAAATATTGCCTTGATTGATTCTGTTGATAAAAACACCTTTTCATATAAGCATTTTCCCGGTGAGATCATTGCAGGGTGTTATGCAATTTCAGCAGTTGATGTCACCGGGAATGAAGGGGAAAAATCTATTGTTATCTGTATCGATTCCTGTGGGGGGTATGAGATCCCGAATGTTTTTACTCCCAACGGAGATGATATAAACGACAGGCTTCTGGCGAAAATATCAGGTCTGGAGGAAAAAGTTGATTTCAGGCTTTTTAACCGGAATGGGATGCTGTTGTTTAAAACTGAAGAACCACGACTCAACTGGGATGGAACATATAAAGGTAAAATTGTTTCGCCGGGTGTATATTTCTATCAATGCGATGTATATGAAACACGCATTTCCGGACCATTTGTATTCCACCTGTCAGGCTTTGTGCATGTGATAACTGAAAAGGGAGCAAAAATAAATACAGGGCAGACAAAGTGATTTTGTATGAAACTGAAAAGATGAAGAAGATAATAACACTGATTTGGATTTTGTTCTGTACATGTTCTGCATTTGGGCAACAGACAGTAGATTATATTCTTAAAGCCAGGGCATTTACAGAAGCAGGAAAGCCTGATCTCGCAATTAACATTCTTAACGAAGCCATTTCCAATGCAAAAGAAAGCCGGCTGTATATTGAAAGAGCTGAAGCGAATATCAATCTAGGTGATTATTCTGCTGCTATCAATGATCTTAACGAGGCTGACAAGCTGACACCATCTTCAGGAGAGTACGGACTATCAAGAATTTACGCACTTAAAGGTGATGCTGCCACATCGTTGTATCATTTGCAGGCGAGTCTTAATTCCCCTTTCAGAAAAGCTGAAAAAGTTATAATGCTCGATCCTGCTTTCGGATCACTTGAAAACAGACCCGAATGGCGTCAGTTCTGGAAGAAGGAATGGTATAGTCTTACTGAAAAAAGTATTTCGGAAATCGAGTATTACATCGCAGCCGGGAAAACCGAAGAATCGAAAGCTGTTTTATCTGAACTTAAAAAGAGTTATCAAAGCAATGATGACATTCTTTATGCAGAGGCATTAATTAATCTTTCTTCCGGCAAATATGCCGAAGTCGTAAGAATAATGTCCGGATTATTAACCAATGAACCTGAAAATGAAAAATATTTACGTATTCTTGCGGAAGCCCAGATCGGTTCATCTAATCCTGCCGGAGCCTCGGAAACTTATACCCGGCTTATCAGCTCAGGTGTTGCTGATGCCAGGTTATATCTTCTAAGAGCAGGATGTTATAAGAAAACAGGAGAGACTGATAAAGCCCTTGCAGATCTTTCCAAATACATTGAAATGTATCCTGGTGACAGGGCTGCGCTGAGTCTGGCAGGAAAAATTGAATCATCATCAGGAGATAATCTTAAAGCTCTTGAGTATTTTTCAGAGAATCTTAAGCTTCATCCCAACGATCCTCAGTGCTATATCGACAGGGCAAACTCATACTTTGTTTCAAAATCATGGAACCTGGCCATCAGAGACTACAGCATGTCGCTCGATCTGAAACCTGAGGATTCCGATGTCTGGTTAAATAAAGGTATCGCGTTACTTAATTCAGGAAATGTGGAAGATGCATGTCACGATTTCAGAAAATCACTAAGTCAGGGAAATAAGCGTGCAGTCGATTATATAAGCAGAAATTGCATTAAATAGGCTTCAGAGGCTGTAGTAGTTATACCGTAATTCCCAAAAAGTAATCCCATTATACCGTTGCGCCATTACGCCTTTGCGCCATTGCGCCGTTGCGCCATTACGCCTTTGCGCCATTGCGCCGTTGTGCCGTTGCGCCATTACGCCTTTGCGCCATTGCGCCGTTGTGCCGTTGCGCCATTACGCCTTTGCGCCGTTGCGCCATTACGCCTTTGTGCCGTTGCACCATTACGCCTTTGTACCGTTGCGCCGTTATCTCACATGTTTCAGAATCCTTTCAAACAGGTCATGAGGTTTAAATGGTTTGAGAACATAGTCATTAATATTCAGGCCATCAATTTTATCGTGACTCTCTGACATTATAGCGGCAGTAAGCGCTACAATAGGAATGTTCTTAACTTCCGGCTTTTCAGAGTTTCTGATAATCCTGGTAGCTTCAATTCCATCCATAATGGGCATATGTAAATCCATCAGGACAAGATCGAAATCTTCCTTTTCAAGCTTTTCAAGAGCCAGTTGTCCGTTTTCGACATGAGTTACTTTTATTCCCCACCCGGAAAGGAATTTGTTGGCAACAAAAAAGTTGATTTTATTGTCTTCCGCGATGAGTATCTTTTTGCCTTCAAGTCCGGTATAGTTTTCAGGTAATTCTGAAGCCCGAAGATGACCGCTTTTCTCTGAGACCCCCAATGTGATTACAAACCGGAAGGTTGATCCTTTTCCAGGTTCACTTTCCAGAGAGATTGTCCCTCCCTGCAGTTCGATGAGTTTTTTGCAGATAGCTAATCCCAGCCCGGTACCACCATATTGTCTTGTAGTATCAGGTGAAGCCTGCGTGAAACTTTCAAAAATTATTTTATGCTTATCTTTTGCAATGCCAATACCTGTATCTATTACTGAGAATTCTATTGTTGATTTATTGCCTGTCCGGCTCAATTCGTTGATTATAACATTGATACTGCCTTGATTTGTGAATTTCAATGCATTTGACAGCAGATTCGAAAGAATCTGATTTAATCTGATGGAGTCGCCGATAACCTCATCGGGGAGATTGATGGATTTTTTAATATTGAAAATGAGATTTTTTGTTTTCGATCTGAATGAATATGATCTCATTATCTCATTAAGGAAATCGCTTAAGTTAAATTGTGTCTGTTCGAAAATAATTTTGTTCGATTCGATTTTATTGTAGTCGAGAACATCATTAACTAAGGTAAGAAGGTGGTTCCCTGAGAACTTGAGGGTTCTTATAAAATCCATCTGGTCTTCGCGTGGATTTCCCTGAAGAAGAAGGTTGGTTATTCCTATCACTTCGTTAAGAGGGGTTCTGATCTCATGGCTCATTGTCGACATGAACATCTGTTTTGTCTGAGCTGCATCTTCAGCCTTCTGACGGGCAAGAACAAGATTATCAAACATCATTCTTCGCTGAAGGGCTATTGCAATTTGGTTTGCAATGAAATCCATTACAAAGAGATCATCTTGAGAAAACTTATTCTCATCATGATAATCCTGGAGGCACATCACTCCGATAATGTTATCTTCAACTTTGAGAGGAACACCCATCCAAACCTTGCATGGTGTTCCTATAAGGTCAATATCTCCCTTCTCTTCAAGCATTTTCTGGTCTTTTTCCTTGAGAAGGACTGACTTGTTTTGTTTAATTACCCAGCCAGTGATTGTTTTGGCGGCAGGAAGTTCCTTGAAATTATCTTTTTCATCAGAAAAAAATGGCAATGAAATAGTATCTGCGGCTTTATTATAAAGAGCTATAAAGAAATTGTTGGTGTCCCATATCTTGCTTAATTCGTTGACTATTATCGGATAAATTTCCTTAATGTCATATTGTTTAAGGGCAGCAGTGGAAATATTAAACAGGATCTCCTGGAGAAGCTGATTCTTTTTTTCAGCAGTAATATCCCTGAAAATAATCAGATGTGCAACAATCTTACCGTTAATGACGATTGCCGTAGCAACCAAAGAAACATTTATTTTGTTACCCGATTTATTTTTTCTTATAGTCTCTTTTGTCTCCTTATTATTCATTGAATTAAGGGCATCGATATCTCTTACTTCTTCTTTAAGATCATCAGGGATAATAAGATCGTTAATGTTTTTATTGACTGCTTCCTCCGATTTGTAACCAAAGAGAGAAGTAAACTCCATGTTGACCATGGAAATAATATTGTCGGGGTTGGTAATAGCAATAGCCGATGGGATGGAATTATAAAGATGTTCGAGAAAAGCTTTTTCTCTTTTAATCTGATTTTCATATTCCCGTTGCCTGCTGATATCTTTTAATATACCTCTGTATCCGATCTTCCTGTCTTCAAGAAATATTGCAAAAGAATGGGTTACAACAGGACTCAAAGTTCCATTCTTTTTTCTTGCCATATATTCATTACTGACAGTCTGCCCTGGCAGTTTCAATGCTTTCAGGTTTTTAACCATTTCCTGATAACTTTCCGGAAATGAATCTGCAATGCTTAAACCTCTTTTAAGATCTTCCCGAGTGTAACCAAAAAAATTCAGGCTTCTATGATTGGCATATATAACTTTACCATTCAGATCCACCTCATAAATCATTTCAGGTAACATCTCAGCAAACTTCTCAAAGATAATCTCCTGTCTGTAAAGATCATCCAGGTTTTTTTGCTCTGAGCCAGGTTCCCATGTTACAACAATATTACGCGAAGGCAACAGAAATCCCATATAATAGCCTTCCGATTCGTCACCATCAGATGATGCGGACAATCTGTGAATGCTGTTTTTGAAAAGAAGATAATAAAGCAGCTCAATAAGCCTGTCACGATGAGCAAGGGGGGCATCATCAATACATTTCCCAAGGACCTCATCTTTTTCTATTAATTCTACCTCCTCAACTTTTTTGTTTAATCCGGTGATATAAAACCTGTTATCATCCCCGATGTGATAAGAGGAAAGATAGTGCATGGCAGTTTTAAAGAATTCATTAAATACAGCGTCTTTGCTTCCATGGCCAGTCCTTTCCTCTGCATTATTTATCCTGTTTCCCGGATTATTTTCCAAACGCAATGAATTGAGCTCCTTCTCTAACTGTCGGTTCTTTTCCAGCAATTCGTTGTATTTCAAATTCAAATCCATCAGAATGGTGTTTTCAATTACATTTTAAAAATAGTAAATATTGATATAATTCAGGAATTTAGCTTTATTATTTCTCGTTCACGTTTATTCTGATCCTTTTTGACTTTTTTGCTGTAAAATTTACAAATATCAGCCAGTCCGCATTGGCTGCAAAGAGGATTTCTGGCTCTGCAAACATACCTTCCGTGAAGGATAAGCCAATGATGTGCATTTCGAATAAGCTCCTGGGGTATATGCTTCGAAAGCTGTGTCTCAACACTTAGTGGAGTCTTTGCATTGTTGACCAGACCTATCCTGGCCGATACCCTGAAAACATGTGTGTCAACAGCCATTACCGGTTTTCTGAAAACAACTGATGCCACAACATTGGCAGTTTTTCTTCCAACTCCAGGCAGATGCTGTAATAAAACAGGATCAGATGGGACTGTCCCGTTAAACTCTTTGACCAGCATCCGTGACATCCCTGAAAGATGCTTTGCCTTATTATTTGGATAAGAGCATGATTTGATATATTCAAAAATTTCCCCGGGTTCGGCTTTTGCCATAGATTCAGCATCGGGAAATTTCTTCAGTAAGCCGGGAGTTATCATATTGACCCTCTTGTCGGTGCATTGTGCTGAGAGAATTACGGCAACGATTAATTCAAAGGGATTTTTATATAGAAGCTCTGTTTCAGCATTTGGTTGATGGAGGAGGAAATATTCTATAGTTCGCTTAAATCTTTCCTTTGTGGTCATTGTGATGAAATAAAATGGTGCGGGTAAGGTAACACTTTTTATCTTTGCACAATATTGTATATTTATGATAAGTTATCTCCAGGCTGACAATATCACAAGACGGATAGGTGATCGCCTTCTTTTCGAAAATATAAGTCTTAATATCAACAAGGAAGATAAGGTTGCCCTGATTGCAGTCAATGGAGCAGGGAAATCATCATTGCTCGACATACTTGCAGGCAGGGAAGACCCTGATGAAGGTTCTCTCAGTGTTAAACGCGATTTACAAACTGTATACCTTCAACAGTCACCCCAGTTAAATGAATCAAATACCATAATTGATGAACTGTTTTGCGCTGACAACGAACAGGTGAGAGCAATAAGAGAATACGAAAGATGTCTTATCTCAGGTTCTCCCGGGATGCTTCAGACAGCCACTCAGCGAATGGATGATTCTAAAGCCTGGGATTATGAGGTTGCTGCAAAGCAGATCCTGTTCAAACTTAGTCTTACTGACCTCGATGCAGTAATAGGGACCCTGTCAGGCGGACAGAAGAAAAGAGTTGCTCTTGCAAAGGTACTTGTGCAGGATGTTGATATGCTCATACTTGACGAACCTACCAACCATCTTGATCTTGACATGATCGAATGGCTTGAAGAATATCTTATTAAGACAAACAAGACTCTTCTGATGGTTACCCACGACAGATATTTTCTCGACAGGGTATGTAATGTAATACTCGAGCTTTCCGACAATGAATTGTACCGGTACGAAGGGAATTATGAATATTTCCTTGAAAAAAAGCAAAGCAGGGAGTATTCTGCAAAAATGAACACCGAAAAGGCAAAAAACCTGCTTAAGACCGAGCTGGACTGGATGAGGCGGATGCCTAAAGCACGTCGGCATAAAGCAAAATCGAGGATTGAATCTTTTTATGATCTTAAGGAAAAAGCTGCTAACAGACCTGATGAAAAAAGCATCAATATAAATGTAAATATCGCGAGGATGGGTAAAAAGATCCTTGAGATAAAAAACATCAGCAAGTCGTATGGTGATCAGGTTCTGATCAACGACTTTACATACCTCTTCAACAGGTATGAAAAAGTCGGGATTATAGGCCGGAACGGCTCGGGGAAATCAACATTACTGAATATTATTTCAGGTCTGACTGAACCCGATAAGGGTACCGTGGAAAGGGGAGAGACTATTGTATTTGGATATTACAGGCAGGAGGGCATCGAATTTGATGATGAGATGACTGTGATTGATGCAGTTAAAAATATAGCAGAGAGAGTTATGATAAGCGATGGCACTGTTCTGTCAATTACACAGTTTATGAACTATTTCCTGTTCCCTCCTGAGAAACAATATACATTGATCAGAAAATTGTCAGGTGGTGAGAAACGCCGGCTATACCTGCTTACAGTATTAATGAGGAATCCTAATTTTCTTATTCTCGATGAACCGACCAACGATCTGGATATTCTTACGCTTAATGTTCTTGAAGAATATCTTGCCGGTTTCAAAGGTTGCGTCATTGTTGTGTCGCACGACAGGTATTTTATGGATAAGGTGGTAGATCATATTTTCGAATATAAGGGGGATGGAGTAATAAAGGATTTCCCGGGTAACTATACCCAGCTCAGGGAAAAGGAGGATTCAGAAAAGCCGGCAGCAATAAGCAGACCTTTAAAAACATCGGATTCAGAACCAACACCAGATAAGAAAAACAAAAAGCCCGGATTGTCTTTTAAAGAAAAACGTGAGTTTGAAGCCCTTTCAGATGAAATTCAGAGTCTTGAGTCGGAAAAGAACCTTATTGAGACTGAAATGAGCCAGGGTTCATTGACTCCTGAGGATTTGTATGCCAGGTCAGTAAGGCACGGGGAAATCATGAAGCTGTTGGATGACAAAGAGATGCGATGGCTGGAGTTAAGTGAGAAATGATTTTGATTTCAATTTCACCTCCATATGTCAAGAATCTGGCGTGGATTTTTTACCTTTAACAAACTATAGTTTACTCAATTGGAAAAGATTTTAATAAATACTTCAGGATCACGGTCTGAAATACTGGTAGGGGAAAACTGGGAATCTGTAATAGAACTTCTACCTGAAAATGGTGTTGTGATTGTCACTGATGAAAATGTAAGACGTCTGTATGGCGATAAATTTCCCGATGTTCCTGTATTGGCAGTATCACCGGGCGAACAGAGCAAGAAGCTTGAAGTTATCGGGCATCTTGCTGAAATGCTCCTTGCGAATGACATTGACCGTTCAGGTTTTATTCTTGCAGTTGGAGGCGGAGTGGTCTGCGACATAGCTGGTTTTCTGGCTTCAATATACATGCGAGGTATCAGATGCGGATATGTTTCATCCAGCTTATTATCACAAGTCGATGCCAGCACAGGGGGGAAGAATGGAGTTAACCTGGGTGGCAATAAAAATATGTTGGGGAATTTCAAACAGCCTGAGTTTGTGATTTGCGACACGTCTATGCTTCGGACCCTTCCTGAACAGGAATATTTGTCGGGTCTTGCTGAACTGATAAAAACAGCTGTAATCGGAGATAAAGATTTGTTTGACCTTATTGACAGGAACTACAGGAAAATAATGGAAAGGGATCAGGAAATTCTTATTGTTCTTGTTGCGAGATCTGTCAATTTTAAAGCTTCTGTGGTATCGGAAGACGAAAGGGAAGCAGGGCTGAGACGCATACTTAATTTTGGTCATACTTACGGGCATGCCATTGAGATGCAGAAATCTGTGAAACATGGATTTGCAGTAGCTTCAGGAATGGAATTGGCAACAATTTTTTCATATGAAAGAGGTTTCATCAGTATTGAGGATAAAGAGAGGATAATTAATCTGCTTGGCAGATTTGGCCTCCTTGAAAAACATGACATTCCTGATGATCAGATCCGTCAGCTTATCCTTCACGATAAGAAGAAATCAGGAAAAGATATTCGTTTCGTCTTCACAGAAGGCATTGGAAAAGCTGTGGTTGAGAAAGTTACAGTCGATGAGTTAACAGATTTGTACAAAAGATTCAGAGATAAAAATTAATATTATGAATTCCTTCGGAGTTGTATTTAAAGTTACTCTATTTGGTGAATCGCACGGTCCTGCCATCGGAGTGGTTATCGATGGTTGCCCTCCCGGTATAACTGTTAAACAGGATGATTTTATCACCGATCTTCAAAGGAGACAGAGCGGGAGCAGAGGCACTACCAGGCGACAGGAACCTGATCAACCTGAAATTCTGAGCGGGATGCTAAATGGGGTAACAACAGGTGCACCAATTACGATCATCACCAGGAATACAAATAAAATATCTTCTGATTATGATGAATTTAAGAAGGTTCCCCGACCGGGGCATGCCGATTTTGTGTCACAGGTAAAGTATTCGGGTTTTGGCGATATGCGTGGAAGCGGTCATTTCTCGGGAAGGGTAACATGGGGGCTTGTTGCAGCAGGTGTAATTGCCAAAAAGATTTCAGGAAAGGCTGTAATATCGGCGAAGCTTATCTCTGCAGGTGGTTCTGCAAATATTGAGAATGCTGTTAATGAAGCAATAGCATTGAATGATACCATAGGCGGAATAATAGAATGCAAAGTAAAAAATCCGCCACTTGCAATAGGAGAACCGTTTTTCTACTCTTTCGAATCGGCCGTGAGCCATATCATATTTTCAATACCTGCTATTAAAGGAATTGAATTTGGTTCAGGGTTTACCGCAGCCGCAATGCACGGATCAGAACATAACGACCCGTTTATAAATGGAAAAGGGGAGACCGCTACCAACAATGCCGGAGGAATAAATGGCGGCATAACCAACGGGAACGAAATACTGTTCAGAACAGTAGTTAAACCAACTTCATCAACAGGTGTTGCTCAAAAGACATTTGATTTCAGTGAAGGTAAAATGACAACTCTTTCAGTAAAAGGAAGACACGATACTTGTATTGCGCTGAGAATGCCGGTGATTGTTGAGGCTGCAACAGCTATTGCCATGGCCGATCTCATTCTCATCGATCGCGGAATTCACGGGGAAAGAACAGACTGATTGTCTGGTTGTCTTACGATAAGTGGTACGCGGTGAGGGGGAATGCCGATTACTGAATACCTCTTCTCCGGATTTCCTCTGTGCCTTCTCTGTGTCGCTCTGTGTAAGTTATTCTCTCTTGTTCCACCTTTGCACCAAACCTTTGTGTTCTTTGAAGCTAAATTTATTTCGCCTTTATAATGAGAGCTTTTTTTGTTGATTTTGTTATCCTGAACCGGTTGTCGATCCTGTCGCCTATGATCCACACAATTTTTCCGTCCGACTCAAGAATCAGTTTGTTTTCCTTTTCAATAATGGAATATTTATTATCGATAAAATAGTCACTAAGTTTCTTTTTCTGATTCATCCCAAGAGGGTAAAAATAATCTCCGGCTTGCCATTTTCTGATAATCACCGGGAACAATACCTTAGCGGAATCAATACATGCAACAGTTCGGTCAGCAGGGATAATAAAATTCTCGTCTATGTCGGCATATCCTGCTGAGGCAATTACCTGTAACTCCCCGAATCCGGATATGTCATGAATAACAGCAACATGGTTATTTTCGCTGTTATTTTGTGTGATAATTATCTCTTTTCTGTTTTTAACAATCCGGTGGGTTCCTGTAAGAAGCCAGCCTCCTGTTTTTCCTTCTATTACTTCTGTGAGGTCGCATAACTGCTGGTTGTTTATACCGTAAGGCTTGAACAATTCATAAAGTAAAGCTTTGTTATGCAGATGCGTCTTTAACCGACCGGCATCAAATGATACAAGTTCATCTTTCTGTTCTGAAACAGTTCTTTTTAGTTCTGATATGTATTCAGAAACTATTTCATTTATTCCGGCGAATCTTTTTGCAGTATCATTGAGCGTGGTTTCAATAGAAGGGTTGATAGCTTTCAGAACCGGAATTACAAGGTGTCTGATTTTATTCCTTACATAATTTGTTTCTGTATTTGACTGGTCCTCGCGGAAGCTTATCTGATGCTGATCGCGATAGTTTGTAATTTCCTCGCGTGTCGCAAAAAGTAATGGCCGTATTATCCCATTATGAGAGGGTCTCATTCCTGATAATCCGGCCAACCCTGTTCCTCTTGTGAGATTAATTATCAGTGTTTCAATATTATCATTCATGTTGTGGGCAACTGCAACTGAATCATAATTATTCTCTTTTCTGATCTCTTCAAACCATTTGAATCTCAGATCCCTGGCAGCCATTTCAATGGAAATGCCATTGGCTTTGGCATATGCTTTTGTATCAAACCGTTTCGTATAAAATGGGATATTGTGATCTGCAGCAAACTGGCGAACCATCTCTTCATCCATGTCGGCCTCTTTTCCTCTCAATGAAAAATTGCAATGTGCAATGCCTAAATCGTTATCCAGACTGAGGAAGAGGTGAGTCATGACCATTGAGTCGATACCCCCGCTGACAGCCAACAATATCCTGTCACCGGTTTTTATGAGGTTATTTTCTTTAATGAATGTTTTAAACCTTTTTAGCATATTATTATGAAAGTATTTCCTTATAAGTAAGGTGTTACGGCAGGAGGGCCGGGATCAAAATTATTAGGTCTGAGCAGTTGTTCTCCTGAAAAAATAAAATGGTTGATATCTGAATATACGGGCGGATTTGGGTAGAAACCGATCCTTATCTGGAAGGTGTTGAATACCAGATTGTTATTTCTGATCCTTATTCCCAGTCCGATTCCGGTAAGGGAATGTCCGTTCCCGATAGGTTCATATGATCCGGAGAGCAATGAAAAATCGGCAAAGCCGAAAAATGCAAATCTGAATCCGTAAAAATTAATGGGGCTGAACAACACCGATTCAACACTTAATAATAATCGTTGATTTCCGGATATTGAGTCATTTTTAAATCCGGAGAAGCCATTATCATCAGCATACGAAAGCGATTCGTCGGTGTTTCTGTCAAATCCTCTGGTGTAATTGATATATACAAAGTTGCGGATCATGTGATCCCTGAAATTTATGAGGTTTGAGAAAAAGTTGAAATTCAGAGAAAACAGGCCCTGTTCCGTCGTATGGCCATCCATGAAAGTTGACACGCCGGCATAAGAGTAGAAATATCCAAGTTTTTTGCTTGATTTGCCAAAAGAAATTGCAGCACCGAGGTATGTTCTTTTGTGAAATTCATTGTTTTCTTTTCCTGCGGTAAATTTGATGAGTCCCCCATATGGTATATCTTCAGTACGTCCGTAATTGTATATAAGGTTTGTCTTATAGTATTTCTGAATTGAAAATGCTGCCGAAGCAAGAAATATCTTGTAATTCTGAAGATGATAATAAGAATTGGGAAGTATAAATGGACGGTCGAAAACATTATTATTTGTATAACGGGTTCCGATAATGATTCTTGACACTGACTCTTTATTGATGAGGAAAGACCGCATCAGCCAGTAATCCTGTAAATTGTAATTTAATGGCTGAGGAACAAGGAGTGTATTGTCGAGATCTTCGGTTGTGTACATTTGTCTTACAGATATCCCTCCTGCATATTTTGTGGCTGAGCTTATAAGATTGCGGGTTAAACTAAATCCATATGTTCTCTCTTCAAGCCCGTCAAGGTAATGAAGGTTCAGATTAATGAATGATTTTTTTATGTTATTAATCATATAGTGGGCTCCAAATCCCGGTGAATCCGACATATTGGAATCCCATGGCACATCAATGCCTAATTCATGACCAAAACCGAAAATGTTTTTTTCAAAAAGAGATAAGCAACCCTTTTTAAGACCTCCGTAGCTGTATGAAGCTCCTAAAGAATACAGGTCTTTTGTAATAACTAAAATGTCAGCTTCATTATCAGATACAGGAACAACTATTATTCTTGCATCATCAATAAATGACAGTTGTCTTAAAATCCTCTCATTATCGCTGAGTGTCAGGGGAGATATTGTATCGCCTTCAGAAAAAAGAAGATTCTTTCTGATAATGGATTCGTTAGTGTTCAGATGTGTTTTATTCAGCAGATTGTAAATCTCTTTAGGATTGGTTGGTGTGGGATTATTGATGTCGGTGCCGAAAACGTCAAGCCTTTCAATTTCAATATTCCGGATCTTTTTTCCCGAATGACTGATATAGGTCGCGTCGCTGGTTCCTGTAATATGTTTTTTGTCGGTTGTGTCAGGGGTAACTATTACAAAGTCATATAATCTTCGTGTGATAATATATTTTGAGGCTTTAACTTTCAGAGAGTCAAAGAAAATATTGTCTTTATTATTTATAAGAGAATTGTCATGGCTTGCAGAAGAGGGCAGCCTTGACAGTGTATCAGTTGAAATATAAGAAATACTATCCCCGTTTTGATTCAAAATTTCAGTCGCATTCCTTATTGTAGCTTCGTCATTTGCCCGATATTGAGGATATGCACGAATACCATAAAACAGAAGCGCCAAAAAAATTAAATTACTGAAAGATCTTCCGTGTTTTTTTTGATATTTATACATCAGGTCTCCTGAGGGTTGCGAATCAGAACATCATCAGAATTAAATTGAAATCCAAGGCGTTTGCCGGTAACCACTTTTGAATGCTGGATCTTTGCTTCTGCCTGGCCAACTGTCGAAATTTTTACAGTATCGTATGGAGGTACAAGAAGGTCAAATTCCAGGCAATATTGAATTGCAGTGGAAATAATCATCTGCAATGATTGTTTAGTTATCTCTTCACTTCCATAATTTGTAAACAGCATTCCCATCTGTCTCTTTCCTTCAACAAAATACTGCTTCTCATGGTTAATGAAGATCCGGGCGACGAGGTAACCCAGATCATCGAGTCTGGAATATTTAAACGAATCGGCCAGGTAGTTATAAATATTTATCATTCCGGAATAAGCATTGAACTTATTCTTCTGGATATATGGTGTCTGCCATGCAGGATGGTCCCTGTCGAACTGGAAAATGTTTGAATGCATACTGAAAAGCAAAATGTCGCCGGCCACTCTCAGCTGGGCATCAAAAGTGCTCCTGTCGGTATATTCCAGTCTTATCCTGGAGTCCAGACCACTTAGATTTGTGTTACAATCTTTAGTTAAGTTTTTAAGCACATCCTTGACATCGCAGAACGACTCAAAAGTGTTATCAAATACCCTTTGCTTAAGCAGGGATTTCTCTTTAAGTGTTCCGATTATTGTCAGTTTTTTTTCATTCAGGTCAGACATAATAAGAAATTTATTAAAGTGAAATACAATCGTCTAAAGTAAGCATTATTAAATATATTAAACAATGACATTCTCTGGAACGCTGCTGACTATAAAACAATGTAATTAGTACGATCTTGCAAAGAGCACCCTTCTCTTTGATGGTTTCCCTGAGTATATGCATTTGCCATCCTCTTCCGGACTGTCAAAGGGGATACACCTGATTGTTGCTTTTGTTTCATCTTTTATTTTCTCTTCAGTCTCGCTGGTTCCATCCCAGTGAGCCATAATAAAACCGCCGGGATTATCAAGAACATTCACGAACTCATCCCATTTATCAACATAGAAGGTGTTTTCTTTTCTGAAATTCAGAGCCTTGTTGTAAATATTCGACTGGATCTCTTCAAGAAGTTTCGGAACATGACTATTTATTGTATCTATTGGAATAGTTTCTTTTGTGAGATTATCACGACGGGCAACCTCAATAGTTCTGTTCTCCAGATCGCGGGGTCCTATAGCCAGGCGGACAGGTACACCTTTCAACTCATAATCAGCAAACTTCCACCCGGGTTTGTTATTATCCCTGTCATCATATTTCACTGAGATTCCCAATGCTTCCAGTTCTTTCTTAATTTTATTTGCTGTAGCCGATAAATCGGCCAGCTGCTCAGTTTTTTTATAAATAGGTATTATTACAACCTGAATTGGAGCAAGCCTGGGAGGCAGCACCAGCCCGTTATTATCGGCGTGACCCATAATGATCGCACCCATGAGCCTTGTTGATACCCCCCATGAAGTAGCCCAGACATAATCAAGTTTTCCTGTTTTATCCGTAAACTGGACATCAAAGGCTTTTGCAAAGTTCTGTCCAAGGAAATGACTGGTGCCGGTTTGTAAAGCCTTTCCATCCTGCATAAGAGCTTCGATGGCATAGGTGTCGATTGCTCCTGCGAA
This sequence comes from Bacteroidales bacterium, assembly GCA_021371855.1. Taxonomy (GTDB): domain Bacteria; phylum Bacteroidota; class Bacteroidia; order Bacteroidales; family VadinHA17; genus LD21. The sequence goes on along the minus strand of JAJFVL010000018.1, from coordinate 203,990 downwards.
CCGTTCATGTTCGGTCTTGAAACCCTTCATCACCGGAAGGGCCATTGAATTCTCGGCAAAACCTGCATAAACATTTATCATTTTTTCGGCCTCTTCAACAGCTTCTTCGCGGGTTGCATGAGCAGTATGGCCTTCCTGCCACAAAAATTCGGTGGTTCTCAGAAATAACCTGGTTCGCATTTCCCATCTTACAACATTCGCCCATTGATTTATCAGAACTGGCAGATCCCTGTATGAATGAATCCAGTTTTTATAAGAGTTCCATATTATGGTTTCCGAGGTAGGACGAACTATCAGCTCCTCTTCAAGTTTAGCAGCCGGATCAACAACAACACCTTTCCCGTTTTCATCATTTTTAAGACGATAATGTGTAACCACAGCGCATTCTTTTGCAAATCCCTCAACATGAGCAGCCTCTCTGCTTAAGAATGATTTTGGAATAAACAATGGGAAATATGCGTTGACATGACCTGTTTCTTTAAATAGCCTGTCGAGTTCGGCCTGTATTTTTTCCCATATTGCATACCCGTAAGGTTTGATGACCATGCACCCTCTCACTGCTGAATTTTCAGCCAGATCAGCCTTGATAACCAGGTCGTTATACCATTGTGCATAATCTTCATCCCTGTTTGTTAAAAACTTCGCCATCTTTTTGGTATAGTATTTGTGTCTATTAATTTTTCAAAAAAAGATCGCGTAAAAATAGTTAAAAACTTCAGCTTAACAAAGAAGGGCTTAAATGAGGAATGAAAGTAATACCACCATTATGAAATCTTCATCAAAAAAAGATAACCGGAGCTTTACAGACAAATGTTTCTTTTATGACTGGTAAAGTTTGAGGAAATCGGGGAATGCCATTATATTTACGGAATCGTCACAAGAATGTTTGGAATTACGTTTCTTTGGTATGATATTTGCATTATATTCAAAAAATAAAAGAGTGAATCAAAAATGAAAGCACTACCTTACATATTAGTTCCTGCACTGCTGACCTTAGGCTCTTGCACATCAAGACTTTACACAGGAGCAGAGTACGATGATCTTTATTACCTGCCTTCCGATAAACCTGTTACAAGAGCAATTCAATCGCCTGTTGATGAACAAGTTGCTGCCGGAACGCTGGATGCCCAGAGTTATTATGACAGGGCTGATACTCTCGTGTCAGAGCAATATGCTGATGCTAAGGATTATGATGATCAGATTGTTATTAATAATAACTATGGAACGGGATATGATTATTATGATTATTCATATGCCGGCAGGCTGAACAGATTCTACGGTAATTATTTCTACCCTTATTGGAGAGACCCATTCTATTTCGACATGTACCCTTCATATGGATTCAGCTACGGCCTTGGCTATGGTTTTGGATATGGTCTTAGTTATGGATTTGGTTTTGGCTACGACCCATATTTTTACAGCCCGTTCTCCTGGAGACCATATTATGGATACGGAGGCTTTTATGACAGATATTATTATGGCGGACTCTACGGCGATTATTATGGAGGATACAATAATTATTACGGCCCTTACTGGCATTATGGTGACAATGGTCTTGTTCCTTATGGCCGGAGAGAAAGACCCAGCACTCTTACTTCCAGAAGAAGCAGCAATGATTTTGGCTCAGGAACTTCCTTAAGGAGCAACAATTATGGTTTAAGTACTTCCAGAAGAAGCAGCAATACCAATGAATTAGGATCTTCACGCAGAGATGTCAATGTCTCCGGAGTTACTGGCAGAACCAGCTCCGGTTCGCGGTCTGTTTCTACGGAAACAAGACGGACAGTTACGCAGAGTAATCCGCAGACAGTCAATCAAACAGACAGAAGAACGACTCAGGATGTTGCCAGAACCAATACTGCAACCCAGAGAAGTTCAGCAAACACCAAATCGGAATATAACAGCGCTAACAGAACCTATACTCCGAGTTACAGCAACCCAAGGATGAGCACCAGACCATCATATAATAACAGCAGAGTATCAACAGGTACAAACTCTCCTAATGTTCGTACGAATAGTAGTACAAACTCCAGGTCGTATCAGAATTCATCAGGTAATGTCAGAACCAATTCTAATGTCAGGACCAATTCCAATGTCAGAAGTAATTCTTCTTTAAATCCTACGCAACGGAGTTCAGGTTCTTCTTCATCATATTCAACTCCCGCCAGAAGAAGCAGCAGTAGCGGTTATTCGTCGGGATCGTATAACAGATCTTCGGCTGGCAGCAGCAGACCTTCCTCATCCTATAGCGGCGGATCATCTGGTGCATCAAGAAGCTCATATTCTTCAGGGTCGTCTTCATCCGGATCTTATTCATCAGGATCTTCTTCAAGTTCAAGGTCCTCATCAGGCGGTTCATCTCATTCAGGAGGAAGACGATAACATATAACGGATATTGAAATTCTTTTAAATAGTTCATTCTGATTATGGGAATGTAGGGATAGTTTTATAAAAATCAAATCGTATGAAAAGGATATATTTAATAATATTAGTAGCATTTTCCGGGTTTAGTGGTATCATTGCCCAGAACGTTGACGATGCTCTAAGGTACTCCCAGGTGTTTTATGGGGGAACAGCCAGATTTATGTCGATGGGCGGAGCTTTTACAGCTCTTGGTGGCGATATGTCGACCCTGAGCCAGAATCCTGCAGGATTAGGTGTTTTCAGGTCATCTGAAATTTCCATTACACCCCAGCTGTTTCATATCAATACCGAATCTGGTTTTAATGGGCTCAGTTCTGATTATCTGTACAATTTCAACCTGAATCAGGCCGGGATAGTCAGTAATTTAATCTCAAACAAAAACGAAAACGGCCTTGTTGCTCTGAATTTCGGATACTCATTTAATAAAACAAATAACCTCAATCAGAGTATAAGAATTAAAGGAATAGGGATTGAAAGTTCTATGGCTGATTCGTGGGCAGATGATAACTCTTACTATAACACATATTACACTGATCTTACAGGCGTTGCCAGACTTGCTTACGATGCATGGGTCATGGACACGATAACCGGATCAGGAGGAACAAGCTATGGAACAGCTTTTTCAAATTATGGAGATAATTCTTCTGTATACGGGCAATCAATAAAACGTCTTGTTTCATATGAAGGGTATACAGGTGAACATGCCATATCAATCGGTGGAAACTTTTCGAATAAGATCTTTTTTGGAGCTACGCTTGGTATAAGCAGACTGAAATACACCAGCCATTACGAACACCTCGAATCGACTGACGCGTTTCTGCCTTCAGGATTGAAAAGCTTTACATACACCGATCATTATGAAAATACAGGAACAGGAGTCTCGCTTAAGTTAGGTGCAATAATCAAACCTGTCGAAGCTCTTCGTATTGGTTTTGCTTTTCATTCACCGACGTTATACCACATTAATGAGTACCTCTATGAGGATATGTCCTCTAACTTCACAGATGGCGATCATTATGATTATTCCGATACTCCCTCGAGGTACAGCTATAACCTGAGAACCCCATTCAGGGCTTTATTCGGTGTTGCATACCAGGTGAAGAAGATTGCTCTGTTAAGCGCAGATTATGAATTCGTTGACTACAGCACTGCCAGGTTCTCAGAGTCAGGTGATAATTATGACTACAGCTTTAAAAATGAAGACATTAAGACCATGCTGAAATTAGCCAGCAATGTTCGTCTCGGAGCTGAATTCAGAATTGACAAGTTGTATCTGAGAACAGGGTATGGATACTATGGAAAAGCATTTAAAGCAGGAGAGGATAATCAGGATCTTAGCTATAACTCAATCTCATTCGGAACCGGATTCAGAGATAAGAATGTTTCCATCGATTTCGGTTATACAAGGATGATGAACTCACAGAATTATATTATGTATTACAGTGATGCTGAGACTGCCGCAGCTAATCTTGATATATTTAAAAACATGTTTACCGTTACTTTCGGTTATAAGTTCGGTTATTAATACTTAAAACACTTCCTTTGTTTAGGCTGCCCCGATGAGGCAGCTTTTTTTATTTTCAGACGGGTAAGACTCAGGAGGTAATGGTTGTAATATTGAAACCAATGCGTTCGCCGGGAATCAAACCTGAATAATGATATTGAAGAGCAAAAGGTCATAAATAGTAAGATAATTATACTTATAGTTGTTAAACTACTTATTTAGTTGTACATTTGAAATAATAACAACTATTCACCGATACAAAACCTGATCATCAATATTATGAAGCCAAAGAATCTTTTTCTTATGGTTTTCATTTTATTTCTTATGCCGGCTTGCAAATCGCCGGAGGGTAATATTTATAAGATAGATCCGAGAACTTTTGTTGAAAACAAAATCACATTAGACGATTTAGCTGATGATATTATTTATATTCCTCTAGATAATCGCTATCCCATTGGCCAAATTTACTCTTCTTATAAAATACTAAAAAACTCTATTTATATAGCTGCACAAAATATTGGCATTATAACATTTAACAGGGATGGGAAAATGGCCAGAAAAATTGGAGGTTTTGGGAGAGGCCCGGGAGAGTATCTCTATTGTATGTCTTTCGCTGTCGACGAAAATACTGAAGCAGTTTATGTTATGGATAGAAATAATACGATTAAAGTTTTTTCTAAAAATGGTAATTTCCTCAAAAGCATTCTTTTGCCGAAAAGTGAGGATGGTTTTAATTTTAGTGAGATAGACTTTTACTATTCTAACTTATTCGTATCCCAGTATATCAATATGGGTCATGCTGAATATAATTGGATAATTATAGACACTTTAGGCAAATTAATTAAGCAAAAGAAAAATTCAATTCCAGCGTTTCCCAGCCGTGGAGGAAATAGTGGAGGAATATGTAAATTTAAAAACAAAATATATTATTGGAATCAGTACAATGTACCGTTTTCTCAATTTCACCTGATTTGAGCTATAAAGCATCATTCTTATTTGCTCCTGGCGAATATAGAATGCCAAGGTCAAAACTTGAATTCACTTCAGTACCTGATTATTTTTTAAAAATCTCAAAATATTTGGATCCCCAATTGCTATTTGAAACAAATAATTTTTTAGTCTATGTTTATCTGTATGAGGATCAAAGAGTTGTTGCACTCATTGATAAGTCTAGTAAAAAATCATATTTAAATTATCTGAACGACAATGATATTGATGCAGGTATTTTAAATAATTTAGATGGAGGTACCATGTTAGAGCCAAAGAGTTATTTTGAAGAAAATGGCCGGGAATACATGATAGGTTTTGTGACTCCTTATAAGTTAAAAATCCACGTTACTAGCAGTGAATTTAAAAACGCAACCCCAAGTTCTTTTGAAAAGAAAAAGGAACTTGAAAAATTGGCTAACAGCCTTAAAGAGACAGATAATCCGGTTCTGATGATTGTGAGATTGAAAAAGTAAGATATGCCAGGTTTCCCATTCTATAAACAGCTCGATTCAATGGATTGTGGCCCGTCATGCCTTCGCATGGTGGCAAAATTCTATGGAAAGGCAAATATAGGTCGTGCAGGTCGTTCAAGTCATTCAAGTCATTCAGGTCATAAAATTAAGGAGGTAATACTTAAAAAATTAACAGAAAAAAGAACAGAAAGCTCTTTCCTGTGCTATGTTCTCTGCGCCCTGTGTCCTGCGCCCCGTGCCCTCTGGTCAATGCCCTGTGCTCTGTGCCCTGTGCCATCACTTTCTGCCCGGACCTTTCTCAAACAAGAAAGGATGTGTGCCTATGCAACCATAATGTATTACGTGACTTTGGCCCCGGCCTGTGAAAGGATAAATCAGGAAAATTGTTTAAAAATGTCTAAAATTAAATTTTACGAAAATGAAAAAGCTTAATAAATTGCAGATTAATTCTGGAAAAATAATGAAAAATGAAGAGCTGATCACTCTTCGAGGAGGGTATGGTACTTGGAGTTGTACTGTTCAATGCGAAGGTTATTCCGAAAGTAATTTCTCCCTCTCCTCAAATTGTGGAGGATGGGATAGTTGGTGTGTAGAAGGTGAATGTGAAAGCTATTTCGGAATGGCATTTGGTGGTTGTGATTGTTCATGTTCTCGACCAGCCTGGGTGTAAAAGACAAATGAAAATCCAATTATTAAGGTCTTTTAATTGTATCTAAAAGTTTTTTTATTTTTTATTTTTTACTGTTGTCATATCATTATTACTTTGATATGACGACAGTAAATATAAAACATCTGAAAAAGGATGAAGAACGAAGGATATTAACTAATTGATAAAAATGGGAAAAATAATTATCATAATTTATTTTTTTATTATTTTGTTTATTTTCTCCTATTGTGAGAAGAAAAAAACAACCGACGCTTTATCATTTGTGGAGATTGGTGCTAATGTTAAAAATATACGGAAAATTTATCTTAGTCAATTTTCTGATAATGTTAGGTATGTGCCCCTGGAAAATAGTTTAGACCATCCATTATCATGGACTTGGAATATTCTCTCTGACTTCTCTGAAAAATACATTTTAGATTCCGATGGGGGGATATGCCTTCTTTATGATAATAAAGGGCATCTTGTCAGGCAAATCGGAAAACGAGGCAGAGGCCCCGGCGAGTATACAGGAATAAAAAGTGTGGCTTTTATGAATGAAAATATCTATATTCATGATTATTTTAGTGACGATCTAATTGAATATAAGATGGATGGCACTCTTGTGAAAAGGTATAAAAGTGGTTTTACAACTGATGAGGGATATCACATGGAAGATGCAATTTTGATAAATGATTCAATGATTTTCGGTAATATTGAAAATCGTACTGGACAAGTTGAATATAAAGCTTTAATGATAGACAAAAAAGGTGATGTTAAATATTATTATAAGAATTATATTTTATTTGAGTTAGAACCAGGTGTAGATCATGCAAAGGCTCCTGGAGATGCAGTTTTATACAGATTTGGGAATAAAATTTTCTTTAAAGAATTACTTAATGACACGTTGTTTAAAATGGATTATCAGTATCAACTTATACCAGCCTATGTTTTTGATTTTGGTAAGTATAAACAACCTCTCTCTGAAAGAGGAAAAGATTGGTCTCAAATAGATTTCTCTTCATATATAAAATTACAGTATGCATATCAAACTGATAATTTTCTGATTCTTGTATGTGATTTTGCCAAGTATTTTCCAGCAAAAAGATTAACTCCAGAAATAATTAAGCTGCCAGGTTCAAAGGATTATACTCAATGGTATAATACAAGCGCCGTATTAGGTATTTATGATAAACAAACAGGAAATCTTGTATTCTCTGAAACGACAAGTACGGATAATCATCTATTTACATCTGGCTTTTACAATGATATTGATGCCGGACCAAAGTTCATGCCCGTTAAAATGGTTAATGATTCAACTATGGTTATGAAAATAAGATTTGAACAACTGATTGAACATATTGCAAGCGATGATTTTAAGAACAATACTCCAAAATACCCTGAAAGAAAGAAAAGACTTGAAGAGCTTGTAGACAGTCTGATGAAAGCTGAATTTGACAATCCGTTATATATGATGGTGACCTTTAATAGCAAGTAATTGGATCTTGTAACAAACAGCAAATCTGATTGAAGAATGTAATTTTAATTAAAGAGTCCCCTTTTTTCAGCCAACTCGATTCGATGGATTGTGGTCCGTCACATCTTTGCATGATTGCCAGATTCTGTGGAAGACGTATTATTCACCTCCCGGTCTCCCCAAATGGGGAGGAGTGAAGCTTCCGGAATTAAAAGTCCCTATTGGGGTCTGCTCCGACAGAAACGTCGGAGGGATTTAGTGGGCAGAAAAAGGGCAGAACAAACATCAACGAATATTTTAGTCAGAAGAATTTTCTATTAATAAATAAAAAATTATATTTATATATCTATATACAATCGTCATTAAAAGTCTCTGCAAAGATGAAAGTCAGATACCAAATTACCCTGCTGCTGATCGTAGCGATTCTGTTTTCCTGCAAAACAAAAAAATCCGAAAACCTCGAGGAGATAGCCCGCCGGTCATCACGTCCCGAGGCGGTGCTTGTTAAAACCATTAAGCTCCTGCCTTCAACATTCTATCACGAACTTATAAGCAACGGCAAAGCCTGGTCATCAAAAAAAGCTGTTGTTCCATTCAAAGTGAACGGAATAATTAAGGAAATTTCCATTCAGAACGGACAAAAAGTAAAATCCGGCGACCTCCTTGCAGTAATTGAGGATTTTGAATATAAAATGGCGCTTACCCGCGCACAACAGAACCTTGAGAAATCAGAGATAAACTTCAAAGATGACCTCCTGAGTAATTTCTCAAAAACCGACACCACAGGCCTGTCACCTGCTAAAATCAAGATCTCCCGTATAAGGAGCGGACTTAACGATGCGATAACTTCGCTTGCAGTTGCCGAATATAATTTTAATAACACCCGTATATATGCCCCTATGAACGGGGTTGTTGCCAACCTCGAAGCCATGCAATGGAACCCTGATCAGAATTACAAAAGTCTATGCACAATAATCTTCGATGAGATAATGGAGGTGGAGTTTCCGGTTATCGAATCGGAATACAGTTTTATTAATAATGGTATGCCGGTGGGTATAATCCCGTTCATTAACGACAGTACACTCATTGCTGGCAGAATAACACAGATTAATCCGCTTGTTGATGAAAACGGTATGGTGAAAGTAAAAGCTGAATTTCAGAACAACGGCCGGCTCATCGATGGCATGAACGTGAAAGTTGTAATTAAAAAACCTGTACCTGACCGGCTGGTAGTGCCGAAAGAGGCTCTTGTAATCCGCCAGGGGAAAGATGTTATATTCGTACGGCAGGACTCTCTGGCGATTTGGAAATATGTTACTGTGGAGTTCGAGAACAGCACCAGCCTGTCGATAAAAGAGGGACTTGTTCCGGAAGATCTGGTAATAATCGATGGAAACATCAACCTGGCCCATGAAACAACTGTGAGAGAAGAATGAAAGAGGATCCTTCACACAGATCATTCTTTTCCACCTTTACGATCAACATCCTTTTTGTGATGATGATCATAGTAGGCGCGGCAGTTATTCCTTTACTGTCGCTTCAGCTCAATCCTACAAGATACCTGCCATCGCTCACAATAAGCTGGAGCTGGCCGGAAACACCTGTGCGCGTAGTGGAACAGGAAGTTACGACTGTTCTTGAAGGGGTGCTTTCGACAGTTACAGGTGTAAAAAAAATCTCTTCTTCAACATACAACGAAAGCGGCAGGATAACAGTAGAGTTTGATAAAGATATAGACCTTAGAGCCAAACGGTTCGAAGTTGCATCGCTCCTGAGAGAATCGCGTAAAAGGCTTCCCGAAAGGGTTTCATATCCTGAGATAAGCATGAATATGCCATCGAACCAGTCGGGTTCAACAATCCTCAGTTTCCAGATTAACGGCAATGCAAGCACATCATATATTTATACTCTGGCCGAAGAAATGATAAAACCCGGGATTTCGGTTGTGGAGGGGGTGTATAGTGTAAATATCTATGGCGCCACACCACAGGAGTGGGAGATCATCTATGATCAGGAAAAACTTGCTGCTATCGGGGTAAGCGCCTCAACTATAAGCAGTTCAATCAATAATTGGCTGCTTGAAAAGGAAATAGGAGGCGCCACGGAAATCATGGCAGGGGGTCTGGCAAAACGAACGTACCTGACCCTGACGGGTAATAGCAAAGAGACATTCAGATGGGATTATATACCGGTTGCCAAATCATCGTGCCGGATCATTCATCTTACCGATGTGGCAAAAATAAAGCTTAAGGAACAACAACCGCAGAGCTATTACCGGATAAACGGTCTTAATACTGTCAACCTCACAGTTAGTGCTGCGAAAAATGTCAATAATATTAAAGTTGCAGATGCTGTAAAGAAAGAGATTGAAAAGATAAAAAAAGAGATCCCACCAGGGTACAGCATAAGGACTTCAGTTGATAACACTATCTTCATTAAAGAAGAGATTTCGAAAAATATTTACCGGGCTATACTTTCTGTTGTACTTCTTCTGCTTTTTGTCCTGCTTATCAGCCGTGAGTTCAAATATCTTCTTATCATTGCGATCAGTCTGATAGCCAATGTCCTTATTGCCTTCATCTTTTATTATCTTTTTAAACTTGAGATGCATCTCTATTCCCTGGCCGGTATCACAGTCTCTTTTGGGATCATTATCAACAATACTATTGTGATGACCGACCACATCAGGTACCAGAAGAACAGAAAGGTAGGTATTTCATTACTGGCTGCCACACTTACCACTATTGGTGCTCTTGCTGTAATATTCTTCCTCGATGAAGCTTCGAAAGTAACCCTGTCTGATTTTGCTGCTGTTGTGATTATAAATCTTTCCGTTTCCCTGGCTGTTGCTCTGTTCTTTATCCCTTCACTTCTTGAGAAAATAAAACTCACGCCCAAATTCAACGCTCTTGTTATCCGAAAGAAAAGAAGGACAGTGAAATTCTCCAAAGCCTATCTCAAATGTATCAATTTCATAATCCGTTACAGGGTTGCCTTTATTATCATGGCGCTTCTGATTTTTGGTCTTCCGGTCTTTTTCCTGCCTGATTCACTTCCGAAAAACCGCAGATATGATACGAAGGATTCGGAGCTTACCAGGTTCGAGAGAATATTTAATAAGACATTAGGCAATAAAAGTTATGTTCAGGACATAAAACCTGTCGTGAACAAGGTTCTTGGCGGTACCTTCAGGCTTTTCAGCGATAAGGTCAAAAACAGCAGATTCTATTATTATGGCAGTTCGGACGAGGTGCAAAGGACTAAACTGACTGTCAACATCGGACTCAGCGAGGAAGGACTTACCATTGACGATCTTAATACGACTTGCATCCTTCTGGAAAATATGCTGGCTGCATATAACGAAATTGACATGTTTACAACCAGTATCTACGGTTCCGAAGATGCCACAATCAGCATAACCTTCAAGCCTGAATATGATTTTTCGATATTCCCGTTTATTTTAAAAGTAAAGATCGAAGATTATATGAACGGTATCGGCAGCTATCATGCATCTGTTTATGGTGTGGGAAAAGCATTCAGCAACCAGGTTTACAGCGACTACATCAGGACAACCTATTCAGTCGCGATGAAGGGTTACAACTATGATGAGCTTTATGGTTACGCCAATTCGTTGAAAGAAAGACTTATTAAAAGTGGCAAGGGCAGGATTAAAGAGGTTTTTCTTCTGGGTGGTACCGCAAGCGGATATATGTTTGGCAGAGCCAACAAAAAATCCTACAGGAACCGTCTGGAGATGGATAAGTATTACCTCACCGAAAGCAACTCAGATGTCGATCTTGCATATAGCGAGGCCCGAAAGTTTTCGAAAGGGTCAACCCCGTTTCAGACAGCATATATAAATGGTTTTTTGGCTCCTGTTTCTGTTAAATCACTGCAATCGGACCAGTACGACTACTGGAGTTTCACCAATGCACCTCTGAAAACACATTCGGGTCTTTCTGTTAAGATGAAAGATTTCTCAACAGTAACCCGTGAGGTAACTGACAATACCATAAGTCGTGAGGATCAGCAATATGTGATTACTGTCGGTTATGATTTTATCGGTAATTATGAACTTGGAAAGATAATTCTCGATCGGAACATAGATGAAACCGCTGCAATGCTGCCTCTTGGTTATACGGCCCAAAACGGATCTTACAGTTTCTCATGGGACCAGAAAAAGACAAACTACTGGCTTCTTTTCCTTGTGATTCTTATAATTTACTTCATCTGCTCAATTTTGCTGGAATCATTCAAACAACCCTTTGTTGTTATAAGTCTTATACCATTCTCTTTCATCGGTGTGTTCCTCACATTTCATCTTTTTAAGATAACGCCCGACGAAGGGGTCTTTGCGGCGCTTATATTGCTGTGTGGTATTGTTGTTAATGCAACTCTGTATATTTTAAATGACTTTAACAGTATACGAAGGCGTAAGCCGGCTCTTTCCGAGAGAGTCGCATATGTCAAAGCATTTAATGGCAAGATAATACCGATCTTCCTTACAAAGATATCGACAATAGTCGGGCTCATTCCGTTTCTTCTTTCAGGAAAAGATGAAAGGTTCTGGTTTGCTCTTGCCGCAGGAACCATAGGGGGACTGGTATTCAGTTTTATAGGATTATTTGTTTATCAGCCGATTATGATGAGACAAAGGGCACAGAGCACAGAGCATAGGGCACAGGGTAAGAAGAACAGACTCTGAGCCCTGTGCCTTTTACTAAAGTTGTTGAATGATATTTATTAGAGTCAAAATATGGTAAAATTTCTTATAACCCGCCCCGTTGCAGTAATCATGACCTTCCTTGCCCTGATCATGCTCGGGATAGTCGCCTCCGGAAGGTTGCCGGTTTCTCTTATGCCCGATATAGACATCCCCGAGATTTCCGTGGCAGTGTCTCGTCCCGATGTAAGCGCAAGAGAACTTGAGAACACCGTGGTAAGTGTTTTACGCCGGAATCTTTTGCAGGTACCGGGCCTTGATGATATCGAATCAGAATCCCGTAATGGCAGTGCCCTGATAAGATTGTCATTCAAATATGGCACCGATATCAACCTTGCTTTCATGGAGGTAAATGAAAAGGTTGACGGTGCAATGAATAACTTACCCCGCGATCTTGAACGTCCGAGGATCATCAAAGCGAGTGCTACGGATATTCCGGTCTTCTTGCTTAATATTTCACTTGCCGATAAACAGGCTGGTGATGAGAAATTTATTGAGCTAAGCGAGTTTGCTGAAACCGTTATTAAAAAGAGGATCGAGCAGCTTCCAGAAGTTGCCATGGCTGATATTACAGGACAAATAAAGCGGGAGATTTATGTCAGTCCCGACAAGAAAAAGATGGTTAGTCTGGGTATAACAGAAGATGATATAACGAAGGCGGTCAATCTAAATAATATAAATATTGGCAGTATTCTGGTTAAGGATGGGAAATACCTTTACAACCTTGAGTTTAGCTCCTATCTTAAAGAGCTTAATGACGTAAAGGATATCTATATCAAATCAGGAGACCGGCTCCTGCAGCTTAAAGATTTTGCTGAAGTAGGTATCAGGCAGGAAAGACCCCGTGGTTTGTATTATTCTGACGGTAACAGGGCCATCTCCCTTGCAATCATAAAAGAATCGACAGCTAAGATGGCTTCACTCGAAACAAAGATGAAGGAGATTATAGAAATCTTCAGGAAAGATTACCCGCAGATGGATTTTGAGATATCGCAGGATCAGACAAAACTGCTCGATTATTCAATCTCAAACCTTAAGCAGAGTCTCCTGGCCGGAGGAATTTTAGCTTTCTTCCTTATGTTCTTCTTCCTGAAAGACGCCAAATCGCCTATGATAATTGGCTTCAGCATCCCTGCAACATTGGTTATCAGTCTCTTGTTCTTTTATATTGTTGGCCTGTCAATAAATATAATTTCGCTTGCCGGTCTTATTCTGGGCATAGGGATGATGATCGACAACTCGATTGTGGTTATTGAGAATATAACCCAATGGATTGACAGGGGCCTTTCGCTGGTCGATGCCTGCGTTAAAGGTACCAATGAGGTGATAGCACCACTCATTTCCTCCGTCTTTACAACCTGTGCCGTGTTTATTCCTTTGATATTTCTGAGCGGCATTTCAGGAGCGCTCTTTTACGATCAGGCTATTGCCATTGTAATTGGGCAGGGAGTGTCGCTATTGGTTGGGATAACACTTCTGCCGACTATTTATTATCTTCTTTATAGAAACGGAAGGGAAGGTGTTTTGACAAAATTCGTAAAGCAAATAAGTCTTAAAGGACTGGAACAGAGCTATGAAGGAGGAATGGATTTCTTTTTCAGGTACCGGAAAACAGTTATTGCTTCATTTTTTGGGATTATATTAATAATGGTTTGGCTCTTCCTTACCATGGAAAAAACAAAATTCCCGGTTGTAAAGCAGGATGAGCTTGTAGTTTCGGTTGACTGGAATGAGAATATTGATGTAAATGAGAATCTTAAAAGGATCAGGGAAATGCTTTATTCCGGTGGTAATCTGGCTCTCCAGACTAACTCATTTATCGGCGAGCAGCAGTTTCTCTTTAACCGTGATTATGATCAGTCGTATACACAAGCCAGAGTATATATAAAAGCAAAAGACTACAATCTGAAAGATGTTATTGAGAAAAACTCTTATGAATTTATCAGGAAAAACTACCCGGCAGCATTGATTAATATTGAACCTCAGCAGAATATCTTCGAGAAGATCTTCTCTGCTTCGGAATCTCCTCTTATTGTAGAAGTGAGTCTGATGAAGGAGAAAGAAGTGCCTCTTGTTGATCAGATGATGGATATAGTCGGTAAACTTCAGAAATATTATCCCGATGCAGGCATCTCGCCACCCCCGCTTGAAGATAAAATACTCCTCCGGCTCGATCCCGACAGGATGCTCCTGTACGATGTTGAACCCATGACAGTTTATAACACTTTGAAAACATCATTGAATCAGAACAACATCGGCGAGCTGAGAGCATCTTATGAATTGCTTCCTATCGTACTTTCGGATAAAGAGAAACAGATCAGCGATATTGTCTCTTCAGGATTTGTGGTAAATAAAGTAAGTCAGCCGATACCTGTCAGTGAGCTGGTCAGGGTACAGCGTGTTCATGACTACAAGACAATTAAAGGAGGGTTACATAGTGAATATGTACCTGTCAGCATGAATGTCAGTACTAATAAACCAGAAGTATTAACTATGAAGTTACGTGATTTGCTGGCAACTGATAAGAATATTGATGTTAAGTTCAGTGGCGCCTTAATAACCGGGCAGAAACTGTTTCGCGAACTGGCTGTTATTCTTGTGGTGGCACTTCTGCTCCTGTACTTCATTCTGGCTGCACAGTTTGAATCGCTTACTCAGCCATTGATCGTGCTTCTGGAGATACCCATCGATATAGCCGGGGCATTACTGCTGGTAAAGCTCTGGGGAGGAACTATCAATATAATGACAATGATTGGGCTGATAGTGATGTCGGGGGTGATTATTAATGACTCAATACTTAAGGTTGATACCATAAATAATCTTCGCAGAGAAGGTATGGGACTTGTGGAGGCGATCTACACGGGTGGTTCACGGAGATTAAAACCTATTCTCATGGTGGCAATGGCATCGTTTATCTCAACTGCACCGATGCTTTTCAGTTCAGGCATAGGTTCGGAGCTTCAGCGTCCGATGGCTCTGGCATTAATAGGAGGCATGTCGTTAGGAACTGTAGTAAGTCTTTTCTTTATACCTCTTGCATACTGGTACATTTACAGGAAAAGCGAAAATAAATTGTAGGCTGCTTTTATCCTATTATATCTTTAAATATAGTCAACTGCTTCCGGGCCCAGATTGAAGATCAGGTCAAGAATACTTAAATCAGGAATAAAGCCCTTGCCGGTGTCAAAGACCTGGATATATTCCTTTGCAACATAGGAAGATTCTTTTTTTGGTGTGATCTTATACCGGAAATCATTTTCCCTATCACCCGGATGTTCAAAATCAGTTGTATATGAGATTGTCTTTTCTATTTTAAGCATTTTCAGAACCGATGCTGTAAGTTCCATATTGAGATCAAGAAGGAATTCGGGATTTTTAGAAATTATCTTTTCAATATTTTCATAATAAAATTCAAAATAAGGAGAGAGGCCATAAGAAGCAATAATAGCTCTCAGATGAACCTGCTGCCATCGTTTGGAGTAATCGATCCGGATATCCTTCAATCTGGTCTTATGAATACTTCCAAGATAAACAGGTACCGACAAAAGTTGAGGACCATGAGCCGACAGGATATAGCATCTGTTCCGGTAAGTCTGTTTCAGGTAATTTTCTTCTTTTTCGACTAATACTTCATCAGCTTTCGAGATGAGTGAGAAGTATTCTACCGGTGGTAAGTATGCTGTTGAAACAAGTAATTTTCCTGCCATTGCACAAGTAAACACTACAATTTGTTGATCATACTTGCAGAGAAGCCCGCCCCGAATCCGTTATCAATATTTACTACAGTAACACCTGTTGAACAGCTGGTAAGCATGGCAAGAAGGGCAGAGACGCCTCCAAAATTGGCACCATAGCCGACACTTGTGGGCACAGCAATTACAGGTTTGTCAACCAGTCCGCCGACTACACTGGCCAGGGCGCCTTCCATTCCTGCTATGACAATAACGACCCTGCACTTCCTTATTTCGGGAAGTTTATCAACGAGCCTGTGGATTCCGGCTACTCCGGCATCATATATTCTCAATACATTATTCCCGAGAAGTTCGGCTGTTATTGCAGCTTCTTCTGCTACCGGTATATCAGAGGTGCCGGCTGTTATAACGGCAATCAGGCTATCGGGTACTGTGGGTTTATTCTTCTGAACTGAAATGATCCTGGCTTCGGGATAGTAAACAGCTTCAGGTGCAACGCTTCTGACGGCTTCATACATCTCCTGGGTTGCCCTTGTGCCGAAGACATTATTCTCTTTCTCCGACATCACCCTGAAGATTTCTTTTACATGCCCGATTGATTTGCCTGCACAATAAATAATTTCAGGATATCCTGTACGCATTTCGCGATGATTATCTATCCTTGCAAAACCAAGGTCGGTATATGGAAAGTTCCTGAGTACTTCGAGAGCATCATCTATACTTGTTTGCCCGTCTTTGACATCTTTCAGCAGTTTCTCTACTTCTTTTATATTCATATGTATATTTTCATTTTCAAAGGTCGTAGGGAACCCGCATGATATTTTTTTATTTGTGATTAATGTATCATGTGGGTTTTATAATTATTGTTTTTCAGGATTTGAGCTTCCTGTTCTGTACCCCTCAAGGTCCAAAGATACATATCTGAATCCTATTTTTTTAAGATTGGTTATAATTTGTTCTCTGTCAGGGCTGTGAATAATCTTTTCAAAGTATCCCGGGATACATTCTATCCTTGCCATATCTCCATGTATTCTGACTCTTGTCCCGGGGAAGCCTTTTTCAAACAGGAAGTTTTCAGCCTGTTCAATCATCCTGAGAGCTCCATCCGTAATCTGGGTGTCATATGGAATTCTTGTGAGGAGACAGGCCATTGCAGGTTTATCCCAGATATCAAGATTTTCTTCTTTTGAAAATTTCCTGATATCATTTTTAGTGATGTCTGATTCAAGAAGAGGACTCCTTATGCCCATTTCCTTCAAAGCTCTCATCCCTGGTCTGAAATCACCCATATCGTCTGCGTTTGTTCCGTCAACGATATACTTGTAATTATTCTCTTTTGCAAAAGTCAAAACCTCAGTGAAAAGCGTTTTTTTGCACAGGTAACATCTTTCGACAGGATTAGTCCTGATCACTTCCGGAAAATCGATATCCAGAATCTTGTGTCTTATACCATAAGTTTTAGTAAACTCAACGGCTTCATTTATTTCATGGGTTGGAATATATGGCGTTCTTACAGTAATCGCAATTATCCCTGATTTGCTGACTTTATAAGCCCTGTGCAGAAGGAATGAGCTGTCAACACCACCTGAAAACGCCACAGCAAAAGAACTCAGTTCTTTTAGAATTGAGTCAAGTTTCACCAGTTTACTATCTGTCATTTCTATCTGTTCTTTATAATTTTACGGCTTCCGGTTTACGCACATCCCTTTCCGCCGTTGTACCTTTTCGCCTTTGCGCCATTGCGCCGTTGTGCCTTTGCGCCATTGCGCCATTGTGCCGTTGCGCCTTTCTTCCGTTGCACCTTTGCACATTTGGCCCGTTGCACCTTTGCACCGTTGCACCTTTGCACCTTTGCACCTTTGCACCTTTTACTTCTTACTATTAACTAATAAGGCAATAATATTGTTATATACTTCTTTTAACGGTATCCCTTTTTCCGATGCTATACGTTTGCATTGGTCATATTCGGGTTTGCATGAGACCTCTTTGTCTTTGTAAAATGAGCGTTTGACTGTTACATCGCCATAATCAGTATGATGGATTTCAAGTTTTCTTACCAGGGTATCTTTTCTGAAAGGGAATGTTCTGATTCCCAGGGAAGTCGATTCTGTGAAAATGATATCTTTTACAGTATCAGCCATCTCTTTTTCGCATATGACACTGAGAATAATACCCGGTCTGCCTTTTTTCATCATGATATTTGAAAAGAAAACATCAGAGGAACCTGCTTTAAACAGTCTTTCGGAGATATGTTCAAAAAACTCAGGATTCATATCATCAATATTACATTCAATGAGCAGAGCCTCATGGCCCGGTTCGGTATCTGATGTTGTTTCCCCGAGGAATACTCTCAGGAGGTTGGGAACATCCGGATGATCTTTTTGTCCCACACCATAAGCTGTCTTTTCGATTTTAATCTGTATTCCTGGGTTAAAGTCTGTTCCCAGAACTGCAATTATTGCAGCCCCGGTTGGGGTTGTAGCTTCAAAGTCGACACCTCCTTTTTTAACAGGGATACCTTTAATGATTTCAGTTGTTGCAGGTGCCGGAACAGGAAGTCTGCCATGATCGCAGATTATGAATCCGCTTCCCAGTTCAACCATGGAAACATGAACTCCGCCGACATTCAGAGCATTGTAACATATTGCTGCTCCCACAACATCAACAATTGAATCGACAGCCCCGACTTCGTGGAAATGAACATGATCGACTGGTGTGCCATGCACGGATGCCTCAGCAGTTGCTATCTTCAGAAAGATTCTTTTACTTAGATCTTTTGTTTTATTGTCAAGGTCTGAGTCATTAATTATTTTTTCAATGTCAGAGAGATGCCTGTGAGCATGTTCGTGTCTTGTCTGTACAACTGTAACTTTTGTTCCTGTGATCCCGTGACGCTGGTCTTTTTGAACAACCAGCTCCCAACCCGGGAGGTTGAGTTTTTTGAGTTCGTTATTAAGATATGACTCATCGACTCCAAGGTCGATCATCGCGCCAAGGTTCATATCTCCGCTAATCCCTGAAAAGCAATCGTAGCTGATAATCCTCATATTTTAAAATTGATTATAATATGTCAAATAAAAACAATAAATTAGTGTTAATGTTCAGTTTATACTCTGAATATCGTATAAATGAATTCTCCGTCGCTAATATACTACTTAGAATCTTTAATGAATAATAAAAAAAAAATTGTATTTTCGGCACTTGGCCGTTATTCTTTAAACCGAGAACTAATAAAGCAATGAAAAGAAGGGACTTTTTTAAGAAATCAGTTGGGGCGGGTCTTGCGACAGGAGCTGCCCTGAGCATGGGAGGATATGATAAACTATGGGCTTCGTCGCCACTGGTTTCAGCTGCCAGATACGACATGGTTGCTGTAATGGGTGGAAATCCGGATGCTATGTTTGATCTGGGAATTCAGGAACTTGGTGGAATAAGCACTTTTGTGAAGAAAGGACAGAAAGTGCTGATTAAACCTAATATCGGATGGGATGTAATTCCTGAGATGGCCGCTAATACGAATCCTTTTCTGGTAAAAAGGATAATTGAACATTGTTTTAAAGCAGGAGCAAAAGAGGTTTATGTATTTGATCACACACTTGATAACTGGGTAAACAGTTATAAAAACTCAGGGATCGAAAGAGCTGCAAAGTCAGCCGGAGCGAAAGTGGTTCCTGCAAACTCGGAAAGCTATTACCATCAGATTGAGATTCCCGGAGGTGTAAAACTTCAAAGCGCCAAGGTTCATCAGCTTTTGCTTGAAACAGATGTTTTTATCAATGTCCCTGTCCTTAAAAATCACGAGTCGACTAAGATGACCTGTTGCCTTAAAAACACAATGGGGATTGTGTGGGACAGGAAGTATTGGCATTCGAACAATCTGAATCAGTGCATTGCCGATTATGCTCTCTTTGAAAAGAAACCTGCTCTCAATGTTATCGATTGCTACAATGTTATGGTTAAACATGGTCCCCAGGGTGTGTCGAAGGAGGATGTTGTCCAGATGAAGTCACAGATACTGACTACCGACTGGGTGGCCGGCGACGCTGCAGCAGCAAAAATGCTTGGTCTCCCTGTTGAAAAAGTCGAGTATATTTCAATTGCCCATAAAATGGGACTTGGAAATATAAATCTTGATTCTATGAATATTAAAAGAATTAAAATGTAATAGCTGATGAGATCCCCAGTACTTAAAAGAATACGTGTTGTAATTTCGACTCTGGTATTTATATGTTTTTTTCTGTTGTTTGTTGACATAAGATCTATACTGCCGGCTAATTATTCTGACATAGTTCTGTTCTTGCAGTTTGTACCATCACTTTTAAGGTTTCATGATCTTGGAACGCTGGCAGCAGCGGGCTTCCTTATCGTTTTGCTGATCACTTTGTTTACCGGCCGCACATATTGTTCTTTCTTCTGTCCCCTCGGCATCGGGCAGGACCTTTTCAGCAGGATAGGTGGACGCATCAGGAGAAAGTTCAGGAGATATGGATACAAAAAGCCATTCACTATAATAAGATACTCAATATTAGCAATAACTCTTATTTTTACGATGATATGGGGTATTTTTATGCTTACCCTGCTTGATCCTTATAGTATTTTCGGAAGATTTATGACCTATTTTGCAAAACCTGCTGTTCTTGTCCTGAATAATTTTGCAGCAGGTATTCTGGGTAAATTTGACGTATATACACTAAGTAATATTCCTGTTAAAGGATATCCTTTAATTTCTTATTCAATTCCTGCATTTTTTTTCATTCTTGTAGGGATTCTTTCTTTAACAAAGGGTCGTCTCTACTGCAATATGATTTGTCCTGTCGGAACATTACTGGGTCTGCTCTCCAAAGTGTCGCTTTTCAGATTAAAGTTTGACAAAAAAGCATGCACACGATGTGGCAGATGCGCGTTAGGATGTAAGTCATCATGTATTGACTTTCTGAAACACGATATTGATGTTTCCCGGTGTGTTGATTGCTTTAATTGCATAAATATCTGTAATGAAAAAGCAATTTCGTATGGCTTGGTTAACTTGAAAAAGAGGAATCATGAGACTGATGAGAGCAAACGAAAATTTGTGGCCGGATCAATAATGCTTATGCTTGGATTACCACACATTTCCTACGGGCAGGAAAAAAAGGCCCCGAAACCTAAGAAAGAATCAACAGTAAGAGAAGAAAAGAGTTGTCCGGTATGCCCTCCGGGTGGTGGAGGGATTGAGGATTTTTCCAAGGATTGCACTGCTTGTTCATTATGTATCAGTGCCTGTCCTAATGGTGTTTTGCAACCGGCACTTACTCAATATGGACTTGCCGGGATGATGCAACCTGTAATGGATTACCACAAAGGTTTCTGTGCATATAACTGCACCGTTTGTATCGATGTTTGTCCTACTAATGCTTTGCGCCCAATGGTCCTTGAAGCCAAAAAGCTCACACAAATTGGTAAAGCAATATTTATAAAGGATAATTGTATTGTGAAAACCGAAAAAACAGCTTGTGGCGCATGTTCGGAAAGTTGTCCTACAAAAGCTGTGCATATGATTCCTTATGAAGGGAACCTGGTAATTCCTGAAGTTACTGACAATATATGCATTGGCTGCGGGCATTGTGAAAATTCCTGTCCAACAGTTCCTTATAAGGCAATATTTGTTAATGGGAATCCTGTCCATCTTGCTGCCAGGAAGCCTGAGAATGTGGAGTCAGAGATAAAAACTCCGGTCGATTTCCCATTTTGAACAGACCGTTTGAAAATTTTTATGTTCCGGATCATAAATCCGGAAATATGATAATTGTTACTTTGCAATCCGTACAAAAAGTTAAATTTGTTTAATAATTTTAAATTGATAATCGGATAAATGAAGAATCAGGAAAAAGTTAAGCAACTGATTGATCTCCGCGAAAGAGCCAGGCTTGGTGGAGGTAAAAAAAGGATCGAGGATCAGCATTCGAAAGGTAAAATGACTGCACGGGAAAGGATTGCAATCCTTCTCGATGAAGGTAGTTTTGAGGAGTTTGATATGTTCGTGACCCACAGAACGGAAGACTTTGGAATGGGTGACAAAAAATTCCTTTCAGATGGTGTTGTAACAGGTCATGGTACTATTGACGGGAGGGTAGTATATGTTTTCGCCCACGATTTTACAATTTTCGGAGGGTCACTTTCTGAAACGTTTTCCCTTAAGATCTGTAAGATTATGGATCAGGCTATGAAGGTTGGCGCTCCTGTTATTGGCATAAATGACAGTGGCGGAGCACGTATTCAGGAAGGTGTCAGAAGCTTATCAGGTTTTTCAGAATTATTTGAACGCAATATTCTTGCATCGGGTGTCATCCCTCAGATATCGGCTATTTTTGGTCCATGTGCCGGTGGAGCAGTCTATTCTCCGGCTCTTACCGACTTCATAGTTATGAGCGAAGAGAGCAGTTATATGTTTGTAACCGGACCAAAGGTTACGAAAACTGTTACAGGTGAAGAAATTTCAACTGAAGATCTCGGAGGATCGCTCGTGCATGGAACTAAATCGGGCGTTGCTCATTTTGTTTCTGACAATGAAGAACAGGGACTACTGCTGATAAGGAAGCTTCTTGGCTATCTTCCTCAGAACAATCTCGAAGATCCTCCGATGAAAGAATGTAATGATCCTGTAGAACGTAAGTCAGAAGAACTTAACAGTATAATCCCTGAAAATTCCAACCAGCCTTATGATGTTAAAGATGTTATTTATCATATAGTGGATGACAGGGAGTTTCTTGAGGTCCATTCAACATTTGCAAGAAATGTCGTTATCGGATTCGCCAGAATGGGAGGGATGACTGTCGGTGTTGTTGCAAATCAGCCAAATTTCCTTGCCGGGGTGCTTGATATTAATGCTTCACGTAAAGCAGCAAGGTTCATAAGATTCTGTGATGCATTTAATGTACCTATTGTGACGTTAGTGGATGTTCCGGGTTTTCTTCCGGGAAGCGGACAGGAATATGGCGGATTAATTGTACATGGTGCAAAACTTATGTTTGCATATGGCGAGGCATCAGTTCCTAAAGTTACAGTGACCTTGCGCAAATCTTACGGAGGGGCATACTGTGTTATGTCGTCAAAACAACTTCATGGTGACGTGAATTATGCCTGGCCATCAGCCGAAATTGCTGTTATGGGACCATCGGGTGCCGTTGAAATTCTTGAAGGGAAAAGCATCAGCGAAATAAAGGATCCAGACCAAAGAAACAAACGAGTTGCTGAAATGGAGGAAGAATACCGGACTAAATTTGCAAATCCTTATGAAGCAGCCCGGTATGGCTACATTGATGATGTTATTGAACCAAGCACCACAAGGTTCCGGATCATAAGGGCTTTAAGAACATTAGCAACCAAGAGGGATCCGGGACCTATGAAAAAACATTCTAACATACCTTTATAACATACTGAAATATGCACTTAAGTTTTTTTTATTTTGATTTTTCATCAATTGACAAACCAACAGTTGTTGCTGTATTGCTCGGCCAGGTTGTCGTTATTGCGGCTCTTTTTATACTTTACAAGCTATATAAATCATTAATTCCGATAATCCTTAAGGTTCTGAGGAAACAAAAAGAAGCTGATTTACCTTCATATTCTCATAATGTTAAGAAAAACACCACTGAGAGTGACGATGTAAATGCGGCCATTGCGATGGCCCTGTATTTGCATTTCAACAAATTACATGATAAAGAGAATTACATGATGACTATCGGACGGTTATCTAATTCTTATTCGCCATGGAGCTCAAAAGTTTTTAGTATGCGAAACCTGCGAAGATGAAACAGACAAACATGTGTATGCCGGAAATGATAAAGTAAAGAATTGATATATTAGAAATATTCAGAAATGGAAAAATATAGTTTCTCAATAAATGGTGTTAAATATGATGTTGACATACAGTCAGTTAATAGCAACATTGCTCATCTTGAAGTCAACGGGAAGCCGTATGATGTGGAAATTAACCGTGAAACAAAAGAGGTGAAAGAGGAGTTTAAAGAGGTAAAACAGGTAAAAGTTCCTGTTGTTTCCCAGCCAATGTTAAAAGAGGAAGCTACTCAGACAAAAGTAGAAGTGACACAGGCAAAAGAGGAAGCAAAAGTCGTAGAGAAGAAGCCTGCCTCACGGGGAGCCAAAATTGAAATAAAGTCTCCTCTGCCTGGAGTCATCCTCGACATTTTTGTCAGCAAGGGTGATGCAGTTAAAAAGAACCAGAAACTCTTTAGTCTTGAAGCCATGAAAATGGAAAATGAAATAAAAGCTGAAAAAGACGGAATAATTGAAAGTATTAAAGTTACTGCAGGTCAGGCTGTCCTTCAGGAAGAGGTGGTCATGGAGATGAATTGAGAAGGGGAAAAAGGGAGAATGGAGCAGAATACTTAGTGTAACTCTGTAAATAACTGCGTGGTTAAAAAGAAGATAAGAGATAAAAGGCAAAAGAAAAAAGATAAAAGGTAAAAGATAAAAGATAAAAGTAAAAAATAGTAAGAAGCAAGGAGATTCAGCGGGTAAGTTCGTGAAATGGAATAACAGGATTTGAGTTTTAGTTGGTAGATGACATAACAAACGATATAAGTATCTTGAGTTAATAGAATCAACCAAATGGTAAAATGAAAAAGTCCATAGCTGTTGCCGGTAATTCCGGCCCGAAAGTCAGGTCCGATTGCGAAATTACTCTGGAACTTGGAACTGAGGGTGGAATAACTATTGATTTGACTTCGAAAGTAAAGGTCCTTTATGGTGAATCGATAATTCGACTTGCCTCTGAAATGCTAAATTTCTTTGGAGTAGAGAATGCTCATATAAAGATCAATGACTCCGGAGCTCTCGCTTTTGTTATTTCTGCCCGCATTGAATCGGCAATTAAGCAATTGATAGATACAGATCTCGATTATCTTCCCGGGTTCATAGAGGAAAACCGTTATTCCACAACCCGCGACAGGTTCCGCTTTTCCCGGCTCTATTTGCCCGGAAATACTCCAAGTCTTATGATCAATGCAGGCCTTCACTATGCCGATGGAATTATCCTTGATCTTGAAGATTCTGTTGCGCCTGAAAAGAAGGATGAGTCAAGGATTCTTGTAAGAAACGCGTTACGTCAGATAAATTTCTACGGTGCTGAAAGAATGGTCAGAATAAACCAGGGGGAAAGAGGACTGGAAGACCTTGATTTCATACTTCCTCATAATGTGAATCTTATTCTGATTCCTAAATGCGATAATGCATGGAGCGTAAAAAGAGTTGACGAAGAGGTCACCGTAATAAAGAATAAGCTTCATATTGAGGATCCTGTTTTCCTGATGCCTATTATTGAAAGTGCTTCGGGTATAGAAAATTCTTTTGAAATAGCCCGATCGTCAGAAAATGTTGTCGCGGTGGCGATAGGACTTGAAGACTATACTGCAGATCTGGGTGTCAACAGAACTGCAGAAGGCATGGAATCGTTATATGCCAGAACCCGTCTTGTTGTTGCAGCCAAAGCAGCCGGTATACAGCCAATAGATTCAGTGTTTTCTGATGTAAATGACATGGAAGCACTTAAGCAGTATGTTCTTGCCTCAAAAGCGTTAGGTTTTGAAGGCATGGGGTGCATACATCCCCGGCAGATCCCGGTAGTCCGGCAAGGATTTGCTCCCGATGAAAATGAAATTGAAAAATCGAAAAAGATTGTACTGGTGTTTGAAGCGGCACGACGTAAAGGACTGAATGTTGTGGCTCTCGGATCAAAGATGATTGATCCGCCGGTTGTTGCACGTGCCCAGAAAACAATCGATCTGGCCGTACGACTGGGTCTGTTATCCTGTAACTGGATCGATGAAGTTCCGGTTGAAGAGAAATAAGCACTAATAAAGACAATATGACTATCAATACGGTAATAAATGCAGCCGGCAGATCAGTCCCGCTTGAGATCAATGGTCAGCCTGTGATCCCTTACAAAGGTGTCGGACAACACAGACCAACCGGCAGGAAATATTCTCCTCCTGTTCCAACGTGTTCCGATTATCCCGATGATGGAAACAAGGTGGTCGGATCTCTGGAGGAGGCCCTTCGTAAGTGCGGCCTTATTGATGGCATGACAATTTCGACACATCATCATCTCCGTGATGGCGATCTGGTCAGCAATAAGGTGTTTGATCTGGCTTCATCAATTGGTGTGAAGGATCTTGTATGGTTCCCTTCGGCTTCATTTCCCTGCAATGACCCTTTGATCAAATATCTCGATGACAGGACTATCAACAGGATTGAAGGAAGTATGAACGGCCTGCTTGGACAGTATGTATCAGAGGGAAGAATGAAAGGAACTGCTGTTCTCAGGTCACACGGAGGACGTGTCCAGGCAATACAGGATGGTGAGGTGAAAATTGACATTGCAGTTATGGCAGCTCCAACAGCCGATGCTTTCGGGAATGCCAGAGGTACCGGAGGATCATCTGCCTGCGGTGTCCTCGGTTATGCAAAAGCCGATTATATGTATGCAGAAAAGGTTATTGTCGTTACAGATAATCTTATTGATTTCCCATGTTTTCCAATGGAAATAGAAGGGAATTATGTTGATTATGTTGTAGTTGTAGATAAAATCGGAATTCCTGAGAAGATTATGTCGGGGACAACACAAGTTACTAAGAGTCCCGACAGACTTCTGATTGCAGAACTGACAGCTTCATTTCTTGAAAAGTCGGGGATTTTAAAAGACGGAGTAACCATTCAGGAAGGAGCAGGAGGTACATCACTTGCCATAGCAATGTTTGTACAGGAGATCCTTAAAAACAAAGGATGGAAATTTAAATTTGGTTTCGGAGGGAGCACACATCATATGGTAAAAATGCTTGAGGAGGGACAAATGGGCTTTATTCTTGATGCCCAGATATTTGATCCGGAAGCCATACGCTCAATTGAAACCAACATCCGGCATGTTCCTTACCCGGTGTTCAATGCCTATAATTATCACTCAAAGGGAAACCTTAACAGTATGATGGATATTATGATACTGGGTGCGACTGAGGTCGACCTTAATTTCAACGGGAATGTAGTTACCCATTCCGATGGCTACCTTTTGCATGGGATAGGCGGATGGCAGAATTGCCTTCATGCACGGAATGTCATTCTTCCTCTGCCTCTGTTCCGCGACAGGATACCGGTGATTGTAGATGAAGTGACAACCCTTTGCGGACCGGGTGAACTTATTGATGTAATAGTGACTGAAAGAGGTATTGCGATTAATCCCCTCAGACAGGATCTGATAGAAAGTGTGAAGGGAAGCGGTCTGCCTTTAAAAACAATCAGGGAGCTTAAGGATGAGGCTGAACGAATATGTGGAAAACCTCAAAAACCGCAGTTTGAAGAAAAGATAGTTGCTGCAATAAAATGGGTAGATGGTACTATAATTGATGTAGTCAGAAAATTAAAATCTCAATAATCATTAATATGGGAAGATATAAATGTGTCATTTGTGGATATGTATATGATCCGGACCTTGGTGATGAAATCGGAGGTATTGAACCGGGTGTTCCGTTCAGCGATCTTCCGGTTGATTATACCTGCCCGGTGTGTGATGCGGATAAAGATGAATTTTTAAAATACGATTGACTGATGAAATTTAAGGGGAATATTCAGCTTCTTACTTTTTCAAAGGTATGTTACATATGACATCAATAAGAAGATCCCAGAACATCTGAGTTGTTTTGATATCGACCATTTCCCCGGGAGTATGTGCACCTCTTATGGTTGGACCGAAAGATATCATGTCAATATTATTTACTTTTTCATAAATCAGACCACACTCCAAACCTGCATGTATTGCCTTTACCTGAGGTTCTTTTCCATATAATTTACGGTATGATTCACAGGTAATATTTAGTATTTCTGATTTCATGTTGGGCTTCCATCCGGGATATCCCTCAGAATGAACAACTTCTGCCCCGGCATTTTTCAGACACGATTCAACCATTGCCACAACATTATATTTTGATGATTCAACGGAACTTCTTTGTGTGGTAATGATCTTTACAGTATTATTCTCACAGAATTTTGCAGAAGCCAGATTTGTTGAAGTTTCAACCAGATCGTCCATATCTTCCGACCATGCAATAACACCATGAGGACAATCGGTCAAAACTTTTAAAAATTTTTTCTGACTCTCTTTACCCATAACAAAATATGGGAGATCCGTTTCACTGAATGACATTTTCAGATCATTTTCCAAATCACCAAATTCATCGTTCAGATTAGATTGGAAACCTTTTATAAGGTTTGTTATTGGTTCTTTTACTGCTTTGTCAATGACAATTGTAGCAAAAGCCTCTCTTGGAATCGCGTTCCTCAGGTTTCCTCCATTGAAATCGGCCAATGATATTTCAAATTGATCTGAAATATTACAAAGCAACCTGTCCATGATCTTCACGGAGTTGCCATATCCTTTATGAATTTCATCACCTGAATGTCCCCCGTGAAGTCCTGTAAGAGATATTCTAAGAGCACAAGATCCATCTTTTACACGAACAGTGTCATATCTCATTGTTCCTATTGTATCCATACCTCCTGCACAGCCAATAAAAAGAACACCTTCATCTTCTGAATCAAGATTAATAAGGGTTCTCCCGGTGAAGAAATCAGGTTTAAGGTTGGTTGCTCCTGTCATTCCCGACTCCTCATCAACAGTGAAGAGACATTCGATCTTTCCTGCTTTCAGATTTTTATCATTCAGGATTGCCATCTGTGACGCAATACCTATGCCATCATCTGCTCCCAGAGTGGTCCCTCTGGAAATTACCCATCCGTTTTCAATAACCGGGATTATCGGATCTGTTTCCCAATTGTGAGGGTTATCAATGTTTTTTTCTCCAACCATATCCATATGGCTCTGCAATACAACTGTCTTTCTGTTATCCATTCCCGTAGATGCTGGTCTGATAATCAGAATATTTCCGACTTCATCTTCTTTTGATTCAAGATTATTCTTCTTCGCAAAATCAAGAAGATATTGTCTGATCTTCACCTCATTCTTAGACAGACGTGGTATATTGCAAATCTCCTCAAAGTAAATCCATATTGGAGATGTGCTTAATTGACTTAAGACGCTCATAACCGGTTTAGTGTATCCAATTTTTCGACAAACTTAGTTCTTTTTTCCGACCTTTTTTATTCAGTTTATTAATTACATATATGTTTAACGGCATGCAAAATATTTCCTAAATTTACTGGGTATTAGCTGTAAACGTAACAGATACGGTAATATGTCAAAACATACAATTGTTACATTGCCAGGTGATGGCATAGGTGCCATAGTTCTTCCGCAAGCAATCAAAGTACTTAATGCTGCAGGATTTAAAGCTGACTATTTGCACGGCGATATTGGATGGGAATTCTGGTGCAATGAAGGAAATCCTTTACCACAGAGGACCTTGGATCTTATTGAAAAACACAAAATTGCTCTTTTTGGAGCAATCACATCCAAACCTAATGAGGAGGCTAAAAACGAGCTTAATCCTTCTTTGCAGGGGAAGGGATATATATACTCAAGCCCTATAGTCGGTTTACGACAACATTTTAACCTAGATATCTGCATACGCCCCTGCAAGTCATATAAAGGCAACCCTCTTAATTTCGTAAGAAGAGGAAAAGGGGATACTATCGACGAACCATTTATTGATGTTGTAATATTTCGTCAGAATACCGAATGTCTATATTCGGGTGTGGAGTGGACAAATCCTCCGGAGCAGGTTTATCAGGCACTTCTGACTCATCCCAAGTTTGTTGAAAACTTTGGGAATGTGCCGGTTGAAGAAATATCAGTGTCTGCAAGAATTTTTACGAAACAGGCAACGGTGAGGATATTACTGGCAGCTTTTGAATATGCCCGAAAATTTGGTTACAAGTCGGTTACCGTTTGTGAGAAGCCAAATGTAATCAGGGAAACATCGGGATTAATGTGGAAATTGGCTAAAGAGATCCAGAAAAACTCTTTTCCGGAAATAAGGCTTTTAAACACCAACATCGATGCGCAGATGATGTGGCTTACTAAAAATCCTGAAGAATATGGAGTAATTGTTGCCGGGAATATGTTCGGAGATATTGCATCGGATGCTTTTGCAGGGCTTATTGGCGGACTTGGTTTTGCGTGCAGCGCTCAGTTTTCTGCCAATGGGATCGCAGTTTTTGAACCAACTCATGGATCAGCTCCTAAATATGCAGGGTATGAAGTTTCAATAGTAAATCCAATTGCTATGGTAGAATCAGCCTGCATGATGCTTGATTTTATCAATGAGAAAAGAATTTCGTCAAAAATCCGTAAAGCAATTGCCTCAGTGATCGAAGAGGGTAAAGTCAGAACTTATGATATGTTAAAAATGGCAGGAAGGCCTGAAGTTGTCAAAAACGGGGCTGCTTCTACGTCACAGATGACCGATGCGATTATTTCCAGATTAAAATAACGAATATTTCAAATAATGACTGAACAGGTTCAAAAACTATGGCCGGAACTTGAGTGGATCAACGATCTGTCTCTAAGGGAAAAAACTGCAAGAGTATGGGAGCAGGCGCTTAAACGAAGCGTTCTGGATGCGTTGGATCTTGAAAATATGCCTTTTACATTGCTCTGTGGACCTGACCTTAAAGTGAGTTTTATGGCTCATAAAAGATGCGTCGTTCATATTGCAAGGTCATGCGGAGAGAAAATAATTAGTTTTTTCGGAGACAATCTTCATGTGAATATGGATGTCCTTATTTCCGGAGCTATACTTGCCGATGTTGGTAAATTACTTGAGTATGAGCTTGATAAGAATGGCTTGACTGTACAGAGCAATTATGGTCAATACATCCGGCATCCTTTTTCAGGGGTATCGCTGGCTGAAGAATGCGGATTACCACCCGAGGTCTGTCATATCATTGCTTCACATGCACAGGAAGGTGACCTCGTAAAGAGAACAACTGAAGCCTATATAGTCCATCATGCTGACTTCATGACTTACCTGCCATTTAAAAGCAGGTTGATAATATAGGTTCTTAACCCTATACAAGGTTTTACTGCTTTTTACGACCCCATAGCCCTAAGGGAGAGGGTATGAATATGTATTAATAAGGCTTCCAATCCCGCCTTGCGGGAGAGTGGGGGAAATAAAGTATGAAACCATAAAAAGTATGGAACTCATTGACATTTAATTATCAAAGCTTCATCTTTTCTACCTCTGCTATGTTTCTTTCGTTTGCAATATCTTTGGCGTCGATTTCATACAGATAGTCGATAAGGTTCTGGTATTTAGCCATCACCTTTCCTCTTACTATTTTCATTGACGAGTTCATCAGACCGTTCTCTTCATCAAAGCCTTCTTTCAGAATTGCAATAGCAACAGGGAGCCATCTTTGGGGAAACATATGACCAAATTTTCCATTGGGACGATATTCGTTAACTTCATTTTCGATCAATGTTAAAACTGCACGTTTTCCTTCGTCAGAGTCGGCGGTAAGATCTTTTTCTTCGAGATATAATTTGAGTAAATGTTGATTTGGGACCACCAGAGCGACTGTGTAAGGTTTCTGGTTATTGTAAAGCATACATTGGTCAATGTATTTTGATTGTTCCGAAATAGCCTCTTCAATACCTTCGGGACTGAATTTTTCTCCATCATCGGCAATCAGAAGACTTTTAAAGCGCCCAAGTACATAGAGGAATCCTTCTTCAGTCATATACCCCATATCACCGGTATATAACCATCCGTCTTTGATAGTCTCTTTTGTGGCAGCCTCATTCTTCCAGTAACCATACATCACATTTCCCCCTCTAATAACAATTTCTCCTTTCTGGCCAAATGGCAGCTCATTACCATCGTCGTCACATATTTTAAGGTCCATATTGTTGACAAGTACACCTGAAGACCCAAGTTTGTGCCTGCTTGTCGAATTTGAAGAAATAACAGGGGAAGCCTCACTTAAACCGTAGCCCTGATACATTGGAATTCCAAGAGCATAAAAAAACCGTTGAAGTTCAATATCCAGAAGAGCGCCACCTCCAATAAAATAGTCGAGTTCTCCGCCGTATGCTTCACGGATTTTACTGAAAAGAATCCTGTCATAAAGTTTTAAAAGAGGTTTTTTAAGTTTTTGAATACCTTCTCCTTTATTCCAACCTTCTTTGTTATATGAATAAGATATTCTAATTGCATGATTAAAGAGCATTTCAGTCAGCTTCCCTTTATCTTTGATACCTTTCTCTATATTCTTTCTGAAGTTTTTTGCAATGGCGGGAACGCTCATCAGCAGGTTGGGTTTGATTTCTTTCAGGCATATCGGAATGTTCCTGAGAGTTTCCATAGGTGTTTTTCCTGATTTGACAGAAGCGATACTTGCTCCTCTCCCCATGAAGGCATAAATCCCGCATGTATGGCCGAAAGAGTGGTCCCAGGGAAGTATTAAGAGTGTTTTGTAAAATGAAGGTATATCCATCAGGCTATAAGCCTGGTAAACATTGGTGACATAGTTTCCATGGGTAAGTATAATGCCTTTTGGATCAGCTGTTGTACCTGATGTATAGCAAATATTGGCAAAATCGTCAGGAGTAAGGCTCTTAAAATGTTTTTCAAATGTAGCCATGTTCTCAGGTACACTTAGCCATTCCCTTCCAATCTTTCTTAATTCATTGAAATGGATCTCATTATCACCATATTCTTCCTGGGTATCAAAATGTATTACATTTTCTATTGTTGGGCAGTCGCTAATAATGTTTTTCAATTTTTTAGCCTGGATTGAAGAAACCATTATCATTTTTGCCTCAGAATGGTTGATTCTGAATTTCACTTCTTCAGGATTCAGTTTTACTGATAAGGGAACATTTATTGCTCCTGTGTATAAAATTCCAAGTTCTCCGATAACCCAGCTGTTACGTCCTTCTGACATAAGACATATCCTGTCTCCTTTCTTTACACCGATTTTTAGTAATCCTGAAGCAAATTCATAAACTTGCTTTTTTGTCTCCCCGTAAGTAGTTCCTTCATATTTTTCGTCAGGTTTCTCCCACAGATATACATTGTTGCTGAACTTTTCAACGCTTTCTTCAAAGAATTGTATTAATGATTTCATTAATTCAGTTTATGTTAGTGATTATTTTTCCTAGCCAATATACAAAATCTGAAACATTTTACAGCACAACCTGAAAATAAATATCTTTTGTTTGGTATTCAATTATTTGTATATTTGATAATGAATATTTGTATATTAATAATATTTAAGCCTTTCCGAACTTAAAATAAATTATTATGAAATATTTATTCTTTGTCGTTGTTATAGGCCTGATGACAATGACAACCTCCTGCAAATACTTTAATAGTACTGGAATCTTCGGCAAGAAATCTGCCAAATTAGCTGCCTTGAAAGCCAAACAGGACAGTACCCGGGTTGCCGATTCTATCATTAAAATAAATATTCAGGCAGCTGAAAAGGCAAGAATTGATTCTACCCGGAAAAGTGAAGAGGAACGATTGGCTTTTGAAAACAAATTCAGGTACAATATAATAGTAGGCAGTTTTATTACACCTGAATATGCGAATGACTTTTTAGAAGTTTGCCGGCAAAAAGGGTTTGAATCAAAGATAATTAAAATGGAAGGAAGCAGATTCGAACTTGTTTCGGTTGAAGCCCATGAAAGCTTAAGGAATGCATATAACAGGCTGAAAGAATTTCAGGATACTTTTGTAACAGATGCCTGGGTTTATGTCAAAAGATAACATCATATGATAACATAAACCGCTTCGTCATCAGCGTTAAAAGATAATAACAGAGCATCAAAAGCAGATTTGATGCCTATTTTCTGTATATAGTTTCTTCCCTGTCTGGTCCTACTGAGACCATTGTAACAGGTACTTCTGTTTCTTTTTCAATAAATTCTATATATCTTTTCAGAGCCTCCGGTAATTTATTGAAATCCTTTATTCCGGAGATATTTTCTTCCCATCCTGGCATATCGGTATATACCGGTTCAATAGCCGCATTGGTTTTGAATGGTATCTCGAGGCATTCTTTTCCGTCAACTTTATATTTTGTGCAGATTTTTATGGTCTTGAATCCCGAAAGAACATCGGCTTTTGTCATAAAAAGCTTAGTCACCCCATTTATCATAATGGAATACTTTAAAGCAGGAAGATCGAGCCAGCCGCAACGCCTTGGGCGGCCGGTAGTTGCACCAAATTCGTGACCGATATTACGGAGTGAATTTCCTGTTTCATCGAATAATTCAGTTGGGAACGGCCCGCTACCAACTCTTGTACAATAAGCTTTGAAAATTCCAAAAATTTCTCCGATCATTTTTGGGGAAACACCGAGTCCGGTGCAGGCTCCTGCACTAATCGTATTTGAGGATGTTACAAAAGGATATGAACCAAAGTCCACGTCAAGCATTGTTCCCTGAGCACCTTCAGCCAGCATCTTCTTGCTTTTTCTTGCTTTATCGTGAATGTAATATTCTGTATTGACAATACTGAATCTTTTCAACAATTCAATTCCTTCAAACCAGCCATTTTCATACTCTTTCAGATCAAATTTAAAATCATAATTTTTAAGTATGGCAAGATGATTGTTCAGGTGTTCCTTATAAAGATCCATAAAATCTTTCCCCAGAATATCGCCCACTCTCAAACCGTTACGGCCAGCTTTATCGGTATAGGCAGGACCGATTCCTTTAAGGGTTGATCCAATTTTTGTATTGCCTTTTTGGTGTTCATAAGCCGCATCAAGAATCCTGTGGCTTGGCAGAATCAGGTTTGCCCTGTTGGATATAATAAGCCGTTTTGTCAATTCATCTATAGAAGGTCCCAACTCTTCGATCTCTTTCCTGAAGACAGCAGGGTCAATTACAACTCCGTTACCTATGATATTTACCTTATCAGGATGGAATATACCAGAAGGGATAAGATGAAGCACATGTTTAACATTATTAAACTCAAGAGAATGTCCTGCATTTGGCCCTCCCTGAAAACGGGCAACAACATCATAAACCGGGCTTAATGCGTCAACAATTTTTCCTTTCCCTTCATCTCCCCATTGAAGACCTAACAATATGTCAATGTTCATATTAGCTAAATAATATCTGTTAAAAATACTTTCGAAGATACTAAATAATTTGGCAGAAAATTGTGAAAGGAATACATTGTTGATAAAATGACCTGGTGAATATAAAAATCAGTATCCGGATCTCCTTTATTAATGAGCTGATTATTAAATTATTCTGCTAGTTAATAGATATATTTGGTCTAAGAATTGAAAATTAATACGTGTATAATTCAAATTGTGTAAAGGTGTTCATTGTTTTTTTATTCATTTTTTATATATAAATCCATGAGATTTTATAAATTTGATTAATGGATCAACAATCAGATAGATTATCTGAAATTAAAATTTTGGGACATATTTATGAAACCTCCGTTATTGATCCAAAACATAACTTTGCTGGCGCGGATTTGTAATCCGTGCTTGGAAATAATATTGATTAAGAAATGAATTTTATAAGAAATGTTTTCCCGCATAGGCGGGAACCTTTAAAATTAAATTATGTACGTGTGAAAAATGGACTAAAATTTATAGTAGTTTGCATACTATTCTTCTCATTTGCAGCTCAAAATATATTTTCTCAGAGTGATGATGTGCTGTTCAGAAAGTATCTTGTATCTTCCGGTTGGAACGGTTTGCTTTATGGTGGTGCTATTGATGTAATTGGCGAAGTTGATGGAGCTGCTGCTGCAGGCATTCCGATCATAACTGCTGGTGTTTCTGTATTACTCCCACTGATTACAAATGCCTCCAGAACCATTACTCCCAATCAGCTTATGCTATCAAGTCATGGAAAAACTTTAGGATGGGTGCATGGTTTTGCAATTTCGACACTGATCCTTGGGGAAGATGCCTGGAATGATGACAATGGTAACGGCTATTATAAATTAACAACCGGATTGGGAGCTTTATCAAGTATTGGCCTTGGTATGCTGGGTAGTTCTCTGGGCAAAAATAAAAACTGGAGTGAAGGACGAACCGCTATGTATCGTCATTACGGATGGCTTATGCCTTTTACGGGATTTTCAATTGCTGCAGCCTTCTCTGATGATGCAAGAGTCTTTGGCGGTTCTATACTGTTGTTTGGTGCAGGAGGCTATCTGATAGCTGATGCGGTAAATAATATACACGAGTATACAAGAGGTGAGGTAAGGGCGACAAGAGTGCTTACCGTTTTGAATGGAGGACTGGGATATGGGATACTTAGTGATATACAATCTGGTGACGAATTTAACAGGACCGATTGGCTTATTCCTGCTGCAGGAGTTCTTTCAGGAACCCTCGCCGGTCATTTATGGCTAAAAAACACAAATCTGACATCACAGCAGGGGTTGATGACTGCATATGCTTCTACAGGAGGAGCCATTCTGGGCTTGGGTGTGGCAATGTTAATTGATTCGGAAGAGCTTACCCCGTGGTATTTAATACCTTATGCAACAGCCATGAGCGCTTATGCTTTTACCGTTGAACATTTTAAAAAGGTTAATTTAAACATGGGATATTTGCCCGGTAAGGATGATAAAAAAAGTAACTGGGATATTGCTATAATGCCTCAAAACCTGTTTATCAATTCAAAGATACAGAATACCAATTATCCTGTTGGCTGCCGGTTTTCAAAGATACAACCGGTTGTTGCAGCAACTGTCACATTCTGATAAACCGATTACTTATTTGTTTCTTTTTCCTTTTCGATTATACTCCCGTAAATATAAAGGGAATGATACAAAGGAGAAAAGTTATTAAGCTCGCATGCAGTTTTTATTATTTCACTGATTCTCGGATCGCAGAATTCCACCACTTTACCTGATTCAATGTCAATAAGATGATCATGCTGACTGCATTGATAAGCTCTTTCAAACTGAGCAATGTTTTTTCCGAACTGATGCTTGATGACAAGA
Organism: Bacteroidales bacterium; assembly: GCA_021371855.1. Taxonomy (GTDB): domain Bacteria; phylum Bacteroidota; class Bacteroidia; order Bacteroidales; family VadinHA17; genus LD21. The sequence goes on along the minus strand of JAJFVL010000018.1, from coordinate 167,125 downwards.
TTACAGTCAAGCAATAATTCGATGGTATTATATAACGTTGCCCTGCTTACCCTGTAGTTCTTGTTTTTCATGAAAATATACAACGACTCAATGTCGAAGTGACCAATGCGCGAATATATCTCGTCAAGTATTGCGTACCTCTCCGGAGTCTTGCGGTGTCCTTTTTTTTCGAGATATTCAGTGAAGATTTTTTTTACGGTTACTTTGGTATCGTCACTAATCATATTTGGTCTAAGTTAAGATAATAGCAAAAGTATACATTTTTTCGCTGAAATGGACTAAACCAAATAGCTAATAATCATTTTACGAAATCTTCCACCCTTCTGACATTTTCAATTCCTTCTATATTTGAGATTTTCAATATCAGGTTGTTAAGGTCTTTTGTATGATGAATATACAAATCGATTGTGCCTTCAAAAATGCCATTCTTTACCGAAACGTTAATATTGGTAATATTGACTTGCAGTTCAGATGAAATTATTTTTGTAATATCATTTACAAGCCCAATCCTGTCAATACCAGACATGCTTATTCTTGCAAGGAAAGAGACAAGTTTGTGAATAGCCCATTTGACAGCTATAATCCGGTTTCCTTCGTTCGACATTATTCTTATGGCAACAGGACACTTTGGCTTATGAACAATTATAGTGCCTTCCGGTGAATGGTAACCTAAAACTTCATCACCCGGAATCGGGTTGCAGCATTTTGCAATCTCATATGATTGTTCTGCATTTTCAACATTCTCTCTAAGAAGGAACGGAACACTTTTATCAATCTTTTTCTGAGATAGTTCAATATCTTTCTTCTCTTTTTTTGATCCGATGAGTTTCAGATCCCAATACTTCATGATATTTTTAGACTGGCTCTTCTTAAGTTCCTTTTTCATATCGTCAGCATTGACTGTGCCAAGGCCAATTGATGAATAAAGATCCTCTTTATTGACAGCATCATAGTGGGTAATAAGTTTCTTGAGAATCTCTGAATTTGCCGTGAGTCCAAGTTCTTTTAGAATTGAGTCAAGTATTTCCATCCCCTTCTGGATGCTGTCTTTCAATTCGGTTTTTAAAGCATTTTTAATTGCTTCCTTGGCCTTTGAAGTTTTTACAAAAGAGAGCCATTCCTTTTCTGGTTTGGCAATATCGGAAGTTATTATTTCAACCTGATCCCCGCTCATAAGGACAGCGTTAACCGGATTGAGCTTATGATTTATTTTTGCACCGATTGCTTTATTCCCTACTTCAGTATGTATTTCATATGCAAAATCGAGAGCAGAAGCTCCTTTTGGCAGGCTGACAAGTAATCCTTTTGGAGTAAAAACCATAATTTCCGAAGAGAAGAGATTCATTTTAAACTCATCCAAAAATTCCACAGGATCATCGAGAGGATTCTCAAGCATCAACCGGATATTCTTTATCCATTTATCGAGTTCACTTTCAGGGAAATTATCTCCTTTGTATTTATAGTGTGCAGCATAACCTCTTTCAGCAATCTCGTCCATTCGTTTGCTCCTTATCTGTACCTCAACCCATTGACCTTCAGGTCCCATAACGGTTACATGCAAAGCCTCGTAACCATTTGGTTTAGGCCGGCTTACCCAGTCGCGAAGCCTGTCGGGCTTAGGCATATAAGAGTCAGTAATGATGGAATAAATATTCCAGCATTGTGTTTTTTCAGGAATTCCTGGTGCCGGCTCAAATACAATTCTGACAGCGAGAACATCGTAAATCTCTTCAAAAGGGACATTCTTTGCCTGCATCTTTTTCCAGATCGAAAATATTGATTTAGGCCTTCCATTAATGTTAAACCGTATCCCGGCATCTGTGAGTTTTTCAATGATAGGGAACGAGAACTTATTGATTAGAGAAATATACTTTTTTTCGCTATGTTTCAGTTTGGAAGAAATTTCATTATAGATCTGTGGTTGTCTGAATTTAAAGCTGAGGTCTTCGAGCTCGCTCTTGATTGCAAATAATCCAAGTCTGTTGGCAAGGGGAGCATAAAGGAAAATTGTTTCTCCTGCAATTTTCATTTTTTTATATTCAGGCATCGAATCGAGAGTTCGCATGTTGTGGAGTCGGTCTGCAATCTTTATGAGGATCACTCTAAGATCATCGGAAATCGTAAGAAGCATCTTTCTGAAGTTCTCAGCCTGAAGAGAAGAAGAACTTTCTTTATTGTAGGTACCTGATATTTTTGTCAGGCCATCGATGAGCGAAGCAATTTTAGATCCGAAATCCCTTTCCACTTCTTCCAGGGTATAATCGGTATCTTCAACAACATCGTGAAGCAGTGCTGTAGCAATCGATTTTGCACCAAGCCCGATCTCCTGGTTCACTATTTTTGCAACGGAAATTGGATGGATTACATATGGTTCACCGGATTTCCTCCGCATGTTCCAGTGAGCCTCATTCGCAACTTTAAACGCTCTATCAATAAGATCCCTGTCTCCTGGGTTCTTGCACCTGTAAAGATTATTTACCAGACTATCATATTCAGACTGAATACGGATTCTATCTTCATCATCAAAAATATCCTTGCTAACCATAAATAATGTTAATCAACAAAATCCCATGCAAGATACAAAGATAGTTTTTCCGGCTTAAAGTTGATGTATAAAACTGAGTTTGGTGATCGGTATTGAACAGATTGAAGTAAATGCCCTGAGAACAGCTCCTAGCGACGATTTGCAATCGGTGCTGGTAACAAACAATAAACATTTATTTTAAAGAAACAGATTTCATCCGGTTAATGGCACGGGTTACAAATCCGCGCCAACTAGTCGGTGATTTGAACTGACCTCGCTGGCGCCGATTTGCAATCGGTGCTGATAACAATCAATAAACATTTATATTAAAGAAACAGATTTCATCCGGTTAATGGCACGGATTACAAATCCGCGCCAACTAGGCAGAAATTTACTCGCTGGCGCCGATTTGCAATCGGTGCGAATAACAATCAATAAACATTTATATTAAAAGAAACAGATTTCATCCGATTAATGGCATGGATTACAAATCCGCGCCAACTAGACAGGCAGGACCTCGCTGGCGCCGATTTGCAATCGGTGCTAATAACAATCAATAAACATTTATATTAAAGAAACAGATTTCATCCGGTTAATGGCACGGATTACAAATCCGCGCCAACTAGCGGGTCGTTGATTTGAACTGATTAACCTGAGAACAGGTAAAAAATTATTATTTCTTGATAATTGTAACTGTTCCGGTTCTTGATATACTGCTTCCCGAAGGTGAGGTGACTTTCAGGAACCATAAATATACTTCCTGTGGCAATGCATTGCCATTCTGTGTTCCATCCCATTCTTCATTATAATTTTTTGTCTCAAAAACCGTTCGTCCCTGTCTGTTGGCTATGATAAGATGGTATCTGACCGGGGTAAATGACAAAACAGGACGGAAGTAATCGTTAATAAGATCCTTGTCGGGAGTAAATACATTCGGAACTGAGATTTTTTCAATAGCAGGAGTGCATATCTGCGATGAACGGCTTTCTCCATTGATTCCATAAGGATTGCCTGATTCAACGGCTTTAATGAAAAAGCAAACTTCGCTTCCGCTTATTTCGTACATGATATCCGGATAATTGATATTAAGAACGGTATCCTGTGGATCAACTGATAATTTCTCTTTAAAACCGTCACCGGTGTTTATAAATAAAATATATGAATTAAGGGTTCCAACCCATTGCCTGTAAGAGTTCCATGTCAGCCTGATGTCTGATTCGTTCTGTTTAAGTGAGAGAACAATATTTGAGGCAATGTTTGAGAGGGTGACAGGGTTGGAGCAGTTGTTTTTTGCAGAAAGTCTGTAAAAATTTACCTTACTGGTATCTGCTTCCTTATCAGTGTATAATAGCGACTCATGCACGGATGTGAACTGAGCTATCTGCCTGAAAGTATCTGATATATTGTTTTTTCTTTCAAGAACATAGGAGCCGATTTCCGATAGAGGATCTATAGTGAAAGACAATGATACTGCATTATCGGACGATATTGTTGCATAATCTGCATTGATCCACCGGGGAGGGGTTTGCATCTTTGTCAGAATGCTGGCTTTGTTGGAGGAGGAAGTAAAACCTCCTTCAAGACTGGCCCTGACAATAAAGCAATACTGAACATTAGTTGTAAAATCATTTATTATAAGATCATTTTTATCTGCTGTAACTTTTCCTGCAACTGAATAACTGCTGCCTCCATTCACAGAAAACAGTACTGTGTAATCAGTTACCGGTTTTGGTACAGAGGAATAGCTGTTCCATGATATCCTTATTTTTTTATTGCAGGAATCAAGATCAACCTTTGCAAATATTGTATGCAATTCGTTCGATAAGGGACTTATATTCCCGGAACTGTCAAGAGCGGCCACAACAAACGACTCGCTGAAATAGGACGATCCTGTCCCATGGCGGACATAACTGGTAACTGACGGATCATGGATAGTATCGAGAGCATAACCTTCTCCATTTTGATATGAATACACCACATAACCTGAAACATCAGGAGAAGAACTCAATGACCAGGTGATCCCGACACTGCCCTCAGGCTGGTTAATTGTCACAAGATTAAGCAATGGTGAAACCGGAACATTCTGATCAGGCTGGCTGTACAGATGAACAGAAAACAGGATCTGAAAAGTCAGGACTATATAAAACAAATGAAGGTTCATTATCAACCTGCTGTTATTTCATAAAGTTCATCAATGTTATAATACGTTCGGGCCAGCTGATTTATTTCGTCAGGATCAATTGTATTTATTTTTTCAACCAGACTATAAAAGTAGCTGAAGTCAAATCCATATTCCCACACTGACTTAAAGCTTTCTGCAAGTGCAAATGGTCCGTCGAACATTCTTACCATTTCGCCTGACATATAATTCTTTACAACTGTCATCTCCTCTTTTCCAACCGGAACAGTCTGGAGGAGTCTTATCTCTTTATATATCTCATCAATAGTTTTCCTGCAGTTCTTCCTGCTTACTTCAGTTGAAATAACTTTGTAGCCGGCAAGATCAAGAGAAGAAACAAAAGAACTGATCCCATAAGTGAATCCTTTTTCTTCCCTGATATTTTTCATCAGGCGCGACCCGAAATATCCACCCAGAACGGTATCAAGAACTTTAAGCCCGGGGTAGTCGGGATGGCGCTTATTGATTGTTGCTGAGCCAATTCTTATTGCAGATTGAACAGCCCCTGATTTAGTAACGTGTATTTTCTTCTTCTTTTCACCTTTCAGAATATTTTCAGGATCTTCAATATAAATTTTGTCTGAGGTTATATCTCCAAAATATTTATTAAGAAGCTCAGTAGTTCGTTTGTGCACTTTTCCCGATATAATAATTGTCATACTATCAGGAGTATAATATTTCATATGGAAATCCTTCAGGAGTATCGGGTTAATTCCTTCAAAATCCTTTTCTTTTATCTGATATCCGTATGGGTGATGTTTCCCAAAGACAGATTCAAAAAACTGGTCAATTGCAAGATTCTGAACTTTTTCCCTGCTTTCATTATACCACGACAAACGTTTCTTCATCAGGGAGTCAAGTTCTTCTTCAGGGAAGATTGGCCGGAATAGTATTTCACGGCTAAGTTCCAGAATTTTTTCAATATGTTTATTGAGAAAAAAGATTACAATACCGGCACAGTCTTTCTCAGCTGATAAACTTATGAACGCTCCGTAATAGTCGAGTAACCTGTTAAGTTCTTCTGAACTGTAATTCTGAGAGCCTTCAGTAAGCATCATATTTGTTGTTGAGGAAAGAAGAGGCAGATACTCATTTATCTGGCCAGCCCTGAAAATAAATTCGAGCCGCATTATCTCCTCCGTTCCAGACTCAATCATATATACCGGTACTTCATTATTGAGTTTTACCGATTGCACTTCAGGAATGTTTATCTTTTCTATCGGAAAAACCGGTGGCTGTACTCTTTGCAGGTTGCCCATCATTAATTATTTCTGGTTGATTTATAGTACAATGTACTGCAGTTCGAAGGAACAAAATACCTTGTTATTGCATCATTCACCATGTCGAGGTTTACCTTCCTGTAATCATCAACCTCTCTGTTAATCAGTTCAGGATTTCCCAGCAGTTCACAAAATGCAAGATTAACTGCTTTGTTAAGTATGCTGGTATTTGTGAAGACAGTTGAAGATTCAAACTTGTTTTTGACTTTTTCCATTTCATCTTTGATACCGTCACTGTCAGGTAAGTTGTTGATTACTTTGTTTACAGATTCCTCAGCGAATTGAATATCAATACCTTTCATTAATTTGCCCTGGACGAAAATTAATCCGGGATCAATGTCTGAAGTTATATAAGCATTTATTTCGCTGAACAATTTTTTATCTCTTACGAGTTCAGTATACAGTCTTCCCGATTCTCCACCAGCCAGGAGATCAGTAAGCAGGTCGAGGGTGTAAAAATCCGTACTGTTCCGTGGGCCTATATGCCATACTTTATATAGTGCATTTGAGGGAACGTCTTTTTCAATTGTAAGAATCCTCCCTTCATTCTGGTGCGGTTCTGCAGGAATCTTTCTTTCGTTCACATTCCTCTTTTCTATGGGACCAAACCATTTATTTGTCAGGTTGAATGCATGGTCGGGATTAATATTCCCGGTAAGAGAAAGTATTGCATTGTTTGGGGCGTAATGTGAAAAGAAGAACTCTTTAACCTGATCAAGATCAATATTTTCAATGTGAGAAATATCCATTCCGATTGTCGGCCAGCGGTAAGGATGAACTTTATAAGCCATAGGTCTCAGCTTTAGGATAGCGTCGCCGTAGGGCTGATTGAGATATCGCTGGTTATATTCTTCAATTACCACGTTTTTTTGGGTGTCGAGATTCTTTTGAGAAAAATCGAGATTAAGCATTCTGTCCGACTCAAGCCAGAATCCAGTTTCAATATTTGATGAAGGTATTGTGAGGTAATAATTTGTAAAATCATTGTTTGTGAATGCATTATTCTCACCACCCACCATTTGCAGAGGCAGATCATATTCAGGAATATTCACAGACCCTCCGAACATAAGATGTTCGAAGAGATGAGCTAGTCCTGTCAATCCGGGGTCTTCATCCCTTGAACCAACATCATAAAGCACATTCATTGCAACAAGGGGAGTAGATTTATCTTCATGTACCAATACCCTTAACCCGTTATCAAGTAAAAACCTGTTGAATTTTATCATGCCTTAAGTGTCAATTTTTTACATATCGGGAGTGATGTTCCTGAGACATAAACCCATGACAAACATAAATAAAATTCAATGAACGATTAGTATTGTTTTTATATTTGCATAATTATGTTTAAAAATAGTAATCTCAAAAAGATTTTTCATTCCGGACAAACCGATTTTGATCAGGTTAAGTTAGTGTATATTCTTAGTCTGGTTGTCGGATTATTAAGTGCACTGGCTGCAGCATTGCTAAAGAACGCCATCCATTTTACACATAATATTCTCACTGAAGGGATAAAGAATGAGTCGGGCAGCTATATGTTTTTGGTTTATCCCCTCATTGGGATGTTACTGACGGTATTATTTGTCAAATATTTTGTAAAGGACAACATCGGACACGGTATCAGCAGGGTACTTTATGCAATTTCGAAGAAGAAAAGTTATCTGAAAGCTCACAACACATGGAGTTCCATCTTGGCCAGCACACTTACAATCGGGTTTGGCGGTTCCGTAGGAGCTGAGGCTCCTATTGTATTGACGGGATCTTCAATTGGTTCTGCTGTCGGAAGATTCTTTAAACTGAATTATAAAAATATCACACTTCTTATCGGTTGTGGTGCTGCCGGAGCTATTTCAGGAATTTTTAAAGCTCCTATTACCGGTATTGTCTTCACACTTGAGGTGCTACTTCTTGATCTTACCATGTCATCGATTGTCCCACTATTAATAGCTTCTGTGACTGCCGCAACAGTTGCCTATTTTCTGATGGGAGACAAGGTATTACTTACTTTTAATATTACAGAGGCTTTTAATATTTCCAATATTCCATGGTATATATTGCTGGGGATTTCGTCAGGTTTGATCTCTCTCTATTTTTCTAAGATGACTCTGTTCATTGAGAGTAAATATGAAAAAATAAGGAATACATATTTGAGGCTCATTCTCGGAGGTATAATTCTTGGCGGTTTAATTTTTCTGTTTCCTCCTTTATTTGGTGAGGGATATGATACAATAATGGCACTTCTTCAGGGAAATACAGATTTTCTATATAGCAACAGTATTTTTAATCAGTATTCGGGCAGTTTTTTAATAATTATGCTCTTCATGATGTGTCTTGTGATGCTGAAAGTTTTTGCAAGCAGTTCAACCAACGGAGCAGGTGGAGTAGGGGGAATCTTTGCGCCAACATTATTTATCGGAGCCATAAATGGTTTTTTTGTTGCAAATCTGTTAAAAAGGTTTGTAAATGTCGATCTTCCCGATAACAGGTTTGTACTTGTCGGAATGGCCGGAATGATGGCAGGAGTAATGCATGCCCCTCTTACTGCAATATTTCTGATTGCTGAAATAACCGGAGGATATAACCTTCTTATTCCCCTCATAATCACATCGACGGTAGCATTTATTACAACAAGGAGTTTTGAAAAACATTCTATTTATCATGTTCAATTGGCCCAAAGGGGTGAGCTGGTCACTCATGATAAAGATAAAGCGGTGTTGGCCCGTATGGATTGGAAGAGGGAAATTGAAACGGATCTGCATAAAGTCTTACCAACGGGTACCCTTGGTGAGTTAGTAGAGATAATCACAAAATCAAAAAGAAACCTTTTTCCTGTTGTTGATGAATATAATATACTTGAAGGTGTAGTATCACTTGATGACGTAAGGGAGATCATGTTTCAGAGTGAGTTATATGATACAACCATTATGAGGGATGTGATGACCATTCCTCCATCATATATCGATAAGAGGGAGAACATAGAGACTGTCATGGAAACTTTTAGAAATACCGGAGCATGGAATCTTCCGGTACTTGACAATGGATATTATGTAGGATTCATTTCCAAATCAAGAATTTATACCACATATCGTGAATTATTAATTGAGTTTTCGGAAGAATAATAATTTTATAATCTATACTATGAAAAAAGACACTTTGATATTTGACCTTATTGAGAAGGAACGCCAGCGCCAGATAAACGGAATTGAGTTAATAGCTTCAGAAAATTTTGTCAGTCCGCAGGTGCTTGAAGCAATGGGTTCAGTAATGACAAATAAATATGCTGAAGGTTATCCGGGTCACCGTTATTATGGAGGGTGCGAGATTGTTGACCAATCGGAACTTATCGCTATCGACCGGCTGAAGCAACTGTTCGATGCTGAATATGCCAATGTTCAACCTCATTCAGGGGCTCAGGCAAATATGGCAGTGTTTTTCACGGTACTTAAACCGGGGGATACTTTTATGGGATTGAATCTGGCTCATGGGGGACATCTTTCCCATGGTTCGCCTGTTAATTTTTCGGGGATGTATTTTAAACCTGTTGCTTACGGTGTAAGTGAAGATACCGGCCTTGTGGATTATGATATGATGGAAAAGATTGCCGTTAAAGAAAAACCTAAGTTAATAGTAGGAGGAGCATCGGCTTATTCGCGTGAATGGGATTATGAAAGGATGAGAAAGATCGCTGATATGGCAGGTGCAATCCTTATGGTTGACATGGCGCATCCGGCAGGATTGATAGCGGCAGGACTGCTCAGAAATCCTTTGAAATATGCCCATATAGTTACATCAACAACTCATAAAACACTTCGAGGACCGAGAGGCGGGATTATTTTAATGGGTAAGGATTTTGTTAATCCATGGGGTCTGACTACACCAAAAGGTGAAGTAAAAATGATGTCGTCACTTCTCAACTCTGCTGTTTTTCCTGGCATTCAGGGTGGCCCTCTTGAACATGTAATTGCATCAAAAGCCGTCTCCTTTGGCGAAGCTCTCGATCCTATGTTCAAAGAATATCAGCAAAGAGTTAAGAAAAATGCTTCGGTAATGGCAAAAGCTTTTATTGACAAAGGTTATAAGGTTATTTCCGGAGGTACCGATAACCACCTGATGCTGATCGATCTCAGAACCAAATTTCCTGAAATATCAGGCAAATTAGTTGAGAATACCCTTGTACGTTCACATATTACTGTAAATAAGAATATGGTCCCGTTTGACAGCCGGTCACCTTTCCTTACTTCCGGATTAAGGGTTGGGACCCCGGCAATTACAACAAGAGGCCTGAAGGAAGAACACATGGGGCAGATTGTCGACTTTATTGATGAGGTTATTTCTGATATTGAAAATGAAGCTGTTATTGCCAGTGTGGGAGAAAGAGTGGTAAAAATGATGAAATCCTTTCCTCTGTTTTCGATGTAATTCTGATATTACTATTTCTCAATCAGTAAACTTACCGGGTAACCTAATCCGGCAAGTTCAGGATAGTATTGGTAGGTCTCTTCACGAGTATAGAACCCGGTGACCAGTACATGGTAGTAATCCCATCGCTGAACTATCACAACCGGTAAATTGAGTTTGGCGATGATCCTCCTCTGGGCACGTAATGCGTCAGAATGTTTGTGGAATACCCCAACTTGCAGGGAAATAGTCGGTTCATGAGGAATTACAGACTTGACGATTTTGCTTTCAACAGGCCTGTGTGATATTCCAGGTTTCAAAATAGCAGGGATCTCTTTTTTCCATTCTACAGCCATAGGTGGTGTTTCACGTTGCAAAATAGCAGGTTGTTTCTCTGGTTGTGGTATTTCAGGTTGCAAAACAGCAGGTTCTTCTACTGGTTTTGGAATGACCGGTAATACCCACATATCTTTTAATCCAAGACCTGTTGAAGGTTCGAGTTTCTTCATTTCTTCCAGAACTGTCTGATCAATAATGGGAATTCCGGCAATACGAACTTTATAATATCCGTCCTCCTTGACAATTATAACCTTTTTATCAAGTTCAGCTGAAGCACGGTCTTTAAGTGCAAGAGCATTGGATTTTATCTGGAAAGCTCCCAATTGTATCAACATTTCAGGACTTATGGCTGCAGAAGTTTCTGTGACATTTTCTGTAATCCTGGTAACAGTATCCTGTTTTTCAGTGAGCTGCCATTGCTGTTTTTTTGCCTTCAGGGATATTACCCAAATTTCATTAACTCCATTTTTGTGAAGTTTGTCAATATAGTTATCTGCTTCATTCCGGTCTTTAATATCGTTTATGCGGACTTTATAGAAGTTGTCTTCAATTATGATATCAACTTTTTTACCAAGCAGTTTCTGTAGCTTTTGGCGCAATGTTTCAGCGTTTGACTTATTCCTGAATGCACCAAGCTGAATTGCATAACTATCTTCCCCAATGGTTACGAGTTCCTGTGTAACCTCGTGAACGATAAGATATGTTGTATCCTTCTTTACAACCGGTTGTTGAGGCAAAATATGAACACTTGTTGCAGTGTCTTTTTGTTCTGGTCTCAGAATGAAATCAAGTCCGTCGGCAACATCACCATCAATACCAGTAGCTATATTAAACTCGAGGTATTCCGGTTCAGATATCATTCTCAGTTTTCTCAGCTGTATGGTGTCAACTCTGACAAGATAATTCCCCGGGGCAAGCCCTAAATAGCTGTAATATCCATCATCTTCGGTAAGTGTTTTTCCTGCAAGTCTGTGATTGCTATCGTAAAAAGTGACAATAATACGCCCAATGCCTTCCTTATTACCGTTTTTGTCGAGATTAATCATTCCTGTTGCTTCTCCTGCCACTGTAATCGGAATTTCAATGAGTTTAAGAATGTTGGGATCAACAGTGACACATATAGTTTTCTTTGTCAATTTCCAGGAAATATTTTCAAAGCTGTTGGGATCGAGTTCGATAAAGCAACTGGTATATGGTTCAAGTCCAAGAATACGGATAGTTGTGTCGCGGTCGCTAATTTCGACCCGGCCGCCATTTGCACGCAGATTCAGACCGTAAGCTTTTGGTTCTCCCTGATCTCTCTTTCCGTTAGAGTTAAAATCGATAAATGGTATTACTGAGATGCCTCCTTTGCCTACATTGGTCCGGTTATCAGCACCCAGGTAACTTGTTTGCCTGTCATTTATCAGACTACCTCTGGCATATTGCACAAGTACCGTTTTTTTATTTGATTGTCTGGCCGAAAAGCCTGTCTGTGCAAATGGGAAGTCGTACCGGAATCCAACTTCAGCTGAAGTCATATTAAGACTAAAATTCTTCTCGAATGAAAGATTCAGATAGGCATTCTTTATAAAATGTTTTTCAATTGCCAGTTTGGTTGATATAAATTCCTTTTTGGTGTATCCGTACTGAACCTGCGGCATAAGCACAAGCCCGTCAGGAAGTCTGTAGGATAAAGACAGGTAACTGTACAGATAAGGTTTTGTATGATCTATAAAAAGAGCGTAGGTTGTGAGGTTGGTATTTACTTTGAACAGAGAACCTGAAAAGAGCCATTCCCCTGTTGTATATTGAGAAGAAGGCAGAATTATCTGATATAGAGAAACTCGTTGGTATGATGAGAATTTTCCAATACGGAGAGGCATCGACATTGTAGCTTTGCGTTCTTCTCTGTAGTTGTAGTTTATGGCTGTCTGATCTTTATCATACCATGTATAGTTAAGGTCAAACTGCAGATTTGATGGTAAACGGTAAGTAAGAGTGCTTTTGGCCCTTACCCCAAATACATATTCGCCTGACAGCAGGATGTTATTGGTTATTCTTAGAGAAGAATTTAAATATGGCATTGTATTTCCTGATGTCACTGATGAAAGATATTCAGCGCCCCCGCCGACAGTGATACTTCGTGTCAGCCCATAGTTTAAACTGGCCCTTGAAAATCTGCTTTTAAGAGTATCTTCCACAATGCCGGCGCTCACAGTATACTCAAATGTTTCAACAGGAAGAAAATTGAACGGTATATTTATATTCTGTTCCCTGGTACGCTCTTCACCCCATGGACCGATGTACTTTAATATAACATTTGAATTTCCATAAACAAGCGGTATCTGAAAGGTAAAAAAGCCTGAAGCATCAGCTTTTACATAATCAACCAGCACATTATTAACATATAACTCAACAATCCATCCCGGGTCTGTCCTGTCGCTTAATGTATAAGAGCCAAATGACCGCCGGTATGTTGTAGGGGTATTGGTAAGTTTTACTCCAACAACAGGATTGTAAATGGAAGAAATTGCATTTGTTGTAATTTTACCGGCCATTATCTGCTTTAAAGGCTGAAAATCATTATTTACATAACGCCAGAGGTATTGTTGTTGTTTTTCGCTGAACGGGAGTGTGCTTTCATAGTTTATTGAAGCGGTAGCTTCTCCTCCGGCAATCATCGATCCAAGTGCCAGGTTAAGCCTGGTGTCGGATTTACCCCTTATCTCTTCCGTCTGATAAACCGACCAGTCGGCCATGCCAAATTTAAATCCGGGATATGTCCTGCCCACTGTGGTATCAGCTTTAACCTCTCCTTTAAGCCGGGTCAGGTTTTTACGCATTTCTTCCTGTCGCATTTCCCTGATTAAGGGTAACTCAAGTTTGCTGTTAACAACAACCGATAGGCTCCTGAATTTGAATGAACATTCAAGTCCGAAAATTTTCCCGAAATAAAATGATCGCAGATAAAGATTCGATTCAGTACGAACCAGATCACCTGGTTCGAGATTATATGTCTTATCCTGATAGGTGATACGGTTATCTGGCCGGTTAATTATGAATGTCGCCTTTGGATTTATGAAAAATCCTGAAATGGAGTCCAATCCGGGAGAAGGGACATTTTTGATCTTCAAAAAATCGAATAAGTCGGTAACAGGCAGATACAACTCCTCGCCGGCAATCACAGCTGCAATCTCACCACCACCTATAAGTGGCACTTCAAGAAGAACTGATATCTCATCATATACGGTTTCCTCTTGTGCAGATACTTGTATAGGTTGTATAAGAGATATCAGGAATACAAAGAAAAATAAATATCGGGTCAGAGTAAAATATATAGGCCTTGTTAATCTTAATCTGGAGTATGCTTGTTTGAAAATCATTATTCCCTCTTCATCATTATTTCTCAGATAGACTATTCCTGGACAAAAATTATTTCAAATGTACCATTGTAGCTACCTGGCGGATTAACAGCCGGACTGCCTATTGTAAGACTTCCTCCAACATATAAAGAGGTAGGATCAGGATAGTCATTTGTGAGAACGAATGGTGTTCCGGGATTGGTGTCATCAATTGTAAGAGTCAATGAGTGACCATTTCCGTCTGACAGAGTGCTGGTTGGCAACAGAAAACTTACCGGAGTTCCAATGTTTCCTACAATTTCAAATGTGGCCTGAGATACGGTACCCATCGTCAGAAGTACCACACTCCCGCCATAAGAACGAATACCTGCAGAACTAACAGCCACGGTTCCTCCTGAGGCTCCCTGGTAAAATGATCCAAAAATCAGACTCTTTGTTGCAGTTGCAGTTATTGGGCGTGGAGTAGGCTCCTGTGCGACAGCCACATAATTACATGCTGTTAACAGAATAATAACCATCAACAACTGAGGAATGTGTCTTGAACAGAATCTTCTAATATTTTTTATCTTCATCAATTTCCTATAAATAACTTTCTTGAGTTCCTAATTTCCCCTGAAATGAAAGTTGCAATATATATTCCATCCTTAAATGTAACATTAAATTCATGATGCCCGGCTTCAAAGATCTTCTGAATAAAAACCGTCTGACCGGTAAGATTGTAAATATACAGTGTTCCATTTTTTGAAGGAAGTTCGGGAATATCAACTTTCAGTGTTCCATGAACACTGAAAATATTGAACATGGAATTATTTGTTTTTACATCAGCCAGATTAGTCGTTACAGATCCAATATTAAGAAAAAACCTGTTTAAGTATTCAGCTTTGTCAAGGAAAAGGCTGTATTCGTTTCCGTTCAACATATCCTGTTGGGTTCCTGTGACATTGTCAAAAAGGCTTATTCCGTTCGCAGCGATTGTTTCATCAACATCACTGATCTTAAAAACTATATTACCAGCTTTATTTGTCTTAAGTCCCAGCGGCACCTGGCACAAAG
Organism: Bacteroidales bacterium; assembly: GCA_021371855.1. GTDB lineage: Bacteria > Bacteroidota > Bacteroidia > Bacteroidales > VadinHA17 > LD21. Next base: position 152,011 of record JAJFVL010000018.1, on the reverse strand, counting down.
ATCCATCAGGTAATGGAAGTGCATCTATTGACAGCTTATCGGCTGCGGAACTCACAGCATAAAGGTTTGGTACTTTCAAATCGGTGTTGTACAGTTTAAGTGCATCGAGTTGTTGATCCATCCCATCGGTTGCTTTATCATCAAAATAAATCACCATCGGGTCAGAGGAATTATTGTCATCTGTAAAGGTCGCCGTAAGACGGATTAACTTAACTGCATCTTTTTCTCCTGATTTTGAAAATGAATGAGTCAGGTCTGTAATCCTAACACTGTTATTCAATGTCATGGTACCTGTTACCGGGTATGAGCCGTCAGACACCCGGACAAAAAATCCCTGCATCGATGGGATCATATTATTGACCACCCCGTCGCTTGAAACGTGATTGATGTATGTTGCATAGGTCCCGCCGTATTGATCGGAAGCACTGGCTTTAAAGTAATAAACAGCGTCATCAATATTTGTGTTCAATGATTTTACTAAATCCCAGTCAATCGGCGAAGGATACGGATTGCCAACAAGGTTAAAGCCTTTTGTATATATCTGGTTATGATTGTATAAGGTTGCTGACACGCTCCCGTTATTCACGACACCTGTTACATCTACCGTATTGGCAGCGGAGTTTGAACCGAAATTGACTGCATAGCCTGCAAGCGGATTAAGCAAATTAGTTGTAGTCTTGTAGCTTACCCATCCTGAGGCAGGCAAACCTGAAACAGTTCTGTTTTCATCGTATCGGTAAAAGGATGTAAATGGTGATGCAAGGTTCATGTCATCGCCGAATTCACCAACCGTTGCTGCCTGAAACGGAGAACTGAAGTATTTATAACCAAATCCTGAAGAAAGGTAACGTTCCATAGTGACGTTCCCGGTAACTGTTCCTGATCCCGAACCATCAATCAGTGCTGTTCCTGAAGCTGTTGATGTCAGAATCAAATTCCCGTTTGATGACAGGTTGCCGTTTGTGACCAAAACAACACCTTTCACTTTCAGAGTATTAAGCAGAGAAACTCCTGAGGAATTATTTATAATCAGGTTTTTAATTTTATTGCCATTAAAAGTACCAGGTCCTAAAGATTGTAATGCAGTTCCATTCAATTCTATTGTACCATTTTCAGCATCAAATAGTCCATTGTTGGTAATTGTACCCGATATCTGGATAGAACCTTCAACTGTAAATGAAGAACCGTTGTCGATTACCAGATCATTAACAGTCCCGGTTGCGCCAGTACTTACAAAAGGCTTATTGACTGCCGTATTAGGTATCTGAACAGATGTTGTCGAATTAGGAATGATCCCGCAGGACCAGTTTCCAGGGGTATTCCAGTCGGTGCTTATTCCCCCGGTCCAAGTCATGTCAGAAATAATTGTAATAGAACTTGTTGCTGTAACAATACCGCATCCTCCTGCCGCAGCAATTGTATTTGTAACTGTATAAATTCCAGGGGTGCTTGCTGCCAGGTTTACCTGACCGGTTGCAGTGCTTACAAACACTAAACCGGATGTAGATGAAAATGTCCCTGCCACACCACCGCCACTGAATTCAGGTGATGGATTGGCGGCATTAGGGCAGTACGGAGTGCCGGAATAGCTAAACGTTGCAACCGGTCTTGCAGTAACAGTCAGCTGGGCTGTTGTGCTGTTCACCGTTGAAGTACCACAGCTGGTAGTGATAACACACCGGTATGACATCCCGTTTTTTGCCAATCCGGGGTTTGTAAGCGTTAGTGTTGATGTAGCAGCGCCACTGTAAATTCCTCCATCGGAAACATCAGTACCGTTTTCCTGCCATTGATAAGTCAGGTTATGACCTGTTGCTTCAACAGAAAAAGAGGCATTGTCTCCCTCGCATACTGAAACCGGCTGGGGTTGTGTACTTATCGTACAACCGCCATAAATAGTCAGAGTTACGTTTGAGGCAGGGCTTTCGCAGCCATTAACTTTTTGTGTAACAGTATAATTATAGGTGCCTGCGGCTGTTTGTCCTGTCGAAAAAGGATTTGCAGTGCTTACCAGAGTACCATCCCTGTACCAGCTGATATTCTCACCGGAAGTAGCCTCCAGATAAGCTATCTGATTCACACAATATTCTCTGTTTGGAGCTACCGGAGCAGGAGGAGTATCAGTGATATTAAATGTTTTTGTGACGCTTGCTAAGCCACAATCTCCGTTATATGTGTAAATAACCTGATATGTCCCGGCTGAGGGAGGAGTGAAGATGTTTCCTGCTATATACGGATTTCCTGAATAGCTTCCTCCTGATGGATATCCAAAGGTAAGTGTTATAGGTCCGGAACAGATACTTGATGATGGAAGGTTATTTGATAAAGTCGCTGTGGCATCCAGAGTATAGAAAGTTGAAGGGGAAGACTGGTTATTATACTCTGTCATCATCCATCCGTTTGATCTGACTTCATCAGAGATTCTGATTTCATCAAAAATTCCATTAAAATAATATTCCGGTGACCATGGTTCCTTACCAATGGTTAAATTATTAGAGGCTGTTCCGAGTGTACCTGTTTTTTTGAATGGTCTCTCAGGGATGCCATTGACAAAAGTTTTAATTGAATCGAGAACATCGGAACTTATTCCCGCCAGATAGTACCACACTCCTGTCGTTAAAACAGTTCCCCCAGTCACGTTTCTGTTTAATGATTCAATATTTGATGAATTTCTGATTTCAAATTCCACTTTGTTATTTGAAAATATTCCGAACTTATAGCCTCCGCTTGAGTTATTCTGATTACCTGCAATCTTTTGGTCACGGTTTATGGCATTCATATATACCCATGCTGACACAGTAAGATTTCCAGCAAAGTTAATATTGGGGTCGTTGGTAACTTGAACATATTCATCTGTTCCATTTAACCCCAGAGAATTATATATCTTACCAGTCGGATATGAAGGTGAATTATATGATGTTCCTGCTTTATCAAAAGAAGTGAAATCTTTCAGGCTGTTATTATCAAGGTGCCAAACACCTTTGTAGTGGCTATCCCAGACAGAGGTTACTGAAGGATCTGTAGTTATTTGAGGATTTTCATAAAGTATTTTAATCACCGTATTTGATGAATAAGAGAGGGTTGGGATACGAACCCAGGCAACGAGGTCGCCATTTGTTCCATTATAGTACTCAAGCTGATGATCGAGTTGGTTGTAATTGCTGTCAGTAAAAATAATATCGTATCCGTTTGCATTTGATATCTGGCCTGTCGGTGCAGTTTTTAAAAAGTTTTGTCCGGTAAGGTTAATTAATACCGGAAAATTATATAGATCGGATCCACCTGACACTTTATTGTGATCAATTGTAATATTTCTTTCATAACTATAACCCATTGAAGCTGCACTGCATGGAGTAATAACTACCAGTCCACTGGCACCAGATCCGCCAATTCTGTCAGTACCGGAATTTGTAGATGCACCGCTGCCGCCGCCACCATAGGTATTTCCTTTATTTCCGTTTTTACTATTTTTAACTCCGGCTCCGCCATCACCACCATTTAATGTGGATCCGGTACCTGCGGTGCTGCCTGAGGCATGACCTCCGGGATTATCACTTCCGGCACCGCCGCCGCCGCCACCGGAATAATTGCTGGTCACATCGCCATTGGCTCCATTACCTCCAGCGTATCGGGTAGTTCCAACCGAGCCAGCTACCGAGCCTCCGGTACCGGCAACAGTGGAATTATTTGTACCACCACCACCACCGGCAGCTACAACTGTATTTGTATTAAATGAAGAATTACCTCCTGCAGTATTAGCACTACCACCTGTTCCCACGATAACAGCATAGGAAATACCCGGGGTAACAGTTACAACACTTTTTGCATAGGCACCACCGCCACCGCCGCCGCCCCTTCGTCCATTTGATGTGATAGTACTTCCGCCTCCACCGGCTCCCCAGCATTCAACAGTTATCGAATATACACCTGCCGGTACAATATAGTTACCATTAGAGGTAAAGGTTTGTGTTTGGCCCCAGGTAACCAGTGAAAGAGAAAAAAACGGTAAGAAGATCATCCATCTTTTACCAATGTCTGCATGTTTTTGAAAAACAGAAGCAATCATAGAATTTCTTGTATCTGGTTTATTAAAACTACAGGAAAAATTATATGTTCTGCCATTAACTATCTGAAACAGAAAAATGTCTGAAGAAGTTTAGTAAGCAAGCATCCTCAAACTATCTGTTTTCAGTTAATATTCAATTCAGCTTCAGCATACTTCACCGGTTTTACATCCGAAGGTGCCGAGTAGGTTACCCGTAAAGTTCCTGATTTATAATCCACACCAGGGACTCTGTTAAGATTAAACTGAAAACGTCTTAAAAGATTAGGGGTATAAACAGCAATGCCGTTTGCACTGCCCACTCTGGTTATTTTTCCCTGCCCGGAGATATGATCCACAGTCAGATCACCATATACCGACATATTTCCCGTGCGGTTGAAGACCATGCTGAGTTTTGGAACAGTATCGTTCACTATTTCAAGTGAAAGATCAGAAAGAGTGACTTTGGTTATGGATTCTCCAACCCTGATAATGACAGGAATTGTGATACCAAAAATAGGTGTCAGCCTGACTGAAATTGAGGTAGTATCTTTCGCTGTCTCTCTTTCACCTAAAGGTTTTACATTGGGTTTCGCCCTGAAGTACAAATGAGACCTGTATTCTCCAGGTTCTAGCTCTGAAGTTCTTATCAGCTGAAGCTTTACAACCTGCGCTTCGCTTGGTCCCAGTGTTACAATCCGGGGAAAAAAGCGAATATAACGGTCAGCAAAACGCTGATCGGAGTCAGGTTCAGTGATTGTTTCAAACCCTCCGTCTTCCTTCATCCTTATCTGAACAACTGAAATGGAATATACAGCTGTATCTTTGCCGATATTTGCAAGGTTGAGGTCGAGTGACTTTTTTGAACCTTCAAAAACTACACGTCTCGGAGTTATCAGAAGATTTCCCTGGGCAGATGCATCATAATGAATGAAAAAGAAGCCCGAAAGGGCTGCTACGAAAACTGTAAAAAATGATGACCTGATCAGGTGAAGAGATCTTCTGAATTTAAAAAAACTGGGTATTGACATCCGATAAAGTTTTAAAAATACTATTCCATTAATAAAAGTCAAATGTTATTGTATATGATCCGGTGTATATACCCACCGGATTGTCATAAAGTGTTCCAACTTTAAGCGTGGCACCGACGTAAACCGTCTGAAATCCGTTTTGCAAAACACCACTGCCAATACCCCGGGATGGTATCGAAACCCAGTCATCGACAAGCATTGTTTTTGCCTCGGAGGAATGGGTCAACACTACGGGTGCAGAAGGCAGCGTAATGGAAAAGGTTGCATCAGCATCCCCTGTAACAGAGAAGCTTGCCGCATTATGTGATCCTGTACCTTCATATACGCTTCCCAGTACAGAAACAGTGCTTTCCGGTGACAGGATTATCTCTCCACCCTGATAGCCCGGGGAAAACCGCCCAAAATTAAGCTGAGACTTTTCACTTGCAGTGAAAATTGGTATTATTTCAGCAAAAATATGCCCGGTGGCACTCACCGGATTTGATGTCTGGGCAGATAATTCCCCGTGGTTTACTAGAACTAAACCTGTCAGGATGAATAATATTTTAATAAGCCTTGTCATTACCGGAAAAGCTTACTGCTAAGAATTAGTTATAATTAGCTGTAACATCAAATGTGCCAGTATATGGACCAGCAACTTGACCGGCAGAAACATTCAATGTTGCTCCAACATGAAAAGTCACTGCTCCTCCGGTTATTGTAGCAGGAGCATCGCTGGTAAACGTATTTAAAGTCATAGTATTGCCTCCATTAGCAATGGTAGAGCTTACCGGAAGCGTAATTGCCATATTTGCACCGGAAGCGCCTGTAAGATCAAAAGTAGCCACAGTTGAAGCCGGTGTAACCTGAAAAGAACAGGTACCAGTAGCAGTACGGGCATTTGCAGAAGATATGATAATAGTACCACCACTTAATGCACCAACAGAAATGTTACCGAAACTCAAATCGGCCGTCTTGGTAATTGCAAGCGGAGTGATAATTGTTGCTGAAGCATTTGCAGTAGCCGAAACACCCTGTGCAAACGTGCTTGCAGCAAAAGAGAACATAACGATTGTGATTGCAAAAAATTTAATCAGATTTTTCATAATAATTGAATTTGAAGTTTAATAATGGTTTCAGAATTTAATGATTGTTTTGTGTTATAAATACTAATTGATTTGATAAGCTAATTACTAATAAATTGGTATCATACCGTTAAAACAAATGTACCCAATAATGTTTCTGATGATTTTCGTAATCAGTCAAATTTTATTAAAGCTGTTAATGAATTGACGAATGCTGAATTTTTTGTGATAAAAAAAAATCCTGAATAAATTTCAATTCGAAAAACAGGACTTAATGCCATTCATTGGGGACTAAAAGTCTCTTTTTTTTTACCCATCAATAGAAAATCAGCTTGTTTTACTTCCCGATTTCTGGATACTGAACCGGCAGAGATGAGAAAAGTCAGGCGAAGTCAATATAAATTCTGTATAATTGATTGAAATGTATAACGATTAGAGTATAAATAGCATTTTGGAATTTTATTTATCCAATTGAAATATTACTTTTGGAGCAATAACTAAATTTCACAAAAGTGAGAATTCTCATTCTTCAATCAGAACTTAACTCTTATTATTAGAAAAATCAGCGATGAGTGACCAAAAACTTATTTTTGTTGTCGATGACGATCCGTTAATTAACATGTTGGTTATTAAACGATTCTCGTCTGAAGGTTATCGCATGGAGTCATTTGATTATGGTGAAGGGTGTCTTAAATCTCTTTATAAAAACCCTGATCTTATTATTCTCGATTATTTTTTCATCAATGACCACAGTGAAGTTATGAATGGGATGGAGGTCTTTGATAAGATTAAAGAGACAAAGCCTGATATACCTGTCATAATGTTATCTGGTCAGGATAAGGGCGAAATTGTACTTGAACTTGCCAGGAAAGGAATTGATGATTATGTAATCAAGGATAATAATCTCATTGATAATCTGAATACTGCAATAAAAGAGCTGTTTGATAGCAGAGAATAATCTGTTTCTGCAGGGTTCCCTGTACCTTATTTAAGGATAAAATTGTAAGTAATTGTCCCTTTCTGAACAGCAGGGGCGTCTTGTTTTGTCTCAAATTTAGCTTGTAATGCAGCATCTTTGGCAACCTTGAGAAGATATTCATCTAGAGTGGTCGATCCTTTAGTACCCGGAACAGCCTGAATAACTTTTCCTGATCTGTCGACACTTACTTCCACTACAACTCTGCCTTCTCCCTGATAATCATATTTAGGAGCCGGAAGTCTTTGAAATCCGCGACCCTGAAGCTCATATGAAACAGCTTTGTCTCCGCCTCCGGATCCGCCACCCGGGCCATGCACTTTTGAATCAACAGATCCGTATGGTACCCCCTGGTTCCCTTGTCCACCTGCAATACCTTCTCCCGTAGAATTTGTGCCAGAATTTTTTGAGTTAGCCAGGGCATTTTTGGTCCGGTTCATAATATCAGACTGCCGTTGTTGCTCCGCAGCAATTCTCTTTCTTTCAATTTCTTCCTGTGCCTTTCTGATTCTTTCAGCTTCACGCTCTTCATTAAGCCTTTTATCAGCTTCAATTTTCTCAAGTCTTTTCTTTACGGCCTCAGGATCAACTTTTTTAACCTCTGGTGCTTCTTCAGTATTTTGTGTAAGAAGAGGTTCTTCTTCAGCTTTTTTTGCGGCATTCGAGGGAAGAGGGGGAGAGGTCTCCTCCTGAGCTGCCGGCGGAGATGGTTCGATCATTCCCAATCCTGTTTCATCGGTACCGAAATTGACAAGGATACCCGCCTCCATATCTGGTGGTGGAGGTATTGAAACACCAACCAGAACAAGGAAGGTAAAAAGTACCACGTGTATTACCATAGTACCTGCAAATCCCTTCTTTTTTTCGGAAGGGAATTTGCGGAGCTCATTATTTGGGCGAGGTTGCAATTATTAACTTGTAATTATTTGATTGAGCAATATTTAAAACTTTAACTACACTTTCAAAAGGGACGGTCTTATCAGCATGAAGCGAAATATATGTATCAGGAGCATTCCCAAGCTTTTGTTTAAGAGCAGATTCAAGTTCGTCAATAGTAACAGGCTGTTGCTCAATATAATACAATTGATCGCTGGTTATGGAGACTGTCGTAAGTGGTTTAGCTGAAGTCTGACTGCTTCCTTTGGGGAGCAGAAGTTTCAGAGCGGTAGGATGAACGAGCGTTGATGTCAACATGAAGAAAATAAGCAGGTTGAAAACAACGTCAGTCATTCCAACCGAACTGAAATTGACACTGATTTTGTTTCTTTGTGATAATGACATATTATCGGGCAGTTTTTAGAGGTTCATTTAAAATATCCATAAACTCAGTAAGGGTAGCTTCCAGATTGAACACTACTCTTTCGACCCTTACAACCAGGGTGTTATATGCAAAATACCCTAATATACCTACAATTAGTCCTGCTACAGTGGTTATCAGAGCTGTATAGATACCATCCGAAAGCAAAGATACTTCAATGTTGTTACCTGCCTGAGACATGGCATAGAACGACTGAACCATTCCAATTACTGTTCCGAGAAATCCCAACATTGGTTCGGCTCCGACAATAGTAGCCAGAGTAGGGAATCCTTTTTCGAGTTTTGAGATCTCAAGTTTTCCGACATTTTCAATCGAAGTCGAGATATCCTGTAATGGTCTGCCTAACCTGTTGATCCCCTTCTCGACCATATGTGCTGACGGGCTGTCGGTCGATCTGCACAAAGCCTGTGCTGCATCTATCTTGCCATCATGAATATAGTCTTTGATCCTGTTCATAAAGTTCTGATCCTCCTGAGTAGCCTTTTTTATGACATAAAATCTTTCGATAAAGATATATGCTGCTACAAAAGATAAAAGTATTATTGGGATCATGACCCATCCTCCTTTGAAAGCCATGTCAAGTAGTGTTAATTCCTCTGCGGCTGCTTTACCGGCAGGGACAACTCCCTGCTGCATAATGGACTGTAAAAACATCATATTCTTATTTTTATTAATTATTATTCAACTGCAACTAAAAATCACCTGGAGTGAATTTTTCAGTTGCGAAGTTATTAAAAAACGTCAGGAAACTGTATTCTATTATGCCGGGTTAATAACAAAGGTGAAAAATTTATTAACCACGGTATCTTTAAGAACTGAATAATGCTAAAAATTATTTTTCTTTTATTTCTGTTTTCTCTTCTTTTTTCATATCAGCTTTAGCTTTTTTCCTGAGCAGATCAGAAAACTTATCAAAATCCTGTTTGAAGAAAATACCGATGCCCTGAGTGTAAGGAACACCCCTGCCTGTATATGGATTGTTAAATCTGTTGAATACTTTGAACCTTATTTTTTCTGTGATCTTTATTTCAGCATCAAAGTCTCCGGTTATCTGGTCGGTGTTATTTGCAGAACTTCCCGTCCCTCTGACATCAAAATTGCCATTAATTGCCACCTTATCGTTCAGTAACTGGGTTGACAGTGCAACCTGAACTTCCTGCGGATTGATATCATTATATCCGGGCCGGTAGACAAAACCGATGTCAAAATCGTTACTAATCTGCGACAACCAGTTACTTAGCTGATTGGACAGCATTTCTGTAGTTGTAACAGCCATAGCTGACGTACCAGTGGTAGTGGACGAACTGGATGAAGATAATGATGACTGGTCAGCATAGAAATTGTTCATTACCAATAAGTAGAGAAACTGTTTGCTTAATTCCTCTTCAGTTGAAATTGCATTTCTGAGATACGTTCTGGTCTCTTCATCGGCAGTCGGCAGATAAATATTGAAACCCACCAGCGGATTGAACAGATTTCCTGAAAGGTTCAGCTGACATTCTACGGGTATTCTCTCCTTGTAATTTTCATCCTGAAGTATCTCATAGAGAGAAGCTTTCAATTTGTATATTGCTTTGAGGTCAATTTCAGCATTGTCGAGGTCGCCGTTAAAAATGATTTTTCCACCGTTTTCAACGCTGAATGGCTTGTTTAAAATATTACCCAGAGTGAAAAGGTAATCCCCATCGTCAATATCATAGTCACCTGAGATCTTGAAATCGCCTTTTTTGTCCAGGTTGAGATTCAGTTTACCTGATCCATGACCTTTCATGACATCGCCTACCTTTGAATCGAAGATGAGTTGTACCTCGGCATCGGGTGTGACTTCAAGTTCAAAATTCAAGTCAATGCCTGTTTTTTTCGGAGCAGCATCAGGATTGGGATTATCTATACCAGGCGTAACTTCTTTTGAGGCTTTTGTATTGATGAAAGTCACAAATGAATATTCCGATACAGAAAGACCTGTATTTAACGGTATAAAGAATTTAGTGTTTTTTCCTGTTTTGGCTGATATGTCGAACGAGAGAGAATTTTGCCCGGTTTTGATGGTTGAAACTCCCGATGCATATACAGTACCATAAAATAACTCGTTGTCCTTTTGTTTTGTATTGAGAACCAGACACTGGTTTGTATTGAAAGTCAGATTGGCACTGAAATCGTGGAAGTTCTTATGATTTACCGACCCGGAAAGAGTTGCAAGGTTTCCCTTTTCGTCGGTAAGCTTGAAATTCCTGAACTTTATTCCATCCTTATCGAACCTTACAGTATCATTAAGTTTGTATCTGGTCTGCAGATAATCGATCTTCATCGATGCATTTTCAGTCATTACAGCTCCATTCAGAATAATTTTGTTATATTCCCCTGAAAAATTCACTTTCCCTGATATTGATCCGTTTATATCCGACGCGAATGATCTAAGCAGGGGATTAAGAAATTTAACCGGAAGTTTTTTTGTTTCGGCTGATAATCTTATCCTTTTCACTTCAGGATCATAAGTGCCTTTAATGTCAAATGTTTTTGCTCCGTCAAGGATATTGCTGACGTTGATATTAACAACTTTTGTTGCAATATCCATTTCTGAAACGATTGACAGGTCACCCATGTCACTGTCAAGAAAAGAAAATCTGTTCACGGCAAGATTACTCTCAAGCAATAAATTTTTATAAACATCCGTCAGGAGGACTTTCCCGTTAAGACGACCCTTTAAGTTGATATGGATCTTGTTTGGGTCATTATAATTCTTCTGATTTCCAAGATAGTTCAGCGGATCAATATCAATGCCTTTAAACTCAAGGTGTAAAGTGTCAGATGGATCTTCTGAAACAGATCCGGCGATCATATAATAATTTTCATTATTACGGATAAAGATTTTATTAATGTTAATTGCATTCGAATCAACCATAATGGATGAGTGATTGATTTTCCAGAGGTTATTTCTTGAATAGATGTCAGTAGAATCAATATCGATTTTAAGAATGGGATTTCCTTTCTTTTCGACATTTTTCAGGATTGAACCTCTTGCAATAAAGTTCCCCCTGGTAATATCTTTATCCTTATTATCCCAATCGACAGTAAAAACGAAATTGTCAGGCTTTGTATTAAGCCTGACCGAGAAACCTTTAAGTTCAGACTGTCTCAATAAGGAAAGAGATGAACTGCTTAAATTAATTAGCGACTCGGACCCTGATATATTTGCATCGAGAGAAAAATCCCTGAACACATTGTTTTTAATAGTAAGCATGGCTGATCTTCCAGTGATGCTTATTATACTGTCGGGGAAGACAGATCCTTTTATGTAGCTTTTGTCGGCTAGTAATAATCCTGTCCTGAAAAAATTATTGATCTTATCAGTGTTTTTAAAGTTGATCCCGAAAGTAAAATTATTCTTTTTGAATTCATTTAGTTTAGAAGAAGAAGAAAACCTGGAAGGCATGAGCGATGCCAGAGTTGATTTAACCAGTCCTTTGAAAGTGGAAAAGTTATAATTGCCTTTAATTTCAGCATCTACAAAGTCAGTGTGCAAACTCAGAACCGGACTTTTATTCTCTTTATAGGTCTTTAGTGAAAAGTCGTAAAGTTCAAGGTCTTTATCGTACTTTTTAAGGGTAGAATTAAGGAGCTTTATTTCACCGTCAATATTATCGATGCTGTTACCTTTGAAGTTGGCAGTAAGGAGCATTGAAAGGGATGAAGTAGAGTCGAGCTTGGTAAGGTTAAGATTGTACAGATTAGCTTCTGCAAGATTCATCGTAAAATCAAACTCGGGTAACTTATCTTTAAAATTAAACATACCCAAAAGATCAAGCCTGATATTCCTGTCAGCGAGATTAACACTTCCGTCCCAGGTCTTCTCGGTAAAAAATCCATTCAGGCGAATATCCCTGTATTCATAACGGTTTATCTCAACACTATCAATTTTACCGGCAAGGTTGACCGCGAATTTATTTAATGAATATGCATATCCGTCAACATTAGCTTCCATGCTAAGCTTTCCCAGTAATTTAGTTTTCCCTGTAAGTTCTCCAATATTAATATCACTCATGGCGAAAAGTCCTTTCACCTTATATCTTTTGGTTTTCTCAGGCCTGAGCGATATATCTGTACGGATGTTACCATATTTTGTTCTTATTTTTCCATATGTAACAAAATCTGTTGTAAATCCTGAAAAACTGCCATCGAATGAGATATTTTCCAGTTTATAGAGAAACTCAGGAAGAATTATGTGACCTTTCCCTGGCAGTGTTAATTTCTCAATATCTTTTGCATTTGTTTTGAGCCTGTTGACATCGATAAATATGAAGGCGTTTTCTATATCGGAGAGCCCTGAAAAATCAAAGTCACAATCCATATAAGTATTATCCCTGTAGTATAACTCTATATTGCGACCTCTTAATTCCGATATTGAGCCAAAAATTCTACCTGAAAACCATACAGATTCATTTATTTCACTTGCAGCAGGAATAAAATATTGCAGATCTGAAGAATTTACCAGTGATTTTTCAATCTGAATGTCAAGTTTCGTCTCTCCCGGCGATTTGTTAACAGAGGAGGAAGCAGAAGTATCTGTTGCCAGGTCTAATCTGGAAATATTAAGTATGCTGCTGTCGCAGTTTAAATAGGTTGAATTAAAAAGAAAATTATGTTTTGAAAGCTTTACGGAGCTGCTCATTCTTTTCACTGAAAATCCGCTCGACTCATTCAATGCAAGGTTATAAATTGAAAAAACGGTGGTGTCGTTTTTTACTTTAAAGTCTTCAATTATTCCATTTAAGTCTCTAACCATCAGGTTGCTGAAATCCATTTTGGTTTTACTTTTTTGACTGTTTTTCTTCACCATGGAAAATCTTGCATCGCTTAAATCAATCTGGTCAATGGAAAATACACTTTTGGATTTTTTTTCTGCGTTTGAAGGATTTTTGAGTTGATTGAGGTACCAGGTGAGATTCATAACTCCTGCAGAATCGGTAATTAACGCCACAACAGGTTTAATCAGGACAACCCTGCCAAACCGGTATATCCCATTTCTAAAATTAATTCTTCTGATACCGGTTGTTAATTTTTGAGTATATAATAAAGTGTCATTATGTTGGTCCTTTATGAGCATGTCGTTGATTGACAGTCTGTTGAAAAATTTATATTCTATTCTGCCAAAAGATATTGTCGATTTAAACTCTTTTGAAAAATGATAAGATACCCTGTTAACAAGAAAAGTCTGTACCTCGGAAACCTGTAACAAGAGGTAAAGGACTGTGGGTAAGATAATGATGCTTCCCACAATAATTATAATATACTTAAGCGATTTTTTAATATTTTTGACCATTTAAACGGGTTAAAAAATCAAGTATCAAAATAACCTAAAATATACCGAAAAACAAAGTATTGATGGCTGTTACAATCTTAGCAATAGAATCGTCGTGTGATGACACCTCGGCAGCGGTCATAAGGGATGGTTATGCTCTTTCCAATCTGATTGCTAATCAGGATATTCATAAGTCATACGGTGGCGTCGTTCCTGAACTGGCTTCAAGAGCTCATCAGATAAATATTGTACCTGTCACTCATCAGGCGATGATTAAAGCCGGTGTTAAAACTGAGGATATTAATGCGGTTGCTTTTACCAGAGGGCCTGGACTTCTTGGCTCGCTTCTTGTCGGAACATCTTTTGCCAAGGGTTTTGCTCTTGCATGTAACATTCCGTTGATTGAGGTTAATCATCTGCAGGCACATGTAATGTCGCACTTTATTCTCGAAAGGGATAAGAACAAAAAAATTCCATCTTTCCCATTCCTGTGCCTTCTTGTTTCCGGTGGTCACACCCAGATTATTGTAATGAAGAACCATATGGATATGGAGGTTGTCGGAAATACAATTGATGATGCTGCGGGGGAAGCCTTTGATAAGTGCGGGAAAGTAATGGGCTTTACATATCCTGCAGGCCCGCTGATCGATAATCTGGCAGGAAAGGGAAATAAGAAAGCCTTCACCTTTTCAAAACCTTCTGTTAAAGGTCTGGATTTCAGTTTCAGCGGTTTGAAAACGAATTTTCTTTATTTTCTCCGCGACAGGATAAAAGATGATCCTGATTTTATTATAAACAACAAAACCGATCTCTGTGCCTCTCTTCAGAATGTGATAGTAACTATTCTTATCGGAAAGCTGGTAAAAGCTTCATTGCAGACTGGAATAAAAGAGATCGGTATTGCAGGAGGGGTATCAGCTAATTCAGGCTTAAGGGATGCAATGAAAGCAGAAGCTGAAAAGAGAAGCTGGAACCTCTTCCTTCCTGAGTTGAGGTTTACTACTGATAACGCTGCAATGATTGGGATTGCCGGATACTACAAGTATTTAAGGGGCGAATTCTCAAGTCATGACGCAGCTCCTTTAGCCAGAATGTAAATATTTTTTCTTATTTTATTAAAAATGGAAAAATCTGATTTGTCTTTTCTTGTTGTTGGTGCCGGTGCTATTGGTGGCATTACGGCGGCATTACTTAAAAAAGATGGAACTAATGTCGAAATCGTCTGTAAGTATGATGATTACGCTTCATTAGTGTCAAATACAGGAATTGAGGTAACTGGTATATGTGGTGACTTTCTGGTTAAAGTTCCATCTTACTCTTCTATATCGCAGGTGAAAGAGAAGAAAGATGTCATCCTTCTTGCAACCAAGGCAACAGATATGATGGAAGCTGCCAATTCACTGAATACAGTTTTGAAGGAAAACGGATATCTTATCTCAATGCAAAATGGTATTTGTGAAGATGATCTGGCTTCTGTAATTGGGAAAAACAGAGTTATCGGATGTGTCACTGGCTGGGGTGCTACCATGAGATCTCCAGGCAAATTAACTATGACCTCAAAAGGAGATTTTGTTTTAGGATATCCTGAAAACGAACCGGATGATTTTCTTAAATCTGTTGCGGATATTCTCTCATCTGTTGTTCCTGTGAGGATGACAGATAATATAATGGGGCACCTTTATTCAAAACTTATAATCAATTCCTGCATAACATCGTTGGGAGCTGTTTGTGGACTTTACCTCGGAAAAATGCTGTTGATTACAAAAATCCGGAAAATCTTTATTGAAATCATCCGTGAAGCAATCAATGTCGCTGAAAAAATGAATGTTAAAGTTGAAATTTTTGGCGGAAAGATGGATTTTAAAAAGTTTATTAAGGGAAATGGAGTTTTTTCAAGACTCCGGCGTCACCTGATTATATTGATTATCGGTTTCAAATACAGACGGCTTAAATCATCAAGTCTTCAGTCGCTGGAGAGGGGCAAACCTACAGAAATTGATTATCTGAACGGTTATATAGTCAGAAATGGCAAAAAATTTGGTGTGCCGGTACCTGTGAATGAATTTATTGTTAGTATGATACATGAAATTGAGATTAAGAAAAGAAGTACTTCAATCAATAATTTCAATAATCCTCTTTTTGATAGATTCGATAATAATTGGTTGTTATAATAATGAAAATTATTAAATTCGGAACGAAATATTTAAAATTTTAAAATAGGAGCTGAATATTTGAAATGGAGGAGTTAAGGATATCACCTACGAAGAATACCCCTGAGATTTTGCTTAGAGGTGATGGAATGATAAAAATAAAAGGACGTTCAATTCATGAGAATGTAACTAACTTTTTTGCTCCGGTTGAAGATTGGGTAACGCAGTATATTACATCTCCTGCTGAAGTTACTTGTGTCGATATTAGTCTGGAATATTTTAACAGTGCCAGTGCTAAAGTGTTTATACATCTGTTTCAGAAGATAACCTATGTTGCATTAAAACATAAGAAATTCATATTTAACTGGTATTATGAAGATGGAGATGATGATATTCTTGAAAGGGGAGAGTATTTTTCTTCAATTCTTGATGTTCCTTTCAATTTTATCAAGCTCAACTGATCCTTATAATACCTGATTAATTCTGCCTCTCTTTGTTCTCCAAAAACCCTTAATGGGGCTTTACAACTTCGCTGTCAGCCTTGTGATAAATTATTTCTTCAGAGTTGACAGCCAGTGAGTTAGTGAAAGAAAGTATCAGGTATTTTTTAAAAATTTCTTTTTAAAGAAGAAATAAACAGGGATCCCCAGTAAAAGGAAGCCTAAACCTATGAACATATGCAAAGGTTTATTGATTGTAATATTGATTACAAACCAGATAGTAATTCCTATAAAAATGAGGGGAGTTACCGGATATCCGAAAGCTTTGTAGGGACGTTCCACATCTTTCAGCTTTTTTCTGAAGATAAAGATTCCTATTGCTGCAAGGGCAAAAAATATCCATTCAACAGAAACAGTGTAAGTAATCAGATCTTCGAATGTTCCCCAGAACAGGAGAAGAATAACTGACCAAGCCGATTGGGCGATTATTGCATTGATCGGGGTCTGGTATTTTGGGTGAACTTTTGCAATGCTTTTAAAGAACAAACCGTCTTCGGCCATTGCATAATATATCCTTGGAGTCGAAAGGGTGTAAATACCAATTGTTCCAAATGTACTTACTGCAATAATTGCAGCAACAAGCATCCCGCCGAAAGGAATTATTGTACTGACGGCTGCAGCAGCAACTTTTTGTGACGAGGCAATTTTATCTATCGGAAGAAGAAGCATATAGCTCACATTAACAAGCAGATAAATAACCGTTACAACCAGGGCTCCGGTAATCATGGCTATAGGAACATTCCTGGCAGGATTCTTTGTTTCACCGGCAAGGAAGGAGGCATGCTGCCAGCCGCCATATGAAAAAAGAACACCGGTAAGTGCTACTCCAAAATTGGCAAGGCTGACATTTGATGATGCAGTCATACCTGTCTTAAAGGAGAAATCAGCATTTCCGAAGAATAGTCCTGCACCAATTATAATAAGAATGCCAATTATTTTCAAACCTGTGAAAACATTCGAAAACATCTCTCCAAACTTGGCTCTAAGTACATTCAATGTTGTTACTACAGAAATTGCCAGGATGCTTAAAATGATCTTCCCTGTTTCGCTTAATGGGATGAAGAAACTGAGATAGTATGAGAAAGCAAGGGCCAGAACTGCAATAGAACCTGAAGTGATAATCAGGAGGTAAGCCCAGCCATAGAGGAATCCCAGCCAGTCTCCGTAGGCTTCTTTAAGGAATACGTAAATACCTCCGGCCCGGGGGAACAGAGAGCCAAGCTCTCCGAAAGTCAGGGCGCCTGTCAATGCAATAACGCCACCTAATGCCCATATTAAGAGTATTAAGGGAACAGAAGGTAACAATCCGACAATTTGAGATGGTGTGACAAAGATGCCAGACCCTATGCAAGAGCCTATTGCTACCATTATCAACCCATAGAGGGTTAGTTCTTTTGCTAACTTTGCCATTGAAAATATTTCAAGTATAATTTTATTTTTTCCGGGTTAATATGCCAGTTCCTGGCTCTTTTCCCTTCCTGATCCTTTTATCCATATTTTGTCAGAATATACTTCGACCAGTGCAAAACTATTACTGTCCTCAGTTTCGACCATTCCCTTTATTGTAACAAAATGTATCCTATTGAAATTGCCATAATTACCAGAGTGATTATGTCCGCTGAACCAGGCAATAACATTATGGTAATTATTCAGGACAGAAAGTACATCTCTGTAATTAAAGAGGTTGTGAACATTTTCAGGGAAAACCGGGAAATGACAGATCAGAAAGACTTTTTCATTTTTTGCGATACTTTCACTTAGCTGCCTGTCGAGCCAGTTTAGTTGCTTTTTGCTTATCCCTCCATTCCAGTCCATTGCATTAATTTCACCCCTTGTCTTCATGGCAGCCAGATAATCTTCTGCCTGCCTGATTGCCTGTTTATTATTTGATGCATATGTACTTATCTCGTTTCCATTAAGGAATATGAACCTGAAATTTTTAAAAACAAAAGAATAGTACCCGTTTTTTGAAGAAAGCTGAACCGGAAGCTTTGTTTTTAACCTGGGATCAATATTATAATCGTGGTTCCCTGTTACATTATATATTTTAAGTTCTGAAGAGTCGATGATGTCCAGAACAGATTCATAAGATTCATAATCTTTGTCGATAATATCTCCAAGATTAATGATAAAATCAGCCGAATCCTCTTTAAGCGATCTTAAGGCCTCTCTTAATTTTCCCGATGACGATCTGTAATATCTGGTCCCCACCGGATCATGGTTGCAGTATTGAGCATCAGCTATAATACCAAAAGAAAATAGGGGTTTCGTATTATGATTGTTGAACCGGATATCTCCTGAGTCTTTCTTATCAGGCATATTGAGAAAAATTATTGAGGCAAGTAAAGAAGCAAATATCAGTCTCATTCAGATGAAATAAAAACGTTTTAAAAGTAATTAAAATATCAGTTTTCTGAGTTTAGAGTAACTAAAAACTTAGAGCTCATCATGTCTGATTATATTTCATCTCCATCCACCTAAAGAGGGCTGTAAACTCCAACCGAAGCGTTTGAGGGGGATGGGGTGCAAAGGAGAGTAGAATTTTCAGGCTATCCTTACTCCGCCAGCGGATCAGCTACCCGTCCCATAAAAAGGATAGAGTTGGTAGATGTTTCTCTGATTATATAAAGGAATGGATGGTCAAGATTAAGGGCTAAAGGTTCAGCAGGCATTGAAGTAACTCCTATACTGACAACAGTTGCAGCAGCAGCTTCCGTACCTTCTTCATTGGTTTCGATAAAAGCCTGATGTATTACTTCATTAATAAGCAGCGGAGGAGTTGCAGCTATGTTAGTAAAATCAGCATCATCAGTAAAGGCAATTCCCATGCCCATTTCAGAAAGTATATCTTTTAATTTTTTCTTATAGCCGTATTTGAAGCGTGGAAACGACAGGTTAATCTTCTTTTCGCTCAATTGACCAATCCAACCGGCAAAACCGGCATCGGTAACCGACGGAAGCAAAGCACTGATCCCGTTCCGGGCGTCGGGCAGAATAATATCCATAACAAAATTCCCCTGTCCGTAAGGAAATTCGGCGAGAGTAAAACCATTGCCGTCAAAATACTTAAAATCAGAGGTCTGCTTCATCATCGGAACTTCAGCCGACGATCCGGATGGTGTATAGAACGGCTTTTCTACAGTCGCACTTTTATCGAACTGGGATTTCCACTTCCCCTTAAAATAAATAGCATTTATAAGGAGCATCACGGTATTGTCATCCAGTTTGTCTATCATATTCTTTATCAGGCCGTTGGTGTTATCCTCTATCCATGCATTGATCTTATCAGGCGCTGAAGCATCATTAATATCAAATTGTTCTGATTTTGCATTGTAGTAATCTTCAAGAATATCGATAAATGATTTTTTTACTTTAAAGTCATTTTCCGTCCATACTGAATTTGCAATTGAAATCAGCACACGTTTATCGACAGAAAGAAGTGCCTCTGTGAGATCCTTAAAAGAATTGTTGATTTCTTCGGGTGTAATTCCATTTATTCTCAATGCGTTAAGTATGGAATCGCGCGTAACTCCGTTTGCTCCGTTAAGCGTCATGGAAAGAGCGTAAGAGATACTCAAAGGAGATATCATTACATTCTCAGATTCACCGGCATTTTCCAGAACATTCCCGAAAATGTCAAATGCAAATGAATTCTCCGAATTGATAAGAGAAATCTGAGCACCGGTAGTATTAATCGGTACAGGATCGACCGGTAGTATTTCTTCCGGATTTTTGCTGCACGATAAAAAGATCAAAGAGATTGTAAATGATAATACAACAGCCGATTTTAAAATATTCTTTTTCATAGTACTGTCGCTAATAGGGTAAATATGATTGAACAACAAAAAATTCACTATAACTGAATCAGGGTCATGTTATTAAATGAATCAAAAACCATGCCATTTGATCATGACTTTTTTTTCTTTTTTTTTGAAGTCTCACGAAATGCTTTAAGATAAATAAAAGATATCACGAAAAAGATCATGCCCAGTGATAAAAGCATGATAAAAACAAAAACTGATGGTTTTTCAAGATCCGGTAATGGGTGTCTTAATCTGTATATATATCCGAATACAGTATAGGACAAAACCATAATTGAGATAATTAAACTGAAAATGATAGTTGTTCCATCAAAGATCCTTGTGGTTTTGTAGAATCTGGTATTCCTGAAGGTGTTATATGAGGTTCCGGCATAGGCTGATGCACGTCTTCGTGACCTGTCCTGCCTGTATTTCCTCCAATCTTCCATTGCCCGGTTGTATTCCTGTTCATCAGATTCTATTTTTTCATGATTTGTTATCAGAAACTCATAGGCCTCGGTAATGATGATAAACATGTCTTTGGCGTCAGGAGACGGATTTACATCAGGGTGATAAAGCCGTGCTTTTCTCCTGTAGGCTTTTTTAATCTCCAGGATTGATGAGTTGGCAGGCAGACCAAGTATCCCGTAGTAATCGGTCAGTGTCATATCTGTAGCCGGTTAAAATTTTATACAATTAACGCATAATTTTTTTCTCAGTGATCTATCTTGTTTACAAATGTTAAAATAAATTAATCTCTGTTTTTTGTAGTAATTTTCGCTTAGATTTAAATATTTCAAATAAATTTCCAATTAATATCGAATTTCCTTCTTAAGTGACCACACTACGCGAATATTGACTAATTAAAAATATGATGACACTTATAAAAAGAAAATATACGAAATTATTTTTACCTGCGCTATTGACCATTTCCTTTGCTCTTATTTCTTCAGCAGGGGTTTCGCAGGCTCAGGAGATCGATATTTTATTAAAAGGTGGTCATGTAATTGATCCGAAAAACAAAATAGATTCTCAGATGGATGTTGCTGTGGCGAAGGGTAAGGTATTTAAAGTAGCCCGTGATATTCCTGTAAATAATGCCAAAAAGGTAATTAATGCAAGTGGCTTGTATATTACTCCCGGGTTGATAGATATTCATACTCATGTTTTTGTTGGCAGTAAACAGGGCTTCGCAGATGGTTTTTCAAGCTTATCTCCCGATGATATTACATTTAAAGCAGGCATCACAACGGTTGTGGATGCCGGAACTTCGGGCTGGAGGAATTTTCCGCTTTTTAAGCAACAGGTTATTGACCGGTCAAAGACACGCGTGCTGGCTTTTCTCAATATTGCAGGTTCAGGTATGACAGGATTCCCTTCTGAAGAAGATATTAATGATATGGATTCCCGTATGACTTCTCTGGTAATTAAGCAATATCCTGATATTATTGTTGGTGTGAAGATAGGACATTACAGCGGAAGTGAATGGACACCTTTTGACCGTGCCCTGGAAGCAGGGAGAATAGCAGATGTACCTCTGCTGGTGGAATGCCACCTGCCTTTGCTTCCTTTGGAGGATATGCTTGAAAGGATGAGGCCGGGAGATATTTATACACATTCGTTCTGTACCGCAGTGGACAGAACATGCATCCTCGATGAACAGGGTAAGTTAAGACCCTGTGTTCTTGAAGCTAAGGAAAAAGGAGTCAGGTTTGATGTAGGGCATGGTGGCGCGATGTTCCATTTCTCTGTTGCTGTACCTGCTATGAAACAAGGTCTTTTGCCAGATTCCTTTGGTTCTGATCTTCATCGTTTCAGCATGAATTCAGGAATGAAAAACATGCTGGATATAATGTCGAAATATCTGAATATGGGGATGAGTATAGAAGATATAATATTCCGTGCTACATGGAATACTGCTAATTCTATTAAAAGGGATGATTTTGGTAACCTGAGTGAAGGTGCTGAAGCCGATATTACTGTATTGAGTATAAGAAAAGGTGAATTCGGTTTTATTGATGCAGGCGGAACAAGAATGGCCGGTGATCGCAGAATTGAAGCTGAACTGACTGTAAGGGGCGGGAAAGTTGTATGGGATATGAACGGGATTGCCGCGAAGAATCAATTTGAAAAATAGAGAATTAAATTCTAATAATTGCGTGATATGAAAACACAAAGAAGAACTGCATTGAAAAAAATGTTTGCCTCATTTGTAGGGGTAGCCGGACTTGGACTGGCTGCCAGCGCAAAAACCAATCCTTCACCGGAGAAAGAAGCTTTTGATGTGACCATTTTTCAGGATGTGCCAATGTTCTCAGGTTACACTAAATTTGGGAACCTTGTATTTATTTCAGGAAGAGGGCAGCGCCTGGAGGGCGATATCAGGGTGCATACTGATAATGTGTTGAAAATAATGGAATCCGAACTTAAAAAAGCAGGATCATCAATGGAAAAAGTGCTGAAGGTGACCATTTTTCTTGAGGATATTAAGGATTATGACGGGATGAATGAAACATATAAAGGACGCTTTGGAAAAAAACCACCTGCACGTACTACGGTGGCCGTAGGACATGGGCTTCCTCCGGCAGATAATCTGATCCAGATGGATTGTATAGCTTATATTTAAGCATGGGAAATAATATATTACTTTAACTAATAAAAATCAATTTATGGAACGCAGAGATATTATTAAGAGTCTGACAATCCTTCCATTTGCCGGAAGTCTTCTTCCCCTTGAGTCTGTTTTGGGCTCCGAAAGGGGGCCGCTTGCAGATGGCCCCAATATCTATCAGTCTATCGGTGTCGATCCGGTAATTAATTGTGTCGGTACTTATACCATTATTGGCGGATCGCTTGAACGGCCTGAAGTAGTGTCGGCAATGCATAATGCTTCCGGATCATTTGTCCAGTACGATGAACTGGCTTTCGGTATCGGCAGAAGACTTGCTGAGATAACAGGAGCTGAATGGGGAATGGTCTCAGCCGGATGTGCAGCAGGTATGAAACATGTCACTTCAGCTTGTGTTACCGGCGGCAATCCGGAAAAGCTTATCCGTATTCCTGATCTGACCGGTTTTGACAAGACAGAGGTTGTAATTCCAAGGAGTTCGCGGAATGCATACGACCATGCTATTCGTAACATTGGTGTGAAAATTATTACCGTTGATACTCCGGAAGAACTCGACAGAGCTCTGAACTCACGTACTGCAATGATTTACCTTATGGCAGGTAGTGAAACACTGAAGGGAGAACAATTCGATACAGCCAAAATAGCAGAAATGGCCAGACCATTAAATATTCCTGTTCTGGTTGATGCCGCAGCTGAAGATCTTACAATTCCTAATGTGCACCTTCAGCAGGGAGCTACAATAGTCGCATATAGCGGAGGGAAAGCGCTGTGCGGTCCACAGTGCGCAGGTTTGTTGCTGGGAAGAAAAGATATACTGATGTCGGCATGGCAGGCCAGCTCACCTCATCATGGCACCGGTCGTGACAATAAAGTCGGCAAGGAAGAAATGCTGGGGATGCTGGCAGCAGTTGAAGCATGGATAAAACGTGATCATGTGGAAAAAATGAAAACATGGCACACTTATCTTGATAATATCTCGAAACGTGTTTCTTCGATTAAAGGAGTAACGTTTGAAGTATGTGAACCTAAAGGCCTTTCTAACCACAGTCCATCACTTGTCATTTCCTGGAATGCTGATATGTTTAATATCAACGGGCAGGAGGTTGCAGAAGAGCTGGCTAACGGCAAACCCAGAATTGCTGTTCACAGCAGCTATATTGACGAATCAGGGAATACTTCTGTCTCCATCTCGACAGGCCAGATGCAGCCAGGTAACGATAAAATTGTCGCTGACAGAATCGTCGAGGTGCTTTCACAGAAACATGTCAAAAAGGAAATGGCTGCACCTGCAGCGAATCTTACGGGTCGCTGGGACGTAGATATTGAATTCTACAGCAGCAGGAGCCAGCATACATTTTTTATTGAGCAGGATGGTAACTGGATACAGGGTTCACACAAAGGTGATTTTACCATGCGCGATATGGCAGGTATCCTCGATGGAGATCAGGTAAAGCTTAGCAGTGCAGAACGTCTTCCTGGAGACAATGTTCCGTTCATATTTTACGGAACAGTTGCAAACGATAAAATGTCAGGCCAGATTTATATGGGTGAATATATCAATGCCAGGTTTACTGCAACACGACACAGCCAGAAATCCACGCGCAGACCGGTAAGGGTTCCAAAAGGTCAGCCTTTGTCAAGTTAAGCTCTAAGTTGAGAATATTATCAAGGTGCCTTTTAATTACTATAGGGCACCTGTTTCTTTTAACCGTACATCTATAACCTGCTGACAGTCATAATGTACGGTTTTTGTAAATTAATATGCTTTGAAAGAGCTTTTTAACATTATTTAATTTAAAAAAACAAATCGTACATTTAATTGTTATAATTTTGCAATGGTTATTATTATGCATTAATTGCTGCACTATGAAGAGGAGTAAGTATCGTTAAGATTTTAATGTTTTGTCTGGTTGACATGTATTTAAATTTTATTTGTTAAAATAAAATTGAAAGAGAGTTAATGAAAAGACGTGATTTTATAAAGGTTTCCTCTGCAGCAGGTATCGCGGGGATTATTGGTCCGGGGTACAAAGCATTGGCAAACCCATTGTCGGCCGGTGTTGAAGGATTCGATCTTCATCCGTTTATTAAGCAGCATCCTGAAGCAGTTTTTATAAATCTTACTTCGATTAAGGAAAAAACTGACAAGCAGGGAATTTATGATGTTGCAGCCAAGCTGGCAAATGAAATATTCATTAGGACTACCGATGGAACAGGCTATCCGAACTCCACAAAAGTAACCTGCAAACCCAACTGGACATGCAATATGGCAAGAGTTAATAATGCGACAGATAACCTTGGCATTACTACTGATCTGAATTTTATTGAAGGATTTTTAACTTCTGTAAAGAACAAGGGACCTCAGAAGTTCTATCTGAGGGAATGCGCCTGTGCCCATGAATGGCCTGTAAACGGATATACAGCCATGGCAGAAAGGAACGGCTTTGACTTAAGGGATCTGGCATCAAAAGATTACTGGGACCTTGAAAAAGACGATATTGTTTTCAAGAAAGTCGACGGGATTGTTTTTAAGGAGGTAGGCTTTTTGGCACCAATGAATGCTCAGGACACTTTCCTGATAAATATTGCAAAGTTCAAAGCCCACCAGATGGGAATTACTGCATCCATTAAAAATCTTCAGGGAATCACCGGTAAAAAATTTCACCAGTTCTGCGCAGGTAATTTTGATGTTTTCAAAACATACGATAAAAGGTATCATCAGTTCTTTCAGCCCGATTATATGGCCAGAATTGCTGAACTTCAGAAAAAACATGCTCAATATATACCCCGATGGAACAGTCGTTTGGACCGGCCGCCATACGGAGGAGGTATCTGGATGGAGCAGTGGGTTAACAGGATGCTTGACTCTTTGAGTATTACACCGACAGGAATAAATATTGTTGAAGGGATATATGGCCGCGATGGCGATGGTTTCTCCAACGGAACGGATTATATGAGCAACAATATAATATTTGGAAAGGATCCTTTCAGAGTTGATATTATAACACACTGGCTTGCCGGCCATGAACCGGGGAATTTTGGTCTTTTCCATATTGGCATAGAACGTGGTCTTTCAAATGTTCTTGATCCGTCTGATATTCCTGTATATATTTGGGAAGACGGACATGCAAAACTGATAAAACTGGATTCTCTGACGAGAACTCCTCTTCGTACTTTATACCTCAGAAGAAATTATGACGGTATGGATGAAGAAAGGTTACACTTGTGCAATGAACCTTTCGACTACACTTCATGGAAATCAGGTAAAAAAGTTGTTATAGATCCTTCTATTCATGCAATAGGAACTGATTCAAATGAAAAGATAGTAATGGAAATTTCTGTTCCGGAGAAGAGCGACGTGTATGTTGATGTTTTGAATAAAGAGGGAGAAGTGATTTGGCGAATGTTTGCAGACGGGCTGGAACCAGGTAGGCATGAAGTAGTATGGGATGGATTTTCACAACCCGGAATGTACAGCATGTATGTAAAAGGAATGGGTTGGGATGCCGAACGACAAATGGTAGTGTTTACATAACCTAAGCTTTATTTGAATTTTTTAGAGTCAGACCAATATATAAAACCCCGGATTAATGCTTTATCAGCTTATTCCGGGGTTCCTTTTTATGATCGTGATTCAGGTGTTGATTTTAAACTATATTTAAACTAATGAACAGATGCAGATAACTTCTCCATGGAGCAACTAAACGGCCTGTTCCAGAATTTCTTTAACGCGTCTGGCTACAATATTGACCTGATCGGGTCGGAGCAATACAACTCCAAGATTTAAAGAATTGCCTCTTCCACCTGCAACAATACTCGGGGTACCGCTGTCAAGGGCTTTGGTTACATCTTCGCCTTTGATTTTAACCTTTTTCTGATCCCAGCTGACCTTCATGGTTGGAAATGCATTTGCAGGTCCCGGATTCATTATTGTCTCACATTTCACTGTAGATATAGTTTCTAACGTTGCAGTTATATGGTTGATGCGGTCAAGCCATTCCTGCAACTCCTTTTCATGGTCTCTTTCGATATAGGATTTCAGTGCTGCATACATGCCGAATATCTCCTCCTTATTCACCTTCATAGGTCTTCCGATCGGACATTCATTCGGACTGTTATTCAGTTTTGCTGCTTCAATAAGATCTTTACGCCCGAACAGTAATCCGGCACTTTGCGGGCCACATATCATTTTCCCGCCTGAAAATGTAACCAGATCAAATCCTATTTTCTGAAATCTGAAAAGATTTTCGACTGGTGGAACATCCGCTGCTGCATCTATAAATGTGGGGATATTATGACGTTTGGCAATTGCAACGAACTCTTCATGACTTATACTGTCAGTACCACCAAACCATGAAATTGCTCCGTTAAAGAACAGTGCCATCACAGTATTACTGTTTATAGCTTTTTCCATTTCTTCGGCGTTTTCAACTTCAACCAGCTTAACTCCTGTGTTCCGGACTGACTGATCGAAAACGTATCTGTGTTTTTTCTGGATAATTACCTCGCGTTGTGGTCCCGAAGGAAGAGGAAGCTGCTCTATCAGTTCTTTATTGGTACCTGTAATACATGCTGCAGTACCCAGTACAAGAGCCCCGGCTGCACCTGATGTTACCATTGCGGCTTCACATTTCAGCATTTCGGCAATTTTTGCACCTGCTTTGTCCTGTAATTCATACATGTTTGCAAAATCATGGCATGTAGCATTGATGGCTGCAACAGTTTCAGGCCTCATAAGTGATCCAGACAGGTATGTCATTGTTCCTCCTGCATTGATTTTTTTAGTTACTCCCAATTCTTCAAAAAAATCGCGTTTTGGAGCAGCATTTTCGGAATTGACGCACCCAAAGGGAATTACACTACCGGCGATTACACCGGCTGCAGGCAGAATCGATAAATTCTTAATAACCTCTCTTCGTTTCATAGGTAAATAATTTTTATGTTAATGGCTGTATGGAACCCACATGTTGAAAACTATTTTCATAGGTGTTTAGCTTCGCTGAGCTCACCGCCGGCTGGCGGTTCGGTTGTGTTTTTCAGAAATAGGTGATTTTCATATCTTTATCTTTGATAAGTGGCTGCTATGTGTTTGATCTTAATCAATAGATTATTGTATTTTCCTGAAAAAACAGTTCATTAGTTAATACAGAAACTGGCCATCATTATTATTAAGCATCTTTTAACCTGTTGACCCGGGATATAAGTTTAACGGATGCAAAGCAAATGTCAATGGTAATATTTCCGGAACGTTCAACAAAGTCTAAATATCTTATTATAAAGATGACCAGTTCCTGAAAAATCCTGAATATGAAAGTAATCCTGAAAACTAAATTATTTTCTCCTTGTCAGGTTTCTTCTGAGAAAAGACAGTTTTTATATTAAAATTTCATTCAGATTTAAAGTTTATCTCCGGAAGCCTATATGTAGGCAATACAATCCATTTCAACAAGTGAATCTCCGGGTACGCCACCTTTGGCAACAGCTACTGTTGTCCGGACAGGAGGATTCTTGCCAAAACGACCCTTGTATGTTTCGTTCATGCCTTTATAATCAGCAATATCGTTTAGATATACGTTCACCTTTAATACTTTTTCCATAGATGATCCGGCCTGAATAAGTTTTTCTTCCATTCCTTTAAGTACAATCTCAGTGTGGGCTTCAATTGTAAACGGAGCTACATGTGCACCTATTCCCGAAAGAAAAATAAGGTTTCCGTATTTGGTGACACCGGCAAACAATGGACCACCCTGCATACTGGTTACATCCATGGATTCTTTAACTTTTGATGTGGAAGCTTTTGCAGCTACTCCAACGCCGGTCACGCCAATCAATGTGGCAAACATTTTCTTTATTGCAGATCTTCTTTCTGTTTTCATAGCGATTTAATTATATTTAAGTAATGAAATAATATTACAAATTTATAAAATTTAACTCTCAAAGTATTTCGGCTTATTCTGAAAGCCAACCTATTTCTTATACTCCGGTACAGAAATTCCGTTTAGATCCCAAACAATTTTGCCAGCGCGTATAGTTAATTCGGCAACAAGCTTCTGTTTACCCATCATTTTTACTCCGCTTATATCTGTAAATCCGAATTTACCCTTATCAAGGCTGAATACTGCTATATCTGCATCAGCCCCGACACTTAAATTTCCCAGATCGGGTCTTTTAATGATATTGGCAGGAAGCCATGTGGAACGGAGAATGATGTCCTGTAATGACATGCCTGTAATAAAGAACCTTGACATAAGGTTGGCCATATCTTTCATACCTCCATTCATACTTCCTGTATGCAGATCTGAACTTATTGCATCAGGTAGAAATCCCTGCTGTATGGCTGGGATTGCCTGACTCCAACGAAATGATCCTCCACCATGGCCCACATCAAATCTGATCCCTCTTTTCTGAGCTTCAAAAATAAAGGGTTTAACCCTGCCATTTTCATCCACCGGAGCTTCACGTGAAGCCGGGAAATAGGCGTAGACATGCGTAAAGATATCCCCCGGACGAAGATGTTTCATAAACAGTTCTTCAATCGATAGGGGGGGGGCGGCCGAACCAAAATCTACCATAACAGGAAGATCTGCAAGTACTCCTGCTCTGGCTGCACTATCGGTTGGAGCCCATTCGTGACCAGTATAATGGGCCAGTTTGATACCAACGATATGGTTAGGATAAGTTTTGGCAACTTCAGCTGTTTTAATGGCGCTCATATCCTTTAGGTTTTGCTCGTGTGGCCCGCCTCTCATACCTTCAGCTGCAATATTAAGGAAGGCGAGAACCCTGGTTTGGGAAACATCTATTGTTTGCCTTTTGAAATCAGGGAAAGACCTCCATCCCGAACTTCCTGCATCTACGACAGTAGTAACACCAGCCCTGAATGAAAATGCGTCAGGAGCAACAGAACTTGGACCATTCGCTAATGACCGGTCCATCCTTGTTCCATAAAAAACATGAACATGTATGTCAATAATACCGGGAGTAACATACAGACCTTTGGCATTTATGACCTTTTTACCCTCTTTTCCATCAATGGTCCTGGCTATTCTGGCAATCTTGCTATCATTGACAGCAATATCCATTATGCCATCGATGTTGTTTTTAGGGTCAATAACATGACCCCCTTTAATTACAATACTGTAGGTTTGTGCGGTGCCACAAACTGACACCAGGAACAGAACTAAAATAATTAAAAGTGATTTTCTTCTCATAATTTATTTATTAATGATCCTACCAGACATTTTCAATAATGAACAATAAGTTACTCACGATTTTTAATGATCATGAATTTTACCAGGCTGATGCTTTTTTAAGTTCTTCCGATACCCTGTCTGCAACAATCTTTTCCTGACCAACTTTTAACATCCATACTGTTATGGTAATGCTTTCGCCCTTGCCACCCATCACTTCGATAGAAGGATTTCCCTTACGGAGTCTGTCCTGAAAATCAGCCCTGGATACTTTTACTCTGTTGATATCCCATGCAATACTAAGGGTAGGAGTATGATTTGAGATGCGAGGAACAGTTACTTTGGTAGTTACACCACTGACTTTCTTAGCTGCATTTTCAATAACAGCAACCCTCTTTTCCCACATCTTCCACTCTTTGTCATGATCCATGTTGACAAACTTTTCAAGGGCAACGTACATACCAAAGATCTCTTCCTTGTTTACTTTCATACCACGGCCAATATTACCGCCCCTTGGTGGTGCATTCAGACGTGCAGCAGCAACCAGATCTTTTTTACCCATAAGAATACCGGCGCTTTGAGGACCACGTATGCCTTTCCCTCCTGAAATGCATACCAGGTCATACCCCATATCATTGTATTTCCAGAGATTTGATACGGGTGGTACATCAGCAGCCATATCTATCATAGTGCGGATATTATATTTTCTGGCAAGAGCTATCCATTCCTCATTCCTTATTTTGCCATCGTTTTCCGCATAATTCAGGAACCACATAAAAACGGTTTTCTCATTGACAGCTTTTGCAACATCTTCAGCAGTTTCGACTTCAATAATTTTAACTCCGGCATTTGTGAGAGCGTGAACATATCCTACGTTATGAGCCTTCTGAACGATAACCTCATTTTTCATGCCTTCGGTGTCAGGCAGTTGTTCTACCTTTTTCAGATCAGATCCGGTAAGCATTCCTGCGGTACCAAGTACTGAAGCTGACCAGCAACCGGCTGTTACGGTGGCAGCTTCTGCATGGCACATGGCAGCAATTTTTTCTCCTACCTTGTCCTGTACTTCATCGAGCATTACGAATTCCTTGCATGTTGAGTTGAAAGCATCAACCACTTCATCATGCATTATTGAAGCTGTCATGGCCGTGTAAGTTCCGGCAGCATTTATGAACCTGCGTAATCCAAGCTCCTTAATTAAGTCACGTTTTGCAGCTGCAGGTGAAGCAGGTTCAGCCAAAACCGATCCAAAGGGGATTGCACTGCCAGCTATTACTCCGGCAGCGGGCAAAATCGACAAATTCCTGATTACATCTCTGCGTTTCATCTCAACATGTTTTTATTATTGCTTCAAATTATTTTTATCCATAAAGAATCTTACTTTGTAGTTTTATTACGAACAAGAATAACAGGGTCAGCAATGCCATTTAAATCATATACAATCTTGCCGGCCCTGATTGTCATTTCGCATTCAAATTTTTTATCAGTTTCAATTTTATAACCGGTATAATCAAATAATCCGAATTTGCCTTGTCTGAGGTTTAGTATTGCTATATCTGCTTCTGATCCAACTGACAGATTACCCAATTCCTCTCTCTGAATTATCCTGGCGGGTTCTGATGTACTAGCTTTAATAACGCTTTGAAGGTCCATTCCCATGGCCAGGAATTTTGACATTGTGTTCAGCATATCTTTCATAGCTCCATTCATGCTGCCGATATGCAGGTCAGTGCTTATTGCATCGGGATAAAATCCATTTTTAATAGCAGGCAAGCCTTGTGAATAAGCGAAGCTGATGCCACCATAGCCAACATCGAAGATGATACCTCTTTTACGTGCTTCCAATGTAAAAGGCTTTACAGTGCCGGTCAAAGGATCAATAATGCAATCTCTGCCGCTACCCAGCTGCGCGAAACAGTGTGTGAAAATATCTCCGGGACGAAGATGCTGCATAAAGAGCTCATTTAATGGCAGGGGAGGAGTGCTCCCTCCAAAATCGATCATGGCAGGAATATTTGCAAGTTTCCCGGCTTCTGAAGCTCTGTCGGTCGGAGTCCAGTCATAACCTTCAAAATGTGCAAGTTTAATCCCTACAATATCTTGTGAATTTGCCTTTGCAAATTCCGCAGTAGCTTTGGCATCCATGTCTTTTAGGTTCTGCTCAAACGGGCCTCCCCTCATTCCTTCTCCTACGATATTAAGAAATGCAAGCACTCTGGTCTGCGATCTGTCAATTATGTTCTTTTTGAATTCAGGGAATGACCTCCATCCAGCGCATCCGGCATCCACAACAGTGGTAACACCAACCCGGAATGTAAATCCATCAGGAATAACGGAGCTCGGACCGTTACTGTATTGCTGATCCAGAAAGGTTCCGTTGAAAACATGCACGTGTATATCAATAAGACCCGGAGTAACATACATACCAGCTGCATTTGCAACCTGAATACCCTCTTTGGCATCAATATCTTTTGCAATCCGGACAATCTTGCCGTCTTTAACAGCAATATCCATCACTTCATTAATGTTGTTTTTTGGATCAATTACATGTCCTCCCTTTATTACAATGTTATATGTCTGCGCTTTAATCATTCCTGTCATCATAAAACTTATTAGAAAAAGCGATAAAATTATTTTTTTCATTGGTGTAATTTTAATGATGTATTTTAAATTCTGAATGCAAGCTGTTCAATCCATTTCATCAATAGAATCTCCTGAAGCTCTTCTTGCTGTCTGCAATGTTGAAATCAGATTTGTTATTTATTTCTGGTTTTGGTTTTTGTTTTTGTTTGCATTTTCCATTCACGGCCCGGGGTATCCGTACGAAAACTTTCCAGGT
This sequence comes from Bacteroidales bacterium, assembly GCA_021371855.1. GTDB lineage: Bacteria > Bacteroidota > Bacteroidia > Bacteroidales > VadinHA17 > LD21. The sequence goes on along the minus strand of JAJFVL010000018.1, from coordinate 119,173 downwards.
TACCCTGATCCTGGAGTGTCACATACACTGTGCATCCGTCTTTCCCGCCAAAAGCTACATTTGTTGGTTTCTTTCCTGTCAACATGATCTCACGGATTAATTTACCTTCAGGAGAAACGACAGCAACCACACCTTTGCCAAACCGTGCTATATACAAGTTCCCTTTAATATCACACCTCATTCCATCCATAATAAAATCAGGGAATCTGATAAGTAACCGTTTATTACTGATATCACCTTTAGTAGACAGATCGTAAGCCCATACATCCGGTACTGCATTCACATAGAGTGTTTTTTCATCAGGGCTCACCTCGATCCCATTTGCAGTTCCAAGACTGTCCAGCAGAGTTACTTTTCCATCAACATCTATGCGCCAGATTCGCCCGGTGCCTCTTTCCCAGTCAGGATCGCTGGCAAAAAGGCGGTTTTTACTGTCAATTGCAATATCATTGGGCTGGCTCATCTTTGGTTCATGAGCAAAAACAGAGATCTTCTTATCAGCCATATTTACCTTGAGAATGTTGTGCATGGTATAGTCGGCAATAAGCATGTTGCCTTTATTGTCAAAGCGGATTCCATTTCCCACGCTTCCTTGAGGTAATTCGACAAATATACCGGGTTTCCCATCGGGAGTAACCTGCCCTATTGTTCCTTCGTGTGCATAATTGACATAATACACAGTTCCGTTTTTATCAACTCCAGGCCCTTCTACTCCTGAGGTTGAGCTATTAACCGGAGTAAAAACAGAAGATCTATACAAGTTTTTCTGTGAAGTCTCCTGTGCAAGAACAGATAGTGAGGCAAAGACCAGAAGCAAGGGAACGGTTTTATTATAAATTGACATATTCTTAGAACATTTAAAGGAAATGACAGATAAGATCTATAATGACCACCCCAGCTTAGCTCTTCCTGAATTGGCTCAATTGGATTGGTTACCAACAAATTTAAGTAAAATATGGTAACAGTTGTTCTATTTAAGTTTTTTTAATAATGGGATATTCGCGATATTTAATTCTCCTGTGGTGGAGGGAAGATACAACCTGTTTAAACAAAAATGCAGGGTTTTTGTAAAAGAACCCTGCAAGTATCTAGTTTAATAATTCCGTAGACAGTTTATTTTACAATACCGGAGAATCCCATAAATGCCAGGGCAAGTATTCCGGCTATCACAAGTGATATAGGTACACCTTTCATCCCTTTTGGGATATCCACAAGCTCCATCTGTTCCCTTATACCTGCGAGAATAATAAGGGCAAGTCCGAAACCTATTGCTGTGGAAGCACCGAATACGACACCCTCGACAAGATTGTAATTTTTCTTAATAACCAGAATAGCAACACCAAGAACTGCACAGTTTGTTGTTATAAGAGGAAGATAAATACCCAGTGCCTGGTAGAGAGGCTGACTTATTTTCTTGAGAATAATCTCTATCATCTGTACGAGCGCGGCAATAACCAGAATAAATGTTATGGTTTGCATAAAAGCTAAACCTAGTTTATCGAGAATGTAAATCTGAATAAGGTAAGTGACCATTGTAGCAAGAACAATTACGAAAACTACAGCCGCTGACATACCCAATGCAGTATCAACCTTGTTTGATACTCCCAGGAATGGACATATTCCAATGGTCTGTACAAGTACAACATTATTTATTAATAGAGCAGATATAATAATTAATACGTATTCCATTTTAATTTCTATTTTGTGGTTCTTTTTATCCGGTTAACTAGCGCAATAAGATATCCCAGAGCCCAAAAAGCCCCCGGTGCAAGAACAAAGACAAGAATGCCGTCTCCCTGAATGAATTTATGTCCGAATAATGTACCGCTGCCAACTATTTCGCGGAACGCCCCAAGAATTCCCAGAGCCATTGTAAATCCAAGTCCCATTCCCAATCCGTCAATCAATGATGAGAATACAGAATTTTTACTTGCAAATGCTTCAGCCCGGCCAAGAACAATACAATTAACAACTATCAAAGGGATAAATATCCCCAGGGTTGCATAAAGCACAGGCACATAAGCCTGCATTATCAGGTCGACGATAGTGACAAATGAGGCGATTATTACCACGAACGCAGGTATTCTGACTTTGTCAGGAATAAGGCCTGCTAGAAGCGAAATGACAACATTTGAACCTACAAGTACAAATGTTGTGGCAATCCCCATCCCCATCCCGTTCAGTGAAGATGTTGTCGTCGCAAGGGTAGGGCAGGTGCCAAGCACAAGGACAAGAATCGGATTTTCTTTGAAGAAACCCTTGGTGAAGTTTTGTAACTGATTCATTTCTTTTCTCCTTTTTGTAAGGTATTATATGCACGTTGGACAGCGTCGCAAAAGGCCCTTGAACTTATGGTTGCTGCAGTGATAGCATCAACAGAACCACCGTCTTTCTTTACTTTTAACGAAAACTCAGCCGGATTTTTATCGTTGAACTGATCTTTGAAAGAGGGTTCAACCATTTTTGCCCCCAGACCAGGTGTCTCTTTCTGCTCCAGAACAGATATGTTTATTATTGTTCCGTCAGGTTTAAATCCTGCCACAAGGCTGACATTACCACTGAATCCTTTTTTAGTATAACTATTTACTGCATATCCAACTATCACATTATCTTTTTTTGCCGGATATATATCGAGGCTGTCTCCTTCTCCGGTTGGTAAACGGTACATCTCATCACCTGGATTATTGTTAAATTCAGGAACTACCTGTTTGATAGCGTCAAGTTTTTTATTCATTGCCGCAAGCGCTATCGGTTCTTTTGTCATTTCATAAACAAATCCAAGGCATGCCGCTGCACCAAATGAGATAAAGGTCAGAGACAGAACCATGTTCTTAAATGTCGATTCGGTTTTAGCCATTTTTTACTTCCTCCCCAAATCGTTTAGGTTTTATATAAGTATTCATAAGCGGAACAAAAGCGTTCATAATCAGTATAGCAAATGATACACCTTCGGGGTAAGCACCCCATACCCTGATAATAACTGTAAGAATGCCAATGCAACATCCATAAATTATCATCGCTTTGGTGTTCATTGGTGAAGTGACATAATCTGTTGCCATGAAGATCGACCCAAGGAGAACACCTCCTGCCATCAGATGAAACATGGGATCCGCATTTTTTTCAGGATTGATAAGCCATAATATTGTTGTGAAAATTGCTATGGTCCCGATAATCGAAACAGGTATATGCCATGTAATGATTTTTTTATACAGTAAATAGACTAATCCTAACAGAAGGGCTATTGCTGAAACTTCTCCCATAGATCCTCCCATATGGCCAAGGAACATTTGAATTGTTGCAGGAACTTTTTCCATCAATTGCGAAACAGACTCTCCGTTTTTTATACCCTCTTTTATTATTGCAAGAGGAGTAGCACCAGTTACAGCGTCAGCATATCCGGTTTTAAATCCGGCAGGGACCGGCCAGCTTGTCATCTGCACAGGGAAAGATATCAGCATGAAAACACGTCCCACCAATGCTGGGTTAAACGGATTATTCCCTAACCCGCCAAATGTCATTTTTGCAACAGCTATTGCAACAAAGCTTCCAATGACAACTAAGATCACAGGGATGTTTGATGGCAGGTTAAAAGCAAGAAGTAAACCTGTAACAAGAGCTGATCCATCAGTAATTGTTACAGGTTTCTTAAAAACAAATTTCTGTATCAGGTATTCGAAAACCAAACAGGAAATAACTGATGCAGCTGTTACTATCACAGCCCCAATCCCAAAATAGAATATCGAGGTGAATAATGCGGGCATAAGCGCCACAACTACTCCGTGCATCAGCTTTTGGGTGGTTTCTTTTCCGTGTGCATGAGGCGACGGAGATATGTTAAGGAGATTACTCATGTTTTTTGTTATGTGTCTTTTATTTCAGATTCCGTTGGCGTGCAAGCTTTATAACTGTCGCTTTGCCAAGCCTTATATAGTCAAGAAGAGGCCGGTTGGCAGGACATGTGTAGCTGCAGCAGCCGCATTCCATACAATCAGTGATTTTTTCTTTTTCAGCCCTTTCGAACATTCCCAATTCAGCAAGTTTCATAAGCAGGAACGGTTGAAGGTTAAGAGGACAGACTCCAATGCATTTTGAACACCTTATGCATGGTCCTGGTTCCTTTCTTTCTGATTCATTTTCGGAAAAAACAACTATTCCTGATGTTCCCTTTACCACAGGCACATCGAGATTACTGACTGCTTTTCCCATCATTGGTCCGCCGCTTACAATTTTTCCGGTATCGCCTGGCATACCACCGGCAGCTTCGATGAGTCTGCCAATAGGAGTCCCTATCCTTACAACATAATTGCAGGGTTTGGAAAGCGATTTACCTGTTACAGTCACTACTCTCTCAAAGAGAGGTTTATTCTTCTGGACAGCTTCGTATACTGCATATGCTGTACCGACATTATGGACAACGGCACCTACGTCCAGGGGCAGGTGCCCTGATGGAACCTCCCTGTTAATAAGCGCTTTGATAAGCTGCTTTTCAGCGCCCTGAGGATATTTCAGTTTCAGAGGATGTATTGTGATCCCTTCGAACCCGGCAGCAAGTTTTGTCAAATGGTCTATTGCGTCAGGTTTATTGTTTTCAATACCGATCTTTGCTCTGCCGACCTTTAGAGCTTTCATGAGGATTGAAATCCCAATGAGTATTTCTTCTCCTTTCTCAAGCATCAGACGATGATCTGAAGTAAGGAATGGTTCGCATTCAACTCCGTTAATGATCAGGATGTCGCATTTTTTCCCTTCCGGAACAGACAACTTAACATGCGAAGGGAATGTTGCTCCTCCCAGTCCAACGATTCCTGATTCAAAGCATCTTTTTTTAATCTCGTCAGGGGACAATGTAATTTCCCGGGCTATATTACTGCTTCGGTCTATTGTTCCGATCCATTCGTCACCTTCCACATCAATAAAAACAGCAGGCTGCTTATAACCGGTTGTATCGAATATTGTATCGATCTTACTGACCTTTCCTGATACTGAAGAGTGAGTATTTGACGAGACAAAACCGTTGCCTGTGGCTATTAATTGTCCTGTCTTTACATAATCTCCCTTATTGACAATAACTGTTGCTGGGGCCCCTATATGTTGAGAAACAGGAATTACTACGTTGCCAGGAACAGGAAGATATCCGATAGGAATATTAGAGGTCAGTTTGTTTTCAGGTGGATGAATACCTCCACTGGGAAATGTTTTCAACACTATTAATTTTTTGAATAAATATATTAATTATCAGTTAACAGCTTCATTCTGAACTTCAACTTTTGGTTTTCGGGGCGGAAAGTTGAGCTCTCTGATTGCACCTGTTGGACACTCTTCAACACATTTTCTGCAGAATGTACATTTTATTGCATCGATATATGCAAGATTTTTTTCAATCGTAATTGCTCCAAACTCACAGACCTTAAAACATTTGCCGCACCCGATACAAGCTGCATTACAAGCTTTTCTTGCCGGGCCGCCCTTGTCACAATTGGAGCATGCTACATATATTTTCTTGTCTTTTTTTGCTTTTTTACGAAGTTCAATGATATTTCTTGGGCAGGCTTTAACACAGGCACCACAGTAAACGCACTTATCGTCAATTATTACTGGTAAATTAGTCGTGGGATCCATGTGTATTGCGTCAAAAGCACAAGCTCTTACACAATCGCCATTTCCCAGACAGCCATAACTGCAGTCTGATTCTCCGATATAAAGATTATTCGATATTCTGCAATCCGATGCTCCATTATATCTTGATGTACGTGGCCTGTTTTCAGGTGTCCCATTGCAGAGCAAAACTGCAACACGGGGATCTGTAACCGGAGCCTCTCTCCCTAATATTTTTGCTGCTGAATTCATAACCTTAGCGCCTCCGACAGGGCAATAGAGACCTTCAAGGGTAGTTGCTTTAACGATAGCTTCTGCCATGTTACGGCAACCGGCAAAACCACAACCTCCGCAATTTGCAGCAGGAAGGATAGCCTGTACTTCATCAATCCTGGGATCTTCAACTATTTTAAATTTCTGAGCGACAAAATAGAGTATTACTGCCGATATCAGGGCAATAAGGCTCAGACTTATAATTGTTATCAAAATAATAGAACTCATTTGTTAAACTTTTAAAGTAAAAGTAAATTTCCGGTTGATCTGATTCCTGAAGAAATACAGAATAAAATAATAAGGTAGAAGTATTGCAATTGAAACTATACCGGCAGTTGATTCAGGTACATTTAAGGAGATCAGAATTATCAGGGAGACAACTACTGCCAATAAAGGAAGAATATATCCAAAGAGTAGGGCAGTGTGACCCATCGATTGTTTCATAAGCACGGTAACCTTGTCGCCTGGCTTTACACTATAATGGCCCGTTACATTAATGATCTTTTCTTCCTTTCCTGATATTGAACAGACACCTTCAGCATGACAGCCTGAACAGGCAGATACGGAAGTGATACTTACAGTAACGGAGTCATCTTCAGTTTTAAGCACTATGCCTTCATGATTAATGGTCTCGTTATCAATTGAATTCTTCATGATTTATCTGAAAAAATTCTGACCGCAAAATTAGAGTTTAGATGTAAAAGAATGATGCTTTTTATCAGATTTTTAAGAAGGGATGATAATTTATTCTGATTTTAAATAATGTATTATCAGCTTATATCGCTCCATGACTGTCTCTTACTAAAAAGCCGTTTCAATTCGGTTTTGAATATAGTGTTTTGATTATCATCCAATGTCGGGTCACTGGCAAGGATATTTTCTGCAATATTCCGGACATATTCAATCAACTGTCCGTCTTTCCCAAGGTTGGCTATTTTAAGGTCGAATGGTATTCCGCTCTGGAGGGTTCCCTCAATATCACCTGGCCCTCTTAACTGAAGATCTTTCTCCGCAATCTCAAATCCATCGTTGGTCATTATCATAACTTCAATCCTTTTAACAGCTTCTCTTGATAATTTATCAGAACTTATAAGTATACAATATGACTGGTCAGCACCTCTTCCGACACGTCCTCGTAACTGATGCAACTGCGAGAGTCCAAACCTTTCAGCGCTTTCGATTACCATTACGGTTGCGTTAGGGATATCGACGCCTACTTCAATAACTGTGGTGGCAATAAGTATCTGGGCATGTCCATCCTTAAACAGTTTCATTGAAGCCTCTTTGTCAGCCGGAGTCATTTTTCCGTGTACTATGCTGATGCAATATTCCGGGGGCGGGAAAACTCTTGAAATAGTATCCCATCCATCTTCAAGGTCTTTATAATCCATATTTTCAGACTCCCTGATGAGTGGATATACGAAATAAATCTGACGATGTTCTGCAATCTGTTTTCTGATGAATCCAAATACTTTATTTCTTTCTGAATCGTTAAAATGCATCGTTTTTACCGGAACTCTTCCGGGAGGCATTTCATCTATTACTGAAACATCAAGATCACCGTAAAGGGTCATAGCCAAAGTCCGGGGAATCGGAGTGGCCGTCATCACCAGAACATGGGGGGGATTGAAATTTTTCTGCCAGAGTCTTGCTCTCTGTTCAACTCCGAACCGATGCTGCTCATCAATAATAGCCAGCCCCAGATTCCTGAATTGCACATTTTCTTCAAGCAGGGCGTGTGTCCCGATCAATATATTAAGTGAACTGTCAAGCAGTGATTCTGCTATAAATTTTCTGGAAGCCCTTTTTGAGGATCCAGTCAGGAGACATATTTTGATGTCAATTCCTTTGAGCAGTTTACTTATAGTCTGATAATGCTGATTGGCAAGGATTTCTGTTGGCGCCATTATACAAGCCTGATATCCGTTGTCGATAGCAATTAGCATACTCATCAGTGCCACCAGAGTTTTTCCGCTTCCCACATCACCCTGAAGAAGACGATTCATCTGTTTCCCTGATCCCAGATCTTTCCTTATTTCTTTCATCACACGTTTCTGAGCATTGGTAAGGGCAAATGGTAAATTGTTAAAGTAGAAATTGTTGAAATTATCACCAACAGTTGAAAAGACAAATCCTTTATGTTTGAGGCTGCGGTTGGTTTTAAACCGCAGGAGGTTCAACTGGATATAAAAGAGTTCTTCGAATTTAAGACGGTACCTTGCTCTTTCAAGTTCCTCAGGATTCTCTGGAAAATGGATCTTATGTAATGATTCGTGCAGATCCATTAGTCTGTATTTTGAAACAAGATAAGGAGGCAATGTTTCAGGTATCCTGAACTTTAACTGTTTCAGAAGATTACCTGTAAGCTTACCGATTGTTTTTGAAGTTAAGAAATGGTTCTTAAGTTTTTCAGTAGTGCTGTACTGAGCTTGCAGGGCAGAGTTAAGACTTTCTGCCATTTTATCGGCCGAATCTATTTCGGGATGGATAATATTTATCATCCCGTTGAAAACACTTGGCTTACCGAACACAATAAACTCAACTCCGGGATCGTAGCTTCCTGTTATCCATTTTCCACCCTTGAACCAGACCAGTTTTATGGTGCCTGTTTCATCCTGAAAATCAGCAACAAGCCGTTTTCCCGGCCCATGACCTTCTGCTGAATATCCTTTTATTACTCCTTTTACCTGGACAAATGGAAGTTCAGGATCAAGTTCTGCAATCTTATAAAACCTGGTTCTGTCAATGTATTTATAAGGGAAGTAGTAAAGAAGATCGCGGAATGTAAAGATATTTAGTTCTTTGTTTAATAATTCAGCTCTCTTTGGGCCAACCCCCGATAAGTAAGTTATGTTTGTGTCGAGAAATTCCTGTATAATCATTCCGGGAAAAAGTAATTGCAAAAGATATCCGAAAATACGTATTTTTGAAAACCTGTCCTAATATTAATGCCAATTCAAAAATGATTTTTTTCAGGGCAACCAAATATCTGAAGTACATTCTTCTATCGCGGCATAGAAAAGGACATGGTATTCACAGTCCATTCGTTTTTGATCTTGTATCACGGATCTTCCGGAATAAAATTGATCCTGACATTGTCTGTTGTATTGAAAACATCAGAAAGAAAAATATCTCTGATCAGCGTAAAATAGTAGTAAAGGATCTTGGTTCAGGATCAGAAAAAATGGAATCAGGTTTAAGAAAAGTGTCAGATATAGCAAAATATTCACCCGTACCAAGGAAATATGGAGTTCTATTATCGAATATGGCGGCTGAATTTGGCTCCCCGCTTATTGTAGAATTAGGCACCTCTCTGGGAATAAGCACAATGTATATGGCTAAATCAGGTACTGCTGCCATAGTGAATACAATTGAAGGGTCAAAGGCAATTTCTGAAATAGCTGTTGAAAATTTCAAAGAAGCCGGACTCGATAACATCAGGATTTTTACCGGTTCTTTCGATGAGATTATGCCTGAAATTATCAGCGGTAATAATAAACCGGGGCTTGTCTTTATCGATGGTAATCACCGGAAAGAACCTTTAATCAGGTATTTTAAACAGATAGAAGCCACCGCAGGTAGTAAGACTGTCGTAATTATCGATGATATCTATTATTCGGGAGAAATGCTGGATGCATGGAACGAAATAAAGAATAGTAGCAAGGCCTCTGTTACTATTGATATTTTCAGAATGGGAATTGTTTTTTTCAGGCAGGGGATTACACGTAATAACTATATAATCAGATATTAACAAAAATTAATAATTATTAATTTCTTATTTGACTTATTTAATCTAATTTCGAAAATTCAAAATCGGGCAGCTATGGAGAAAGTAATTGAGATTCATGATATTGTTAAGAGTTATCAGGTCGGATCGGTGGTCGTAAGAGCTTTAAGGTCTGTTTCTGTCAATATTGGAAAGAACGAATATGTGGCAATTATGGGTCCATCGGGATCGGGAAAATCAACACTAATGAATCTCCTGGGCTGTCTTGACACTCCCACAAGCGGATCATATATTCTGAATGGCATTGATGTCAGTAAGATGGAAGACGATTTTCTGGCGGAAGTAAGAAACAAAGAAATAGGATTTGTTTTTCAGACCTTTAACCTGCTTCCACGGTATTCAGCTCTTGAGAATGTCACACTTCCTTTGATATATGCCGGTGTACCGAAAGCTGACAGGGAAAAAATGGCCCGGGAGCAACTCGAAAAGGTAGGCCTCGCGGACAGGATGGATCATAAACCAAATGAGTTATCGGGAGGGCAGAGACAGCGTGTCGCAATTGCCAGGGCTCTTATTAATAAACCTTCAATTATTCTGGCTGACGAGCCGACAGGAAACCTCGATAGTAAAACTTCAATTGATATTATGGCACTTCTCGATACGATACACAGGAACGGAAATACCGTGATAGTTGTTACGCACGAAGAAGATATTGCAATGCATGCCGCCAGAATAATCAGGCTCTTTGACGGCGAAATTGCGCAGGATTTTGTAAATGAACGATATAAAAAAGCCTGACGCTTTTCATCTTTTTTATTACTTTTTGACGGATCATGAAGATCTATACCCGTACAGGTGATGATGGAACAACTTCACTGTCAGGAGGCAGGAGGGTTCCGAAACACTCTATCAGAGTGGAGGCATATGGTTCAATCGAAGAGCTTATAGCCTGGATTGGCTTGCTGAAAGATCATAAGGACAATACGGGACGGCACGAATTTCTGACTTATATCCAGTGTCAGCTGATGAAATGTGCCTCTGCACTGGCACACGACGGTGAAAACAGTAACATCAAAATGATATTACCTGATGGTGATTGTGTATTGTTAATTGAAAAAGAAATTGATTTGATGGATGAGTTGCTTCCTCCGTTGAAAAATTTCATACTGCCCGGAGGAAATATGCTGATATCATATTGTCATATAACCAAATGTGTTTGTCGACGGGCAGAAAGATCGGTTTCAAGGCTGAAAGAAACTGAAGGTTCTCCTGAGATAATCTGTATATTTCTGAACAGACTTTCTGATTATTTATTCGTTTTATCAAGAAAAATACGCTTGGAACTTGATATAGAGGAAGTTAAATGGCAGGAATAATATGTTAAAAATCTTAAAAAAAGGTATTGCTTATTAAACAAAATAATATATATATTTGCAAACTTTATTAAAGATTAAATTTATTCAGAAATTATGTACTGGACACTTGAATTAGCATCAAAACTTGAGGATGCTCCATGGCCTGCTACGAAAGATGAGCTGATTGATTTCGCCATTAGGTCGGGTGCTCCAATGGAAGTTATTGAAAATCTGCAGGATCTGGAGGATGAAGGGGATGTCTATGAAACTATTGAAGATATCTGGCCCGATTACCCAAGTAAGGACGACTTCTTTTTTAATGAAGATGAATATTAAGAAAGAGGCTGACTCACGCGAGATCAGCCTCTTTTTTTATTCGTTGAATATATCAGCTTTTTGTTTAGGTCGCAAATTATTCAGCCAGTTAAAGCCTTTAAGTCTGAGTTCTTTAGGTATTGTCGGTTCAGGTTCAGGAGGATCAATGGAACCTCCCGGGCTCTGGAGTTCAAAAATTTCTGTCACTTTACCTTTTTCAATATAGATTTCAATATTTGCACATTGCGACTGATTGACCCCTGCAACATCTTCTCCATCCAGAAGATAATAAATCGATTCTCCGTTACCTTTGATATCAATTTTAAAAAGTTCATTGTTTTTAAAATATCCGGTCAGTGATCTGCCTTTTATCTGATTAAACCTTATTGTGTCAATCTGGCTGGTTACAAAAGCTGAATTATATAATTCCAAACGGTCAGTCATCCGGTTTTTTGTAAATACAGCCATAGAGTCGGATGTAAGCTGATTCTCTTCTGACCAGAGTACAGGAGATTTATATAATCTGATAACTGAATCCTGAAATGAATATGCGAGAGAGTCGCACTTTGCCTGGATATCCTGGCTGAAAATACGGCAGCCGTGGTATGCCCTCATCAATCGGTACGCCTTTGCTGCTGTGTCTGATACTATAACTGAATTGATAGTGTCGGCGTGAAGGAAAAGGGAATCTTTTTTTGATACCTGTATGAAAACAGCCTTGTCGGTAATCTCAAATCTTTCCGGTTCTTTATAATACCAGGCATAATTTCCCTCTGCAACAAGGTTGTTCGTAGTATCCTGAATAACGACATTCCCGAATGATTCGCCATAACCTGTACTGTCATTGAAAAATAAAGAATCACCATGAACGATCTGTTTCCTGTTGTCGATAAAGGCATGTTTCCATATTGAAGTGACTTCTTTTTTGGTATCATACCATCCTTTTTCACAGTAAAGATGTATACTATCACCAGTAAGTTCAGTAGGACCAGTAAAAAATGCCGTTTCTGATTTTGTATTGTAATCCATTGTGTCAGCAACCATTACATAGTCGGGATTAGTGATTTTTACACTATCCTTGAAATGGAAGAGATTATCGGAAACAAAATAAACGCCGATTCTGCTTACAAGAGTATTGCTGGCATTTGTAATTCTGCCATGTTCATTATACCGGGCGATTTTATTCTGTACATCATAATCGATTTTTCTGGTATACAGGTGCGTCTCTTTATCAACAAGTTCGACATTCCCATCAATGTCAGCCTTTCCTGTATTGCCATCATAAAAAAGGTAATCACCATAAAGGTCAAGAGTGTCACCCTGTTCGATGTGGATTTTGCTAAAAGCTTTTACCTGATCTTTGCTCTTATAGTAATAGGCACTGTCGCAATACATTAAGACGTCTTTATGACTTAATTGAACATCTCCCAAAAGACGTTGAAGATCCTTATCAATATTTTCGTCTACCTCCCAGACTTCTGCATTAATAATTTCAATTTTTGTTGTTCCTTGTCTTGGCCCGGAAATATCCTGGGTATACCCATTTAAAGGGATATACATTAAGAATAAAGCATAAAAGAGATGCCTGAATTCTGAAATTTTGAGAGACTGCCTTAAAACTTTTATTTCAACCATTCTTTTTTCAAAAATTCACACGATTTATACTCGTCACTTACTTTCAGATAAGTATTTTCAATTTTATTTTTTATCCATTTTTCATAAGTCTTACTCTGAAGAGTCATTAAAGCCGCATTTGACAGATTCTGATAGTCATCTTTAATATTTGCAGTATGGGCGGGCATTTCATCATCCAGTCTTATTATCCTGAAAACCACATTATTGTTTTCGTCGGTTGTCTGGAAAGGATCTGATATCTCTCCAATTTTCATTTCCCTTATTTTTACATACATATCCTTGTTTAACTCTTCAAGAGAAAACCATGAAACCCTGTCGGAAGGATTTGTACTTACGAGCTTACCACCATTGATCCTGCTATCCTTGTGGGTTGAGAAACGAAATGCTGCAGTTTCAAATTTGATGCTGTCTTTTCTTATCTGGGTAGCCAGGCTGTCGAGTTTTGAAATTGCTTTCTCAGCCTGTTCCGGTTTAACCTGTGGTCTGATAAGAATATGACGTGTATTAACCATTTCTCCTTTACGATCGATAAGCTGTATAAGATGGAATCCATATTTTGTTTCAACTATTTTGGAAATGGAGTTTTTGCTCAGGCTGAATGCAGCATCAGCATACTCTTTTTCGAGTTCTCCTCTTGTCAGGAATCCGATTTCCCCCCCGCTTTTTGCGGATCCGGGATCTTCAGAGTATAATGCTGCCAATGCATAAAAACTTTTTCCTCCAAGTATCTGGCTTCGTATGTCAAGAAGTTTCTGGCGAGCCATTGCCTTATTGTCTTCATTAGATGGTGGATCAACCTGAATGATACTTACTTTGTATTTTGCGGGAACAATCGGGAGACTGTCTTTTGGGATGGTCGCAAAATATCTTTTTACGTCGGCTGGTGTTACGGATAAGTTCTCCCCAATTTTGCCTTGTACCTCCCGTACAATTTGCTGATCCAGCATCGTCTTCCTGATATCTCTTCTGATTTCAACCATACTCTTTCTAAAATATGCAACCAGAGCTTCTTCACTTCCTGCCCGTCTTACAGCATCATTCATCCTCATATTGAGTTCACCTTCAACCGCATCATCAGTAACGGTTATGCTATCGATCCTGGCCTGATCAAGAAATAGTTTTGATACAAGTATTTCATGAAGAACACTGCACCTTAATTGATCAACCGGAGTTCTGTTTCCTCCTCTTCTGAGATCAGCGACTGCATTCTCAATATCCGAAAGATAGACAACTTCATTTCCGACAATTGCAGCAACCGATTCGACAAGAGTCTGCGAATTAGCTATAAACACTCCTGGTATAAACAAACCTATCAAAACCAGACAAAATCTTAAATTTCTTTTCATAATAACACAATTGATTTTAAAGGTATAACTGAGCTCTTCCCGACAAGATGCGGTATAGTTCTTTATTTTAATATATCTTAAAACTATTTTCTTTTAATGCTTCATTATAAATTCCGTTTTCGAGCGACTGAATAAATTCAAACCTCCTGTTGTTCCAGATAATACTCTTTATTTCGTCTCTGACATATTCCAGAGGAGCAATGGAAGATCTGAGCCTGTATTCCCTGATTGAAATCAGATATACTGATTGGGAGTCGCTGGTCTCAAAAAAAGTATTTTTCTTCAGAAAATTTTCCTGATCATTAATATCCTGCTGCAGTTCTACAGTAATTCTGTCCAACGGAACCCATTTTTCATCGAAATCATCAAATTTTTCAGCGAATTGAAAGCAATAACTCTCAAGTTGCAGCATATCGTTATGATTATTTGACCGGGCCAGTAATTTTATCTTATTAAGATTTGGCGTTTCAACAGGTAATTTGATTAACACTGCCTTTACAATGTTTGAGTTAAGAACAAAACTCTTTTCATTTGCAGCGTAATAATTTTCAATTTCTGAATCAGATAAAACAGTATCCATTTTTTCGAGCATCATCTGCTTTTGATACTGGTATATTACAAGATTGGTCCTTGTTTCATTAACTTGCCGGGTAATCTCATTCTTTAATTCGGGTGATAAATTATCTTCAGCTTTTTGTAACAAAAGCTGCCGTTTTGCCCACTTATTGATATAATTCTGTATGAGGGCAGCACTGTCAGTCTCATTTATTCCATGTTGAACAAGCTTTGGCATTTCATCGTAATAGAGAATGTTAGTACCCACTTTTGCAACAGCAACTCTTTTGATTGTACTGTTTTTATCCCTGCAACCCAGCAGAGAAAAAACGGCTATTAATATTATTAAAGTCTTATTCATTGGTTAAACTCCTCATCACTTCTTCAAGTACCAAACTGTCAATCTTAACGTTATATTTCTCTTTTAATTGTCTTACCCATTTATTCTCGATATATTCCTGATACCCGGAAATCATTTCTCCCTGAACTTCATCAAAACTCAAGGGACGAGGTGTAAGATAGTTGTTTCTATGATCTTCATAATAATTATGAAGCCCCACGGAGTCCTCGTTGACAACGTTCCATATTTTTTTTTCGGATATTTCAAAGAGCAGCATCCCGTCTCTGAACTCGGTCATCAGATAACGGAAGTCCGGATATTTCTCTTCAAGGACAGAGTTCTCATAATTGATTAAATGATCACTTGCACTTGTGGCCAAACAATTACTGAGAAAAACTGATGATTTGTCAGTAGAGACCATCTGTCCATGTTTCTCAATAAAATCAGCAAATTCATTTGTTGTAAGATGTTGATTTGCAAAAGAATAAATTGGTCCTTTAGGCATTTTGTCCCTGTGATATTTTCCTGATCCTTTAATGATAAGGGTATCGGTATTTTTAACAAACCAGTTATAGGCAGCCTGATTTATATTGAAATTGTATTCATTTTTTAATTTTTCGACAAGCGCTTTCTTGCTTATGGAATTAAGATATGACGGGTTAATTTTACTTTCCAGAAATGATCTTGACTCTGCAAATGATCCAGGAGCTTTTCGGTCGAGGAGTTTAATAATGTGCCAGCCATAATTTGTCCTGACAGGTTTAGTGTAATTGCCAGTGTCGGTAATAGAGAATGCAGCTTCAGAAAATTCACTGACAATTTCTCCTGTTCCGAACCAGCTAAGTTCACCACCTTTTGAAGATGATTCCTTGTGATCGGAATATTTTTGGGCAAGTTCCGCGAATGAGGTTCCCTCCTGCAATTTTTTGTAAATATTATTTATATCCTCTTCTGCCTGTGAGACTCTTTTTTCATCTGCGTCCGGTGGTACAACCTTCATAATATGAGCCACCTTGATTTTTCCTTTCGAAGGGCGCTTATCAGTCACTTTAATAATATGATATCCGAAGGGTGTTCTGACAGGCATCGAGATAGCACCTTTATCAAGGGAATATACTGCATCTTCAAATGGCATTATCATCTGGAACACAGTAAAATATCCCAGGTTCCCGCCGTTTATTTCGGCTGATTTGTCATCGGAAGCACTTCTGGCAACTTGTTCAAATGCCTCACCTCTGATAATCCGCTCCCTGATATCAATTGCTTTTTTCCAGGCTTTAAGAGTATCTTCGGGGGAAGCTTTTTGCGGTATTGTGATCAAAATGTGCCATGCATTTATTTCAACAAGCGATCTTTTATATGCTTCCTGTAACAACTTTTCCTTTATTTGTGTGTCGGTAAGATAGCTTTGGGCAAGCTGATCCCTGTATCCATTCAACTCATTTCTGAAAGCATTGGTAGTATCATATCCTTCATTAATAGCGTCAGCTACTTTTAGTTTGAAGGCAATATATTGCTGCAGATAGCTGTCAATATCCAATGTTTTTCCCGGTTCCAGGTTTTTTTTGTACATCCTGATAAATTCTCCCGCTTGAATCTTCCTTCCATCAACCGTTAACAATGTTTTATTATCCGGGCCTTGTGCATGGCAAACAGCCTGGAACAGGATTAATATAGGACTTATTAAAAATAATCTGATATTCATCAGGATTAAGTGAAACCTGTTATTCTAATGATTTTCTGCTGTAATTAGGGGCCTCCCGTGTAATAGAAACATCATGCGGATGACTTTCTATGATCCCGGAACTGGTGATTCTTACAAATTTTCCTTCCTTTTTCAAAGTGGCAATATCGATAGTCCCCAGATAACCCATTCCGGATCTTAATCCTCCCAACATCTGATAAATCACTTCAGAAAGAGATCCTTTATAAGGCACCCTTGCTTCAATCCCTTCAGGAACGAGTTTTCTGATATCATCCTCCATGTCCTGGAAATAACGATCTTTGGAACCCTGTTGCATGGCTTCAATAGATCCCATTCCCCGATACGCCTTGAATTTACGTCCATTATAAATGATTGTATCCCCAGGTGATTCTTCAACCCCGGCAAATAGTGATCCTGCCATGATTGAATCAGCTCCGGCTGCGATTGCCTTTATAATATCACCCGAGTACCTTATTCCACCGTCAGCTATTACCGGAACACCTGATCCTTCAATGGCTTGTGCAACATTGTAAATGGCAGAGAGTTGAGGTACTCCTACACCGGCAACAATCCTTGTTGTGCATATTGATCCAGGGCCTATTCCAACTTTTACTGCATCAGCGCCTTTATTAACGAGTTCTTTAGCTGCCTCGCCTGTGGCGATATTTCCGGCAATAACATCTATACCGGAATAGTTTCGTTTGATTTCCTTTAAAATTCTGATGACATTTTTTGAATGAGCATGTGCTGTATCAATTGATATTGCATCGACGTTTGCATTCACAAGAGCATCAACCCGTTCCATCGTGTCGGCGGCAATCCCGACGGCTCCGGCCACCCTTAACCTTCCCTTGTCATCTTTACATGAATTAGGACGATCTTTGGCTTTTGTTATATCTTTATAGGTGATTAAACCAATAAGCTTCCCCGATTCATCTATCATGGGAAGTTTTTCGATCTTATGTTTCTGAAGTATTCTTGCGGCAGCGGCAAGATTAGTCTGATGATATGTTGTGATCAGATTGGTAGTCATGACCTCTGTAATCTTCCTTGAGAGATTATTTTCAAATCGCAGATCCCTGTTCGTGACAATCCCTTTCAAAATGCCATTATTATCAATGACGGGAATACCTCCGATCTTATATTCACTCATAAGATTCATGGCATCGGCAATAGTCCCATCGAGATTTATCGTTATGGGATCGAATATCATAACATTTTCGGCTCTCTTAACCCGTTTTATCTGGGTTGCCTGTTTTTCAATTGTCATATTCTTATGGATTACGCCAATACCTCCTTCACGCGCAATGGCAATTGCAAGATCAGCTTCAGTGACTGTATCCATTGCAGCCGACACAACAGGCGTGTTGATAAGAATGTTCCTCGTGAACCTTGAGCTGAGATTAACTTCCCTTGGAAGTACCTCAGAATATGAAGGAACCAATAAAACATCGTCAAAAGTTAAACCTTCATATAGTATCTTATCTTCAATAAATGACATCAGATTATATTTTAAGAATTTGCTGGCGAAATTACGAAAAAATCGAGACTCTTTATACAACTCTTTAATTTTAACCTCCATAAAAAATTGAAATACAGTTATTACTTTTGTATATTGTGCAACAATCAATGAATATTGAACCATACAGACAGATTTTAACCAGGTATTGGGGATTTACCTCCTTCAAACCCTTGCAGGAGGAGATAATACGATCTGTTGCTGAAGGGAAAGATACTCTTGGACTTATGCCTACCGGAGGTGGTAAATCAATCACTTTTCAGGTTCCCGCACTTGCACATGACGGTATATGCCTGGTTATAACCCCCCTGATAGCTTTGATGAAGGATCAGGTTAGCCGACTTAATAGTCTGGAAATAAAATCAATAGCAATACATTCAGGGATGTCGGGAGAGGAGATTGATATTGCACTCGAAAATGCGATATATGGAGATTACAAGTTCCTCTATGTTTCACCCGAAAGAATATCGACGAGGATTTTTCAGGCAAAGGTATCAAAACTAGACTTATCGCTTGTCGCTATTGATGAAGCTCACTGCATATCTCAATGGGGGTACGATTTCAGGCCTTCTTATCTGAAGATTGCTACACTGCGTGATCATATCTCCGATAAAGTACCCTTTCTTGCCCTTACTGCTTCAGCTACTCCGCAGGTTATTGATGATATTATGTCAAAATTGGCTTTCAGGGGAAAAAATGTTCTGAGAACCAGTTTCGACAGAAAAAATATTTCGTACCTGGTACGAAAAGTTGAAGATAAAGGTACATACCTGGTTAAAACTCTGCAGAAAGCAAAAGGAAGCGGTATTGTTTATGTCAGAAGCCGGAAAAGATGCAAAGAGGTGGCTGAACTTTTAGTAGCAAATGGCATCAGTGCAGATTTCTATCATGCAGGCCTCCCCGACGAACTGCGCGATAAAAAGCAAGCGTCCTGGGCTGAAGGAGAAACAAGGGTGATTGTTGCTACAAACGCCTTTGGAATGGGTATTGATAAAGCTGAAGTGAGGTTTGTTGTTCACTGGGACATACCTGATTCGATCGAGAATTATTTTCAGGAGAGTGGGAGGGCAGGTCGCGATAATAAACCGGCGTTTGCGGTTCTTTTATACTCACAGGCTGATAAAAACAGGTTATTTGAATCTATGCGTAAAAAGTTTCCTCCTGTTGATAAAATAAAAGATATTTATGAGGCATTATGTAATTTCCTGCAGGTTCCTCTCGGATCAGGAAAAGACAATGTCTTTGATTTCAATATGTCAGATTTTGTTTCAAGATACCGTCTCCCGGTAATTGAAACCTATAACAGCCTTCAATTTCTTCAAAGGGAAGGTTATCTTGAATTTACCGAAGAAATTAACAATCCTTCCAGGATTCATTTTACTGTAGGTCGCGACGATCTGTACAAATTTCAGGTAGCAAACGAAGCGTTTGACGGATTTATAAAACTTCTTCTGAGGTCATATACCGGAATGTTCTCCGGGTTTGTTCCGGTTAATGAAGATGCCCTTTCCAGAAAATCGGCGGCAACACATGATACTGTTTATCAATATCTTGTGAAATTGTCAACATTAAATATAATTCGTTACATACCAGGAAAAAAGACAGCACTGGTGATCTTCACCGAGGAGAGGCTGGATCGCAGGGCTTTATTGATATCACCCGATAATTATCTTCATGTTAAGGAAAAATATGAGATCAGGCTTAACAGGATGATAGAGTTTGCCGAATCGGACAATCGTTGCAGATCAATGATTCTCCTTGACTATTTTGGAGAGGAATCCGATCGATGCGGGATTTGTGATGTATGCCGGAAACGAAACGAACTTGATCTGAGCAAATATGAATTTGACCTGATTCTTGAAGAGATAAAGACTGTTCTTGGCGAGAAAAGTCCTGATGCTGAAGAACTTGTAAAATTGATAGATTTTCCTGAAGACAAAGTTATTAAAGTGATCCGCTGGTTACTCGATCATAAAAAGATATTAAGTGATAATGAGCATAAGCTTTCGTGGTGCCAGAAAACAGAATGATTCAGACAGGGATGGCACGCTTTATATTGATATGTATTAACCCTTATATTTTCAGTTGGGCTGGTCCCGGTTTTTACCAGATCAGTGTTCCCTGCATAACCGACAATGTTCCGAACTAACCAATCAGGTCATTCAGTCATAATCTTCCAGGTCACTTTCCCAATATTGTCCGGCTTTCCTTTTTCTGCTTTTGAAATGGAACCTGCAAGTTTTCCATTCCTGCTGTGTGTCACAATTATTTCGCGCCATGAATAGTCGCCCTTCTCGTAGTTGTAAGTTTCACCATCGTCGTCGTATAGCAGGTAATGGCCAGGTTTTGTCCCATAATACCGGATTTCGAGGTCAAATTTTTCTCCTGCTGCAGGAGCATGAAGCAATGGCGGCATCATTGGAATTATTCCTCCATCTTTCACAAAAACAGGGATTTTATCGAGGCCGGCAGTAATCTTTATTATTTCTCCATCCCCGGCCAGCTTTCCGGTATAGAGATCATACCACTTACCCTGGGGAAGGACTACTTCTCTTTCAGTCTGTCCTTTGAATAATGGTGCAATAAGCAGATATTCACCTGCCATATACTGATCTTTTATTTCTTTGGTAACAGCCACTGCATATGGGTTTTCTCCAAGATTGGCATTTTTCAGTTCCGTTATGGCCTTAATGTTGAAACCTTGTTCCAGGTTCATGGCCCGGAAAGGTGGAATTCCTTCAAAATGGTATTTGGCAAATTCCGAATAGAAGTATGGCATCAATTGCATTCTCAGCAAGGTGATCTCTTTTACTTCTTTCTCAACTTCAGGGAACGACCATGGTTTTGTTCCGTCAGCCCAGGCATTTATCATAGCCATGGGAGAGAAGCAAACAGTTTGCATACGGCGGATCCACTCTTCTCCGGTTTTGGAGCTGCGTACTTCCGGTGTCCAAAGAACACCTGAAAAACTGCTGTTTATCAGAGCAGTGATAAAATCTTCGTGGCTGTAATAATCGTTATAGATGACGTATGGGAATGATGAGCCTCCTGCGTTAGATGCCCGGGTTAACCCGTATGTACGGGTGTTTTTATTCCGGTATAATTCTGTTGTCATCTTCTGGAGCAATAATCCGTATGTCTGGCGCAGCTGTTCCGCACTGTTCCCCGAAGGAAACATGGCAACATCGGGCCAGAGCCAGTTGTCGTAGCCGTCACATTCGTCGATTTTGTAACCGCTTATCCCAATGTCTGTCTGTGATTTTTCCATCTGCCCAAGCAGGAGATGCTGTGCCTCAGGCAGAGTGAGATCAGGAACAACACCTCCCCAGACTGTGTGAGTGCCGGAAAGAGGCTTGATTTTCTGAAACACAGGCGATTCTGGCGATATATAAGGATTCGTCCAGAGGTTCAGCCGAATCCCCATCTCTTTCATTGTTTTCACAAACTTTTCAGGATCAGGGAATCGGGTATTGTCCCATTCAAGTGTGCAGGGGTATGATTTACTTTGCCATCCGGGTTCCAGGCCGATAAAATCAAGCGGGTAACCTTTTTCAGCAAAAGCCCGTGCTTCAGCAATCACATCATTGCCGGAGTAAACCGTAGGTACCCGCTGTGTAAATCCTAATCCCCAGCGGGGAGGCAGGCATCCACCTCCATTAAAAAGGTTGAAACGCTGCACAACATCGAGCATACTGGGTCCTGCGAACAGAAAGATCTCCACACCTTTTGCCGGCACCAGCATTTCCACTGCATCGGAATAAGGTTGTGCTGTCCAGCTCTTATCGGTATTTCGATCCTTTGGCACAGGTGCGTTGGGGCTGTCTTTCCGCACTGCCGAACCTGCATATACGGTAATATATCGGGCGCTGTTCACGAAAACTCCATATCCGCGGTCGGATATGTAAAATGGAACAGGCGCATGGGTACGTCCATTATCCCGGCCACCATAATGATCGACATGCAGCTGGAATATTCTGCCCCTTTGTTGAATTGTTTTGAAATTCAATCCGAAACCAAAAAGCTGTTCTTCCTTCACCAATGGAAAACGTAAAGAAGTGGTTCCTTCAAAAATCCCTGCAGAAATATCTTCTAAGGGCAACGGGAATCCGGGGTTACCTAACTTTTTTAATGCTTCTAAGTTGGGCTGAACGCCGGCAGCTTTCAGTAAATCGAATTGATCGGGATTACCAATTATTGTTTTCCATACACCTGGCGCCACCTCCTTCCAGGCAGGGGTCTGCGATCTCCCTTTAAATGTCAGCAACAGCAAAAACAATGTGAACAGTTGCAGTAAAGTCTTATTCATTTCTAAAAGTTTGTAAAGTTTGTAAAGTTGAAGAGTTTAAAAGTTTAAAAGTTTAAAGGTTTTAGTCATTCAACCCCTCAACACTTCAACCCGATTAAGGCATCTTATTGAATCCTTCACATTTAACTGACCATTCTCCGTTTTTTGGAAATCCGGGAGCTGTACCTGTTGAATTTTCCCAGCCTCCTGCCATCATTGCCACAGCTGTCAGCACTCCTCCGTTTGAAGGAAAATATGGAAACGGGCCTCCCGTTGCCAGTCCATGCTCATCGAATTGAAAATTTGGTGAACTATGAAGAAGCATATCAACAGCTGTTTCGGGCATTCCGATTCTGGCTGCACACATAGCCAGCATAGGGAAATCCCAGCCCCATACTCGATTAAAGTTCCAGGTTGACAAAACCTTATTGAAAGTGTTCTTCATGAGAGTTGTATCTACACCCTCGCCGGGCAGCATGCCAAAAACTCCAGTCAATCCGGGATGTTCAAAACAGAATTTTGACCACATATCGGGAATCCCTTCATAAGTAACATAAACATTGTCTTCAACGGGCAGGCCGGATAGTTTTTCTGATACAAGTTCCCATTTTTTATCTCCTGGCAAATTCATTCTTGATTTCCACTTCAGGGCCATTCGCAATCCGGTTCGCCAGTACCCCAGTTCAAAAGAGGGATTAACAGTTATCATGGGATCTGTATTTTCAGAAACAATAAAGACAGGAGGTCCAAGTACATAACGATCTTTCTCCTTTTCATAATATGCATAGTCAGCCATAAAATCAGCTGTCTCAAACACTATCCGGCTCCATTTATCGAGCGTTGCTTTAGTTGGGTGCAGGCGGTAGTCAAGTTCGGCAAAATATATCGGATGCGGCTGCTGCCAGATTAGCAGTGAGTGAATTGTATTGGGCCAGTCGCGGTCAAAATTTGCTGTGCATTTTGGCCAGCGCACTCCTTTATATCCTTGCAGGGCAGCTCTTTCTTCTGATGTTTTTAAATACTTTGAATATACAGCCAACATCTTTTCCACTTCTGTCCATCTGTTCCACAAAGCATAATGGACGCCATGCCACCAGAGCATCTCCAGATGAAAGCGACCGTACCAGCCATTATTTACCAGCCCGCTTTCCTGAGGAGGTAATGATCCGGCTTCATTGACTTTCATCAGGTATTGTGACAGTACAACCCGTCGCTCAAGTTCTTTCCAACGCTGATCTTTGCTTCCTGACAGATCAATAGCAGCTCCTGATTTCCAATACTTGTTCCAGCTGATGGTACTTTGTCGGAAAGTCTCTTTAACAGAAGGTAACACTTCTGTTCTTTTTTCAGAAAAGGCACATATGAAATCAAGTCTGGAATCATTCCCGGGAATCAGATAAAAGCGATGCGGTGATACTACTGAATCGGGGTGAAGGAATTTTGCTTTGGTTGTCCATCTCATTGAAAAATTGTATGAAGTGGAATCAAGACTCCTTGACAGATCAGCTCGCTGGTCTCCGATACCAAGGATATTTGTCTGATGAGCTTTATAGTTATTCCAGTCACCAACAAAATCTGAACGATATCTCTTGTTTGACTCTCCATAAGGAAAATCTATCATGACAACCATTTGACCTTTTTTTAGAAGTTCTGATTCGACAGATACTGCAACAGCGTCATATTTTGGATGACACGCTGTTTTTACCAGAACCGGAGTGTTTTCAATCTGAAAACTGCTTGTAATAATTCCGTTCCATAAATCAATCTCCTGCATGGTTCCTTTCAGATCAACAACAGTTACTGACTCCCCATTTGCTTTCTTAAGAACAAAACCTATCCTGCCCAGATTTATCCTGTGGGGATTTGCAGCCAGCCAATCAGATATTGTTCTTTGCTGTTTATATAAAGCGCTGTCAGGATCATTGGTTTTATCCCATGGGGCAAGGTAATTATATCGTACAGGACGTCCGTGAGTGTCAACAATTATTCCTTTAAAATCATTCACATTCAATCCTTCAGGAAGGGGAGTGCTGTGCCATCCCCAGTTCGACATAGTGTTATACTGAACAAATGTCTGCAGTCCGGTGATATCTGCGCCAAACGCAAATTCCCCGTTACCAACCTGTGCAGGGCTGTATGCATTCATGGAAGTAGTGATCACGTTATGCCTCGACACAACAGCTTTCCTGTCAATATCAGAGCATCCGGTTGTCGCAAGATTCACAAGCAGGAATAAGATAGCCCCCAGGGAGGTTAACCCGATTTTGACAGCCATAGTAGTAATGAGTGTATGTCTTAAAATTTTTCTTTCCACGGTTTCTTTTTAATTTTTTATATGGAAACTGCATTTTCTTGTATGAATTTATCTGTTTTGGAAGGAGAAGGACCAATATAATGGAAGCGCTCAGCCCATTCCAGACCATATTTTGCTCCCGATTTTCTGTCGGATGGGACTCCTCTCAGGTGGTCAGAATCTATATCCAATACAAATTCTTTCACATAATTGAAGTTGGCGGTGTCATCATCATCACCCAGAACGGATAATTTCTGCCCTTTATCTGCCAGCATCTTTTTCAGCAGAACTCCGTTATCTCCTCCTGCGCCCTGCGTTTTACAGGCAATAAGGCTCTCAACCTTTTTATCAACAAATTTGCTGATATCAACCACCCTGTTTACAATTTGCGGTCCCCTTGCAAAATAGTACATAGCAGTTACTGTATGAGGTTTGACAACCTCTAACTGTTCAGGATAATCAGTACTCATACCTGCCATCCAGCGGGCTGCTTCAACAGCTCTGGCAGTTATGTAGTGATCAGGATTTTCTTCATAAGTTCCCCATGGATCAAAACATACAAGAGTATCTACCTGAAGCAATCTGAACAAAAAAATCAAACGGCCTTTTATTTCCTGAATATTGTATTCATCCATCCTGTGATTGGCATAACCTAAATCGTATGATCTTTTCAGACCTAATACTTTTGCCACAGCATCGTTATCTTTTTCATTATTTAATACTCTTTCCCCGGTACTTGCACCGCTGCCGGCCGCTTCGTCATTTGAAGTTCTGATAAGGTAGCCGGTATATCCTTCATAAATAAGTTTAGCTACAGTACCTGCAGCAAAAAACGGGATATCATCGCAGTGTGGTTGAATTACTGCCAGTACTTTGCCCTTGTGTGGTTGTTCCTCTGATAGTTTTTCTACTACCACATCATCACAGGCTGCAGGAGAAGCTTCTGTTTTTTTCGCCTTTTGATCTGTGAAACCAAACGAAGCACAGGAAGCAGGAATAAGGGCGCCCATAGCTAAATTCTTTGAAATAAAATTACGTCTTTTCATCGATCAATATTTTAATTTAATAATATATACCTGCCTGCTTCCTGAATTTGTCGAATTAAAACCGATCATATCACCTTTCGGGCTCCATCTGCAATGAATGTCACAACGCCAGAATCCTGCAAATTCCTTAGGCTGAACAAATCTCCCAAGTGATATTACTGCTTCGGATTTCATATCCATCAGATAAATTTTTTGCTCCAGTAATCCTGTGGAGGGATAGGTATCGGTCACCATCCATTTCTGATCGGGAGAAAATGTACCGTGTCCGTCATAATCCAGTAGTCCTTTGCCCAGCCTTTTATAATTTTTTTCACCAACTGTAAAAAGCACATGAGCATATTGTTTACCTGTATAATTAGCTGTTATCATCAAATCATCATCATTCAGCCAGTCGTAATGGGAACCAGCCCAGTTGTCAGGGAAGCACCTTTGTAAATTTGAACCATCTTTGTTGACTGTGAAGGATGTGGTGACCCAGCTTTTATTAAAATTAACTCTCTGCCGTGATAACCAGAATATTTTTGAACCTTTCCTGCTGAATAATGTGTGGTTAAACCATTCGATACTACCTTCTTCAAGAGGAGGAACCATGCCTTTTATCTGATCGTGGGAAACCAGAAGTTTTGAATCGCCTGTCTCAAGATTTATCAGAAAAAGACCATCATCTTTTGGAAACGGAATATCTTTTCGTGAATTCTGTCCTTCACCTCCGTAACCATAATCAGGGCGTGTCAGTCTTAACCTTGAAAAATTTATGCTTAGTGCCTCCTTCCCATCGGGAGATACAGCGCTTACAGGATATGGTATCGTTTTGATCTCTTTTCTCGTATGGACATTCATTATTACAGAAACAAATTTTCCTTCCCTGTAATCGTTGAATATGATTAACGAATCAGGTGATGTTCCTAACCAATGCGCCATGCATCCCTGCTGAAAGTTCCATGCCCTGGTGGTGGTTAAAGGGATGAACTTGTAATTGGTCAGATCAACCAATCCTAATATTGCAGGATCATTTTCGTCAGGCAGTTTATATTTCAGATCTGTTTCAAGTACAGTAACGTAACGTTCTGATTTATTGAACGAATTAATTCCATAATAGCTTGCAAACAGATGTTCTTTACTGTTATCAGTAATTTGCACCGGCGAACTGACTTCAGGGAAAATGACATGATTCCCCTCATACAATTTTCCGCTACATGAAGATGCCGTAATTATTATAATGCCGATAAAAATTGAAAAATATGTTCTAATCATAAAATTTTAAATATATATTTTTGTCTATAAAAATAATAAATCAATTGTATCTGAAAGCTGTTTTAGTAAGGACCTTTCAAAAAAAGGTTGTTTTGAACGGATTTAATTATAATTAACGAACTAAAAGAGAACATCATGAAATTTAAGGGAGTCATTTTTGATCTGGACGGGACGTTGGTCAATTCACTTGAAGATTTAGCTGATTCTATGAATTCGGTACTTAAAAATAACAATTTTCCTGCTCATAATATTTCATCATATAAGTATTTTGTTGGCAACGGACTCAGGAATCTGGTGTATAAAACGTTACCGGAAGAATCTAAGACTGAAGAAATAATTAACAAATGTTATGATTCGATGGTCTCCGTGTATCGTGACAACTGTATTAATAAAACACGACCTTACGATGGGATCACTGAACTGCTTGGTGAGTTGGTTTCACGGGAGATGAAACTGGCAGTATTTTCCAATAAAGCTGATGAGCTTACAAAAAAAATTGTCCTGACATTGTTCCCGGGTATTAAATTTCAGTCGATATCAGGATTAACCGACGAAGCGCATAAAAAGCCTGATCCTAAAGGTGCTTTGCAGATTTGCGAGGAGTTGGGCATTCAGCCCCGGGATATGATTTATGTTGGCGATACCGGTACAGATATGAAGACTTCCGTGAATGCCGGAACATATCCGGTTGGCGCATTATGGGGTTTCAGAACGAAAGATGAGTTAATTGCAAACGGGGCAAAATTTTTATTAAACCATCCTTTTGACTTGGTTGAAATAGTGTAGTTGGAACCTTAACTCAATAAAACCTTATCTTAATATGCATCCGTGAAAATTGTTGGGATATTATTAAAATGTATTTCTTTTAACCAACCTGAAATCGCATCTGATTTTTTTAAGGGATTTATCAAGTATCATTTTTGCTGCCAGTTCTCCCATTTGTTTAAAATCAGTTGAAAAAGTTGTAAGCCCGTCTAAGATTATTTCATTTATGGGAGATTCATTATAAGAAATTATTCCAATGTCCTTCCCGATTTTAAGCCCTTTTGCTTTAGCTGTTTTAATAAGTTCGATAAGTTCAATATCGAGCTGACCGTTTAATATCAGGAAGGAATCCTGTTTCTGAATCATGTCAATATTGATATCTTTAAGAAATTTAATATCGAAATTGGTTTCCTTACGAAATTTTTCAATACCCTTTCCAATCAGTTGACAATACATACTTCCGGGTACTGATGATATAACATTGAGTCTTTTATATTTTTTCAATAAATCAGCTGCCTGGATAAGTCCATCATATATGTCTTTATCATGGTCCTGATAAACAGAGCCAAAGTTGCCGGGAAGACTTTCAATATACCTGTCAAGTAAAATAAGTTTTCTGTTAGGTATTCTTTTCAGGATTCTTGCGACTCGTTTCTGAATATCAGGGTTTAGCGGGAAGTGAGGGGTAATTATGTAATAATCAAACTTATCAAGGTTCTCATTTATAAAGAATTCAAAAAGGTCAACATCCTGATTATGTAAATGAATTGTAATTCTTGCTCTGTCCCCTATAGTATTGGCAAACGAATTATACAAAACCTGTTTGTAGGTACTTATTTTATCAAAGAGCAAAAGTGTTTTGATTTTATCTGAATCTTTGTTTGAAATATAAAAACCTCTTCCCTGTGATGAATCAATAATATCCATTTCCCTTAAAACCGAATAAGCTTTTTTGACGGTTTCTCTCGAAATGAATAATTCATTCGAAAGTTCATTCATGGAAGGCAGAAAATCCCCGTCTTTAAATTCGCCATTTTCCACATGTTCCTGAACGAAATTTATTAATTGTTTATATAAAGGCAGTTTAGTGTTCAGTTCAACATTAATTTTAA
The DNA here is from genome assembly GCA_021371855.1 of Bacteroidales bacterium. Lineage (GTDB taxonomy): Bacteria > Bacteroidota > Bacteroidia > Bacteroidales > VadinHA17 > LD21. The sequence continues at coordinate 90,053 of JAJFVL010000018.1, read as the reverse complement.
TTTCCATAGCTTTTTAAAGTATCGGGTTTTTTATAAAATGAATGCAAAATTATTTTTAATTTCTATTTCTGTTGCAAAACAAAATAATAAAAAATATATTTGTATCACACCACACCACACAAATATCGGGTGTAGTGTGGTGTAAATCTAATAAAACTTATTTAAATATGTACTAATAAGAAGTCGAAAATTACACTTTGAACCTAATAATCAAATTATAAACTAAATCCGATCTTGCCTATGAAACAATTTCCTCTATGCAGAAGAAAGAAGACTAATGAATACCTCTTCTTTCATGGTTCGTTTAATTGCTGTTTTTTTTAATAGATATCCTAAAACTTCAAAAAACATGAAAAAAAACCTTAATTTATGGATGAATCCAAATCCAATCCTAAAAAAGTTTCTAGCGGAACTTAAAATTGCATTTCTCATTATTGTGGTTTCTGTTTCAAACATTTTGGCTGTTTCAGCAGGAACGGAACTGCAGCAGAAGAAAATTTCCGGTACTGTAACCGAAAAGAACGGGACACCTATTGCTGGCGCAAGTGTTGTTGTTACAGGAACAACTCAGGGAACGATAACCGATATTAACGGAAAATACAGCATCAATGTTCCTCCTGAAGCTAAGAGTTTGACATTCTCATTTGTAGGCATGGAACCACAGGCAATCAGTATCGGGGCATCAACTCAAATTGATGCTACTCTGAATGAATTGGCAATTGGTCTGAATGAAGTTGTTGTTATCGGTTATGGAACAGCCAAGAAGGCTGATCTTACCGGATCGGTTGCTTCAATACAGGGAGATGTTCTCTCTGAAAGAAATGCAATTAAAGTTACTAATGCATTACAGGGAGCGATATCCGGTGTTACAGTTACCCGATCCGGTGCTGCACCTGGGGCTGATGCTACAGTGCAGATCAGGGGAGTTACTACGATCGGAAATAGTGACCCTTTGGTAATAATTGATGGTATTCCGGGAAGTCTAAGCGGTATTAATCCTAATGACATCGAAAGTATTTCTGTTTTGAAAGATGCTGCCTCTGCATCTATATATGGTTCAAAGGCAGCAGCAGGCGTAATACTGATAACAACCAAAAGAGCAAAAACGGGGCAACTGAGCCTGGGCTATAATTATGAATATGGTTTTGATTCACCAACCAGGATACCTCAACATATTAGCGCTACCCCATATTTGAAAATGGCTAACGAACTGATATGGAACGATGCTGGTAATACTGGTACTGAATATCCAACTTATGCCAAGGATTTTATTGATAGTTACGACTCAAAACATGCTGAAAATCCTGATAAGTATCCTGATACAGATTGGACACAGTATATAAATAACAATGCTCCGCGTCAAAGCCATACACTAAGTATTACAGCTGGGGAGAATCATGTTCTCACCCAGGCTTCAATATCTTATGACAAAGTAGAAGCTCTTACCAGCGGCCGTTCATATGAACGAATCAATGCCCGAGTTAATAACGATGTAACAATCAATAAAGCATTAGTTGCACATCTTGATTTTCAATACCTGAATTCATTAGACCAACGTGAATCTAGTGGTTCATTATCACCTTCGATGTTAACAAGGGAACCGACAATGGCTGCTTTCTGGAGCGATGGAAGAGTCGCAGACGCCAGAAATGGAGAAAGTCCATGGGCGCTTTTATTACGTTCTGGTACAAATAAAGCCTGGTCAGATGGGATCAGGGGGAAAATCGCACTTGATTTTTCCCCTATAAAGGGGTTGAAATTATCAGGGATATTTGCTCCTACATATAATTTTTATAAAAATAAAGTGCATGTCCAACAAACGACAATGTCAGCATGGGATGATCCAACATTAATTACAGGTTTTGTTCGTGGTGCTGAGACAACAAAGTTAACCGAGTACAGAAATGATAGCAAATCATACACTACTCAATTTTTAGCTAATTATTTAAAAGACTTTGGAAGGCATAGTTTAAACTTATTGGCAGGTTATGAGAACTTTTATTCATTTAACGAAAACCTTAGCGCTTCCCGCGATCAATATGCCTTAAGCACTTTCCCCTATTTGAATTTGGGGCCTCTGGCCTATAGAGACAATAGCGGAAGCGCTTATGAATATGCCAGTCGCTCATATTTTGGACGAGTTATGTACAATTATAATAACAGATACTTATTCCAGGCAAATGCCAGGTATGATGGATCGTCCCGCTTCTATAAAGATTACCGTTGGGGCTTATTCCCATCGTTTTCTGCAGGCTGGGTGATTTCGGAAGAATCATTTATGAAAGATGTTCCCGTCATATCATTTTTGAAGCTCAGAGCTTCATGGGGTACATTGGGGAATGAGAGAATAGGTAATTATCCTTATCAATCAACAGTTGCTTTTAGTAATGCATTATTCTATCAGGGGGCAAATGTTATTTCTAATCAAACTGCTTACATCCCACAATATGCTATTAAGGATATCTCATGGGAAACAACCGAATCACTTGATTTTGGTTTTGATGCAAATTTCTTTGAAAACAAATTGCAGGTTACTGCAGATTATTTTCACAAAAAAACCAAGGATATGTTGTTAGCTCTTGATATACCCGATTACATTGGGTTGTCTAAACCTAACCAGAATACAGGTGAAATGTCCACAAATGGATGGGAGGTTGAGATTCGGTATAATAATAAAATAGGAGATCTGAATTATTCTGTATCGGCTAATTTGTTCGATTCTAAATCTGTAATGGGAGATTTGGGAGGGACTGAATTCCTTGGTACCCAGGTCAAATTTAAAGGCAGTGAATTCAACGAATGGTATGGTTATGAAGCCGAAGGATTGTATCAGACACAGGATGAAGTTGATAATTCAGCAAAAATAAATAACAGGGTTAAACCCGGTGATGTTAAATATAGAGATATCAGTGGACCAAACGGTGAACCTGATGGTATAATTTCAGCAACTTACGACAGGGCGTTACTTGGAGGTTCTTTACCAAGATATCAGTATGGTGGAAATATTAGGTTGGATTATAAAAATTTTGATTTCAGTCTTATTTTCCAGGGCGTGGGAGAACAAAACAGCTATTTGAGTACAACTATGGTTCAACCTCTTGTTGGAGGAGTCTATGCAATTCCTTCATTTATACCTGGAAATTACTGGAGTAAATACAATACTGATGATCAGAACCAAAAAGTATTTTACCCAAGGTTATCTGAAATTGCATCAGGAGGTCAGAGTATATCCAATGGAAATAATTATGTAACATCTGATTACTGGTTGTTCAATGGTCGGTATTTTCGTCTGAAAAATATTGTTTTGGGCTACAGTTTGCCGGAGGACCTGGTTAAAGGATGGGGAATCCAAAGTATAAGAGTCTATGGAAATCTATCCGATTTATTCTCTATTGATAAATTTCCTCAAGGTTGGGATCCTGAAACATCATCAGGCGGATATTTCATTACAAAATCTTACATCTTTGGTGTTGCGGTTAAATTCTAATATTTGAAGATATGAAAAATAAAATTTTAATATTACTCACTATAGGATTTCTATCCTTTTCATGTAACAAAATGGATTTAAATCCTTTGTCAGAGGGTTCCAGTGAGAGCTGGTATTCCAATGATAATGAAATCAGAATGTCTTTGGATTATTTATATACTTTAAGGTTTTGGAATCCAAATCCCGATCCTTTAAACTTCGACAATTGCGCATGGTTAGACGTATTCTCGGATGACTGGACAAACAGAACAAACGTGGGTGCTATTACCGCAGGTACTATCAATGGACAATCGACAGTAGTTACAAGTTGGTGGACTTATTATTACCAATGTATCGCTGCTGCTAATCTGGTATTAGAGAAACTGGATAATGCTAAAAGTGTTATTTCAGAGGGTAAAATGAACCAGTATATTGCCGAAGCAAGGTTTGTGAGGGCTGCACAGTATTCAAAGTTAATTTTTTACTATGGAGATGTTCCCTATACTGACAAAACTCTGAAAATAGCTGATGCATTTCAAATGGGAAGGATATCAAAAGCGGATGTACTTAAAAAAATATATGATGATTTCGATTTCGCTGCTTCCACATTACCTCTATCATATTCAGGAACCAAATATGCCACAAAAGGTGCAGCTCTGGCTTTGAAAGCACGTATCGCTTTATACATGGGTGATTATACAGTTGCCCGGGATGCTGCTAAAGCATGTATGGATCTGAATGTAAATCAACTTTATCCTGATTTTTCGACACTATTCCTGTCAAAAACAAAGAATTCTGTTGAATCTGTTTTCGCAATACCAAGATCTGTATCATTAAATGTATATTCAGCTAAAGGAGTGACACAACAACCTCTTTCCAGGAATTCTTCCGGTAATGATTATGTTCAGCCTTCATGGGATTTATTCTGTTCTTTCCTGTGCAAAGATGGTTTACCCATTGATGAATCTCCTTTATATAATCCCCAAAAACCTTTCCAAAACAGAGATCCACGTTGTGCTGCAACGATCGTTGAATTCGGAACAGAGTTCTGCGGTTTTATTTATGAGCCACACCCCGATTCTCTTAAAACAACAAAAGTGGCTACCGGAACACGTGTAAGTAATCTCGATTGCCGTGCAGTTACACAATATGCATCGTACAATGGCCTGGCATGGAGAAAGGGGATCGACTCGGATTGGTGGGATGATTTTATGACAGATCCTGATAATACTGTTATCCGTTATGCCGATGTTCTGTTGATTTACGCTGAAGCAAGAATTGAATTAAATCAAATAGATCAGTCTGTATTGGATGCAATTAACAAGGTTCGCGCCCGTGCTTACAAAGTTGACTTTACTCAGACAGCATCTTATCCTGCTGTCACATCTACAGATCAGACCGCACTTAGAAAAATTCTCAGGATGGAAAGACGAATGGAATTTGCTTTCGAAGGGTTGAGACATGCAGATATTATTCGTTGGAGATTGGCAGAGAAGGTGTTGAATACCAAAATTTACGGTATGATTGATCCGCCGGAACAAAGAGAAAAAATTGTAAAACCAGGGCTATGGTTCTTTCCAGAAGTAGTACCTATTGACGAAGACGGTATTCCTGATTTCACATCAATGTATAATCATGGCTTCTGTAAAATTTTAGCTGTAAGATCATTTGATAAATCGAAACATTATTTGTGGCCCATTCCAACAAAGGAAATCTTGATCAATAAAAACCTGACACAAAACCCAGGATATTAATGTTTAATAGAATTGCATCTGGAATTTAAGTTCCAGATGCAATTTCTTTTAACCTATATTAACTTGATTTTTATATGGCTATAACCATAGATTCTATGTGGTGAGTTGCTTTATATTGATCTTGGTTAGAATAGATTTGTTTGTTATGGATTGTTCTTAATCCTTAAAAAGTATTCGATCAGATTTGGAAAGTAAACTCAGCTGAAAGACATTTTCCAACATCGATAAATTATTATATTATAAATGTTTAAATTACTCCTGTAGAACAATAAATGTTTAATATTATGGAAGGACTTTTTGTTTATAATAACAGTTGGAAAAAGATTTTGTGTCAGATTTTGTTGATGTTTATTTTTCCTGCAATGATCCGGGCGTACTCAGTATCAGGTGACGCGATAACTAATAATAATGATAAAGATGCATCAGTGTCATCTCATATCAACATAATTCCAAAACCCGTACTGGTACGATCTGAGCCTGGATACTTTAATCTGACGTCTGATGTCAGGATCATAGCAACAGCAGAGAATCCTGAGATTAATGTTATTGCCAACAGGTTATCAAAACAGATAGAGAATAATATTGGTTTAAAATTAAAAGTGAGTTCATCAGTCACAAATAAAGATAAAACTATACGGTTGATTCTAACTAATGAACAAAATACATCTATCGGAAAAGAAGGATATGTTATTGAAATAAAATCATCCGGGATTGACATCAGCGCCAATAAACCTGCCGGGATATACTATGGAGTTCAATCTTTTATTCAGCTTTTACCTGTTGAAATTAAAAATAATACAGGTGAGAGTAGAACAAGTATTCCATGTGTTTATATAATGGATTACCCCCGCTTTGTGTGGAGGGGATTGTTGTTGGATGTTGCCCATCATTTTTTTGAAAAAGAGTATGTTATGAAATTCATCGATCAGATGTCGAAATATAAGTATAACATATTACAACTTCATATGACCAATGATAACGGATGGAGAATTGAGATTAAAGAATTTCCCAACCTTAACCGGACAGGAAGCTGGAGAGTGCCTCGTACAGGCATATGGGGTTCTTTTGAACAACCGCAGGCAGGGGAAAAAGCGACTGACGGAGGGTATTACACCCAGGATGATATAAAAGAACTGGTCAGGTATGCACAGGAGAGATATGTAACAATTGTTCCCGGTATCGAAGTGCCCGGACATAGTCTTGCAATGATCGCATCTTATCCGTCTTTATCATGTACCGGACTGCAATACGATATAAATCCGGGTAGTCCAAGAAGTAAAGAGGTACCATATGCAGTCTGTCCGGGAAACGAAAGTGTTTTTGAAATGCTGGATAAAATCCTTACTGAATATGCCTCATTATTCCCAGGTGAATATATACATATCGGTGGTGATGAAGTCAGCAAGGATTTTTGGAAGAATTGTCCGAAATGCCAGAAACGGATGGCGGATGAGAATCTGAAGGATGTTGAAGAACTACAAAGTTACTTTATTAAGAGAATTGAGAAAATATTGAACAGCAAAGGTAAAAAGCTCATGGGGTGGGATGAAATTCTTGAAGGAGGTCTTGCACCCGGAGCATCAGTAATGAGCTGGAGAGGTATGGAGGGAGGAATTAAAGCAGCCCGGATGAAACACCATGTGGTAATGTCACCAACTCAATATTGCTATTTCGATTACAAGCAGACAGATCCTAAAATAGTACCGGAACCAATAAACTGGGGTCTGCTTCGTCTGAGCCAGGTATATAAATTTGAACCTGTCCCGGATAATGTTGATCCTCAATATATCCTGGGGGGACAAGGTAATGTCTGGTCTGAACATATTCCTACCTGCAGGCAGAATGACTATATGACATGGCCAAGAGCGATGGCATTGGCCGAAGTGTTGTGGTCACCAAAAGTTGAACGCGATATTGATGAGTTTATTCCCCGTCTGGAAGCACAATTTCCCTCTTTCGACCGCGACCAGGTTAATTATGCAAAAAGTATTTATGATCCTATAATCACCCCTGTGAGAACTCAGGATGGTTTGATGCAAATAATATTTTCATCGGAAGTAAAAGGTCTTGATGTTTATTATACGTTCAATGGTACAATACCGGATAATTTTTCATTAAAATATAAGCAGCAACCTGTTAATATTCCAAAGGGCGCAACTCAGGTGTGGGCAATTACATATCGGAATGGCAAACCTGTTGGAAAATTGCTTGTAATAACCATTGAAGAACTGCAACGACGTTCGCCAAAAAGTTAATATTTATTTTGGCAGTTGGCATGACATCGTTTTCAAAAGAAGCAGATGTTTCTTCTAAGACATTCATTAGTAATTAGATAAAAACATGATTATGAAAAAATATGTTTCTATAGGTTTATGTATTTTAATGCTGGGATTTCCTGGATATAAATTGTTTGCAGGTTCTGAAAAATATGAATTAAAGACTACAGAAGCAACCCTTACCATTGATCAAAAAGGGAATCTCAGGATTGTTAAAGATAAAGGACAGATCATCCAGATAAATACTTCCATAAATAATCTTTGGAAAGTAACATTGAAAAACAATCTGAATGGTAAGGAATCAGTATTTGTTCCTGATAAAAGCGTCAGGCTCACAAAGATTGATAATATTCTGCAACTGGTTAAGGATAATTTTTCGACGGGAAATACTTTCATACCAGTAAAAGTTGAATTAACCATTTCGGTCAAGGATGATGCTTTCTGTTTCTCGGGATCTCTCAAAAGCGATTCAAAAGAATGGCAAATCAAGGAGGTGTTGTATCCTGATATTTCGGGTATAAAGATAAATGATAAAAATGTCAAAATTTATTGGCCAAACAGCCTCGGGGAGTGCTTTGATAATCCACAGTTGTTTGGAAGCAAAACCTTTGAATATCCGTGTACAAATGGATCAATGGCTTGGTTCTCCGTCAATTCTCCTGATGCCGGGCTTTATGTTGGGAGTCATGATTCTTCAAGAGGAAGCAAGAAGTTCGCCCTGAGTTTTAATGATTCTGATAAATCATTCCGAACCAGCATTAATTTCCCTGTTTATACCTATGAATTTAGCATACCCGATGTAATGGTTAAACCTTACGGCGGCAAATGGTACAATGCTTCTAAGTTTTACCGTGGATGGTATGATGAAAATTTCAAACTGGCATCCGTATCCAAATGGACAAGGGAAAATGCAGGCCTGATGCTTACAATTCTTAAGCAGCAAAATGGCAGTGTTATGTGGAATTATAAGGATGTGGATAAGTTATGCGATATTGGAGAGAAACTTAACATTAAGCTTATCGGACTGTGGGGGTGGGCAGTAGGAGGTCATGATCGGCTGTATCCCTATTGGCCACCTGATAACCTGATGGGAGGACGCAAAGAACTCGAAAAGGCTATTGAGAGAGCACATAAAAGAGGCTTTAAAGTTATAGTTTATTCGAACGGGACAATTATGGATGCCTCAACAGATTTCTACCTCTATAATGGAATAGAAACAATGCAACTGAATGAAAGAAAGCAGCCAGCTATAGAGTACTATCTTAAGCATAGCAACACAACACCGGTAATCCAGGTGCGGGCTTGTCCGGGTTCGGCAAAATGGAGAAAAACTATAATGGATCTGGCACTAAATGCGAAATCTTTAGGCGTTGATGCCTTTTATATTGACCAGGTTGGGGTGCGTAGTCCTATAATGTGTTATTCAAATAATCATGATCATTCTGTACCACAGGAAGCTTATACAAAATACCGGGTAAAAATGATGCATGATATACGCAACAGGATGAAGGAGATAGACCCTGAATTCAGTATTATTACAGAGGGAACAATAGATGAACTGCTTACCGATATAGATGTATTTCACGGTCTGGGACCGGGAAGTATAATTACCCCAAACGCTTTCCCTGAGATGTTCCGGTACACTTTCCCTGAATCAATAATAATTCAGCTGAATGCCAGCCCTGCAAATGACAGATATAATGCTAATTATGCTACTATTTATGGATTACGGCATGAGATCATGAGCAGGTATGAGGCAGATGCTGAATACCTGAAATCAGGGAAGATACCAACTGCTGAAAACTATGCAGAGTGTTATGTTAATGATCCTCCTGTTTTAAGTACTATGAATAAGGTTCCTGCACAGGAAGTAACATCTTATACGCATGATTTGCTTCAATTTGAAAATGACAATGCTGATTTTTTCAGAAACGGGAAGTTTATCGATGAGGATGGATTAAAAGTCAGCGGTAATGATATACTTGCAAAAGGATTCACCGATGGAAAGAGGATAGGGGTTGTCGTCTGGAACAGGAATTTGTCGGAAAAAAGAGATTTTTCAATTACGGTCCCAGGGTATAATCTGGTAAAATCGGCAGAACCGAAAATGCAGGTAGCCAATGCTTCTTCTCCTCTTGATGCAAACTCAATCAGGCTGCTCATTTTCGAAAAAAATTAAAACAAAAAAATGCGTCAACAAAAGTAGAAATGGAGAAAAAAAATTTATATAAATGGGAGCTTCTTTGTTGGCTTTGGTTAGCTTATTTTTTTAATCAGGCTGACAGGCAGGTTTTTAATATTGTTTTACCTCTGATTAAAGGGGATTTAGGGCTTACAGATACTCAATTGGGAATAATAGCCTCAACTTTTACTCTTTGTGTCGGATTATGTACACCTGTTGCAGGTTTTATCGGTGATCTCTTTAGCAAGAAAAAAGTAATTATTACCAGCCTTTTCGTCTGGAGTGTTGCTACGTTTTTTACAGGTTTTAGCTATTCGTTAGTTCAGCTGATTTTTTTAAGAAGCATAGCAGTCGGAGGAGGTGAAGCTTTTTATGCTCCTTCTTCAAATGCGATCATTTGCGAGAATCATACCAAAACAAGAGCCCGGGCAATGTCAATTCACCAGACTTCATTATATATCGGAATAATTTTAAGCGGTGTACTTGGCGGATTAATTGCAGAGCATTACGGCTGGCGATCATGCTTTTATCTGTTTGGCGGCATAGGAATCATTCTTGCAATAATTTTGTCATGGCGCATAAAACCTTCAAAAATTGTAACTCATGCATCTTCATTTTCCGAAACGAAAAAATTTATCAGGGATGCTTTTGCAATTCTGATCAAAAAACCTTCTGCCATGTTACTTGGAGGGTCATTTATATGCCTGGTATTTGTCAATGTCGGTTATCTCACATGGATGCCTTCATTTATTCATGAAAAATTCAACCAGACTATTACACAGGCAGGATTCTCTTCAATGTTTTATCATCACGCTTTTGCATTTATAGGAATTATATTAGGCGGGATGCTCTCGGATAAACTGGCTCTCAAATCGAAATATAACAGGTTAATTATTCAGAGCTTAGGTCTTTTATTGGGGGCTCCGTTTATTTTTGGTATGGGGCAGGCTGCTACTCCCGTCTTAGTCTATACCTGTCTGGCAGGCTTTGGCTTTTTCAGAGGTGTTTATGAAGCTAATTTTATCACCACGATTTTTGCTGTTATTGAACCAAAATTCCGTGCCTCAGTGATAGGTGTGGTTTATTTGTTTGTATTTACAATAGGTTCCCTGTCTCCATTTTTATTAGGATATTTTAAACAATCATTTGGTCTTTCTGACGGACTTTCTGCATTGAGTATAGCTTATGTATTAGGCGGTTGCTGCGTTTTAATCACATTGAAATGGTTTTTCAGAAAAGACAGTGTTCTTCAAACAGTTGAAATATGAAGATGAAAAAAGAACTTAGTAAAAACATTAGAATTATCTCAGGGATAGTTTTAATCACGTTTGTAAATTTCTGCAAAGCAGAGGCACAGTCTTCAGTGCTTTCGGATTGGCTGATCCCAAAACCTCAGGAGATTACTGTCGGGAATGATTTCTTCAGTTACAGATCTGGCAGGATTATCTGTCCGAAAATTAGTGACCCGGAAATATTTTCTATTGTGAAATCTGTTCAGAGTATATTTGAAAAAATGGGACACACTTATTCTTTCGCAGCAGTCGAAGCAAAAGGAGAAGTCCCTGTAATCAGAATGGAAATTGATGTCACGGCTGATATCAAACCTCAGGGTTATAGCCTGATAATTGGCACTCAATCCATTTTACTGACGGCTCATGATAAACCCGGGCTATTTTATGGAGCCCAGACTCTTAAGCAGATCGCTGGTTTCGTTGCATCTTCAGGAAAATGGCCAACATTACAAATAACCGATTGGCCCGACTTTGAACGAAGAGGCGTAATGCTGGATGTAAACAAAGATCAGGTGCCCACAATGGAAACTTTGTATAACCTTATTGATCTTCTGGCTTCATGGAAAATTAACGAATTTCAGTTATTCTTCAAATTTGCATTTGCATTTGTCAATCATCCTGAAGTTTCGCAGAATTACAGCCCTGTTACAGCGGAACAGATTGTTGACCTGGATCATTATTGTAAAGAACGGTTTATTGATCTCGTACCTTACCATGACGGGTTCGGAAAATGGTCGGAATGGATGAAATATGAAAAGTATCTTCCGTTAGCTGAATGTCCGAAAGGGTGTATGACAGAGTGGGGGCAATATGGACCGGCAAGTCTCAGCCCTGCAGTGCCTGGTTCTTTAGATCTGGTTGATGAGATCTATAGTGAATTGTTACCTAATTATTCAAGTAAATACGTAAACATTGGCAGCGATGAGACCATGGAATTAGGCAAAGGAAAATCACGCGAACTATGTGAAAAATATGGTGTTGGGAAAGTCTATCTTGACTTTCTGAAAGAAGTGAAAATAAGAGCATCCAAAGACGGCAAAAGAGTACAATTCTGGGGTGATATTATTCTGAAGCATCCTGATTTAATTCCGGAACTTCCTAAAGATATGATTGCTCTGGTTTGGGGATATGAAGCTGATGAACCATTTGAAACCAAATGCCCGAAGTTTAAGGATTCGGGCCTTGACTTCTATGTTTGTCCGGGGACTTCAGCATGGAATGCAATTATCGGCCGAACTGATAATGCTATTGGCAATCTGTATCATGCCGCTGAAGAGGGGAAAAAATACGGAGCTTTGGGATATCTTAATACAAACTGGGGAGAATGGGGAAACTGGCATCCGTTGTCAACCTGCTATCTTGGTTATTTATATGGCGCTGCTGTTAGTTGGTCAGCACAGGATAATAAAAATATCAACATTCCTTTCCTTCTTGATCAATGGGTCTTTCAGGACCATGCAGGTTTAATGGGGAAAGTGGTATTTGATTTAGGAAATGCACATAAATTAACAGGAGTTACCCTTGGTAATAATAGTATATTCAACTATTCATTAACATCTGTTGCAAGATCCTTTAAAGACAATAATATCCTGAAAAATCTTACTATTAAAGGCATTGATAAGGCTGATTCTGCATTGGCAGCAAACATAATTAAACTTGGTCAGGCCAATATGGTTTCTCATGACGCACAGCAGGTTTATGGAGAATTATTGAATGCCACTGAATTATGCCGGCATTCCTGCACGATCATGAGACTCAAATTGAATTCCAAAGACGGAACATTAAATAATATTACAGAAGAGGAACGTCAGTTTCTTGTACAGGATGTGTCGCGCATAATTGCTAAATACCGTGATCTTTGGATTGGAAGAAACAGGGTGGGAGGACTTGAAGAAAGTGTGGCGAAACTTAAAAACTGTTTAAAATATTATCAGGATTTAAAGATATCAAAAATACATTGAAATTTTTGACCCTATAAGATGATTATTGATCAGAATTAGTACAAGACAATATAATAGAAAATATTATAAAATATATCATAATGAATAAAATAGCACAACAGGAAGCTGAGAACTTTCTTAACAATGAGAAACAGTTTCATCTTGGAATGTTGCCGACAGAGCAATCAAATCCCAAGACCCGTGACCTTGATAAGAAGTTTTCTTCAAGTCCGGCAGAAGGAGTAAAGATGCTTTTATCTGTTGATCGGGATGTCCAGAAGATGGCTCAAAGGATTCTGGGTGGAGATGAATTTAAGAAAATGGTCGAGGCCGGTGTAAATGCGATTTCCCAGGGAAAAAAGATTGTCTGCTCCGGATGCGGTGCTACCGGACGTTTGAGTATCCTTCTGGAATCTATGTGGCGTTGCTTTTTCAGAGAAATGCACCAGAAATATCCGGAATTATATGACAAAACAAATAAGTATGAGAACAGTGTTTTCAGCATTATGACCGGTGGAGACTATGCGCTTATCCGTTCAGTTGAATATTTTGAAGACTATCAGGAATTTGGCAGGCAACAGGCCAGGGAAATGAATATTGCTGAAGGTGATGTTCTTATAGCAATAACAGAGGGGGGAGAGACTTCATCAGTGCTCGGAACCGTAGCAGAGGCAGCTGATCGGGGTGCTAAAGTGTTCCTGCTCTTCAATAATCCTGCTGATATTCTGTCAAAATATATTGAACGCTCCAGAAAGGCAATTGAAGATCCAAGGGTCATTGTGCTTGATCTCTTTTGCGGACCAATGGCTATTGCCGGTTCTACAAGAATGCAGGCAACCTCATCTGAACAGTTGATTGCAGGTGCTGCACTTGAAACCATTTTAGGACGGTTGTTCAGACAGGTACTCTCAACCGGACAACTGGAATTATTGAACATAAGAGAGATAGATTATGCTGCAGCATTCAATACTCTGTTGGATGAGTTGCTTGAGGACCGGAATACAGAAATTCTTGGAGAATATTTAAAAATGGAGAAAGCCATTTACGAGAAAAATGGGTTGGTTACATACTTTGCAAAGCAATTTCTTCTGGACATTTTTAACGATACAACTGAAAGAGCTCCTACTTTTATGTTACCTCCCTTCAAAAAGTTCGATGATACAGTTTCACCCGTATCCTGGGCTTTTGTAAAGAATCCGCAGCTGTCGACTTCCGACGCCTGGGAATACGTGCTGGGCCGTCCTGTCAGGTGCCTGGAATGGGATAAAAAGCTTTATCTTAAGATGGGAGCTTCAGAGTCTGTTGCCTCAGCACCACCCCAACTTGATAAAACACAAATAGTTAAATTCCATATTGGGAACGAAGAAGATAGTTCACGCTTGTCAAGAACGCCTAACATTGCTGTTAACATCCTTGGAAGCAGGGAGGCAGAATCTTCATCATACAACGATTTCAAAGATGCATTTGATAAGAGCTCAGTGGGGTTCCAGCAAAAATCATCACTGATAATTGGCAAAGGTAACGAACCTGCATCTTACAGGATTTCATGTACTCCCGCCAGTTCGGTCCTGAACCTGATGGAACACATGGCTGTTAAGCTGGTGTTAAATACGATTTCGACAGGAACTATGGTTTTAATGGGCAGAGTAACAGGTAACTGGATGAGCTGGGTCGAAGTTTCGAACAAAAAACTGAGAGACAGAGGCATAAGGTTGATCTCGGAGATCTGTGGTATAAGTTATAAGGAAGCCTGCTATGCACTCCATGAAACTCTTGAAGAACTTAAAACAATAAATCTTGATAATGTGGAGAAACTTTCACCTGTCCAGTACACAATCAGAAAAGTAAATAAGGCTAAGAATAAGGAATAGTCAGATAATTGAATAAAAATTTATAAACCGGGAAATCATGAAAAAATCATTCTTCATTCTGTTTATCTTTAGTGGAATTCTGTGTTTAACAAACCTTCAATTATTATCTGCATCAGAAAAACTTGAATTAAAAACCACCGAAGCGACTCTTTCAATTGACCAAAAAGGAAATCTTAAGGTTATTAAAGACAAAGGGCAGATAATTCAGATTAATACTTCCATAAATAATTTATGGAAAATAACTCTGAAGAATAATTTGAATGGTAAAGAATCAGTATTTGTTCCGGATAAAAATGTCAGAATTAAAAAAGCAGAAAATGTTCTGCAGTTGATTTCAGGCAATTTTTCGATAGATAATAAGACAATACCTGTAGAGGCTGAATTTACCATATCAGTTAAAGATGATGCTTTTTGTTTTTCGGGGTCTCTGAAAAGTGATTCAAAAGAATGGATATTCAAAGAATTGACCTATCCTGATATTGAAGTGATAAAGATCAACGACAAAAATATTAAAATTTACTGGCCAGGAGTACTAGGGCAATGTTTTGATAATCCGGCTAAGTTCGGCAGCCGGAGTTTTGAATATCCGGGTAACGACGGCACAATGCAATGGTTTTCTGTAAATTCTTCAACATCAGGAATATATATTGGAGGCCATGACCCATTGCAGGGAAGTAAAAAGTTCACTTTGAGCTATAATGAATCCGGTGAATCTTTTAGTACCGATGTCCGGTTTCCTGTCTATACAACTGAATTTACAATACCTGAGGTTATGATTAAACCTTATCAGGGTAGCTGGCATATTGCATCTAAATTTTATAGAGGATGGTACGATAAGAATTTCAAAATAGCGTCAGTCTCAGAATGGGCGCGAAAGAGTGCGGGGTATATGCTTACAATTTTTAAGCAACAGAATGGAGATGTAATGTATAATTATAAAGATATAGATCGGGTGTGCGACATTGCAAAGAAGCTGAATTTTGATCTTGTTGGTATCTGGGGACGGGGAGTGGGTGGTCATGACCGTTTATATCCGAATTATATGCCCGATAACCTGATGGGAGGTCGCGGAGAATTGAAAAAGGCAATTGAGAGGGCACATCAGAGAGGCTTTAAAATAATTGTCTATTCTAATGGAACCATCATGGACGCATCAACTGATTTCTATGTTTACAATGGTATTGAGACAATATTGCTGAATGAAAGGAAACAACCTGAATTAGAGTATTATGTAAAACACGACAATTCAACTCCGGTCATTTTTGCTTTAGGCTGCCCTGGGTCGGCACTATGGCGTAAAACAATATTGGATCTCGCAACAGATGCTCAGTCTTTAGGTGTTGATGCTTTTTATATTGATGAAGTTGCCTGGAGGGGGCCGCTAATGTGTTATTCAAAGAACCATGATCATGCTCTGCCTCAGGAAGCATATACAAAATACCGTGTTAAGATGATGCATGATATACGTGCAAAGATGAAAGAAACAGACCCGGAATTCACTATTATGACCGAAGGAATAAATGACGCTATGCTTGTTGATGTTGATATTTTTCAGGGAGTGCCTGGAAATATTAATTCTCCCGGCTGCTTCCCTGAGATGTTCCGTTACACATTTCCTGAAGCAATTGGAATTGCATTAAATTCTGATCCTTCACTACGGAGATACGATTTGAATCATGAGGCAATTTTTGGGTTGCGACATGAAATTATGAGCAGGTATCAGGGCGATGTCGATTATTTGAACTATGGGAAATTACCATCTGAAGAAAGTTATGCTCATGTCAATGACACCCCTGATATTAAACAGCTTAATGAAGTTCCTGCGGAAGAAGTAACTTCATACACCCATTCCATGTTTCAATTTGAAAATGATAATGCAGACTATTTCCGTTCAGGCAAATTCATAGATGAGGATGGGATAAAAATTACTGGTGATGAAATTCTGGGAAAAGGATTCCTGAATGGAAGTAAAATGGGAGTTGTAGTCTGGAATAAGAACTTATCAGAAAAAAGAGATTTTTCTGTTTCGGTACCAGGTTATAAATTAGTTAAAGCTACAGAACCGGGTAAATCGGAAGTGAATGCTTCTTCATCTCTTGATGCAAACTCTGTACGGCTTCTCATCTTTGAAAAGGATTAATATTCAATATTAATGAAGCAGATGCCAGAAGCATGGCATCTGCCTTTTTTAATTGAATTTAAAAAATTTTATGCCCTGAAAATATGAAAAAAACGCTTCTTATATTGTTAATTCTGTACGGAAACATGGGTTTGACGGACCTGAAATTGTTTGGATCATCAGAAAAACTTGAATTAAAAACTACTGAAGCAACCCTGGTTGTTGATCAAAAGGGGATTCTTAAGATTATTCAAAATAAAGGTCAGGGTATTCAAATTAATACTTCTCTTGACGATTTATGGAAGATAGTCCTCATAAACAATCTGAAAAATAAAGAATATGAATTCACTCCGGAGAAAAATTTTTCAATCAATAAAAGTAGAGATGTTATAAGATTATCTGTAAACAGTTTTACGGTTGAAAACAAGGTTCTTCCTGTAAATGCAGAATTCACAATTTCGGTGAAGGATGATGCTTTCTGTTTCTCAGGCTCGCTGAAAAGCGAATCTGATGAATGGATATTCAAAGAATTGATCTATCCTGATATTTCGGGAATAAAGATAAACGATAAAAATGTTAAGATTTATTGGCCACATGATTTTGGCCAATGTTTTAATGACCCTGGAGCATTTGGCAACAGAAGTTTTGAATATCCGAGTGTGGAGGGGACCATGTCATGGTTTTCCCTAAACTCTCCTGAAGAAGGACTTTATCTCGGAAGTCATGACCCTCTCCAGGGGGCAAAAAAATTCAATCTGACTTATAATGATGCTGACAGGTCATTCAATACCGGTGTCTTTTTTCCGGTTTACAGCAGCGAATTTTTAGTTCCCGATATAATGATCAAGCCATATAGCGGCAGATGGTACTCAGCATCTAAGTTTTACAGGGGTTGGTATGATAGAAATTTCAAGATTGCATCAGTTGCACATTGGGCAAATGACTGTGAGGGTTATATGCTTACCATATTAAAACAGCAGAACGGGGAAGTAATGTACAATTATAAAGATGTTGACAAGTTATGTGACATTGCTGAAAAACTGAATTTTAGGCTTATAGGTTTCTGGGGTCGTGGTGTGGGAGGTCATGATCATCTGTATCCCAATTATATGCCTGACAATTTATCAGGGGGACGGGAGGAAATGAAGAAGGCTATTGCCAGGGCTCACGAAAGAGGATTTAAAGTTATTGTCTATACTAATGGGAAAATAATGGATACCTCGACAGATTACTACCTATATAACGGTATAGAAACAATACTGCTGACAGAAAGCGGGCAACCGAAGCTGGAGCTCTGGAAAAAACATGAAAATTCAACACCTTACATATTTGCAACTGCATGTCCTGGTTCAGCACTATGGCGGAAAACGTTACTGGATCTGGCAATAGATGCTCAGTCTTTAGGTGCTGATGCCTTTTATATCGATCAGCTTGCCCAGTGTTCTCCTGTATCCTTAATGTGTTTCTCAGAGCACCACGACCATAAACTGCCCCAGGAGGGATATTCAAAATATCGTATAATGATGATGCATGATATACGGGAAAAGATGAAAGAAAACGACCCGGAATTCAGTATTATGACCGAAGGAATTAATGATGCGATGCTGGCTGATGCTGATCTTTTTCAGGGAGCACCCGGAAATATTAATGATCCCAACGGATTTCCTGAACTGTTCCGGTATACATTTCCTGAAGTAATCGGAGTTACAGCAAATGCCGATCCGGGATTAGAGAGATCTGATGCCAATCATGAGGCAGTTTATGGATTGAGACATGAAATTATGAGCAGATATCCTGCAGATGCTGATTATCTGCAGCATGGGAACATTCCCACCAAAGAAAGTTATTCTAATATTACAGGCCCGCCTGATATAAAAAAATTCACTGAAGCTTCTGCAGAGGAGGTTACAGCTTACACCCATGATCTGTTTCAGTTTGAGAACGATAACGCTGATTATTTCCGGTCAGGGAAATTCATAGATGAGGAGGGGATAAAAATTTCCGGTAATGAAATCATGGGAAAAGGATTCATAAATGGAGGAAAAATAGGAGTTGTAGTCTGGAATAAACACTTATCGGAAAAGAGAGATTTTTCAGTTTCTGTAGAGGGTTACCGTTTAGCTAAAGCCACAGAACCGGGAAAACCGGAAATAAATGCTTTCTCTCCTCTGGATGCTAATTCTATACGGCTTCTCATTTTTGAGAGGGATTAAATAAACTCCTTCAGTAATTACAAGGCATATAGTCCAAAGTTAAACTGAAAAGTACAATAGTAACAGAATGAACAATAATTATTAATATGGAAACCATGAAAAAAACAATTATCCTCCTGTTTGCTTTATGCTGGATCATTGGTCCAAAAAACCATAATTTGTTCGCAGCATCTGAAAAATTTGAATTAAAAACCTCTGAGGCAACTCTGACCATTGACCAAAAAGGCAACCTTAAGGTCGTTCAGAATAAAGGACAGATTGTTCAGATAAATGCTTCCATAAATAACTTATGGAAAATTACTCTGAAAAACAATTTAAACAATAAAGAGTATCAATTCGCTCCGGATAAAAACTTTACGATTGAAAAGAGTGGAAATGTTTTCCGGTTAATTGTGAGTACATTCTCTGCAGAAAACAAAACTCTGCCGGTAAAAGCTGAGTTTACAATATCAGTAAAAGCTGATGCTTTCTGTTTTTCAGGTTCTCTGAAAAGCGATTCCGGGGAATGGATATTTAAGGAACTGGAGTATCCCTGTCTACCCGGGATCTTTTCGAACAATAAAAATATAAGTATCTACTGGCCACAAGGTTTGGGAACCTGTTTTAATGATCCTGAAGTCTTTGGAAGCAGAAGCCTGTGGTACCCAAGTGCAATGGGCGGTGCTATGCAATGGTTTTCCGTAAACTCTCCCGATGCGGGTATTTATATCGGGAGCCACGATCCTTCACAAGCTACGAAAGTATTAAATCTGTCATTTACTAAACCCGATAAAGCATTTACGGCAAGTATTACTTCTCCGATATATGGCAATGATTTCCAGATCCCTGATATGATGGTTAAGTCATACATAGGAAAATGGTATAATGCTTCAAAGTATTACAGGGGCTGGTACGATAAAAATTTTAAAACTTTCAGATCAGCTGATTGGGTAATCGATGATTCAGGCTGGCTGCTTGCAATTCTGAAGCAGCAGAATATGGAGGTCATGTGGCCATATAAAGATATAGACAAGTTATGCGACATTGCCGATCAGTTCAATCTCAGTACCATTGGTCTTTTTGGCTGGGCAGTAGGCGGGCATGATCATCTTTATCCAAATTATCCACCAGATAATTTAATGGGAGGACGAATTGAGTTGAAGAAGGCAATTGAGAGGGCACACAAAAGAGGTATTAAGATCATATTGTACGCCAATGGGAAAATAATGGATACATCAACTGATTACTATTTATATAATGGAATAGAGACAATTGTACTAAAAGGAAATAAACAACCGGACATACAATATTACATCAAACAAAAAAATTCGACTCCGGTTATATTTGCACAGGCATGTACAGGTTCGGAGGTGTGGCGCAGGACAATGTTCGATTTGGGATTGCAGGCTGTATCTTTAGGAGCTGATGGAATTTTATATGACCAGCTTGGCGTGATGCTACCCGAACTGTGCTTCTCAAATAATCATGATCATCATCCTGGTGAGAGTGACTCAAGATACAGGCTCCAGATGATACATGAGATCAGCCAGAAAATGAAAGAAATTAATCCCGGTTTCATTGTGATGACGGAAGCTACCAATGATGCCATTATCAGAGAAATAGACTACTTTCATGGTTGGGGACTAGGTACGGCTGAAGCACAAAATGCTTTTCCTGAATTATATAGATACACTTTCCCTGAGTTATTGGCAACTCAACGCAATCCTAATCCAATGATAACACGGACAGAAGCTAATTTTGCTGCCATTTACGGATTCAGGCATGAAATTGAATCGAGGTATCCGGGAGATGTGGAATATCTTTTACATGGTACCTTACCGACAGCCGGAAGCTATGCTAATGTTGCAGGTCCCCCGAGTCTTCTGTCGCAGATGAGCCTTGTTCCGGCAGAGGAAGCGACAAAATATGTCCACTTATTGATTGAGTTTGAAAAATTGAACCAGGATTTTTTCAGGCATGGGAAATTCATTGATCAGGAAGGAATTGAGATTACCGGAAGCAATGTAGTTGCAAAAGCATTCTTAAATGGAAATAGAGTTGGGGTAGTTGTATGGAACAAAAATGAGGGTGCCCGTAATGAGTTTTCAGTTTCAGTACCTGGGTATCAGCTAAAAAATGCTACGGAGCCTGGCAAAGAAAAAGTTGATGCATCTTCGCCTCTTAATGCAAATACTGTCAGATTATTTGTTTTCGAGAAAAACAGTCTGTAAGACATTCTTCATAAATGCATTATTAATTTTCTGATATTTCAGGAAAGATTAATTAAAAATTCATAAAAATAGAAAAATGATGGTACAAAAGAGAACTGAGATTTACAAAGGATGGAAAAGCCTGGTACTAAAAAACAGTTTTCTTTCGCTTTATATTTTACCTGAATTTGGGGGAAGAATAATTCAGATAGATCTTGATGGTTATGAGTTTTTATTTGTCAATCCTTCATTGGCTGGAAAAGAACCTGATTCTTCCGGGTTGGGGAAAAATGGTGCATGGCTCAATTTCGGAGGGGAAAAGATATGGCCCGCGCCACAGGGATGGGATACTCCTGAGCAATGGCCCGGGCCTCCCGATCCTGTGCTTGACAGCGGTATTTATACTGTTGATGAGTCGTCGGCGGACGAGGGAAATAATGCAGTTTTACTGACAAGTCCTGTTGATTATCGTACAGGATTGCAAATTGTTAAAAAAATTACTCTATCGGAAATCCGTTCCGAAGTAATAGTAAATGCAACCTTTATCAATGCCGGAAATATTGTCAGGAAATGGTCTGTATGGCCTGTTATTCAGATGAATACCGGAAATGATGATCAAGAAAACAGATATCAGGTAATTTGTCCGTTAAATTCTGAAAGCATATTCAAAAATGGATATAAAGTCATTCATGGATTGGTCAATAATCCTCAGAATACGTTGGATGATAACGGCAACCTGACGGTTGATTACAAGTATTTGGTAGGGAAAGTCGGATTAGATTCAAATTCTGATTGGGTGGGTTTTTGCGATCGGGAAACAGGAAAAGTATTTGTTGC
Source organism: Bacteroidales bacterium (assembly GCA_021371855.1). Taxonomy (GTDB): domain Bacteria; phylum Bacteroidota; class Bacteroidia; order Bacteroidales; family VadinHA17; genus LD21. Next base: position 67,914 of record JAJFVL010000018.1, on the reverse strand, counting down.
GATGGTAAAATATCATCCTGAAGAAAATTATCCTGATAACAATTCTGTTCAGATATGGTCCCAGGGAAGAGGAATGATCTATTCCAGAAATAAAATTTCCGAGTATAAAAATGACAGGATTCTCAATCCTCCTTATATGGAGATAGAATTGTTGTCCCCGTTAAAGGAAATTCTTCCGGGAAAAAGTCAATCCTTTGAATACAGGATGTTGACATGCACTATCCCCATTGGTGAATCAATAAAGGGTGTGAATAAACTGGGAGTAATAGCTGTTCCCTTAGATGTGAAGATATTAAAAGACGAAGTTTCAATAACCGGGAAGTTCGGTGTCTTCTCGGATGGGAAAATCGTGCTGCGGTTTAAAGATGCTTTGGGGGGCATAATTGAAAGCCGCTACAGTCTGCAATCATGGGAAGCAACTCCTTTCAAAGAAATTGACATCCTGCTGAATATTGAAAAGAATGATCCATTGTTTGATCAGGAAATTTTTGTGTCGGCAGACTTTTTTGGTTGCGACGACCATTTTGTTGGGGAAATGGGGAAAATTGACTTTAAACAAACATATTAGAATTTATCAAACCTTCTAAATAAACTAACCATGGGTGAAGCTTTGAAAAAAGAGCAGTCTGGCTTAATGTCACGACGTAAAGCAGTTCAGATCATAGGAGGAGCTACATTAATTGCTGCGGTACCATTTCCTATATCTGCTGCACAACAAATTTCTGATGAGCATGACGAGAAAAAGATATATTATGCTTACCGATCTTTCTGGCCTGAACTTGAAATGACTTCCACCTTTAAAAAAATGGGTGTCAACACACGGTGTTTTTTCGCATCAAATACTATTAATGGAATCGGCTTTGAATACTGTAAGTATCCTTTGATCTGGCTGGGAATAAAAAAATACGATTTTACTGCTTACGACAAGCAGGTAGATGATCTTCTTTCAGCTAATCCTGAAGCTAAGTTTTTGTGCATGATTGACTTGAATACACCGTACTGGCTGACGCGCCGGTTTGCGTATGACAGCTTCGCCGAGATATCCCATGCAGCTTCAGACAAAGAGTGGATTAAGATAACAACGGAATGGATGCTTGACTTTATTGCATATTCTGAGAAAAAGTACGGTGACAAAATATCGGCATATATACTATCGGGAGGTGGCACTTCAGAGTGGTATGAGTATGACCGTGGACGAATCAGTCGTGTGAAGAATAATGCATGGCGTGATTGGTGTAAAAAGAACGGATTATCTCTGGGTGACGATGTTCCAGATGAAAGTACACTGAAATTGGCTGCTCATGAAGATGTAATATATGATCCCGAAACCGAGATGAGTAAAATTCAGTACTGGAGGTTCCATAACGAAGTGATAGCAGATGCGGTTTTACATTTTGCCAAAACTGCCCGACCTGTCATAAGCAAGGATAAGGAGATTGGAGTATTTTTCGGCTATTACCATGTGAGTGATAATAAGCTGGTCTCCTTTGGGCATCTTGACTATGAACGTGTTTTTGCAAGTCCCGATATTGACTTTTTTATCAGTCCGGGGACCTATAAAGACAGAATGATAGGAGGCGGAAGTGGTTCGCAACTGGTTAATGGAACAGTATCCCGGTATGGGAAACGTTATTTGCATGAAATAGATCACAGGACTCATTGTGTTACTACCGAAACATGGAAAACACAGGAGGATGATAATGCTGGAAATACCCGCGAAGCTGCTTTTGCTTTGATAAATCACACTTCGTTGTGGTGGTTCGATATGTGGGGTGGCTGGTATCAGAAAGAAGAAACTCAACAGCTTATCCGTCGGTTGAAAACCGTTTCTGACAGGTATGTCAACGATAAATCCGCTTCTGTCGCGGAAGTATTGCTTGTTGCGGATCCTCAAAGCGCATATTATATAAATGAGAAAATGCCTCATGCATCTGCTATGTCTTATCAGTTCCGCGACAAACTTAACAGGACAGGCACCCCGTTTGATGTTTACTCTTTCAATGATTTTCCGGTTATTGACCTTTCCAGGTACAAGGTTATCCTTCTTCCTGCAACGCTGCTGATAACCCCTGAAAGAGAGCAGATTCTGAAGAAATATGTTCTTACCGGAAACCGCACAATAGTATGGACATATGCACCTGGTATTTGCGACGGGAAAATAATCGATACATCACGCGTAAAATTCTGGTCAGGAGTAGATTATAAAACTCCCGGGCCTGTAACCGTGGATATGAAGGGATGGAAGTCGGTATATGCCTATGATTTCATAACAATGACTCCTTCGGTCCTAAAGGAAATCATAAAGAAGGCAGGAGTGCATATGTATACTCAGGAGGAAAATCCGGTTTATGCAAATGAGCGATTACTTGCAGTTCATTTTAAAGAAGGAGGCAAGAAGAAAATTTCTCTTCCACGTTCCTTCAGAAAAGTAGTTGATGTTATAAGTGAAAAAGTGGTTGCAGAGAAAACTTCGGGCTTTTTATGTGAGTTTTCAACCCCTGATACAAAGATTTTTGAATTAATAAAATAAAAAGACCAGGGAATATTACATAAAGAAAAACATGGCCATTTAAAAAGTTGTATTAAAAAATTCAAAAAAATGAATTACAAAGCTTTCTTTTTAGTCATTGCCATTACAGCAATAATCAGTATTCAAAATGCATATTGTCAGATTGATAATGAGTTGTCATTTGAAAATACAGTAAGTGGTATCGCTGACAAACTTCCTGCAGGATATGTGCCTCCGCTTGTAAGTAATGGAAGTCTGAGTATGCTTGTTGATTATCAGGGATGCCAGTTCCAGAATAAATTTGGAGGAATGATTCCGGGTATCTGGTGGGAAGGACGCAGGTACGGTGCTCCGAATAGTCAACTGATCCCATATGGCCATTTTAATCAGGAATTGATGGTAGATGGTGTTAAGTATACAACACCGGCAAACTGGACTCAGACACTGAATACAAAAGAGGCTGTTGTAACGTGCAGGAATGATTATGGTAATTTGTTGGTTGAAACTATCGTTTTTACACCATTGTATCATGATATGATTGTGATTAAAAAGCGATTCTCCACTAAAACACCTGGTTCTTGTTCTTCACGATATGTATTTAAGTATCAGTTTACTCCATCGGGTAATGAAATAAAGTCTCCGGGGAGAACAATCATGACTTCAGAATGGGATGCCTCAGAAAAGGTGATGAATTATAGTTATCGCGTTGAAGGATATCATACGTACGAAGGGATTATATCTGTTTTATGCGACAAACCGGTTACGGTAGCAAATGATTTACAGGCAACTACCATGTCGGCAGATATAACTCTGAATACAAAACAAACCTACGAAATGACATTTTACCTGATTTTTGCCGATTCTATGGATGGTGAAAACTACATAGAAAGGGCAAAGCAAATGAAAGACAATATATTAAGTGATGGATTTGATGCTATACTGGCTCAACATAAAAAGGAGTGGAAAACATATTGTAACGAGTCATTTGTTCATTTGCCCGATCTGCGGATGGAGAAAACATATAATACTGCCCAATATCACCTGAGAGCGAATGCAACAAAATGGTCATTCCCTGTAGGAATCTTTGATACGCATTGGGCAGGAAAGTTTTTCGGATGGGACGAAATGTTTTGTTTTCTTGGAATTGCAAGCAGTAATCATCTTGATATTTCGAAACGGGTACCTGATTTCCGGTATGATGTTCTACCGAAGGCCCGTCAGCGGGTTTATCACAAAACCAGGCCCTATGGTGCACGTTACCCATGGGAAACAATTGAGGACGGAACAGAAGCTTCACCTCCCGGATATTGGTACGACCATGTATTTCATATGTCCAATATAGCTTTTTCTTCCTGGTATCAGTACCTCTACACAGGGGATGTTGAATATTTAAATTCAACCGCATATCCTGTAATTAAAGATTGTGCTACATTTTTTATGACACACATGATTTATAATAACCCGGATGGCAGTTTGTTTATTGGTAAATGTACTGATCTGGAACGTCTTGGACCGGCAAAACTAAATCCGTTTATGACTTCCTGCGGAGTGATTTTCACTTTAGAGGCAGCAAGCCGGGCAGCTTCTGTCCTGAATAAAGACGACACCTTGTCAACAGAGTGGAACGATACTGCTGAGAGACTTAAGAAATCACTTCCACACAACGGGAAACAATATGTGCCTTATGCCGGATGTAAAGACGAAAGTATAGCTGTCATGGGAGGAATTTTCCCATATCCGGTGTTTGATGCCGGCAACGACCTTCAGAAGAATGCAATATATGGTTTCGTGAAAAACGGAAGAGCATCAGGTAATATGTATCCTGTCGGTAACTCGGTTTGTCCATGGTATGCAGGCTGGATGGCATCGGCTCTTGCAATGATAGGCGATAAAACAGAACCGGTAAAATTATTGGCTGAGTCAACAGGTACTGCAGGATGTTTTTCGGAGCTCTTTGAGATCAATGAGCCGGAAGTGGTCATGCATCCATGGTTTTCCACTGCATCAGGTAATTTTATTTATGCCCTGAATCAGATGTTGATACAATCTCATGGTAATCAGATATCAATAGCACCAGCTGTCCCCGCTGACTGGAAGGAGTTCTCATTTAAACTTGCTTCTTTTGATAACCTGGCAGTTTCTGCTGATATTAAAAACGGGAAAATCATGAAACTTGTTATGATTCCTGGAGATCAGAGCAAACAGATGATTAAAAGCGTTGTTCTTCCTGCCTATCTTGTTGACACCCGTAAAATTAATAAAGATGTTGTCTCCTCTATGGCTGAAAAAGACGGAAGCTATTACCTGGACATAAAATTCACGGGTATATCTGACTTGATGGGTAAAACTAAACGGTAATAGCTACTCCGGAATTGAAAAAAGCTGTGTTGCCTGATTATTTTATAGTTGATTATGTCCGTGTATTTGATGAAGTGAAATAATAAATAAAATTCATCGGACTTCGTACTTCAGAATAATTTGAAAAAAGAAAAATAAATAATATCATGAAGAAAACTACTCTTTTACTTGCTTCGTTTTTATTCACTGTTTTGTTTACAGAGTTAGCTTCCGCAGAAGAATTCTGCCGTACAAAAAATCATAACATGACTTCACCTGATCAAAAATCAATCCAGACATCAGTAGCATCAGAGGCTTCAATTGAAATTACCCGGGCCATCGATGTCGCAAAACAGACCCATCCATTTCCCGATCTGGTTGCTTATCGTAACACATCATTACAGAAGGCGCCGGCTCCTGTAATAGCAGAAGTCAGCGATAAAGCCTACGGAAGATCAAAAGTCACCCGGTGCTGGCTAAACCTTGACGAAATGTGGGATTACAGAACCCGTGAATACAATTTCAATTTTCAGATTGGCGTAGACAAATATCGTGATATTAAGGAAAAACATCGCGAATCATGGCCATGGGAAGTTGAGTCGAATGTTCACTTTTATGATTATATGAAAGCATTCAATGACTATAGCGACGAAATTATGCTTACTATCCGGCGCTATGAGCGGGAAATCCTGGATAATACATTGCCGGTTACAATGGGAGACTGGAAAATGATCTTCAAAGAAGGACTGAAACACTATAAAATATTATATCCAAAAATCAGGTATGTGGAGGTTTGTAATGAATATGAATTGAAAGGCTTTGCCGGTGCAACTGATGAACAGTACTATCTTTTTTACAAGCTAGGATATGAAGCGGTTAATGAAATAAATAAAGAATTGGGTCTTAGCGGCGATAAAAGGTTGCTGGTAGGGGGGCCTGTCTCTACAAATTCATTTTTAAGCAGAATTGACCATTTTTTTGAGTTTTACAATAAAGATCAGTCTCCGGAGAAAAAGCTTGATTTCGTTTCATGGCATGAGTACCATGTTAAAATTTCAGAGACAGTCAACAGGGAAAAAGATATAAAAGATCTCTTATCAAAACATGGCCTTTCCACAGATATCCCGATGTTCATATCGGAGCATGATCCTTATCATTTCAGTGAAGATAAACTGGAATATCATTTCGCTAATGCTGCAGGTCTTGTCAAATCACTTTACTATTCAAGTATCTATAGTCCTGATATTATGATCATGCCCTGGGTTTTATATCATAATTCCAAATTACAGACTCGTTTCATGTGGTTTGATGGTCCGAATGAACCAGACACAAAGGCGAATGAGATACGCATGTTACCGACAGGGGCTTCTATGCAGTTTCTGACTATGCTCAAGGGACAAGAGATACAGGTAAATAATTCCATAGATAATGAAGATATTGTTCTGGCATCTGCTCAAAAATCAAAAGTTGTTATTGAAGCAATCAATTATGCTGACCCACGGGCAGTAAACCTGACAATCCAGAACCTTGGAAAAGTATTTCCTGAAGTGAAAAACGGGAAGCTTCATGTTGTGAAGTACCTCATCGACAGTAACCATAGCAATTGCTTAACTAATCCGGAATACAAAGGGGGTATTGAAAAAATTGAAGATTCCTGGGTAAAGACTAAAAAAGGACAGATTGAACTGAAACAAGAAAAACTTGAGAAGAACGGTCTTGTTTTGTGGGAACTGACCAGTAAGAAGTAATTAACATAAAGTATCTCAATGATTCGTTAATTATGGAAAATAAAAATCATAATGTCATATCGCGGCGCAATGCTTTGCGGATTATTGGTACATCTGCAATAGGTGCAACTATCCCAATGTCACTGACAAGAGCAGGGGAGATGGCAGATGTTGATCATGAAGTATTTAGTGCGGATACTCAAAATAATAATTTGCAAATTAGGACATTTCATCCGCAAGACACGGGAGAGCCGCTTATCAATCCCGGGATGGGTTGGGTTACTCATTTTTATTCAGGACGGACGGGCAACTATGGTTCCAGATTAGAACCATCCGATTCGCTGGACTGGTATCCGGGATGCTCTGTTATTTATATGAGGATTCCATGGTCGTTTGTTGAACCTGAAGAAGGATTTTTCAATTGGACGGTTTTTGATACCCCGGCACAGCGATTTGTTGCAAAAGGTAAAAAGATTGCAATCCGTATCAACTGCAGCGAACACTGGGTTACCTGGGCAACTCCTAAATGGGTGAAAGATGCAGGAGCCAAAGGTGTAAATTTTATAAACAGGGTCGGTCCCTCCGAAGACGGCCCTTTATGGGATCCGGATTACCTTGACCCTGTTTTTCAGGAAAAACTGAAAAATCTCATTAAAGCCCTGGCTGATCATTATGACGGGAATCCGAATGTGGCATTTTTTGATATAGGAACGTTTGGGATGTGGGGTGAAGGTCACACAGGGTATTCCAGTAAACTTTCACCTGAAGTAAGCGCCCGGATTGTAAGGTCGCAAGTCGATCTTTACATGAAATATTTCAAAAAAACACTGATTTGCATCAATGATGACATGATTGGTTCACATGCCTCTACCGTAAACCTTTCACTGGCTGATTATGCCATATCGAAAGGTCTTGCTTTGCGTGATGACAGTATCCTGGTAAATAAATATCCAAATGCATGGTATAATGCCGGACTGGCAGGAAAGTTCTGGCCAAATACACCTGTCATTCTTGAGCATGGGCATTACGGAATGCTCAAAGCACGTGGTTCCTGGGATAAATTGAGACTTCTTGAAGCAGTGGAAGAATATCATTCAAGTTACCTTTCAATTCACTGGTGGCCCCAGGAGTTTTATAAAGAGAACAAAGATATTATTGAAAAGATAAACAGAAGGTTGGGGTATCGTCTGAATTTGAAGGGAATAAAATATCCCGAAGCGGTTGAAATAGGAGAGCACTTCAAAGTTGAATGGACATGGGCAAATGTCGGTGTGGCACCCTGTTATCAGGGAGGTTTTCCTGCACTAACGGTAAAAGACAATAAAGCAGGAATTGTGTCTGTCATGGTTGAGGACAAATTTGATGTAAAAACGCTGGAGACCGGAAAGCCTGATGCGGCACCCCAGAAAAATCATGTGAGTACTTTTAACATCGGATTTTTATCACCGAAAGAATTTTTCAACGAATTCACCCTGAAAATGGAACAACGTCCGGGAAGTGATTTCTATGCCGGACCTGTTACCCCTTCTACAAAGCATGGTGTTTACGATGTATTTGTTTCAGTCGGACAAAAAGACGGGACCCCCGCAATAGCACTTCCTCTTACAGATGACGATGGTCAGCACAGGTATAAGATAGGTACAATAAAAGTAAAAGAACCTTCAGTTCCTGGCGTAGAACTTGAGAATATATGGATAGACAAGTAAAAATAAGTTGATATTGGTTTTGATATACGAATAAAACATTGTTGAATACATTATCAGGAATAAGGAAAATGATAATAATAAATTTATTAAGTTATTAATTATGAAACAGATTAGCATTGTATTAGCTATCTTTTGTGCTCTGTCTTTTGGCTGTTCTCAGAAGCACAAAGCGAAGAACGGAGAAATAATTCTATTCGATGTGGCTGAAACTCCGGTAGAATCAATTACCGCTCACAAAGAAAGTAAATTTGAAGTGAAAGATAGTTCCATACAGGTTGAGACAAAAGGAAATATCACTGATCCTGGCATCTTGATAAAAGGTAACTGGAAATTATCGGAATGCAATAAATTAGTTTTAGATCTGGCAAATCATGAAACTCAGGGAGATTTGCGGATCACAGTCCGTCTCGATAATCAAGATGCTGATCCGGGTAAAAAAACTGGAGTGTTCGTTGATAGAATCATTATCCCGGCTAATAGTTCGAAGGTGTGTACTGTAAATCTTCCTCCACAACTTCCTTATACACGGGAAATTGGTGACAAGCTTTTTGGAATGCGTCGGGGACCTTTTCAGACAACTGGAATCGTTTCCAATATTGACTTGAATAATGTGATAAGTGTAGCTCTTTATGTCAATTCTCCGCGGGCAGACTGGAAATGGAGTGTGAAACGAATTGTGGCACTTACAGGCCCGGTAATGGATGTTCCTGATTATATGAAATTGCCACCGGAAAAATTTTTCCCGTTCATTGACAAATATGGTCAGTTTATACACAAAGACTGGCCTGGAAAAACGAAGACAGACTCTGATATGAAGAATGCTCTGGAGAGAGAGCTTGCTGATATTGATGCTCATCCCGGACCATCTGATTGGGATCAGTATGGCGGCTGGGCTAACGGACCGAAACAAAAGGCAACAGGCAATTTCTATGTTAAAAAGATTGATGGGAAATGGTGGATGGTTGATCCTGAAGGTTGTTTATACTGGTCTCATGGACCGGTACGGGTAACTCCTTCATCAGCTGAAACTCCCCTGGATAATCGTGAGTTCTATTTCACTGAACTTCCAAAAGAAGATTCACCCTTTGCCCAATTTTACAATACACACGACAGGTCACTCTATCTATATTATGTTGCCAGAAATATTAAAAAAACATACGATTTTTCATCGGCTAACGCTATGCGTAAATATGGAGATGACTGGTATAATAAATATGGAAAAATGGCTCACATACGTTTGAGAAGCTGGGGAATGAATACCGTTGGTAACTGTTCAGATACAAACTATTGCCTGATGAGAAAAACTCCATATACCGACAGGTTCGAACTTAAATCACCCACTATTGAGGGGAGCAGGTTAGGTTGGTGGAAATTTAACGATCCTTTTCATCCGGAATTCCGTACAGATTTTCGCAAGCAACTGAAACAACGGAAAAATGAGTTGAATGACCCGTGGTGCTTCGGATTTTTCGTCGATAATGAAATCGCATTTGGAGGACCTGCTGATCTGGCAACCTGGACTCTGCAATCACCCGCTACCCAGCCCGCCAAGATTGAGATGGTAAACAGACTCAGAAAAAAGTATGGTTCTATCGGCAAACTTAATGATGCATGGCAATCGGTTTATGCCGATTGGGACAAAATTCTTCAGTCACAGGTAGTTCCTCCCCAAGGATCGAAGGATGACTGTATTGCATTCACTGAAGTTTTAATAGACGCCTATTTCAAAGGAATTAGAGACGAATTCAAAAAGGCAGCTCCGTATAAGTTATATCTGGGATGCCGTTTCGCAGGTTCCTATGAAGCAGCAATTAGAATAGGTTCAAAGTATTGCGACGTTATCAGCTATAATATTTACCGTAATACCTTAGACGAATTTAAACTGCCTGATGGTGTCGATAAACCTGTTATGATCGGGGAGTTTCATTTCGGAGCTCTTGACAGGGGAATGTTCGATTCTGCGCAGATAAAGGTGGCAAATCAGGAAGAAAGGGGCAAAGCATATGTGGTTTATATCACGTCAGCTCTTCGTCATCCAAATGTGATCGGTGCACATTGGCATCAATATGGTGAACAGGCAACAACCGGAAGATTCGATGGGGAAGATTTCCAGAATGGATTGGTGGATGTCTGTGATACACCATATCCCGAAACAATTGCTAAAATTCGTGAAGTCGGTTATAAAATGTACACCATAAGGAGCAGTAAATAATGTCATATATTGCTTAAAAGTTTTGTATACTTTTGTGTTGTTATAAGATCTGATTTGTGCCTGCACTGCTAAAGGCGGGCACAAATTATTTTAATTTAAATATATTGTTATCAACCTGATTAACAGAAGTATGAACAATGAACGGATAGAGCTATTCAAAAAAATGGCAGAAGATGCTTCAGCAATACTTTATATAGCTGATACTGAAAATACGGTTGTTGAATATATCGAAAAAATCATGAAATTGAATGGATATTCGAGATTTGCGGCTCCCGGGATGCCGGCTGCATTGTGCAGAAATCTTGAAACAGGAGGATTTGAAAAAATCGGATCACCGCTCAGAGATCGGGCAGGTGAAATAGATGCCGGCATTGTAAATGCATCTTTTGGTATTGCTGAAACAGGTACTCTTGTCGTTAATTCGGATAATGAAGACATAAGGTTAGCAACAATGTTGTCAGAGACAAATTTCATTTTACTGAATCCTGAAAATATTGTTGAAAAATCTTCAGATATTAGTAATGAACTAAATACATGGTTCAAGAAAAATAATTATACAGCTTTTATAACGGGCCCAAGCAGGACAGCCGATATTGAGAGAGTTCTTACTTTAGGTGCACATGGACCGGAACATCTTCATATTATCCTGACAAATAATAAATAAATGGCATACACTTCAAATAAAAAATACAGGAAAGAGATCAGTCATGCTCTCGATGACAAATTTCTTCAAACCGCTCTTGGGAATTTTACAAGTAATTATCCACAATCGAGGGAAAATGCTTTTAACGGGAAAAACATAGAAGAGCTTATTCATGGAATAACTGATTTGAAAAGAAAATCAGTGTCACATATAAATGAACTCTATTCTCTCTTTAAACAGAAAGCTACGGAACATGGTGCTATTATCCATCTTGCATCTGATGCTGAGGAAGCGAACTCGATCATTGAAAAGATAGCCTCAGAGGGTAATGTGAGGTCAATTGTGAAATCAAAGTCAATGACATCTGAAGAGATTCATTTAAATGATCACCTTATCTCAAAAGGCTTTGAAGTTGTTGAAACAGACCTGGGAGAATGGATTATCCAACTGCGGCATGAAGGTCCTTCACATATGGTCATGCCTGCCATTCATCTTTCAAAAGGGCAGGTCGCAGAAACATTTTCCGATGAAACAAAACAGTCTCAACCGGAAGTTATAAAAACGCTTGTCAGTGTAGCCAGGAAAGAACTCAGACCGAGATTTTTAAAGGCTGATATGGGTATAACAGGTGCTAATTTTGCTATTGCCGGAACAGGAACTATAGGGATTGTCACAAACGAAGGTAATGCCAGGCTTGTTACAACTTTGCCCAGGATACATGTGGCGCTCATTGGTCTTGAAAAACTTATAGAGACAGTAGATGAGGCATTAAAAATACTTGAGGTGCTTCCCAAAAATGCCACAGGTCAGAAAATAACATCATATATAACCTGGATCACAGGCCGGAATGAATGTAAAAGCAGCGCAGATGGCAAGAAAGAATATCATATTGTTTTTTTAGATAATAAAAGGTCAGAGATTGCAAACGACAAGATCTTTTCTGACATATTGAATTGCATACGATGTGGTGCATGTGCCAATGTTTGTCCGGTATATGGTCATATTGGTGGTCATATGATGGGCCATGTTTATATAGGACCTGTGGGGCATATACTTACTTATTTTTATCATGGGATTGACAATGCTGCATTTCTGGCTGATAATTGTATAAATTGTCTTGCATGTAAAGAAGTATGTGCTGCAGGGATTGATCTGCCATCTTTGATAAAAGAGATACAGATCCGGATCAATGAAAGAAAAGGCAGACCGGTTATTTCAAAAACTGTTACCGCTTTATTAAAGAACCGGAAGATGTTTCACAGATTCCTTAAGATTGCTAAAACCGGACAGAAACCTTTTACAGGGAATGATGGTTTTATTCGCCATCTTCCTCTTATTCTCTATAAAGAGCATTCATTCAGGACTCTTCCAGTATTGGCAGATGAACCTCTTCGTGATAAATGGAAAAGTATCAAACCGGTAGTCAATAATCCCAAACTTAAAATTGGAATTTTTGCTGGTTGCCTTGATGATTTTGTTTATCCTGAACAGGTTGAAGCAGCCATAAAACTCTTTGCTGCTAACAACATTGAATCATTTATGCCGGAAGAGCAAAGTTGTTGCGGATTGCCTCTGATGATGACAGGCGACAAAAAGAATTCGAAGATTGTTGCACTCCGGAATGTCATGGCTTTTAAAGACGGGGGATATGATGCCATTGTAACTTTATGCGCTTCATGTGCTTCATTTCTTAAAGGATCATATCCTGAAATGGAGGGTTTTAATGACGAAGAGAAAGAACAGATCACCAGGTTCGCAGGTAAAATAACCGACTTCAGATCATTTGTGAATAAATATTGCAGCTTCAGAAGTAATGAAAATGTTGGTAAGACAGTAACTTATCATGCACCGTGCCATTTAATAAGAGGATTGAATCTAAAGGAGAGTGCTGAAAATTTGATAACGAAGGCAGGTTATAAATTTGTCAGGTCGGAGTTTGAAAATCAGTGTTGCGGTTTTGGAGGGACATATACCGTAAAATATCCTGAAATATCGGCTGCCCAGTTAGAGAAAAAGCTTGATGCAGCTGAGAAGACAGGAGCCGAAATACTTTTGACAGAATGCCCGGGGTGTATCATGCAATTGAGAGGGGGTGCAGATAAACAAAAAAGAAATATATCAGTATTACATTTATCAGAAATTCTAAATTGTAACCAGAATCCTGCCAATGTTGAACAGAAGATAAAATAGCTCTTTTAATTAAATGTATTCCTTTTTATCAGTTTAAAATCGCATCTGATTTTTCTTAAAGATTTCTCAAGGATCATCTTTGCAGTCAGTTCACCCATCTGCTTAAAATCTGTTGAAAAGACAGTAAGTCCGTTAAGAATTATCTCGTTAATAGGAGATTCGTTATAAGCAATTACTCCAATGTCTTTCCCAATCTTAAAGCCTTCAGCCTGGGCTGCCTTGATCAGCTTAATAAAATCATGATCAACCTGTCCGTTTAATGTCAGGAAGAAGTCCTTTTTCTGAATTTTTCCCACATTGAATTGCCTTATTATATTAATGTTCATTTTATTAATATCACAGAATTGTTTTATCCCTTTTTCAATTAAGGGAGCATATAGACTACCCGCCATTGATATGACATTCAACCTGTCGTATTTTTTCAGTAAATCAATAGACTGTGTGAGTCCGTCAATAATATCGTTTTCAAAATCCTGGTATACGGAGCCGAAGTTACCGGGAAGCCCTTCAATAAACCTGTCAACCAGAATTAGTTTTCTGTTGGGAATTTTTTTCAGGATTTTGATAACTCTTTTCTGAATATCAGGATTAAGAGGGAAATGAGGTGTAATTATATAGTAATCGAAATTATCAAGATTTTCATTTATAAAGAATTCCAGAAGGTCAATTTCCTGATTATGTAAATGAATGGTTATACCCGCCCTGTCACCAATTGTCTCAGCAAACGAATTAAACAAATCTTGTTTATAGGTACTAATCTTATCAAAGAGTAAAAGTATCTTTATTTTATCCCTGTTTCTGGCTGTAATGTAAAATCCTTTTCCCTGTGATGCTTCTATTACTTCCTCTTTCCGTAAAACTGAATAAGCTTTTTTAACAGTTTCTTTCGATATGTTTAATTCGGTTGCAAGTTCATTCATCGAAGGAATAAAGTCTCCTTCTTTATATTCGCCGGTATCCACCCCATCTTGAAAAAACCTGACCAACTGCTTATATAATGGTATTTGGGAGTTAATGTCAATTTTAATTTTTGATTTCATACAAATTGTTTACTGTGTGTTTAAAACTTTTAACGTTACAAAAAAATATTTTCTATTGCAAAAGTAATAAATAAAAAATATATTTGTACCACACTACACCACACAATTGTACTTTTACCAATATTGTGAGATAGTTTTACAAACCTAATCAATCTAATGAAGTATGAAAAAAACATCTAAAGTTATTGACTTCAAGCAGTTCGCCAGAAAGGTATGGAGCGTTTCCCTTTTAATACTTTTCTTAGGTTATTACTGCGGAGACCTGATGGCTCAGGGGAGCAAAGTTTCAGGTAAGCTTACCGATTCATCCGGAAATCCTGTTCCTGGTGCTACAATTGTTGTTAAGGGTACAACTAATGGAACACTTACAGGTGTCGACGGTAATTATTCATTAAATAATGTTAATCCTAGTGCTACCCTGATTTTTTCGTTTGTGGGGATGACAACGCAGGAAATTGCATTAAACGGCCGGACACAACTTGATGTCACACTTGTTTCAGAAGCTGTAGGGCTTGAGGAAGTTGTTGTCGTAGGCTATGGAACAATGAGAAAAAAGGATCTGACAGGGTCTGTTGCATCAGTCGACAGAGCACAGATTTTATCCAATCCGTCAGTATCTGCAATTTCATCTATCCAGGGAAAAGTAGCAGGTATAGATGTCTTTTCGACATCGCAAAAACCCGGAGATGCGCCAACAATCAGAGTCAGGGGAAACCGATCAATCAAAGCTAGTAACGATCCCTTATATGTTGTTGATGGAATTCCTTTTATGGGAGATCTTAAAGACGTTAACTCTGCTGATATTGAGTCAATTGAGGTTTTAAAGGATGCTTCTGCAACTGCAATCTATGGTTCCCGCGGAGCTAACGGAGTTGTCCTCGTAACTACCCGAAGAGGAAAATCAGGAAAATCTGAAGTTACTTTTGATAGTTATTATGGTGTACAGGTAAACAATAAACTGGACATAATGAACGCTGAAGAGTTTGTGGAATGCAGAAGACAAGCTCAGCGCAATGCCGGTAAATATGCCTCAGATGTGCCAACTTTGGCATTGGATAAGACAATGTTTTACTACCCCGACAAATATGTTCTTGAATCCATTTCAGCAGCTTATGATGAGAATGGTAATTATGATCCCTCAAAAATCAAATCATATGACTGGGTCGGAGCTATCAGCCAGACTGGAACAATCCAGGACCATCAGTTAAATGTATTAGGAGGGACTGATAAAACAAAAATATCATTTTCTGCCGGTTACTTTGATAATAAAGGTGGTATACAAGGATATGGCTATTCTAAATATTCCTTACGGTTAACTATCGACCAGGAAATAAACAGATGGTTAAAAATAGGAGGTTCGATGGCCAGCTCTTTTAATAAAAAGGAAGAGACAACTAATGTGTTTTATTATGCAGCTATTACCAATCCTTTAAATCCATTCAGAGATGAAAATGGTGTTCTACAGTTAATGCCGGGAGGTGAACTGATGGCAAATGCCATACTCGCTGCCCAGAATGACGCCACTGAAAATAAGGCTAATCGATTTTATGGAAGTTATTATGCAGAAATCAAGTTGCCTGCGGGCATAAAATACCGCCTGAATTTTGGTCCTGATTATCAGGATGGCAGAACCGGCGTTTTCCGTGGTTCAAAAGGGTCTCTGTTAGGAGGATCGCCAACTGCATCGAATTCGACTTTTAATCAGTTCCATTATACACTCGATAACCTTCTGTATTATGACAAAATCTTTAATAATGTTCATCGCTTAGGAGTAACATTATTGAATAGCATTGAATCTTATAACTATGAGAGCCTGAATGGATCTGTAAGCGGTTTACCTTATGAATATCAGATGTGGAACAATCTGGGAACAGCAACTGCGATTACAGGACTTGGTTCAAGCTATTCTCAATGGAGGCTTAATTCATATATGGGCAGGGTAAATTATGCCTTGAAAGATAAGTATATGTTAACCCTGACAGGAAGATATGATGGCTCTTCACGTCTTGCGGAAGATCATAAATATTCCTTCTTTCCATCAGTGGCTTTTTCATGGCGCATAATTGATGAACCTTTTATGAAAAGTATAAGTTTGTTTGACGACCTGAAATTAAGAATGGGGTATGGAAAAACAGGAAATACCTCTATCAGTCCGTATGAAACACTTGGATCATTAAGCCGCACTACGTATGTATCAGGCGATAATGGATTTTTTGGGTATGCACCAAATCTTTTAATTAATTCAGATCTGAGGTGGGAAACAACCGGTCAGTATGATATGGGATTGGATTTTAGTTTGCTGAATAAAAGATTATCGGGATCTATAGATGTTTACCAACAAAACACACATGATCTGTTGTTACCCAGGCAATTACCTATTGCTTCCGGTTTCTCAAGCATTACACAGAATATCGGATCGACACGAAACTCAGGAATTGAGGTCTCTTTATCAGGTTTATTGATCAACACAGCAGGTGGCTTTCAATGGAGAACTGATGTAATGTTTTATGCCAATAAAGAAGAGATTACCGAACTATACTATGGGAAAGTTGATGATATTGGTAATAAATGGTTTATAGGGCATCCAATAAACTCTTATTATGATTATAAATTTACCGGTATCTGGCAGAATACAGACGAAGACAATGCCTTAATGGCACAATACAATGCCAATGGTAGTACTTATGCCCCCGGTGAAATAAAGCTTTACGATAAGGACGATAATAAAAAGATAACTGCTGATGACAGGGTTATTCTGGGTTCTACGGTTCCCAAATGGTCAGGGAGTCTGAGCAGTACTATGGAATATAAAGGAATTGATTTCTCATTCTTCCTATATACACGACAGGGACAAACAGTTTATGATGAAATGGGAGGTCAGTATGAGGCACGATATAATTGGTTAAATGTTAATTATTGGACTCCTGAAAATAAAAGTAATGAATTTCCAAGACCGCTGGCTGGCAGACAGACACCTTTAAATTTCGGAACCGTTTGTTATCAGGATGGATCATTTGTTAAATTGAAATATGTGACACTGGGATACACCATTCCTGAAAGAATCTTATCTAAAATTGACATGCACAAACTGAGAATTTATGCTACAGCTCAGAATCCTTATATGCATAAGAATTGCTGGAGCATTGATCCGGAAGGACTAGGTTTTAATGTACCGAGTGTGAAAACATTTATAGTTGGTTTATCAGCATCATTTTAACCAGGAAAATTTATTACTATGAAAAAACGGATATTAAGTATAATTGTAATTTTCCTCCTTATGACTTCCTGTGAGAAGTTTCTGAAAGAGGAATTTGTTTCAGGTATCGGGTATTCATACTATGATACCGAAAGTGGTATTGAAGATCTGGTAAGGTCTGCATATGTACCTCTCAGAACCTGGGGAGGCACGGCAAATGGCATTAAGATGACATGTCATGGAACTGACATATGGGAATATACAAATGTTTCCGATGGTAATGAGTTTCATATGTACACTTCTGCATTAAATCCATCCAACTCCATTTTCTATAATGTATGGAGCGATTTCTATCTGGGAATAAGCCGTTGCAATATTGCCATTAATCGTATTCCCAATGTTGTAGGAACAGGCTATTTGAAAGATGATGCGGGGAAAAATGCAAGGATTGGAGAGACGAAATTTTTACGTGCCTATTACTATTTTATTCTTGTACAGGAATTTGGAAAAGTTCCACTGTTACTTGAAGAAAACATTGGCGTTTTAGATGAAATGAAAAGAGCTGAAGTTCCGGATATATATAGTTCAATTATTTCCGATTTAAGGTTTGCTGCAGATTATCTTCCTGCCACTCAAACCGATGTTGCCCGACCCACACAGTCAGCAGCTCAGCACCTGTTGGCCAAGGTTTATTTAACCAGGGGAAGCGCAGTGACAGAACAGCGTGGACAAAAGACAACAGATATTGACAGCGCTGCCTACTATGCCGAAAAAGTGATTGCATTTAAAGGTGCTCTGTTGCCAAATTATGATGATGCCAGAAGAAACACTAATGAAAATAATAAAGACGTACTTTTTGCTGTCCAATATACATCGAACCTTCTTTATGACGGCAATGGAAATCAAAGCCATTTGTTTTATACTGTTCAGTATATGACAGTAGGAGGACTTACATTGGATAATAATTATGGTCAGGCTTGGGTACGGTTACGTCCGACAGACTATTTCTATGATTTGTATGATCTCAAAAACGATTCAAGGTTTTATAAACAATTTAAAACAACATGGCTCTGTAATTATGCATCAACGATTCCTACATGGTCTGCAACTTATGCACCATCTCCGGCTTTGGTAGGGAAACCTAAATTTGCTGTTGGAGATACTGCTCTCTATTTTACGATGAATAAAGACGCTACTACCTCCCAGATAGAATCAAAATCTTATACCTGGAGACCCAGAAACAAATTCACCAATAGGGTATTTCCGGAATACCAATACCATTTGGATCCGTTTAAGGCCTCTCCTAGTACAAGCGTTGGAACCCTTGATTTTAAACTTATGTGGTTGAGCGAAACTTACCTGATTGCTGCTGAAGCATATGGGAGAAAGGGTGATTATCCAAAAGCTGCTGACTATATTAATGTTGTAAGAAGAAGAGCTGCTTATAAAGATGGAGAAATCAAGCCAAAACAATATTACACTTATGACGGCGGTAGTATTGCAGATATTACAAAAAGTACAGAATCATCAATGGAAATCACAACAGATAAAATTAACAGTTTTGAAAAGTTACGTGATTTCATTCTGGAAGAACGTGCACGCGAATTCTGTGGAGATGATGAACGCTTTTTTGATCTGACCAGGACCGAAACATTTTACGATCGTATAGTAAAATATAATAAACAATGTCCGGCTGCTGTTAAAACCTGGCATAAACTACGTCCGATTCCTCAGAATCATATTGACCGGCTTAAAAATGCAGGCCCTGTTTCAGAGGAACAAAATGAAGGATATTATTAGTCGCCTTTCATTGATTAAGAACTCATGGTTGAAATTCAGTTAAAAAATAGCTGAAAATACTTTCAAGGATAATTGGAATTTTGTAACTCCAATTATCCTTGTTTTAAAGCAATAATATTTTGCCTTTGTGAGCTTTAACCAGTCGACCAATATTTTGTATCAGTGAATATTACTGATGCTGTTTGTAGATTACATCCTGAAAATGGGACAAAAATGAGACGACGTAAATTTATTAATCATGTAAAGAACCTGGGTGGTGCTGCGATTGTGAGTATGTACCCGGCTTCATTATATGGTGATACCCTTTTACAAGCTGCTTCAGGGAAGGATGATACAAAGAGTGCTTCTCCTGACAATGATAATATTGAAAAAGGGAAGGTATTCAGTGAAGTAAAACAATTTAATGGGAAGCCAACCCTGTTTGTCAACGGCAAACCATATTTCCCAATGGCCTTTATCTCATATTACCCGAAACTGTTCCGGTATAAAAATATGAGAGAATCGGGGATGAGATTTTTCAGCCTGAGCATAACACTAGGTGACAGATTTGTGGCAGCTTACAGAAAAGGCAAAGTAAGATTGGATAAGAAAGGTATATGGGATGGCCCTGATAAAATCGATTATGATCTTTTTGATAAAAGCATAAACGAAATACTTGAAGTCGCTCCTGATGCATTTATCTTTCCCAGGATATTCTGTGACAGTCCCAGCTGGTGGGATAGTTTTCATCCCTCTGAGACCAGTCGTACCTATGAAGGACTTCCGCTGCGACAATCTTTCTCTTCAATTGTATGGCGCAATGAAACAGCAGAAGTATTACGAAAGATAGTCCGGCACATTTCTGAATCTCCCTATGCTGACAGGATTATTGGTATTCATGTTACAGCCGGTGAAACCGAAGAAGCGGCTCATCACGATTGGTTGGGTTCTGTAGATTACAGCCTGGCTGCTCAGAAAAAGTTCCGTCAGTGGCTTCTGATGAAATATAATAATGATGAGAACAAAATAGAAACGCTTTTCAATATTGGTTTTGATCAGATTAGGATCCCTTCACCTGAAGAAAGGGGAAAAGCTGAATTCGGAGATTTTTACGATCCTGTAAAATCCGGATTAGTAATTGATTATAATATTTTTAAAGCTGAAGAAATTGTAGAAAGCATCGGATTTCTTTGTCAGGCAGTAAAGAAGGAAAGCATAGGAAGCCTTCTTACAGGTGTTTTTTATGGATACACTCTTGTCGAATGGAGAGATCATCTCGCTTTGTCGCTTTTACTTCATTCTCCATATATTGATTTTTTATCAAGCACTAATGGAGGTGGAAAAGGAACACGGATTGGTGAACATGACATGCATTTCCTTACAGAAACTAATTCATTACAAAAGGCAAATAAGCTTTTCTATTATGAAGCAGATACCAGAACATGCATGAGCAAATGGATTTCGGAAATGCAACCTGATGTTGACCCATATCACGAGTATGATACTGAAGGGTGGTTGGGTCCGGAGACTGTTGAAAAGTCTCTGGAACTTCTTAAAGCCGTCTTTTCAAGGGTCATCTGCACAGGTTCGGCTAACTGGTGGTTCGATCTTTGGGGTGGATGGTATGATCACGAAAAGATTCTGAATCTATTCAGTAAAATGCAGAAGATAGGAGATGAAAGCTTAAATCTGCCCCGGGGTTCTGTATCACAGGTCTGTGTGATCGTCGGGGAAAAATCACTTCTTTATTATGCTACAGCTTCCAGAAAATCAACATGGATCGGACAGCAGATGTCACAAGTTGGGAAACTGGGAACTCCGTATGATATTTATCTGCTCGAAGATTTAAAGGATCTGGACATCTCAAAATACCGGATGTTTATTTTTCTGAACACTTTTTTAATTAAAGGTGAGGAGAGAGAGATAATCAACCGGAAATGCATGACTGATAACCGCGTTTTATTATGGCTCTATGCTCCCGGAATGATAAATGACAAAATATCAATAACAAACGTTTCATCATTTATGGATATGGAAATAGGTTTTGAAGAGAAACTTTCCGGATCAGAAATAGATGTAAAACTTCCAGGCAAAGAAATTGTTTATAATGGAGCAAATGTCTCACCATTCCTATACATAAAAGGTAACGCTGATACCATTCTTGGCAGAACTAAAGATGGATATTCAGTCTTAGGTGAGAAAAAAGGGAATGGTTATTCCAATGTTCTTGCCTGTGTTCCCCCTGTTCCCTGGCAGGTAATTCAATATTTTGCGATTAAGTCAGGAGTACATATTTACAGTAAGGAAGGAGATATTGTTTATGCCAACCAGAGTTATTTGTCTGTTTCAGCTTTAGTATCCGGAAAAAGAGAAATACTTTTACCGGGTAAATTTCGTCTTCAGGAATTATTGGGAAACAGAACAGAGTACAAGCCTTGTAGAGAACATAAAGTTTTCTTTCCGGCAGAAAGCTGCAAATTCTTCAGGATATCAAAAAAATAGTTTAATAACCTGGAAAAAGATGATTTCAGTAATAATAAACTTAACTGTATAATTATGAACAAGCGAAATTTTACAACAGTGGTCTTATTGGCAGCCTTTGTTTTTCAGGGGATAGCCCAAAACGTATACACTCTGAAAAATCAAAAGATTGAATTTTCAATTGATAACAACGGTAACATGGTTACACTAAAAAATCTTCAGACTGGTTTTAACTATGCTTCCGGTAAATCTATCTGGCGGTTATACTTTGATCGTAAAAATCAAAAGGATAATGAAATATTGGCCAAAGACAATCAGCCATCGATCCGACAGACGGAGAATCAGATATTTATCACCTATAATAAATTAACAAATGGTAAAGAAGATTTGAATTTTAAGCTTTCTCTTAAAATAGTTCTGGAAGAAAATATGGTAAGGTTCGGATCTGAAATTACAAATAATGAATTGCATACTATTATCAGGGAGCTTCAATATCCATTAGTTGCTAATTGTCAGCTGCCTCCCGATCACCAGCTTTTAACTACAGAAACAGGCGGTAAGCTTTATCCCGATCCGAAGAAACAAATATTATCCATACCTTATTCATATATGGGGCCTGATCAGCATTTTCGCCAGATGAATGTAAAGTATCCTTCGGGGGTCGCTTCAAATTGTTTTGCCTTAGTGGGGAGAAATCAGGGACTATATTTTGGAAGCCACGATTCAACGTTTCAGGACACATGGCATGGGTTGAGAATGTATCCCGACAAAAAACATAATTTTAGTGAACTGGAGACGGGCTTGTATAAATACCCCAATTGCCTTTCGGGTCAATCGTGGAAAAACGATGCCAATGTTATTGTTCCTTATACAGGTAGTTGGCATGAAACATCAAAAATCTACAGGACCTGGGCGAATACGTGGTGGAACCATAGTGAAGAACCTCTATGGATTAAACAAATGCCAGGTTTCCAGCGCATAATTTTGCGTCATCAGTATGGTGAAACCCTTTTTACATATAATGATTTCGCAACAAATGTTAAGAAAGCAGGAGAGAGTGTCGGAATAAATGTTGTATTCCCGTTCGGTTGGTGGAATAGTGGTATGGATAATGGTTATCCTGATTCATATTATGTAACAGACCCTGACCAGGGAGGTGATGAAGGATGGAAAAAAGCAATTGCCGGTTACCAAAAGGGAGGAGGAAAAGTTTTATTGTATTTCAATGGGAAATTAATAGATACTGAAAGTGATTACTATAAAAATGGTGAAGGTAAAAAAGTTTGTTTCAAAAGTAATACAGGTACTGAAATAGTTGAAGCATATAGGTTTTCTGGTCCCGGAACTTTTACGGGTTACTATAATGCAAGGTCATTTGTTGTTGCCGATACAAAAAACCCAAAGTGGGAGAAAAAGCTGATAGAGATGGCTGACCGGACAATTGAATTGGGAGCAAACAGTGTTTTTTATGATCAGCTGGGATATGGTGAAAACACAGGCAACTGGGATATAAGTAAAGAGTTCCCCATCCCTGATCTTCGGGTTATTGCAGATAAGGGTAATGCTTTGAAAATGGCTCATGATTATATAGATAAGAAGGATAAAGACCTGGCTATTGGAACGGAGCATATTACTGATGTAACTTCTCAGTATTGCGATTATGTACATAGTATTTTTAACCTAAAAGCCAGTAATTGTTTCATTGATTGGTTTAGGTACACCTTCCCTGAAATTATTCTATCTGATAGAAATATTGATGGTGATGAACCGGATATCGAGTGGCTTATGAACCAGGATGTCTTATTGGGTTTACGGAACAATCTGCAAATTTACAGGTTACGTGCAACAATTGACAAAACGCCTGATTATCAGCAGTATTTGGCTAAAATAAATGTACTAAAGGATAAATATAAGTCTTTGCTGTTACTTGGAACTTATCGTGATACGGAAGGCTTTTCAATAGATGACCAGATAATTGAAGCACGAAGTTTCGTGAATGGTAATCAAATGGCAATAGTTGTGACACAAAAGTCAGCTGAGTCAGCAACTACAAAACTTCTCGTTCCGGGTTACCGGTATAAAGAATCATCAGGTGTTGGAGAGGTAAAAGTCAATGAGGGAACTGATAATACTCAAAGTGTGATCGTAGGTAAAAATAGTATCGTTGTGTTAATTTATGAAAAAATGAAAAACAATAATTAATGAGACCTCCATGTTTTCCAAAACATAAACAAGAATGAAAATAGTATTTCGAAACATGGAGGTTCCTCCAACCTTAAACTAATAATTAATTACGGATGAAATTAAGTAAGGGATATAAGTGGGAAGTTTTGACATTATTGTGGATTGCCTATTTTCTCAATCAGGGAGACAGGCAGATTTTTAACGTTGTATTGCCATTAATCAAGGCCGATTTGCATTTAACCGATATGCAGGTCGGCTCAATTGCAACAGCTTTTAACCTTGTTTATGCACTTCTTGTTCCTCTGGCCGGATATATAGGAGATATATTCAGCCGGAAATGGATAGTAACCATAAGTATTCTGTTTTGGAGTATTGCTACTATGTTTACCGGATTAAGCAATGGAGTTCTGATGCTTATCTTAATGAGAAGTTTTGCAACAGGTGCTGGCGAATCATTTTTTGGTCCTGCCAATTATACCTTATTAGCCAGCTACCATAAAGAGACAAGAGCATTTGCTATGTCAATCCATCAGACCGCATATTATCTGGGGATTATCCTGAGTGGATTCCTGGCCGGGTACGTAGGGGAACACTATGGATGGCGAAGCGCTTTTTATATTTTTGGTGCTGTTGGTGTAATTCAAGGGATCATACTGATTTTCAGACTAAGAGACAGACCTGATGAAGAAAAAAAGACAAAGGAAGAAAAAATTAGTTTTGCTGAAGCACTGAAAGTACTTTTACACACACCTACAGCTATCTCTCTGATAATCGGTTTCAGCGGTTTAATTTTTGTATTGACAGGATATCTTACATGGACACCGACCTATCTTTATGAAAAATTCAGCATGAGCCTTTCCAGAGCAGGATTTAATTCAATGTTTTACACACATATGTTTGCCTTTACAGGGATCATACTTGCGGGGAAATATTCCGATAAGTTTGCCCGGAAAAACCCTCGCACAAGATTGCTAATGCAAGGAATAGGACTTTTATTTGCTGCTCCGTTTATTGTTTTGATGGGTAATTCCACGGTGTTGTTCACGGTTTATATAGGTTTTGCCGGTTTCGGTTTCGGCCGTGCCTTTTTTGATGCAAATACTTATTCAGTTTTATATGATGTCATCCCGGTGAAATATCAATCCTCTGTTTCAGGGATCATGCTCATGATTGGATTTTCAGTAGGATCGCTTGCTCCGCTGATCTTAGGCTATTTGAAACCAATATTGGGACTTTCTTTTGGGCTCTCAATGCTTGCAATAATTTGGGTATTCTGTGGTATTCTGCTAATATTTGCGTACAAATATTTCTTCAGGAAAGATTACGCAAGAATTCATTGATTTATTGATAGAGAAAATTATGTAGTTAATTATAAGGTAATGTTTAGTAAAGTTAAAAAATTTGAAAAGGCAACAGCAGGATTCCTGTTGATTGGATCACCCCGGTTTAAAGATCTGGGTGAAGGACTGAAACGAGGTACTTACGGCGAACGTAAGAATTTTGAAGTGGAAGGGATTATTGGTCCCCTTAAAGAGTCCATTAACGTTGTCTTCCCCGGAATCGTATATGAGAAGGAGGAGATGCAGAAGGCAATGGATATTTTCTATAATGAAAAGGTCGATTTTGTGGTAGCTGAATTCCTCTCATGGTCAGAGGACTTTGCATGGATACGTTTTCTGCGTGATATGCCCGAAATTCCGATCCTGTTTGTTAACCCTGTAAAAGATAAGATGTCCTTTACAAGTACTCTTGAAGAAGATGATTTTATTGAATATCTCTGCTCGGGAACTCTTGTAGGATCATTGGAAGCTTCCGGTTCTATCCCCAGAACTGACAGAAAGAACGTAAGAATAATAATGGGAAGCCGAAAGGAAATCCAAAATGAGATCATTAAATTTTCAAAGCCTGCACAGATAAGAAGTATTCTTCGCCAGTCGACATTTGGTTTGCTGGCAAATTACAATGAGGCTATGTGGTCGACATATATGGATCCGTACAATCTTTTTGTCCGTATAGGGCCTGAGCTGCGTTTTGTTACATATTCTGCACTGGCAGAGGAGATCAATAATCTCACCGAAGCTGAAACTAAAGAATATCAGAATGAACTGATTTCAAACTACAAGGTTATGGACGATGTGGAAGATGATAAATTTTTTGCATGTGTCCGTGCTTCATTAGGAATTGCAAAGCTGACGGAGCGGTTGAATATAGATGCAATGGTGTACAATGATATAGATGTTGCCATGTTCAGGCTTATCGGTCTTCGTGCAGGATTTTATCACCCATCTCTAAACAAAAACCTTTCGGTTCTGGTGCCTGAAGCCGATATGGGAGCAGGTTTGATTACTTTCATAATGAAAATACTTACCGGAAAGCATATCAGTTTTATTGAACCTTTCCATATTGAGGCAGATTACAACACTTTTGCCGGGGGGCATGCCGGTCCAAACGACCATAATGATGTCAATTATAAGAAGAATGTACTGATTGCCCGTGACGTGAGATTTGCAAAATCAAACTATAAATATGCAGGTGCACCGTTTGCATGGTACAGGATACCTGCCGGAAGAAAAACTATGGTCCAACTGGCAGAGGACCATGGAGTTTACAAGTTGGTTTGTACCCTGGTGGATTCATTGGAAGGGGAACACCTTCTTGCAACCTATTCGCATTCCATATTCAGACCGGTTGTTCCCGTGAAAGAACTGTTCGAAAAAATTCTGAAAATTGGTACAACACAGCATTTTGCCATTGCAGATGGAGATTATTGCGAAGAACTGGCAATACTTTCAGAAATTATGGGATTTGAATATCATAAAATTGTTTAAGAAAAAGAAAGGAGAATTTACTATGAGTTTTATGTTTAACCCTTATGACTATGATGATTCTAAAGTTATCAACAGGCCAAAGCTTAGTGATGAAACAATCAATTCAGTCATAACAGGTACAAAGGAATCAGCAAAGCATATAAGTAACCTGCTGATAAAGAAGATCAATGAAAAATCTGGAAATAATGTAGTTATAGCTTTAGACGGGTATATAAGTGCACAGTGGAAACAAACAATTAACCTTCTTTCCCAGAATCTTAAGCTTAAATCGATCGGTGTAACAACTATTGATTTCGCTGAGGTATTTAAGTCTTCAGGACAACTGGATGAAGAACTATCAGAATGCCTGGAAGTTGACCGGGTGAAGGATCCTGTGCTTCTTTTTGGGAAAATATTTAAAGGTACTTTTGAAGACCTGCTTGATAAAAACAAACTAGATATTCTTAAGGGAAAGCTGGAACATAATAATTCCGGAAATAAAAATGGAGAAGTAATCATTATTTATGGCTGTGGCTGCGCCATTAAGTCTTTGCGTAATCTTTACGACCTGATTCTCTATTTCGATGTTACACCAAAAGAGGTAATGTTGAGAGCAAGAAGCGGAGCTTTTTCAAATCTTGGTGACTCAATTGCAAGACCTATAAAAGAACTTCAGAGAAGATTATATTACGTTGATTTTGAAGTTGTTGTTAAACTGCGTGGTGATTTAATAAAGAATAATGTCATCGATTATTATATTGCCAATGATGATCCGGATAATAATAAATTGATTCCATGCGAAGCAATGAATTCTATAATGTCGGCCCTGGTAAAATATCCGTTCAGGTGTAAACCGGTCTATCTCGAGGGGGTCTGGGGTGGTCATTATATTAAAAAATTGCGTGGTCTTCCTGATAAAATGAAAAATTGTGCCTGGGTATTTGATATGATCCCTATGGAAGTAAGTGTAGTAGTTGAAGCAGGAAGCAACTTGCTCGAATTCCCATTCTTCACCTTTGTTCAAAAAGAAGAAGTTGAACTGATGGGGAAAGATTGTGTGAAAAAGTTTGGTGGATATTTCCCTATTCGTTTCAATTATGACGATACGTATCATAGTAACGGCAATATGTCGATACAGGTACACTCCGGCCATGATTATAATGTGAACAATTATAACGAAGCAGGAAGGCAGGACGAGAGCTATTATGTTGTCGCTACAGGTCACGGAGCAAAAACTTTCGTGGGTTTTAATGATGGTGCCGACTTCGATGAGTTTATCCGCGATGTGAAGAAATCTGAAAAAGAACATACAACCGTTGATTATGAAAAATATGTCAACCATGTTCAATCCCGACCAGGTGTTCAGATAATGTTACCGGCAGGGACAATTCATTCATCAGGACGTAACCAGGTAGTGCTCGAAATTGGCAGTCTGACCATTGGTTCTTATACTTATAAACTGTATGATTATTTACGTGCAGATCTTGATGGAGTTCCAAGGCCAATTCACACTTATCATGGAGAACGTGTTCTGCGCAAAGAAAGGTCGGCATCGTGGGTTAAGGAAAATATTGTACAACAGCCTGCTTTAGTAAGGAAAGGAGAGGGCTGGGCAGAATATGTCATTGGAGAACACGACCTGCTTTATTTCACTCTGCGAAGACTTGAGTTTGAAAAAAGCATTGAGGATAATACTGGCGGAAAGTTCCATGTTCTGACCCTGGTTGATGGTGAAAAAGTTATGGTCCAATCTGTTGACCATCCGGAATTATGCTATACACAGAATTATCTGGATATAGTCATAGTACCGGCAAATATGGGGAAATACACTATAACAAACATGGGCAACCAACCAGTATGTGTTCATAAAACAATGCTTAAAGATGGATTTATCAACGATAGGGCATAATGCTTTTCTGACAATTGATGCCGGAGGAACATACTTAAAATCAGCTATATTAACTGACGAAGGAGAACTTTTTGAAGGTTCTTCTGAATCAATTGAGTCTAATTCCGGTGGGTCAAAAGAAGAAATACTGTCTGCATTCAGAGAGTCTGTTAATAAAGGATTGAATTTCATGAGCAGTGCAGAGATGAGACTGGGAGGGATTGGTGTAACATTTCCCGGCCCATTCGATTATCTTAATGGAATTCCGCTTATGGAGCATAAATTTTTCAATATTTACGGAGTTAATATGCGGGAGTTTTTTCATCAAATTCCCGGCATATCTCCGGACATTCCAGTCAGTTTTGTACATGACGTTCATGCAGTTTTATCAGGAGAATTATTGAAAGGAAATGCCCTTGGATTTCCGGATGCTGCAGTAGTGACTCTTGGAACAGGATTGGGTTTCTCCTTCTCCAAAGGTGGTATAGTCCAAAGCAATAGCTGGGGTGGTCCGCTGATGTCAATTTTTAAACTACCCTATAAGGATGGGATATTGGAAGACTATACCGCACGCAGGGGCTTCCTGAAAATATACAGTGAGATCAGTGGCAACAGTATTGAAGGAATTGATGTCTGCGATTTGGGAAAGTGGGCCGGAGATGGAGATGAAAACAGCATTAAGACTTTTCATAAAGTCGGTGGTATACTGGCTGAAAACCTTCATGACATTCTTATAGAAAATAGCATAAAGTGTTTGCTGTTCGGAGGACAGATTTCCAGATCTTTTCAATATATGGAAGGAGCATTGAGACAAGGTTTGGCGGATGTTGAATGCCTGCGCAGGATTTCTGTTGTGAAAAGTATCGACATGGCTCCATTATTCGGTGCATATAGGGCTGTAAAGGAATCTTCATTTTAATGAAGATTCGGAAAATATGATGGTCGTATATTAAACATTTACAATTATTTAACCATAAGACCTCCATGGTTTTCAAAAAACAACCGATCCCGACTTGTCGGCAGAACTCAGCGAAGCTAAACTTTGCTGGCGCGGATTTGTAATCCGTGCTTTTTGCTAGCGCGGATTTGTAATCCGTGCTCAGAAACAATGTTGATTAAGAAATGAATTTTGCAAGAAATAAAATGTTTTAAAATAGGAATTACATGGATTGCAACAAAGTAAAAGGCACGGATTGCAAATCCTCGCCAGCTGTCATTTACAATCATATGTGGTTCTCCCGTCTTGGCAGGAACCTTTAAAATTAAATTATATAAAGATGAAAACAAGTATAGAAATCAGTTTGACTCTTCTTCTGTGTTTTATAACGATAAATGCATTTTCCCAGAAAGGTGAGAAAATTCCGGCACGCACTGAAAAATCAGTGATATCTGATAATATGCCACAGATTGAAAGCCAATTACCAGCCGGCAAAAATTGGAAGATGATATGGCACGATGAATTTGAAGGGAATAGCCTTGATACCACCAAATGGAACTTTAGGCTAAACTACTGGGGATACAAATCGCCAACTTTCACCAGGGAAGGTGTTGAACTCGACGGCGACGGTCATCTGCGGATCAGCCTGATCCGCAAAGGTGACGATTTCTATTCAGGACACTTGCAGACTGGATCACTAACTTTTGACATTCCCCGTGATCAGGGAGCAAAAGGAATCTGGCCATTCGGTCCGAAGCAGCCAGCGAAGTTCATGCACCGGTTCGGATACTACGAAATACGGTGTAAGCTTCCCAAAAATGATGGGTGGCACGCCGCGTTCTGGCTGCAGTCGCCATCTATTGGAGCACATCCTGATCCAAAATACTGTGGTGTCGAGTGCGATATAATGGAGAATTATCGCCAGCATACCGAAGGTACGATCGGCTGTGGAAATGGCTGGGGAGGGTACGGCAAAGAGAACAAGTGGTATGGGCACTTCTGGTTCCCTTATGTGGAGACACCCGATGGTTGGCACACTTACGGCGTTGACTGGTCATCTGAAGGATACATCTTTTATGCAGATGGCAAGCTTGTGGGGAAGCAGATGGCGCCTGAATGCCCTGTTTCCGAAGTTGACCAATTCATTTTAGTCTCAACGGAATGCCACGGCTATCACCTTTCTGCCAATCGTGGCGGACTGGAATTGAAAGATCAGACTGGCTGGCATGGCAAGCCCGTACCGGAACTGTTCAAAGCAGTTCTGCCCGACTGCTACGAGGTTGACTATGTTCGTGTTTTTGACGAAGTGTCAAACAATGATGCAAAGAAATAGCTCACAAAAACCTAAGAACCAAACCTAAATCAGTATGAGAAAGATTTTAATGTTTTTATTAATTAATGCAGTGATAAATAGCATGACTACAGCACAGCATAGGAATATAAATTGGGAGAAATTTAAATCTTCCGGTCCTGAATTAAGACAAGTTGGCTGGTTAGCGACAAAATCTTCAAAGGAAATCAAATCATCTTCATGGTCAGTTGGTTGCGAGACACTGGACCGCGATTACGCACAGTTTAGCGTTTACAAAAATTGGGTTGGTGAACTTGGAGTTAAGCATGGTCGGCTTCAGAGTGGATGGGCCAAATGCGAAAAGCAAAAAGGGATCTATAGCTTTGAATGGCTTGACAGTTGTGTCTACGGATTGTCAGAACAAGCTGTAAAACCCTGGATATGTTTATGCTATGGCAATCCGGTATATGGTTCCGGCATCAGGCTAGGTGCTAAAATATTTACTGATGAAGCAGAAATGACAGCCTGGTTCAAATACGTAGAAGCAACAGTTTTACGCTATAAAAACGTTGTAACTGAATGGGAAATATGGAACGAACCTAATGGAGGCGGAGGTTTAAATGAATATGCCAATCTTTTGATCAGAACGGCTGAAACCATTAAGAAAGTTCAGCCTGATGCCGTTATCATGGGATTCTCTTTAGCCGGAATTGATTTGAAGTATGCAAAAGAGATTTTTGAAATATTAAAGGCAAATAATAAACTAAACATTATTGAC
This sequence comes from Bacteroidales bacterium, assembly GCA_021371855.1. Classification (GTDB taxonomy): domain Bacteria; phylum Bacteroidota; class Bacteroidia; order Bacteroidales; family VadinHA17; genus LD21. The sequence goes on along the minus strand of JAJFVL010000018.1, from coordinate 36,209 downwards.
TATTTAACATATCATCCCTATACAAACAATCCCGATGAAAGTTATGCTGATGTTGATAAGTTGCAATCAATGATTAATTCTTATAATCCAAAGATCAAATTATATCAGGGAGAGAACGGTTGTCCTTCACAATTGGAATGGACACACGCTCTTGCTTATTATCCCTGGACAGAGATCAGTCAGGCTAAATGGTTCATGCGCAGGATGGCTGGAGACAGGGTTCGTGATATTCCTTCTTCAGTATTTACCATAATTGACCTTCGGTATTATAATATGTTGCAATCTTTTGGTTTGATACGTTCAAACCTTTTACATGAATTTATTTATAAGAGGCCATCTTATTACGGAGTTCAGCATATAGCAGGCTTTTTCGATGATAGTGCAAGGGCTCAGGGTGAACTTAAATATGAGTCAAATACATCGAGGAAGATTGCAGTTGCCGGATTTAAAAAGGAGGGGTCTCCCATTGTATTAATCTGGTATAAAGATCAGATACCTGGAGATGATCTGAAATGGGACCTGGTTGACATTACAATAAAAGGAACAAATTTCAAAGATCCGGTATATGTAGAAATGATTACCGGCAAAGTATATGAAATTAACAAGGCTGCTTTGAAAAACAAAGGTGGAGATGTCTCATTCAGTAAATTGCCGGTTTGGGATAGCCCGGTAATGATAGCAGAACGACTACAGGTGAAATTAGGTTCTGAACCAGATAAAAAATAAACTCACAGACAACTAATAACTTAAACCTCATTACAATGAAAAAAATTGCTATTGTTTTTTTGTTAAGTTTATTTATTTGCCCGGTTTTTGTATCCGGACAAACAAGAAAGTACCGCAGTATTACCTGGGAGAAATTTCAGTCAGCAGGACCTGAATTAAAACAGATAGGATTGCTGGCCGTCAGACACTCAAAAGATATTAAATCATCCTCATGGTCAGTTGGTTGTGAAACTCTCGATCGTGATTATGCAAAGTTCAGCCTTTATAAGGATTACGTTGGCGAGCTTGGCGTTAAATACGGAAGATTACAGAGCGGCTGGGCAAAATGTGAAAAGCAAAAAGGAGTATATAGTTTTGAGTGGCTTGACAGTTGTGTATATGGTCTTAATGAACAGTCTGTTAAACCCTGGATTTGTCTGTGTTATGGAAACCCTGTTTATGGTTCAGATGTAAATCTTGGAGCCGGAGTGGCAGCATTGGCTCATAACGAAGAAGCAATGGCAGCATGGTTGAAATATGTAGAGCTGACAATAAACCGGTATAAAGATGTGGTAAATGAATGGGAGGTCTGGAATGAACCTTATGGTCAGGAGAAAGATTATGCACCATTATTAATCAGAACTGCTGAACTTATTAAGAAGATCCAACCAAACGCTGTTATCCTGGGCGAGATACTCTGGAATCCGGAAAACCCAAGTGTCAAATTGTTACTGGATGCGCTTAAGTCCGCAAATAAATTAAAACTGGTTGACTATTGGGCATATCATCCCTATATTAAAAATCCTGATGATTGTTACCCTGTTCTTGACAAATTTATAACGCTTCTTAAATCTTATAATCCTGACTATAAAATATGCCAGGGTGAGACCGGCTGTCCTTCACAATTAGAATGGACACATGCACTCGCTTATTACCCATGGACTGAATACAGCCAGGCAAAATGGGATTTACGGCGTATGGCAGGAGACAGGGTTCGCGATATTCCTTCTTCGGTTTTCACCCTTATAGACCTGCGATATACAAATATGTTGCAATCTTTTGGTTTGCTTCGTGCAAACCTTCTGAACGAGGTCATTTACAAGAGACCATCATTCTACGGTGTTCAGCACATGGTCAGCTTTTTTGACGACACAGTAAAACCTGTAGGAGAATTGGAATTTGAGTCAAATTCTTCCAGAAAGATTACAGTTGCCGGATTTAAAAAGGAAGAAAATCCTGTTGTCCTCATCTGGTATAAAGATCAGGTACCCACCGATGATTTAAAATGGGATTTGGTTAATCTGACAATTAAAGGTATCAACTTTAAAGATCCGGTCTATGTAGAAATGATTACCGGCAAAGTATATGAACTTGATAAATCTGATTTATTGAATTCCGGAAACAATACTACATTAAAGAGTTTACCGGTATGGGATAGCCCGGTTATGATTGCAGAACGTTCACAGGTAAGTCTGAAACCGGAGAATAAATAAGAAGGGATCAGACTATGAAAGACAAGATATCTCATCGTATGTCCAGACGTAAGGCAGTTCAGATTCTTGGAGGATCGGCGATAGCTGCAACTATTCCCTTTCAGGTGGTGCCTTCAAAGGACAATCCGCCACCAACCATTGATTTAGAGAATGATATGCCAGGTTTTACTTCTTCAGGAATTAAGTCATTTCGTCCAAAGGATACCGGAGAAGCATTGATCAATCCCGGAATGGGGTGGGTGACACACTTTTATTCCGGACGGACTGGAAACTATGGATCAAAATTAGAACCATCAGATTCACTTGACTGGTATCCCGGTTGCTCGGTTATTTATATGCGTATTCCATGGGCATTTGTTGAACCGGAAGAGGGCTTTTACAACTGGACAGTACTTGATACCCCTGCACAGAGGTTCATTGCCAAAGGCAAAAAACTGGCTATTCGCATTAACTGTTGTGAGCACTGGATACCATGGGCAACACCAAAATGGCTCATGGAAAAGGGTGCAAAAGGTGTATGGTTCACAAAGGGCAAGGGGCCTGATCCTGAAGGTCAGCTTTGGGAACCGGACTATCTTGACCCGATGTATCTGGATCATTTGGAGAAACTTATTAAAGCCCTCGCGGCCCGTTACGATGAGAATCCTAATGTTGCTTTTATCGATATTGGAACATTTGGTTTGTGGGGTGAAGGGCATACTGGATTCAGTAGTAAGCTTTCACCGGAAGTTACTGAAATCGCGGTGAAAAAACAGATCGATCTCTACACGCAGTATTTCAAAAAGACACAATTATGCATTAGTGATGACGTAGTGGGATCAAGCGCTCCGGGTTCAAATTTTCCTTTAACAGGATACGCTTATTCAAAGGGAGTTACATTACGTGACGACAGCATTCTTGTAAATAAACCGCCAAACTCCTGGTATCATGAGGAATTAGCCGGAAGGTTCTGGCCGGCAATGCCGGTAATAGTTGAGCACGAGCATTACGGACTTTCCAAGGTGCGTGGTGCATGGGATGGCAACCTTCTTATTAAATCTGTTGAAGCATATCATTGTAGCTACCTTTCAATCCATTGGTGGCCACAGGAGTTTTACAATGAGAATAAAGAGTTTATCGAAAAGATTAACCTACGCCTGGGTTATCGTCTGCAATTACACGAGATAAAATATCCTGAAGCTGTGGAAATAGGAGAGCGTTTCAATGTTGAATGGACATGGGCAAATGCCGGTGTGGCACCTTGCTATAAAGGTGGTTTCCCTGCGTTGACGGTTAAGGATAAGAAAGCAGGTATTGTTTCAGTTCTTGTTGATGACAGATTTGACATGAAAATACTTGAGACAGGAAAACCTGGTGCTATACCTCAGAAAAAGCAGATAAGCACTTTTAACATTGGATTTTTGACACCTCGTAAGTTTTTCAATGATTTTACATTGAAAATGGAGCAACGTCCGGGAAGTGATTTCGCGGCAGGCCCCGTTACTCCTGCCACAAAACCCGGGACCTATGATATATTTGTATCTGTAGGACAGAAGGACGGAACACCGGTTATCTCTCTCCCTCTTTCAGGGGATGACGGGCAGCGCAGGTATAAAATAGGTACAATCACTGTAAAAGAGCCTTCAGTTCCCGGAGTTGAATTAGGGAATAGCTATATTGAAAGATAATTGAAAACAAGCTATGCTTTGACTTCTCAAGGTATATAATCTATGGATATCTGACCTGAAAAATTAACATTAAATGGATAATCATGAAAACTATTACGTTTAAAATTAAATTTTGTATTACTGCGATTTTATGCCTGTTAGTTACAAATGCATTCTCTCAAAAGGTTAAAGACATTGGTATAGTAAATTCAAAAACGCCCTCCGGGGTGGAAAGTCAGCTGCCTGCCGGTTTCAGATGGAAGCTGGTATGGAACGATGAATTTGATAGCAATCAGTTAGATACAAACAAATGGGACTATAGGTTGTATATAATGCATTCCAGACTTAAAACATGGACTGATGACGCTGCTCAGCTTGACGGGAAAGGAAATCTGTTGCTGAAGCTTTATGAAAAGGATGGTGATTATTATTCTTCTCATCTTCAGACAGGTAGTAACTTCATGGACCGCCCTGGTGAACAGTACAGTGGTTCGAAGTTATCATGGCCGATAGGTAAGATGGAAGCTCCCAGATTTCTGCATAAATATGGCTATTATGAGATCAGGTGTAAATTACAGACTCAACCGGGTTGGTGGTCAGCTTTCTGGCTTCAGTCTCCCACTATCGGATCAACTCCTGATCCATTGGATTCAGGTGTGGAACTTGACATTATGGAGAACTTTACCCGCGATGGCATTATCAGTCATAATATACACTGGAACGGATATGGCAAAGATCATAAGAGTGCAGGATCAGGAGATGTGAAAGTTCAGCCTACTGATGATGGCTACCATACGTTTGGTCTTCACTGGAGCCCGACCGGTTATGTATTTTATGTCGATGGGAAAGAAACATGGAGGGTGTCAGGTCCCGTTTCGCATCGTGAACAGTTCATCCTGGTATCTACAGAATGCATGGGTTATCGTAGCGGCGGCCCTTCTCCATTGCTTAAGAATGCCATTCTCCCTGATTATTTTGTTGTGGATTATGTCAGAGTTTTCGATGAAGAATATTAATCAATTCTTGATAGACCTAGATGTCCTCTACTCTACAATGATTCAGATAGCCCATTAGCCACTTCCTTTTTTGTTTAAATATCCGATTACCCTGATCTGTGCTATAAAAGTAATCACTATTTGAAAATTAATGGTTATTTTTGTAATGACACCTTTATTCAGTTAAAAATGGAAGCAAAAATAAATATTCCTATAACATACAATCAGCTTTTTCAACTGGTAAGGCAATTACCGGTTATCGAAAAACAAAAGCTTCTGGCTTCCCTGATAAAGGAAAGTTTCAGTAAGCCTGATGACGATACTTTATTTACCCATTTTGCCAGTGAAAAGGCCCTCGCCAAAGATTGGCTATCACCCGAAGAAGACAATGCATGGAAAGATTTATAAAAGGTGATATCGTTGTTATCCCGTTCCCGTTTTCAGACCTTTCTGGAAGCAAAAAGAGGCCAGCCCTTGTAATTGCCGATCTTCAAGGTGATGACATCATCCTTTGTCAGATTACTAGCCAACAGACAAGAGACAAGTATGCCATTCAGGTAAAAGAAAGTGATTTCAAATCCGGTAAGCTTACTGCTCCAAGCAACATAAGGCCAAACCGCATTTTTACAGCTGATAAAAATATTATCATTAAAAAAGCAGCCTCACTTAATGAAACTGCCATTAATGCTGTTATACAAAAAGTTATCAGTATTCTCTCGTAATTACAAAACCCCGGTCGCCCGGGGTTCTGTTTATCTTACTTTGCTTGTTGCAACATTGTAACATATTTTTCCAAATTTGCCTTAGGAATATAGAATCAGATAATGTGTAACAACCTGAAAATATGTAGAGCATTTTACTTCCTGTGTATAAAACTATTTAATTTCTAATTTGTTAGATTTTAGTTTTCCTTTAAGAGATATATACCCATCTATTTCATCAATATTTTTACTTGGATATTTTAAAAATACTTTGCCTTTTCTTCCGTCCAGAATATTATCAATATATAAAAAACCTCTAGCAATACGAGGAATCCTTTCTTGTGGATAATCTACGTAGATTGTGAATCTTCTATTTGGTTTAACAAGGACACTAATATCTATCTTTTCTTTAAAGATCTCATTAGATTTAATAAATATTGCATCCTTATATTTATTATATAATGAACGATTTATAGCTTTTATAAAAACAGTATCAAAATTCAAATTCCTATTTAGTTTTATTACTCTTTCAAAATCCTTTTTTATTGCAATATCAATCAAAGGCTGAATATTATTTCTTATAATAATGTTATCATATGTATCTTTTTCAAAAAGTAAAGGAATTTTATTTCCATATTTTTTTGCCAAATCTTCCACCAATTTTTCATGTTTCTCTATTAAAAAATCCCTTAGGAAATCGTTCCCATTTTTATCATAAATCTTTAAATAATTTATGTAATTAAAGTTATTAAGAAATAGATTATGGTCAGAGTTATTTCGAATTTCTATACATACATAATGAATTGTATCAATCCTAGTTTCTTCAACGCATAATTTAATAGATGCATTGATTTGTTTATCCCTTTGACAACATTGAATCAAAGACAATAAAACAAGTAAAAAATAACTTAATGATTTCATAGCCAACTGAATTTTAAATTAAAGTAAACCCCATTTAGAATACTGCATATAGTGTCATATTGCCTATTAAAAAATGATTGATACCTGTGCAAATATGTAAGTGCTACAGCTTCACCATTAGATGTCGCACCCGGATGAGTTTTTTCTATTATCTTAGCTTCCCAAAGATAAGCTCCATAATCAGTTAAACTACTATTATATGCATTGGAACCTAATTCAAAGAATTGTGCTACATGAACATATTCATGTCCCATTGTAAGGAATAATTGCCATTCACTATTATATGCTTTATGGCCGAATGAAATTGTTAACGCTTTTTCATCAAATTCTACAATAACATTTAATTTACAATCATCCTTGTCGTTGAATGGAAAGGTTGTCATTTCAGAGTTACACTTACCTCTTTGGGAGCCTTAAATGAAGTTTTAACTGTTCCGTCTGGCATTCTTCTGTGTTCAATCTCCAACTTGCCAAAAGGAGTAGGAAAACTGCCTTTAACCCATTTGAGATCGCCAAGATGAGGCTCGATCTTTAATTTTTTGCACCCCGGCTCAATCACATTTACACCCAGAACATACTGTGTCAGCCATGATGTGGGGCCCGATGCCCATCCATGACAATAACTATGACGGTACCCTATATAACAATATTTACCATAGGTGCCATGAACATCAATTTTACCTTCCGGGGCAATCTCATCTATTCTTGCGGCGTTCCTCATCCAGTCGATATCAAAATCTTCCCAGAAAGTAGTTGCGCCTAATTTGATCATACCACCCCAATACTCCCTGATATTGTCCAGAGCTCCCTGGAAATCACCGGCCAGTGCTCTTGCATTCAACATATAATAACCATAAAAGGTCGACATTTTATGAACTCCGTCTCTTGCAAGCATTTCTGAATTGGCTTTCTCAGGTGTTATCAATCCTGATAATGCAAGCAAAGCGGCTGCCTGTTTTGAACCAGCCATGCCCGGGATATGTTTTTTAAGCTTCTCAATAGAAATGCGGCATATTTCGGAAGTCTTCTGATCATCCAGTACCTTACATAAGTCATAACCTGCCTGAAATGTCATGATCATCAGCGATTGCAAACCGGCATGAACAGCATCCGGATTTTCAGTTGAAGGGTGATCGAGAAAACGCCCGTCAAGAGTCTCTTTCCCTGATGGATCAATTTTGGTTGCCAGAAGATTTAATAAACTTACCAGATAATCTTTCTGCTGTTTCAGGTATTCCAGATCGCCCTGATAGTAATACCAGTTACGATGTATCAAAACCCACCACATTGAGTATGAGCTTATCCCGTTCATCCAGCCGGGAAGCGGTGTAATATCTCGTGCCAGATCAAGACTTTTGGGGACTACCTTGTTGTATCCGAATACTGAATTTATTGTCATCACTTCAGGATACATATCGCCAATCCATACAAGACGATCGCGTTTAATGCCGTCCCATAAATAATCCTGCATATTCAGATGAACCGTATAAGCGCCGGTCATCCATATCTGATTGAGTAACTCATCGTTACACTGAAATGAGCCTGTATAAGGAAGATCACGGAAAACGAAAACAGCATTGATCTCTTTGATTTCAATTTTTGTATCAGGATCAACCAGGTCGATCCGCACAAACCGGAAACCTGAATTGCCCACTTCCAGACGACCCAGCCAGGGTAATGAAACAATAAAGTCACGCATGGCATGGTCGTTAGTGGCGCCTCCTTCTGCTCCGATATCACTCATTGTTTCACTGACCGACTCGCCAAAGCGGATACGGATCCGTCCGACTGGTTTCTGATTACTGATGGTGGTAATAACTTCCAATCCTCCATGGATCTCTCTGCCAAAATCAAGGATGATCCCGGGACAGGATTTTTCCGAACTGATCAGGTTCAGATACTTTCCTTTATTTAAATCAGCCTGTCCGGTACCCGGATTAAGTATACTTTCAATATTCTGTATCTGGTTGCCGCTGTTATCAGAAACCCACACAATCCGCTCAGGTGTTAAATATTTAGTAGTCAACTCTGAAGCACGAATTTTTGTAGTTGGATAGTTCTGAAAGACCGGGGGCAACTGGGCTGCCGCCTGATAAAATATAAATATGGTCAGAGCAAAGGTTAAACTCCGTATTACAGTTTTCATAATAGTGCAACGGTTTATTATTAAATTGAATTTATTTCCGAAAAATTTATTTATTCCGATTTTACCAGCTCTGACGAACTGAGGTTCTCGATTTTTACCTTATAATCTGATGGCGCCTTAAGGGAATAACTTATCTGGTTATCTGATCGTTTCCATTTCAGTTCTACCTCACTATCATTAATTGGAAGTGTGGCGTTGCATTCATTAAGATCAATATTTGTAAACCTTACAGTTATCTCTTTATTGATATAATCAACCTTATTTATCCCCAAAATATCCCTGTACAAAACATGTCCCAGATAAGAGGCAAACCCATGATCACAGCTTGCCTGCGATCCCATGTTTTCCCATAAAGTTCCTGTAGTTTCGGCCATTTTATAGAAATAATCCTGTATCTCCTTCAATAGCTGGTTGTTCAATCTATACCTTGAAAGAATATCCATCCTTAGATAATTTCCGATAAATGCATTTGCCCGGTAAACATCAGGATATGTGGTTTTGTCATCACGATTTGGCCCGAATTCGGTGGTTAACTTTTTCCATAAAGAAGGATGTGTTTCAGGCGTGGCAATGTTGAAGAAAAACGCATAATACTGGCAGACTTCCGTAGTATTGGAGGTCGGTTCAATTTTGCCGTCTTTGTTTCTGATAGCGTTGTCTACAAAAAATTTCCCGTTATACGACTGTTTCAGTATTGTCTGTCTGATGCGTTCCGATTTTTTTTGCCAGACATTATTATTATATAAGTTTCCTGCCTCAGCGAGAGCTGCACTGTACAGCATATTTGACGGGTAATTGACCCCATTGACAAAACTATTGGCTTTCGACCATTCGACGAATATCCAGCCTTTCAGGTTTTCAAGCAATCCGTCTTCATTCTCGAGGCGGGAAAAATAGTCCAGTACACCTTTCACCTTTGGTTTCAAACTTTCAATCAACACAGGATCTCCTCCGCGATGCGAATAATCGCACACCTGGATAACAAACCACATTGCCCAGTTTGGAATAAAGCTACCGTTGTAATGATCAGAAGGGTAGCACATAGGAACCATCCCCTCCGGAAGATTTGCAAAACTTGAAGGCAGTGCAAAGTTCTCATAGAAATTATGGGCCACAGCCGAATGTCCTGTAAAATCTTTTTCCATGATGGCTGAAAAATAACTGTCGCAAAGCCAGCCGGCTCTTTCTCTTGAAGGACAATCCATAAATATGTCAACCGAATTTTGTCTTAACGTTTGCTTTGCAGCTTTGAAGATCGCATTCAGTTTTTCATTGTCCGAATAAAAAGATGCTTTTGGATTTTCAGGATAGGCATATTCTCTCAGGTAAATGTCCTGAATCAGACAACTTCCTTTAGTGACAATCGCCTTAAGAAATTTAAATGTGTATGATTCAAAAGACTCCAGATTGTACACTCCAGGCTCTAACTCATAAACAACATAATTATTAACGTCAGACATCCGTTGTTTGGGATTTACATCGCCATTGGTCAGAACTTCATCGAAGCAGAAAAAAATTCTTGTTGGTTCCGTGCAACTAATTTTACCTCCGATAAAACCGGATAGGTTAGTCCCGAAATCGAAAGTGCAGAATTCGTTGCTTGCCAATGATATCTTGTTATTTATGTTGTAAGGATTTCCTTTCAAATCCTGCTTGCTTGTCACCATCTCCTGGACAGTCAGTGAAGGAATTACTTCCAACTCATTTTCAGTATACCCCTTGAGATTTGGACCTATATTTGTCAGAGATCGGTCCTTCTTATATTTTTCAGGTTTGATTAATTTAATAGTACCTTGGGAGTAAACTGAAACCGGGTGATCAATATTAAAATCGGGCAAAAGAACATTCCGTGAAAGCAGGTTAACAGGAGGGAGGTTTGCCAGCTTCAAAGATCCAATGGGAACTTTAGACGAAGTTCTCCATTGGTCAAAACCTTTTTTTATCCTGTAATATTCTGTAAAAGCCCTTTGAAAACTGTACCTTTCAACCTTCTGAAGCCTTTCTTTTATCTGGAATGCTTCGAAAGCATTATCAGAACCTGTTGCCAGTAAAGTTTTTCCGTCAGTTTGAACTTCAGCCTGTAAAAAGGATGGCTGGTCTAAAGTATAGTAGGTATTGATATTATACCCTGATACTTCCACTGCAACAATGTTTTCACCTTTTCTGATGAGTTTGTCCAGATTGTATTCATCAACCCGGAAATATCCATGAGCTGCACGGGCCGGTCCATAACCAAGAAACATGCCATTCAGGTAGACTCTGTAAAGAGTAGATGCTGTAATCTTCAAAGTATAATTTTGATCATTGTCTGCCTGAAATGTGCCTCGAAAACCGAGAGTTAAGTTCATCTCTTTTTCACGTCCCGGTACCCATACAGGGACTGCTTTTTTGAAGAATGATTCAGTCTTTCCGGATGCTGAAGTTTCAGCAATTACAGTGGAATTCATTAATATTCCAAGGGATAAAAGAATAAAGGAATGACAAATAAACTGACAGAAGCATCTACCCCACGATTTCTCCAATGTTCTTGCACTGGCAGCAGTTAAAAACGCGGTCACGAAATTCAGATTCGTTGATAGTTGTTTTTTGGTTACTGGTTTGCATTTGCTGAATAAGATCAGAATAAAAGAATAGATGAAATTCTGTCTCAAGGAATCTATATGTCTCATGAATTTAAATTTGGATTTTAAAATTATAAATAATGATCTTTTCTCATAATTTTAATCAGGTTATTATTTTACGGGTATAAATTCAGTTATATATGGACCTATTGATTTGAATATAAATTCTTTGTAAAGGTTTCTGTACAGATGATGCCAGAATGGATACACTGTTTAATTGCTGATTATCGATTTGCCTTAAGTAATATTATTATATTTCTTCTTATAACTCAGAGGAGTTTGCCCTGTTATTTCTTTGAATTGCTTTATAAAGTATGAGACATTCGTGTATCCGCAGGTGTAACAAATCCTTGCAACAGGGAGATCTTCTTCTGCCAGCATTCTGCAAGCGTAAGAGATCCTTATTTCGTTTAAAAATTTGACGAATGTTTTATTGGTTCTTTTTTTAAAGTATCTGCAGAAGGAGGGGAGTGAGAGGCTGGCTATTGATGCTGCTTTTTCAAGTGTGATCTCCTGATGATAATTATTGATCACATATTTATAAACTTTGTTCAGTCGGTCCGAGTCGGTCTCATTGATAGTGTTCTGAACAACCGGGCTGGCGAGGAACTGATATTCTTTCAGGGAGGATATTGTTCCGAGAATAGATAAAAGAAGAGTAATACGGTCAAATCCAACGGCACAGCTTATTGTTTTTACTAACGAAGTTACCTTTTCGCGGGTTTTTCCGGTCAGTTTGAGCCCCCTCTGAGAAAGTTGAATAAGTTTAAGGATACATTTTGATTCAGGCAATTGCCAGAACTGATCCCCGAAGATTTCCGTTTTGAAAAGGATGTAGATTACTTCGGAAAAAAGATTGTTTTCTTTTTTTGTATATTTTTCGTCGCTGTACCATACGTGCGGAACGTTCTGACCAATCATTACCAGGTCGCCCGGACCAAAACGATCGATTGAATCTCCTACAAAACGCGTACCCGTTCCTTCAAGTACAAGCAGAATCTCAATATCTGGATGAAACTGTAAAGGATTAGGGAAACATTGGAACTTTTCCTGCTCCACATAAAATGAATGGTTGATATTGGCTTCTATTTTTTGAAAGACAGGCAGCATGTTAAAAATGTGTTATTTATAGATAAAATATTTTTATGCTGATAAAGTGTATAAGTATATTTTTGATTTATATGTTGTTTATTAATTAGTTAATTATATTTTATTCTAATATTTTTAATCTTGACAGTTGTAAAAATATCAAATAAATAGTAAAAACGAAGGGAGAAAAAATATTATTCCAAACAAATTATAAGGTATCCATTAATCAATAGATAAATAGAAGTTTATGAAAAACAAGTATGCTTTTATTGATAAATTTAAAATTTTGGCAGCTCTTTTCGTTGGTTTTATGTTAGCAAGCTGTTCAAACCATCCTGGTAATAATATTATTATTGATGACGCTTATATTAGATATGAGATAAGTAAAGATGGAAAGAATCTCCATTTTATTGACAAAGCAACTGGTAAAGACTATTTATATTCTGATACAATCTCTTATTGCGCTTCCATTATGAAGGAAGGTAAGGAGCAAAAAGTAAGTTCAGTTGAGCTGAAAGGGGACCTCCTCATCTTTAACTTCAACACAGCAGGGGTGATTGCTGAAGTGCGGGTTGACAAGTTAATAGATCGCATAGTAATGAAAGTTGAAAAGGTTACCGGATCAGTTGAATCTCTGACTTTCATGAATGTTCCTCTGACTCTTGAAGGCATGCCTTACGAGCCTTTTGCTGCATGTATCCTTTCGATGAACCTCTTTACCCATGTACGCCAGCTGCCTGCACTTCAGACTCATTTATGGGCAAGCTGCTACAGCCGTTTTGGATTGGAAGGAGCAGAGATCACACTTCTGGGTGTTCCCCCAAAAAACATACTTCCTGTAATAAGGGATGTTATGAAAAACGCCAAAGATGTTCCTTTTTCTGACAAGGGAGGCGCCTGGGCACAATTAGAGAAAGATGGATACGGCTCATACCTGATGGATTTTGGGAGTCTCACCGAAGAGACAGTTGATGAGACAATTGAGAGATGCCGTAGCTTGGGGTTCAACCAGGTAACCATCCACGGAGGTGGATTTTTTAAACATGGGGAATTTGAGCTTAATCCCGCAAAATGGCCTGACGGATGGGAGAATTTTAAGCATATAAACGAAAGACTACATAAAGCAGGTATATCTTCAATACTGCTCACATATACCTTTTTTATTGATAAGACCTCGAAGTATGTAACCCCGGTTGCAAGCGAGGATCTAGGCTATTTCAACTCCTTTACATTGGCAGAGCAACTTGATCCTGAAGATACTGAGATAGTAGTTAATGAGTCGACAGCAGATATTTCCCTGATAACAGGATATTTCGTCCGTAACAGCAGCTCCCTTCGAATCGGAGGGGAGGTGATAGAGTTCAGCGGGGTTACAAAATCACCTCCTTTTAAGTTTACAGGATGTAGACGGGGGATAAGCGGAACAAAAGTAGAAGTTCACCCGGCAGGAGACAAAGCTTATCACCTTCGGGAAATGTTCGGACTTTTTGTACCGGGACCAGAAACTCAACTTTTCAGTAATATAGCTAAGCGTACCGCTGAGATTGTTGATGAGTGCGGATTCGACGGTATCTATTTTGATGCTATTGATGGAAATGATTTGCTGGGGGGAAAGGAAAATGCATGGTATTATGGAACAAAATTTGTGTTTGAATTGGCAAAGCACCTGAAAAAGCCTGTAGGCATGGAGATGTGTGATATGCCTCATCATTACTGGCATTACAGTTCAAGGTGGCAGGCGTGGGACCGGCCGGTAAGAGGATACAAACGTTTCTTAGATGTTCATATGGCAGCCAGTAAATCGCATGATCACAAGCACGGGGAATGGATGGGCTATACTCCGGAAATAAATAAATTATCAGCAGCAGAGAACAGTTGTCTTCTTCTTCCGCTTCACCTTGGCTGGTGGGCCAATTATACCTGGAATCCACCCCAGGTTGAGCCCACTTTCACCGACGATATTGAGTACCTGTGCTGCAAAATGATAGGAAATAACGCTGGGCTTTCCATGCTTGGAGGAGTTGATAAAAAGACCATTGAAACATATCCTCTTTTTGGACGGTTGATACCAATAATAAAACAATATGAAGAATTACGGCATGAACATTATTTCAATGATACCATCCGTGCAAAGCTCCGTCAACCGGGAAAGGAATTTACTCTTTTTCAGGATAAAGGCGGGGAATGGAATTTTAAACCTGTTTCATTTCAGAAGCATAAGGTGGCAGGAACAGAGCATCCTTCGGCAAAATGGATAGTAAATAATGAGTATGACAACCAGCATGTCAGGTTGAGGATCGAACCTCTTATGTCAGTAAAACCTTTCAATGCTGAAGGGAATGTATTGCTGGCTGATTTTGCACACCAGGGAGAATTCATTTACAAAGAAAGCGCCAAAGGGGTAGCAGGAAAAATTGAAAACGGGAAAGAAAAGACCAACGGAATAAGTTCAAGTGGTATTTTTTCAGCCCATAGCACAGGAGAATCAGTAAAAGAGGGATCATGGATTAAAATGGAGAAGATGTTTGATCCATGGCTCGACCTGCAAAAGCAACAGGGATTAGGAGTTTGGGTAAAGGGAGACGGGAATGGAGAGCTTCTTAATTTAAGAATTGAGAGTCCGGAGCAACTCTCAATGGGAGCACGTGGAGATCATTTTATTACGATAGATTTCACCGGATGGAAATATTTTGAACTAGTGGAGATAGAATCATCTGAGTTCAGCAAATACATCTGGCCTGATGAATATTTCAATGTATACAATTCATATTTCTACACGGTGAAGTTCAACAGCATTGATAAACTGCAGTTGTGGTATAACAATCTGCCTGCAGGTAAGGATATCAACTGCATAATTGGTCCGGTCAAAGCATTACCATTGATCCCGATCTCAATCAGCAATCCTGCAGTAATCATAGGTGATGAAAAAATTGTCTTTCCGGTGAAGATGGAATCGGGGATGTTCCTGGAATTGAATTCACAGAGTGACTGTAAGTTGTATGGGTCTAAGGGTGAGTTGCTTCAGGAGATTAAAATAAATGGCAGCATACCACAACTTAAACCTGGCAATAATGAAGTATCTTTTACCTGTGATGGAATAAAAGGTATTAGTTCACGTGTACAGGTAACTATTATTGGTGAAGGCGATCCATTGCAAAATTAATCGGGATGAATTTGGACAAAATAATAAGAAATCATTCTGAACTTAAAAGTGAATGATGCCAAAATTTAACCCACATGTAATAATAACAACGATAATTTGTATTTCATTAATTTGTATTTCATTGCGTGCGGGACGTTCTGACCAATCATTACCAGGTCGCCCGGACCAAAACGATCGATTGAATCTCCAACAAAGCATGTACCCGTTCCTTCAGGAACAAGCAGAATCTCAATATCTGGATGTAACTGTAAAGGATCAGGGAAATATTGAAACTTTTCCTGTTCCACAGAAAATGAATGATTAATGTTAGCTTCTGTTTTCTGAAATACAGGTAACATGTTAAAATTGTGTTATTATTAGATAAAATATTTATACGCTGATGTTTTATAACAGTATAAATTTGGTTATAGGTTTGTTTCATTTCTGTCAATCACATTTAATTATGATATTTTATTAAAGTCTGCGCAGTCATAAAAATAACAATTTAATGGCAATAATTGAGCTGAAGTATTTTTTTGGTTTTTATTAAAGGAATAAGTATTACTAAAAATTGTTTAGAACTACATTAAACTAAAAATAACCTTAAATATCCTAAACCTTTAAAACTCTTTGCCTATGAAACAAAACCTTTCTGTACAAAACAAAAAACAGGAAAGCCCTGGCCGACTTTCCTGCTAGCAAACAAACGCATTCCTTCTCAAGTAGATATGAGTAAAAATGCAATTAATAATTAAATCCATAAAAACTTTCAAACTTATGAAAAAAATCCAGATTTTACAGCGGACAACCTCCTTTTTAAGAGGTTGTTCGGGAAATGCCTTCAAAATCATAAGACTTACAATTTTTCTTTTTATTGTAACGGTTTTCAATGTCTTTGGAGGTAATATTGTTTCAGATAATACAAATCAGAATCTTGATAAAGAAACAGATACGGCAGCAGTTATGCAGCAGAAAAGAATTACAGGTACGGTAACTGATGCAAATGGAAATCCGATGCCTGGTGTTAATGTTCAGGTTGAAGGAACTACTATTGGCAGCATTTCTGATATAAACGGGAAGTACTCAATCGAAGGACAAAACGCAAATAATGTGCTTACATTTTCATTTATAGGATATGTATCCCAAAAAGTTGCTGTCGGGAACAAAGTAGTAATTGATGTTTCTCTGTCTGAAGAATTGCAAGCTCTCGAAGAAGTTGTTGTTGTTGGTTATGGAACTCAGAAAAAAATGAATATTACGGGTTCTGTATCTGCTGTTAATAGTGAAGCTTTGGAAATGAGGAATGTTACAAAGGGTTCTCTTGCTTTGGTAGGTTCAATGAGTGGAATTGCTCTTAGACAATTATCCGGAAACCCGGGGAAAAATTCAGCTGAAATACGAATTAGGGGATTGGGTACTTTTAGTGGTGCAGGGAGTAGTCCATTAATTCTTGTTGATGGCTTAGAGTCTTCAATTGATAACGTAAATCCTAATGACATAAAAAGTGTATCAGTTTTAAAAGATGCAGCCTCTGCTTCTATTTATGGTTCAAGAGCTGCAAATGGTGTTATTCTTGTGGAGACAAAAAGGGGAGTAGCAGGAGCTCCAAAATTCTCTTATCACGCCTATGTTGGCAAATCAAAACCCACCATGCTTCCTGAAATGGTAAATTCGTGGGAATATGCTGAGCTATATAATGAAGCCTTGACAAATATGGGAATGGCAGCAAAATATACTGCTGACGATATTGCTAAGTTTAAATCAGGAACAGATCCTAATTATCCAAATTTTAATCATATCAAGTACTTGTTTGATACAGGTAGCGGCGTTGAAACAAAGCATGGTATAACAATGAGTGGAGGCACACCAGGAACACAGTATATGTTTTCTGCAGGTTATTATAATCAACAGGGTTTGGTGCAGGAGAATTTTGGCAAACGGTATGACATGAGGTTAAATCTGAACACCAAATTAAAAAGTAATCTCAGTCTTAATGTCAACCTGTCAGGGAATAAGTATAATGGAGAAGAACCGTCAAGCCTTTATGGAGGTGGTTTGGGATCTATAGTAAGGGGAGCTTTAAGGCTTACAAACAGAATCGCAGGATTTACCCCGGACGGTTACTATGGAAGAAATGAGACCCTGCATCCTGAAGCTGATTTGGAAAGTAAATCTTTTGTTGGAAATAATAGCTTTAACCTGTTTAGTAATACTGAATTGGTTTGGGACATTACTAAAGATATTAAGATAAGTGGTAAAGTAGGATATACCTATGATAATTCAGAAAGTAAAACCTATATAGCTACTTTTGCCGTTACTCCTACATACGGTATAACACGTAACAGTTTGTCACAATCATGGGGGAAAAGCGATGCACTGACGCTTCAGTCTTTAGCTGAATATACTAAATCATTTGGGAATCATTTCGTTCACCTTTTAGCAGGTTACTCGCGGCAGCGTTTTGGCTCCCAAAGTATGGGTGCTTACAGAGATGATTTTCCGAATAATGAACTTTATGAGATCAGTGTAGGTTCAACTGCGCGTGCTACAAATTCAGGAAGTAGCTCGATAAATACATTATTATCTTATTTTGGAAGGATTAATTATTCTTATCTTGATAAATATTTACTGGAAGGTAATATAAGATATGATGGATCATCCCGATTCCCTGAGGGGCACAGATTTGGCTTATTCCCTTCTTTATCTGCCGGATGGCGGATATCGAAAGAAAGTTTCTTTCAGAATGCGGTTACTTGGGTCGATGATCTTAAACTGCGTGGTTCATGGGGTGAACTGGGGAATCAGTCGGTCGGCAATTATCCTTATCAGGACCTTCTTTCTTTAGGCCTGAATTATCCGTTTGGCAGTATTATGGCAGCAGGAGCAGCAGTTACTACTCTTGCCAACAAGAATATTAGCTGGGAAACTACAAAAATGACAGATTTTGGTTTTGATGTTTCTGTGTTGCACAGCAAATTAACTTTGACAGCGGATTATTACTTAAAAAGAACCATTGATATCCTATATAATATTTCAGCATCCACCATGTTAGGAGCATCCCCTTCAGCAGAAAATGCAGGAACAGTTGAAAATAAAGGATGGGATTTTGACCTCTCTCACAAAAATAGCATTGGTGATTTTTCTTACAGAGTATCAGCTAATTTTTCAATAGTTAATAATCAAGTAACAAAATTGGCAAATGTTACAAGGGATATCGCCAAAGGATTATTTATTGGTGAACCAATAGGTAGTACATATGGATATGTTACTAATGGAGTTTTTGCTGACGCAGCTGATGTTGCAGCTGCTCCCAAACAACCATTTCCAAATCTTGCAATACCGGGGGGGATAAAATATGTAGATATCAGCGGACCTGAAGGAGTTCCCGACGGTGTAGTAAATTCTGCTTATGACAGAAGCGTAATTGGAAAACCTAGACCAAAATCATACTATGGACTTAATCTTTATGCAGAATATAAAGGTTTTGATTTAAGTCTTCTTTTACAGGGTGAAGGAGGTAGAAGATCTATGGTTTCACTTGAGCATTTCTATGCATTCGATAATGATGGTAACATTCAAAGATGGGAAAAAAATGAACGATGGAGCCCTGAAAATCCCAATTCAAAAGCAGGTTATCCAGCATTAACAATTATGAGCACTGATTTTTATACTCAAAATCCATCAGATTACTGGATGAGAAATGCCACATTTATTAGACTTAAAAATGTGACATTCGGTTATACAATACCATCCAGATTAACTAACAAGATCTCTTTGAATAATGTACGTTTTTATCTTAGTGCCGAAAATTTACTTACTATGGATCACTATTATCCAGGCTGGGATCCTGAAATGGCTACAGGAGGATCTGACAGGTGGTACCCTCTGACAATTCTGACTGTACTTGGAGTAAATGTTGATTTTTAATTATTTAAATAAAATATTATGAAATTAATAAATAAAACAAGTCTGTTACTGGTAATATTATTATTAGCACAGACAGGATGCCAGAAAGAATGGTTAGATGAACAACCGCTTGCACAGTTATCAGAGGCATCTGCCTGGAAAACACAAAGCGATGCCATGCTGGCATTAACTGGCTTATACCAGGGAAGTAGTGTCGGCGAGAATGCTTATACTAATTTTCTACTATGCCTCTCAAGTGCAACGGATGATTCCAGTTATAAAAATGGTTCACTGTCATCTGTTTACAGCGGGTATTTCCTGTACCCCACAGAAAGTCAAAATGTTGGAGGTCGTTGGACCAAAGCTTATACATCAATATACCGGTGTAATTATTTTCTGGCAAATATCGACAAAGTTACTATGGATGACGCCACAAAGAAGCAGATTATTGCTGAAGCAAGGTTTCTAAGAGCTTATGAATATTTTTGGATTGCACAATGGTATGGCGGAGTACCTTTAATAACAAAAGTATTAACTATAAAGGAAGCCAATACTCAAAGCCGTAATACCCGGCAAGAGATTCAAGATTTCGTCTTGACTGAGCTCACGGCAGCTGCCACTGACCTGCCAACTACACGTGTAGCAGCCCAAAAGGGAAGAATTATACAGTCAGCAGCACTTGCCGTCAAAGGCAGACAATTGATGATACTAAAACGCTGGTCAGAAGCAGCTACAACATTTAAACAGATTATCGATTTAAAAGTACATTCGATTGATCCTAGCTATAGTAATTTATGCAAAGAAGCGGGCGAAAATAGTACAGAAATCATTTTGTCCTGTAACTGTTTGGCAGGTCTTTACGGAAATGCTCAGAGTCAGAGAAATCATCACCCCGCATTCTATGGAGGATATCAGGAAATGAATCCTTTTCAGGATTTAGTAGATGCCTTTTTGATGAAAGATGGTTTGTCGATAAAGGAGTCACCTTTGTACGATCCTGACCACCCTTTTAATAACCGTGATCCACGACTATATGCAAGTATATTTTTACCTGAGTATACGTTCTTCAGAGGTACTCTATATCTGGGACATCCTGATTTAACAGATGTTGGAATAAAAAACCTGATAGGTGCAACAGGATACGGTGTGAAGAAATATGTTACTGAAAATTATGTCGGGGATCAAGGATCATCAGGCGATGATATTATCTGGATTCGTTTTGCAGAAGTGCTTTTAGGGTATTTGGAATCTAAATTGGAGGCCGGAGATGCTATAACTCAGGATTTGTTAGACCAAACTATTAACCAGGTTCGAGGAAGAGCCGAAGTAAGCATGCCAGCTGTTACTGAGACCAATAAAGATAAGCTAAGGGAGATTGTTCGCAATGAAAGACGGGTTGAATTTAACCTGGAAAGACTCATTAGATGGATGGATATACACAGATGGGATATTGCTTCCCAGGTTATCAATAAGAAATTTTATGGCATGAAGCTGACAAATGATCCTGCACATTATACTAAATATGTTGTCAATTCAGAAGGTTATAAATTTGTTATTGACAGAACAGGAAGCTATAATGAGGCGGTAAATGGATTATGGCCTATACCTCAGAGTGAATTGGATATTAATTCCAGTCTTGGGCAGAATCCAGGTTATTAAGCTCTGTAATCTAGAAGAATGAATGTTGGGGTTGATCCCCCAACATTCATATTATAAGTTGTTTCTTTTGTCGGCTAATAAATTGGGTGTTTATGTTTAGCCATTAGTTTCTTATGTATAATATGTTTCAAACTGTAGAGAAATTTTTTAAAACTTATAAATAGTTGAAATTATTTGGTTACAAACTTATTACACAGATAAAAAAATCAGGCTTTATACACGTGTATATTAAATTTGTTAAAAGATAAAGTATGAAAAGAAATGTTAAACCTGCAAAGAACTTATCAAGGAGAACTTTTATAGGTAAGACTACAGCAGGGATTGCCGGAGTAACTGTTTTTACCGGCATTTCATCGATAAATATAAGTTCATGTAAAAGAGATCTTTGTAAAGCTGATGATGGAAAATATTCAACAGGAACATTTGCCCGTGAGATAAAACATGTACTTCCGGAGGAACAGAGTTATGATTATCATAAGAAACTCTCAACAGAACCGGTACATATTCCCAGAAGGGATCAAAAAGAACAGCCGAAAGATGGTGAAATGTCTATCCCCAACCAGGGATGGAAATTAATCTGGAGTCCATGCAAATCTGTTGTTCTTCAAAATGCTGTTCTTGATTTTCAGGACTACCTTGAAAAATCTCAGGATGTTAAAGTAGATATTGAAGAAAGAAACTCATTAGATGGCTGGCAGAATCTTACTGGATGCATTGTGGTCGGAACACGCGAACAATTGCCTGGTTGCGGATCTGCACTCAAGGCACCAAAAGACTATCAGATTGTTTCAACACCTTCAGGGATAACGGTATGTGGTTATGATGAGCGTGGAGCAATGTTCGGTCTTTATAATCTTGAAGCACGGATGAACCTTCGGGAAGCTCCGTTTTTACCATCGAATCTGATATCTGTTCGTCATAGTCTGTACGATACCAGAATGGTGTTATCCTGGATGGGCTGGATGGAATGGCCTGACAAGCTTCTTTCTCATCTGGTTCATGACGGTTTTGATGCCATTTTTGCTTCGGTTTACACAAACCCGAATGGAGATCGTTCTACAGCTGAATCTTCGACCGATTTTTATTCACGTATCCTTTATCAGATGCGTAAACAGGATCCCGAAAGGGTGAAAGACCTGATAAACAGGGCTGCCAATTTTGGCATAAAAGTTTATACTCCGATTATCTACCAGTATACGGGAACTCCTGAAAGCGAACTGGGACTTCGTAAACTGGTGCGCGATATTGTTAAAGAGTTTCCCGAAATACGGGGTTATGTTCTTCTGACTGAGGGTTTTTGGTACAAAGCATGGGGAGGTGGTCATGGCGCCAGTAAGGACTATATTCAGGATTGGGCACGAAACTGGTGTAGTGCTGTTGGAATTGTTGAGGACGAATGTCACAAAGTCAATCCGGCTATCGAGATTCTCCCATGGGAATACAACATTAATTTTCAGCCGAAGAACAGTGATGTGAAGAGGTATTTCATACAACAGCTTCCATCGAAAACCGTTCCGCTACTTACCTGGGAAAACGGGAAAAGCTTCGAACTTGATGGAATGTATGGCTATCTCTGCGACTATTCGTTGAATCAGGTTGGACCGGCAGAGGTAACTGCGGCGCAGATTGATGAGGCAAAGTCGCGGGAAATGAAAGTATATTCAAAAGTTGACACTTTCGCCAGCTGGCAATACGGGACGATTCCTTATCTCCCCTGCCCATATCAATGGTATGAAAGATATCTTGCTTTGGAGAAATTTGGTGTGAAAGGTACATTGGAAAGTTGGAGCAGCGGATACAAACCGAACTTCATCAGCGAGTTGCGGGCCTGGACTTGTTGGACAGATGCTCCTTCAAGGGAGGAACTTTTTATTTCTATGGCTTCCAGAATATTTGGGAAAGAGCAGAAAGAACTTGTAATAAAAGCCTGGGAACATTTTAGTCAGGCAATCCGTCTGGTCCCTGACACTGGACCAAATATGGGTACTAACAATGCTATCGGGAATCCTCTTTTCTTTCAGGAACCTCCTGCGCGATCCCTGACATATAAATATTCATGGGGAGATCAGGAAAAACAAATGGATATCAATCCATATTGGCCTTTTACTGTTTCGCGAATGGTCTTTTACCCTGATTTTACCAACAGAACAAATAAGGCAGAGCTTTATGCCAGAAGCGCAACCGGTGTGCAGGTTGGTAAAGAAACGAAAGTGCTTCCGGTTTTTCTTAAGTACCTGCGACAGGCCAGTGATCAGATGGAAGAAGGCCTTAAATTGTACCGCTTAGCCGCAACTAATAGTCCGGAATCAAAACGTAAAGAGGCTGTCAGAGAAGTTTTGGTGGCTGAACAGATGCAACGGATGATGCAGAGTGACTGTGCAATTCTGGAGTTTGAAGACCTTCGTCTTCAACAGTTGGCAGAGACAGATGAAAAAAAACGCAGAGAGATATTGGATCGCATGGAAATGATTTTGAAAAAAGAGATTGGTCGGACAGAGCTTTCACTTCTTGCAGCTTCACATGACTCAAGACTGGGTTTTCAGTTCGAACAGGACTATGTCTACACTCCTTATTCACTGAGAGAGAAACTGGGAGTTTTAAAAGAGACATTGGAAATACAATTACCAGCCGCCCGGAGGAGGAAGCCAATATAACATTATGCTAAAAACGTGTTATTTTAAGGTAATATATTTCTACATACATAAATCATATCTTAGTAACTTTGATTTGTATCTATTTAGAAAATAAACCATTTAAAGCGATTTAAGGCAATTTGTACAAATCATCATACTAATAAAAATAGCTAATAAATAACTAAATCGGAAAATTAATTTTATGCAGGCTCTCTGCTTGTAAACGTAATTAAAATAAGAAGTCTGTGACTTCTGGTGAAAACAATAAAATAACCTTAGAATGAGAAGAACAATATTGTTATTAATAAGCCTTATGGCAACTGTCAATGTTTTTCCACAGGGGAAAACTTTAGTGTCCAAAGGACCTGAAAAGATGCATCAGCCGAAATATTGTCTGTTTTATGACAACCACACCATGCCGGCCTGTCCCGATGTTGGTGAGAGTTTCGATGCTGAAGCCTTTACCGATCGCATCAAACGTTGCGGTGTTGATTATCTGACTTTCCATGCACGTTGTAACCTTGGCATGGCTTATTATGATACCAAAATAGGTATCAAACATCCGTCACTTAAATATGATCTTTTTGGCAAACTGGCTGATGCCTGCCAACGCAAGGGAATAGCTCTTACAGCTTATTTAAATGGTGGCATTAGTAGTGCCGAAGGTCTTCTTCATCGCGAATGGACAACACTCTACTTCGATGGCCGTGAATATCGCGAGCCTCATTTCACTCCTTACGTACGGACAATGTGCTATAACACTCCATATCGCGACCATCTTATTGCTATGATTGAGGAGATCGCACATAATTACCCGGTATCAGGTTTTTTCATCGATTGCCTTGCACCATATCCATGCATATGCCCGACTTGTATAAAAGAGATGAAAGAAAAAGGGATTGACTATACTGATAAAAATGAAGTCGTGAAGTTTTCGGAATTTTCAATGCTTCGGTTGTGTAAAGATATTTCCAAGGCTATCAGAGCCATTAATCCTAATTATCTTATTTACTTCAATGGACCCGGATTTGAGGAACAGTCAGAAATAGGTACCCACATGGAATGTGAATGTCTTCCTGCCGGAAGCTGGGGCTATGAATATCTTCCGGTTCTTTCTCATTACATGAGGACGCTTGGTAATAAACCCATTCTTAATATGAATGCACGTTTTTATAATTGGGGCGATTTTGGGAGTTTGCGTCCTGAAGCAGCGATTAAGTCGGAACTATTGTATGGTTTAGCTAACGGGATGCGCCCGGATGTAGGAGGCCATTTTCACCCCCGGGGTGATCTTGAGAATGCAGTTCTGGATAGAATAGAGAAGATTTATAAAGAATTGCAAACTATGGAACCCTGGTTTGACAATGCAAAAAATATTACGGAAATAGCTATTGTCTATCCCCTGTCAATAGGGAATATTCGTGGCGACAAACAGCTTAAAAGTGCTGTGCGTATGCTCTCCGAGCTAAAGCAACAATTCGATGTCGTCACACTTTATTCTGACTGGAGCAAATATAAGGTTCTGATAATACCTGATGATATTACATTTAACGAAGAGATTGCAAGGCGTGTCAAAGCTCATATCAATGCAGGGAAAGCTGTTATCTCAAGTGGCACTTCCGGGCTTAATCCTGAAAAAACACAATTTGTACTGGAAAAAGAATGGGGGATTAAATTTGAAAAAGAATGTGACTTTGATCCTGCATATTTCACAGTCGGTAAAAACTTCAACCGTAATCTGCCGAATATGCCATTGTCAGAATATTCTTCCGGAATAGAGGTTGAACCATTACCCGGAACAAGTGTCGAAGCCAATCTTATTAAACCATATTATAACCGTGGATGGGATGGGGAATATGCATTTTATTACAATCCTCCGGATAAAGTTACTGACAAACCGGCTCTGACAATTAATGGGAAAGTGGCACATTTCAGCCACAGGATATTTGCTGGTTATAGCGACCTGGCTTCTGTTGAACTCAGGACTTTATTTTCCAATGTACTTAACGAACTTTTACCTGATCCATTGGTCAAATATGAAAATCTGCCTTCATTCAGCAGGGTATTTGTTACCGAACAACCGGGGCGAAAAATGATACATCTGCTTTCGTATGTTCCTGAAATGAGAGGTTCCGATACACAAATAATAGAGGAACCGATAGAACTGCATAATTTAAAAATTTCTGTTCGAAATGATGGTAAAACTCCTCGCAAAGTCTATCTGGCACCTGGAGGAAAATCATTGCCATTCAAAATTGCTGACGGGTATATTAATGTAACAATACCGGTTAGTAAAGGTTATTCTTTGGTAGTTTTTGAATAATGTAGATGAGTTTATAAAACAATTGGAATAAGATAATAAATTTTAATAATATTTCAACAAACAACGATTATCATGAATACAACAACTATCCCAAAACAAGAGTTTTACGATCGTATTTCAAGATTTCAGGCTAACATTAGAGCTGCAGGACTCGACGCATGCCTTGTTCATGCCACTGAATCGGACATGGCTAACGTAAGATATCTGAGCGAGTATTGGCCGACATTTGAAACTTCTGCAGCATTTGTTCCGGCCGAAGGAGAGGCTGTCCTTCTGGTCGGACCTGAAAGTGAGATATATGCTGCTCATCGCAGTGTCTTTAAGAATATCGAAAAGATGATTGAATACCGCGAATCAGCAGAACCGGAATGCCCGGGAATGGCGTTTGCAAGTTATAAAGATATAGTGGCAAAATATACACCGAAAGGGAGTATAAAAAAACTGGGAATAGTTGGATGGGCAATCACACCACTTCCGGTATATATGTCATTAAAGGAACAGTTCCCTGAAGTTGAACTGGTTAAAGCTGATGCCACGTTCCTGCCTTTAAGATTTGTAAAAAGTGAAAATGAACTTAATTGCATGCGTAAGGCTTATGAGATTTCAGAACTTGCGATTGAAGCAATTATTAATGAGATAAAGCCAGGGATGACCGAATTACAGGTTACAGGGATTGCACAGCGCGAGATATATAAACATGGCGGGGAATATGAAGGCCATGCTCTTTATTGTTTCTGCGGTCCGGAAAGCAATAATGCCATTTCACGTCCGACACATAACAAAATAGTTAAGAATGAGGTTATTCAGTTGAATATTGGTGCACGTGTAAGCGGGTATTCTTCAAGTGTCGGATTGCCAATTTCAATTGGTCCTTTGCCGGAACGCAAGAGAAAACTTGTTGATTTTGGTCTGGAAGCACATTTCAAAACTATTGAGATGATGAAAGCAGGAAAACCTGCCGGTGCTGTTGTAAAGGATTATGAAGCCTGGGTTAAATCGCGTGGCTTTGAAAAATATATGCTCTATGGTCCATGTCACTCTATTGGAATGATAGAAGTAGAGCAGCCATGGATGGAATCGACATCCGATTATGATCTTCAAAAGAATATGACATTTCAGGTTGATACATTCTTCTATGATCACGATTTCGGCTTGCGCTGGGAAAACGGTGTCATCATAAAGGATGGAGGGGTAGAAAAACTCTCTTCAAAGTTTATGAAATTTATTGAGATTTAAAGTGTCAGGAGTGCTGGAGTGATTAAAATGTCTGGAATTATGTGATAAGTTTAACTTAAAGTATTCTAAACTTTAGCTCACTCCGGACTCTAAAATATGATTTGTTAAAGTAAAACATTAGAAAGGAATAAATTATGCATTATGAAATGATGTTTCCGGACCAGATCCGGGAGGCTATTGATAAAAACACTCCTGTTGCTATGGCTTTGGGGGTGATTGAATATCACAGTGAACATTTAAGCCCAGGGGTTGACACCTTGCTTGTTGTCCGTGCTTTGGATCTGCTCGAAAAGGAGATGCCGCTGGTTATCCTGCCACCTTTTTACTATGGTGCCGGCACTTACGCTGTTGCCCCCCCTGAACGAAACGGAGGAATTCATGTTGATTCACAGGTGTTGAACCAGTTTGCACGTCAGCTGTTTTACAACCTGTTGCGCATAGGGTTTCGTAATATATATCTGTTTGTTCACCATCAAAGTGAGAACTTTTCCAACGGCATGCCTACCGATCTTTCCTTTAAATTGGCAGCACGACAGGAAATATTTGCCTTTGTGGAGCGTGAGCGGGGTGACGGATGGTGGGGTGATAACTCTTCAGCAAGCTACTATGATGATCATGCTACAGGTGGCGATCCGTTTAACTGGATACATATCTGTCCGTTTATGAGCGCTGAAGCACAGGCAAAATATCCTATTGACCATGCCAGTGAACAGGAGACATCACTTATGATGGCATTCTGTCCGGAATGTGTTGACATGAATCGTTTCAACAGTGACAAATGGTATGCACAGGGTGCAAAAAAGGCTTCACTGGAATATGGCAATAGTGCTAAAGAGATTATCCTGAGGGATATGAAAAAAGCCATGGGGAAATAGATCATGACTGGTCAGGAATTACTCGGTCTGTTCAGTAAGGCGCATCGCCGGTCTCATGTAATTGGAACCAGTGAGAACGGAATAATAGCGGCGTTGGATCTGGAAGGACGGCTTTTTGCCGTGGTTAACGGCAGGGTTCTTAACAGAGTGGTGCCATCAGCCATTGTTAATCGTAGCAACAAACACGCTTATCTTAATCCAGGTGGTGATGCTTTATGGCCTGCTCCTGAGGGTACCTGTTTCGGTTACGAGTATGGCACTGGGAAATGGAGAGTGCCTCCTGAAATAACAGGAGCCGTCTGGGATGTTGCAGAGCAGTCTGAAAATCATTCCGTAATAAGATCAGAAATTGATCTGGTTAATAACCATCAGCTGGGTATTCCTTGCGAATTTGAGCGGCATATAAAAGTTGAACAGAGTAAGAATTCCCTGATTCAGAAGGTTACTGAAACAATCAGATATATAGGAGTAAAGACTTTGCGAAAAGGGGAATTTTTACTGGCTCCATGGTCGCTGTGTCAGTTCGACGTCGGTATAGGAAGCAAAGTTATTATGCTCCCGCCATCAGCAGGAGACATCTGGGATATGTATGAATCAAGCCAGTCACAACGAGGAATATCAGAAGGCAAATATATTGTTAAGGCGGAGACAGATTTTCGTTTTCAGTTGGGATTAGGGGAAAATGTGCCATGGATTGAATATATAAATGGCAATGATTTTCGTGTAAAACGGCATGCCGGAATTCTACCTCCAGGACAAATTTATATCGATATTGCTGATGCCCCTCCGGAACAACTACCAACAAATAATGGAGTGAAGTTGAGTATTTACTGCGACCCGTCAGGTTTTATGGAAATTGAAGCCTGCGGAGGATGCCCTGATATACTTGAACCATGTACCGAAATAAGTGCTACAATAACAACTGAATATATTACTGTTGCTGATGAAAGATTTTAAGCAGGGCTCAGGACTCCGGGTTTCTGGTACAGGTTTCCTTTTATCTTTTTCCTTTTGTCTTTAATCTTTTGTCAGTTGCCTGATATTTAATAAACTAATAAAAAAATTTCATAAACTTATCTGATTATGACTACAACTCAAAAGACCCTTGTTGTTCCTTTAATGCTAATAGGATCAATGTTCGGGGTGCTCGGCTTTGCACTCGGTATGAATGCATTTTTTATTCCTTTTGTAAAGGATGCATTTGATATTTCCATTACAATGTCTTATCTGGTGATGACTGCAACATTCGCATCATTTGTTGTTTTCGGCATACCATCCGGGGTTATTATAAAAAAATTCGGATACAAAGGAGGAATGATCATTGCGTTTATTATCATGGCAGTGGGTTTCTACCTTATTGCACCTGCTGCAAAGCTAATTAGTTTCCCTCTATTCTTACTGGCATTGTTTGTCAGTGGTATGGGACAGACATTACTTACAGGTGCAGTTAACACCTATGTTGCGATATTGGGACCTGAGGACAGCGCTGCAGCAAGGATTGCAGGCATGGGAATATGCAGCAAAACATTTTACGCACTTGCTTCATTGCTGCTTTCATTTTTCATGGATCTGTCGGATGTGCATCTTGAGGATACAATACTTCCGTTTTACATAATTTCAGGGGTGCTGGTGGTAATGGGAGTATTGTATTATTTTGCACCATTGCCTGAAGTAAAGGCTGTGGGTGAAGATGAGGAGGATACCGTTTCTGAAGTATCAGCTTATGCAAACTCAAAAACAAGTATCTTCCAGTTCCCTCATCTTTTATTAGGCGTTCTGGCGATATTCTTTGATGTTGGAGTTGAGTATATTGCTTTAGGATCGATCAATGATTATGCTTCTATTCTTGATCTCGCTTCTCCTCAGAATTATGTCTGGTTTGTATCGGTGGGAATGATAATAGGCTATTTATTGGGCGTATTTTTCATCCCGAAATATGTCAGCCAGCGTACAGCATTATTTGTTTCAACAATTGTAGCTATCATTGTGACTATTGCCATCATGGTCTTCCCGGATAACATTTCCATATATCTTGTTGGTGTTCTCGGACTGGCAAATGCAATGATGTGGCCGGCAATATGGCCTATGGCTATTGCCGATCTGGGTAAATTCACCAAAATGGGATCATCATTCCTTGTGACAGGTCTGATAGGTGGAGCATTTCTTCCCCTGGCATTTGGATATATAGCTGATGTGGTTTCTTACCAGATTGCCTACAGTGTCTGCATACCGGCTTATGTGTTCATAATGTATTTTGCTCTTTGGGGAAGTAAGATCAGAACTAAAAATTGATTAGATACTTTTAATAAAACAAACCATAATAAATTAAAAATCATACGCAGATGAAACGGTTTTTATTGTTGTTATTAATGTCAACAAGTATTTATTTTATGTCGTGCGCTGACAAGACTGTAAATAATACTGATGATGTAGTAATTGAAAATGATCAGATGAAGCTGGTAATTACCAGTGATGGAATTGCCAAAAGTCTTATTTACAAACCTGGTAATATAGAATGTTTAATTCAGGGGAAGAAGGTTCCGGTAAGTACTATAACAGAACCTCGTCCGTACCAGAATGAAGTAAAACTGGCATATCCCAATAAAAAGACCACATTTAAATCCAATTCTGTACGGAAGGAAGGGGATAAACTGGTAATTGGTTATGAGCTGATCCCATGGGAAGCTACAGTAAGTGTCAAGATTACTCCGGATTATTTTGCATTTACCCTGGAGGCATTCAATCTGACCGAGGACTATGGTATTTCAATGACCGAACCTCCGATATCTGAAATGTGGTTCCTGCGATTGCCGGTACGCAACCTTGGTCATTGGGGTGACTGGCTTAATGTGATATGGGATGATAAAGTGGCAGTAAATGTGCTTGCAGCAGACCCATGTGCTAATGCTGATTCGGAAGAGGGTGAGGGATACCGCATCCTTCAGGCAGGTGTGGATGAAAAGGTTAAACTCACGGGAGTTACCGCTGCGTTAATTACATCTGCTAAAGACGAATTGTTGGATAAGATTGCCATTGTTGAGGAAGATTATAAATTACCTCATGGAGTGGTCAGCCGCAGGCATGATCTCTATAATGCATCATATTACTGGACAGCCAATGTCACTCCTGTCAATGTTGATGAACATATAAAATATGCCAAGATGGGCGGATTCAGACTTATGAATATCTATTACCCTGTTTTTCTCGAAAGCAGAGGATACAGACTTATAGGTAATTATGATGTCTACAGATCGGAATACCCGAATGGTAAAGCTGATCTTAAAGCAATGCTGGCAAAGATCAAAGCAGCAGGCATCACTCCCGGTTGTCATTTTCTCCATAGCCACATTGGAAGGGATAGCAAGTATGTTACGCCCATACCGGATCACAGGTTGAATCTTTTAAGGATTTTTACACTGAAACAACCGTTAAGTAAAACAGATACAACCATTTATGTTGAACAAAATCCTCAAAATTCAACAATGGCAAGGAACAGAAGGGTTTTGAAGATAGGAACTGAACTGATTTCATACAGAGGTTACACCACTACACCTCCTTATATGTTCTATGGCTGCGAGCGCGGCATAGATAAGACAACAATAAATGCCCAGCCTGCAGGGTATATGTTTGGGTTGCTGGATGTAAGCGAATTTGGTGCAACAAGTGTTTATATTGATCAATACTCAGACCTCCAGGATGAAGTGGCAGACGGTATAGCTGATCTCTGGGATGCAGGATTTGAATTTATCTATTTCGACGGATCGGAAGGTGTTAATCCTCCTTTCTGGTATCATGTATCCGGAGCACAGTACAGGGTATTCAACAAACTGAAACCGGAACCTATATTCGCAGAGGGTGCAGCAAAAACCCATTTCAGCTGGCACATGCTGACCGGGGGAAATGCATTCGATATTTTCAGTCCCGAGAAGTTAAAGGAAGAAACAATAAAACATCCCTTTAGAGAAGCACCAAGAATGCAGGATAATTTTACCCGTCTGAATTTTGGCTGGTTAGGTTACTGGCTTCCGGGTGAAAAAACAATCGGAACACAACCAGACCAGCTTGAGTTTGTCACAAGCAAGGCGGCTGCATGGGATTGTCCTGTTTCTATCCATGCTGATCCGGCAACATTGGCAAAACATCCAAGAACAGCTGATAACTTTGAGGTTTTCAGACGATGGGAAGAGGTAAGAGCAAAGAAATGGCTGACCAATGAACAAAAAAATATGTTACGTAATGCGAAGCAGGAGTTTACTCTTTTGCTGAACGAAAAGAATGAATTTGAGCTGGTTCCCTATGATAAGATCATGAATATTGCGGATGGGAGCAGGGAAGTGATTGCTTTTACCTTTGAAAGAAATAAAGATCTGTATGCAGTTTACTGGCATATTTCAGGCGATAAAAAAATGGAGCTCCCATTAAAACCGGGTGATCTCACTCTGATGGAAGATTTAGGAAAGGAAATACAGATCCAATCGGGGCAAAATGGACAGAATACAATTATACCTGTCGGTAACCGTCGTTATATAAAAGCAAATAAAATAACAAAGGATGAGCTTATCACTGCATTCAAAAATGCTAAAATATTGGATTAGATAATTAATAATAAATGCATATCTAACTCAATCTCAATAGCCCCTGACTTAAATCCCGGGCTATTGAGATGTTTTAATAATTGTTTTTCAGCCGTTGTTATTTCTTAATTTATGAACCCACATGATTGATTCAATCATAAACACGGATGAATATATTTATTTTCAACCGATACCGACTTGTCAGGAGAGCTCAACGAAGTTAATCATATGCGGTTCCATCTGACCTTAAACAAATAAATTATATGCTGATGAAGGACTTAAAAAGAATTGTAGTTCACAAAGAACTTTTTCTGAAAGGTGGTTTTTATGCATTTATTATTTCATCACTTCTTACAGGGAGTTGTACTCAGAGAATTGATAAAAATAACTCTTTTGTATTTGGTGACAGTCTTTTCCTGAAGAATATCCCATCTCAGCCCGAAGAGAATACCTGGAAATTTATTGAGGATCTTAAATCACCCATGTGGACACACCATGCCTGGGAGAAAGCTGAACCCGGACCGCGGCAGGCTGATCTTTCCGGAGGAGTAAAGCTGCAAATGGGATTTCCGGATCCTAAGTTACGACTTGAGACTTGTTATGAAGACCTGCGTCAGTTCTTTGTCGCAGGAGATGTTGGGTGCGATAATGGCAAATATTTTGTTGAAACAATTGAATCAAAGGAGCTCAAAGGAGAATCGTTCCGTGTTGAGGTTAAGCCGGACAGGTGCCTCATTGTGGCTGGTGATGCTGATGGGATCCGCCGGGGTGTTTTTTGCATCGAAGATGAAATGCTCCGGTTGCGGGGTCCTTTTCTTCCTTTGGGAACAATAGAAAAGAGTGCAGTCATTCAAAGGCGTATATCACGGTGTTTCTTTGGCCCTATCAAACGTTTCCCAAAGATGAGAGACGAGCTGATGGATGATGTGGATTATTATCCTGATCAATATCTTAACCGGCTGGCACATGAAGGTGTGAATGGTTTATGGCTTACTGTTGAGTTTCGCGACCTGGTTTCTACAACATGGACTCCCGATGCAGGAAAAAATGGAGTTAAGCGGCTTGCAAAACTCAGACAAACTGTTGAAAAATGTCTGAGATACGGAATAAAAACCTATATATTTTGTATCGAACCACGTGCATGGGACCCTGACAATCCTGTGATAAAGAATTACCCTGAACTGGCAGGTGCGCCAACAGGTAAAGGACATTTCTTTTGCCCTATGAGCAAAACCGCTCATAATTACCTTTATGAATCTGTAAACAAAATATTCAAAGCTGTTCCGGAACTTGGCGGGATGATTAATATAACTCACGGAGAGAGAGGTACTACTTGTCTCAGCTCTGTATCTTGTACATCTGACTATGAACACAATATTAACTGTCCGCGCTGTTCCAATAAGGAGCCATGGGAAATATTAAGTGCTTCTTTGTCAGCGATGGAACAAGGCATGCATGATGCTGCACCGGACGCTGAGCTTATCAGCTGGCTTTATATGCCTCAACCCCAACGGTTTGTTGCAGGTGATTCCTACAAGCTGGGTGACTGGGTATATGATCTGCCTGCTCATACCCCTGAAAGAGTGATATTGCAGTTTAATTTTGAATCAGGTATCACCGGGACTGAATTTGGAAAATTCCTTGTAGGCGGAGATTACTGGATCTCAAAGCCAGGGCCAAGTGAAAGGTTTGAACGTATTGCAAATATCGCCCGGAAGAAGGGAACAAAGGTATCAGCCAAGATACAGACAGGTAATTCACATGAAGTAGCTACTACACCCTTTGTTCCGGTACCTTCTCTCTTGTACCGTAAATTCAGTGCTATGCGGGATCTTGGGGTTTCCCATACAATGTTATGCTGGTATTTTGGCAACTATCCGGGGCTTATGAATAAAGCGGCAGGCTTACTTTCCGTGGAACCATTTCCTGAAAATGAAGATATCTTTTTGCATCAGCTTGCATCCATTGATTGGAAAGAGGAGGATGTACCAAAAGTTGTTGAGGCATGGAAGCTTTTCAGTAAAGGGTACGAGAATTATCCTCTTACTAATCTGTTTCAGTATTACGGTCCCATACATGATGGGCCGGTCTGGCCTCTTTTGCTTAAACCAGCCGATGCTCCATTGTCACCAACATGGCAGATAGGCTCAAGCTCGACACTTAAATCGTGGCCGCCGAGCGGAGATAGAGTTGGTGAATGCATCGGTGATGTACTGACTCTTGAAGAAGTCACGGAATTAACTCACCGTATGACTACATCATGGGAAAAGGGAATGGCAATATTAGCCGGATTACAAAATAAATACACAAACGAAACGGAACGACTTTTGGATATTGGTGTGGCACAGGCTCTGGGTATACAGCTGCGCAGCGGATACAACATACTTCATTTCTATTTACTTCGCGAAAAGATGTTTCGTATGGAAGGGAAGGAACGTTTCAATATTCTAAACCAGCTTACCAGCATAATTCGTGAAGAGCTGACCCTGGATGGACAACTACTGAAACTGTGTGAAAAAGATTCACGCCTTGGATTTCATTCTGAAGCAGAAGGGTATAAGTATTATCCTGAGAAAATAAAATGGCGTATGGGACAATTAAAGAGTATAATTGAAAATGATGTGCCTGAATTGAAAAGAATCATCCGCAACAATAAACCTCTGTTTCCGGAATATACGGGTAAAAAGCCGGATGGACCCATTACTGAATGCATTACTTATGATAAACCCGTATGGTCCGAAAACGGATTTGTCTTACCTGAAAATCTCAAATGGCAATCTTTTAATTATGGTTCAGATATGACAAATTTACAATGGGCATCTGCTTACAGTAAGGATGCATTATATTTATTTGTAGCTGAGAAAGAAGCCAAAAATATTTTATCTAAAGAATCCTCTTTTGCAAGTCTTGAGGTTAAGATTGAACCTCAGCGTCTGTATCCTGCAGGACATTTTGTATTTAACACCGGGGATATTAATTATAATGGTGATCCGGTACATATAATAGGATATCCTTTGCTTTACAGGGGAGGGCTAAGGGAGACTAATGATAATGGGAAATGGTATGCCGCTGTACGTATTCCTTTCAAGCACATCGGATTAAACAGAGAAAATATGGACCCGATACGCATGGATCTGGTTATAAGAAACAGACAAGGAAAGGAAAGCTCATGGCGTCCAAATAATCCGACAACATCAAGGTTAATACTTGGTTCGGATAACCCTGCAGATCTTGGCTGGCTGGTGTTTTCCAGGTAGTTATCTTTGTTAAGGTTTGTTGTAAATATTTTATTGCCTGGAACTCAATATCAAAATGGAACAATTATTCTGATGTTCCTTTTGTTATCAGATTTTTCAGTTCTTTAATATGTGAAACATAGATACCTCTTGGATTTGTATTATATTTTTTACAGAGTGAAGCGGCATAACCTGTCGCAACACCCATCTGACCGGTTGTATTCATAACTCTCGGGCCTCCCAGTCCAACATGAGAACAGCTGAAACACCTGCCTGCCATGAAAAGGTTTTTAATATTTTTTGAATAA
>JAJFVL010000006.1 GCA_021371855.1 Bacteroidales bacterium | reverse complement strand
AACGTTAAATGATAATCCGAAATTAGAATGGATAGCTGTATACGCGGAGACAGAAACAGTAAAGAATAACTTCCTGAAATATGGTTATGATGTGCCTTGTTATATGGATGAAAAAGAGATGTTTGACAAACATCCTGATATAGAAGCAGTAGTTATGGCCTCGGCAAACAGCAAACATATCCGGCAATTCAGGGAATGTGCCAAAAGAGGTATCCATGTTCTTAGTATGAAGGTGCCGACCTTTGATATGGATGAATACAGCGAGATTGAAGAGCTTGTAGAGAAGTCGGGCATAGTATGTCAGATAGAACTGGAGATGCATTATAATCCTGTGGTGACCAGGTTGTATGAGCTGGCAGCCAAAAAGGAATTGGGTAATGTAAGTGAGATAAATGCCACCAATATTACACTTTCTCCTGTATGGGCTTTCCCGTGGCAGGGTGTTCCTGAAGAGAGTTACGGGAAGCGTGTTCCGCTTAGTCCGGGAGACAGTCGTTTCAGAGGAGGGGCTCTATGTGACCATCCACATGTGTTTGATCTGATCCGCTGGATGACCGGCAGCGACTTTGATTATGTATATGCAGAAGTGGGGCCAAATCTCAGGAAGGATATTGAGGTTGAAGACACCCTTCTTGTAAACGGTAAGATGAAGAATGGGGTTAGTTTTTTGTTTGACCCGTCATGGTCGCGTCTGGAAGAGCGGTTGGCGGTTCCTGGTCCGGGCTGGGAGATTTATCCCAAGCGCATGGAAGTGAACGTAACTGTCAGTGGAGAGAAAGGGGTTATGCTGGTTGATTGTTTTGGCCCGAACGTCTATCATAATGGATTTCCGAATGATCGTTATACAGTTCAATACACATATTTTGATGAATGGATAGGCCTCATGGATGAGTTTGTAGATTGTATCCGCAATAAAAAGACTCCAAAGATAAACCTGAAATGGCACAGGAAGACAATTGAATTTGTCAACGCCTGTTATGAAAG
Organism: Bacteroidales bacterium; assembly: GCA_021371855.1. Lineage (GTDB taxonomy): Bacteria > Bacteroidota > Bacteroidia > Bacteroidales > VadinHA17 > LD21. The sequence goes on along the minus strand of JAJFVL010000006.1, from coordinate 10,819 downwards.
TATTTCAACGGGCAAAGTTATATATTTATAACAGGTAATGCTTATTAATGTCAGTGGTTCTAAAGGATGTCTGGTTTTTACAGACATCCCGGGTACCAATTGCATAAGAAAATTATGAACTTATTTTAAATGAAAAAAATTAGCATACCTTATAAATGGGAACTAGTTATGCTTCTTAGCATAGCTTTTTTCTTTAATCAAGCTGATCGGCAAATTTTTAATACAGTACTTCCTTCAATTAGGGATGATCTGAATTTGACCGATTCCAATATGGGATTAATAGCATCAATTTTTACATTATTCTATGCATTAATGGTTCCTGTTGGAGGGATCTTAGGAGATAGGATCAAAAAGAAATATATTATTGTTATTAGCCTGCTGGTTTGGAGTGCAGCAACATTAACCACCGGACTAAGTTTTACACTTATTCAACTTATGATCTTGAGGAGCATAGCAACGGGCGGAGGAGAAGCATTTTATGCTCCTTCAGCCAACGCACTCATTTGTGAATATCATGAGAGTACGCGGGCTACAGCTTTATCAATACATCAGGCTGCATCATATCTTGGCGTTATTGTCAGTGGTTATCTGGCTGGCTATATTGCTGATCATTTTGGCTGGCGTATGGCTTTTTACCTTTTTGGAGGATTTGGGATTGTTCTTGCTGTTATACTCTATTTCAGGATAAAAGACAATTACTTCTCAGGAAATGTTGTTACTGCTTCTGAATCTCCAAAAAATATTAGAGAATTATTAAAAATATTTTTCACGAAACCTACTGCTGTACTATTAACAGTGGCCTTTGCGGGTATGATATTTGTAAACGTCAGTTTTTTAACATGGATGCCAACATTTTTATATGAAAAATACAATTTTTCTTTTGCCCGTTCTGGTTTTGATTCAACGTTTTATCACTTTGTTGCAGCATTTATTGGTGTTTTTGTAGGTGCGAGAATCACTGATAAACTGGCACAAAAAGTCTCTAGAATAAGAGGTCTCGTACAAATGATAAGTTTATTGTTTGGAGCCCCTTTTATCTTTATTTTGAGTAAAAGCGACTCGATGTTAATTGTTTATATTGCTCTAACAATGTTTGGTTTTTTTCGGGGAATTTATGATTCAAACATTTTTGCAGCACTTTACGACGTAATTGAAATACCATTCAGATCAACAGCAACTGGGATCATGCTGATGTTTGCTTTTATTGTTGGATCTGTATCTCCTTATATCCTAGGTACTCTAAAACCAAGATATGGATTATCTAATGGATTTGCATTTTTATCGATTGTTTATGTTTTTTCGTCGTTTTGCATCCTAATTGCTTTAATTTTCTTTTATAAAAAAGACAAAGTATAAAAATCAAAACATTGATGATTGTAAACGTCCATGAATAAATGCCTGGCTTTTTGAGAAGACACCTGTAAGGCAGTTGCTTAAAAATCCGGATTACAAAGATTTTAAAGAACTAAATTGTGTACGGTTTTAAAATCGATATTAATTCTACTTTGACAGGTTAATGAAGTTATTATTTTTCAGCTTTTTTTACCTCGACCCTAAAGGGTAAAAAGCTGAAAAATCAACATGTTCCCTCTTGGGATTAAGAGTAAAAACATGTTGATTTTTCTATCTGTCAAAGTAGGGATTTTCAGGAGTAAAGACATTTTTATAGAATGAGTAAGATTCTGGATATGAGTTTTACTCATTTTTATTTAATAACTGTGGATTTCTGGTGTTATTGTTTTATCAGATGGGTAACTACCTCCATGTTGGGAATGGAACTATTTAATCCCATTTGTTTGAAAGCTAAAGAAAACAGACTGGATTCTTTTTTAAGTGATGTAAAAAGTAAATCTTCTGTCAAGAATCAGCAAAATTATGGATCCTTATCTGACACAAACTTACTTTATTTTGGACGTTGGGATACAATTGACTCCCAACAGTATCACAGCTATTGGGGTGGAGCCTATATACGCACTATGTTTACCGGCACATCTTTAAGTATTAAACTTGCCTTTGATACAATACTTGTAGTTAGTATAGATAATGAAGTCCCCAGAGGAGTTAATGGAAAGCAGGGGATAACTGATTTAACTGACCGTACACTTAAAGAAGGGACACATTATGTGATAGTAGGATCCGCTGGACAGAACTACGAGATATCTTTCCAGGGATTTGTTCTCGGTAGTGAAGCTGTAACTATATTGCCAAAACAGTCCCCATTGATCGAGTTCATAGGCGATTCTATAACAGCCGGGACCGGTCCTGCTAAGATTCCTACGGTAAATTATGCGTGGAACACTGCTGTAGCCCTTGGTTGTGACCATACGCAGATTGCTTTCAGCGGAATTGCTCTTACAACAGGCTTCGGCTGTCTCCGAGATAAAATGGGAATGGACAATCAATATTTCCGGTTGAAAAACTTTAATCACCTTAATGATAGTCCTCAGGCCGATTGGAATTTTAGCTATGTTCCTGATATAATAGTCATCAATCTTGGTCAAAACGATCAGTGTGGTAAAGAACCATTGGAAACATTCATGGACAGCATGATAAAATTTGTTCAAAAGTTACGATCTCATTTCCCGAAAATACAAATAGCTATTCTCAGACCTTTTGGCGGGCCTTATGCAGATGCAATAATTTCTGCCGTAAATGCTTTGAATTTAGGTGGTAATAAACGAGTGCATTATATTGACACTACCGGGTGGCTTGATAAAGACGATTATTCTGATGGAATCCATCCTAATGGGGTTGGTGGACTAAAAGTGGTTGGGAATCTTGTCTCTTTGCTCAGACCGTTACTATGCAACTAATAGATGAATTATCAACTAAACCTATATAAAGAAATCAGGAATTTATATACTGATGCTTGGAGGACACAAATGAAAATGTAGCTATAAGAAAAATTATCACTGATAGCATCGGACAATCCCAATATTGCCCCGTCGCAAATTTAATCCATTAGGCTTTTTCTATGGTCATATTTATCTCGCTATTTCGCCATCAGCCACACTTACTGTAACATCTTTTTCCTTGGGTAATGGTTGTTTTAAAAAAAATCCTGATATCTGTTTTGTCAAATATGAGATTTACTTAACGGACTTCGTTTTGTCTTAATGATCCAAAGGAGTTATGAATCCCTCTATGACTAAGTTTCGTTATACCTTTATCCTGTTGTGCCTTTGCACCGTTATCACTTTATGCCTTTGTCTTATTGCTCTCTTCAAGATAATCAATCTCTTGTGGCTAATTCATGCATAAAAACACGACTACTAAGATTTTAAAGAAAACAAAATAAAATGATTTATCTTTAAACGGGTATGTCACAACTAAAAGTGTCAATCTAATCTGGGATAAGACAGAAATAAAAAATAGTTCAATAAAATATTCTATTTTTGATTACCGGAAACGATATGTGATCACATGACAATACCAAACAAAAATATGGTTAGGAGCCTGAAAGAAGGTGATAATAATACATTCAATCTACTTTACAGAAAGTATTATCATCGCCTTTTATGTTTTGCCAACTCTTATGTCAAGGATTCATTTATAGCTGGTAATCTTGTTCAGGATGCTTTTATGGCATTATGGGAAAACAGAGAAAAGCTTGCTTCTGACACAAATGTTCCCTCTTATTTATTGACTATTGTGAAGAATAAAGCGTTAAACCATTTGAATCATTTAAAAGCAAAAACAAAAGTTGAGGAAAACATTCAAACACATTATTTAAGGGAACTGGAACTAAGATGTTCAACGCTAAATGCCTGTAATCCGGAACAAATGTTTCAGGCTGATGTGGAAACTATTATTCAACGGACTATTGAATTGCTTCCTGAAAGATGCGGCAAAATAATTCTTTTAAGCAAAGTTGACGGTTTATCAAATAAAGAAATAGCGGAAAAAATGAATATTTCTTTAAAAGGTGTTGAATATCACATTACCAGGGCATTAAAATTACTGAGAGAAAACCTTGGTGATTATCTTACTTGCCTACTCATCTTTCTTATTAATATTTTTTCCTGAGGCATGTCTGAAAGATGCATTTTCTTTTTCTAAAGACTAGGGTTTTACTATTCTGTTTTGTTATTTATTAACCAGGGAGACTTGATATGGATAAAGTGATTTTTATAAAGTATTTTAATGGTACCATTTCCGAAGAAGAGGAAAAGGACCTGCTCTCATGGATTGATATGAGCGAAGCAAACCGTCATGAATTTTTTAAGGAAAGGGAATTGTGGGATATGTTTTTATTAAACAGTTCTACTGAAATGATATTCCAAAGCACGGAATTAAAAGGCAGGAAACTAAGTAAGCCAGCGATTAACAAGTGGGTATTTGAACTGTCGAAAATTGCTGCTATTTTTTTAGTGGCCTTTCTTGTAAGTATCTTGTTAGTTAAGAAAACTGGCAAAAAGACTCAGTCATGGAATACAATTGAAGTGCCGATTGGTCAGAGAACATGCCTGAGGTTGGCTGACGGTACTACAGTCTGGCTAAACGCCAAAACAAAATTCTCATTTCCCGACAGGTTTAAAAAAGATTTTCGGGAAGTAAAGTTAGACGGGGAGGCTGTTTTTGATGTAAGTCATAACGAAAAGGTTCCTTTTATTGTCAAAGCTAAAAAATTCAATGTCAGAGTTTTAGGTACCGAATTCAATGTATATGCATATGATAACAGCAACATTTTTGAAGTAGCATTAGTGAAGGGAAAAGTTCTGCTCGAGAAAAATGCATCTAAAGAAAAATCTGTTGAGTTAATTCCTAATCAGATAGCTACTTACAATGAACAAAATAAGTCATTGGAAATACAAACCAAGGATACTTTCGAAAGTCTTTATTGGAAGGAAGGCATTTATTCATTCAACAATCAACTACTCTCTTCTATCATACAACGACTGGAACGATATTATGAGGTGAATATTAATGTTAAGGATCCTGAAATTCTGGAGAGCAAATTTACCGGTAAGTTCCGTTATAGCGACCCCATTGACGTCATATTGGAAGTAGTACGAAAAAGTACCTCTTTTAAATATATCAGAGAAGGGAATGAGATAACTATTTATAATTAGCCCTATATACAACCTAATCCTATGTACAACCTAATACTTAACAATATGCAAACATAAAAAGACCACTTATTTCTTTGGCAAAAAAATACCGGATGATGCGCCACACCACCCGGTTAAATTTCAGCCCGATACCTTAACGAATTGCTAATCATTAACATCAAACTAAAACTATGTAAAAGTATGAAAAATTTGTGTCGTTTTTTGACTTTTCTTCGAAGGAAATCATTTCAAAAATTTTTTCTAATGATGAAATTAAGTGCTGTGTTCCTTTTCCTGAGTATTATGTGCCTTTCTGCAAAGGAGGGTCATTCTCAGAATGCAAACGTAAACCTGAATGTCTCGGATAAAAGCATTGCAGAGGTTTTAAAAGACATGGAAAATCAAACTTCCTATCTTTTCTTTTACAATGAGAAGGATATCGATGTAAACAAAATAGTAACAGGCTCATTCATCAATTCAAGCGTTTCTGATGTACTGGCCAGTATCTTTTCAGGTACTGATACTCATTACTCTTTATATAAGGATTATATCGTGTTGAGTAAAAATAATATTGTCAATAAAACCATTGGCGAACAGAAAAATGCTATTACAGGTAAAGTCACTAACGAATCTGGAGAACCTTTACCGGGAGTGTCGGTGATAGTGAAAGGTACTACCACCGGTACGATTACCGATATAAATGGTAGTTATTCACTTGCCAATATATCCGAAAACGCGACTTTGCAGTTTTCTTTCGTGGGGATGAAAACTCTGGAGGTGAAAGTTGGAAACCAAACGTCAATAGATGCTGTTTTGGCTGATGAGATGCTGGGTTTGGACGAAGTTGTTGTTATCGGGTATGGAACTGTAAAAAAGATGGATTTAACAGGTTCTGTTTCTACTGTTCAGGGAGACAATCTTGCCAGTAAAAATTCAGTCATGGTATCACAAGCTTTACAAGGAACAATGCCAGGAGTAATGGTTACCCGAACAGGTAGTGCTGCTAACGCTTCTTCTACCATCAAGATCAGAGGGGTTACTACCATTGGAGAAAGTAGTCCTTTAGTAATTGTTGACGGTATCCCAGGCTCTCTCGACTGGATAAATCCCAATGATATTGAAAGTATTTCAGTGTTAAAAGATGCGGCATCTGCTTCTATTTATGGTTCCAGGGCTGCTGCAGGTGTCATTCTGGTCACAACCAAGAGGGCAAAGACCGGTCAATTAAGTGTAACATATAATTATGAAACTTCAATTGAACAACCAACAAGGGTCGCTCAATATGCAGATGCACAGAAGTATATGAGTCTTTACAATGAGTTGACCTGGAATGATAATAATAATATTGCTGGTAAAGAATACTCTCTCTATTCAAAGGAGTTAATTGAAAACTACCCGACTTTACATGCAGAAAATCCGGATAAATACCCTGATACTGACTGGACAGGTATGATGCTTAATGAATATGCTCCCCGTGAGAGCCATGCATTAAATCTGACTGCCGGCTCAAAAAATATTAGTACCTCTTTTTCATTAGTATATGACAAAACCAAGGCTTTATATAACGGACGTAACTTTGACCGTCTTACCATGAGGTCAAATAATGATGTAGTCATTAACAAATATTTATCAATGGAAGTCGACTTTAACTCATTATATTCTATAAATAAACAACCAGTTATTGCCAATGATACGTATTATGGTGTTCTTCCTGGACCAATTGCAGCTCCGGTTTATGCTGCAGTTTGGGAAGACGGACGCATAGGCGCAGGCAAATCAGGAAGAAATGATTATGCATTATTGAATTATGGTGGTCATGATAATTCAAAAACAAACACATTGGGAGGAAAGATACAATTGAATTTTACTCCAATTGAAGGATTGAAATTCTCGGCAGTATTTTCTCCACAGTTATATAATGCTAAAAGCAAAACTTTCAGAAACAAACTTACTTATACTGAATGGGACAGCCCTAATACCATTGCAGGCACAATAGAAAATGCAACTACAACATCTTTGAACGAATACAGAAACGATAATTATTCTACAACAACTCAATTCCTTTCAAATTACGTAAAAGACTTCAAAAAGCACAATATTAATTTAATGATGGGATTTGAAGAATATCATTATTTTTATGAATCATTAGGTGCTTCCCGTGATCAATACTCTTTAACGGAATTTCCCTATTTAGATCTCGGTAACGGAAATTACCAGTATAATAGTGGAAACGCTTATGAAAATGCATACCGATCCTTTTTTGGACGAATTATGTATAATTTCGACAACAAATATTTCTTTCAGGCTAATTCCCGATATGACGGTTCTTCCAGATTTGATAAAGATTACCGTTGGGGATTATTTCCTTCATTCTCAGCTGGATGGGTCGTGTCAAGAGAATCTTTCATGAAAGATATTGAACCTATATCTTTCTTGAAAATAAGAGCATCGTGGGGAACCTTAGGTAATGAAAGAATAGGAAACTATCCATATCAATCAAAAATAAACTTTGGCAGCACCCTTTTATATCAGGGATATGATGTTGTTGCTGCCCAAACGGCAGGAATTACCGATTACGCAATAAAGGATATTTCATGGGAAACAACAGAAACCGTTGATTTTGGTATCGATGCTAATTTTTTTAAGAACAAGTTGACGTTTTCGGGAGATCTTTATAGAAAAACAACTAAAGATATGCTGTTGGCACTCGCAATTCCTAATTATATTGGATTGAACGACCCTGATCAGAATACCGGGAAAATGAATACAACAGGTTGGGAGTTTGCCATTGGTTGGGCCGATCAGAAGGGTAACTTTAAATATTCTGTCAGTGCAAATTTATCTGACTCCAAATCGGTAATGGGAGACCTTGGAGGGACTCAATTTCTGGGATCACAGGTAAAGTATGAAGGAAGCGAGTTTAATGAATGGTATGGGTATAAATCAGAAGGTCTGTATCAGACCGATGATGAAGTTGCTAATTCAGCAGTATTGAATTCAAGGATCAGACCCGGAGACATAAAATATACGGATATCAACGGAGTGGATGGCGTTCCGGATGGCAAAATATCTGCAGATTATGACAGGGTTTTACTGGGTGGTTCCTTACCCAGATACTTATATGGAGGGAATATTAACCTGGGGTATAAAAATTTTGACTTCTCTTTGGTTTTCCAGGGTGTTGGTAAACAGAATTCAAGGATAACTGCGAATATGGTACAACCGCTACAGAATTTTTGGGAAGATGTACCCCAAATATATGTTGACAGCTATTGGAGTAAATATAATACTGATGAACAAAATCTAAAAGTAAAATATCCACGGGCGTCTGATGTTGGGAATGCTAATAATTATTCATTCTCTGATTTCTGGCTGTTTGATGGCTCTTATTTCAGGTTAAAGAATATTAATATGGGATACACCATTCCACAAAACATTGCTGAGTATTGTAAACTGCAAAATGCAAGAGTTTATGTCAATATCTCTGATTGGTTTTCTTTAGACCATTATCCTAAAGGATGGGATCCTGAAGCTTCAAGTTATTGGATTACAAAAACATTTACCGTTGGTGTTTCGTTAAAATTTTAATATTGAGAAAAATGAGAAACAAAATATTATTATTGTTCCTGGTCTGTATCTTTTCATTATATGCATGCGTGAAATTAGACCTAAATCCCTTATCAGAAGGTTCTAGTGCGAACTGGTATTCTACCACAGATGAGTTGGAAATGTCTGTAGCCGATTTATACAGTACCTCTTTCTGGGCTGCCTATTCTCCTGTAGATTTTTTTTGGAATACAGATGATTTTAGTTATAGGCAAGTATTGACGGACATAACAAATGGCACAGTAAATGGACAGTCGTCGGTAGTTACGAGTGCTTGGGACAATGCATATAAATGTATTGCAAGAGCAAATCAGATATTAAGTAGTATTGGTAATGCAAAGAATAATGTGACGCAAGAGAAATTGAATAAATTTGCTGCAAATGCTAAGTTTGCAAGAGCTGCACAATACTCGAAGTTGATTTTTTTATTTGGAGATGTCCCGTATTATACAAAAGTGCTGAATATTGATGAGGCATTCTCTTTATCCAGAACAGATAAGAAAGCTATTTTAGATTCAATTTATGCCGATTATGACTATGCAGCACAATACCTGCCTGAATCTTATGGTACTAAAGAGTATAAGTTTGCAACCAAAGGAGCAGCTCTTGCAATGAAAGCCCGTATTGCTCTATATATGGGGGACTATTTAATTGCAAAGAATACTGCCAAAGAATGCATTGATCTAGGGGTTTATGAACTTTTTCCTAATTATTCTACTCTGTTTTTGAATAAAACAAAGAATTCTGTTGAGACGATTTTTTGTGTACCATATTCAGTCAGTTTAAATATTTATTTCCCCCTTTCTCCCAAAAGTTATATAGTCAGAACTGCAAGTGGTTTTGGTAGCGCAACTCCTTCATGGGATCTGTTATGCTCTTATTTATGTGCGGATGGATTGACAATAGATAAGTCTCCTTTATTTAATCCGCGAGAGCCTTTTAAAAACCGTGATCCCCGTTGTACGGCAACCATAGTAGAGTTTGGGGCAAGATGGTTAGGATATATATATTCATGCCATCCTGATACATTAAAAGTACTGAATTATACTACCGGTGCAATGGTTCCCAATAAACAGAGTAGGGCTGTCGATACATACGCGACATATAATGGAATAATGCTAAGGAAATTTATAGATGAAGATTGGCTTGACCTAAAAGCTGATAATGACAATATAATTATCCGGTATGCTGATGTACTCTTAATATATGCTGAAGCTAAAATTGAATTGGGAGAGATTGATCAAACAGTTTTAGATGCGATTAATCAGGTTAGGGCTCGTGCTTACGGGGTTAATTCTACTGCAACTTCCTCTTATCCGGTAATCACGACTACATCACAGTCTGAATTAAGAAAACTTTTGCGAATAGAGCGGAGGATGGAATTTGCAATGGAAAACACTCTTAGATATAATGATATTATTCGTTGGAAATTAGCTGAGAAAGTGTTAAATGTACCTGATTATGGAATTTTAGACGTTGCAGATTTAAGAGAAAAAGTTGTTAATGCAGGTTTGTGGTTTTTCCCGCAAACTCCTTCAATTGATGAAAATGGAAGTCCCGACTTTACATCAATGTATAATGCAGGGCTTATTAAATTATTGTCACAAAGGAAATTTGATGTTACAAAACAGTATTTGTTTCCAATTCCTACCAGTGAAATTGTTATTAATTCCAACATTACACAAAATCCTGGATATTAATTAGATGTTAAGCATAAAGTGTGGTTGTAAAGACTACACTTTATGCCTCTTTTTTTAATTCTACTGAACTTAAGAGCAAGTAAGACTTGTCCCTTGAAGTACAACTAAATTTATCATATTATGAATGCAAATTATATAAGAAAGATAATTTCATTTCTTATGTTCTTCTTCTGCCCATTATTTGGGATTCAACAGACATCATACGGAAAAGAAACATTTGCAAATGAACCGGCAATACCTGTTATGAAACAGGTTACAATTCTGATTCCTCCGACAGGCGAAAAAGCTTATGGGATTGCAGGAGATGCCTTTGCGGATATATGGGAGAAAGTTACAGGGCAACGGCCAGACGTTAACCATATGGAAACAGGCAGCCTTAAATTGCCTGAAGGAGATGTTATACTGATCGGTTCGGACGCAGTAAATCCTGTTGTTCACGACTTTATACGTTCAGGCATGTTA
>JAJFVL010000001.1 GCA_021371855.1 Bacteroidales bacterium | reverse complement strand
ACGGTTATGGTCCTTTTAGATGGGTATGCTTAAGCGGCAGTGAAGAAGATCTGGAAAAGACCGATAAAGCGGCTATGTCCTGTATTGATCCCAACCGGAGAGGGCAAGACCGGGATAATTATATTTGGATCAGGGATGCTCGAAAGAACAAGCTGGTAGTGGGGACTAAGGCCAGGATACTTTACCAGGATGCCGAGGGCAGAATGAATATCGCCTTAAAATTTAATGAAATGGTGCGAAATGAAGAAATAGGGCCGGTAATGATGGGAAGAGACCATCATGATGTAAGCGGAACCGATTCACCCTTTAGAGAAACTGCCAATATAAGAGATGGAAGCAACGTCATGGCGGATATGGCTACCCAATGCTTTGCCGGTAATGCAGCCCGGGGAATGAGTATGGTGACTCTTCACAACGGAGGGGGAGTAGGCATAGGCAAAGCCATAAATGGGGGCTTTGGATTGGTATTGGACGGAAGCACCAGAGTTGATGACATAATCAAATCAGCTATGATGTGGGATGTAATGGGTGGAGTAGCCAGACGCTCCTGGGCCAGGAATCCAAATTCTATTGAAACCTGCATGGAGTATAACCGGAAGTATGCCGGAGCTGGACATATCACCCTGCCTTATATACCAAAGAACGAACTAATAAAAGAAACTGTATCGAAAGCCTTTGAAAAATAAAAAGCACTGAATAAACGCAGACAGCGCAGACAAAAAGATTAATTACTATCTTTAAAAAGTAGGTTATATCTCTTCGGAGAAAAACAACTATATTTAAAATTATTATTAAAAAAATCTGTGTCCTTCTTAAATCATCTGTGTCCATCTGTGTTGAATTTAAAAGTATTGGGAGGAATTCATATGCCAAGATTAGTAGAATGCGTGCCAAATTTCAGTGAAGGCCGGAATTTGGAAGTAATACAGAAAATAATTGCACCTTTCATTGCAACCGAAGGGGTAAAGTTATTGGACTATAACCCGGATAAAGATCATAATCGGGTGGTTGTAACTGCCATGGGAGAACCGGAAAGTGTAAAAACAGCCATGATAGCAGCAACTGGGGCAGCCATAAAGGAAATAGACATGAGGCAGCATAAAGGTGCGCATCCCAGGATGGGAGCAGTAGACGTAGTACCTTTTATACCAATTCAGGACTTTTCCATGGATGAGGCAGTGGCATTAGCTAAGGATACCGCCCGGGAAATGGCTGAAAAGTTTAGCTTGCCGATTTATTTATATGAAAAGGCGGCAACCGTCTCAACCAGAGAAAACCTGGCCAACATAAGAAAAGGCGAATTTGAAGGAATGCAGGAAAAAATTAAGCAGCCGGAATGGAAGCCTGATTTCGGGCCGGACTATATACATCCCACTGCCGGGGCGACAGTAGTAGGAGCAAGAATGCCACTGGTGGCGTTTAATATAAATTTAAATACCACCAACCTCGAAATAGCCAACAAGATAGCCAAATGTATAAGGCATATATCCGGTGGATTAAGATATTGCAAAGCTATGGGCGTAGATTTAAAGGAAAAAGGAATTGTACAGGTATCCATAAACATGACGGATTATACACGGACGCCGTTATACCGTGTTTTTGAAATGGTAAAGTTCGAAGCGCAAAGATATGGAGCAGAAATAGTAGGCAGCGAGATTATAGGCTTAACCCCCATGGAAGCGCTTATCGATACAGCCGAATATTATATGCGGATTGAGGATTTCAGCATGAAACAGGTAATTGAGTATAGGATGCTGGAATAAAAGTTAAAAACATTAGCTGTGAGGTATTAAATTATGTATGCCGATTTAATAATAAGATCCAACTGCATTGTAACCTGTCAGGAAGGCACTCCTTTTCTTATTGATGGATATATTGTGGTAGTTAAAGATAAAATACAAGCCGTAGGTGAAGGCGAGGTGCCCGCCAAAAGTATAGGTCCAGGCACCAAACTGGTAGACGCGAGAGGGGAGACAGTAATTCCTGGCTTAATAGATGCGCATACTCACCTTATTCATGGAGGATCGAGGGAAAATGAACTGTCATTAAAGCTTAAAGGGGTTTCTTATCTGGAGATTCTTAAGAGGGGTGGGGGAATTCTAAGTACTGTCGCCAGCACCAGACAGACTTCCAAAGAAGGTCTTAAAGCCAAAGCCCGAAAAAGCCTGGATGAGATGCTGCTCCATGGAACTACTACCGTAGAAGCAAAAAGCGGCTATGGCTTAGACCTGGAGACAGAAATTAAATGTCTGGAAGCTGCTCGTGAACTTGATAAAGAACATCCGATAGATATTATCAGCACCTATTTGGGTGCTCATGCCATACCGAAAGAGTATAAAGGAAATACCAGGGGATATATGGCTTTTATGATGGAGCGAGTAATGCCTTTTGTTGCCCAACACAAATTGGCAGAATTCATAGACGTGTTTTGCGAGGAAGGTGTTTTTTCAACTGAAGAAGCCAGAGTTCTGATGGAATCAGGCAGGCAGCTGGGTTTTAAAGTTAAAATACATGCTGATGAGATGGTTCCTTTGCAGGGGGCAGAGCTGGCAGCCGATATGCAGGCGGTATCTGCAGACCATTTGTTAGCTGCTTCTGAAGATGGACTGAATGCGATGAGTAAAGCCCAGGTCACAGCAGTGCTATTACCGGGAACATCCTTCTATTTGATGTTGGAAAAGTACGCCAATGCCCGCAAAATGATTGAGAAGGGAATCAAAGTTGCTCTGGCTACTGATTATAATCCTGGCACCTGTCCCACTGAAAATCTGCAGTCGATTATGACCTTTGCTTGCTTCGGGATGAAGCTTACACCGGAGGAAATCATTAAAGGTATGACCATCAATGCCGCTTATGCAGTGGATAGAGCTTCAGAAATAGGAAGCATCGGCTCCGGCAAACAAGCAGATCTGGTTATTCTTGACGCGCCTAACTGGGATTATGTTATTTATCATTTTGGCATTAACCATGTTGATACTGTGATCAAAAGAGGAAAAATAGTTGTTGAACATGGCAATCGTATTTAAGGAGAGAGACAAATGAGTTTATTAATTGATATGTCACTTAAAGATTTTAGTGATTTGCTGGCCAGCAATGCACCCGCTCCCGGGGGAGGAAGCACCGCTGCTTTATCCGGAGCCCTGGCATCAGCTCTTACCATAATGGTGGTAAATCTTTCGTTGGGAAAAAAATCTTATGAAGCCCTTAATACTAATATTAAGAACAAAATAGCAGCAGATTATGAAGCTGTCAAAGCATTAAATAAGGAATTAGCAAAATTGGTTGACGAAGATTCAGAGGCTTTTAATGGGGTTATGGCATCGTTAAAGCTACCCAAAGAAACTGAAGAAGACAGAAATAAGCGGGCGGAAAGTATTGAGATGGCATGTCAATATGCATTAAGGGTTCCGCTTACAGTAGCCGAAAAATGC
>JAJFVL010000064.1 GCA_021371855.1 Bacteroidales bacterium | reverse complement strand
GAAACAATATTGATTGAGAATATAAATTTTATAAGAAACAAAATGTTATATAATTGATATTACATGGATTCCAACAAAGTAATTGGCACGGATTGCAAATCCGCGCCAGCGGTGAGTAATCCTGCAATGAATATCTCATTCCTTACATCAGGACATTTCCCATTTGATGACAGGATTTTCTACCACATGGCCAGATCGTTGTCCGACAATGGAAATAACATTGAAATAGTCAGCAGCAAAACATGTCTGAAGCAGATTACAGGTGGAATAAGCCTTAATTGTTTTGAAGGAGATGCCCTCCCAAAAAAAGACAAGATAAGTCAATTCGAAGAGCGGTTATCAGAATTTACACCTGATGTAATAATCTGTTCTGAACCCCTGCCCCTTCTGGCCGCAAAAAGATATTCAAAAAGACAAACCAGGAAGGTCAGGATCATTTACGATATAACCGAATGGTCCCCATCCGGAAAGAACGTTATTGGTTTTAAGATCCCCATTCGCTGGATAAGATTTCTGAAATTGCTTCTCTTCAATTTTTATGCTTCATTTCTGGCTGATGCCTTCATTTTCGGAGAACGGTTCAAAAGCAAGCCTTACAGGTTTATTTTCCCATTCAAAAAGTTTTGTTTTACTACCTACTACCCAAATTTAAAATACCTCAGGTATAACGAACCGGAAATAGAGAATGGGAAACTCAGACTGACATATTCAGGAAAAATAAGTCTCGAAAAAGGGTACGGGAACTTTTTCAGCGTTCTGAAAAGGCTTGCTGAATATAAACCTGATCTTAAAATTGAAGTTAAAATAGTCGGCTGGTATGAATGTCAAAAAGACAAAGAAGATTTTGAAAAACTATCTGATATAAAGAATAATAATATCACTTTATTGGTCTTTGACAGACAAAGTTTTGAAAACTATGTCGAACTTATTAAGGACACTGATATTTTTCTTGATCTGCGTTCAGACAATTTCGAAAACCAGCTTTGCCTGCCGATAAAAATATTCTATTATGCAGCATTGAAAAGACCTGTTATTATTTCAGATTTAAAATCTGTCAGGAAAGATGTTGAAATCGATAAGTTTGGATTTGCCGTCAAACCAACAGATGAAGAACGAATTGTTAAGCTGATCATCTGCTATCTGGAAGACAGGGATCTGTATAACAAACATTGCGAAAATGCACGATATCTTGCTGAAAACAAATACAACTGGGAAAAAACCGAAGTTCAGTTCCTGAAGTTTGTCACATCTTATTGAATTACTCTTATTCCCAAAAAGATGGTGGTTGTCTTTTCAGGCCTTCTTTTCTTTGGATCAGGTCGAAACACGATGGAAAGGTGAAATTTATTTACCTAAAAGATCCTGAAGAGAAAATATCAATAGAATTAATGTAGTTTCCAAACGCGGCACCGAAAGGTGCCATATGTGATTAACCCGGGTCAACAACCCGGGGACGGGCATATGGATGTTCGGCTCTCTTTCACTTTGTTGGCGCGGATTTGTAATCCGTGCCTGTAAATAATATTGATTGAGAATATAAATTTTACAAGAAACAAAATGTTATAAAATTGATATTACATGGATTCCAACAAAGTAACAGGCACGGATTGCAAATCCGCGCCAGCGGTGCATGACTTACTGTATGACTGACATATTAGTGAACAGATAGGAGAAATTGCAAATTCAGGATCTCCCCGATGGCGACAGAGCACATTTTTTGATTACCTTCGGGATTTGTTTGCAACTGTTTACAGAGTTACTGTTATAAGGATTTCCGTTTATGACAGGTTAATTATCAATGGTCAGATTAAACCTGAAGGAATTCTTCTTTTAAATGGTAACGCTGCCGGATTATACGAAATGGTTAAATTTATTGAACAAAAAGTCATTCAGATAATATAACACTTCATGAAGCCATAGAAAAAGTACTGAACAGGAAACAACGTTACCAAAACAATAAGCTCAGAATTTTTGGCTCTTCATAAAATTGGTGTTAAACAAAATTATAATATTACAAATTATGCTCACAGGCGAACTGCGAAACAGGGTTGATAAAGTATGGGAAGCTTTCTGGACAGGAGGAATTTCCAACCCTCTTACTGTTATTGAACAAATTACTTACCTGCTCTTTATTAAGCGGCTTGATGAACTTCAGACCCGCGAGGAGCTGAAAACAAATATGCTTGGGGGTAAACCAGGTAAGAAATATTTTAGTCCCGGTCAGCAGGATCTCCGGTGGAGTAAATTCAAAAACTTTGCTCCTGAAAAAATGTATAAGATCTTTACAAAAGAGGATGGTGTCTTTCCGCTTATGAAAAACCTGGCATCTGAGAATGGTTCATCATATTCAAAATATCTGAAAGGGGCTACTTTTATGATCCCGACGCCAAACCTTCTCGACAAGGTGGTTGGTATGCTCTCAGAGATCCCGATGGATGACCTCGATACAAAGGGTGACCTTTATGAGTACCTTCTCTCAAAAATAGCCACTGCCGGACAAAACGGCCAGTTCCGTACTCCCAGACATATTATTAAGATGATGGTTGAGCTCATGGAACCGAAAGAGGATGATATAGTTTGCGACCCTGCAGCCGGTACCTGCGGGTTCCTTGTTGCTGTAAGCGAGTATTTCAGGGAACATAAACCTGATCTGTTCCATAAACAATCGTTCAGATCCCATTACAATACCAAGATGTTTAACGGCAATGAGTTCGATGCAACCATGATACGTATCGGCGCTATGAACATGCTCCTCCATGGCATCGAAAACCCTAACCTTAATGATATAGACTCTCTCTCCGAATCAAATGCCGGAATGAAGGATAAATACACTCTTGTCTTAGCAAATCCTCCGTTTAAAGGTTCTCTCGATTATGAGAGTGTTGAAAGCGGACTTCTTAAAATTGTAAAGACCAAAAAGACTGAACTTCTTTTCCTGGCTCTGATGTTGAGATCCTTAAAAGTTGGTGGACGTTGTGCAGTAATTGTACCTGACGGAGTTTTATTCGGATCATCAAATGCGCATAAGGCACTGCGAAAGGAGATTATTGACAACCATCAGCTTGAAGGGGTGATTTCAATGCCATCAGGAGTCTTCAAACCTTATGCAGGAGTCTCAACAGCAATTCTGATTTTTACAAAAACAGGCAAAGGAGGGACTTCTAAAGTGTGGTTTTACGATATGACTGCCGATGGTTACAGCCTTGATGACAAACGGCAAAAGATTGAAAATGATGATATTCCTGATATCATTTCCAAATGGAAAAACAAAAAAGATGGGGCTGACAGAAAAAGAACTGATAAATCATTTCAGGTACCTGTGAAGGAAATCAGGGATAATGGATTTGATCTATCTATTAATAAATACAAAGAAGTGACTTACGAGCAAATAGTATATCAACATCCTAAACGCATACTTTCTGAAATAAAGGAAATAGAGAAAGAAAAGGAAGATGCCTTAAAAAAGTTGGAGGAATTGATATAGTGAGAAAGATTTTCCCAATTACAAATGTTTGTGATTTTCAAGGTGGATCTCAACCTCCAAAATCTGAATGGTCAAGTATTTCCCAAAAAGGATATGTAAGAATGCTGCAAATAAGGGATTTTACACAATCAAATAAAAATTATATTGAATTTGTTAAAGAATCAAAAAGTCTTAAAAAATGTTCTGATGACGATATTCTTATTGGAAGATACGGGGCATCTATTGGAAAAATATTGACTGGTCTATCTGGGGCTTATAACGTTGCGCTTATTAAGACAAAACCTAAACCAGATAAACTTTTAAAAAGATACTTAAAGTATATTCTGGAAAGTAGTGAATTTCAGATTTTTATTACAAATATTGGTTCCAGAGCAGCACAAGCTGGATTCAATAAATCTGATCTAAGTGATTTTAAAATTCTTCTACCTTCACTTTTCGATCAGCAACGCATTGCCACCATCCTCGATCATGCCGACTCAATCCGCCGCAAAAACGAGCAGATACTCGAAAAATACAACGAACTGGAACAGAGCGTGTTTTATGAGATGTTTGGGGATCTCCAAACAAATCCCAAAGCTTGGCCAAAGATAAGATTGGGTGATTTAGGAAAATTGACATCAGGGAGTACTCCAAGTCGTGATAACCCTGAATATTATAAGGGGATAATTCCATGGGTCAAAACAGGGGAAGTCAATGGAACTTTAATTCTTGATACTGAGGAAAAAATTACTCAAGATGCTCTTAATAATTCAAGCTGTAAACTTTACCCAAAAAATTCTATCATTATTGCAATGTATGGTCAAGGAGTAACTAGGGGTAAAGTTGCTATTTTGGGAATATGCGCAACAACAAATCAGGCTTGTGCCGTAATTCCTCCAAATGATATAATGAATTCCATTTTTTTGTTTTCTTACCTAAAAATGGCTTATGAAAACCTCAGGGAAATGGGTAGAGGAGGAAATCAACCTAATCTAAATGTTGGCATGTTAAAGGATTATGAAATTCTTAATCCTCCAATGGAACTTCAAATCCGATTTTCAGAAGTAATTTCTAAAATTGAATCACAAAAGCATCTTTCTGAGCAAAGTTTAAAGAAAAGCGAAGAGCTCTTTCAGAGTTTACTGCAGAGGGCGTTTAGGGGAGAACTATAAGGGCACAGGGCACGAGGCACAGGGCACAGGGCACAGGGCACAGGGCAAATGAAGAAAAGACAAAAGATAAAAGTCGAAGCCCCGCTTTGCGGGATAAACTCCGCGAAGACACTGACCGGAGCGTCAGTGGAAAAAGACAAAAGTGATTAAGGTTTAGCTTGAAAATGTATTTATAAGAATGGGAATCAAATTTATCAACTCGGAATATAGTATTTCTATTTTTAGGAATCTTTTTTCCAATGAGAAACTTCAGGATGATATTGATATCAATAAGCTTATAGAACTGGTAAAGTATGGCAGGTTCAGGAAAGAGATTGAAAAACTGCGTTCAGTAAAATCAAAAACAGAATATGATAAAATCAAAAGGGAAAACCTGCCATGTGTTACTGTTTCAGGCAGTTTTGATAAGCGCAATAGTGAGGGGCTTGTAAAACACAGCGGACTAATCCAGATTGACTTTGACAATGTGGAAGATTATGATTCAGTTTTTAAACAATTGTGCAACGATACATATACTTATCTGTGCTTCAGAAGCCCGGGAGGAAAAGGGATAAAAGTTATTGTAAAGATTAATCCATCTTCTGATACTCATCTTTCACAGTTTCGTGCCCTCGATAAATACTATTCAGAACATTATAAATCTCAGATAGATAAGTACTGTAAGGACATTGCAAGGTGCATGCTGATCTCCTTCGATCCGGATTTATTTTGTAATCCGTTTTCAGATGTTTATCCCGAATTGTTTGTGCAAGAGGTCAGAAGTACTTCAGAACCTCCCCGGAAACCTGCTTATCAGAAATCGGCAACAAATGCTGACTCCCTGAATGAAACTGTTGAGTCAATTATTTCTTCACTTGAAGAAGGCAAAATAGATCTTACTGCAGATTTCAACGACTGGTGGAAAATAGGATACGCTCTTTGTTCAGCATTTGGTGAAAATGGCAGGAGGTATTTCCACAGGATCAGTTCTATGTATCCATATTATTCGTTTGATGAGGTAGATAAGAAGTACACGCAGCTTCTTAAAATGAACACGGGTCGCATAGGGATTGGAACATTAATATGGATGGCTAAACAGCGAGGTATTGAAATCTGTCATAAACCGGTATCCATTCCAAAACCTTATTCATATACCGGTAAATTAAGTGAAGCAGCAGAACAAAAAGTTGAATATCAGCAGTCTGCACAAAGAGGGTATGTAACAGGGAATATTGAAAAAATAGCGCCAGATGTCCAGGTAAAAAAAGCTTATGAAGCTAATGAAGTTAAGGAAAGCAACGAAAAGAGATTAATTCAACAGCTTAAAGATCTCCGGTTAAAGATTTCCAAAGAAAAACATATTTCGGCATTCAGAGTCTTTTATAACAGCACTTTGGATGAATTGGTAAAAGTTAAACCTAAAACTGTCCGTGATCTGTATAATATCAAAGGGCTGAGTGATAAGAAGATCAAATGGTTTGGGAATGAAATTATTAAACTTTTTAATAGCATAAATGAATAGCCTTAAATAATAAATAAAATGAGTGTCAGGAATGATTAATAAAGATGAATTCAGGGCTAAAGCCCAATTCATGAGATAGTTTATTAACCACGGCATTAATGCCGTGGTTAATAATAATGAGATGTTTATGGACTTTAGTCCAAAATTTGTATTTTAATAAATAATTTGTGGTTTTATTAATTTAAGCCGATACTCATATTAAAAATAAATACTTGGTGAGCCTTCGTGTATAAGAGTCTTGGTGTCAATAACATTTCCCCTGACTTTCCAGACCAGATTCAACATCCGATATCAATCTGAAATCCATATTGCGGAAAGAGCTTACAAAGATCAAATTCAACAATATTGAGAAAGTTTCAAAGGCCACTGCAAAACACAACTTGTCCCGATTCATCGGGATGCTTTATTACCTGTGAACAAAGTGATTACGGCAGATACGTGACTAATTTAATAACCTGTACTCATTAGGTGTATAACCCGTCTCGTTCTTAAACATACGGCTGAAATGCTGTGGATGCTTAAACCCTAATTCATATGCTATCTCGCTGACTGATTTACTTATGTCAAATATTCGATCTTTGGCGATATTCATAAGTTTCAATTGTATATGCTCCTGGGGCGATTTTCCCGTCTCTTTTTTTATCAAATCACCCAGGTAGTTTGCAGATAAATGAATGTTTTCGGCACAATACTTTACAGTTGGTAGTCCCAAAGTCTGGGGCATATCTGATTGAAAATAATCGGGTAGGAAGCGGCTCACGCCGCTGTCCCCCCACACCACCGGGCATACGATGTCGTACCACGGCGGTTTCTACTAACTTTTAAACCGTCATTCTCAGATACAAAGATTGTAACCCCTGTTGGGAGAACCAATTGAG
>JAJFVL010000048.1 GCA_021371855.1 Bacteroidales bacterium | reverse complement strand
TTTTTTTATTTAATCATTTGGTCTATGCCTTCTCCTTACAACCTTCTAAGTAATTGTCATTCTGAGCGAAGCGAAGAATATCATATTTTTAGCCGGACACGATTATTAAAAAATGGAAAAATAACAATTTTATAAAAAGCGGACCATTTTACTTCAGATTATAATTTTTTTACAAAAAAAAACTTACGTTTGTAATATTAAAACCATAAATCTAACTTTCTAATCAAATTAAATGTCAAAAAGTCGGTTGTTCATCACAAAACCACTTCCTCAGTTATTCAGCGAATCTAAGGAATCAGGTGGTTTGAAAAGATCCCTCACTGCACTGAATCTCACCACGTTAGGAATAGGAGCTATAATAGGTGCAGGTATTTTTGTTCTGACCGGACAGGCCGCTGCCCAATATGCTGGTCCGGGTATTGTCTTATCTTTCATAATTTCAGGTTGTGCCTGCGGTTTTGCAGGTTTATGTTATGCCGAATTTGCTTCAATGATACCTATTGCCGGAAGTGCTTATACATATTCGTATGCCACACTAGGAGAATTTCTTGCATGGATCATCGGATGGGACCTTATACTTGAATATCTGTTCGCAGCCTCTACTGTTGCTGTGGGTTGGTCTGGCTATATGGTTAGTTTTCTGAAGGATCTTAATATTTTTATACCACCTCAGTTTACAGCCGCCTCTGGCTCAGTTCTGATTAATGTCCCCGATATGGGGTGGAAGCCACTTACAGATGCTTTTGCTCATACACTTACAACTTCCGGAATAAATGTTGATTCATTAACTCATGTTACATGTATTCTGAATTTGCCTGCAATGTTCATTGTTGCATTGTTAACGACATTGTTGGTAATAGGTATCCGTGAATCGGCTAATTTCAATAATGTGATGGTTATTACCAAAGTATCTGTTATTATATTGTTTATTGCAATTGGTTTTATGTTTGTTAAGTCAATAAACTGGCATCCTTTCATACCTGCAAATAAAGTTGAGTCAGCTCCCATATCTGAATATGGTTCATTCTGGGGATGGTTGAAGGCATATAGTCAGGAGTTTGGAAAATTTGGTTTCAGTGGCGTTTTAAGGGGGGCAGGGGTGATTTTCTTTGCTTATATAGGTTTTGATGCTGTTTCAACAGCTGCCCAGGAGGCCAAGAATCCTCAGCGCGATATGCCGGTAGGTATTCTTGGTTCCTTAGCTATTTCTACAGTTCTATACATTCTTGTTGCAATAGTTCTTACAGGTATTGTAAGCTATAAGGCTTTAAATGTTCCTGATCCTGTTGCTGTAGGTGTTGATGCAATGGGCAAAGGAATGTTCTGGTTAAGACCCATTGTTAAAATTGCTGCAATTGCAGGTTTAAGTTCGGTTATTCTTGTTATGCTTCTTGGGCAGCCCAGGATCTTTTACGCAATGTCAAATGACGGCTTGCTGCCTCCTGTCTTTTCAAAGGTTCATCCGAAATTTAAAACTCCTTATGTAAGTACCATCATTACCGGTTCTGTTGCAATGATCATTTCAGGAATACTTCCGATTAGTATTCTCGGGGAACTGGTTTCAATAGGCACCCTTCTTGCTTTTATAATAGTATGTGTTAGTGTACTTGTACTAAGAAAGTCAAAACCGGATATTGAACGACCATTTAAAACTCCATGGGTTCCATTTGTGCCGATTATGGGTGCGGCAATATGTTTTATTCAGATGATCTCCTTACCTTTCGATACATGGTTAAGACTTGTCATCTGGATGGCAATAGGATTCTCAATTTACTTTTTTTACGGTGTTAAACACAGTAAAGTCAGGCAGAATACAAATAAATAATGCTATAAAAGCTTTAGAGGCTTTAGAGGCTTGACAGCTTCTAAAGCCTTTACAGCTTCTACAGCTTTCTTCTAGAGTTCGTCAGAAAAGACCGCTCTTGGCAGATCTCTCAGATTATATCTCGAAGCCATTGCTTCTCCATATGCTCCGGCCGATCGTATAGCGACCAGGTCGCCTCTTTTTGTTTCAGGAAGCTCTATATATTTAGCAAACGTATCTGAAGATTCACAAATTGGTCCGACAACATCATACCGGTACATCCTTCCATCTGAAGTAAGGTTCTCAATCTTATGGTGAGCCTGGTATAATGCTGGCCGTATCAGATCAGTCATGCCTGCGTCAATAATGGCAAAAGTAGTGTTGCTGCCATTTTTAATAAACAAAACTCTCGAAATAAGGCTGCCGCATTGCCCTACTATGGAACGGCCAGGTTCCAGATGAAGCTTCTGCCCGGGCAGAAGGTTTATGAACTCATTCAGTAATGAGAAATATTCTTCAAACCTTGGATTCTTATCAGGATTTTCATAGTCAATCCCTAGTCCTCCTCCGACATTAATTGAAGTCAGGTTAATAGCTCTCGAAGTAAACCATTCCTGTAGTTCATTTATACGGGAACAGAGACTTTGGAATACCGACATTCTGGTTATTTGAGAACCGACATGAAAATGAATCCCGATAAGTTTTATGTTTTTAAGTAATGACAATTTTTTTATAACATCTTCAAGTTCCCATGTATTAATTCCAAACTTACTTGCTTCAATACCTGTAGTTATATATTTGTGGGTATGAGCATCAATGTAAGGATTGATACGTAACGCAATGCTTGCGGTTTTATTTAGTTTTGCTGCGAGTTGATCAATAACTTCCATTTCGGGTATTGATTCACAATTAAAACAAAAAATATCTGCATTTAAAGCAGCTATAATATCCTTATCGGTTTTCCCTACGCCTGCAAAGACAATTCCCGAAGGATCAAAACCTGCTTCAAGAGAAGCTGCTATTTCATTATAGCTTACACAATCGGCGCCAAATCCGTATGAGGAAATAATCTTTAATATCCTTGCATTCGGGTTTGCCTTTACCGCATAGTGAACTTTATATCCTGAGTATTCTGATTCTTTCTTTAAGGTATCAAGTGTAGATCTGAGAACATCAAGATCATAATAATAAAATGGTGTCGGGAGATCTTTGAATTTTGCGATGGTTTTATTATCAATCATTTTTTTAGTTAAAAAGATGTTTACTGAGTAATCTTAATGCTTCAACTTTATTGGATGAATCGATCAGCAATGACAGGCTGTTAGGGCTTCCACCATATGAAATCATTTTAAGTGGGATGGTGTTGAGTGCTTCGAATATCTCGGGTGCCGAACCGGTGCGTTCTGTGCGGAAATCTCCGACTACGCACACAATAGTCTGGTTCTCTTCAACTTCCACCGTTCCGAGTTCTTTCAGATCTTTTATTATTTTATCGAGATACTGACAATCGTCTATTGTGATTGATACACAAACCTCCGATGTTGTAATCATATCAATAGGGGTTTTGTAGGCCTCAAAGATCTCGAATATCTTGCGCAAAAATCCATATGCCATCAGCATACGGTCAGATCTGATCCTCAATACTGCTATTCCATCTTTTGCGGCTACAGCTTTGTAATCCTCGCGGGTTGATTCTGAAGTTATCAAGGTACCTATATCTTCCGGTTCCATCGTATTTTTGAGCCAGACAGGTATATTCTTTTCGTGGGCGGGATTGACGCTCGAAGGGTGTAATATTTTGGCTCCAAAATATGCCAGTTCAGCAGCTTCATCAAATGATAATTCACGTATTACCCTGGTATTCTCAACATACCTTGGATCATTGTTGTGAATGCCGTTTATATCCGTCCATATCTGAATTTCTGATGCGTCGATGGCAGCACCTATTAATGATGCGGAAAAATCACTTCCTCCGCGTTTCAGATTATCTATCTCACCATAAGCATTACGGCATATAAATCCCTGGGTAATAATAATATTTTCCGGAGTGTGATTCTTAAGTTCTCTTATAATATTTTCCTTTATATAAAATGAATCCGGTTCACCGTCTTTATCTATTCTCATGAAGTTCAAAGCCGGCAGAAGAGTTGATTTGATGTTCCTTTCCTGGAGGAGAAGGTGAAACAATGAAGTAGATAAAAGTTCACCCTGCGCAAGGATGGCCTTTTCCTGAAGAGTTGTAAACACCCTTAATGTAAAATTCCTGATATATTCAAAATGAGAATTAATAAGCTCGTGACCAGATTCTTTATATTTTTCAGTTGAAAACAGCTCTTCTACAACCTTTATATATTTTGACTTTAATTCATCAATTTTAGTTGAAGCTTCGTTAATATTATCTGCGTGTAATAAGTCTGATATCTCAACCAGACTGTTTGTTGTCCCGGCCATAGCTGACAGAACAACAATTTTTTCCTGGCCATCATTTATTAAAGGTATCAGAGCTTTCAACCTGTCGGGATTTCCTACTGAGGTACCCCCAAATTTCATAATCTTCATAACTTTTATTTATTAAAAAAACCTGCAAATTTTTGCAGGTCTGTTTTATCTTTTAATATCCATAATATTCATAAAAAGATAAGACAGACCTGCATACAGCTGTTTAATATACAACAAATTTTTTTTTATCGGTTTCATATTTAATTTTACAGGAAGCAAAAATATACTTTTAATTAATACATAATATTTTCTTGGTATATTTTTTGTATTCATATATAATATTTAACAGTTTAAATTAAAAATAAGCAAAATGATGAAAACTGTTTTTATTGCATTGTTCATTCTGACCATTACCATGGTAAGTGGATTTGGTCAGAAGAAGAGGGACAAATATGAAGTCAAAGCTGACACTATCAGAGTTGATAGCCTTGAATATGAATTAATTGTCCTGGATCCAGGTTTCGAAAGCTGGCTTGCAGCCCAGCCGCCAAAGCAATTTTACTCAAAGGAGTATTATGAACTTAAGAACAGGCTGGATGTTTCTGAATGGAACCACAGGTATTTGACTTCCAATAGGACCGGCTTATATGATTCATATATCGATTATAGTCCTACTACGGATTATGGTTTGGATCTTAATTACAAACTCTATTATTTTTTCAGATATTTTGAGGAAACAAATAAAGTGAAACTTTATCCATCGGGGCGATAGACAGATTAAATAGTTCATTTGTTTAAAAATTTAATCAGAGCATTAATTTTTTAAACAAAAATTAATACCTTGGAAGCTTACAGTTGGAGGGATTCAGAAAACTTAGCACTATGTAAGGGATATTCTTTATTTTCAATTTAGAAATACAATTAAAATGACAAAAAGAAGAGATTTTATAAAGAAAAGTGTAATGGGAACTGCCGGCATAGCAATCGGAGGTATGGGATTCAGTTCCAAATCATATGATTCAATTATTGGGGCTAATGACCGTATCAATTTAGGGGTTATCGGTATCCGTAATCAGGGTACTGTACATCTGAATAATTGGTGCAGTCTGAAAGACAGCCATAATGTGGTGGTGAAAACCCTCTGTGACACAGATGAACTGCTATTTCCTTCCGGTTCAAAACTTGTTTCCGAAAAGACCGGAGTAAAACCATTGACAGAATGGGATATGCGTAAGGTATTTGATGATAAGGAGATCGATGCCGTATCGATAGCTATACCAAATCATTGGCATGCTCTGGCAACCATCTGGGCGTGTCAGGCAGGGAAACATGTTTATATTGAGAAACCGGCATCTCATAATATCTGGGAGGGACGAAAAATGATTGAGGCAGCCCGGAAGTACAATTTGCGGGTTCAGGTTGGATTAAATAACCGTTCCTCTGAAAATGTGAGAGAAGCTATTAAATTTCTTCACGACGGTGGTTTAGGAGAGCTTTATATGGCACGTGCACTATGTTTCAAGGCACGTGATTCATATGGTATGGCAAAAGACAGTGAACCTCCAACTTCATTCCATTACGACCGTTGGTTAGGACCTGCTCAGTGGAGGCCTTATAATGAGAAACGTAGCCATTATTGCTGGCACTGGTACTGGGATACCGGTAATGGAGATGCCGGAAATACAGGGCCACACCAACTTGATATTGCCCGTTGGGGACTTAGTAAGAACGAGCATCCTGTTTCAGTATATTCTACGGGAGGCTTGTATGGATTAAATAAAGAAGAAAGTTCTCCGGAAAAAAAGACTCCGGGAGTCCTGGCTTACGGAGGAGTCGAAACTTATGGTCATGATAAGACATCACAGGAAACACCAAATACCCAGACTTGCGCATATAAATACAGCGATGGGACAATGCTTGAGTTTGAAGTCAGGGGGCGGTTTACAAACCATGAAGGAGACAAAGGGCAGGAAGTAGGAAATTTGTTTTATGGCACTGAAGGATATCTCGAAATTTATGGTGATACATGGAAAGCTTTCCGTCACCGGGAAAAAGAACCTTTTGCCGGCTCAAAAGAAAGCAAAGGCAATCCTAAAGGTAATCACTTTGCCAACTTTATTGATGCAATACGCTCCGGTAAAGATGAGACTATGCATGCTGACATCAATGAAGGTTTTTATTCATCCTCTCTTCCTTTGCTGGCCAACATCTCATATCGTGTTGGACGCAGTCTGAAGTTTATGGGTGACTATGAGAAATTTGCCAACGATCCTGAAGCAGACGCATTCCTGACACGAGTGTATCGCAAACCATATGTCGTCCCTGATGAAGTTTAGCCAATGACATTTTAATTGTTTAACGCCATCACCCATACCGGCCAATGGCCAACTTCATATGTTTTTACCAGAGAAAGGGAACCATTGCCAAGGATCTTGTATAAAGCAATATTTCCGGAGCTTTCTCCGGCAGCAATTAAAAACCTGCCGGAAGGATCGATTTCAAATTCACGGGGCTCTTTCTCTGTTGGAAACCAACCCAATGGGAAAAGTTCCCCGGTAATCGTGTCAACAGAAAATCCGGCAAGGGAATCATGCCCCCTGTTCGATGCGTAAAGGAATTTCCCATCTGGAGTAATATGAATGTCAGCACATGTATTATATGATTTAAAATCAGCAGGTTTTGTCGTAATCTCCTGAAATTGTCCTGTTAGAGTTCCCTTTTGTTTATCAAAATGGCAGGCAACTACTGTACAGGAAAGCTCATTCACAACATACATAATGTTTTTTGAAGGATTAAATGTGAAATGTCTTGGGCCTGACCCATTTTTAAAAACTATTCCTTCTGGATTGTTTGGCTTGAGCAATCCATTATTTTGAAAAACAAATTGTTGAAGATAATCACTCCCTTTGTTTGTAACAAAAACAAAACTTCCTGAAGGATCAGTTTTTATCATATGCGGATTCAAACGGGTATTGATAACCTGAACCGGATTTTGATTTACCCCGTAACTCATTATAGGATATACTGCCACCTTATTTCCTGAATAAGATGCGAAGAAAAGAAATTTACCTTTATTGTCTGTGGAAATATAAACCGGATTATCTGCAACCGGAGTGTCCGTCTGATGAGTTAATTGTCCCGTCTTCTTATCAATAATTAAGCACCCGACGCTTTTCATATCACGCAATGCAACGTACATTTTTTTATGAAAGGGGTCAGTACAAAGACTTCCCGGTTCACCAGCCAGATTTTGCTCCCCGATAAAAACAAGTTCTTCCTTTTTCGGATCAAGTTTAAATGTAACAATTTTTTTATCCTTGTTGACAGAAACATAAATGTAGCATTCAGCTTGATTTTCTTTAGCTTTTGCTATTTCAGATTTTACCGGACTAACAAGTAAAAGAGTTAAAAACAACAGATAAATTATTAGAATATGATTCGTTTTCATACGTATATAATTTATTTTTAAAGGACTGCTGGCGCGGATTTGCAATCCGTGCCTTTTACTTTGCTGCAATCCATGTAATTTCCATTATAAAACATTTTTTTAATCAATATTATTTCTAAGCACGGATTGCAAATCCGCGCCAGCAAAGGGAACGAAACGAAGTGAAGCGAAGAATCTCATGTTAATTTCACGAATTATCCGTTTAGTAGTAATATTATTTTAAACATCTATCTCAAATATAACAATTAAAGAAAAAAGTCTAAGTGTTTGGGTAGTGTAAGTTATAAAAATTCTTAAAAAAAACTGCTGGCGCGGATTTGCAATCCGTGCCTTTTATTTTGCTGCAATCCGTATAATTTCCATTATAAAACATTTTATTTTCTTAAAATTCATTTCTTAATCAATGTTATTTCTAAGCACGGATTACAAATCCGCGCTAGCAAAGGGATTTTGATTCATACAATTCTAAAAATTATGGACTTAAATTCAAAAGCAAATATTGAAAAACCTGGCGATACCAAAAATTCAGCCAATTTCAATAGAGTAATGCATCTGAATTAAAATAATCCTTGCAATTATCGATAAATATTTGTAAAATTGTTATCATCTATCACTTTAGCAACGAATAATCTATCTGCCTTATTTTGTTAATCAATTGATATGCAGGAAGTTATTTTACATAGCGATGAAAAACTAATACAGGAAATAAAGGCAGACAACATGTTTGCTTTTGATACACTGTATAAAAACTATAGTAAAAAGCTATATAAATTTGCATATTCGATTCTGAAGTCACAGGAAGAATCAGAGAATATTGTACAGGAAGTGTTCCTTAAACTTTGGGAGAGCCGCAACCGGATTGAGAAAGATTCATCTGTGAAGTCTTATCTTTTCAGTATAGCTTACAACTCGACTATTACAGTGATCAGAAAAAAAGCAAAGGATACTCAATTTATAGAATATCTGAAGTCATTACAGGAAGTATACGAAGAACCTGATCTTGAGTATGAGTATAAAGAATTGACAGAGAAACTTCACGATATTGTATATCAATTACCTGAACGACAGAAAGAAGTATATGTACTTCATCAGGAAATGGGATTAACATATAAGGATATTGCAGAAAAGCTTCATATATCAGTTAACACAGTTGAAAACCATATGTCGAGGGCGCTGAAGACTATCCGTTGCTATATGAAGGATTATTCCATACTTTCTTTATTATACTTGTTCCTTTTTATCTGATGGTAATTTCCATTCCTAAGTCAAAACTTTAGTCACTCCAAATTCTGAGCCACTGATTAGTGCTACTTTGACAGATTTAAGTTCATCAATGATTTTCAACTTTTTTACCCCCTACCCCCCTGAAGGGGAAAGTTGAAAATCAGCCAGTTCCCTTTAGGGACCAAGGGTAAAAACTGGCTGATTTTCTAATCTGTCAAAGTAGAATTAGTTCCCGGGAATTAAATTTTAAATGATTTTTTTTCATTTGTAAGTAGTGGTAAAGATTTATGGTTGCGTCTTACTATTAATTGAATCAAATAATAAGAAGAATTTAGTTAGTTAGTTTTTTTGTAGGTTAATAATTTAGGGTGACAGAGCGCTTCCGGTAAACAACCGGAAGTGCCTTTTACTCAGAATATTTTTGGAAATGAATAAAGAACTTTTAGAGAAGTATTGTAAAAATGCCTGTACAAAGGAAGAGTTGAGTTCTGTTTTGAAATGGTTTGAGGAGTCTTCCGGAACTTCTGAAGGTAAAGCTCTTTTATCTAAGATATGGGAAGAATTACCTGAAAACGATAGTGATCTTAAAATAAATTTTGATATTATTCTTGATAAAATACATCACAAAGTTAATCTGGCCCAATCGCAAAACCTTCTGGAGGAAGCCGATCAGAATCTAATTCTATATAAAAGAAGAAAACATTTTATAAGCATACTTTCAAGAGCAGCTGCAATACTTATGCTTCCTGTCCTTGGTTTCGGGTTGTATATGTCTTCTAAGTATCAATCGATCAGACATGATCAGATTGCTGTAAATCAGGCATATAATGAGGTCATCTCATCCGTTGATGCTATTACAAAAGTTTCATTGCCTGATGGTTCAAATGTATGGTTAAATCATCGCAGTAAACTTAAATATCCGGCAATGTTTCAGGGTAATTCACGTACGGTTGAACTTACAGGTGAGGGGTATTTTGAAGTGGCTCATAATCCAAAGATACCTTTTATTGTAAAGGCAGGAGAAATTCAGGTTCTGGCACGCGGTACGACATTTAATATACTTGCTTATCCTGACGAAGACAGGGTTGAGACTTCTCTTATCAATGGTAATGTTGAATTGCAAAGACTGGATGCAAATAAGAATTCTATTTCTCTGTTAAAAATGAAACCTGCTGATCTTGCAATTTATAAGAAAAGCGATAAAAAAATTATTACGCGTTCTATTGAGGATGAGAGATATTATTCATGGAAAGACGGGAAGCTGATATTTAAAAAGGAACCGATGAGCGAAGTAGTTAAAAAGCTTGGCAGATGGTTTAATGTTGATATAAAGATAAAGGATCCTGAATTATTTGAGCTTACATATACTGCCACTTTTGAGCAGGAAACACTTCCCCAGGTCATGGAGTTATTGACAATGGTAACCCCAATAAATTATTCAATATCAAACCGGAAAGAGGCAAGCGACGGTACTTTTTCCAAAAGAAAAGTCGTATTGACTTATTGTAGAAGAAATTGAGCATTAATCGTATATTTTTTACTGTAAAACCTCAAACCTCAAACCTCAAACTGCCTATGAAACAAAAATGATTAAACAAAAAAGCGGGAAAGTGTTTGCCCACGATCCCGCCCGACTAAGTACATGTTTTCCGTAAAAAACTATTAGTAACTTAAATCCATTCAAATCTATGAAAAAATTTCGAGATTATTATGAAAGGAGTGTTTACAGGTTCCTTTCAAAAAAAACAATCAGAGTTATGAAAATGACAATCGTTTTATCGATGTTGGTAATTGTTCAGCTTTGGGCGTCTGAATCCTATTCACAATCAACAAAGATCTCCTTAAAGCTTGAAAATGCCAGGATTTCAGATGTTTTGGACAATATCGAAAATCAAAGTGAGTTTTATTTTCTCTATAGCCCAAAACTAATTGATGTAGATAGAAAAGTAGATATTGTTGCAGAAAAAGAATCCATAAGCGATTTATTAAACGATCTTTTTGGGAGTAAAGTTAAGTTCGCCGTAGATGATCGTCAGATAATTCTTTCTGCTGTGGAAATTTCCGGAACAAATCCCCAGGTCCAGCAACAAAAAATTTCCGGTATTGTTACCGGCAAAGACGGGATGCCTCTTCCTGGAGTAAATGTAGTTGTTTCTGGAACGACAATTGGAGCTTTGACAGATGTCGAAGGCAAATATACCATACAAATTCCTCAAGGTTCAAAAAGTCTGACATTCTCATTTATTGGAATGGAGACCCAGGTAATCAGTATCGGTACATTAACCAAAATCGACGTAATCATGGCTGAATCGGCTGTTGGTCTGGAAGAAGTTGTGGTTGTTGGTTATGGTACTCAGAGAAAGGTAAGTGTTACTGGTGCTATATCAACAGTTTCTTCGTCTGAGCTAACTAAGAGGTCTGCAGCTAATGTACAAAATTTACTTGAGGGGAAAGTCACAGGCTTAAGAGTTGTTCAGAATTCAGGGCAACCTGGCGATGATGGTGCTTCGATGCAGATTCGTGGATTAGGAACTTTCAGTTCAGCAGGGAGCTCCCCTTTGATATTGATTGACGGCATTCAGGGTGATTTGACATCTATTCATCCAGATGATATTGCAACGATATCTGTATTAAAAGATGCTTCTTCAGCTGCTATTTATGGAGCCAGGGCTGCTAATGGTGTTATTCTGGTTACTACTAAAAGAGGGGCGTCTGGAGCAATCAATGTTGAATATCATGGAAACCTACAGCTACAAGTTCCAACCAGAATGCCAAAATTATTGACAAATTCGGTTGAGTATATGGAATATTATAATCAGGCAAATGCAAGGGCTGGGATGGCACAATTTTTTACAGAGTCAGAAATTGATGCATATCGAAATGGCAAGAATGATCCTGTTAAGTATCCTAACTTTGACTGGATGGATTTTATGATAAATAACGCATCAGCACAGGACCATCATTTATCAATAAATGGAGGCAATGAAAAAACAACTTTCAATGCAGCTTTAGGATATCTGGATCAAAACGGGATTATTGGAGGACACTCTTATCAGAGGATTAATATGCTCATTAGCGTCGATTCCAAGGTGAACAAAGTAATTACTTATGGGGGTAGTATTAAATTCATAAACAAGACCATTAAAGAACCTGTTTATTCTGATGATAATTATGTGCTTGCCATTTATTCTGCTGGTCCACACTATACCCCTTACCTTTCTGATGGGAGTGGAAGATGGACTCGAGAATATGCTTCTAATGATTTTCATAATCGAAATCCTCTCCAGGTATTGGATATGGGATATAAGAAATATAATAATTACTCAGTTACAGCACAGAATTATGTTGATATTAAATTAACAAAAGACCTTACATGGTCAACAAAGGGTTCTCTTGATTTCGGAAATAATTTTGAAAAAGATCTCCTTTTTGGTTTGGACAATTATTATTTCAAAGATAATTCTTATGCTGGTAATATGGGAGGCGATTGGACTGGAGTTCGCGATTATATGAGCCAGAATATTTTAACAACATTATTTTCTACTTTAAACTATACTAAAACAGTAGCCAAGGATCATAGGATTGCTGTTTTAGCTGGTTATAATCAGGAATCGAATAATTATCGTCAGTTGCAAGGGGCAAGAACTACATTTCCTTCTACTACTCTTACACAATTAAACTCTGGAGCTTCGACTGGACAATCACTTGGAGGTACTGCTAACGAATGGGCAATACAGTCACTTTTTGGTCGGATTAATTATAGTTTTAAAGAAAAATATTTGCTAGAGACAAATATTCGTTATGATGGGACCTCCAGAATTCATAAAGATTCACGTTGGGGGTTGTTTCCTTCTCTAGCATTAGGATGGAGGATGTCTGAGGAAGAATTTATGAAGGAATATGAATGGATTGATAATTTTAAAATCAGGGGTTCCTGGGGAAAGCTTGGAAATCAAAATATTGGTTTATATCCTTACCAAGATATTTTATCAACAACAGCCTATCCATTTTCTACTCTTCAACAAGGAATAACATTGACACGGTTAACGGACAAAACATTAAAATGGGAAACAACAACTGTATTGGACCTAGGTATTGATTTAAGCTTGAAAGGTGGATTATTCACTTTGACTGCTGACTGGTACAATAAAGATACTGAGGACATTCTTTATGCAATACCAGTTCCCGCAAGTGTAGGATTATCATCTCCGACAGTAAATTTTGCTGCGATGAATAATAAAGGAGTTGAATTTGAAGTAGGGCATAGGAATAAATTAGGTGATTTAAATTATTACTTTGGTCTGAACTTTTCAGCAAATAAAAATGAGGTGACAAAAATAAAAGCTCCAGTTTACGGACAAACCACCATGCAGGAAGGTTTGCCTTGGGGGTCTTATTATTTGATAGAATGGATCGGAATTTTCCAATCGCAGGAGGAGATTGCTGAGGCTCCTAAGCATCCTTATGATCCAAAACCCGGAGATTTAAAATTTAAAGACCAAAATAATGATGGTGTGATTGATGCCAAAGATCGAGTTGTTGTAGATGGAGCACACCCCAAATTTTTTTATGGAGGTAATGTCGATCTCACATGGAAAAATTTTCATCTAGGTGCTTTTCTTCAGGGTGTTAGTGGTCAAAGATACTATGTTACTCAGTTTGGAGTCGATCCTTTTTTACAGGGTACAGCGCCAACATTGGATTTTATTTCAAAGATGTGGACTCCTGAAAATAAAACGAATGCCGCTCCTGCTATGTATAGAACTGGCTATGGACCAGTTACAGGAACTGCATCAACTTATTATTTACAAAATGCATCTTATTTAAGGTTGAAAAATTTAATTATTGATTATGAAGTTCCTACTCAAATTAGTCGAAAAATAGGTATGAAATCTTTGCGACTATATGTCTCCGGTGATAATGTTTTTACCATTACAAAATATCCTGGAGCTGACCCTGAAAGGGCAGGAGATGGGCGGTTTTCTGTTTATCCTCAGTTAACGATATACACTATTGGTATTAAAACAATTTTTTAATTTTTAAAATTTTGCGATATGTTTAAAAAATTAAATACTATTATAATTGGAATAATGGCAATGATAATATTGTCATGTTCAGATTTCCTTGAAAAAAATCCTCTGGAGGCGATTTCTAGTGAAACTTTCTGGAAAACAGAAAAAGACATAACTATGGCTTTAACAGGTGTTTACAGTAAACTTCAATGTGGCACATATAACTACGCACGAATGGTTTGGGATGATCTTAGTGGTGACGCTTATCCTAGAAGTGATGTATATAAAGCAGGAGAAATTCTTCAGGGAAGGGTTGAACCAACGATGGGAGGACTCGTTAGTCAAATTTTTACAAATTGCTATACAGGGATTGCTGCTTGCAATTTCTTTATGGATAATATTGATAAGGTACCTATAGACGAAGAATTAAAAAATCAATATAAAGGTGAGGTGTTGTTTTTAAGGGCTTTACATTATTTCACATTATCTGAGTTTTACGGTGGAGTTCCCCTTTACACTAAAGCACCAACAATTGCAGAATCAACTATAAAGCAGAGCACAAAGGAGGAAGTGATTGATCAGGTTCTTGCAGACCTAGAATTTGCGATTGCTCATCTACCAAATACTCTCTATTCAGGACATGCTGTTAAAGGGTCGGCACTTGCTTTGAAGGCAAAAGTACTATTGCATAATGAAAAGTGGGCAGAAGCTGCTGATGCTGCTAACCAGGTTATACAGGCAAATATATTCAGTTTATATAATAATTATCCAAATCTGTTTCTTACTATAGGACAAACCAATAATCCGGAGATTATGTTCTCGACTCAATATCTCCTCCCAGATAATTATACAAATATGAGCGGTTACGATATAAATTTTGGGAAGGAGTGCACATTAAATCCTATGCAACAATTTATAGATTGTTTTGAGTGTATTGACGGATTGCCCATAACCTCATCTCCATTATATGATCCTAATAATTATAAAGTAAATAGAGATCCGAGGATGGATTATACAGCTAAAGACTGGAAGGAGCCAATTATACGTTCTGATGGATATAAATACTATAATGTTGAACCCTCCTATACTGGTTATACCGTTAGAAAATATTTGAATCCGGAAAGTGTTCCATGGGATTATACTACTCGTGATGACCAGGATCAAGTTCTTTTGAGATATGCTGATGTATTATTAATGTATGCTGAAGCAAAAAATGAAGCAACTGGCCCTGATCTGAGTGTTTATAATGCCATTAACATGGTCCGTGGTCGTGAAAGTGTAAATATGCCTCCGATACCAAGCGGTTTAGATAAATCTGCTATGAGACAGCGAATCAGACAGGAACGAAGAGTGGAATTTGGACTTGAAGGGATGAGATATCTTGATCTTAAACGATGGAAAACAATTGAGAATATTCTTCCTTCAATAATTAATCCAATAACTAAGATTCCATTTGTATTTAATTCTCCAAAGCATTATTTATTCCCTTTTCCTCAGAGCGAAATTGATATTAATCCAAACTTAGTGCAAAACCCTGGTTATTAAACTTGTATTTAATTTTTCTGATAGGACTTTAAAAGGATTATTCAATACAAAAGGATTATACAATAGTAGTAAAGTTAGAATAAGAGAAAGGCACAGAAATGAAATTTGAAATGTGTCTTTCTCTTTTATAACAAATCTTTTCTTAGAAATGCAGTATTATTAGAAAGGAAAGAAACTTAAATAAATCTAGCTAAAATAAAGATTTATAAAGTGTTAATAATTACCAAATCTTGATAATTAAATTTTAAAATTTATTGCTATGCATAGAAATTGGATAAAAGAATTAATTGGAATATTTATTGCCTTAAATGTCTTATTTATGCCAGGATGTAAAAAGTCAGATAGAAAAACGATAAATATTTTGTTTGATTCCCCGGCAACTAGTTGGTATGAAGCGATTCCAATTGGAAATGGAAGTATTGGTGGTATGGTATATGGAGGGATAAATTCTGATACGATAAAAATTAATGAGGAAACCTTATGGTCAGGAGAACCTCGAAATGTACAGAATTACAGGGCAAAACCATATCTTCCTAAAATCAGGGAACTACTGCCGGAAGATAAAACTAATGAAGCCCAAAAATTAATTAATTCTGTAATGCTTGGTCCCTGGGATGAAACCTATTTACCAGCTGGCGATTTGGTGTTGGACATGGAAGAGCATAATGCAACTAATTATCGACGGAAACTTGACTTAAATAGTGGAGTTGTAACAATAGAATATTCTTCAGGAGGAGTCGACTTTAAACGTGAAGTATTTGCTTCGTATCCCGATAAAGCAATTGTGATGCATATATCTGCAAATAAATCTGGCAAAATAAGTTTTACTTCGTCTTTAGCAAGTTTGTTAAGGAACGAGGTTAAGATAGAAGGGAACCAGGTTATTCTTAATGGTAAGGCTCATTCACATTCTTTCCATAAAAGGAGGTCTCCGTACGATGAATCAGAAATCGGTGTGGATTTAGTTAAAAAATATCCCGAATATGAAGAAGGTGTGGGAATGATGTTCCAAATACGTCTGATGATAAAAGAAAAAGGAGGTACGACAACGGTTGATAAAAACTCATATATAGTTAAGAATGCTGATGAAGCTGAACTGATATTAACGGTTGCAACCAGTTATAATGGATTTGATAAAAATCCTTTTACTGAAGGGAAAGATTATGACAAGATATGTGAAGGCCGCATTAGGAAGATTGATGATGTATCATACAAAAAATTAAAGCAAAATCACATTGATGATTATTCCCCGCTTTTCTCCAGAGTAAACCTTGATCTGGGAACAAGTCCAAGAGATACATTACCAATTCCTGAAAGATTAAAAAAGTATAAAGAAGACGGTGAAGACCCGGGATTGACTGCGCTCTATTTTCATTTTGGAAGGTATCTTCTAATTTCTTCTTCTCGGCCGGGAACACAACCAGCTAACTTACAAGGGATATGGAGTAATAGTCTTACTCCAAGTTGGAGTTCGAACTGGACACTGAATTGTAATGCTCAAATAAATTATTGGCCGGCCGAAATATGCAATCTTTCAGAATGTCACCTCCCTTTAATTGAAATGACAAAAGAGTTAAGCATTGACGGAGCCAAAACTGCCAAAAATCTTTATGGTTGCCGGGGATGGATAGCACATCACAATACAGATATATGGCGAACCACTCAACCGGTAGGAGGCACTGGCATGTGGGCTATTTACCAGGTAGGAAGCGGTTGGCTCTGTCATCATCTTTGGGAGCATTTTGAATTTACTCTGGATACAAATTATCTGAAGGAAGTGTATCCTGTTTTAAAGGATGCGGCAATCTTTTATATGGATAATTTACAGCGGGATAAGGAAGATCATTTAGTTACTTCGCCTTCAATATCCTTGGAGTGTAGTTATAAAAAACCTGATGGTACTATTGGTTGGGCTTGTATGGGATCTTCAATGGATATGCAAATAATAAGAGATTTGTTTCAGAACTGCAGAGAAGCGGCAACAATATTAAGGGGAGATAAAGATTTTATAACCGATTTAGATAAATCTCTTGAACAACTTTTACCAATACGGATTAGTCCTACGACAGGGTGGATACAACCATGGAAAGATGATTGGGTACATTATACAGACTGGGGAACACCACATGGATGGGGATTATATGCAGGAAATCAGATCTCACCCCTTGAAACACCTGAATTTGCAGATGCTTTTAGAAAAGAATTGGCAACTACCCGACCCTGGACATATATGACTGGAGGAAGTTGGGTTGCCGCCATCTCATCTAAAATGGCTGTCAGGTTAGGCGATGGTAACATGGCGCAAACTGCTATTGATAGGCATTTTAAAGACGCAGTTTTACCCAATCTAACAAATGAATTCGGTAAATCCTGGCAGATAGATGGCAACCTTGGTGTAACGGCATCTATAGCAGAGATGCTTCTTCAAAGCCATACTGGAGAAGTAGTATTGTTGCCTGCTTTACCGGATAAATTCCCAATAGGGGAAGTTAAGGGCTTGAGTGCAAGAGGTGGTTTTATTTTAGATATAAAGTGGGAAAATGGCAAAATGAAAGAAGTAAAGGTAAAATCTAAATATAATAATACTTGCAAGTTAAGATATGATAAACTAGTACGGTCTATATATATGAAACCAGGTGAACTAATTGTCTTAAACGGTGAATTAAAATAGCTTTATCAAAGAAAAGTGATTATATACAGAAATTTAAATCATGGATTTAAATTTATTCTATTGTAAATGAATAGTTTTTGCTCTTATACCGGATTATTCCAAATCCAAAAAATCAAATTAGATATTAAGTTTTATACTTCTAAATTTCACATTATAATGAAAACACTTTTAGAGCATAATAAGGCCAGGAAATTATGGTTAAGTTTTCTTTTCTTTATTGCATCGGTAATCACTGCCAACGCACAAGCATTATCCGGAGCAGTGCATTCGTCAAATGTGAATGCCACCTATCCTAACGATAGGATATGGACTTGGGGCTACGTTATTGATGGCAAGTTGCCCGGCAAGGTGCCATTCATTAATGAGCCAGGCGACACAACTTTCAATGGCGTTTCCAATTGCAGTTTGGAGACGGGTGCCCAATATATCGGAACTCCGAACGTCGTCTTCATGAATAGTAATCACGACATGAAAAGCCTGACGTCCGAATTTCTTGACAAGTTAGCACCGTATAAGCAAGTGATCTGCGCGCTCCAACATGGTAAATACAAGGAGACAGCCAAGGCAGTCAGTAGTGTCTCCCGCAAGCATAATAACATAGTCGGAGGTTTGATAGATGATTTCATGGACTACCACGGCCCAAGCAAAGCTATTACAGTAAGCCAGACCAAGGCGATATACGATGCATTGAAATCGGAGAACCAGGCATTGAAGCTTTACGTCGTGCGCTACACCTGGCAAGACCAAAAAGATCTTCAGCCATACTTGCCCTATATAGATGTTATCAATCTTTGGGTTTGGAAGGCTGAGGAGGAACCCTGGCTGACCACGCTGGAACCAGAAATTGACAACATCCGAAAAATCACCGGTAAACCAATCTTGCTTGGCCTGTTTATACATGACTATGGAAAAACCAGTAAAGCCACACCGATGAACATATTGGAGCTACAATTTCAAAAAGCTACCGACCTGCTGCGCAAAGGGAAGATCGAAGGATTCGTTGTTCTGCAAAACGGTTGGTTTGATCACGAGAGTCATCGTCCTCAGATTCAATGGGTGAAACAATATCTTGACTGGCTATCTCAAACACAAACTGTTAGGGCGGGAGAATGATTTAAAAATAGAGAATAGAAACCGATCCACATTCATAAGCAGATTTGGGAGGTTCTATATCGTCTTTAAAAATTACTAATATATGAAAAACTTGGTTTTTCTTGTAATCTGTATGATTTGTTGTCTTTGTCAATTAATTGGACAAAATATTACTCTAACCAAACCAAGTAAAGTCCAATATTTTTGGCAAGAGCAAGAACGAATAATGTTTATTCATTTCGGAATTGCTACATGGCGAGGTACTGAGTTGGACCAAGGTAATTTTGATTTAAAGAGAGTTAATCCAAGTCTGTTAAGTACAGATGAGTGGTGCAGAATTGCAAAGTCGTGGGGAGCGAAGGAAATAATATTCGTGGCAAAGCATGTTGGTGCTTTTTGCTGGTGGCCGACAAAAACAACTGAATACTGTGTTCGAAATATCCCATGGAAAGGAGGCAAAGGTGATTTGGTTGCGGACATTTCAAAATCGTGTAAAAAATTTGGAATTAATCTTGGTATTTACTGTAAACCAGAAGATATTGGATGGGGAGCGGGGATTGGCAGTGGTGGCAAGACTAGTGATCCATCAAAACAGGAAGCTTATAATAAAGTTTATCGGCAACAGTTAACTGAATTATTATCGAACTATGGTGATATAAAGGAAGTTTGGTTTGATGGAGGCTGTGCAATATATATAAACGATATTATAGAAAAATTTGCAAAGGAAGCAGTTATTTTTCAAGGTCCAAAAGCAAGTATTCGATGGCCTGGTACAGAAACAGGGTGCCTTTTTTATCCTGCATGGAATACGGTAAAAAGTAATGATCTGAAAACAGGAGTGTCTACTCAATATCATGATGATCCGAATGGGGATAGTTGGGCCCCATTAGAAGCTGATGTACCACTTTATAATCATTACTGGTTTTGGTCACCTGGAAATGAGGAAAAAAGAAAGAGTGTTGACGAATTAATGAATATTTACTACAAATCAATAGGTTATGGTGGCGTATTGCTTTTAAATTCCTCACCTGATACCATGGGGGTAATACCTGAAGGAGATATGAAGCGTTATTCTGAATTTGGTGAAGAAATTAATAGACGGTTTAGCAAGCCATTAAAAACCATTAAAAATAAAAAAGGTAAAACTGTTGAACTAATTTTTGAAAAACCAATCGAGATAAATCACACTATCATAATGGAAGATTATCATAAGGGCCAATCTATTAGAGAATACGTGATTGAGGGGCAAATTGATAAAGAATGGAAAATATTAACGAAGGGTAGTTCCGTAGGAAGGAAAAAGATAGATCCTTTTAGTACTGTTAAGGTATTAAAAGTACGATTAAGAGTAATCAGAAGTGTTGATATTCCATTGATTCGTTCATTTGAAGTATATAATGTTGATAATTATCAATTTATACCAGATAAATATGAAACAGTAGATTGGAAAGAATGTGGTCTTTGGGACACAAAGTCTTTTAATAATGGGAAAGGAGAGATTTCAGTTGACTTAAGTCCTTACATAATTAAGCCAGGTCAATATGAAGTTGCGTTTACATCTTCAGTAAACATTACAGGTATGCGAGTAGATACAGCTGAAATTATTTTCGAAAGTAAAAATACAATGAGTGAATATTTGACTCGTAAAAAGAATGATTTCAATACTTTTTATATAAATCAACCATACCAAGTAATAGCTGGCAGCAATTTGATATTGAAAGTAAAAATGAGTTCTAATAATAAAGTGTTTCAAAACAAAGGTGCTATTAAAATCCGACCAAGATCTACTTTATGAGATATACTAAGAGTGTTATTCCCTAAAATCTATATTCTTAAAATGTAAAAATATGGAGCGAAGGCAATTTATAAAAAATTCTGTTTTAGGAAGCTTTGTTGTTTCGGGGTTGGCAGTGTTATTTCTTACTACCTCATGCAATAGCCCTTATTCCAAAGTTGACCAGCTCAAAGATAATTTTTGGCTATGGGGACAAAATGCAGGTAGCCATCACATTAATAATGCTTACAATCTTCCCGGGGTAAATAAGATGGAACCGCGAGAGGGTTGCGAATTCTTAAATATTGATAAATGCTGCAGGGTTGCAATGGGACTTGGACCCTTTCCTCCCTATGATGATGAAGCTGAAAAACTGAAAGATCTTAAAGAAGTAGTCTGGTCAGGAATCGGCACAAAAGGACTTCTTAAACCTGAGGATAATAAATCCGACCTTGAGGAAATTTTTAAAATCGCAAGAATACACCCTAATATTACAGGAGTAGTAATGGATGATTTCTTCCGTGGTAAAAGCATACCCTGGCGTCTCTCATATGAATATGTAAAAGAAATGAGTGATGCTCTTCATAAATTTGAACTCCGTCCACTTGATTTTTGGCTTGTATGGTATACTACCGAGCTGGATCTTGAGGTTGCAAAATACATTGATCTTTTTGATGTAATTAAATTATGGACAATGAAAGGAAGCGATCTTGTACACATGGATGATAATATCAGTAAATTTATCAGAAGAACGCCGGGGAAACGAAGGCTTGCAGGTTGCTACATGTGGAATTACAGGGAGAAGAAACCCTTCACGATGTGTCAAATGAAATATCAATTGGATATATACTATAACTGGATTAAAAAAGGAGGAATAGAAGGAATTGTTTTTTGCTCAAATTGTATTGCTGATATTGGTTTGGAGACTGTAGAATACATTAGAAAATGGATCGCTGAAGTAGGTCTTGAAAATTTGAAAAATAGGGTTGTCGAAAGAAACAATTTATTTTGGTAGAGATCTTTTTAAGGGGTCAGAGATATAATAATTGACTTTTACCAACTAAGAATTAATAAGATTATTTGATTCGGTATAAACAAGTAATAAACTTAAATAATAAATCATGATTAATAGAAGAGAATTTCTTAAAAATGCATCGGTTTTAACCGGTGCC
Source organism: Bacteroidales bacterium (assembly GCA_021371855.1). Classification (GTDB taxonomy): domain Bacteria; phylum Bacteroidota; class Bacteroidia; order Bacteroidales; family VadinHA17; genus LD21. The sequence continues at coordinate 5,960 of JAJFVL010000048.1, read as the reverse complement.
GGAGCATTAACGGCTTGGGGAATCCTGCCGTATGGCTGCAGCTGTTCTGCAAATGCCAACTTCCCTGCATATGAAAACAAGCTACGGGATCGTCTCTGGATGTGGGGACATGACTCGGGAGTTTATGACGGACCTAACGGAGTATATAATATTCCGCTGAGCCCTTCTATCAGCATGGCAGATGGTATAAAGTATATGGGAATACCAAACGTGTGTGTAATTCGTCATGGTATTCCTGATGATGACTACCTTACACAGTTTAAAGAAGTCAAGCGTATTGCCTGGACCCTCTCAATGGGCTCTAATGAGTCTTATCATACTCTGAAGGACTATGTTTTTAAACTGCGTGACAGGATGCCTAACCTTACCGGTTATTTTCTTGATGATTTCTTTCGCCTCAGCGCCAAGTCGTTAGCAGACAGCAATTCCGCCGGACCAGCTCCTGCAGCTCTTTCCATGGAAGAGATGAAACAACTTTATGATGAGACTCTTGCTTACAAAAGACGTCTTGACCTTTCAATTGTTTTATACACACATCAACTCCATCCATCAATCCAACCGGTGATGAAATATGTTGATGTTGTTTCTCTCTGGATATGGACCGGCGCTGACATTCAAATGATAGAAGATAACTTTAAGAAATACCGGTCGCTGGTACCCGACAAACCGACACTTCTTGGTATATATATGTGGGATTTCGGAGGGAAAAAAGAGTTGAGCCAGGATTTTATGGTTAAACAACTTGATTATGCGCACCAGCTATACCAGGAAGGACAAATCGAAGGTCTGATTTTTCACTGTACACCTCTTGTTAATAAAAATCTTCAGGCTGTCGAATACGCCAAAGAATGGATCGCCAAACATGGTGATGAAAAGCGTTAGTATCCTCATAAAGGGAGAGAAAGGAACTATTGGAGTGAGGCCGAAAGAAAGGGGCGAGACAAGAATATAATGACACAACAACCAAAACAAAACAAGAATGAACAAGAACCTAAAAGGCGGGGCCAGAGTCTGGTATTTTCCTGATGGTTATCTGCCAAAAAAAGATAATTCAGGAATAATGGATGCCCATGAAGCCCTGATGCTCTTCAATACAAACGAGAGAATAGCAAATGTGCACCTCGATTTTTATTTTGAAGATAAGCCCCCGGTGAAAAACATTGAGATAAAAGTGCTTCAGGAAAGGGTGATTTGCATCAGGCTGGATCATCCCGATGAAATAGGAGGTGTTGTTATTCCACTATTGTACCAGTATGCATTACGGGTGCGTTCCGATGTTAACATTATTGCACAGATAGGAAGGCTCGATACGACACAGCCAAATATGGCATATTACAGTTCTATGGGATTTTTTGAATAACTGATCTGTTTATCTATGAAGAATATTAAAAGTGTACTTATCCCTAAGAATCTGTTATTGCCATACATATTAGTTACAATATGCTTTCCTTTCTGGGGCTTTGGCGAGAATGTCACAAATCCTCTGGTACATGCCTTTTCAAGAATCATGATGATGAGCCACTTTGAAGGTTCGCTGATCCAGTTTGCATTCTATGGAGGATATTTTGCTATGGCCCTGCCGGCAGCATTGTTCATAAAGAAATTTTCATATAAAGCAGGGCTCCTGATGGGTTTGACACTTTACGCAGCCGGTTCACTGCTTTTCATCCCCGCAAGTCTCACGATGGTATTCTGGCCATTCCTTATTGCATATTTCGTACTTACCTGCGGACTTTCCTTCCTTGAAACAAGCGCTAATCCTTACGTACTCACACTGGGCCCGGAAGAAACTGCAACAAGGCGTCTTAACCTTTCACAATCATTTGGCCCTATGGGATCATTGATCGGTATGTTCACATCACAGCAGGTCATCCTGAAAAATCTAAGCACTCAGTCTGTTGAAGAAAGAATGGCCATGGATCCTGAAACCCTGAGGGCGATAACTGCCAGTGATTTGAGATTCATCAGGTTCCCCTATGTGGTGCTCGCAGGTGTGATTGTTGTAATGATCATTATTATTGCTTTTTCAAAATTGCCACGATACCGTGACCAGGAGCATAAGATCAATTTCAGGGAAACAGTGAGCAGGCTTCTTAAGAAGAAAAGATATTATGAGGGTGTTATAGCCCAGTTTTTTTATGTTGGAGCACAGATAATGGTCTGGACTTTCATCATTCATTATTGCACAATGGAACTGGGGATGTCCGAAGCTAGAGCCCAGGGCTACAACATAGAGGCGATGATAATTTTTGTCTCGAGCAGGTTCATCTGCACCTTCTTCCTGAAGTATATATCCCCAAGCAGGCTGCTGATGATACTTGCTCCCGGAGGGATGATCTTCACACTCGGGGCAATATTCCTTCAGGGCATGGCAGGTCTTTATTCTCTGATAGCAATTTCAGCCTGCATGTCGTTGATGTTTCCGACTATATATGGAATAGCCCTAACAGGAATGGGCGAGGATGCGAAGTTGGGAGCTGCAGGACTGATCATGGCAATACTCGGGGGATCTGTACTTCCCCCTCTGATGGGATCAATAATCGATCTTGAAACTGTATTCTCTTTCTCTGCTGTAAGATTTTCATTCTTTATGCCTTTGATTTGCTTTGTAATCATTACAATTTTCGGATACAGAGCCTTTAAAGTTTACAATGAACCACTGCTATAAAAGATTAAGCCGCATTAACTAAAAATTTAATAATATGAAGAACTTTATCATCCCCGATTCTGAATTCTCAGAAAGAACTAAAAAACTTCAATCGGTACTTGCCAGTACGGCTCTCGATGCAATCTTGGTCTTTTCGACTGAAAGTGAACCAGCAGGAGTCAGGTATTTTTCTGATTACTGGCCAAGTTTTGAAACTGCTGGCGTTCTTGTTCCTAAAACAGGAAAACCTTTTCTTCTGATTGGGCCAGAGAGCATGGCGTTTGCAAAAAGTCGTTCAAAGATTGAGGAGATTATTAAAATGAAAGATTTCAGAGAGTCATCAATGCCTGATTATCCAGGAACAAAACTTGTTGATTGGAATGAGATTCTTGGTGATTATAAGATAAAAAATATAGGGATTGCCGGATGGCACATGCTTCCACATACAATTTATAAAAACATTTCTGAAATACTGGGAATTGAAAATATTTCGGAAGCTGATGAGATAATTAGAAAGATTACACTTAAAAAAAGCCCTGCTGAGTTAGATTGTTTGAGGGAAGCTGCAAGAATTTCAGAACTTGGTTTCAAAGCAGTTCTGGAAAACATAAAACCTGGCATGACTGAGGCTCAACTTGCAGGAATTGCAACAGGTGCGATGATGGCAAATGGAGCTGAATCAACTGGATATCCCATCTGGTGTTGTAGTGGACCGAATTCAACGCAGGCAATTAGTCGTCCGACACATCGCAAAGTGCAGGAAGCGGAGATCATTCATTTTAGCGTTGGAGCGAAAGTAGCTGGTTACAGTGCCAGTATTGGAAGACCAATAGTTTTAGGACAATGCTCTGATGAGATGCGCAAGTTTATGCAAGTGGGATTAGATGCTGAAAATATGACCATTGACCTGATGCGTCACAGAACAGTAGCTTGCGCGGTGGCAAAAAAGGTACAAGCGTTCATTACTGAAAAGGGATACAGGGATTCTATCCTTTATGGTCCCGCGCATGGCTGTGGACAAATGGAATGTGAATTTCCTTTCATTGAAACGTCCTCGGACTTTATCCTTGATCAAGGGATGGTGTTCATGGTCGATGTATTTCTTGCAAAACCGGATATGGGATTTCGTTGGGAAGACGGAATTATAATTACTGATGGTAAAGCAGAAGAATTATCAAATTTTAAACGTAAAATAAATATATTATGATTATAGATATTCATGGGCATTTAGGTAATATTAATTTTGCCCCTTTTTGGCAGGCTGATGAGAAAAAGCTTGAAGAACATCTCGAAAAAGCAGGAATTGACTTTCTTTGTACATCTTCTTCTAAATCAATAATGTATGATGTAAGAGAAGGTAACAGGGAACTTGCAAAGGCATTGGAAACGACAGAAAAACTTCTTGGTTATGTTACAGTTAACCCAATGTTTCCTGAAAGTATTGATGATTTGAAGTATCTTGATAATCCAAAATTCATAGGAGTAAAAGTACACCCTGATTACCATGGCTATGACGTGACTTCTGATGTAGCACAAGAGTTTTTGAATAAAGTTGCAGATAAAACAAAACTCATGCTTTTCCATATTTCGTGTATGCCAGGGACTGGTTTTTCTGATGCCGGTGCTGTGGCTAAATTTGCCTCTGAACACCCTGATACTAATTTCGTAATGGCTCATCTCGCGGGAATTTTTCAAAATAACCTGTACCCATATTTTCCAAATCTGCGAGGACTTGAAATTGTCAAAAAAATAGCTTGCGATAATATCTATGTGGATACAGCTCATACTTTGATGTACGTCTACCCTGGTGTAATGGAAAAAATGGTGGAGCTGATCGGAACCGATCATATCGTCTTTGGGACAGATTGTCCGTTACAAGGATATATGCAAATGAAATTTGCGATTGGAATAATTCGCAATCTTACTATTTCTGATTATGAGAAGGGAAAAATTCTTTCTGGCAACGCAAGCAGATTGCTAAAAAATGCAGGTTTTTTAATAAACAGCTGATTGCGTTAGTTGTCATAAGGCTTTTTGGAAAGCTATATGTTGCTGTACTTATGTCTGCGATTAGGTGTAATATTACCCAAAAGATGAAAGGAGCGGAGTATCATCCACTGACGGCCAGCAGACTGAAGATGGGACCATCTTTATTTATTACGATTATAACCGTACATTTTTAATAACAGACAAAGCACTTTCTAATAAATAAATAATCAGTGAATATTTATTTATTTGAAAACCTAAAAAATGAAAAGAATGCAACTTCATTAAAGTTTTACTGTGGATCCATATAATGAAAAGTAAGGCTAAACGAACGCTGCTTGGTGTACATCATATGTTGTCTGCGAAATACATTCAAAATTATCTGGACGCGCTTTGTTACAATGTGAATAGAAGAAATTTTGGTGAACAATTATTTGACAGATTGTTAATTGCATATATAACCATCATACCATTAAAATCAAAATTATGTTATGATGAAAATACTTCAATTCCTGCTATTGTTATTACTTACTCTAAACCTTGTGGCACAACCTCTTTAAAGTTCCTTCGAAATCAGATATTTCACCGACGATACAAAAGCAAACGGGGAAACTGACTTCAAGGGTGAAACAGAATGGTTCAATACGGAACAGAGAGTTACATTTCTTGAGAAATACGCCGGTTTTGCATCAGCCTATTTTAAAAATCCGGGGTTAAATAAAGAAATTGTATCCGATAAGGAGATAAAAGATCTTTTATCTCAGATCAAGCCTCAACCTTTGACAAATGTCAGGAAAACAATCCCTCTTAACGGGTGGAAATCGTATGGGTATAAAAACGGTCAGGATAATCTGAAGAAAAAAGAGATTGAATCATGGACTCAATTGCCGGGGACATGCATATCCGAAGGAACACTTCTTTTAGACAATACTACAATTTTTAAACAATACTACAATAAACAGAAAGATTGATTCATTAAATTGGAGATTCAGTTTTAAATGCAAAGTAAAGACAATCAGTGATAACGGATGTTCCTTTGTATTAACTGACGGAAAGAATCCTGTTTTGGAAAAATTAAAAATGGAACATATGCAATTGTTTATGAAATATTTGATATTAAGTGATTTAGGATGAAATGGTGAGTAAAGAATCAAATCATGAGTATTTTGTTACATATTAAACTCAATTCAATATTGTAAAAACTTGATTTTTTATTGAATATTACTACTAAACGGATAATTCGTGAAATTAACATGAGATTCTTCGCTTCACTTCGTTTCGCTCAGAATGACAGGTATTTGTGTTTTTGAGAAGGAGGTGTTTGGCG
>JAJFVL010000047.1 GCA_021371855.1 Bacteroidales bacterium | reverse complement strand
CGCCGACTTTAACGAAAGCCCTTCAGGAAACTGAAGGGCTTTTTTTTGTTACCAATACAAACATTTTTTCAATACAGGAGAATCCTTATCCCATAAATTACAGAATCCTACATAGAGGAAATCCGTAGAAGACACAGAACGTCACAGAATCCATTTTTCATTGCCTTCATCCACCGGCTTTTTGGATTGATCCTGAATAATCTCAAACTGAAAATTAACAAGTAAAACAGGTTTCTGTTATTAAGAAAAGGATGCTTTTTTGTTAAAATATTAAATCTTAATCTTTGGATTTTAATAAAGAACTCATAATTTTGGCCGCTTAAATTAAAATCTAAAACTAGTATTGTATGAAGAAACTATTTCTGGTGATTGTTTTGTTTGTGTTTATAGCTGCATCTGCACTATTCGCACAGACAAGAATCATTACAGGTACAGTTACCTCTGCTGTTGAGGGGGAGGGATTAGTGCCTGGTGTGACTGTATTTGTTAAAGGGACAACTATTGCAACTGCAACAGACATCAATGGAAAATACTCATTGACAATTCCCGAAAATGCCTCAACTTTAGTTTTCACCTATATAGGAATGAAAACACAGGAGATCGAGATTTCAGGACGGTCAGTGATAGACTGCATGATGAAATCCGACCTTGTAAATTTGAATGAAGTTGTTGTTACAGCTTTAGGTATTTCGCGTGAGAAGAAATCTCTTGGTTACTCGGTACAGGAAGTATCCGGAGATAACATCAGCAAAACAAGAGAATCTAACTTTGTAAATTCACTTTCAGGGAAAATCTCGGGTGTACAGATAACTCAATCAAACACAATGGGAGGTTCTGCAAACGTTCTTATCAGAGGTTTCAAATCTCTTATGAATAATAACCAGGCACTCTTTGTTGTTGATGGTGTTCCAATAGATAACAGTATAACCAACAGCGAAACACAGACTACTGGTGGTGGTGGTTATGACTATGGGAATGCTGCTGCAGATATTAACCCTGACGATATAGAATCAATGTCTATTCTTAAGGGTGCTGCTTCTACCGCACTTTATGGTTCACGTGCTGCTAACGGTGTCGTTATGATTACTACTAAAAAAGGTACTGCAAGGAAAGGCATCGGAGTGACAGTTTCAGCCGGATTGACCTTCAGTAAAATAGATAAATCAACTCTTCCAAAAATTCAAAAAGAATACGGAGCCGGATATGGCAAATATTATGAAGATCCAACAGAATATTTTTTCTATTCCGATCTTGATGGCGATGGAGTGGATGACCTTATCGTTCCGACTTCAGAAGATGCTTCATGGGGAGCAAAATTTGATCCGAATCTTATGGTTTATGACTGGGTTAGCCTTGAACCTACAGATACTAAGAATTATCTTAAAAAAGTTCCATGGGTTGCTGCAAAACATGATATCAGAGATTTCTTTGAAACAGGTGTCAAACAGAATTACAACGTAGCATTTGACGGTGGTAATGAAAAGGGAACTTACAGATTTTCTTATACAAACCTTGATGAAGGAGGTATTCTGCCTAACAGTACACTTAAGAAAAACACTCTGAATTTTGCAGGAACATATAAGTTAAGTGATAAATTGTCAATGGAGTCCAATGTTACTTACGTAGTTGATGATAACAAAGGTCGTTATGGAACTGGTTATGATGCCGGTAACCCAATGCAATCTCTTGGTCAGTGGTTTCAGTCAAATGTTGATATTTATGATCTGAAAAATTACTGGATGACGTCTGATCGCAGACAAAGAACCTGGAATTATGCTTATTATGATGATCTTGAGATCCCAATATATCACAATAATATCTATTGGACAAGGTATATGAATTACGAAACCGACAAGAGAAACAGAATGTTCGGTTATGCTATGCTTCATTATAAACTGGCACCTTGGGTAACTATCGACGGTCGTGCATCCACAGATTTTTATTCAGAATTGCAGGAAGAAAGAGTTGCAGTATATAGCAATCAAACATCTGGTTATAACAAATTTCTCAGATCATTTTCAGAAACCAACCTTGACCTTATGGCCAGGTTCAACAAAACATTTGACGAAATCTCTGTTAATGGACTTCTTGGTGCTACAAGCAGAAGAACCAATATCAGTTCAACTTATGGTACGACAGTTGGTGGATTACTTGTTCCGGAATTTTACAATTTGATGAACTCGGCTTCTCCTATCGAAACAACAGAAACTGATCGTTTTTCAGGTGTAAACAGCTTTTACGGTAGTGTATCTCTGGGATTTCATAATCTGGTATTTGTAGACCTTACCGGACGTAATGATATTTCTTCGACACTTCCCAAAAAGAACAGAAGTTATTTTTATCCATCAGTATCCACCAGTTTTCTGTTTTCAGAGTTGCCAGCTCTAAAAGGATCAACGACAGTCTCATTCCTGAAGTTGAGACTTAACTATGCTGAAGTAGGTAATGATGCTCCGGTATACAGCCTGAACTCGACTTATGAACAGGATGCAAACTATGGGACCCGTGGAGTATTCCATAATAGTACAACATTGTTGAATCCTGATCTCAGACCGGAGAGAACAAAAAGTCTTGAAGCTGGGCTTGAAGCTAAGTTCCTGAATAACAAATTTGGATTTGACATTTCATTGTACAAGACCAATTCAATTGACCAGATTATGCCTGTAAATATTTCACGCGCTTCAGGTTATAGCCAGAGATACGTTAACTCAGGAGAAATTGAAAATAAAGGTATTGAGCTTGCATTAAATGCGAACATTGTTAAATCATCAGATTTTTCATGGGATATGCAGGTTAACTGGTTCAAAAACGTAAATAAAGTTCTTAGCCTTTATGAAGGTGTTGACAATATTCTGTTAACTACAGCGTGGGATGTCAGTACAAACATTGTAAAAGGCATGTCTTATGGGCAGTTACGCGGTTATGATTTTGTCTATACCAATGGAAAACGAACAGTTGGGCCTGATGGATATTATCTCTTTAGTGAGAATTCAGATGCTCTTCTTGGTTCTACTTTACCTGACTGGAATGCTGGTATAACTACAATTTTCAGCTTTAAAGGATTCACTCTTTCTGGACTTGTTGACATTGCAAAAGGAGGAAACATTTATTCAGTTGATATGAAGTATGGTCTTGCAACAGGACTTTTTGCTGAAACTGCAGGTCTTAATGCCAATGGCAAGCCTAAACGTGACCCTGTTGAAGAAGGAGGTGGAATGATATATGATGATGCAATATATGAAAATGGAACGAAAAATGATACATATATTGATTGTTCGGATTATTATAGTGGTTATAACTATGATCTTCTTCCTACCAGATACCATGTATATGATGCATCGTATGTAAAACTGAGAGAGCTTTCATTTGGCTATTCACTGCCTTCAAGAATTGTTAAAAAAACTCCTGCATCAAAGATCACAGTATCAATAGTTGGAAGAAACCTCTGGCTGATTTACAAAAAAATGCCGTACTACGATCCCGAGCTTAGTCTCAGCGCTGGTAACATTCAGGGAATAGCTGATGGTGCATATCCATCAACCCGAACCCTTGGTTTTAATTTAACAGTTGGATTTTAAACACATTAAATAGAAAGATCATGAAAAATAAAAATATATTTTACATATTTCTTGTCTTAACTATTTTTGCGACTTCTTGCGAATTGCCGGACAATAACGATCCCAAGAGTGCGAAAACTGTCTCGCCCGACGCATTATTCACACAAGTTGAGATAGCTTTGGTTGATCAGATAACAGATATGAATGTTAACAGGAATATCTCCAGAATATTGGTTCAGTATCAATCGGAAGTTACATACACAACGGAAAGCCGTTATAATTTTTCCGACAGGCAGATTCCTGATGCATTCTCAGGGAATATTTACAGAGATGTTCTGCTGAATCTGAAGGATTGCAAAAAACTGATTGAAGAAAAGGCAATAACCCCTGCTTACCCTGCAGAAAAAAAGAAAAATCAGCTGGCTATTGCAAATTTATGGGAAATTTATGCCTACCAGGTGTTAGTCGACCAGTTTGGCAATATCCCTTATTCTGAAGCATTGATGGGTGCAGAGAACAGCCGCCCAAAATATGACGATGCATGGACAATATATCAGGATTTGATTACCCGTCTTGATGCAGTTATTGCCGACCTTGATGCCACAGCTGACGGGTTTAACGAAGCCGATGTACTCTATAGCGGGGATGTTGCTCTATGGAAAAAGTTTGCTGCATCTCTCAAGTTAAGATTCGCATTAAGACTTGCTGATGTACCTGCTGCTAATTCAAGTACTATGGTTTCTCAGGCTGTTGCAACCGGAGTATTCACTGATGAATCGGAAAGTGCAATATTTCATCACTATGGAATTGCTCCTTATGTGAGCCCATATTATCAGGCATTTGTTCTGGATGCACGTAAAGATTTTTGTCCGACAAACACGCTGGTCGATAAGATGAATTCACTGAGTGATCCACGTCGTGCTATATGGTTTACACAGTATCCTGCCGGTAATTATACAGGGTTACCTTATGGAAAAACAGGTTCCAGCAGCTATAGTAAATTCTCTCATTTTTCTGATCCTGTCAGAATCGACCCTGAATATCCTACTATCTTATGCGATTATGTGGAAGTAGAATTTTTACTTGCAGAGGCTGCTGAAAGAGGACTAGGAAATGTTACTGATTCAGAAACCCATTATAATAATGCCATTCTTGAAAGTATGAAATACTGGGGTGTGTCTGAAACTGATGCTTTGGCCTATCTTGTTCAGCCAGACGTTGCATACAAAACTGCCTCTGGCAATTATAAAGAGAAAATTGGCACTCAGAAATGGCTCGGTCTGTTTGACAGGGGTGTAGAAGCATGGGCTGAATGGAGAAGGCTCGATTTCCCGATCCTGAATGTGCCATCTGGTATGACATATGCGGATATCCCGGTTAGAATGCCTTATCCGTTTAACGAAAATAAGATGAACAAAGATAATTATGAGGCAGCAGCTGCTGCTATAGGTGGTGACGAAGCAACTACCAGATTATTCTGGGATAAGCAATAAGAATAATCCATTATATATAAAAGAAGAGGTGCCACATTAAAGGCACCTCTTTTTTTGTCTTAATTGGAATACTACTATTTTTCAGATTCATATACTCCGGTCTTGTAAATGAAATTTATGAATTCTGATCACCCTATTGCCTGCCTGAGTACTTTCTTCAGGACAGACTTTCTTTAATGCCGGCAATCCTTTAACATCTTGTTTTTCAGACAAATTTTAATAACTTTTTCCATTAAAGTTAAACAAAATTCATTCAGGGAGATGTACAATAAGAATTATAACACGATAAATTATAACACGCAGTAAAACAGTCGTATAGCTAACAAATTATAATGTAAAATTGTAAAAAATAAAAAAAGAAACGAAAAAAATGATAAAAATCATAGGAAAATAAAATAATACAAAAAGAAAAAGAACTATATTTATATAATTTTAAATAAAAACCTTAAACTGAGGACATTGATCTTAAATTAAAACCTAAAACTAAATCGTATGAAGAAATTATTTGTGCTGATTGTTTTGTTTGTGTTTATAGGTGTATCATCACTATTTGCACAGACAAGAGTCATTACAGGTACGGTTACCTCTGCTGTGGAGGGGGAGGGGCCGATTCCAGGGGTTACTATTCAAGTTAAAGGCACCACACTTGGAGCATTTACAGACGATAAAGGTAAATACACTCTTGAAGTGCCTGTTACTGCCACGACATTATCTTTTACCTATGTGGGGATGAAAACACAGGAAATTGAAATTGCCGGTCGTTCTGTAATCGACTGTGTTATGGCATCCGACCTTGTAGGTTTGAATGAAGTTGTTGTTACCGCTATAGGTATTAAACGTTCTGAAAAAAGCTTGGGATATTCTGCAACTCAGGTAAAGAGCGATGAAATAGCATCAACTCATGATAGGAGTGTCTTAAATTCACTTCAGGGGAAGATTGCAGGTATAAATATTTCATCTTCCTCAGGGGCCCCTGGTTCATCAACGCGTGTCTTTTTAAGAGGATTTTCATCGTTAGGACGTTCAAATCAGCCGTTGTATGTTATTGATGGTGTCCCGGTTAGTAATGCTTCTATTGGAAGTACTGATATAAATGGAGGTACCGACTTCGGAAACCGTGCAAATGATATAAATCCGGATGATATAGAATCTATCACTATATTAAAAGGAGCTTCAGGCACGGCATTATATGGATCACGGGCAACGAATGGCGTTATTGTGATAACCACAAAGAGAGGTTCAGACCGAAGAGGGAAAGGAGCAATTGTGGATTTCGCAAGTTCTATTTCTTTTGATACTCCATTACGCACACCTTTGTTTCAAAATGAATTTGGGCAGGGCTGGTACGATGGTTCTCTGGAAGCAAACCTTGAAGAAAACGGCTCGTGGGGCCCAAAATTTGATGGAAAAGTGCGTGTTTGGGGACACAATGTTGATAATTCCCAGAAAATTAAACCTTATGTTGCATTAGAAGATAACTTTAAAGATTTTTTTGAGGTAGGGAAAACTTATAATAATTCTATTTCCATTACGGATGGTAATGACAGATCATCTTATTATTTATCCTATTCGAATGTTACAGCCGATGGAATAATGCCTACGGATGCTGATTCATATAAAAGAAATACTTTTTCATTGAAAGGATCAACAAAATTCTTTAAGAAATTAACCAGTGCCGGATCTTTCAATTATATAAATAAGAAAAGCAGCTTTGTGCCTACAGGTCAGGATCAATCCGTGATGGATGGACTATTTCAGACCCCACGCGATATAAGTATTGTTGATCAGAAAGACTATAATGATAAGTTCAACAATGTTGATAATTACTATACTGTTTATGCACAGAATCCATATTGGGTTTTAAATGAGCATGGCAATAACATGACAGAAAACCGTATGTATGGGAATATAACTACTGATTATCAAATTTTACCATGGTTGAATGCTACATTCAGGGCAGGAACTGACGTTTCAAATTCGCAGTTGAAACAATGGAGGGCTATTTATTATTCAGTTCGTGGTGATTATAATAATGATGTAGGTCGTGTATCTGAAGCTTCATATTTTAATCAGGAAATTAATACCGACTTCTTTCTGACAATAAATAAGGAATTTGGCGATAAGTTTAAAATTGATGCAATTTTAGGCCATAATTTTAATCAACGTCAGGTAAGGAACCAATCTTCGCAGGTCATTGGCTTGGATATCCCAAAGTTTTACCAGTTATCTAACAGTTCAGCTACACCAACCGTTGATGAATTTTCTAGTAAAAGAAGGCTTGTTGGGGCTTATGCCAGCGTTAATTTGTCATATAGGGATCTTCTATTTCTCACAGGTACTGCCAGGAACGACTGGTCTTCTACATTACCTAAAAGTAACCGGTCCTTTTTCTACCCAAGCGTGAATATGAGTTTTCTTTTAAGCGACGCTTTACCTTCTATACAGAATATATTGCCGTATGCCAAAATAAGGGCAGGAATTGCACAGACAGGTAATGACGCTGATCCATATCTTGTAAATTCAGTATTCACACAAACAGCTATTACTGATGGTTATCGTAATTTGTTATTCCCCTTACCTAATGGGGTAAACGGTTTTACAATTTCAAACAGAATCGGGAATCCCAACTTGCAACCGGAAATAGCAACAGAATATGAATTTGGAACTGACTTAAGGTTTTTTAACAACAGGTTTGGAGTTGATTTTACCTTATATAACAAAACGGTAAAGAACCTGATATGGGATGCAACTATTGCAAGATCAACCGGATATTCAGCCCAAACTATGAACCTGGGTAAAATAACAAATAAAGGTGTGGAATTGTTAGTTAGTGTTATTCCTGTTAAATCAGCAGATTTTGAGTGGAAGGTCGCATGGAACTTTTCAAATAATAAAAATAAACTGGTTGAGCTTACAGAAGGTCTTGATCAAATCAGTTTAGGTGGTACCAGCCGTTTGGGCTTTGTAGCACGCCCGGGACAACCCATCGGATTATATGAAGGAAGTGTTGCAGAACGTGATCCTCAGGGTAGAATTGTTGTAAATAACCAGGGCTTGCCTGTTGCAGCTACTGATAAAGTAATTTATGGGGATGCCCAGTATAAATTTATGACGGGTGTTAGCACATCGGTATCTTACAAAGGATTGACACTTAGCGCGATAGTGGATATTCGTCATGGTGGTTTAATATATTCGCGTAACGCAGAGTTGTTATACTTTACAGGCAACATTCCGCAAACAACTTATAACGATAGGGAACCTTTTATTATTCCGAATTCTGTTGTTAAAATTGATGATGGTAGCGGTAATATAAGTTATGTTGAAAACGATGTTCCAATCGCTGGTTCAAGCAATAATATGAATCTCTATTATAATCAGACGTATGGAGCTAGTCAATTTGAACGTGCATTTATGTTTGACAAATCGTTTGTAAAATTAAGAAACGTGGTGATCTCATACAATGTGCCTAAAAGATGGCTTTCTAACCTTAGTGTTAACAACTCTAATGGTATAAGTAATCTTGAAATAAGTTTGATAGGAAGGAATCTTTTATTATGGACGCCTAGTGACAATACTTTTGTCGATCCTGAGCTTACTACATTCGGAAACGAAATTGCTGCTGATTATGGTGAATATGGGGCAACACCTTCTACACGCTCAATCACTGCAAGTTTGAAAATAACTTTTTAACATTAATCCGATATAAAACAGAGAATTATGAAAAGATATATTTTCCTCTTGATTATCCTCGTACAGGGAACAAGCTGCAGCAAGAGTTTCCTGGATATAAACGAGAGCCCTAATGATCCTGCTACTTCTACTTCTAAGCTTGTATTGCCCAGTGGTATTGCATCGAGCGCATACGTGATGGGAGGTTGGTATCAGTTATTAGGAGGTTTTTGGGCCCAGCATTGGGCACAATCAACTGGTGCATCACAATGGACCGATTGGGAAGATTATTCTTTGCAGAGCGACCAGTATGATACACGCCAGTTTGGGCAGCTGTATTCAGGTGTTCTGAGTGACATGGAATATATCCGTAAAGAAACCAGCAAAACTAAAGATTGGACATACTATCTGGTTGCAACGTGTATTCAATCTTACACTTACCAGGTCTTGGCTGATTTATATGATAATATCCCTTTCACGGAAGCTTTGAAAGGTACTGAAAATTTTACTCCCAAATGGGATAATGGATCTTTGGTTTATGACAGTTTAATCGCACGCATTGATTTTGCTTTAAGCCAGGATTTTACTATTAAATCAAGTTCAAATCCTTTGGCTACTTCTTCCGAAATTGGGGAGGAAGATCTTCTTTTCCAGGGAGATATAGATTCATGGATTCAATTTGCCAACACTTTGAAGTTAAAGATCTATTTGCGCCAGGTATATGCACGTCCGGCAATAGCCAAGCCGGGTATCGAAGCATTATTGACTGAAGATAATTTCCTGTTAGATGATGCTAAAATGACAGCATTTGCAAGTGAACAGGACAAACGTAACCCAGCATATGAAACATTTGTCGATCGCTTGGCAGGTAATATCGTTGCAAGCGCTACCTTATTGGATACCTTGAAAGCAATCGGAGATCCCAGGTTAACAAAGATTTTTGTACCCTCAGTGACAGGTAAATTAATGGTCGGACTAAAAAACGGGCATTATAAAACTGATGCTGCAATATTTCCGAATATAAAAAATTTAGCCACACCAAATCTGGGTCCGGTAGATCCCGTATATTTCTTTTCCAAAGCTGAATGCAATTTTATGCTGGCCGAAGCAAATCTGTGGTACGGGAGCGATGCCGATGCAAAATCATATTATGAAATGGGCATTCAGGCTTCCATGGATAAATTTGGAGCTACTAACAAACCGTCCTTATATGAGGCAGGCGGTGTATATGAATATCCTTCTTCTGGTTTTGAAAACAAGCAAAAGACAATTATTACTCAAAAATGGATTGCTTCTGCCAATAGTCAAAGCCTGGAAGCCTTTTTTGATCAAAACCGTACAGGTTATCCCAATTTTCTGGTTATTTCACCAACTAACGTTACTGGTGGAAAGTTCCCCAAACGATTAATATATCCTGATTCTGAGAGGAAATCAAATCCTAATACTCCTACACAGGTGCCTATATATACTAAGGTATGGTGGGATACAAAGAATTTATAACTCTTAAAATATTTCACAATGAAAAAGATATATAATATATTAATCCTGATATTGCTCGTGGCTTTCATTTCAAGCTGCGAAAAAGAACTGACATCCGAGGGAGTTTCAAGAATCACTTACTTTCCTGAGATGACAATGACTGGCGCCGATGTAATTTTTCTTCCATTAGGTACTGCTTACACAGAACTTGGTGTTACAGCTACAGAGAAGGGGAATCAAATTAATATAACTACTTCGACAAGTGGAATATACCATTCGTATAGTGGAAATACTGTAGATGCAAATGCTGCAAATAAATATGTTCTTAAATATACTGCAACCAACAGTGACGGATTTTCGGCATTCCTTGAGAGAGTTGTTTATGTTGCAAAAACAGGGGATCTTGTTAACAGCATCGAAGGGTTGTATACCTCCACGGTTGTACGAAATGGAGCATCTGGCGCTCAATACACGAATATGAAGTATGTGATGATCTGGAAAACAGGTACGAATACTTATCAGATATCGGATGGCATTGGTGGTTATTACGATCTGGGACGTAACTACGGATCGACTTACATGGCTTCAGGGGGAATAGTAACAGCAAATAATATTGCAGCAAATGATTTCACTTTTGGACCAGGATTTCCTGCCGGTGCTTTTGGCGGCGTTGTAACACTGACATCTATGTCAGTTGATGCAGCTGCTAAAACAGTAACCTTCAAATCAACATGGGATTCTGGTTACAACTTTGTTGTTACATTAAAGCAAGTTCAAATCTAAAAGAAGATATTATGAAAATGATACGAATGAAATATAAAATCTTATTGGCAGGAATCTTAGTGATTATGTTTTCCTGCCAGAAAATGGAATATACCAAGGAATACAGTTGGTCGTATCCATTGAGCGGAGAATGGGCTTTGCAAATTGAATATGGCGGAAGTGTTGACGCCGGACCATATTTCATTAAAGTTTACAATACATCTTTTGGACAGGATTCTGTCTGGATTGATGATAATGGGAATATATGGCCCTTTAAGGCTAAGGCCAAAGCCGATATGAAAACATTGACTTTCAGCACCACTGATTATACCTCAATGCCTGGCACAAATTATGAAGATATCGTTACAATTAAAAATGGTAAAGTAATTCAAAAAGACAGTATTTATTTTGAAACTGAGTTCGGATCAGATCCGGGTACTATTTATAAGATGTATGGGCACAGGGCTTCAAGTTATGAAGAATATAATGAACCCCATTGATTTTATACTATGATTTTATATCAGAGAGGCTTTCTCCTTGAGGGAAGCCTCTCTTTTTTTATTTTCAAATTTACAAGTTCAAGCCTCGTTGCTGCAGCCCTGAGTACTTTTATTACAAGGTCCCAGATTCTTGTAATATTATTGTTTGAGGGAATACTGCCGTAATAAAACAATATCATGCCGGCAAGCGTTTCGTAATCGTCTTTTTCAGGAAGGTTAAAATGATATTTTTCCTGTGTAGTGTCAAAACACATTGAATTAACTACTGGTGATTCAATTAGAAGATTTTTAACCAAGTGCAAAAAAGTAACCGATGCTCGCATGTTCAATAAAATAACAAGCAGTGAATCAAGGATAAGGACAAAATATAACGATAAAATTTTGAAATACATCAAATCACTAAATCTGTCGCACTAAAGTGGACAAGTCAGGAGGCAAAAAAGTTTTTTGTGTTTTTAATATTTTTTAAGAAATAGAGTTACTTCAATTATGAATATAGCATTATCATGAACTGCAATATGCAGATACAGAGCATATAATCTGGCATTTTGATTTGGATGATCATAATAAAATGGATATTCTAAAAGTAGAAAAACATGACAAAAATCATATAAAAGAGTGCCTAATTAATGTGAACAAAATATGATGTAACAAAAAAAGCGGTATATTTATTTTTTAAAATTAAAACCTAAAACTAAATCGTATGAAGAAATTATTTCTGCTGATTGTTTTGTTTGTGTTTATAGGTGTATCATCACTATTTGCGCAAACAAGAGTCATTACAGGTACGGTTACCTCTGCTGTAGAGGGGGAGGGTCCAGTACCCGGAGTAACTGTATTTGTAAAAGGAACTACCATTGCAACTGCAACAGACATCAATGGTAAATATTCATTAACAGTTCCTGAAAATTCTGCTACACTGATTTTCACCTATATCGGGATGAAAACACAGGAGATTGAAATTGCCGGTCGTTCTGTAATCGACTGTGTTATGGCATCCGACCTTGTCGGTTTAAATGAAGTTGTTGTTACCGCACTGGGTATTGCCAAGGATAAAAAAGCGCTTGGCTATTCAGTTCAGGATGTAAAGGGTGACGAAATAACAAAAGCAAAAGAAACCAATGTTATCAACTCTTTACAGGGACGTATATCAGGAGCTCAGATAACAAGTTCTTCCGGTGCAGTAGGAGCTTCTTCCAGGATTGTTATCAGGGGGGTATCTTCATTAAGCGGGAACAACCAGCCATTATTTGTTGTGGATGGTATTCCTATTGACAATGCTTATTTCGGCACTACAGGATCAAGCGGAACATATACTGATGGAACAAACAGAGGTAACGGAGCAGCTGATATTAACCCTGATGATATTGAAACACTCACAGTTCTAAAAGGAGCTAATGCTTCAGCGCTTTACGGATCAAGAGCTTCTGCAGGAGTTATTGTTATTACAACAAAAAAAGGCAAAAAAGGTGAAAAGCTTAGTGTAAATATAAGTAATACTACAACATTCGATACCCCTTTAAGACTTCCTGATTACCAGAATGGATATGGTCAGGGTAATGGTGGCGCATTCTCATATGTTGATGGCAAAGGTGGAGGGATTAATGACGGTGTTGACGAAAGTTGGGGTCCAAAACTTGATGCCGGGTTAATGATACCTCAGTTCTCTTCAGTTGATGAGAACGGTGTTGCTCAACCGGCTCCATGGATCTCACATCCGAATAATGTGAAAAATCTGTTTGAAGTAGGAACTACAGTTTCTACAAATGTGTCTTTAACAGGAGGCAGCGATAAATCAAGTTTCAGGCTCTCTTTTACTGACATGGCTCAGAATGGAATGGAGCCCAATACTGATTTCCATAAGAAGACTCTTTCTTTTAGTGCATCTTCGAACCCTGTGGAAAAATTAACATTTTCTGCTTCGGGTAACTATGTAAATGCATTTAGTGGTAATCAACCTGGTTATGGTTATGCCTCTAATAACATTATGCAACAGACCCTTTGGACAGGGAGACAGGTAGATTATACTTTATTACGCGATAAACAGTATAATGCAGATGGCTCAATCTTTAACTGGAACCATAATTATCATAATAATCCATATATAACACTTACTGAAGATCTTAATAAACTAAGGCGCGACAGGTTTATCGGGAATGCAATGGTGAAATACCAGTTTGCCGACCATCTTACCGCTTATATTAGAACCGGCGGTGATATATATTCCAATTTTGCATCAACTCAGGCATTTATTGGAGATATGGATTATCCAACCGGATACTATAATGAAACGGTTGATCTTTTCAGAGAAATAAACACTGATTTTCTCGTTTCATACGACAGAACGTTCGGGAATGATTTTAATTTCACCTTTAATTTCGGAGGCAACAGGATGGACAGATTAACCCAGCAGAACACAGGGGAAGCACCTGAATTAGCTATACCAGGTATTTATAATGTTGCAAACTCATCTGTTACCCCGGTTACCACTAATACATACAGATCAAAGAGAATTAACAGTCTGTATGCATTTGGACAGTTTGGATATAAGAATGCAATATTCCTTGATTACTCTTTAAGAAATGACTGGTCAAGCACTCTGCCAGAGGATCATAACTCTTATCTTTATCCGGCTGTTTCGCTTAGCGGTGTTGTAACTGATTTACTGGGAATTGAATCTGATGTTCTCTCATTTGCAAAATTGCGTGCAAGCTGGGCTCAGGTTGGAGGAGACACTGATCCATATCAACTGGAGCCTACAGTTGCTTTTGGTGATGGATGGAATGCAAGTAAAAAGTTATTAAACCTGACAGTGCCTGCTACAATGCCGAACTCAGAGCTGAAACCTCAAAAGAATGAATCTATTGAGTTTGGTGCTGATATGAGATTTTTCATGGATAGGGTAAGATTAGATATAACTTATTATAATCAGAAATCTCTTAACCAGATTGTAAATATACCGATATCTGGCGCTTCGGGCTATACTGCAAAAACAATTAATGCTGGTAGAATTGATAATAAAGGAATTGAAGTATTATTGGCTGTTACTCCTGTTAAGAAAAATGATTTCAGATGGGATATTACCTTTAATTTCTCAAAGAATGAGAATAAAGTTGTTGAGCTTGCAGAAGATGTTGAACAGTTCACTCTGGGTTCATACTGGAGTCTTCAGGTTCTGGCACAGCCAGGCGGAGCTTATGGAGTATTATACGGTTATGATTTCGAGAGAGATGAAAATGGTAATGTAATATTCTATGACGGATTACCATCTCAGGGTCCATTAAAAGCACTTGGAAATTCTACTCCCGACTGGATTGGTGGTGTTTTAAACGAATTCACCTATAAAGGATTCAATGCAAGTTTTCTTGTCGATACCAAACAGGGTGGGGATCTTTATTCAATGACTACTACATGGGGACGTTATGCAGGCGCTTTGAAAGAAACTCTGATTGGCCGCGAAGAAGGAATTGTTGGAGATGGTGTTATGCCTGATGGTGACGGAGGATATGTTCCGAATACAGTAGTTGCAAGTTGCGAGAATTTCAACAAAGCAGCTTATACAAGTGATATTGCTTATTCCAGCATATTTGATGCCTCTTACATTAAACTTCGTGAAGTTAAATTCGGGTATACATTTAAGAGTATCGCGAAACTTCCTGTAAAAGATCTTAATATCTCCTTTGTTGGAAGGAATTTAGCTATTCTGAGTACTAATGTACCACATATTGATCCTGAAACAGCATTCAGCAGTGGAAATGTTCAGGGATTGGAGTTTGGCCAATTGCCTTCTGCCAGAAGCCTTGGATTCAGCATTGGTTGCAAATTTTAATTAACGTCTAAAATTTAATTATTATGAAAAGAAAAATTATATCTTATTTTGCAGCTGTACTTTTGATGCTTGTAATATTTAGTCCAGGCTGCACAGAGGATTTTGAAGAAATAAATTCAAATCCCAATAGTCCTGCAATTAGCCAGGCAGCGCCTGACATGCTTCTGACAAATGCAATCGAATCGATGACAGACCGGGTTCATGAAATATTTTTTGGACACGAAATGGGATCATGCTGGGTACAGCACATGGCAAAAGTTCAGTACCCTGATGAAGACAAATATGTTCCTCGAATGAGCGTTATCAATAATACCTGGAACAGTTTTTTTTCTGTATCGGGATATGATGTTCAGGTTGTTTACAATATCGGAGTTGCAAAAAACAATGACTCCTATAAAGCTGTAGCGCTGATTCTTAAGAGTTATATTGTTTCGGTTCTTACCGATGAATTCGGTGATATTCCCTATAGCGAAGCTTTCAGGGGTGCAGATGCAACTCCTATTCTGTCACCGGTTTTCGACACACAGGAATCTATTTATGCAGCATTGCTGGCAAATCTTGAAGAAGCAAATACTTTATTGAAAGAAGACGGTCCTGAGATAGGTGGAGATATTTTATTTGGCAATGACCTTATGAAATGGAAAAAGTTTGCAAACTCATTAAGATTAAGATTATTATTGCGCCAATCGGATCGGATTGATCCCACCACAGCCATGAAAACTATTGTAAATGATCCGGACACATACCCGATATTTGAAAGCATAGATGATAATGCTGCTCTGGTTTATCTTGGATCTGCTCCAAACAATAATCCTATCAATGAAAACAGGAAAACAAGGGATGATCATAGGGTAAGTAAAACACTTGTAGATTATATGTATACAAACGCTGTTATAGACTATGATTACAGAATCTTTGTTTATGCTGAACCTGCTGAAGGTCCAAACGATTTTGTAGGACTGCCCAATGGCATGAATGCTGCTGCTGCTGCTGCATACAACGGGAATGGTATTTCTAATACTTCGAAAATTGGAAGATATTTTTCTGCTGCCGAAGCTCCTGGAATGTTGATGAGCTATCCGGAGTTACAGTTTATTTTGGCTGAAGCTGCTGCAAGAGGATTTCTTACAGGATCTCCTGACCTTACTGCTGCTGAAAGTTATTATAATGAAGGAGTTACTTCATCCACAATGACATATGCAACGGAAATTGGCGCTGCAATTGGAAGATTTTATGGTGCTGCCGCAGATAAATATGTGCCGGGTAGCGGTGGTGCAAATGACCCCTTACTTTGGTTTTTGGAGGGAGATGGAGTTTTTGATCCGGCCAACGCCCTTAAACAGATTGCTACTCAGAAATGGGTTGCAATGTTCGATCAGGGTATACAGGCAGAATTTGAGTGGAAAAGAACAGGCTACCCGATACTCACACCTGCTATCGCAGGTCAGAATGGAGGGAAAATTCCTGTAAGAGCTTATTACCCGTCTGATGAAGCAGGAAGAAATCCGACTAATTATGCTGCTGCCGTTGCCCGCCAGGGGGCTGACGACCTTAACACAAGGGTTTGGTGGGATACAAAAGATAATTTTTAATAATTAATACAATAATAAAATGAGAAAAATCATATATTCGGTTTTAAGTCTTATTATGGTATCATTTTTCCTGTTCTCTTGCGATGATACCTATACCGACTTAATGACAAGCAACGTAAAGACTGGGGGTCTTGTTAATCCAACTGGCACAGTCGCTTATAAGCTTGGAATGACTCCATCGTTTGATATTACTATTGATATTCCAAAAGGACCCGGAATAAAGTCAATAGAGGTACAAAAGTATTATACACGAATGTCGGATACGACCTTATCAAACGTTGTTTCAACGACTATTAATATTGATGGAGCAAATGAAACAGAAGCTGTTCAAAAGAAAATAGCACAAACATGGGCAACACTTCGGGAAGGACTGACCATGCCAACGGATCCGCAGATACCGGTTACTGAAACCGACCCTAATATCGCTAAATTTATTGGTGATTCATGGACATTTACTTATATCTGCACAATGATTGACGGACGCGTTTTGACGAATACACAGACAACAAATGTGGCTATTGCTAATTTCTTTGCAGGATCTTATGATCTGCTTCTTAAATATTTCCATCCGACAGCAGGAGGTACATATCCGACTAGCGCTTATGGTGGTGAAAGAAAATCTAAAATAACTATGGTACCTACCGGAGCACTAGATTGCTGGGCATATTTTGGTGTTTGGACGGATAATAAGATTTTCATTCATATTGCTTCTGATTACAAAGTTACCCTTACTTTCGACAGATCAGATGCGATTCAGGGGGATCCTTATAATGCAAATAATATTTGTTCTTATGATCCTGCCACAGGAATAATAAAATTGTACTACTATTATCAGGGATCTGGAGGTCCAAGAATTTTCTGGGCTGTTTATACCCCGAAAAATTAGTAAATAATAATTATTTAGGAATTAAGGCTGTCCGTGCGACAGCCTTAATCTTATAATAGAATGATAATTTTATTGCCATGAAGAATACAAAGTTTTTATTAATTATAGTTGGATTATTGTTAATTCAACTTTCCGCTCTGAATGCACAAGGTACAATGGTGGTTGAATCGGAAGCAATACTTAGTAAATTAAGACTAAACAAAGGGATTGAAGGGAATGTCTCGGTTTCGTACTCAAGTATAGATGGAGATCCATACATTTTCAAAGATTTTCAGAAGGGTCGATTAGTTTTAAATAGCGGGGAAACAGCTGAGGTTGATATGCGTTATGACATTTCTGCAAATGAAATGCATATGAAGTACAATAATCAGATTTATGCTATTTTTCATCCTGAGAAGGTCAAACTGATAGAAGCCGGCAATCTGAAATTCATTTACTCAAAGTATTTAAAATCTGAAAAAGATGAAACTCCAAAAGAAGGTTCATATTTTATTGTTAAAACCGATGGCAAATGCAAGCTGCTGATTAAAAAAAATATCAGAATTCAGGATGCTGAATTGCCAAAACCCTTACAAGATGCCAAGCCTGCAAAGTTTATTCCAACAAATGATACATACTATCTTAAACTCGATAATGAAAGTGCAGTAAGGGTAAGAAATAAAAATGAAGTGCTTGCTGTTATGGAAGATAAGAAGGCAGAAATAGAGAAATACATTAGTTCAAACAAATCTGACATTAAAAACATTAAAGATTTGGATAAAATAATCACTTTCTATAATGGACTTTGACTCGTGAGTCAAGTCAGCTAACCAGAAAGGGATTTGGATTTTTTACGAATAAAAGTACCTGGGAAAATCTTTACAGTCTATGGTACTAATATAGAATTTTTAACTTTCGATTCTTAATTTCACCAGTTCCAGCCTTGTAGCAGTAACCCGTAAGACTTTAAAAGAGATGTTTTTTATCCTTATAACCTCATTGTTATCAGGAATACTCCCGTGATAAAACAGTATCATTCCGGCAAGCGTTTCGTAATCATCTTTCTCAGGAAGGTCAAAATGATATTTTTCATTTAGGTAGTCTAATTCAAGCCGTCCTGAAAAGACATATTCAGTATCACTGATTTTCTTTTCGACAAGCTCATTAGTATCGTGTTCATCTTCGATATCCCCTACAATCTCTTCAAGGAGATCTTCGGTGGTTATCATTCCTGATGTCCCGCCAAACTCGTCAACAACCAGAGCGATGCTCTTTTTCTCATCTACAAACAATTTAAGAAGCTTATTTGCCGGCATGGTTTCAGGTACTATGGCAAGCTTTCTTATCGATGATTTGATATCTGGAGGATTTTTAAAAAGATCCTTCAATTCAAAATAACCTATAATATTATCAATGGAGTTTTCGTAAACCAGGATCCTCGAAAATCTTGTTTCAATGAATTTTCCCCTAAGGTCACTAATTGGACTCATACACTCTATAGCAGCAATCTCCGTCCTTGGAATAAGGCACTCCCTGAGCTTTATATTGGAAAAATCGAGAGCATTCTGGAAAATCCTGATATCGTGCTGATCAGCCTCTGATTCCTCTTCTCTCTGTTTACTGAGATTGACAAAATGATCGAGATCGACTTTGCTGAAAACAAGGTTTTCCTGCTTCTTCCGGGCGGGCTCGATTTTAAAAAATATTCGTATGAGAAGGTTCGATAATGCTAAAGTGAATTTGCTTAAAGGGTGAAAGAGGTAGTAGAAAATCAGTGTGGGAATGCTGAAAAATTTAAGAAAAAAATTCGGTGAAATGATAAAGGTGGTTTTCGGCAGGAATTCTGCAACAAATAATATTATGCCTGTCGACAAAATTGTATTGATGATAAGGATTATGATATCTGACCCAATAAAATTTGACAATTCCGGCCGGAAAATACTTGAAAAGACAAGTCCGTAAATGACCAGTGCAATGTTGTTGCCGATAAGCATTGTCGCAATATACTGTCCCGGATTATTGGTGAATAGTTTTAATATCCCCGATCCGAATACTCCCTGCTTCCTTTCAAGTTCAATTCTGAGCTTATCGGACGTGATAAAAGCGATTTCCATGCCGGAAAAGAACGCGGAAAATATTATTGCAAGAACTATTATCAGAATTCCGTTCATACATCAAAGTTAACTCTTTTTTCTCTGTTTGTGTCTTAACCACGCGAAGGTAAAGGAGATCAGATAATCTCCAGTACAAGCAGGGAACTAATTCTCATTATTTTTAAGATAAAGGGTAGCTTTCACCTTCTTGATTTTGCGGTTCGTCAGATTAGAGTTTGACTCGAATCCTGTTCCCAGTACTATCTGGTCCTCACTTGTTATTTTTACAAAACGATCGGTATAAATTATATCTTTTTGCTGATCCCAGAATAAAACTTCGGTCTCCAGCTTATCTTTTCCTTCGTTGATAACTACAACACTATCCTTAAGCTCCCATAAAGTCTTGCTGTTAGTATATTTTGCATATTTTGACGAAATAGATCCGACGGTATCATTCTCACCTTTAAAGAAACGTGCTTTGATTCCTGATTTAAATTCATAATAAGGCACATCGACATTATTATATTGTTCCATGATGGGAGTAGACATCACAAGCTGAAGCCGTCCGGAATCAATATAGATAGTTTTATCATCCTTAACCGTAACTGAAGGAAGCGTAAGCAGGTCAATATTTTTTATGGTATCAACTTTATTCTCACATGAAATAACAAAGAAAGAAATCAATATCAGAAAAGAAGTGAGAAGTTTATTTTGCATTGTACTCAAGAATGAAGTTTAAGCCATTGATAACTATGTCGGGCATATAGGTACAGGAAGGGAGGATCTTGTTTTTAAGATATTCGCTGTCGCCACCTGTCAAAATAATAACAGAACCGGCGTGTTGTTTTTCAAAGGCACGAATGTATTCATTTATTTCATAAGTTACTCCGGTAATTACACCGGCTCTTATAGCGTCGTTTGTATTGTGCCCGGGAAATGTATAATTATCAGTTGGTGAGATCAGTGGCAATTTATCAGTAAATTTGTTTAATGCTTTAAATCTCATTGTCAATCCGGGAGAAATATTACCGCCTTTATAAATATCACCAGAGAGAAACTCAAAAGTTATGGCTGTCCCGGCATCAATTACAAGGACATTTTTCCCGGGGAATTCAACATACGCACCGGCAACGGCTGCAATACGATCGGGACCAAGTGTTTCAGGTTTCTCATACTCAATGCTGAAAGGTAGTTTCGACTTATGTGAAAGGATATGAACAACAGGGTAATTTGCTTTGATTATGTCAATGATAAACTCCGGAACATTCTTTACAGCACAGACAATAGCCCTGTCAATCTGATACTGAGCCATTTTTTTATGAAGCTTTTCAAAGCTGAACTCTTTTGTCCTGAGAAAAGTAATTTTCTTCGGGCCATCAAATACAGCCAATTTGGTGCCGGAATTACCTATGTCAAATACCAGATTCATAACGAAATTAAAATACAAATGTAAGAAAAACAGTAATAAGTGCCTAAAGTTTGGAGTTTGAAGTACTTAAAGTTTTTTAAACTTTTAACTCTGTGCACTTTTAATATGATCTGCAAGGATTTCATTAAGGATTTGAATAGCAGGCTTAACAGATTTGATGTTCGAAATAGTCAGGCTTAATTTCGAATCTCTCTGTTTGATACTCATCTGTTTTTGCTTTTTGTTTACGTAGTTCATTATCGAAACAAAAAGGGAACTTCGATAAAATAATGATTTCGGATCAGATACAAAATGGGCTATAAGAAGGTTGTTCTTTAATAATATCTTTTCGATGCCAAGTTTTTCAGCAATCCATTTTATTCTGACAATATCAAGAAGTGCCATAGCCGGTGGTGGAATGACCCCAAAACGGTCAACAAGCCTCTGCTCAAAAGATTGCAGCGACTCTTCATTCTCAATATCATTCAACTCCCTGTATAACCGTATCCTTTCTGAAATATTTGATACATATTCATCGGGGAACATAATCTCAAGATCAGTATCTATCTGAAAATCAGAAACATATTGTTTTACAGGTTCTGTTTGTACCTTTACAGGGATTTGAACTTTTTCTTCTTTCTGTGTAGGTTCAATGAATTCAGATTCTTTCAATTCGCTCAGGGCTTCATTTAATATCCGTTGATAAGTTTCAAATCCTACATCGGCAATAAATCCGCTTTGTTCTCCTCCCAGAAGGTTGCCGGAGCCTCTTATATCGAGATCCTGCATAGCAATATTGAACCCGCTTCCAAGTTCCGAAAATTCTTCAATTGCTTTAAGCCTGCGTTTTGCCTCGTGTGTCAGAGTGTCAAAAGGAGGAGCAAGAAGATAGCAGAATGCTTTTTTATTGGAGCGTCCGACTCTGCCTCTGAGCTGATGCAGCTCAGAGAGGCCAAAATGATGAGCATCGTTAATAAAAATGGTATTGGCATTTGGAATATCCAGACCCGATTCAATAATAGTTGTGGCAATCAGAACATCAAAATCGCCCTGGATAAAATTATACATAACATCTTCAACCTGAGTTCCGTCCATCTGCCCATGCACAACAGCGGTTTTCACATTTGGGCATATACGGTTTATCTGAGCCTGAATCTGTCTGATATTTTCAACCCTGTTGTGGATGAAGAATATCTGTCCATTTCTTGAAACCTCATATTCAATGCCTTCTTTTATAATCTCTTCATTGTATCCGTATAATTCTGTTATAATAGGCATCCTGTTGGGGGGAGGAGTGTTGATGATGGAAAGATCGCGGGCCCCCATAAGTGAGAACTGTAACGTACGCGGAATAGGGGTGGCTGTAAGAGTCAGAGTATCGACATTCGCCTTTAGCTTTTTCAGTTTTTCTTTTACTGAAACGCCAAATCGCTGTTCTTCATCAACAATTAAAAGCCCCAGATCTTTAAATTTTACTTCCTTACCGACAAGCTTATGGGTACCTATAATAATATCTATCTTCCCTTCAGCCAGCTGGCTGAGTATTTTTTTCTGATCGGCAGCTTTCCTGTGACGGCTCAGATATTCAATGTTACAAGGGAATCCCTTGAGTCGTGATGTAAATGTTTTGTAGTGTTGAAGGGCAAGGATAGTTGTCGGCACAAGTACCGCCGTCTGTTTACTGTCAGAAGTTGCTTTAAAGGCAGCTCTTACTGCAACTTCAGTTTTGCCAAAACCCACATCACCGCATACCAGACGATCCATGGGATGATCGGTTTCCATATCTTCTTTTACAGAAACGGAAGCTTTGAGCTGATCGGGAGTGTCCTCATAAATGAATGAAGCTTCAAGTTCGCGCTGAAGGTAAGAATCAGGCGAAAAAGAGAAACCCGGAGATGCGGTCCTTTTCGCATAAAGCTGGATCAGATCTTTGGCAATGTCCTTTACTTTATTTTTTGTGGTCTGTTTCAGCTTTTGCCACGCTCCCGAACCAAGTTTATAAATCTTTGGTGGTGCATCATCTTTTCCCTTATATTTCGAAATCCGGTGCAGCGAGTGAATACCAACATAAAGTATGTCATTATCCCTGTAAACCAGTTTTATTGCCTCCTGTATCTTGCCGTTGACTTCTATCTTCTCGAGTCCGCCAAACTTGCCAATGCCATGATCGATGTGTACAACATAATCTCCCGGATTAAGCCCTGTAAGCTCTTTTACCGAAATACTCTCTTTCTTTGTAAAGTATCCTCTGATCTTGAATTTATGATACCTGTCGAATATCTGGTGGTCGGTAAAAACCGAGATCTTCAGATCGTTGTCTGTGAAACCGTTGTGAAGATTAAGCAGCAAGGGAATGAAATGTGCTTCAGGATTAATTTCTGCAAAAATATCCCTGAGTCTTTCAATCTGTGATTCACTTTCTGATACAATGTATGTCTGGTATCCGGCTTCATCATTCGAAAGAAGCTTTCCTGTAAGCAGTTCAAAATTCTTATTAAAAACAGGTTGAGGTTCAGTATGGAATTCAAATATCTCCTCAGGTTCAAACATGGTTTGTTTCCCAAACTCAAGTATCCTGAATTTTTTGCAATGTTCCAGAAATTGATTCCCGGTCATTACAATCTCTTTTTTATCGGATATCTGACCCGTCTCTTCCCTTTGAGTTGTCTGGGCGTAAATATTATTTATCTTTTCCTTGATATAACCGGCATCTTCTATCCATATCAGTGAAGATGGAGGTAAAAAGTCGGTAAATGAATCATTGACCTCCTCAATTGATATATCCTGAATGTTTGGAATTATGGAAATCTGCTTATGAATACTCACCGACAGCTGGTCATCAGTGTTGAACGACCTTATTGTCTCAACTTCTTCTCCAAAAAAGTCAACACGATAAGGAAGATCGGCTGAGTACGAAAAAACATCAGCAATGCTTCCCCTTATGGCATATTGACCTGGTTCATATACAAAATCTGTCCTTTCAAAATTGTATTCACGAAGAACCTCCTCAAGAAACTCGAGAGAGATCTTGTCGCCTTTGCTTATATTAAATGTGTTCTTTTTCAGGTTTCTCCGGCTTACCACCTTTTCCATTGCCGACTCCGGGTAGGTAACAATAATCCCCTTTCTTTTTCCTGAGGCAAGATAGTTCAGGACTTCGGTGCGCAGGACAATATTTGCAGGTTCGGTCTGCTCATACTGAACTGAACGTTTATATGTTGATGGAAAAAAGAAGACGGAGTCATCTCCTATCAAAGAGATCAGATCGTTATAAAAATAGGCAGCATCCTCTTTCTCAGGAATTATTACCAGATGAGTGGTCTGTGTTCTCTGGAAGACCAGAGACATGGCCATTGCCTTCGCAGAACCTGTAAGTCCTTCAATGCGGAACTTGCTTGTCTTAGCTGCATTGATTGTTTCAACCATGACAGGCACCGCAGGGTGACTGTTACAATGAGCGATTAATTCGTTTTCTTTCATTTGTCGGAACGTGGCGGCAAATTTAATATCTATTTCCCGAAATTCCTTTTTAGCTCTGAAAACTCATATAAAATATTGTCTCTTTGTTTGGCACCGACTTTACTTTCAGGCTGCCTCCATGAGCTTTCATTATTTGTTTTGATATGCTTAGACCAATTCCTGATCCGTTTTCGCGTGTTGTAAAGAACGGAATAAATATTTCTTCAATGTTTTCTTCGCTGATTCCAGGTCCGTTATCTTTTACGCATATTTCAGGATAGCGGTTCTTATCAAGCCTGGCAACAATTCTGATTTTTCCTTCAGGATTGCTTTCATTGGCCTCAAGAGCATTCTTGACCAGATTGATAAGCACCTGTGAAATAAGGTTTTCATCAGCAAAAATTTCAAAATCAGTATCTTCCAGTGAAAAGGACAAGTCAGTTTTACTTTTCATCCCGAGTGAGCTATATAGTATCTGTACACGCGACAGAAGGCCAGATACTTTAAATAGTTTCTTTTCAGGTTTTGGTATTCGTATGAGTTTTCGGTACGATTCCACGAACATCATCAGCCCCTGGCCCTGCTCACGAATGACATTCAGCCCCTGTATTGTTGTTGAGATGGTTCTTTCAGTTACTTCAGCCGGAACAACCGGCCCGTTCTCAGTACAATAAATACGGTTGAGGCTGTCTGAAAGAGAGGTGATTGGAGTTATTGAGTTCATTATTTCATGCATCAGCACTTTAATCAGTTTCATCCACGATTCGACCTCTTTTTCATCCAGCTCATTTCTTATATCCTGTATCGAAAGGATTATCAACGTTTCTTCTTTTGTTTTGAATTCAGCGGCTTTTAAGGATAGCTGAGTATCGCCCTTTTCAGATGGAACGGCTATCAGCCGTCTTTCAGAAGGCCTGATATTTTTTATTGTATGATAAAGCTTCTGATCTATCCGTTCAATTTGCTGTAAATGAGTCAGGACATCAGTTGATAGCATTTTTTTTGCGGATGAATTTGCATGAAGGATGAATCCTTTCTCATTAAAGGTAATGATCCCGGTTCCCAGGTGCTCAAGCAATGTCTGGAAGTATTGTTCCTGTTGTCTGTTTTCAATTTTTAACTCCTGTATCTGCTGATTCACCCTGTTCATGCTTTGGTATAATTCCTGCAAGCTTTTATTTTTCAGATCAGTCGGGAAAGAGAGATTTGAATCATCATTTCTTACAGCATCAAAAAAGAATCTTATTCTCCTGTTTACAGTGTTCAGATAAGATATCAGGTTGATAGTCACCAGCACGATTCCCAGGACACAAATAAAAGAAAACATTACTTGTTGACCTGAAGCAATAAAATATCCTGAAAGGACTGACAGGGCAACAATAATTGTTATCCTTATAATTATATTGATTGACAGATCTTTGTTGATCATTGATCGGATTTTTTAAGTTTATTGTACAGGGTTTGTCTGGTTATTCCAAGTTGTTCTGCTGCTGCTGAGAGGTTCCCATTATTCTTTTCAAGCGCCTGCCGGATCATCATTTTTTCCATCTCGTTGAGTGTTTGTGCAGTTTCAGATAATTTGCCGTTGGTAATTTGTCTCATAAAGAAATCCTCAGGTTTAAGTATAGTATTTTCGCTCAGAATAACTGCTTTTTCTATAGTATGTTGCAGTTCCCTGATATTACCAGGCCATGAGTATTTCATCAGTTTGTCCTGAGCCGGGATGTTGATTTTGAGATTGACTTTATTATATTTCGACGAATACTTTTTAAGAAAAAAGTCTGAAAGAACAAGAATATCTTCACTTCTCTCCCTTAGAGGAGGTACTTCAATCTGAATAGTATTTATCCTGTAAAGCAGATCCTCACGGAACAGCCCTTCACTGACCATCGATTCAAGGTTCTTGTTGGTGGCACATATAAGACGTATATCAACCGGTATAAACTGATTAGATCCTATACGGGATACCTGCCTGTTCTGTATGGCTGTAAGAAGTTTTGCCTGTAGATGAAACGAAAGGTTCCCAATTTCATCGAGGAACAGGCTGCCTTTATTGGCCGCTTCAAACTTTCCTGGACGAGATTCACCAGCGTCAGTAAAGGCTCCTTTCACGTGACCGAATAACTCGCTCTCAAAAAGAGTTTCAGTTATTGCGCCCATGTCGACACTAACGAGAACTTCATCGGCGCGATTCGACAGACGATGTATCTCGCGTGCAATCAACTCTTTGCCGGTTCCGTTTTCTCCGGTGATCAATACATTGGCATCGGTTTTTGCCACTTTGCGGACCATTGTGAGCACGTGCATTAACTGTGGGGATGTACCGATAATATATTTCTGATCACGGTTTATTTCATTCTTAAGTACCTGCTCTTTTTCCTTAAGCTGAATGACCTCTTTTCTTGACAGGTTAAGTTGAATCGCCGACTTGAGTGTGGCAATCAGTTTCTGATTATCCCACGGTTTGAGGACAAAATCAGTCGAACCGGTCTTAAGCGATTTTACAGCCAGCTCAATGTCACCATATGCCGTCATCATTACGACCGAAACTTCGGGATGTTTCTCCTTTATCCTTCCAAGCCAGTAAATACCTTCGTTACCGGTATTGGTCCCGGCATTGAAATTCATATCCAGAAGGACAAGATTATATTCTTTCTTTTCGAGTTCAGATAAGATAAGATTAGGATTGTATAACGACGTAATACTTTGAAATTCAGACGAGAGAAGAATTTCAAGAGTACTCAGTATATTCTTATTGTCGTCAACAATCAGGATGTTCCCTTTTGTCATTGTATGTTTTTATTAAAAGTAATCACTTTTAATATTCATTTCACTATGTGTAAAAATATTATACACATTAATGTAAATATATTTTACGAAACTAATTCAGTTATTTATGTAAATAGCATGTAATCAAATCAATACATTAGTGGCACTATTTTAGTGTTAAAATGGGGAAATTGTATAAAAAAATGAGAAGAAAAATCAGTATCAGTATGTCGGACTCAGATTAACCGGCATACTCCTAAGATCGCAACTGACTGTTGAAATAAAAAAGAGGATTATTGATTTTTATAATGGAAACAGCTTCTGGGGGAAACATAGCCTATGTAAGGCAGATAAGCAGAAAAAAATTTAAAATAAATATTGCGGTAAAATGGGAATGGATAAAGTCATTGAAAAGAAAAAAGGTTTCAGGATGAAACATTTGTTCTGGGGCCTTGGAATATTATTGCTTCTGTTTTTTGTTTTTAAACTTATTAAAGCAGGAAAAACCTCTGTTTTCAGAGCCGAAGCTGACAAAATCACCGTAAGCACAGTGGAAGAGAATATATTTAACGATTATATAACGGTCACTGGCCAGGTTGAGCCGATAACAACCATTTATCTCGATGCTGCTGAAGGAGGAAGAGTGAGCGAACGTCTCATAGAAGAAGGCTCAATGGTCAATAATGGCGATGTTATCATCAGACTTGAGAACAGACAGTTATATCAGAATATAATCGAAAGTGAAGCATCTCTGGCAGAGAAGGAAAATTACCTTCGTACCACACGTATAAATTTTGAAACAGAGTTGATACAGTCACGAAGGAACATCCTCGACAGCGAGTACAAAGTCACTCGTAAGAAAAGGACTTATGAGCAGTATAAGACATTATTTGATCAGGGTCTGATTTCAAAGGAAGATTACCTCCAGTCAAAAGAAGACTACGAATATGAGATCGGCTTGTTGAAGATAAACAGGCTAAAGGCGGTCAATGATTCCACTTTGCAGGCTACATCAATGATGACTCTTGAAAGCGACCTTGGAAAAATGAGACAGATGCTGCAACTGGTTCATGATAGGCTCGATAACCTCAATGTAAAAGCTCCGGTTGACGGACAACTCGGAATGCTCGATGCAGAGATTGGACAATCGATTGCCAGCGGACAGAGAATAGGACAGATAAATGTTCTTACAAATTTCAAGATTAAAGCAAAGATAGATGAACATTATATTGACCATGTTCAGAGAGGACTTTCGGCATTCTTCGACAGAAATGGCACAGAAATGAAGCTTACGGTCCGTAAGGTTTATCCCGAAGTACGTGAAGGTCAGTTTGAAATTGACATGGTTTTTGAAGGCACTCATCCTGAAAACCTGAGGACTGGTCAGACTTATCATATTAAGCTAGAACTAGGTGAGTCTGAGAAGGCAATAATGATCCCAAGGGGTGGTTTCTTCCAGAGCACTGGCGGACAATGGATTTTTGTACTCAATGAAGCTGGAGATGAAGCAATAAAGAGAACAATTCGCATCGGCAAACAAAATCCGCAATATTATGAGGTGCTTGAGGGATTGCAAACGGGGGAGAAAGTGATAACTTCAGGGTATGAGTTATTCGGGGATGACGATAAGATCGTGCTTAGGTAACCCCCTCTCCCCTTCGCGGTATCTCCCCCATTTGGGGGAGAGGGTAGGCTGTAAGTCCCCCCTTGGGGGGATTTAGGGGGTAGATAAATGGGGAAAAGAGTAAATTAGGCAGAAGGCAGAAGGCAGAAGGCAGTAGCAACTAATTAACTAACAGATAATAAATAAAACCAAAGAATAACTATATTATGATAAAAACAGTTGATTTGACAAAAATCTTCCGAACAGAAGAGATTGAGACCAGCGCTCTTAACAACGTTAGTCTTCACATCAAACAAAAAGAATTTGTGGCAATAATGGGCCCTTCCGGATGTGGCAAATCTACTCTGCTTAATATTATCGGATTACTCGATAATCCTACCAGAGGGCAATATTTTTTTGATGGTCAGGAAGTGGGTGGACTGAAAGAACGTAACCGTACACTTCTGAGAAAAGGAAATATCGGGTTCGTTTTTCAGAGTTTCAACCTGATCGATGAGCTTAATGTGTATGAGAATGTCGAACTTCCTCTGATATACCTTAAGCTCAAAGCAGGTGAACGTAAGGAGATGGTTGAGAAAGTCCTTGATCAGATGAAGATCGGCCACAGGAGAAAACATTTTCCTCAGCAACTCTCGGGAGGACAGCAGCAGCGTGTTGCTATTGCCCGTGCAGTGGTTGCAAATCCAAAGCTGATCCTTGCCGATGAGCCTACAGGTAACCTCGACTCAAAGAACGGTATTGAGGTTATGAATCTTCTTACCGATCTGAACAGGGCTGGCACAACTATAGTAATGGTTACACACTCCATGCGTGATGCAGGTTATGCATACAGGCTAATTAATCTCTTCGACGGACAGGTAATCACTGAAAACGCACAAGTTAAGGAAGCAGTTTTGTAGGAATGGATTTTGGAGAACGTATTACGAAAACCGGAGAATGGGAAAATGAAATATCATCATTAATCATTAACAAATTAGTATCAACAATATGGGACACAATTTCTTTAAAATCATATTCCGGTTTTTATACAGGAATAAGACATATTCGATTCTGAATTTTCTATGTCTTACCTTCGGACTTTCATGCGCTGTTTTTGGTTTTCTGCATATTCAGACTATGCTTAATCATGATAAAAACCAGAAAAACTATGATCGTTTGTACTCGGTTGAGGCTTTTGTTACCTATTTCAACGGTGACCGCTTTCCGAAAGAATTTCTTTCTGCATCACTGGCAGATGTATTGAAGGGCAAAATTCCTGAGATAGAAAATGTTTCACGTGTGTCAGATCGTGAGCACACATTTGTACAAGGTGATAAATCGTTTTCAGAAGAGGGTATTTATGCTGACAATAACTTTTTTGATCTTTTTACTTTTCCTCTTCTGTCCGGAGATAAAAGCAGAGTACTGAAAGATAATAATTCAATTGTCATCTCTGAAGATATGGCAATGAAATTTTTCAGAACAACTGATTGTTTAGGGAAAACCATAATTTTAAAAGAGGATGATAAGCAGGAATCATTTATTGTTTCCGGGGTACTTGAAAAAGTAAGGGAAAAATCCTGTTTTTCATTTGACTTTATAATCCCTTTCTCACATTTTTTAGCTGAAAACAAATGGGCCTACGAGGCGGGGGCAACCTCTAATTCTACATGGGCGCTCATTAATGACAAAACCAATAAAGATATTGTCAGCAATAAAATAAAAAATCTGATAAAGGATCAGGAAGCAACCCTGAATCAGGACCTGTTTCTTTTCCCGCTTAAGGAGAAGATGTTGTATTTTTACTCAGATGGTAAACGTATCTGGCGGGAAATGCAAAATGTTGTTCTGGCAGGAATCATCGCTTTTGCTATTCTTCTTATTGCCTGTTTCAATTTCATCAACCTTTCTGTTGCAATGAATATTAAACGATATCATGAGGCAGGAATAAAGAAAGTCTCAGGATCGGGGAAGGGTGCAATAATTATTCAGTATATGTGTGAATCCTTAATGATTACAATAATTAGCTTCATATTTGCGGTCATTCTTGTATATCTGCTGGTTCCGAAATTCAACACATTATTCAATGCAGATATTTGCATGGACTTTACAAAACCAGGTACAATTTTTTTCTTTTTAGCAATTTCCCTGTTTACTGGAACAGCATCAGGAATCTTACCCGCGCTTTATCTGGCATCATCAAATCCGCTGAATGTCCTGAAAGGTAAAATCAGCACAAGCCATAGCTATAGTTTTTTAAGGCAGGCTTTAATAGTTTTTCAGTTCACAATACCTATTATCCTGATAGTTTTTATGTTGATACTTAATGTTCAGGATAGATATCTGAAAAATTATGATATCGGGATTCAAAAAGATAGTGTTATTGTTCTTGATAATTCCGATAAAATAATAAGTCATTCGGAAAGTATAAAGAATGAGCTTCTTTCAATCCCCGGTATTGAAGCCGTGAATTTTACGAATTGCATTCCTACCTACAATGCAAAAATATCAAATGATATAACCTGGGAAGGAAAAGATGATTCGGAGAAAATGCATTTCTGGTGCATAAATACAGATTTCGACTACAACAAAATAGTAAATATAAAAATGGTTGCCGGACGTTTTTTTGATCGGTCATTTTCAGCAGATTCAGTTAACTACTTAATAAATGATGTCGCTGCAAGAACGATGAATAATAAAAATCCGGTTGGCAGCCAGATCACTTTCGAAGGCAATAAAGGAACTGTGGTAGGGATGTTTAGAGATTTTCATGCTCTGGATCTGGCAGGCCCTTA
Source organism: Bacteroidales bacterium (assembly GCA_021371855.1). Classification (GTDB taxonomy): domain Bacteria; phylum Bacteroidota; class Bacteroidia; order Bacteroidales; family VadinHA17; genus LD21. The sequence goes on along the minus strand of JAJFVL010000047.1, from coordinate 5,513 downwards.
TGTACCGACAATAATTCGTATTAAACCACAGGAGACTTCAAAATTATTGGTAAAATATTCATCAGGGAAGTACTCATCAATAATAGATAAAATAAGCAGTGTATATAAACAATATGATACGGAATCTTTGTTTCAGCCTGTACTATTAAGAGATATTCCCGTAATAAACTCGCAGTCGGTAATATCTCCCGGAATAATTGGATTATCATCTGTTATTGCAATAACCCTGGCCTGTCTTGGTTTGTTTGGACTTGCCTCTTTTACAGCTGAAAGCCGGACTAAGGAGATCGGAATAAGAAAAGTAAACGGAGCTACCATCTTCTCTGTCATGAAATTACTGCTTACAGGCTACACAAAATGGATCACTTTTGCCTTTGTTGCAGCTGTTCCTTTTGCCTTTGTCATAGGAAGATCCTTCCTAAGTAAGTATTATTTCCATGCATCAATGCCTTTATGGGTCTTCATTGTTGGTCCACTTATTGCTTATGTTGTTGCCTTGCTAACAGTTAGCTGGCAGAGCCTTAGAGCAGCGACAAAAAACCCGGTTGAAGCATTAAGATATGAATAATTTACCCCCTAAATCCCCCAGATGGGGGACTTGCAGAGTGCAGAAAATGATTTTAAATACATGATGACAATAGAGTAGGTTACCCCCTAAATCCCCCAAATGGGGGACTTGCAGAGTAAAGAAGATGTTTGTAGAATGGATGATGAAAATTGAATAATCTACCCCCTAAATCCCCCAAATGGGGGACTTGCAGAGTATAGAAGACGATTGTAATATGCAGAATAACAATCAGATAATAAATAAAATATTTAAATGAAAGGAGTAAGTGTTGAATATCCAATGTATTTTGGAGCTACCCCGGATATTTTTAAGAAAGCTAAAGAATTAAGAAAAGAAGAAACTGAAGCTGAAAAAATATTGTGGACCAGATTAAATAAAAACCAAATGATGGGATTGCAATTTCGCAGACAACATCCTATAAACAAGTTTATTGCTGACTTTTATTGTGCCAAAATAAAATTAATCATTGAAGTGGATGGGAGTATTCATGAAATACCAGAAAATCAAGCTTATGACATTGGAAGAAGCGAAATATTAAATGATTTCGGGATAACGGTGATCCGTTTTTCTAACGAACAGGTTATTAATGAAATTGAAAGTACAATAAAAGAAATTGAAAGAAATGTCAGACAACTTCTGGATAAGGAACGATAAAGTCCCCCATATGGGGGATTCAGGGGGTAGATGGTAGGAAGAAAAATCATAGGTAAATTGTGGATTTAGAGGGTAACAATAGTTGAAAAAGTCTAAAAATAATTGGTGTACAGATATTTAATAAATAGTATAAGAAAAAAATAAACGACATAAAGTCCCCCATATGGGGGATTTAGGGGGTAGATAACCGTTAGAAAAAGCGTTTGTAAATGGAGGATTCAGGAGATAGCTAAAGTAATCAGGAAATTCTAACTTTATCGGAAATTCCTATATATGAAAATCTATAAGTTTGGAGGTGCATCGGTTAAGGATGCTGAAGGGATCAGAAATCTCGCTAAAATTGTATCTGGAGAATCAGACGATCTCGTAATTGTGGTTTCTGCTTTCGGGAAAACGACAAATGCTCTTGAGATAGTTCTGAAAGCCTGGTTAGTTGGCGATAGTACTTATGAGGTCTTATTGGATAAGGTTTATGAAAACCATCAGTCGGTAATTAATGAACTTTTCACAAACAGGAATTCTGTCAAATGTAAAATTGACGACTCATTCGCCTATTTGAAAGAATATCTGATGTCAGGGAAAAAGGGAGATTATGATTTTGAATATGATCAGATTGTATCATATGGGGAAATATGGTCAACAATTATTGTTGCAGAACATCTTTCAACCTGTTTTCATGATACGGAGTGGCTTGATATAAGGGGAAATCTGTTGACGGACGACAGATTCAGAAATGCCAACGTATTATGGAATGAAAGTACAAACAGGATAAAGAGGGCTATTGATTTTGACAGGACGAAGATCTATATTACTCAGGGTTTTATAGGAGGAACGGTTGTAGGACATACAACAACTCTTGGAAGGGAAGGTTCGGATTACACCGCTGCTATTCTGGGTAATATTCTTGATGTTGAAAGTGTGGTAGTATGGAAAGATGTTCCGGGTATCCTTAATGCTGATCCGAAATGGCTTCCCGATGCACAGAAGCTTGATGAGATATCTTATAAAGAAGCTGTTGAGATGACCTTTTCAGGAGCTAAGGTTATTCACCCGAAAACCATAAAGCCACTTCATAACAAGAATATACCGTTATATGTAAAGTCATTTCTTACACCCGGAGAAAAGGGAACTGTAATAAAAGTTGATCCGGTTCTGAAAAAAACAATACCTGTTTTCATTAAAAAGGAGGATCAGATTCTTATCTCAATTCTTCCGAAAGACTTTTCATTTGTAATGGGGGAGAATCTGAGCAGGATCTTTTATTCATTTATGAAACATGGCATAAAAGTAAATCTTGTAGAGGCAAGTGCTGTCAGTATAAATGTCTGTGTTGACGATGAAAGGCCCATAGTCGATGCTCTTATTTCTGATCTTAAAACAGAATACTCAACTATTTATAACGAAAATACTGAAATGCTCTCTGTAAGGCATTACACCCCTGAAGCTCTCGAACGAATAACGAAAAACCGGGAAATCCTCGTTGAACAACGAACAAGAAATACAGCAAGGTTTGTAGTAAGAAAGGAGTAACGGCCCAAAGGCAAAACAGAGAGCGATTCTGCCGTTTAACCATTGTGCCTTTGCGCCTATGCGCCTTTTATCTGTTGAATAATAACCTTTGTCCCCTGTAATCATCATTTATAATTCCCTTGTCATATACAATTGTCCCATTGACAATAGTGGTAACCACTTTGGAACTGAAAGTAGTCCCTTCAAATGGTGACCATCCGCATTTATAAAGTATATTTTCTTTTGAAACAGACCATGAGTTATTGGGATCAATCAAACACAGGTCAGCCTGATAACCTTCCCTGATAAATCCTCTGTTCCTGATATTAAACAGGATAGCAGGATTATGGCACATCTTTTCTACAATTTTTTCGAGACTGAAAACTTTTTTGTGCCATAGTTCGAGCATAACAACGAGGGAGTGCTGAATAAGAGGTCCTCCGGACGGGGCTTTAAAATAGCTGTTTCTCTTTTCTTCTATTGTATGAGGAGCATGGTCGGTGGCGACAATATCAATGAGGTTATTGTTCACTCCTTTTATCAGTGCGTCCCTGTCGAACCGGGTTTTTATTGCAGGATTCCATTTTATAAGGGTACCAAGCTCGTCATACATTGAGTCTTCGAACCATAAATGGTGCACACAGACTTCCCCGGTGATCCTCTTCTGTTTTAGTGGCAGATTGTTTCTGAAGAGTTTCATTTCATCAGCTGTGGAAAGATGCAATATATGTAGCCGTGTATTATATTCCCTGGCAAGATTAACTGCAAGTGATGAAGAGAGGAAACAAGCTTTGCGGCTACGGATAAGGGGGTGCATCTTAATTGGGACATTTTCTCCGTATTTTCCTCTATAGATCTCACTGTTCCTTCTTATGGTGGGTTCATCTTCACAATGTGCCGCTATTGGCAAGAGAGCTTTTGCAAACAATTCTTTTAAAGCATTCTCATTATCAACAAGCATATTTCCGGTTGAAGATCCCATGAAAACCTTTATGCCGCAAACTTCCGAAGAATCAGCTTTCATTACTTCATTGAGGTTTGTGTTTGTTGCGCCAATATAAAAGGAGTAATTGGCAAGCGAGTTTTCGGAACCTATCCGGTATTTTTCATTAAGAATATCAATAGTTACTGTTTGCGGATTGGTATTAGGCATGTCCATAAAAGAGGTAACACCACCTGCAACAGCAGCCCTTGATTCGCTGTATATATCAGCTTTATAGGTAAGGCCTGGTTCCCTGAAATGGACCTGATCGTCGATTACTCCGGGGATCAGCAACAGCCCTGTTGCGTCTATTCTTTTTGTTCCCGACGGTACATTTAAGTTGTCTGTGGACCCTATGGCTGAAATCAGCTCATCTTTAATAAGAAGGTCACTCCGGAAACTTCTTCCTTCATTTACAATTGTTGCATTTTTTATTAATATGCTGCTCATTTCTCTGGTTACTTTTTTTCGTCTGGCGCTTATTATCTATTGTCTCTTCTAACCCTCTTACCTTGATACCGATGTCCTGTTGTCCCGTCACTCTGTTACACCGTCCTAGCTTTGTGCCTTTGTACCATTGTGCCGTTATACCTTTGCGCCGTTGTCCCTTTGTGCCCTTGCGCCTTTTCACCCTCGCACCGTAGCACCTTTGTGCCGTTGCACCTTTGCACCGTTGCGCCGTTGCGCCGTTACGCCGTTACGCCGTTACGCCGTTGCGCCGTTGCGCCGTTGCGCCGTTACGCCGTTGCGCCGTTGCGCCGTTGCGCCGTTACGCCGTTGCGCCGTTGCGCCGTTGCGCCGTTTTATATTACCTCCTCGGATATTTGGTGAATATGCTCCTCAGTTTCATTCTCAATACACCCCACAATGCTTCATTAAAAATACCACCTGACATTTTGGAAGAACCAAACTTTCTATCGGTAAATACAATTGGGACTTCAACAATTTTATAGCCAAGTTCCCATGCAATGAATTTCATTTCGATCTGGAAACCATAGCCGACTGATCTGATATGTTCAGGTTCGATATTTTCCAGTACCTCTCTCTTGTAACATTTGAATCCTGCAGTGGTATCCATGATTCTCATACCTGTGACTATCCTTACATATATAGAGGCGATATACGACATAAGAACGCGACTCAGCGGCCAGTTTACAACATTTACACCGCTAATGTATCTGGAACCGATAGCGAGGTCAGCGCCGTCATCCTTGCAAGCTTTATACAATCTTATCAGGTCGCGTGGATCGTGTGAAAAATCCGCGTCCATCTCGAATATAAAGTTATAATCCTTTTCGAGAGCCCACTTAAAGCCAGTGATATATGCTGTACCCAACCCAAGTTTCTCAGGTCTTTCCAGAAGGTGAAGATTTTGAAACGATGGTTGCATTTTTTTTACTATATCCGCGGTTCCATCCGGGGAGTTGTCATCGATAATAAGAATGTCGAACGGGATCTGAAGTTCGGTTATGGCTTTTATTATTGCCTCAATGTTTTCTTTCTCCTTATAAGTAGGAATAATTACGATGTTCGACATAGTATTTAAATATGCACGAAAATAATGTTTTTCATTATAAAGCAAATCAAATCGTTAGATTTATTTGTGAAAAATATTTTTAAAAAAACCTTCAAAACATTTGTTGGAAAAAATTGAAGCACTATCTTTGTCGTCCCAAAGCAAAAAAGAAAGTTCTTTGAAAATATTGAAGTAGCAACCAGGCGAGATGAAGAATCTCGTCAAGAAAACTTGTTAGTATTTTGGATTGAGATCACAGGATTGGTTTTTGTAAAGAGACAAAA
>JAJFVL010000046.1 GCA_021371855.1 Bacteroidales bacterium | reverse complement strand
CTCAATTGGTTCTCCCAACAGGGGTTACAATCTTTGTATCTGAGAATGACGGTTTAAAAGTTAGTAGAAACCGCCGTGGTACGACATCGTATGCCCGGTGGTGTGGGGGGACAGCGGCGTGAGCCGCTTCCTACCCGATTAGTGCCTAAAGTAAATGTCAACAGTCCTTCAAAAACTACAAGAGATTTAAATGCTGGAACAGGGGGTATCTATACAGATGGAAATATTGAGATCGCTGTTAATAAATCTTTAATGATGGGTGCCACTAATGATTCTGGTAATAGATTCAAATTATTTACTTCTGGCGGTTTAACGTATTTAGATTTTTATGATGCTTTGCAATTTCGATCTGGTGCTTCAAGTTCATCAACTATTTCAACATTATCTCCAACAGGTGCTTTGAAACTATGGGATAAACTTACTTCTGATACGATAGAAAGCTCATTAGCTTATGTTTCAGGTTTTGCTGGTTCAGGATATAGATTAATTAATGATAATGGTGAGATAAATCTTGAACTTGATAATCTTACAGTAAGAAACAAACTCTCTGCTTATGAAATGGAAATCAGAGAGATTAATGCTGTTAATGGCGGTTTGATGATTTCGGCGGCAAATGGAAGTCCTTATCTGGTTAGTGGAACAAGATTTTATTTTGATGAAGATGGCGGTTCAAATCCAATAACATTTGCTGTAAATGATTATGTAAAAGCCCAACAATTTACTGGTTCAGGAATAGGTTCTTATGTAGGAAAGGTTACAAAAGTTAACCACTCATCAACATTAGGAAGTGCTTATATAGATGCATCTTTAATAAGTGGAACACCCTGGGACAAAATGAAACTTGTACAGTATGGTAATTCAAGTGATACAGCAAGACAGAATTTGATTTATATAACTGCAAGTGATACAAATAACCCTTATATTGACTTTTGCGCTGGTGTAAATACAGGTAGTTTATCTGGTAAGCAAAAAATGAGATTAGGTAACTTATCAGGTATAACAGATTCAGCATTTGGTGGAGCACTTACAGGCTTCGGACTATATGCCGATAATGTTTATTTAAATGGTAAAATAGTGATTGCAAGTGGAAGCGGTTATTCTAATCTTAGTGATAAGCCTACTTCATTATCAAGTATAAATTCTACAGAAAGTAGTAAACTGAGTGGTATTGAAGCGGGAGCAACAGTTGGAGCAACATCAGCACAAGTAACAGCTATATCAAATGCAGCAACTACAGCAACTTGGTCTGGTGTAAGTGGTGCAGGAAAGCCAGCGGACAATGCAGATGTAACAAATTATACTGATTATAGAGTATCAAATTCTGATAGTACTAATTCAGTAACAACAATACCAAATCCGATAGGTGGAAAATATAATAGTGCTCCCGTTACTGGTGCTATAATTATAACATTACCTCAGTCTTGGACAAATACAATGATGAAATTTGAGGTTGATGTATTTAATTATAGTACTTCAAATTCTTTTACTCTTAAAATCGGTGGTTATAATTATGTATCAACTCCCGCTTGGTATAATTGTTTTGCTCAATTAATTGGTTCAACAACACAAAATAATAGGGTAAGATTTGGGCATAATGGAACTAAATGTGTGATTGTAATTGGAGAAACTACAACAACTTGGCAATATCCAAATATAGCTGTAAAAAACTTTCAGGCTGGATATAGTAATTATGCTATATCACAGTGGGAAACTGGTTGGTCGGTAACAGTTAGTTCGTCATTAGCAGGTATGACATTTACACAAGATTTTGCAGATAGTTTAATTGATGCAAAAAGTATTGTGGGACAAGGTGCTTTAGCTACTCAAGACTCAGTTAATTGGTCTTCTCAAATAACAAATAAGCCAACAGGAGTATCTTTATTTAATACACCTTCTGGTGCTGGTCTTTATATGGATGGCACTCACCTTGGCTATTATTCTGGAAGTGCTTGGCAAAGTTATATAGATAATGCAGGAAATTGCTGTTTTATTGGTTTGACTGAGTTAGGAACTGCAAGTCAAAACTATGCAATTGGTTATTGTAACACATCAATAAAGGGTGCTGACATTTGGGAAAATTCATTAAATGGTCAAAGCACATTAAATATAAATCTTAAAGGTTATTCAGGAGGACAAACGCAATATAGAAACACTCTTATAGGTGATGGAAAGGGAAGTGTTATTGCTGAATTCTTTTATAATAAACTAGCCTTATATCAGGATTTAGTTATCACATATCATGATATAATAATAAGTGGTGGTGATGTCTCAATTGGCGGTAAAATATCAACAAGTGGAACAATCACTTCAGCCAACTCTATGACAGCAACAAACTTTATATTATCCAGTGATGAAAGACTAAAGGAAAACATAGTTCCTATTAACACTAAACCTATCAATGTTAATTATAAAGAGTTTAATCTAAAGAGTCAACCTGATCAAAAACGTTATGGTGTTATAGCTCAGGAATTGCAAAAGACAAATCCTGAATTGGTTCGGACTGATGAATCAGGAATGCTTTCTGTAGCTTATATTGATTTATTTGTAAAAGAAATCGCTTCATTAAAAAAAGAGATAAAAAATCTTAAAGAGGAGCTCAACTATTTTAAAAATTATAATTCATAAAATGTCAGTGCCAAATACAAATACATTTTCAGAGCAAGATGTTAAAGATGAGATAGGATCAGGCAGCAGTTTAGTTGAGTTATTTACTTTATCAAGCAATATAGGGTTTGATGGAATTTATAAAGGAGACAAAGATAGATTGACAAATTTTAGAAATTATACACACATATATTTAAATATTAATAACACCTCTTTACACTTTGATAGTAATGGAGATCCTTGGTCAACAAGAAGAATAACCGTTTCAAGTAATTTGGAATGGTATATTATATTTGACCAATCACAAATTATTTCTGCTTATGTAGAACAAACAAGCGGAAGTAATAATGGGTATGTGGATTTTTATTGTGGAGAATCAAATACAAGCGGAGACATTCATACAAGTTATGTAAAATTTTATAGAACATCAGATAATACATTACTAGCAGAGTGTTATATAGTTCAGCATCCTTAGCTGAAATATATACTAAAATAATAAACCAATAATGATAGAAATCTCTGGAAGCGTATATAATCCTTCTATTAACGCATACATATGTAATCCTTCAGTATACGGCACGACAGCGGCTTTTATAATTCCAAGTAATAAATGTGATGGTTCTATTAATTATCTAACAGAATGGAACATAATTCAAGATGCTTCTATAAATAACATTAAGGCAACTTACATCCCTAATGCATCTTTAAACCAAGCTAAATTTAACTGGAATAATGGTTATTTGGAACCTAGTACTGGTGTAGGAGATGTTACTAAAGCATATGTTGATGGAAGTTTAGCAACTAGAGATGAATATTTAAATGATGTTTATTCTAAAGGACAAACAGATGCTAGCTTTGCTTTAAAAACTGATGTTAATTCTAGCCTAGGGCTTTATGTTAAAAAAGCAGGTGATGTAATGTCTGGTTCACTTAACATGAACAATAAGCGAATTCAGTCCCTTGCTGATCCTGTCGATCCTTCTGACGCAACTAATCGTTGGTATGTTGATGTATCCTTAGTCGATAGGGATTTAGCGCAGCCTTGGACTTTGGACAACAGCACTTTGTCACCTTCTAATGCTGATTATGACATCCAACTTTCATCTATCCAAATGCAAACTAATGGTGGAGCCATGACTTTAGTTGATATGGATGTAACTAATGATGTCAGTGGGAACATCAACTCTTATTCATTTAACATGGATGGATGCACAGCCTTTAGAATAGAGTCCATAGCTGATAGTTCATCGATAAGCCAGAAATATATAGTTGCGAATGTAAATTACTTTTATATGGGAGATCCAAGTGTAGATAACTCATGGAGATGGTTTATAGATCCTTCGACTGATTTACAATTTCAAAAACGAATAAGTGGCACTTGGACTTATGCAGGAAAATTTAGCATTTAATTAATATGAAACTTAAATTACATAATCCACTTTTAGATAATTTATCATCATATTGGGCATTTCAAGAAACCGATGGCAGTGTTTATGATAGTGTGGGAACGAATAATGGAACTATTAATGGTGATGTCTCAAGAGGGCAAATTGGAAAAATAGGAAATTCCTATTATTTTGATGGTAGTACTGGATATGTTTCAATAGGTGCTGCACCTAACTGTATAACAGGCACCGGAGATTTTGGAGTTAGTTGTTGGGCTTGGGTGCCACATGATGTAAGTGCAGAACTCCCTATTTTAAGTAGAGGGGGAATTTCAGTTATTTTGAGAATAATGCCAAACACAGGCTATATAAGTTCTCAGATATATGATAACACATCAGTCTGGTCGTTATCAGTTTTTCCGGATTTACGAAATAATAATTGGCATCATATTGTGTGGACTATAAATAGAGATGCAGTGAATAAAATTTATATTGATGGCATATTAAAGGGATCAAACACAGCAGTGAGATGTAAAAATAGTATAGCAGCAGGGAATTTAATAATTGGACGTAGATATGCTGAAGATTATTTAGGTAAACTTGATGAAATAGGAATATGGTCAAGATTTTTAACCGACAGTGATGTTTCTTTATTGTACAATAACGGAAATGGTTTAACATACAATTTTAAGCAGCAAGATTTAAAGTTTACACCAGCAAAAGCAAACGTTTTAAATTTTTCTAATTTACTAACTGATCTTGAATGTTATTATGCGATGGATGGTTCTTTAGGATATGCTAAGGACTATAGTCCGAAACATAGAGATGCGTCAATAGTTGGAACCATAGAACAAGATGCGTCAGGTATAATTAATACAGGATTTAAATGGCCCGATGTAGCAAATAACTCATATTTGAGAACGCCGGCGTTTTCTTTAGGAGAAAGTCAGTTAAGTATTAACTTTTGGAGTATACCTGTTAATACAGGGAGTGGCGTTTTCCCTATTATAAGTGACGCCTATCAAGTCTCCACCGCCGGATTTTTATTCATATACGCATATCCAAGTGGTGTATTAGCATTTCAATATGGAACTGGAGTTATATATACATCTATTAATATAAGTCTTTATACAGGATATTTTGGACAATGGGTTATGACAACTATTACAGCAGACTATACTCATAGAGTAGTATCTTTTTATATAAATGGCATTTTAGTAAGAGCAGTAAAAGTGACGGATAATATGTTGTTTCCGACTTTACGAACAAAATATATTGGGACTTACAGCCCAGGATATTCTCAAAATTTTAAGTCCAATATGGACGAGTTTGGCATTTGGTCCCGACTTTTATCGCCTTCTGAAATCAAACAACTTTACAATGCTGGTTCCGGAAAGGCTTATCCGTTTGCTGGTGTGCAAAATCAAGATAACCAACTTAAGTTAGTTGATCCTTTACTCGATAGGATTCAAGCTTATTATCCTCTTAATGACTCATCTAATAACATCATAGACGTAACAGGAAATGGAAGAGACGGAGTTAATGACGGAGCGACTCCATTACAACCAGGTAAGATAGGAACTTGTTATTACTTTAATGATGCTAATGTTGATAACATATATGTGGTTAACGGAATAACAGCCCAAACAGGATTATCTTTTGCTTGCTGGTTTAATTGGGGAGGAGATACTACTCACATTAATACATTTCTTTCAGTTCATTATCAGGAACAGTATAAACCCTTTCATTGGATCTATTGGAATTCTAATAGGGTTTATTATCAATCATCTAATTCAACCTATAAATCTATCACGCAAAACAACAATGTGGTCTGGTCAACATCATATATATTGCCTACTAATACTTGGACTCATTTAGCTGTTACTCATGCTTTTGATAACGGAAATGTAACATTTTACATTAATGGAACTATATTGTCCTTGGTTAACTCCATTATGAAACCCTATCCTTGTAATAATACAAGTTATAATATAGGGTCATATTCAAATTTACACCCTTTCGATGGTTATCTTGATGAAATAGGAATATGGGCTAAAGCACTAACGAGTGATGATGTTAGTAGACTTTACAATAATGGGAATGGCTTAACATATCCATTTAAGACATAAATATATATCAAAATAAGCATCAAAGCTAGTTATAAATAAAGATTCATTATCTGATTATATTTTATCCGGAGATATATAATAAAATAAGATTTACTTATGGCAGATAATAAACTAGTACTATATCAATATGACACCAAAACTATAGGTTGTAACATCAGTAATTTTTCAAACATTGATTTAAGTACAACTACACCATATCTTACAGTAAAGAAAAAAGCTTCTGATGTTGTTCCTGTTTTATCAAAAATAGGCACTTATGATGCATCAATTACTACAGTCATATTTCCATTGTCAAAAATTGACACCAGCATTGCACCCGGAGATTATATATATGATATTGTACTTGACGATTCAATAAACATATATGTTACAATAACAAAAGATACATTCACCATACTTGATGGAGTGAGGTAATCTTTAAATAAAATAAATGTATGAGAATGAGTTTTAAAGTATTATATTTTTTCAATAAAATAGGAGACATTTTTCCCATAGGTGGCGGAGCAGCAGGAGCCATATCACAAGTTAATAAGCTTTCATATTTGCCTTCTTGGGAAACAGTTGTTTCATCTTTAATAATTACTATAATAGGTGCAACAGTAGGTTATTTAGTTAAGATAGGATGGGATTTGGCTTTTTATAAATGGAAAAAAAGACATGGCATTTAATATGTTTCATAGTAAGCGTTTTATCGCATTTGCCGTTGCTGTTATATTATTCATATTAATGGTTTATACAACACATTACGCCCCTTTGGAACTAGCCAGTTCTATATCCATAATCACAGGAATATACATTGCAGGACAAACATTTAGAGGATCAACTACAGAAAAATAAGTCTTGTCAAACTTTTTCTGATATCAAAAAATGTAATGAATATTAAAGAAGCGGCATTTCCATTAAGCCTCGCTGCTTAATCGTGAAATGTGAAAGTCAGTAAATGAAATAAGTTCTGGTGAACTTATTTAAGGAAATGCCGCTATTACAAATGTCTTAAATAAAACAATTCAAAACAAATAATTCATCTATTTAATTAGGAGTGCTTTGTTTACGTAAGGTGAAACGCATCTTACTTAAAATGAGTATAAATAGCACAAAACACCGTAAATAATTGACACTGAGCGATTTCTAGCCCAACAGAAGTTTTTATATTTACTCTATCAAGCTGTAAAAGGCTAAAACACAGTTAATTAACTAAAAACTTAAAAAGATGAAAACAACAAATGAAACAAAAGGGACTGAATCAAAAAATTCAACTGAAATCAAACAGTTTGCTACAGTTCAGGAGTGGCTTAAATCTTCACCTAAGGAAGATGAAATAAAGAAAGTGCTCGAACTTATTAACCGAGGTGCAAAAAGGGAATTAAGAGTAGAATTGTATCACAAACAGAATGAACTTCGTAAAACCTTAAGGTTTGCAACACAGATGAATGAATCAGGATTTAAGGTTCCAGCAGATGTTGAAGCCAAGGCAAAAGAACTTGAAAATGAAGTTAAAGAAATTCAGTCCATATTGCCTCCTCCGGTTAAGAAAGTTAAGAAGGTAGAAACACCGGAAGTAAAGGAAGAACCGAAGGTTGAATAACAAATTAACCACTTTGGATGCCCAGTTAAACTGGGCTTTTCTTGTTTCAAGACAGCAGTAAATCAATATTTTATCGTGTAACTTAACGTAAACAAAGCACTTGCAATGAAATTAAATAACAATATAAATAAAGTAGCCGAAGTCCGGTTGTCATATAAAACAAAAGTAAATCCTTCTGATAGGCCTGTTATAAAGCAATCAAAGGATGCATATGATATTTTCATTTCTCAATGGAATCCTGACACTCTGGAATATGTAGAGGAATTTAAAATATTACTCCTTAATAGAGCAAACAAAGTCCTTGGAACCGCATCTATTTCACTCGGAGGAACTGCTGGTACAATAACTGATGTAAAGATTATCCTTCAATATGCTTTAAAAACAAATGCACTAGGTTTAATTGCCTGTCATAATCATCCATCAGGGAATCTTAATCCTAGTGAAAGTGATAGTAAATTAACAAAGAAGCTTAAGGATGCTGCAACTATAATGGATATACAATTACTTGATCATATCATTATTGCACCAGGTGGTGGGTATTATAGTTTTGCAGATGAAGGAATGTTATAAATTATTTTATTTCATACATTTGTGTTTATTAAACATTAAAAAAGATGAGTTTTCAAAGAGGACTTGAAGTTAAACAAGCAATGAAAATAGGTGATAAACATACAAGACAAATAGATGGCATTGCCTTAGTTCTTAAGAACATGTATAACCAATATAAAGAAACTGGTGTTATATCTGGGTTAAGCACATATGAAAATGAATGGTTTACGCGTAATCATTCAAAGAAGCTTATTGATATGGGTATATTAAAAAGAGCCACAATCAGTAGGCGAAACATGCAATATATTTGGATAGGTGATGATAATCCTGATTTTGTAAAACTTGCCAAAGATGTGTTGGCTTTTTCAAAGAAAGATAAAAGTGAAGGGATAACAGGCCCAGTATTGAACTCAATAGTTCATAGTTCATCTGATATTACAAAAATTCTACTAAAATATGACGTTTTGAGTGACAATATTGGTGATATTACACAAGAAATAATCCAATTATTTTACAAAAAACAGTAAAGAAACAAGTCTCAAAAATCTAATAAACAGGCCTATACAAATGTATAGGCTTTTTTTTGCTTTTTTATTTGCATATATTACATATGTAATATATCTTTGTAGTGTTCTTTTAAACCTTTATTTAATCAATTCACCTCTTATAAAAATAAGAAGTTGGAGCTTACTATGACAAAAAAAATGAAAAGTTAACGCATTTAAAAGCTTATAAAATAACTATGAAAGAGATAATTAAGACTAAAAAAACCAGAAAAAAGAGAAGAATAATTTACAATAAACCACTCTTCTTTAAAATAGAATCCAAAAATGCAATTGATTTTGCTTTGAACACAACTAGAACACTTAAACGCCCTAACTGCAAACGCAAATCATTTAAAGTTAAAGTGATTTACATAATGCAAACTGGAGAAGGCGCGTTGAAAGCACCAAAAAGAAATTTTCGAAAATCAATCAATTAATAACAATTAAAAACAAGTAACCATGAAAGTAACAAAAAAGACAACAACCAAAATGATGTCATTTGAAGAATTTCAAGAACATAAAAAAATGTTAGACTATGTTATAAAAGATATAGAAAAACGTATTGATAAATTATTGAATATGCCAGATACAGAAAATGAAGCATTTGATTTATTTGTGTTATTAGATTTATCTAAAAATAAAAAACTAGATAAAAGATTCAAAGGTTCATTAGCAGATATTTATGAATATTTCATTATAAAAAATCCACATAAACTTATTTCAGTTTTTCGCAAATTACTTCAAGCAGAGCAATTTGTATATGAAATTGATCTTATACGAACAGAAGATTTAATCTTTTTACTTAATAGATCAATAGAAAAATATTTTGATAATAAATTATCAAATAGCAAGAAAGCAATAGTAAAAAACAAAATGGGACAGATAAAACAAACTTTATTACTGATCCTACGAAATTTCATAAAGAGCGTTCAGAATCAATAATTACAGGCATTGGAACATTTTAAGAAACTAAAATAAAAACTTAAAATAATGATAAGAGGTCCGCCAAGGTAAACTTAAAAACCGGCAATGATATGTGTTACGGTATCACTAAATAAACTCAGAACATAAAGATTATTAAATTAAATATAATTAATAAAATGTCAACAACTCAATTTACCAAAACAGCTGAAAATCTTGGAACAACAGAAACTATTTCTGATGTCAAAAAAGGTTCAAAAGAATCTAAAATGTCCTATATTATAGGGGACCGCTGTGTTATGAAAATGGATGATCTTTTAATGCATCCGGATAGCAAAAGTATCTATACAGGTGTTAATTCTGCTAAGATTGATGCTCTCGCAGAAAATATCAATGAGAAATCACTTATTAATCCGATAATTATTAATAAGAATAATCAAATTCTTAGCGGCAATTTAAGATTTCTAGCATTACAAAAGCTTGGAATACAAGAAATTGAAGTTTATATAATTGATATTAATCCTGAAGATGAACTTGAATTTATAATTTCTGCCAATCAACAAAGGGTAAAAACTGCTGTTGATGAAAGAAATGAAATTATCTTACTATATGCTAAATATAGTCCAGGTCAAGGCAATAGAGATTCAAAAGGCGAAGACACACGCAAAAAGGTTGCTTTAATTACTGGCTATTCTTTAAATAAAATTTCAACAATAAGAAAAATTGATGCCACGTTTCCTTCATTATTGGATGAAGTTGTAAAGGACAAAATGACAATGAATAAAGCTTCTAAACTATGTGATGTTATTATAAAATTGGAACAAATTGGTAAAGAATTAGGTCTTAACCTTGTAAAAGATTTGTCAACTGATAAAATTGGGCAGGTATTTAAAAATGGAATGATTACTTATTGTGAGAAAAATAATCCAGAATATGTTGAGATGATCAAAAATGGAAAAATAACACCCCAGAAAGCATATAATGATTTGTTATCAGCAAAGGAACCGAAGGAACCAAAGAAATCAAAAACATCACAATTCAGCACTGATTTTGCAGATGACTCAAATATTTGTCCATGTTGTGCTCAAAGGATAAAGAAGGACAATAAAGAACTTGATTTTGTAAAAAAATGGAATGAAAATATAAGAGAATATATTGCAAACTTAAGATATACGAACAATGCAGCATAATTATAGTTTAGTTTCATTCTTTTCTGGTGTTAGTGGTTCAAGTTTAGGTTGGCATAACACAGGTAGAATTAATGAATTGTTAGCAATTGATTGCAACGATTACGTTGAAAAATGTTTTACTCTTAACTTCCCAGGTGTTCCTTTTTGGAACACCTCCCTTGGGAAGGAATTATCTGCTCAAGATATCATGAATAAAGCAAACATTAAAGAAGGTGAATTGGATATTTTAGCAGCAAGCCCACCATGTCAAGGCTTTTCTAAAGCAAAAGGCAAAAGAGATATTGGGGATAACAGAAATGATTTATATATGGACACAATTAATTACATATTGTCTATAAGGCCAAAATGCTTTGTAATTGAAAATGTAGAAGGATTAGTAACAGGTAATATGAAACTAAGGTTCAACCAATTAAGCAGAAAAATATTTAATAGTGAATATTTAGCTGGATGGATTGTTTTAACAGCTTCAGATTATGGTGTTCCACAATTAAGAAAACGACTTTTCTATTTGGGTATTAGAAAAGATATTGCAGGAAATGACTTTGACATTAATAGTCTAATTCCTAAAGCTTTATCAATTAGTAAATCAAGTCTTAGCATTAAAAATTATGTTGAAAAAGATATTGATTTCTTTACTATGGGACAATTTGATAAAACAATGTTGACAAAGAATGACATTTGTAGAACCATAACTGCAACACCATCAATGAAATTCTATAAAAATGGTGTAGAACGAATGCCAACTATAACTGAAATTAAACGTCTTTGTTCATTTCCTGATGACTTTAAATTATATTCTGAAAAGGATGGAATTGATTCCAAAACTGGTAAAGAATATAATTATATCCAAAAATATCATGGATTAGGCAATAGCGTGCCGCCAAAATTAATGGAAGCTATTGGTAATAAAATTATACAAACAATTAATTTTAATAACAATGTAAATAATTAATTAATTATGAAGAAAAAAATAAAACATGGAATTGAAATTCCAAGAAAAAAGGCAAAAGCTTCAAAAACTAAGAATAAAAATAGTAAGTATCCGAGTATTGAAGAAATTAATAAACTCGAACGGAAACTTGATGAACAAAATATTAACATTGATATTGAAGAACTTTATAAACTCATACAGGAAGCTGATGAAGACACAAAGTAAGTGTCTATAACAATTTAGAATAATATCAATAACAAATGCATCTAAGCCGGATGCATTTGTTATTTAACAGCATTTTAACAAAAGAGATATATAATCAAAAAAAAACAACTAAAATGATTTATTATGAAAAGTGAGAAACGAAAACAACAACACCCTGATTGTAGGAGATTTACACATCCCCTTTGAGCATGAGAATTATATGTCTCATTGTATAGAAATCAAAAAAAAGTATAATTGTAAAAGAATTATATTTATAGGAGACATTCAAGATGCTCATGCAGAAAGCTATTGGGAAACAAACCCCGACGGACATAGTGCTGGAGCAGAACTTAATTTAGTCAAAAACAAACTTAAAGAATGGCAGAAAGCATTTAGAAAAGAAGATGTATATGTAGTCATTGGTAATCATGATGCAATACCATCAAGAAAAATGTTTTCTTCAGGCTTATCAAGAAACTGGATTAAAGGTTTTCCTGAAGTATATGAAACTCCTACTTGGAAATATAGTTTAGAATGGAAATTTGATTCAGTTTTATACACTCATGGACAAGGATGTGCCAATTTGTGTAATTCTATATTGAATCAACGCATGAGCATTGTCGTGGGACACTTTCATACGAAGTTTGAGATATTATATAACTCATCAGAAAAAGATCTTCTATGGGGTATGTATGTAGGTTGTGGCATATCTCCATCTAAATATGCTTTTGAGTATGCAAAATACAATGTAAAAAGACCAGTATTAGGATGTGGTGTTGTAATAGACGGGAAACCATATTTAGAGCCAATGTCACTTTAATTTATAAGTAAAAGGTTCCAAGATTAATTTCTGGGAACCTTTTACTTTAATACTCCTGCATCAATTGAAAGGGAAGGAGCTATAAATACTGTATATAATCCTAGTGGTGAAACCCTCTTTGTTTTATAAAACAAATCATTAATGATAATTGCATTTAATGGTTTGGTATTGTTAAATGCATAAATTTCAACAAATAATCTACGGTGTTTATATTTAGTATCGAACAATCTTTTAATGAATTGTATTTTATCTTGATTTCGTAAATTATCAGCTAAACTTTTTACAGATAAGTCATTAAGCTCTTTTTCTGTTAGTTTAACATCATTTATTTTATGTATAACCACTTTATTTAAATATTTGTCAATAAAAGGTTGTTTATCATCTGCTAAAAAATTGTTCCATTGAAGCTTACCTAGATTTGACTTTGTATTGTTATAATTAACAATCTCTTTTTTTAAATTTTCTATTTTGATTTTGTTTCCTTCATTTTGTCCTAAAATAAGAGCATACTCTTTATTATATCTTTTTTCATCAATATGTCCCTTTAAACGTAATTCAACTAATCGTTTTTGTTGTTCCTGTTTTTCGTTTATTTCGTCAGTATAATATTTAATTTGTGTCAATTTATCTTCCATGTTAAAATTAGAATATTCTTCTTGCTTTAGGCTTATCAATAAATCTTGGTGGAGAAACATGAGGGTATGAATAGCTTCTTCCAATACTTTTGATGAATACTGTCCATTCTTACATCTTATTTCTATATCTCTTGCTCCATTACAATAATAATAAGAGTCTTCTTTGCCATATCTTGTTTCAGTTCTTGCACCGTAATGTCTTCCACATACACCACAAATAACTTTGCCTTTTAATAAGTAATTATATTTTGTAGGTTTATTATTAACACCAGGCTTTTTAGAAATAACATCATGAACTTTGTCCCATTCCGATTCATCTATAATAGGTGTAACATCAAAATATTCATCTTTATATTTTCGTTTACCTTTATATAATGTATTGTTTAAAATAACTCCAATTGAGTTTGGTTTCCATTTTATAGGAACCACTTCATTGTATATGTTTTTATTAATTCTTCCAAGTTTAGTCCACCTTGTAGGAACTCCTTTAGAATTTAATTCTCTGGCAATGCCTCTGTAACCCATTTCATGAAAAGCCATTTTATAAATGTCCTTTATTACTTTGGCTTCTTCTTCATCTACAATTAAAAATCCTTTGTCATCGGCTTTATAACCATATGGGAGTGTCATTAACCCAGTTCTTTTACCTTGTGAAACGCTTTCTCTATGGCCTCTACCTAATCTTTTTATAATATTATCTCTTTCAATTTCAGCCATGGTGCTCATAATGGCTATTAAAAGTTTATTTGTTTCAGAAATTGTATCAATATTCTCTTTATATAAAAAGATATTGACACCTTTATCAGTATAATATTTAATTTCTTGAAGTGATTTTAATGTGTTACGTGCAAGTCTAGAAAGTTCCCACATTAAAATTTGACTGATGTTGTTTTTTAAAACATATTCCTTCATCTTATCATATTCAGGTCTTTCAACTGATTGATCAAAGCCACTGACTTTTTCAGAAAAGATCATTTCAATAACAAGATTTTTTGCAATAGCAACTTTTTTAAGATCGGTAATTTGTGATTTATAGTCCTGATGATCTGCACTAACACGAACATAAATTACACATTTCTGTTTTCTTAAATTTGTTTCCATATCTACTAAATTTTAGTAAATATAAACAAATTTTATATAGTATAAACAAAAATCATACTACTTTATTCATGTGATAACCGCCAGTTACTGATGAGTACCTTTCCCTTAGTTCAATAGCATATGTGGGATCACATTTCAGGTTTATACTCAGATCGCCCTCAAGATTGACCAAGGCGAATATTTTTCCGTTTTCCTTAAAAACCAGAGTATCGTCTCCGAAAGGGAAGCTTTCAGTAACACCTTTTTTTGAAATGCAATATTCTCTTAATGTCTCAATTTCCATTTTACTGAATTATCTAAGGGTAGGGTAAAAGGCATCCTCGATATGATCGATCTGATATGAGTCAACTTTTTTGATGATGGTTATTATATCAAACCGGCTTTCTTTATCCACTTTGAACTTTTGCAGGTAGCCATTGGCAGCATAAATGATTGACTTCTGTTTTTCATTGGTTACAGCGGTTACGGGATGCATCTGAAAATCCTCGGTCCGCGTTTTTACCTCAACGAAAACGATCAGATCTTTGTTTTCTGCGATTATATCAATTTCATGTTTCCCCCATTTCCAGTTCCTTGAAAGGATAGTGAAGCCGGCTTTTTGAAGATGTCCGGCGGCCAGATCTTCTCCTTTTTGGCCAAGATTATGTGATTCAGACATAGCAGATAGTTTAAAGCTTGAAGTGCCTGGAGTGACCCAGGCTATTATCTATATAATTGAATTTCATTTTCTTCAACTTTAATCACTCCAAACTCCAGATCACTTCGAACTCCTATATTTCAATAAGTTTGTTTTTAATTGCAAATAAAATAAGGCTTGCGGTGTTTTTGGAGTTAGTTTTGCCAAGAAGATTCGCCCTGTGCTTATCAACGGTCCTTTTGCTGATAAAAAGGGTGTCGGCAATTTCCTGATTTGAAAGTCCCTCACATATTTTAAGCAGGATCTCTTTTTCTCTTTTTGACAGATTGGCTGATTTACTCTCATGTTCACGGTGTTTGATTTTTTGAATGACATGATAAAGCAATTCCTGCGAGAAATAGCTGCCTCCTTTTTTCACTGAAAGTATTGCTTCCTTTACCTCGGATATATCGGAATCTTTTAAAAGGAATCCTTTTGCACCGGCATCTACCATTTTATAGTAATACTCTTCCTCTCCATACATTGAAAGTGCGATAATATTGATTTCCGGGCAGATCTTAAGGCCTTTTCTTGTAGCTTCAATACCGTCCATCTCAGGCATGTTGATGTCCATAAGGACAATATCGGCCCGGATGGTTTTTATGATTTTAAGAAATTCCTCCCCGTTTGAAGCTTCGCCTGCCACTTCAAATTCGGGGAAAGCATTCAAAAGAATTTTTAATCCGTTACGGAAAAGCTGGTGATCATCTACTATTATTATTTGAATTTTATCCATCCTTAAAAAATCAGATTTAAGAATATTCAGTCAATCATTTTGATAAGAGCGCTTGTTCCTTTTCCAGGTGTACTCTCGAGAATAAAAACTCCGTCCACACTTCTGACCCGGGTCTCAATATTTGATAATCCCATTCCTTTAAGGTCCTCCCTGCTGAGGGAAGATGTATCAAAACCCCGTCCGTTATCATAAAACTGCAATGTAACAAATTTTTCGTGTTTGTTTAATTCTATCTCGATCCTTGAAGCTCCCGAGTGGAGAATTGAATTGTTAATCAATTCACAAACAGCACGGTAAATAACAACTTCCTTTTCGTTTTCAAGACGTTTGTCTTCCATGTTTGATTTAAAATCAATTTCAATTGCTTTCGTCTGGTTTATTTTAGTGGCAAAGGTGTTGATAGCACTTGCCAGGCCAAAATTCGTAAGAATATGAGGGCTAAGATTATTTGAAATATCTTTAATTGTACTGATAGCCTCATTTATAAGATGGTTGGTATTATTGAGAATGACCGTTCCCGCCGGATCTTTTATTCGTTCAGCGAGGGCTGAAAGGGACATTTTTACTGTTGACAGGATGGGCCCGAGTCCGTCGTGAAGATCTTTTGCGAACCTCTTCCTCTCATTTTCCTCAGTGTTTGTTATAGCATTTATTACTCTCTTTTCAGAACGCGACCGGTCAATTTCAGCTCTTTTAAGAGAGTAAAACAACTCGCGTATGAGGATTACACCAACTGTGATCATAACTGAAACAAGCACTCCCATCCATTCATCTAACATCTGCCATGTATAAGATGGAGTTCCCCGGAAATATTCACAAAGCTGTATTATTTTTCGGACAGCCATAAAAACAAAAGAAAGGGAAAGAAGTATCCACGATAACCTGTATTTGGTAAGTTTCATGAATCTCAGAGCAATTGATGCAGCAATTATTTGAAGAACGATTGAGATAATTAGGGCAATAAGTCTTACCATGATATAAAAGATATAGTCATACAAAAATAGAAGTAATTTAATCTATTACGTAAAGCTGTTGTAGAAATAAATGGCATAATGGCACAAAGGCACAACGGCGTAATGGCCAATAGAACAATACCGGTCAATGTTTTCCTTTGCGCCCTTGCACCCTTGTGCCCTTACACCTTTTTATTACCTTTGTCCATTCGAACCAAACCTTTATGAAACCCACATGATTGATCCAAAACATAAACAGGGATAAATATAATTCATTATCAACCGGGTTAATCATGTATGGTTACATACGATCTTTAAAAATAAATTATATACTTATGAAAATTCTATATAATATCGGAATATACATCTTCTCGGCTATTGCTTTTATTGTTTCTCCCTTTAACCCAAAGGCTTCGTTATTAATAAAGGGAAGAAAAAAATGGGCAGAAAAAATAGCAGGGAAGATCAGTCCTGATGACCGTACAATGTGGATTCACTGTGCATCTCTTGGCGAATTTGAACAGGGAAGACCCGTGATTGAAGCGATTAAGAAAAAGGATC
The DNA here is from genome assembly GCA_021371855.1 of Bacteroidales bacterium. Classification (GTDB taxonomy): domain Bacteria; phylum Bacteroidota; class Bacteroidia; order Bacteroidales; family VadinHA17; genus LD21. The sequence continues at coordinate 299,353 of JAJFVL010000046.1, read as the reverse complement.
CGGAAATTAAAGTTGTTCTGACCTTTTTTTCTCCGTCAGGATTTGAGATCCGGAAAAATTATCCGGGAGCAGACTGCATTGTTTATCTGCCAGCAGATACTCCTTCTAATGCCATACGATTTGTAAACCTTATCAACCCGGAATATGCAATTCTGATAAAATATGAGTTCTGGAACAATTTTATATCAGCGCTTTACAAAAAAAGTATTCCGCTTTACCTTGTGTCTGGAATATTCAGACCTGATCAGCATTTCTTCAGATGGTACGGATCATTTTTCAGGGAAATGCTCCGGAAGTTTAAAAAGATTTTTGTTCAGGATCAGAAGTCACTCGATTTGCTTTCAGGGATTGGGCTAAAAAATATTTTTCTTACCGGGGATACCAGGTTCGACAGGGTAGTTCAGATAACGGGAACGGCTCATGATATACCTCAGTTAGAGAAGTTCAAAGGATCTGAACGACTGTTTTTGGCCGGGAGCAGCTGGGAGCCTGACGAGATAATAATTACACGATACATTAATGAGAATCCTACCAGGATGAAATGGGTTTTCGCCCCACATGAGATTGACAGACCAAATATTGAAAGGCTCGAGAAACTTATTAAAGTAAAGTGTGTCAGGTTTTCTGAATTCAATGAGGCTTCGGCTGATGCCAGAGTTCTTATCATTGACAATATCGGAATGCTTTCATCAGCTTATAAGTATGCATATATTTCGGCCATTGGCGGCGGATTCGGTAAGGGGATACACAACATTCTTGAACCGGCCTGCTGGGGAATTCCTGTTATGTTCGGTCCCAGACATGAGAAGTTCAAGGAAGCAATTGATTTAATTAATGAAAACGGGGCAATGACTTTCGATTCATTCAGGAAATTTTCAGACATTCTTGACAAATTGCTGACAGATGAATCATATTACTTAAAATCTGCAAAAGCGGCGGTCAATTATATTAATAAAAATGTCGGTGCCACAGGCAAAATATTACAGGAAATATTAATAAAAGATATCAACAAATTACGCTCATAATTTGTTTAAAACTATTCTTTTCTAAATAGTTACCGATTCCTAAAAGAGATGTAATTTCATTATTTGTGAATAAACATTTTTGTAATTTCTGTGTTATCAGTTAGTCAAATATTTATACTAATCTTATCAGATATTTATTAAACTTTAATTTCCTAATTTATGAAAAAAATTACGAGACACTTTTCAACTATTTTATTGTTGTTGTTTGTTTCTCTGGTTACATTTGGACAGGGATCGACCACATCAGGATTAAACGGAAGGGTAATCGATGAATCCGAGCAGCCCTTGCCGGGAGCTGTTATCGTTGCGGTTCATGTCCCCTCAGGAACACAATATGCCACCACAACTGACAATGCCGGTAACTATCGGATCCAGAACATGCGTGTTGGAGGACCATACACAATCAAAGTAAGTTTTATTGGTTATTTAACAAGCAGTTACACAGATGTAATACTCAAACTGGGTGAGAATTTCGTTCAAAATGCCAAATTAGGACAGGCAACAACTACTTTGCAGGAAGTAGTTGTTACAGCTGGTTTCCGGAACTCAATTCTGAGCTCAGAACGTTCAGGCCCCCAGACTAATGTGAACAGTCGTGATTTAGTCAGTCTTCCAACGATAAGCCGTAGTATTACAGACTTTACAAAATACACACCTCAGGCTCAGGGCACCTCGTTTGGAGGTCGCGATGGCCGTTTTAACACAATTACTGTTGACGGAGCTGCTTTCAATAACAACTTTGGTCTGAGCAGCAATCCGCTTCCTGGTGGAGAAGCCCAGCCAATTGCTCTTGATGCAATTGAAGAAATCTCAGTAAATATTGCTCCTTATGATGTTCGTATGTCTCAATTTACCGGAGCGAGTATAAATGCGGTAACCCGTAGTGGCGACAACACCTTTAAAGGATCAGTATACACCTATATTCGTCCAAAGTCATTTACCGGAAACACTGTGGCTGGCGACACTGTTAAAGATGCTCACAGCAGAAGCTCACAAAATTACGGATTCCGTCTGGGTGGGCCTATTATTAAGAATAAATTATTCTTCTTTGTAAGCGGAGAATATGGGCAAGAATCTATTCCGGGAGTAAGCTGGAAACCCAGCATCGATGGTGTAGCTAATTCTGGCAAGATGATTTCACGTACAATAGAGTCTGATATGGTCAGAGTAAGGGAACATCTTATGTCGACTTATAATTATGATCCGGGTAAATACAAAGATTTTGATCCTTTCCAGAACAAGAACACAAAATTGCTTGCCCGTTTAGACTGGAATATTTCCAAAGATCACAAATTTACCATTCGTTATAATGATGTTGTCGGTACTTCGGACCAGCAGACCAATGCTAACAGCGCTCCGACGGGTCTTACAAGAGGTTCAGGACGTATCAGTAACCAGGCTTTGTCTTTCTCAAATTCATTTTATGGATTTAAGAATACCGTACGGTCTATTACGGGTGAATTGAACAGCAACTTTGGGACCAGATTTTCAAATAAGTTCCTGGCAAGTTATACATTCATTCAGGATACACGTACAACCCCCTCCGACCTTTTCCCGTTTGTTGACATCTGGAAGGGAGGTGATCAGTATATGTCTTTTGGATATGAACTGTTCAGTTTCAACAACGATGTAACAAACAAAACATTAAGTATTACTGACAATTTTACTATAAACCTGAACAGGCATACTTTAACAATCGGTGCAGCATACGACCGTCTTTTCTTCCGTAATTCATATATCCGTGAAGGAACTTCATACTACCGGTACGGTTCTGTTGATGATTTTATCAATGGGGCTAATCCTATCGGATTCGGAGTTACTTATGGCTATAATGGAGTCGATGCTCCGGGCGCTGAAGCTACTTTCGGTCTGGGCGCTTTATATGCTCAGGATGAATGGCAGGTGATACCAAGGTTAAAAGTCACTTATGGTGTTCGTGTTGAATTACCAATGTATCTTGATGATATGAAGGATAATCCTGCCATATCTGCCCTTACATTTGCAGAGGGTAAAAAAATGGATGTAAGCACATGGCCGGACAGCAAACCGATTATTTCGCCCCGTATAGGATTCAACTATGACGTCAGGGGTGATCGCTCGATCCAGTTACGTGGAGGTACAGGTTTATTTACCGGATTGCTTCCCTTTGTCTGGTTTACCAACCAACCTTCAAACTCCGGACTGATACAGGTTCCTGAGATAGGATGGGCGGCAGGAAATGCAAACCTTGTCGGTCTGGCATTCCACCCCGACTACAAAGCATTTATTTCAGGCAATCCTGCACTCTTTCCACAAAGTCCAAGCACATTACCAAGTGGCTCATCACTGGCTCAGGTTGGTAAAGACTTCAAATTTCCACAGGTATGGCGTTCAAATTTAGGCGTCGACATTGAGCTTCCATGGAATATGGTATTTACAGCAGAGGCTATCTTCTCGAAAGATATCAATGCTGTTATGCAGGTTAATATCAATGAGGCTGCTCCGACTGGGAACATGACCGGTCCTGATACACGTCCTTACTGGACGTCCAGTACTGCAGCAAAAGTAGTATCCAGCATAAGTAACGCTATGGAACTTACCAATTCTAAAGAAGGTTATCAGTATTCTTTGACTGCCCAATTGACCAAGAATTTCAGTAACGGACTTTCAGGAATGTTCGCATACACATATACTCAGGCTAAAGACGTTACTTCAAATCCTGGTTCTTCTGCTTCTTCTGCATGGAGCTCAAATGTTGCTGTTGGTAGTTTGAATGATCCTGGTCTCAGCTATTCAAATTTTGCTACTCCTCACAAATTAATTGGTGATATCTCTTACCGGGTAGAGTATGCTAAAAACTTTGCGACCACCTTATCTCTGGTTTATCAGGGATTCCAGGGAGGCCGGTGGTCATATACCTATTCCAACGACCTGAACGGCGATGGCAACTCTTCTGATCTGATGTACATTCCCAAAGATGCCGGTGAGTTGACATTCGCTGCTTATAATGGTATGACAGCAGCAGAACAGCAGGCTACATTCTGGTCTTATGTAAACTCAAACGATTATCTGAGTGCCCACAAAGGTGAATATGCTGAACGTTTCGGAGAAGTTGAACCATGGATTCACCGCTTCGATGCAAAACTGCTTCAGGATGTTTTTGCAAATTTCGGAACTGACCGGAAATATACTTTACAGTTTAGTGTAGACTTCCTGAATGTCGGTAATATGTTAAATGATTCATGGGGTGCTTATAATTTCAATCCTCTGGCAAGTTATGATAATGTTCGTCCCCTGAGGGTCAATAACAGGGGTACTGCAACGGCAGCTCCTGTTTATACGCTGAATGCCTCTTCTCTGGGAGATTTCAGCAAGAAGGCAACTCTCAGCAAAGATATCAGCACATCCAGCACATGGGGATGCCTTCTTGGCCTCCGTTTGATTTTCTAGTAAAAAAAACTATTTATTTTTTATCATGAGGCTGCCGTTATATGACAGCCTCTTTTTTTTCTTTAAATCAGCTCAAAATCCTGTAGTCAGTTTTATTGATGTGATGCTTCAATGAACACCACTGTGACACCTTAATTTAATTGGTATTAATTACGCAGAAAGTATCCATATATTTGATATGTAGAAGATAATCAGATATGTAGTAAAAAGTTAATAACTATATCATCAAATGTTAATAAACTTAAAAATTTACTCTTGCATTGAGAAAAATGCTTGTTTAATTTAGCAATTACCCGCTTAGAAAAACCAGTTGCGGTTTAATCATATTAGAATCAGATTATAACAAAAATATATGGAAGATTTATTTGTCCAGGAATCAGCTATTGCAGCTGAAAATGGAAAGAAAGAACAAACGGCGAGCGAAATTCAGAAGACAGGAGAAGTGAAAAAAAATGTAAAATCAAATGAGGTGGGGGATGCAAAGAATGTCTATTCTCACGATGAAGCTGTAGAAGCAAGCATAGAATATTTTAATGGAGATGAGTTGGCTGCGAAGGTGTGGGCAAACAAATATGCGCTTAAAGATTCATACGGGAATGTCTACGAAAAAACACCCGACGATATGCATCACAGGCTGGCCAGTGAATTGCATAGAGTTGAAATGAAGTATACTAATCCGCTTTCTGAAGAGTTGATCTACAACGTACTCAGGGATTTTAAATATATTGTTCCCCAGGGTGGCCCGATGACAGGTATTGGCAATAACTACCAGATAGCATCATTGTCGAATTGTTTTGTTATTGGGAATGACGGATCGTCCGATTCATACGGAGGGATAATGAAAATTGATCAGGAACAGGTTCAGCTTATGAAAAGGAGAGGGGGTGTTGGTCACGATCTTTCACATATCCGGCCGAAAGGGACTCCCGTCCTTAACAGTGCCCTCACTTCAACAGGAGTGGTGCCGTTTATGGAAAGATATTCAAATTCCACACGTGAGGTTGCACAGGATGGAAGAAGAGGGGCTCTCATGCTTTCAATCTCGATAAAACATCCCGATTCAGGGAAATTCATTGACGCAAAGATGGAGGACGGAAAGGTTACCGGCGCAAACGTGTCCGTAAAGCTGACCGACGATTTCATGAAGGCAGTGGAACAAAAAACAATGTTCAGGCAACAGTATCCTATAAATTCCAAAAATCCAAAGTTTGCAAAGGACATCGACGCCAATGGCTTATGGAACAAGATAATTCATAATGCATGGAAATCAGCCGAACCCGGGGTTTTATTCTGGGATACCATACTAAAGGAGAGTGTCCCGGATTGCTATGCCGACCTGGGTTATGCCACGGTATCAACAAATCCTTGCGGAGAAATACCTCTGTGCCCGTACGACAGTTGCCGGCTATTGGCGCTTAACCTGTACAGTTATGTCAATAATCCATTTACCGATGAGGCAGAATTTGATTTTGAGTTGTACAAGGAGCATGTTGGTCTGGCGCAACGCATCATGGATGACATTATTGATCTTGAACTTGAAAAGATCGACGCAATTATTGCAAAAATAGATGCTGATCCCGAAAGTGAAGAGCTGAAACATGTAGAAAGGAACTTGTGGACGAACATCAGAAAGAAATCTGAACAGGGTAGAAGAACTGGCATCGGCATAACGGCTGAGGGAGATATGCTGGCCGCTCTTGGACTAAGGTACGGTAGCCCGGATGCTACAAATTTCTCAGTCGATGTTCATAAGACACTTGCACTTGAAGCATATAAATCATCTACTTACCTGGCAAAGGAGAGAGGCGCATTTGAACTTTATGATGCAGAGCGCGAAAAAAACAATCCTTTCATTCTCAGGATGAAAGAGGCCGATCCGGTCATGTACTCTAACATGGTTAAGTTTGGCCGGCGAAATATCGCCCTGCTGACGATAGCTCCTACAGGTACAACAAGCCTTATGACACAAACAACATCAGGAATTGAACCGATTTTTTCTGTTTTTTATAAAAGAAGAAGAAAAGTTAATCCGAACGATAAAGATGTGAAGGTTACTTTCAAGGATGAAGTTGGGGATTCGTGGGAAGAATTCAGGGTCTTCCATCATAAGTTTGTTGAATGGCTGAAAATAAAAGGTTACGACCCCGATGAAGTCACCCGGATGAATGATGACGAAATTGAAGCTATTATTGCAAAATCACCGTATTTTAAAGCTACTTCAAATGATGTAGACTGGGTGGCAAAGGTAAAAATGCAGGGTGCGATACAAAAATGGGTCGATCACTCAATAAGCGTAACAATAAACCTTCCTGCTGAAGCAAAGGAAGAGCTGGTCAGTGAACTGTATCTTACAGCCTGGAAATCAGGATGTAAAGGGGTTACGGTATATCGCGACGGATCAAGAAATGGTGTTCTTATAGCCGGGAAAACAGAGATTCAGCCTGAAAGACCAAAACGACCCAAATCACTTGATTGCGACGTCATAAGGTTTAATATTAACGAAGAGAAGTGGGTTGCTTTTGTCGGTCTTAAAGAGGGCAGGCCTTACGAGATATTCACAGGTATAGCCGACGAGGAGATGTTCCCTATTCCAAAAACCATAATAAAAGGGAAAATAATTAAGAATAAGGATGACAGCGGAAAGACACGATATGATTTTCAGTATACCGACAGGTATGGTTATAAAAAATCGATGGAAGGTTTGTCGCACATGTTCAAACCTGAATTCTGGAATTATGCCAAACTGATTTCAGGTGTATTGCGACATGAAATGCCTATACAGGACGTTGTTAACCTAATTCAGTCACTCAGACTCGACAGTGAGTCAATTAACAACTGGAAGAACGGTGTGGAAAGGGCATTGAAAAAATATATTCCAAACGGAACTAAAGCAAAAGGTAAATGTGGGGAATGCGGTTCCGACAATCTGGTTTATGAGGAAGGTTGTCTAATCTGTAAAGATTGTGGTTCATCTAAATGCGGAAACTGACCCCCACTGAATGGGCTTTTTATTTAAATCAAAAGGGTGCTTTTCGGAGCACCCTTTATTTTTATGGTTTATCGTTAATTTCCTGTTAATATTTTAATACAGGTAACTTATGTCCCGTTTATTTAAGTATCCCCAGCTCTTTACCGATCTTCCCAAAAGCTTTTACGGCTTTGTCAAGATGTTCTTTTTCATGAGCTGCCGAAAGTTGTACCCGTATCCTTGCCTGACCTTTGGGAACCACAGGATAATAAAATCCTGTGACATAAATACCTTCGTCAAGCAGTTTTAAAGCAAAATCCTGCGATAGTTTTGCATCATAAAGCATTACGGCGCATATTGCAGATTTGGTTGGCTTTATATCAAAGCCAAGCTTTTTCATGGCTGAAATGAAATACTCAGAGTTCCAGTGCAGTTTGTCCTGTAAAGCATTGGTATCAGTCATCATATCGATCACCCTGATACCGGCAGCTGCTACCATTGGAGGTATTGAATTTGAGAAAAGGTAAGGACGTGACCTCTGCCTCAGGATCTCAATTATCTCTTTTTTGCCGGTAGTAAAACCTCCGATGGCTCCACCGAATGCTTTACCCAGGGTACCGGTTATTATTTCAACCTTTCCCGGTATATTATAAAGCTCGGTAACGCCTCTTCCGGTTTTTCCGACAACTCCTGCAGAGTGTGATTCATCGACCATCACCATGGAGTTGTATTTATTTGCAAGCTCAACGATCTTATCAAGAGGAGCAACATTCCCGTCCATTGAAAAAACCCCGTCGGTGACAATGATCCTGAATCGCTGAGCCTGCGCAAGTTGTAGCTGTTTTTCCAGATCTTCCATATCGGCGTTTTCATACCTGTAACGATGGGCTTTGCAGAGGCGGACACCGTCAATGATGGAGGCATGATTCAGGGAATCGGAAATGATCGCATCTTCTTCTGTCAGCAGAGGTTCAAATACTCCCCCGTTTGCATCAAAACATGCGGCATAAAGGATTGCATCTTCAGTGCCGAAAAAGTCTGCGATCTTTTTCTCAAGCTCTTTATGAAGGTCTGTAGTACCACAGATGAACCGTACTGATGACATTCCGTAGCCGTGATCGTCAAGTGAGGCTTTTGCTGCTTCAATCAGATCGGGATTACTTGAAAGTCCGAGATAGTTATTGGCACAGAAATTCAGAACTTTCTGCCCGGTATTAAGTTCTATTTCAGCGCCTTGTGGTGAGACTATTATACGTTCATTTTTGTATAAACCAGCTTCTTTTATCTCTTTAAGAATGGTGCTTAAATGTTTCTGATAGTCTTTATACATTATTGAATAGTTTAAAGTTCTGACTTAATTAATCCCAGTTAAGAATGACTTTTCCACATTCCCTTCTTTCCATTATATCGAATCCCTTTTGAAAATCATCAATAGGAAAGTGATGCGTTATCACAGGGTTCAGGTCGATACCTCCGATTATCATCATCTCCATTTTGTACCATGTTTCCCACATCTCCCTTCCATAGATACCTTTCAGGGTTATAGCCTTGAAGATGATATCATTCCATGGAACCTCAAAATTTGATGGAAGCAGTCCGAGCAATGAGATACTTGATCCGTTGTACATGTTGCTGATCATCTCACAGAAAGCCTTTGGAGATCCTGACATCTCAAATCCGATATCGAATCCTCTCATCCCGAGTTTCTTTACAGCGTCGGAGATCTTTTCTCCTTTTGCCGAGTTGATAGTCAGGGTTGCTCCCATCTTTTTGGCAATTTCAAGACGTTTTTCGCTCAGGTCGCTTGCAACAATGAATCGAGCCCCGGCAAATTTTGCAATTGCCACAGCCATACTCCCAATGAGTCCTGATCCTGTAATCAGAACATCTTCTCCAATGAGAGGGAATGAGAGGGCTGCATGAGTTGCATTTCCAAAAGGATCCATAATTGCTGCCCAGTCGTCAGGAATTCTCGGGTCGAGTGGTATTACATTCTGAGCAGGGACCTTTACATATTCGGCAAAGGAACCGTCGATATTTACTCCGATGCCGACAGTGTTTTCGCAAACATGCTCTTTTCCACGCCTGCAGTTACGACAATGGCCGCAGGCTATATGACCTTCGCCTGTTACTCTCTCCCCGATTTTCAGGTTTGAAACTCCGGCACCCATCTTTTCAATATAACCCATATATTCATGACCAATTACCATAGGAGTTTTTATTGTTTTCTGAGACCATGAATCCCATTCATAAATATGAAGGTCAGTTCCGCAGATAGCAGATTTTTTAACTTTTATGATAACATCATTCAGATCTGGTTCAGGAATTGGGACCTCTTGCATCCATAAACCCTTTTCGGGTTTGGCTTTTACAAGCGCTTTCATCTTCTTCATAATGTTATAGTTTAATAATTTTTGCTGATCGTAATACCACAAAGTTAATATAAATCTGTAGTAGAAAACCTGATTTATTCCATACTATTATATGTTATCTGGTTTGCCTATCTTTGCAGGAATTTAATCAAGAATTTTAAAAATATGTCACAGGTACGAGTACGTTTTGCCCCAAGTCCGACTGGCCCTTTACACATTGGAGGTGTAAGGACAGCGCTATATAATTACCTCTTTGCAAAAAAGAATAACGGAACTTTCATTCTCAGGATTGAAGATACAGATCAGACAAGATTTGTTGAAGGAGCCGAAAAATATATTATGGAGTCACTTAAATGGTGCGGGATAATTGTTGATGAAGGGATCAACGAAGGTGGAAACTACGGCCCATACAGGCAAAGCGACAGAAAAAGCCTTTACAGGCAATATGCTGATATTCTTCTTGAGAAGGGTTATGCTTATTATGCCTTTGATACGCCTGAACAGCTTGATGCCTTAAGGAAAGAATCTGAAAAAGAACATAAAACTTTTATTTATAACGCTGACGTAAGAGAAAAGCTGAATAACTCGATCTCTTTGAAGGAATCGGAATGGAAAGAAAAGCTCAATAGGGGAGAGAATTATGTTATCCGCTACAAAATGCCTCAAAATGAGGATATCAATTTTGAAGATATAATCAGGGGCAAGATTGTTGTAAATACCAGCACACTCGATGATAAGGTTTTATTTAAATCTGATGGCATGCCAACATATCATCTGGCCAATATTGTCGATGATCATCTGATGGAAATTAGTCACGTAATACGCGGTGAAGAGTGGCTTCCTTCGTTACCGCTTCACATTATGCTTTATCGTTCTTTTGGCTGGCAAGCGCCCCTTTTTGCCCATCTTCCCTTGTTGCTTAAACCCGATGGGAAAGGTAAATTAAGCAAACGTGACGGTGATAAAATGGGATTCCCTGTATTTCCTCTCTTCTGGCCTTATGGCGAAACAGCAAAAGGATACCGCGAAGAGGGATATTATCCTGAAGCATTTGTAAATATGCTTGCATTATTGGGATGGAACCCTGGTACGGAAAAGGAAATTTTCTCATTGAAAGAGCTTATTGATTCTTTCTCAATTGAGAGAGTTGGTAAGTCGGGTTCGCGATTTGATCCTGAAAAGGCCAAATGGTTCAATCACCAGTATCTTGAAAACAGGACTGACAAACAGCTTGCATCGGAGTTTAAAGAACATCTGAATGCTCATGGATATCAGGTTGCCGATGATCGTCTTGAGGCTCTGGTCGGACTGGTTAAAATGAGGGTAAGTTTTGTAAAGGATTTATGGGATCAGGTTGATTTCTTTTTCAAGGCTCCTGAAACTTATGATCAGGAGGCAATTAAAAAACGGTGGAAAGATGATTCTGTAAAACAGCTTTCGGAATTAAAAACGATACTTGAGAAGATTGATGACTTTTCATCTTCCAGAACGGAAGAAGCTGTAATGACATGGATCGGGGAGAAGGGATATAATACCGGAGCAGTGATGAATGCATTCAGACTTGTTATTGTAGGAGCTTCGCGGGGTCCTCATATATTCGATATAACCAGCTGGATAGGAAAAGAGGAGACTCTGAGACGAATCGACGCAGGACTTTCTTCAATCGGCAGATAAAAATGATAAAGCTTCCGAAACCCGGAGAGTATATTGATATTCATACACATGATGCCCGATCTGCGGCAAATGCTTTTATTATTGAGAACCTGATGGCTCACGAAGGCAGATCCCCCGTGGATATTCCGGAACAGGCCTGCTCATTCGGGATTCATCCCTGGTTCCTCAACGAAAAGAATTATTCTCAGTTAATAAATGGAGTTAATAATGCAGCCGGATTTCCGAATCTTCTTGCTATCGGAGAGTGTGGTTTTGATAAGCTCAGGGGGCCATCAATTGAGTTGCAGCGAAAAGCATTTGAGGAACAGATATCTATTTCGGAAGCTATCGGGAAGCCTGTTGTTATACACTGTGTAAGAGCCTGGGATGAGCTGCTTCCCGAGGTAAAAAGAGTCAGACCGAAAATGCCGTGGTTTGTCCATGGTTTCAGAGGAAATACTGAGTTGGCAGAACAACTTTTATCAAAAGGAATGTACCTTTCATTCTGGTTCGACTTTGTTATAAGACCAGAAGCTGCACATATACTGAGAAGCCTTCCAAACGAAAGGATATTCCTTGAAACTGACAGTTCTGATATCGACATTAGAGATATTTATAAAAAAGTTGCTTCTGATCTTAACCTTCAGGTAGATGAACTGAAATCAATAATATTGGAAAATTTCAGAAGGTTTTTTAAAGTATAAAGTATCATAAGACGGCGCAATGGCGCAATGGTGCAAAGGTAAGAAGATAAGAAGGCACAGGGCATTCTTCCTGATCCCCTCCTGGAAGGGGTTAGGGATGAGTTTGTGAGATTTATGGAGTTGTTTTAAAAGTATGATAAGTAGTAGATATTCAGACAAATGACAGAATGGTTGTCACGAAGCGAATTGATCCTTGGAGCTGATGGGCTGAAAAAACTTGAAGCTGCAAAAGTACTGGTTGTGGGGTTAGGTGGGGTTGGAGCCTATGCTGTTGAGATGATATGCAGGGCAGGGGTAGGCACAATGACAATAGTCGATGGTGATAGCATTCATTCGTCAAACAGGAACAGGCAGCTTGCAGCACTTGTAAGCACTGATGGTCTGGCTAAGGCAACAGTGATGGGACAAAGGCTGAAGGACATTAATCCTGATTTAAATCTCACTGTCATTCAGGAATATATCAAGGATGAAAGAATGACAGAGATATTGGATAACGGTTTTGATTATGTTGTTGACGCTATCGATACATTATCTCCAAAAATATTTCTTATTTATCATAGTCTTCAAAGAAAGTTACCCGTAGTAAGCTCGATGGGCGCAGGTGGAAAATTTGATCCAACCATGATAGCCATTTCCGATATTTCCGGGACAACAATTTGTCCTCTGGCCCGGATATTAAGGAAAAGACTGCATCGATTGGGAATAAGGGATGGTTTTACGACAGTATATTCTACGGAAACCATTGATAAGACAAAAGTTATTCCCACATCAGGCGAAGATAATAAAGCATCAATCGTAGGTACTGTTTCGTATATGCCTGCTGCCTTCGGAATTGCTTGTGCATCAGTAGTAATCCGCGATCTGGCCATGATCAGCAGAAAATAATACACTGTATTGGTTTTCTTCCCTCACTGAAATTATCTTAACATAATTTTATTATCTGACTGTTGATTTTCCTCAATATTATTTCATTGATAATCTGATAATAATTTACTAACTTGTAAGAATAATTACCTGATCTGTAACTAAACAAATCTTAAAAAATGAGAATTCTTATTAACGGAGTTGTTGTTTTCGTGATCTGGTGTTTTATTTCTGCATGGCTTTATAACGATAAGCTGTTGCCTTTAATGAAAAAGCCGGTTCCGGAACAGACAATCACTGAAAACAAAACAAATGTAGCTGATTCTTTAATGAAACTTAAAGAATTAATGCCTAAGAACCTTCTGATCTACTTTGAATTTAATGATGCAAAATTCAAAGCTGATCCGCAAATCGACAATAGCATTGCCGGATTTAAAGCATGGCTTGGTAAATATCCGGGATCGATGCTTACTGTAACGGGTCATTCTGACCTGGTCGGAACTCCTGAATACAATCAGTCGCTTGGTCTAAAAAGAGCTCAGATCGTAGGAAAATACATTGTGAGCAAAGGAATAGATGCCGGCAGAATGATTACTGAATCAAAAGGAGAAACTCAACCTGCTGCCGATTATCTGACCAAAGAGGGAAGAGCAAAAAACAGAAGAACAGAAATTTTAATAAAAATGCAATAATATGACACAACTATTTATAATACTTGCGCAGTCTGTCACCGGAGCTGTAATTACCATAATCGCATTACTCCTGGTTGCAGCAATAATAGGATACCTTACGGCATGGTTCTATGCAAAATCGGTCTATATTCCAATAATAAAAGATCTTGAAAACCAAAAAGCAGATCTGATTAAACAGGTCAAGGGATTAAAAGATGATATTGATAAGCTTAACATAGAGGTCAAAGAACGGAATGAAAAAATCACTAAGCTTGAGGAAGAGATAGTCATAAAAGATAAAGACCTAAAAAACCTGAACGATAAGATCGTCAGGTTTGAGGAGGAGATAGCCGAAAAAGATAAAAAACTCAAGAGCCTTATTGATCAACAAAGATAGGCGAAATCTGGCTATCTGATCTGGTAATGTCCCCCGCAAATAAAAGGGGATCATTTCTTTTAATGCCAGGGAATTTACTATTTTCGTCTTTCGGCAATAAAACCATTGCCGGATAATTATTTATTTACAATTACTATTAAAAGTTTTGATAGGATGAAGCCGTTTGTTTTGAAGGAGACGAATTGGAAAACAGTTAAAGATCAAAAGTTTGAATTAGCTGTTTTACCGTGGGGAGCAACAGAAGCGCATAATTATCATCTGCCTTACGCTACCGATGATATAATGGTTCAGAAGATTGCTGAAGAATCTGCTCAGTCAGCATGGGATAAAGGGGCAAAAGTCATTGTACTTCCATCAATCCCATTTGGGGTAAACACTGGTCAGCTCGATATCAGGCTGAATATTAACCTTAATCCGAGCACGCAGTTTGCCATCCTGAATGATATTATTGATGTCCTGAACAGGCATGAAATATATAAATTCATGATTATGAACGGACATGGAGGAAATGATTTTAAACAGATAATCAGAGAATTAGGATTCAGGTATCCAAAAATGTTTATTTGCAGTTGCAACTGGTTTCAGTCTTTTAAAGGTTCCGATTTTTTTGAAAACAGCGGTGACCATGCCGACGAGATGGAAACAAGTATAATGCTGCATGTCGCTCCTGAATTAGTACTTCCGTTGAGTGAGGCCGGAAACGGGGATTGTAAAAAGTTTAAAATAAAAGCTTTCAGAGAAAAGTGGGCATGGACTGAGCGTAAATGGACAAGAATCACCCGTGATACCGGCATTGGCGATCCGTCAAAAGCAACTCCGGAAAAAGGAGAAAAATGTTTTCATGAGATTGTCAATAAGGTAAGCAAACTTATGATCGAATTGTCTGATGCGGATATCAATGACATGTATGAATGAAAAATTAAGCGTTTAGGACCTATAGCAAATACATAACTAAAAACACAGATAAATGAAAACTTCACGGAGAACATTTGTTAAAGCCGGAGCCATGGCTTCATTAGGTGCAGCAATCTTTCCAGGATCACTTATAAGTTGTTCCGGACCAGCAGGGATGGTTGGTCTGCAGTTGTACTCTGTACGGGAAGATATGTCAAAGGATCCTCTCGGAACACTAACCCAACTGGCCAGGATGGGTTACAGGTATCTTGAGCATGCAAACTATATTGAAAGGAAATTTTATGGTTATGCAGCACCGGAATTCAAGAAGATTCTCGATGGGTTGGGACTGAAAATGATCAGCGGACATACTGTGATGGGAAAACAACACTGGGACGAGACCGCTAAGGATTTTACAGACAGCTGGAAACAGACTATTGAAGATGCTGCCATACTTGAACAGAAATATGTTATCAGTCCTTCGATGGATGAGAGCATGAGAACTACATATGATGATTTTATACGTTATATGGAAGTTTTTAACAAGTGCGGAGAATTATGCCATAAGGGAGGGATGAAGTTTGGCTATCACAACCACGATTTTGAGTTCAGTGAAAGGCTTAACAACGAAAAATTATTTGATATAATGATGAGGAGCATCAATCCTGAACTGGTAGTGATCCAGTTAGATATGGGCAACTTATATAATGGAGGAGCTGTGGCTATTGATGTTGTTAATCAGTACCCAGGTAGATTCGAAATTATACATGTTAAGGATGAAATAAAGGCCGATAGCGGGAATGAAAAATATGTAAGCACCATCATAGGAGAGGGGATCGTTGATGCAAAAAAAGTAGTGGATCAGGCTGCAAAAATAGGAGGTACTAAAGTTTATATTATTGAGCAGGAGTCATATCAGGGTAAAACTCCATTGGAATGTGTAAAAGCCGATCTGGAGATCATGCATAAATGGGGATATTGATTCAGTAACTATTAAATTGATTCTTGCTCCCCTTCTTCCATCTCTTCATAGAATAAAAAAAGAGGGAACTTTTTGTTCCCTCTTAAATTTTAATCTTCGATCTCCGAATGATATTGCTGCAGAGATTTTACCTTATATTCAACGTGCTGCCTCTCCCTGATACCTTTTGTGGCGGAAAGTGCTGCTGATGTGGTTGTTATATAAGGAATTTTGTACTTAATAGCATTCTTCCTGATATAAGAATCATCATATTCACTAAGCCTTCCTGCCGGAGTATTCACAACCAGATCTATCTTATGGTTCTTGATTGCATCGACGATATTGGGTCTGCCTTCATGCACTTTAAGTATCAGGGTACTTGCAATGCCATGTTCTTCAAGAAATTGTCTTGTTCCTCCGGTTGATAAAATGGAGAACCCCATTTCCTTGAAATTTTTTGCGGTTTCGACAATACGGTCTTTATCGCGGTCAGCAATAGTTATAAGAACAGTCCCTTTTACAGGCAGAGGAGTTTGTGTAGCCTCCTGCGATTTAAAGAATGCCATTTCATATGAGTCAGCCAGACCGAGCACTTCACCTGTCGAACGCATTTCAGGCCCCAGCAGAGGATCTATTGCCGGGAACATATTAAATGGGAACACGGCTTCTTTAACCCCGAAATGTTTGATGTTTCTTTTCTTAAGATTAAAATCGGAAAGCTTTTGTCCAAGCAGGATCTGAGTGGCAATCCTTGCCATCTGGATATTACAGACTTTTGAAACCAGGGGAACTGTCCTTGAAGCTCTTGGGTTGGCTTCCAGGATGTAAACGGTATCTTCATATATTGCATACTGGATATTCATTAAACCAACAACCTTCAGTTCCATTGCGATTCTTCTGGTATAATCGTATATAGTTTTTTTGTGATTTTTCGGGATCAGTACGGGAGGAATAACGCATGCCGAATCGCCTGAATGGATCCCGGCATATTCGATGTGTTGCATTATCGCGGGAACAAAAGCGTCAATTCCATCTGATATTGCATCAGCTTCTGTTTCAATGGCATCCTCAAGGAACTTATCGAGAAGCAAAGGCCTGTCGGGGGATACTCCAACTGCTTTTGCAACATATTCCTCAAGCATCTCTTCGTCGAGAATTATTCTCATTGCTCTTCCGCCAAGCACATAAGATGGTCTGATCATCAGTGGATACCCTATCCTTGCAGCAATTTCATGGGCCTGTTCAAGGTTGCTTGCCATTCCCGATTCGGGCTGGGGGATTCCAAGTTTTGTGATTACATGCCTGAAACGGTCGCGGTCTTCAGCAAGATCGATCGTTTCGGGGGTGGTACCTAAGATTTTAACTCCAGCTTCTGCGAGCTCTTTTGCCAGGTTCAGCGGTGTCTGTCCTCCAAACTGGACAATGACGCCTTCGGGTTTTTCAAAATTATATATACTTAGTACATCTTCAGCAGTAAGAGGTTCGAAATACAGTTTATCAGAAGTGTCATAGTCGGTCGATACAGTTTCAGGATTGCAATTTACCATTATTGATTCATATCCTGCTTTACGGATTGCAAAAGCTGCATGAACACAACAATAGTCAAATTCAATACCCTGGCCAATCCTGTTGGGTCCGCCTCCCAGTACCATTATTTTTTTCCTGTTGCTAACCTCAACTTTATTTGGGGCATTATAAGTTGAGAAGTAATATGAAGCATTATCGACTCCGCTTACAGGTACCGGCTCCCATGCTTCATTAATTCCCATGGAAATACGCTTTGCCCTGATCTCTTTTTCAGGAAGACCTAATAGTTTTGACAAATATTTATCAGCAAATCCATCCTTTTTAGCCTTAATAAGAATCTCATCGGGGAGTATGCTTCCTTTGAAAGTAATTATTTTCTCTTCCTCCTCAACCAGTTCTTTCATCTGTGTGATGAACCATCTTTTAATATGTGTTCTCCTGTGAATCTCTTCAATATCAGCTCCTTTACGTAAAGCTTCATACATGATGAACTGCCTTTCGCTTGACTCATGTTTAAGCAAATTCATCAGTTCATCAAGGGGTTTCTTATAATAATCCTTTGCAAACCCAAGTCCAAACCGTCCTATTTCGAGTGAGCGAATGGCTTTCTGAAAAGCTTCTTTATAAGTTTTCCCGATACTCATCACTTCTCCTACGGCAAGCATTTGAGTCCCAAGCTTATCTTCGAGACCTTCAAATTTCTCAAAAGCCCACCGCGGAAATTTCACAACCACGTAATCACCAGAGGGGGTATATTTATCGAGTGTCCCATCGCGCCAGTAGGGTATCTCATCGAGAGTCAAACCTCCTGCAAGAAGGGAAGAGACAAATGCAATAGGAAATCCGGTCGCTTTTGAAGCAAGAGCCGATGAGCGTGAAGTACGGGGATTTATTTCAATAACAACAACTCTGTCGGTTTCGGGATCGTGAGCAAATTGCACATTTGTTCCGCCGATAACTTCAATGGCTTCAACTATATCATAAGAATACTTTTGGAGACGCTTCTGAAGTTCATTACTTATTGTCAGCATCGGAGCAGTACAGTATGAATCGCCTGTATGAACACCCATTGCATCGACATTCTCGATAAAACAGACTGTGATCATCTGGTTTTTGGCATCTCTCACAACTTCGAGCTCCAGTTCTTCCCACCCAAGTACCGATTCTTCAACAAGAATCTGGTTTACAATACTTGCCGATAGCCCCCTGCTGGCTATAGTTTGAAGTTCTTCCAGATTGTATACCATTCCTCCTCCGGTGCCTCCCATTGTATATGCAGGCCTGATAACAACCGGGTATCCAAGTTCTGCTGCAGCCTTTTCAGCATCTTCAACTGTATTGACTGCTATACTTTTTGGCATTTCGATACCTAGCCGGTTCATCGTTTCCTTAAAAGCGATCCTGTCTTCTCCCCTTTCAATGGCATCTATATTTACACCTATCACCTCAACATTATATTTGGCGAGGATCCCTTTCTTTGCTAGAAGAGAGGACAGGTTCAGACCTGTCTGTCCTCCGAGGTTTGGAAGAAGGGCATCGGGACGCTCCTTTTTTATTATTTCAGTAAGGGCATATTCGTTGAGCGGCTCAATGTAGGTAATATCAGCTGTCTCAGGATCGGTCATTATAGTAGCCGGATTTGAATTAACCAGTACAATTTTGTAGCCGAGTGAACGCAAAGCTTTGCAAGCCTGGGTTCCCGAATAATCGAATTCGCAGGCTTGTCCGATAATGATTGGTCCTGAACCGATTATTAAAATTTTATTAATATCCTCCCTGCGTGGCATAATATTTATTATTTAATTTATAAAAGTGCTGCAATTTATTAAATCAAATTGTAATGATAAGGATAGCAAGTGCTAAATCGATCAGAAAGATATAAACCGGGAAAGTATGAAGATAACAGACCTACGGCAGGAGGTGTTTGAATATTATTACATTCCTCCGACTGATTCTTTTTTCCGGTAAATCATTCCCTGGCAATTTGCAATTAATTCTCCTTCAGAATTTGTCACATTTATTGAATAAGTGGCCAGTCTGTTATTCTTTGACACTTCTATAGCCCTGGCATAGAGGGTACCTGTTTTACCAGGTTTAAAATATGAGATATTAGCATTTACAGCAACCGAGATATACCCACGCGAATTAGCCGCTACCGCAAGAGTAAAATCGGCAAGTGTAAAAATAACTCCGCCATGCACAATATGAAGAGCGTTCAAATGTTCATCTTTTATTTCAATTTTTGTTTTTGCCGTGCCATCAGCGACTTCGAGTAATTCTATTCCGAGAAGTGATGCGAATTTATCGTTGTCCATTAATTCCTGAATGTTCATTTCTTTCATCATTAAATTTATTACAAAATAATAAAGCTTAATAATACTTCGTCTGCATGAAACAGAATAAAAAAAGGACTGGTATAATATTTGTCTTTACAATCTTTTATAGTACTAAAGGAATAAGTTAATCTCTTTGTTGGTCTAAAGATGTATTGAGAGAATAATTTACTGTCAAATGGACGAAATTCATTAAACATATTTTTAATTCTGATGGTTTAAATATTTGAGAAGCATTTTCATCAGGGACTTAGTAAAGATTAATCTATAACGTAGCTTATATTTGTGAATGAAAAAATTCTTATTCTTTTTCTTTTTATACATGGTTCCTTTTTCCGCCATGTCACAGAAGGTGAACATGCAGGTTATAAAAGTGGGGAATGTTGCTGAATCAGAATGGCAGATACTTGATGAACAATATCTGCCTGTATTTTCCGGGAATGAATATTTCCGGGATGATTCTGTTTCTTTTTCCCTCGAAGCCAATAAACGTTATTTTCTGCAAATCTCCGTATCGGAAGTTACGGTTACCGATACAAATTTATATTCACTTGTTCTTAATGGAGAACCTATTCTTCTGGTTAATTCTGAAACAGGGCCCGGAGATTATTTTTTCCCATTTTTCACGGGTATAAAAACTGAACCATCAAAGATTACAGGCGGTGCAGATGCATCTATTTCTGATTTTCCCTGGCAGGTATACTATGAATCGGGCAATTACCTGTGCGGAGGTTCAATAATCAGCAAGAACTGGATTGTGACAGCTGCACATTGCACAAAGAATGATAACGGCAGTGCCATATCAGCATCCGAGATGGATATAAAAGTAGGAGCCTCTAACCCGGTTTATGGAAAAAAATATTATGTAAGCCAGGTAATTGTTCATGAAAATTACAATAACGAAACACTTGAAAATGATATTGCCTTATTGAAGCTTCAGGAACCCATTAATTATGAAAATGCAAAACCAATTGACCTGATTTCTGCTGAAGATGTTGCCAATGGTGCCACTGATCCTGGGGTAATGTCGTGGGTTACGGGATGGGGACTGACAAAGGTTAGTCCGAAAGTTTTGCCATCTGTTCTTCAGAAAGTCCAGCTCCCGATTGTTTCCAACACCCAGGCCGCTAAAGTATGGGATGATATTCCTGAAACAGATATTATGGCAGGCTATCTCAACGGGAATAAGGATGCATGCAGCGGTGATAGTGGCGGACCTCTGGTGGTCCCCGTATCGGGGGGGTACAAATTAGCAGGAATAGTCAGCTGGGGAAGCAGTAACTGCAATACTTACGGAGCGTACACGCGTGTGTCAAGTTTTGGAAAATGGATCGAAGGAAAAATAACCTATACACCTCCATCTCCCGCCGGAGATACAATTGTTTGCCAGGGAGCGGAGTCAAGCCTCTATTCAATTGATGAAATATCAGGAGCCTCTGTTTACGAATGGCAGCTTTCTCCGGATAATGCAGGAGTTATAGCGGGAAATTCCGAAAACGCTGTTGTATCGTGGAATTTGAGTTATACCGGTCCGGCAGTTGTTAAACTAAGGGTAACAGTCAATGATACGGTTTCAGGATGGTCGGAGCTTAATGTTAAGTTAGCCAAAAACACTAAACTTCTCAGCCAGTCAGATGACACTGTTCTATGTGCTGAAAATCAGGTAAGCCTGAAAGTTGAGGCTGAAGGATATAACCTGCTCTACAGATGGTTCCATAACGGGGATGTTATTCAATCGGGAAAATCAGCGGGGATGAATATTGTAAGAGCTTATACTGGTGATTCGGGTGATTATTTATGCGAAATATCCGGTTCCTGCGGAACAGTTTCTTCCGGTAATATGAACCTGACAGTATACCCTCTTACAAGAATTTCCTATATTTCACCGGATATTACTGTAGACTTTGGTGATGATGCTACCCTGGAAGTCAGTTCAGAAGGACATGACCTGGTGTATCAATGGCAAAAAGATGGTGAAATGATTGATAACAGCAATGTTTCACAACTGGTTTTAAAGGATGCTGATGCCAATGATATAGGTCTTTACAGGACTATAGTTACAGGTACCTGCGGAACTGAAACAAGTGATACGGTTTATGTTTATATAAGCAGGGAGAATAAATCCGAAGAACGGGAAGTTTTTGTCTGGCCGACAATTACTGTCGATGATTTCAATGTAGCACTGAGTAAAGAAGAGTACTATAATATCCGCATTTTCAGCACTCTGGGCCAGCTGGTTAAAGAAAAAACGAAGTGCCGCTATCAGACTACAGTCAATATAAGTAACCTTACCAGAGGCCTTTACATCGTCAATGTTTACAATGATAAGTTCCGCAAATCAATAAAACTGATAAAGGAATAAATCGGTAAATATATTATTAATCACAATTGCCCGGTTAATTTTCTATTGTGTCCTATTCCAGGACTTTAACAGATTTTGCAATAAACATTCTACCAATATCTTGTCATTCCGGTACTGTTCTGCAAGGAAACAATAATGGCAGGAATAGATAATGGCCACCTGATTTATGAAATCCCTTAGGAAGTAATAGAGATTAAGGTAGTTAATTCTTAAACTTCCTTATGAAAATTTCTATTCTTCGGGATTTATTAATAATATTGGAGTAATATTATTAATGCATGAAATATGTTGTGGAAGAAACACTTTCATTCATTTGTTGCCAATCCATTTTTTCTGTCAATAGTTCCAACTTTAATAATAATCTCATTGGTTCCGTTAAATCTTAATAAATACTCTGCGGAACTTGAGAGTGATATCATATTAGATGAAGGTAAACTCTATTTCTATGATGATCTTGATTTGGACGGTATTTCTGAACGACTTGCCTTTTTTGAAGAAAGCAATGGCAGTGGTGTCACTATATATACAAATGGCAGAATTATTAATCAGTGGAATATTAAAGGGACATTTAAGTTTTCGGAGAAAGAATGCTTATATATTTCGGGAGATTTTGATAATGATAAGAAGAAAGAGGTCTATATTTTTTCAATAAAGGGCGACTCTGTTTTTCTCAGTATAATTGCAGCTCTCAATAATTCCACACCAGTTTCAAGCAGGTTTATAGACATTGCCGGTGTAGGTAATTCTAAGCATGACCATTTTATTGTTCCGGCTGAGATGGATGACCTAAATGGTGATGGCATTAAAGAATTGATATTTGGCATTAACAGTGGTTTCTCTCATTATCCGCGAAGAGTTTATGCTTATTATATCTATCAGGATTCAGTTGTTAAATCACCGGATGCATCATATTTTATTTCGGGGATATTACAGGCTGACATTGATGGGGATAGTCATAATGAAATAATTCCATTTGGGTATGCTTCTGAAAACATTAAACCTGAAAATGCAAAATATCATGATCATTCATCCTGGCTGATGGTACTTGACAAAAATCTCAAATTTCTTTTTGAACCGGTAGAGTTTCCGGGAAGATACAGCGGCCTTCACCCGATTATTAATATTTCCAAGGGAGATACCGTTCGTGTGGTTATGCATAATTTGCCCACAGATACTATCCGGTCAGATTTGTTTGAATTTGACAAACACGGAGCGATGAGGTATCTTTTTAGTACAGAAGAATCAACCAATGTGGTAAAAACTTTCGACAGAAAGGGAAGAGTAAACTTTGCACTTTTTGTTGCTGATAAAGGATTTAACATTTTTGACAATCATTGGTTATTTAAAAAATTTGTACAGGTTAAACTATCTGGTGAACCTTTTCTAACCGATATCGACAATGACGGTAGTTCTGAGATAATAATTATTTCAGAGAGAGAAGGGAAGATTGTTATTTACAGGTCAGGGTTTTATCATCCTGTTATTGTGTATACAAGTTTATTTGTTGGTGAAAGCCAATACTCAGTAACAATAAAAAGAGATGGTGATAAAGATCCTGTTGTTTCGTTAAATGCAGGTCAAAGAAATTTACTTATTAAATACAGGAAAAATCCTTTATGGCCATATTGCTATCTTGAATATCTTTTCATTTATCTGGGGATCTTATGTTTTGCGATGATAATATTAAAGATACAGCATAACAAGCTAAGAAAAAAGGCTGATACAGAAAAGAAAATTTCAGAGCTGCAGTTATGCCTTATAAGGAACCAGCTCGATCCTCATTTTACTTTAAATGCAATAAATTCTGTTATTTATTCAGTTCGCAATCGTGATGTGGATACTGCTACAAAACATCTTCATAGTTTTGCAGATATGTACAGAAGTCTTCTCCTTTCTTCAACTTCCACGCAACGTAGTATGCAGGAAGAAATTAATTTCTGTGAGAATTATCTTAGCCTTGAAAAGATGAGATTTGATGGACAGTTTAATTATAGGATTGAGATTGCCGATGATATAGATATGACTACCACTGTTCCCAGGATGATGATCCAGGCTTATGCGGAAAACGCTGTGAAACATGGTCTGGCGCCAAAAAAGAAAAATGGATTATTGTTGATCTCTTTAACCAAAGAACTGAACGACCTGTTAATTACAATCAGAGACAACGGGGTAGGAAGAAGTAATTCCTCTGAAAAGAGTTATGAATCAACAGGTAAAGGGCTAAAAATCATGGATGAATATTTTGAAACTTATAACAAATATTATAACAAAGAGATATTATATTCAATCTCAGATCTTAAGGATGATGAAGGAAAACCTTGCGGTACGGCCGTAATTATCAGAATTTTAAATTATGAAACCCACATGATTGATACCAATCACAAATACGAATGAACATAATTCATTTTAAATCATGTGTGGTTCCATCTGGCCATTAAAAATAATTATATACAGATGAAAACAAATTTTCAGAAAGACAAACGGAAAGCAGAAGCTATCATCGTTGATGATGAAATGCATTGTCTTGAAGAATTTAAGAATCTTCTCAGTGAATTCACTGATATTAACCTGCTTGAAGTGATCTCAGATCCGTTATCAGCAGCAAATATTATTATAGAAAAAAATCCTGATCTGCTGTTTCTTGATATTCAAATGCCCGGTAAAGACGGGTTCGAAGTACTCGATTCAATCCGGAGAGCAGGAATGGAACCGTTTGTTATTTTTGTTACTGCTTATGACGAGTATGCAATTCGCGCTATACGGAACGCTGCTTTTGATTACCTTATTAAACCCGTTTGTAAAAACGAATTAACTGTTGTCCTTGACCGTTTCCGTGAAGCATTCATGACTGAAAAACGGAATGCAGATTATGTAAAACTCCTGGAAAATGTTTCAGTCAGGAAGAAAGTGATGTTTAACACAACCGGCGGATTCATTCTAATTGATTATGATGATATTGTATTTATAAAAGCTGACTGGAATTATTCGGAAGTGCATGTTTCAAAAGATAAATATGAGCTTGTAACACAAAATCTTGGTACAGTTGAAAAACAGTTATACGATCATTCTTTTTTTCGTATCAACCGATCGATAATAATTAATCTTGCTTATCTCACCCGTGTAAAGCGTCTTACTCGCACATGTATACTTAAGAAGGGCGATGAAGGTTATCAGTTTAATATACCCCTTAACAAAATACGACTCCTGGAGCAGGCGATAAAACAATAGCTTTTATTAGTTACGACGGAATCGGTTGCAATAAATATTTAAAGTCTCGCTACAGAATTAATGCCTGTTCCTACAGTGAATCTGATAATTCAGAATTGCTGTTATTCGTTTTACTATTTTTATTTCTCAGAGAAATAAGTTCTGACAAGAAATAGATGATTGATTATAAGGCCTTTTAAATAAATGTAAGAAGCACACATGATTTGTCAAAATAGCAGCACCCATGAAAACAAAATAGGGACACGCAATATTAAATTTTAAGAGGTAATCATAAAGAACAAAGAAGCTTTTAAAGAACTTGGCTACTAATATTTTGCCGAAAAAAATGAAAACAGGCTTGAATATTTAAAACAAGAGCTTAGAAAGCAAGGATATTAAATTGAAAAAGCAGCATAAAAAATAAAAGGTTGTTCTTTATTGGTGGTTTATCCCCGCAAAGTAAACTGACATCAATAGATAAGCACAAACACTTGTTGCCACGAGCAGGCTGATGAAATTTTTACTTCTTATCTATTTTTTTATTATGCTGATTATTTTGATTTTATAATATTTATTTATGGATGAAAAACTAAATCACCAAGTGTATTATCTTGCTTAAATCTAATCCTATGAAAACAATTATTACTCTCTGTAAAGGTACCAACATACTCTGTAATTCATTTGGCGTTAAAAAGATATTACTCGTTGTCATATTTTTTATCCCTATTATTTTCAATGCTAGTGGACAAAATGTTCAATCAACATCAGTTTACCCTAATATTGCAAGAACAATAAACAAACTTTCCTTTGTTTATAGTTATGAAGACGGAGAATTAAAAGTCGGTTGGCGCGGATTAACTTGGGGCGCCAATCGGTCATATCTTACATTTACCAAACCTTCGCTACCGACTGGTTCGATAATTGACCGGATTGAATTAAAACTACATCTAAAAGGGGGCTCAACATCTTCCTCACATGTTACTAAAATATGTAAGCTAAATTATCATTCTTCAAATAGTCCAAAAGATTATTATGACGAAATGAATAATAGTACCCAATATGCATCTGGAAGTTGGTTAGGAATACCAACATCTAATCCTGTGACAATTGATCTTATTCCTGGAGCAGTTACCGATTATTTAAATTCAAGCCTAAACTTTTATATTGGTATAAAAGAAGATGGAGATGATGATTCTTATGGCTCAATCTACGGCATCAATGAAGATGACTTTTACTATCCAAGTTTATTAATTTATTACATTGTTCCCTATGTTAATGTTGATAAAACCAGCCTGACTCTTGGTCAGGGTATTAATAGTGTTAACTCTTTGCAAATTATCTCTAACACATCATGGAATGCAAGTGTAAACGTTCCTTGGATTTCTATTAATCCATCATCAGGCTCCAATGATAATACAATTGAAATTAAGGCCACAAGTGAGAATCAGTCGTCAACTCCAAGAAATGCAATATTAACGATTACAGGGACCAATGCAACAACTAAAACTGTTTCAATAACACAGGAAGGGATAACATTACAATGCTCACCTTTATCTTTAGAACTTGAATCTACAGAAGGAAGTAATAAGCAAGTAAATATTGCATCAAATTATACTTGGGAAGCAAGTTCTAACGTGATGTGGCTATTCCCCGAACCTTTAAATAGTACTGGGAATGGCTCTATAACTATTAATGCTGCATTCACTAATCCTTCGATAGATCCTAGAACGGGGTTAATAACTGTTAAATCTGGGGATCTAACCAAAACAATTACGGTAACTCAAAAAGGATCTGCACCAATATTAACTGTCACGCCTGCCAATTTAACTTTTGAATCGCCTTCAGGATCGAATGGAGATTTTACAATAACATCAAATACCAGATGGACGGTAACAGATGACGCATCCTGGCTGACTTTATCATCAGCCTCTGGTTCTGGGAATGGGACATTAACGGTTACAGTCAGTAGCGCAAACACAGCAACTAATACACGGACTGCAAATGTGACGTTTTCAGCTTCATCTGTCAGTCCTGTAGTAGTTACAGTGACTCAATCTGGTACAAGTTCACAACTAGTAGTTACGCCATCAAATCAGAATGTTTCATCATCTTCTGGCACAACCAGTTTTGCTGTTGAATCAAATATATCATGGACAGCATCCAGCAATCAGACATGGTGTACGATAACTCCATCAGGAACAGGAAATGGGACTATCAAAGCGACATATCAGGCAAATACAGGAAATGCTGCAAGGACAGCGACAGTGACAGTTACTGGCACAGGGGTAAGTAGTCAGACAGTAACAGTCACTCAATCAGGTCCAAGTTCACAACTAGTAGTTACGCCATCAAATCAGAATGTTTCATCATCTTCTGGCACAACCAGTTTTGCTGTTGAATCAAATATATCATGGACAGCATCCAGTAATCAGACATGGTGTACGGTAACACCATCAGGAACAGGAAATGGGACTATCACAGCGACATATCAGGCAAATACAGGAACTGCTGCAAGGACAGCAACAGTGACAGTTACTGGCATAGGGGTAAGTAGTCAGACAGTAACAGTCACTCAATCGGGTACAACGTCAACTTTATCAGTTTCACCGACAAGTATTACTGTAGGCTCAGCCTCTGGATCGACTGGAAGTATTTCAGTAATGTCAAGTACAAGCTGGAGTGTTTCAGATGATGCTACCTGGCTGACAGTGTCCCCCGCGAGTGGTTCAGGTAATGGTTCAGTAACAGTTTCGACAAATAGTGCCAATACATCAACAAGTACAAGGAGTGCAACAGTTACCTTCTCTGTATCCGGTGTTAGCTCTCCTACTGTTACAGTAACGCAGTCATCAGCACCAAATAATAAAGAATGTAATAATTTGTTATTAACAAAAGGCCAATATACTGAAACGGAAAATCTTAATACAAGAATTCAATCAGAATTCGGCGAAAATTATTCTATTGCAGACTGGGCAGGTTTAAAAGTAATATCAAACATTAATGAGTGGATTACTTGTTTGGGATTATCTGAAGATCAAACATTCATGCTTACCAATAACGGAGACCATTTTTGGGGAGATAATAGACATTATTATGTGCATTATTCTTCAGATGGAATTCCATATCCTGGATTTGCAGTTCATGATAAAATTGGAGGATTGTATCTAGGTTCCTGGTATGGGATAACCATGAATCTTCTTGCAAAGAATCTTATAACATCCATTGCAGAAACTAAATCATTAGATATTAAAGTTTATCCAAATCCGGCAAATCATGAGGTTGTACTTGAGTCTGACTTAATTATAAACCATGTCCAAATTTTAAATTTGTCAGGTTCAGTTTTATTAGAAAAAACGGCAAAAACGCAACAGGTTAGAATCGATCTCTCGCAACTTTCAACAGGTAACTATTTCATAAAAATCTCGACTGAAAAGGGCATAATTTCGAAAAACTTGATAATTTTCAGATAATGTTAAGTATTCTCCAAAACGCGTATGTATAATTATAATGCTTCTAAAAGAGAAACTGTTCAACATTTTAGATATGGAGGAACCGAAGCTGATGCTTATATTGAAGACTCAGTATTAAAAATAAAGGTTAATTGTAGAGAAAATGTGGAGAAACTTACTGAAACAATTAAATATGGAATTGCCTATAATCCACAAGATCTGATTGGACCTGCATCTGAATAACCATTTGGACGGCTCAGAATTCATGAACCTCATTAAATATAGACATCATTGTTTTTTTATTACAATAGCAGTAGCATTTTTCTTTTTATTATTGCCCGGTTAACTTTTATGGCATCCCATATGGGACTTTAACAGATTCTGTAATAATCTTTCTACCAACATCATGCCCCTCCGGGACAGCTCAGTCAGAAACCAACTAATAGTAGATATTTAAAATATTCCCATATTTTCGAAGTACTATAGGCACGAAATAAATACAATGTTTTCACCGGATATAATCAATTTTAGCAAGATAATGTGATTTTACATTTTTTATTCACATTTATAATATACCTTCGGAATGTGAAGGATTATATTTAACACGCGTTAACTTGAAGTTATATTAATCATTTTGAAACCATAATAAAGATGAGAACAAAAACATCCATTTTATTAAAAGAAGCAAAGTTCATTTGCCTCGTTGTATCTTCTTTCTTAACAATGAATTCCATATTGTTGACAGCTCAGGTAAAGTATAACGCGGCCAATGAACTTCGTGAAGCAGAAATGGGGGTTGAGCGGGTGGCAAGATATTATCTTCCGGCTTACGCTTCAATGGCAGCCAGCAACAATGAGATACGCTGGGTGCAGATTGATCTGGGGCAGGTAAAGAAAATAGACGGGATAAAACTATTACCCGGAGTACAGGGATGGGGCCCTGCTGCCGGAGGTTTTCCATCACGTTTCAAACTCGAAGTTTCAAATGATGTGAATTTCGAACACTCCATCATGTATGAAGACTATACCCTGAAGGAAGAATTCCCTGACCCGATTGATAAAGTTTGCGCATTTGCCTCAAAAGAGGTTTATGGAAGATATGTCAGGTTAACTGCAATACGCCTCAGAGACAATAAACTGGCAATGACAAAGATAATTGTTCTTTCAGACGGAAAAGATATTGCGGAGGGATGCACAGCAACAGAATCAAATCCAGGCAATGATTCACACATAGAATTGCTTACACGTCCGCCACGGCCTCAGGGAGAATATGTGGTTACCAATAATCCGGAGAATGTGATGCCTGTTGAAACATGGAAGCCTGTAGCTTACAAGGCTGAAACACCGATGGGAGGAGTACAGTTAGGAGATGGATTGTTTAAGAAGACAATGGAAAACAACATCAGTTACCTGATGAACTCATTTACTTTCGATCAGTTGGTTCGAAATTTTCGTGTAAAGGCTGGATTACCGGTAGAACCTTTTGATGAAAAGTTAAGTTTATTCTGGTTTAAGCAACTTCCGGGATCGGAGGCAGGACGTTTTCTGATGGGAGCTGGAAACACCTTGCGTTGGATAGAAAATGCGGACTTGCGTAAAGAGATGAATGATATTATCGATGTAATCGATCAGTGTAAGGAGCCGGACGGCTATCTGATGGCCTATCCGAAGCATACAATATTTGACGTTGAATACGGAGCCTATACAAGGTCATGGGTAACCCACGGACTGATAGAGGCTGGATATGCCGGCAACAAAAAGGCTTTCGGGTTATTGCGGGGGTTTTATGACTGGTTTGACCAATGTCCATATTTGACGGAAATGCTAAGACGCCCGAGACAGGGGACACAGGGCATTATACCTATGACAAGGACCTATTTTACACCTATTGGGAAGGCCAAAGATATTCAGGTAGTCCAACAATATTTTCAGGAAAACTACTGGATGAAACAACTGGCTGACAGAAATCCGGATGCAATATGGAGGTATCCGTACGACCGTCCCCATAACTATTTAGTTACCGGGATCGAACCCTATCTCGATCTATATCGTGCAACGGGAGCTCAGAAATATCTTGATGCTGCTTTGGGGGCATGGGATCTGTACCATGACAACTGGGAGCATATCGGAGGGTCACTTGCAATAAATGAAGGAACATTTCTTTATGAACCAAAATCATATTATCTGAGAAAGGAGACAGGTGAATTATGCGGTAACTCATTTTGGATGAAGCTTAACCAGCGTTTCCATCTTCTTTATCCCGACCAGGAAAAATACGTCAGCGAAATTGAGAAATCAATATACAATGTGGCAATAGCAAACCAGTATGGTCCTCAGGGAATCCGCTATTTTGCAAAACTGGTAGACTGGAAGTATGGTGATCATTCACCAAATTCCCATCAGTGCATGAATACCTGTTGTGAGGGTCAGGGAACAAGGGTTTTCGGATCACTTCCCGAATATATTTATTCCACTGCGGAAGATGGTATTTACGTTGATCTGTATGCTGCTTCAGAGATTAAGTATACATGCAGGAACCAACCCATGAGCCTTAAGATGAAGACACAGTTCCCTTATGATCCTAAAGTCGAGATAACTGTAGGGAATGGCAAACCAATGAAAAATATAATCCGCCTCCGTGTACCATCATGGGCTTCTGAAAAGATGGCTGTAATGGTCAATGGAAAAGAGGTCGGGAAAGGGATTCCGGGGACATATTTTGTAATTGACAGGGAGTGGAAAAACACAGATGTAATTTCATTTACTCTTCCGATGGATTTCAGGGTAACCAAATATACCGGAATGGAAAAAGGATTTGAAGAAAATCATTATGCCATTGAATACGGGCCAATCCTGATGGCAATGGTTGGTGTGAGGGCAAAGAAGTATGATGTAGGGGTGAAAACAACTCCTGAAAGCATTAAAAAGATGCTCAGACCGGTTCAGGGAAAACCTTTGCATTTCACAATTGAAGGGAGCAGAGAATTCGAATACTGGCCATATTTTGAAGTTCAGGATGAACCGTTTTCCTGTTTTCCTGAATTTTTTAAGTAAGAAATCCTGAAAGCTGTCTGAAAAGCATAAATCAATTAACCGCAAAGAACGCAAAGCAAATAAATCATGATTTTAGCTTTGCGCCCTTTGCCCGGACAGCCGGCTGGTTTTTATGGTTCACGGTTCGATTTGATTTTTAAGAATCTTAAAATTCAGTCTCTTGTTTAGGAACATTCCACCCTTCTGCAACAAGCTTAATTCCATTCCTTTTATTCTTATCTGTTCCGGACAAATCAAGTTCAACATGTTTCACCTCACCCGGCAATAAAGTGAAATAGTTGTCGGTGAAATATGAAGGCAGAATAAGTTCATTTTTTTCGTTAGTTATTTTTAACCTGATGAAGAACGCTGTTTCATCTTTTGGATTGGAGATTGCAATAACAGCATGATCTTCATCATTTTTACTTATAACGGTCTTAACAGCAACTTCTTTCAGATCGTTCAGCTTTTCATACAGATGGGGTACATTTGAAAGCCAGTAAAGATTCTCATCCAACACTTTCCCCTGAGCAGTCAGCTGCAATTTCAGAAAGAAGACCTCACCGTTGCCCTTTGGTAAAACGACCTTTTTTAATAATGTTACCTCCTGAGCTTTCAGATTCACTGTGTTTTTCTGCTCAGAAAGCAGTTTGCCGTGCATATCATAAAGACCTACATTTGCTGTGATATTGTTTACATTCTCTGCAGTCTGGTTTAAAACGCACACCACTGAATCATTCAGATTAAGCTGGATGTGAACCGGGGCTGCACCATGTTTATATCCGAAATAACCGCCGTTGTAATCAAGATAATAGTCATAAAAAGATCCGCGCAATGCTGTCCATGGATTCTGGTTTTTCCACACAAGCATTCCTGTATACCAATCCCACATTTTATAATTAAAACCTTCCTGGAGTGCGCGGTATTGTTCGTAGCTGACCATCTGGGCTTTGAAACAGAAATCACGGATATCTTTTACCTTCCCGTAACGATCGGGGAAATTATTCAAAGGCAGATATTTATGATATGACCAGGATTTGCCTGCCCTGAATGACTGTGGTGGTGTCATTTCATCTTCGGGTATGATTTTCTTGAGCCCGTCATAGTTGGGAATTCCTATAGAGCCGGTTTCTGGATTAAACGGATATGATCTTTCAGTGAAGATCTTTTCAGGTTCCCTGATACCGTAAGGTCCGTCACCGTTACCTCCTATGGTATTTGTCATAAGGCGGGAGGAAGTTGACTGATCCAGAAAAAATCTTTTGGGATCGAAGGTGGGGAATATGTTTTCTTCCAGAGCCTTCAATATGTCAGAAGGAGGAAGGGTCTCATTTCCTCCGCACCACAGATAGAGGCTGGGGTGATTTCTTAACATTTTAATCTGGTCAATAACTGCTTCCAGAAACAGGTCGTGATTGTCGGGATAAGCTTTTCGTCTGGCCTGCGACTCTTTCTTTTGTGGATCGGGCCACTCCCCGTTACAGTCGCCTGAAACCCAGAGATCCTGCCATACCAGTATTCCGTATTTATCACATGCATCGTAAAATTCGGGTCGTTCGGTCAGGCCGCCTCCCCAAACTCTGATCATATTCATGTTCATTCCGGCATGCAGCCTCACTTCTGATTCGTAGCGCTCTTTTGTCAAACGAAGCATGGCATCTGATGCGATCCAGTTGCCGCCTTTGATAAATAGTTTCTGACCATTTACTGTAAATACCCTTCCTTTAATTTTTTCATCAAAATAGTTGCTTGTTTCCCTGATGCCAAAAGTAACCGTTTCAGAATCAATATTTGTTCCATCCTGTGCAATGAAATCAATTTTCATGTTATATAACGGCTGATCGCCCATCCCGTTTGGCCACCATAATTTTGGGTTGTCAACCTTAATCTCGGGGAATGAGGCGATCTTTTCTTCGAAAGGATTAATGGCAATTTTCAAAGAACTTTTGTGACCATCGAATTCAACATTTAAAGTCCCGTTAACAATTTTCGATGATGCGTTTTTTAACTCAACCGATAGCCTGACATATGCAGGAGCCTGGTTTTTTCCGGGTACTCTTATTTCCGGGACTCTTGTTTCGATGTAAGGATTCTTCAAATCGACGGAACCAGTGATTTCAACAGAAACCTGGTCCCAGATACCTGTATTCCTGTCGCGCATAGGACAGATCCAATCCCATCCTGCCGTACATTGCATGGTCAGATTACGTCCGATGGTCCCATCACCACCCTGACCGGCTGCAGCATTTCCGACAGGATCAGGAGGAGCCACCCATATCGCCAGTTTATTTGGTTTCCCTTTATTCAGACAGGGTGTGATCAGATACTTTTCTCTGAGATACATACCCTGGTGTGTATTTGTATTTATCCTGTGACCATTCAGAAATATATCGGCAAAATAATTTATTCCTCTGAAATTGATCCATGCCTCCTGACCATCTTTAATATCAGGAATTTCAAACTCATTGAGAAACCAGTAGGTATAATAATCTCTGCCTGTATCATACACGTCAGGGATAAGATTATTATTCATTCCGAAAAAAGGATCGGCAATCTGATTATTATGTAAAAGAGTTGTAAGGATAGTCCCGGGAACCACTGCATCAAGCCAACCTTCAGGTTTGAAGTCAGCTGCTGTTATTTCAGTACCATCGGCCAGCACATCAGTAGCTCTTTTTGCTTTCCAGTTGTCGTGGAGAAAATACCTGGAAGATTGTGCCACTGCAAATGACGGCAGCATAATTAACAGGATCAGGAAAAATCGAATGGTTTTCATGGCAATCGGTATTTCAGGTAAGTTGATTATTCTGTGAATCTTATTTCAAGTCAACAGTTTGGTTATTCAAAATTAAAAATATTTGACGGGAATGGGAAATATTAACGATTGTTCGTGATCTGCGGATATTTTCATAACTTACAGGTTCCTGTCAAAATAAGAGTAACAGAATTTCATTATATATCTAAAATAATCGTTATGGACAATTTTGATAAAATGCTGATGGTTATGATTGAAACGATTAAAAAAGCAGTAACAAAAATGAACAGAAGATTTGATTTATTTTTGTTGTCAGGATTGCTGATCAGCTTTTATTCCTGTATCCGGTCTCCGGTAACTAAAGAGAGTTCTTCATTGCAATTGCCTCCGGAACCTAAGCCGAGGGGCTATGTATGCTACCGTACAGCTTCTCCTGTTACTCCCGACGGAGTTCTTGATGAAGAATCCTGGGGCGCAGTCCCATGGACAGAATATTTTGTCGACATAGAGGGATCTGCCAAACCCGTTCCGGAATTAAAAACCCGTGCAAAATTACTGTGGGACGATTCAAATCTTTATATAGCTGCAGAACTTGAAGAACCTGATGTATGGGCAACATTGAGGCAGAGAGATACTGTCATTTTCTATGATAATGACTTTGAGGTATTTATCGATCCGGATGGAGATACACAGGCTTATTATGAGCTCGAAGTTAATGCCTATGGGACACCGTGGGATCTCTTATTGTTAAAAGCCTACCGTGACGGAGGGTCAGCTATAAACGGATGGGATATTGCCGGACTGAAGGTAGGAGTCAGGGTTGACGGCACAATAAATAATCCCTCTGATGTTGACAGAAACTGGACGGTTGAGCTGGTGATTCCATTCAAAACATTTAAGGAATGGGCTGCAACAACTGGCTCTCCTGAAATTGTAGGTCAGTGGAGAATAAATTTTTCAAGGGTTGAATGGCGTACTGTTGTTGAGGCAGGGAAGTACAAAAAAGAGGTCGATCCACAAACCGGGCGATCTTTTCCTGAAAATAACTGGGTTTGGTCTCCTCAGGGGCGTATCAATATGCACATGCCTGAAATGTGGGGTTATCTGCAATTTTCAACTATCCAGGCAGGCGATGGAATGGAAACCTTTGTTCCCGACAGGGACCTGGATTTAAAGTGGGCGTTACGAAAAATCTATTATGCAGAATATGAGTATTTTAAGAAAAACAACACTTATTCTTCCAGTCTGGGGGATATTGGATTAAGAAGATCAGATTTCCCGAAAAACCTGCCAGCTCCGGTAATAAGCTCCACGCGCTCAACATTTGAGAGTTATTTCCCTGTTAAGAATGATGATCCTGTCTGGACAATTTATCATGATGGGAAGATTGTATTATTCAATCCAAAGAAACCAGAAAGCAAATAGCATCAGGGAGAGACATGATTGTTAATGAGAGGCTGGCACAAGTGACTCTCTGATATAAGAAAGCATAGCCAGCCGGTATTCTGAATAATCATCAGAAGGTTCCCAGTTTTTACTTTCCAGATATCTTTTGATATATTTGGGATGAGTGATCTCATCCGGATTCCCTTCAAAGATGTTGCACAGGAATGTACCTGTGGTCCCTTTTGGTTCAATTTTCACTTTGGGATCTGTATGACCTTTTAGTGGTTCAAGTCTTAAAAAGTGATTAACCATAATTGCAATATCCGGTGTTTCAGCATAAGGGATACTTTTGCCTTTTTTTATACCGGGACCGTAAAAATTCATAAATGTCGACCATGAGGAAGGAACTGAAGGCGGATGCTCACTTTCTTTAGTAATACCCATACCATGGTCTCCTGCCAAAACAATATAAGTATCATTCCATACTCCTGCATTTTTAAACATCAGGATAAGCTTACCCAGAAGAGCATCAGCTCTAAGGATAGCATGCTGGTAACCGGAACCGGGATTTAGTTTTTCTTCCGGACCGGTCCAGCTGTCTCTGATCTGCTGAAGGTGAAGTCTGATTAACCGTGTATTGTCTTTTGTAAAATGATTCATTCCGTATTGTACTACTGCAGAATCAGTAAGAGAGCCTGCATAACAAAAATCAGGTGTAGTGAATTCAACATAATTTTCTGCTCCTCCGGCAAAAACTGATTTGATTTTTGCCCGTCTGGCGGAAAGAAAAATATCGTCCATCATCCTCGATTCAAAAACATGAGTACCTGTATGCATTGCAACATTTGGTGAAGACGATGTTCCCCACGGAAGGGATCCATCGGGTAAAAACATGCGTGGTGCAGGACTTGTGCAATAAGCTTCCCGGACCGTTACTCCGTTCCCAATAAGGAATT
Organism: Bacteroidales bacterium; assembly: GCA_021371855.1. Classification (GTDB taxonomy): domain Bacteria; phylum Bacteroidota; class Bacteroidia; order Bacteroidales; family VadinHA17; genus LD21. The sequence continues at coordinate 262,407 of JAJFVL010000046.1, read as the reverse complement.
TGATATTTTCGGCACCGTTAGCTGCCGCTGCTTCTGCTGCATCTCTCTGAAGTCCGTCAACAATAAATATGAGGACAGTCGGTTCCCCGGCAAAAGAGAGATTTGCTATCCCTGATAAAGCGATTATGATAAATAACTTTACCTTACGACAGGCAGATCGGGAAATTTTTTTCAATAAGATAAAAAGTGATTGATTCATATGTACATAATTAATTCTCAAAGGTTCCCGCCTTGGCGGGAACCTTAAACTAAAAATTATTTACGGATGAAACAGGATTAAAAGATAACCTTGAATTCCACTCTTCTGTTTTTTGCTCTTCCTGCGGAAGTTTTGTTATCAGCCACAGGCATTGCCTCACCATATCCTTCGGCAGTTAATCTTGAAGCATTAATCCCATTATCTACCAGGTATTTTTTTACTGCATCGGCACGTCTCTGAGACAGATCGAGGTTCCTGGCATCATCTCCAACAGCATCGGTATGACCGTCAATATTAAGATTGTATGCAGGGTTCTCATTCAATATAGTAACGATATTGTTCAATATTTGGAATGATGAAGATTTAATTACATCCTTTCCTGTTTCGAAGAGGATCCCGGTCAGAGCTTTGGTGAATACCTCTTTTGTCTCTTCTTTTATTTCCGGACAGCCTTTGTTTGCTACAATACCGTAGACTGTAGGACATTTATCATCAATATCCGCAATACCATCGTTGTCACCATCGGGGCATCCTTTCAGTTCTTTTGGGCCTTTTACATTTGGGCACCTGTCTTCTGAATCAGTAATACCGTCACCATCGGTGTCAGGACATCCGCTGAATGCGGCAAGTCCCTTGACATTCGGGCACTTATCATTAGCATCAGTAATACCATCGCCATCTGAATCGGGGCATCCGTCTAATGAAGCAAGACCTTTGACGTCAAGGCATTTATCCTGTGAGTCCTGTACTCCATCACCATCAGAATCGGGACAACCAGTAAAGGCGGCGATACCTGCAACAGAGGGGCATTTGTCAAGATAGTCAGCAATCCCGTCATTGTCACCATCTACCGGACAGCCATTAAGTGTAACTTTGACACCTTCAGGTGTTCCGGGACATTTGTCAAGTTTATCAGCAACTCCATCTTTGTCAGCGTCTTTAGGAGAGCCAAAACTGAAAATAAGTCCGAGTGTATGTGCAATAAATTTGTCATTCTTACCAGCAACAACAAGATCCCGGTTATCTCCATTAGTAAGATTATACAGGAGCTGATATTGTAAAGCCACTGTGTGGGAAAGGTTTACCTTTATTCCACCTCCCAATGGCAGTATCCCATCCAGCTCACCTTCTTTGGTTCTGCTCCCTGAAAAACCAGCAAACCCAAAACCACCAGTTAAATAAGGAGCAATTATTGCATCCTCTTTGAAAATGTAACCATTGTTGAGTTTGTACCTCAGAAGCAGACTTCCATCAGTTTTATCTGAAAGGAAACTTCTTACATAGGGTTTCATAAAACCATAAGCACCGGTTTCACCTTGAATACCTATATCAAATGAAGGATTCAGATAATGATTTATAGCTAATCCTCCAAGTTGGTAGAATGGTTGATATTTGAAAAATCCATTGCCAATATCTCCTTTGTATTCGGTTTTCCCGCCAAAGAGACCAATTGACCACTTTTGATCTGCATTCTGTCCAAAAGCATCTGAAAGCATTATGACCACCATTAACAGAGTAAATAATTTTTTCATCTCTTTTAGATTAGTTATCCTACTCATAGGGCTTTTCGGTTCCGCCACGGATTCAAATGGTTCCGTATACCAGTATAATAACTGATTATTATTTAATCATGATTCTATACTTAAGTATATAACTGAGAATGAATACAATTGTCTTGAAATGGTGTACAATATTTTTCTGTTCATGATGAGATAAACCATTAGACATTTTATAAAGTTAGAAACTTTAAATACTGATTCCAAATTTAATTCAGATGTCCTGGGACTAATTTTAGTAGAAATCTGAGTCAAATATTCTCCCTGATACTTCTGAACTTTTCAGCCAATGTGCAATATAAGTTCGGGTTAAAAGATTTCTTTTTAGATCTATGGATGTTTCACTATTGCAAACCTTTTACCTCTGGAGAAACAATGACGATTAATTACATACAAAAGCAATTTTCAGCAGCGGGACTTGAACCCGGTAATGGCAATAACTTTTTCCAGGAGGTACCTATGGTGAGTATTTTGGCTACCGCTGCACCAAACATGAAAGTTCAATCTCCAAAAGGTAATTTTACGTTAAATGCCTATGATAATTAAATCATATGGACAGATAAAACTGCTGAAGACATTGGTCTTGATAATACGGAACTTGTATTTGCAGGTTATGGAGTTGTGGCCCCGGAGTATAATTGGAATGATTATGAAGGATTGGATGTGAAAGATAAGGTGGTGATGGTAATAGTGAATGATCCCGGATTTTGGGCAGGCGATACAAACCTGTTCAAAGGAAAGACAATGACCTATTTTTACGGACGTTGGACATATAAGTTTGAAGAAGCCGCCAGACAAGGTGCAAAAGGCTGTTTAATAATCCATAATACTGAAGCGGCAGGCTATCCTTTCATTGTTCAACAAAATAGTTTCAATACTTCAAGGCTTCAGTTGGATAACCGTGGTAAAGACATTAAGAATTGTGATGTGATTGGCTGGCTTCCCGAAACTGTCGCAAAAAAATAATCTTTCTTGCGGTTACTTCTGAAGAGCAGATGCTTCTGGGATCTGAATATTTTGTTAAGAACCCTGTTTATCCTTTAAATAAAATGGTTGCAAACATTAACATGGAATGTTTGAATTGGAGTACTGAAACAAATGATATGGTTATAATTGGAGAGGGACAGTCAGAACTGGAAGATTATTTCAGGGAAGAAGTTAAAAAAGAAGGCGGTTATATATCTGTTGAGACACATCCTGAAGCAGGATCTTATTATCGTTCTGATCATTTTAGTTTTGCCAAAGCAGGAGTACCTGCTTTGTATGTGCAGAGTGGTATTGATGTTATTGGAAAAGGGAAAGAGTACGGGGGGAAAATACAGGACGAATACAATAAGAAAAATTACCATCGCCCTTCTGATGAATATAATGCATCAACCTGGACAATGGATGGCGCTATAAATGAATTGAAATTATTGTTTCAGGTGGGTAAGCGTTTAGCATTTGAAGAAAAGCGACCCAGATGGAAACCCGGCTCCAGTTACAATAACCGGTAACTATGCCCATGTAACCTGCTCTGAATATCAGTCACATAAGCAGTTATTCCTGTTGGAGCCGGGATTCCGTATAAGTTGCAAATAACAGGTGAAGTGATGCTAAGAGCCACTTGTTGATCCATATTCATATGCACCAATATCAGGGATATTATTATACGGTACAGTATTTTTTAAATAATCTGTTTTTAAACCCACATTTATTCCTGCATCCCTGGCAGGAGACCCGGATTGCAAAGTGAAGTCAGTACCTGCATTAGTAAACAATGGATTACTTGTTAAATTTCCACTATTTGTATAATTTGCAGGTGTTCCGGTTATTGTAGGAGCGTTAGTCCCATTATTATAAAATATGTTATTCTGAATATTTAAATTAGAATATGCTGATCCCCCCGTTAAATATATTGGTGCACCGGAATAACCGTTAAAATTCATAATCACATTATTAATTATCTTGACGTTTGTAGCAGATGTTATCGCTGCTCCGCCAGAATGAACAAGTCTGATCCCAAAGTCCGTACTACCGGAAGTTCCATGTATAATATTATTATAAATATTGAACCCGTTAATGACTACACCGGATGATCCGGGATTCATAGTTATTCCTTCAGTATAATAGGAACTGGGATGAATACCTTTCATAATATTATATCTTATCGTAATTTCAGTCTGTGCCGTTGCCCTTGGAGTGAACAATATAGCCGGGCTGCAATTCTGAATTATATTTCTTTCAACAAGCACATGAGAGTTATTATGTTCAAGTGTTATCCCGGCATTATACATTCCTTTTACAGAACCTTTTGGACCAATAGTATTATCATGTATATAGACCGAATAAGTATAAGTGCCACTGTAATTTTGTTTATTCAGATCAACTCCACCGCTTATAGTGTTATTAAAAATTTCCATTCCATCTTCACCTGTACTTTCAATTGCAAAATCCCATACGGAGTAATCGGTCTTTTCAAGTTGGTTATTATATATCTTACAACCATTCATCATTCCACCCCAAAGCCAGAACTTAATTGGCCATCCTTGCGTTCCGGTACTATGCCCATTTTCTATCATTATATTATCGTGGATCAGCATACCAGTATGACCCCCACAATATAATGCTCCGTAATATGAAGCATCAGCAGAATTATAGCCGGCACAGTTTGTAACTATATTATTATAAAATTCGCTTCCGGATAAACGGGTTGCCGGGGGAGTTCCGTCACCCGTACCCTGCGCCCACCATACAACAGCACTATAATTGAAATTTACGAATGTACAATGATGAATCTTTACATTATGTCTGTTCATAATATAAATAGCATGACTGCAAGTCAGACTTGCTCCATCAAACTTTAAATAACTTATTGATTGATTTCCATCTAATACAGAAGAAGAAACCAGATTAATTATTGCATCTCCGTTACTTCCATTAGGGCCATAATTAATTCTGGACGTTAATGATGTATTAGTAATTACCGAAGCCTCTCCTGCACCAGTAAGACTTACCCCCAGAGGTAATGTTAGCCTGGCCGGGATAACATGCTTTCCTGCCTGCATATAAATTATATCACCACTTGAAACAGCAGTAACAGCATAGGCAAGAGTCGCCCATGGACTTCCTGACGTGCCTGCATTGGTATTGTTCCCTGTTGGAGAGACATAATAAATAGTTCCGGTTGTCGTCTCAGGAGTCCCGGGGTTTTCAATAGGAACAGTTTCTGTGGTTTCAGGTGTATCATCTTTAACGCAGGATATCTGCATTAAAAATGGGGGAATTAATAATACTAATAAGCACTTTCTCATAAGGGAACTGCTTAGAGATAAAAATATTGCTGTCAGTTTTGTTTTCATGTTGTTACTTTTTAGTTAAATTTATTAGACACTAACTTTAGGTTTGAACTTCATCTCATTTGCAAAATGGATTACTTCGTTAGAGGGTTATCCGGTAGTATTGCAGAGAAAGAAGATGTAAACCAAAATGTTAATAAATCCCCTGTTTAGAGATTGACTTACTTAATGCAAAAATAATACCTGAAATGGGGAATACTTATAATATACATATGTTGAATGGATTACAAATGATACAAGAGATCCCGGACTGTTCATTTTGAGAAAACAGTTATCATTTTGAGAAAATTGCCTTCGGCAGGCCGGACAGCTTCTCAGCCGGCCCATCCCATGTCTAAACTCTTATATTTCAAGCTAAACGATTTGCCAGGATCATATTCATCAATTACATAATTTTCTCCATACATCTGGAGACAATTAATAATTCAAGAGTTTTTAAAGGCCAGAACACTATTTGAGCTGATAATCAATAAAAAGAAAATCTTACTTGATCCTGGATGATTAACATTGCACTCAGGGTATCTGTTCTTTGGTTTGCCATAATTCCCCTGACAGCTGATTTAATTATACTTATGTCATTCTGAAATACAGAGAAGATTATCACCATTAAGATTCTGAATATTTTTTGTGACTACTTATTCCCTCTTTCATATATTTCCAATATTCTTCATTCATTGCATTCCCGGTGAATAAAACTATTCCGGAGGCCCCGGCCTTAAGAGATAAACTTGTGGCAAGACCAAGTTCCTGAGGCTTAAGTTGTGCCAGATGCAATCCGCTGAATAATGGGATTTTGCCGGCAAGAGCTTCAACTCCCTCTCTTGTAGCAGTCTCAAGCCACTCAACCGGCTGACCTTCATATCTATGATACATCATTGGCATAACATAATCGAGCTTCCATTTTAACCAATCCTGCCTGACCCTGAACTTCGAAAGGTCAGGAGTTGGAAAAACTGCAGCTGAGAGAATTTTTCCTGACTTATGAACTGTATCATAAATTTCATTTACCAGGTTTGTTAGAGTGTCAAATCTGAAATTCAGCCAGGCTTCATTTGTTGCCTGATCAGGAAGAGTCAAAGGATCCATTCCTGATAATTCCTTAAACTTAGATCTGCATACTTCGCAATAACAATAATCGAATTGAGGATGAACCAGATCATCCTGTGGAATATCATATTTTGCTTTATGTTCTGGTGCCAGTACAACATCCGGATAACGTATATAATCGAGATGGACTCCTGCGAGCCCGTCATATGCACAAAGCTCTTCAACCCTTTTTTTCAGGAATTCCACCACTTCCGGATTAGTGGGACATAACCAATTATAATCATTCACGTAGGCAGGCTTATCTATGCATGATTCGCCTTTACCATTCACAACATACCACTGAGGGTGTTCCTTCATGGTATTCTTATCCGGCCAATTCAACGCAATTATCCAGGCATGAAGCTCCACACCTTCTTGTTTTGCAACAGGTATTACCTGTTCAATGATTGAATTTGTTTGGGTAAGAAGCAATGCATAATCAATATTCCATTTTTTCAGATTACTGAACAGTTTTTTCCATTCATTTTTGGAGTTGGCTGAATCTGAAGATCCTGTTGGATGGATCCATGCCCAGTTTTTCAATCTTGGTTTACGATCAGGACTAATACAGCTCAATGCGAAAGATGAAAAGGTAAAAGCCCCTACAGTGGCGACACTAAAAACCTTTAAGAATTCACGCTTTTTCATAACTCTCTGTATATTTAATTCACGCTCAATAGATTTAAGTATATTTAAGATGGTGCCATCTACATTTTTGGGGAATGAATTTGGCATCCCATCCCAAAAATATGAATCTTCACCCTCATAAACACCCTGCTCAATATGCATGTGCGTTGGCAGGTAACCCGAAACATTGTTGGCATATCCGGCTGCAGAGATAAGTTTATCAGGCCAGAAATTCCTGACTCTGAATCCATATCCGGTTGCCGTTTCCCTTGAAAATCCAACCAGTTAAAATGTAACCCTCTTCTTGTGCAGAATTATAGCAAAGTCAGGTTGTTTTTTATTGAGGTACATAGTCTTTAGGTTTGAGTGTATTGGAAAAATCAAAATGGTAATAATGAAGATAATCAGGGTCATAGCTATCTGAGAATGAATTCGCAGGAACACCCCCATAAGTCCATTCCGATCCGGGAGCTTCATTAAGCATATTTACATGGACTTTCAGTTTTGAAGGGTTTCCAATTGATGAAAGAGGAATCCGCATCTCAAAATAATCATTGCTCTTACTATAATCCGAGGCACTTACAGAAGAAGGACCTGCCCATGATGACCCATTATATAACCAGGAACCAAAAAAATCATTGGTAGTTTTCCACATGAATAAATACTTTGCAGTAAAAGCCAGAGTTGGAGTCTGAGTATTCAGGGTCATGCCTGTGGTGGTTCCCGGGGTTCCGTCTAAATAAATGATGAGCCATTTGCTGGAACTCATAGCGTTAATATCCGAACCTTTATAACCTATATAAAAATAATTTGCATCCCATGCAAAATAGGCATTATACCCGGTTGAAGTTGTGCTAAACTGTTCATCTGTTGTGCTAAAGTCATTAATCCCATCTAAAGTTATTGTGTGCAGTGAATAGGGTTCAGTTACAATTGTAGTTGTTGCAAAACTTATCTCGTTACCATATACTGTTCCGGCGCTGTTTAAGGCATAAGCCCTTACATAATAAGTTGTGCCAGATGTTAATCCGGTCATTGAACTTGTGAATGTTCCTGTTCCTGAACCGTCTATGGTTTTGTTGATTGCGGTTGTAGGATTTGCTGATGTGCTCCAGCATACTCCACGTGCTGTTACACTTGCGCCACCATCATTTATTACATTTCCGCCGCCGGTAGCTGCGTTATCTGTTATGGAGGAGACTGCTGTGGTGGTGATGGTTGGGAATGAGGCTCCTGACCATGCCGGTATGTTTGAAGATGTCAGTTGTAAAAATTGTCCTGGCTGTCCGACAGGTACCATTACCCATGATGATCCATCCCAATATAGCATATCGCCTTTATTATTTCCTACAGGTTTACCCGTAATTTCGCCCCAGTCTGGTACATAACTAACCGGTCGGTATAATCCTGCATGGTTGCCCCAGCTGAATGAATTATTCCAATTTGTCGAGTTACCTCCTGTGGCTGTTATAACACCATTTACCTCCAGCCTGGTAGCAGGATTGTTTGCTCCAATGCCGACATTGCCGGCAGCATCCTGATAAATGGCTCCTGTAACCAAAGCTGAACCGTCCCACCTTGGTGAATATCCGGAAGTATTAGTTCCTACCTCCGGGTCGGTTTCTGTGAAACTTTTCAGATATCCAGCATCATTGGTAAATGCACTAACATTGGTTGGGGAGCCTGTAAGACTGCTATATTGCCCATCAAATAAGACTGGTTTGTTTGTTAAATTAAGGTAATCTCCGCTAAAACTATTTTCAGCTGTTTTTGAATGTAAAGCATAAGGAACACTCAATAACTGACTTGTTCCAATAATAGTGTAGTTTGTACCACCTGTCGGGTCAGTTTCTGTCTTAATAAAATAAGAGTCATTTGACCAGTTAATGGCATCAAAACCAGTTTCACCTCCTATTTCAATACTTACTAATCCATTAGTGTTGGTGGTTGGTTTTTGGGATTCTGTATAAACAACAGTTCCGCTTGTTGAGCCCTTCAAAATACTTATCCGCATTCCTACAATATGATTTGTAACAAGGGCATTATCGGCATCACGAATTACTGCCTGATAACTCATTTTTTGGGGTACCTGGGAAAAAACACTTACAGAAACTAATACTGCTGCTAAAATTGCAAACCGGGTTCTCATTATAATTTATCTTTTAATGATTTTGATTTATAATAAGCTAAACAGATAGTTATTTAATAAAGTAAATATAATAATTCAGTAATCATTTATAAATATTAATTCTACCAAAGTGCAGAATAAATTGATTAAATCACCTGTTATCTACTCTCAAGGGCACTGGTTTATCCACCTGGCAGCAAATAAAAAATCACCCACAAAATAAATTGTAAGTGATTGATTATATTGTTGTCCTGTCAGGGCTTCCCGACGATTCCTCGCTTTGTTCGGAATGTCGGGATGAACTTCTCACCCTGCCAGTCCAAAATAAAAAAACCGGTTAAAGAAACCGGTTTTGTGTTGTCCTGTCAGGACAAGAACATTATTTATCTATTTATCCTTATTTATTCTTAAATATTGTCTGTATCAGTCATATAATGGCTTTTAGAGAAGTGATAAGAAATCATCAAATTTATTAAAATTAAAAATATGTGTCCCCTGTAGTGTCCCCTAATCAATATATTTATTAGTTTTAAGTCAAATAAAAATGACATGGCAAAAGCTAGCTTCTTTCTTAAAGAACCCACTTCAAAAACGGACACACTTGTTTTCCTGTATTTCAATTTTGGAAGCAGAAGAATGAAATATTCTACAGGGGAAAAGATCAATCCAAAATTCTGGAATTCTGAAAAACAACGTGCAAAAGAAACAAAACAATTTAAAGAATATCCGGAGTTTAATTCAAGACTTGATGATTGTGCTGAAAAAGTAAGATCAGCTTACAGAAAAATCTTAAATGATGGAGAAAGTGTTACATTATTTAATTTAAGAAAGGAACTTGATACTGCATTCAAAAAACAGGAGAAGGAACAAAAGCCTGATCTTTTAGGATTTATTGAAAAGTTCATAAAAGAAACGACAGGTATCAGAGCAGAAAGTACTACAAAGGCATATCAAAACGCCCTAAATCATCTTAAGAATTACTGTAAAGCAAAAAACTGTAAGATTGATTTTGATAATATTGATATGTTATTTTATAATTCGTTCACCAAATATCTGGTAGAAGATCTTGACTTAGCTCAGAATACAGTTGGAACCAAAATTAAAAACCTGAAAGTATTCATGGGAGAAGCTTATGAAAGAGGACTTCATAAAAATTTGGAATTTAGAAGTAGGAAGTTTATAAAAGCGACCGAAGAAACAGACAAGATATATTTGAATGTTCAGGAACTAGAAAAGATATATAAACATGATTTCTCTGCAAATAAAAAACTTGAAAGGGTTCGAGATCTTTTTATAATCGGATGCTATACAGGATTAAGATTCTCCGATTTTACTCAGCTTAGTAAAGAAAACATTATTGATAATAATAAGATAAAGATCAGAACTCAAAAGACCAAAGACACGGTAGTTATTCCGCTTCATCCATATGTTAGAGAAATACTTATGAAATATGATTGGAACATTCCTGACCCAATCACAAATCAGAAAATGAATGATTATCTGAAAGAAATCGGAGAGGCGGCAAAGATTGACGGCAAAATCCAGGTCTCAATTACAAAAGGAGGCGAATTAAAAAAATCCATATTCGATAAATTTAAACTTATATCTACGCACACAGCAAGACGAAGTTTTGCAAGTAATCTATACCTTGCAGGTGTTCCTGCCATTACTATAATGAAAATTACCGGACATAAAACAGAAAGCAGTTTTTTACGCTATATTCGAATTTCACAAGAAGAGAACGCAAATAAATTATTAAACCACCCATTTTTTAATTAATATGACAATATTTAAACCAAGTCAAACAGCTATAAATGAAAGTTTAAGTCAAGAAATAGCCTTAATAAAATCAAAGAATAATAATTCAAAAAAAGGAGAGACAACCCTTGCTCAACAATTGTTAATCTTGCATTATCTTGATTTTATTAATCAAATTCATACATCAACTGTTAAAAAGAGTTTTCTATTAGAAAAACTATTGAATCGTAGTAAAGGCAATATAAAAACTGACATCACTTATATTAACGGAAAAAAATCAAAAATAAAAAGCAGAGAAAATCTTGAACTTGTAGAAGATATTTTAAGAAAATCTGGCTTAAACGAAATTGCTGACATAGTGCAAGTTGATCTAAATAAGATTAAAGAAAAATAACTTTGTAGTCACTACACCCCCCACTACAACAAATAACCCGTTTTATTTTTGCTACATGAATTAAACTAAAAATGTAGGAGAAATGAATGGATTCAATCATTTTGCAAGGGATCAACACAGATGATCTCAAAAAATTATTCAAAGAGGTACTGGAAGAAAAACTTAGTCAGTTACCTAAGCCGGAAATAAAAGGCAAAAAGTCAAATTATCTGAATCGTTTTGAGGTGGCTGAAATGCTCAAAATTTCTTTGCCGACTCTTAACAATTGGTCAAAATCCGGTATTGTTCAATCCTATCGGATCGGGAACAGAGTTTTATACAAACCTGATGAAATTGACCAAGCTATCCAAACGGTCAAAAATCTAAAATACAAAAGGGGGTAATCATGGAACATGACAGAGATTATTCCGTGACTATCTTTTTGTCTACCGGAGAGGCAAAAAAATGGAAGTACGTTCATAAGCTTGACGGCTTCGTTAAATTTCTTAATGAAAAGCACCCGAAATGGAAGTACATGAATGTTTATGATCGTCGTAAAGGTCAATACATTAAACGATTCTACAAGGGCAATCCTGTTCCGGCTTTTCTCTAATTTATTTTTGCACCTATAATAACCTATAATACCTATAATGGATTTATTCTAGTACGAACATTTCAAACTCAGACCAACGAAAAAACATGTCATATCAAATATCATATTCAAGTATTTTATACACTAAGTGGCAACAGAATTCAATGTTTACCGGATCTTCAAAACTCAGATTAGTGGATGGAGAATTATTGACTAAAAAGAGAAATCCGAATGAAGCGGTAAAACGAAAGAAGATTAAAAAAGCAAAAACAGAAATAGAAGTTGAAAAATCAATTTCAACCAATGAGGCTAAGAAAGAAGGGAAAAATAGAAGTTATAAGTTGAATAAATCGAAAGTCAGAAAAAAATGCAATGCTTTCAGCCGGCTTGAAAAAAGTAAAAAATTTCTTGCTTTCTATTCAATCAGTTTCCCTTGTGGTTTATCTGATGAAATCGGATATAAAATTTATAACACATGGTTAACCCGTTGCCGGAAAGATTGTGGATTAAAGTCTTATTTATGGGTTGCTGAACGTCAGGGTAACGGCACTATACATTTTCACCTGTTGATAAATGACTTTATGCCGATAAAGAAAGTAAATGGTTTTATGGCCTCCTGTTTAGCCTCAGAGAAGGTTAAAGGCGTGGAAGTTCTTAAGGGAATCAATACTGACAAATATAATGGCATAGATGTTAAGAAAGTTGATAAAAACAGAAAATCTCTTATAGGATATTTAACCAAGTATATAACCAAAAATAACATTGAGTTTACTCATTTGCCGTGGCATTGTTCAAGAGATGTATCAAGGCTATTCACGACTATAAATTTTGAAAGACCCGAAAGAGATAAATATTTCGATCAGATTCCGGAGAGTCCTGGGAAGTACAAAATTCATATAACAGATAATTATAAGGTTGCCGGATTCAAATTCATTCCAAGCGACAACATCTATTCTGATTTAGATGGGATAAATGAATATATCTATACTAACTAAAAAGGAGAGTACATAAATGAAAGCCAAAAAAGAATTAAATCGACAAATGTTAGATTTGTTCGGAGGACAAACTAAATTCTGTCCATATTGTAGAAATTTAAGAACCAAGGTAACAGTTAACGAATTGCCGAAAGAGGCAACGGAATTAAAGCACTTAATTACAACGGGATTAACATTATTGTATTGCCAACATTGTAAAACGTATAGCGTTTAAACTCCGCCAGTCTTTTCTTACTAAATCCTTCTTTTTCAATAATTAATTGAATGAATTGCGATAACAATGTAAGTATTGATATCGCAATTTTTATTTGGCATAAAATCTAAAAAATCTCTCAAATGTAGAAATTATGGCGAATAATCAATTGTCTCGGATACTCCTACATTAATTAAAATTTAGTTGTCTTTGTTTAAATCAAATTGTACATTTGATTTTGTTGAAAGTTTGATAATGATTCTTAAGATATTTAATATCGATGATACCATGTAAGTAAGCGTGTTTTTATGAACAATATTTATAATCTAAACTTGTAAGGAAGTATAAAATTAGGAACTATGGCAACAAATCAGGATAATAAAAAGGAAGATGTTAACAGGAAAAAAACATGTGGAATAATAATGCCAATCGCTCCTCATCCAGAATATCCGTCTGAACATTGGAAAGATGTTTTAGATATTATGAATGAGGCAATTAGAAGAACGGAATTTGAACCCAAATTAGTCAGTGATGATGAAGCCATAGGTTTAATTCATGATAGAATAGTGACTAATGTTTATAATAACGAGATTGTTGTATGTGATGTAAGTTCAAAAAATCCAAATGTGATGTTTGAGTTGGGATTGAGACTTGCATTTGACAAACCAATAATAATTATTAAAGATGAAAGAACTGAATACTCTTTTGATACTGGTGGAATTGAGCATATTTCATATCCATCAACTTTAAATTTTCCTCAAATTGTAAAATTTCAAGATGAAGTAACAAAAAAGATAAATGCAACATATAAGAAGTCTCAGACTGAAAGTAATTATTCTCCTTTCTTAAAGAGTTTTGGAAAAACAATCAAACCAGCCTCAATTAAACAAACTGAGATACCTGAGGGGAAATACATTCTTGATCAACTTGATGCATTGAGGCAGGAAATTCATATAATGAGAGTTGAGCAACGAAACAATTCTGAAAGTAGGTACCAAAATAAGATTTTCTCAGAAGCATTTACTGATACATATAAAAAGAATATTATATCAAGTATAATTATGAGGTATTTAAATAAAAACAGTTCTACGGATGTGCTTACTAATGAAGAAGTCTTTTCTAAGTTGAAGTATGAACTTCAATTGAACGGAATAGAAATATCTAATAATGAATTAAAAAATATTCTTTGCAAGTTTATTGATAGGGAGAAAATAGGAATGAAATAATTACGTTGGCCAACAGCTCATTTGAAAAAATTGTTGGAATTAAAGGTTATAAAAAGATTGTAGCCCGCTTTAACTTATTTGTACGCTGATAAGAAATCGCTTCGAAATTGACAAAGAACCATACACAACATTAGTGTAATGAAAGAAGAAAATAAACGCAATGAATATACTAACTGAAATAATCAATCAACTTATTGACAGTAACAATTCAATAACTGATTCTTTGCTCAAAATAAAAGTTTTGGCATCAAGATTGAAAAGTAAATCTTTATTTAATTGGGTTGACAAAGAGTTGTCTGGTTATGAATCCAATGATGATATTCCAAATTGCCGAATAACTAGTTGCGTTTTGGTGGGCAACATGATGAATGGAAACGTGCTCTTGGAAAATCAAGTATTAGCAACTAATGACTTACCAGATTTTGTAAAGAAGCTTGTTGAAGAAATAAAATTTTATCAAAGTATAACTGTTTTAGAAAGATATCTCAGAGAAAATAAAAATAAATTGGCATTTGCTATACAATCTGAAATCCTAGGGTACCTTACTGAGAATTACCAAAATATGGGGAATCCTTATGTGTCTGTTTATTCTGCTCGAAAAGAAGTAAGTCTTGGTGTGGTTCATCAAATCATTGTTGAAGTACGGAATAAAGCCTTGGACTTATTGTTGAAATTAGAAGAAGAATTTGGTGTTGAAATTGAACTTCAAGAATTAATTAAAAAGAAAACAAAGGCAAATTTAATAATCAATAATACCATGAAACAGATAATTATAAACAATAGTGAAGGTAATGTTATTAATACAGGTAATGAAAATGCAATAAAAAATAATTTTAAAATTGGGAAATCGAAATTTGAAGAGTTAAGTAAAGCTCTTAGAGACAACTATGTTTCCGAGGAAGAGATTGAAGAATTAAGAGTATCAATAGAAGAAGAACCAAACTATGAAAGAAAATTATTTGGAACAAAGGTAAATGATTGGATTCAAAAAATGACCACTAAGGCATTAAATGGGACTTGGCAAGTTAGTATTGGTGCAGCAGGTACATTATTAGCTGAACTTTTAAAACAATATTATGGGATGTAATATCACTAAGTTTATAAAAGAATAAAGTAAATAAGTTTATAATGTTTTTAAAAACTGTTTATTTCAACAGAGTAAGACGTCCCTTGTATTGTCCTCCAGAAAATCAAAAACCCCCAATTGCTTGAATTAGAGGGTTTAATAAATTTTAATTGTGGGCCCAATTGGGCTATATATTTTGATGTACTAAACATAATACCGTCCCCGAAACTATCCCCTTAAAATAAAAAACCTCTGTAAAAGACTGAAATACAGAGGAGTGCAAATTTAAAATGTTGTCCTGTCAGGGCTCGAACCTGAACTCTTCTGATCCAGAATCAGACGTGTTGCCAATTACACTACAGGACAATTTTGAGACTGCAAATATATAAATTTTTTTTATGAATTATATTTCAGTAGAAAAATCTGAGCAATGTACTATTTTAATGTTTAATGCTACAGTTTCCCGGGTAGGGAATTCAGCTTCCCTCTTTTACCCCGCTGCACCGTTACCCCGTTGTGCCTTTTCGCCGTTGAGCCGTTGAGCCATTGCGCCTTTATTTATTTATCTTCGACCAGGTATCTTTTAGTTGTACAGTACGGTTAAAAACAGGATTCTCTCTGGTTGACTCGTAATCAACACAGAAATATCCGAGTCTCTGGAATTGAAATTTATCAAGTGGTTTTGCCGATCCCAGCGACGGTTCAATCTTACACCCCCTGAGTACTTTCAGCGAACCGGGATTCAGAAAATTCCTGTAATCATCATCTTTTTGTCCTGCAGGATCTTCATGATTGAATAATCTGTCGTATAATCTGACTTCAGCATTAATAGCGTGTTTTGCCGACACCCAGTGAAGAGTTCCCTTTACCTTTTTCTCGGAACCAGGTTCTCCGCTTCGTGTGTCAGGTTCGTAAGTACAATAAACCTCTTCTATTGAACCTGTCTTTTCATTCTTTTTAAATCCATCGCATTTAATGATGTATGCACCTTTGAGGCGAACCTCATTCCCTGGTGCCAGCCGGAAAAATTTCTTTGGAGGATTCTCCATGAAATCATCCTGTTCAATGAATATCTCCCTGCTGAAAGGTATATTTCTTGTCCCCTTAGTTTCATCTTCAGGATTATTGATAAGCTCAACTTCTTCAACTTTTCCTTCAGGATAATTGGTAATAATTACTTTCAGCGGATTAAGCACCGCAAAAACCCTGGGAGTTCTGAGGTTAAGATCTTCACGCACTGCATGTTCGAGAAGAGAGACATCATTTATAGCCTCTACTTTTGTATATCCGATAAGGTCAATGAATTTTTTTATCGATTCAGGAGTATATCCTCTCCTGCGCAGACCACAGAGAGTAGGCATCCTGGGGTCGTCCCATCCGCTTACACTACCTTCCTGTACAAGCTGGAGTAGTTTTCTCTTGCTCATCACGGTATAAGTAAGGTTAAGACGGTTGAACTCAATTTGCCGGGGTCTGTAATCACCTGTTTTCAGCTGATCGATGAGCCAGTTGTAAAGTGGTCTGTGTACTTCAAATTCGAGTGTGCAGAGAGAATGGGTTATCCCTTCAAAATAGTCACTCTGGCCGTGTGCGAAATCGTACATGGGGTACACCATCCATTTATTACCGGTACGATGGTGAGATGTCTTTATTATTCTGTAAATTATCGGATCGCGCATGTGCATGTTGGGACTCGTCATGTCGATTTTTGCCCTGAGTACATGGCTGCCTTCTTCGAACTCGCCATTGTTCATCCTGACGAAAAGGTCAAGGTTTTCGCTGACTGTCCGTTCACGGAAAGGGCTTTCAGTTCCGGGTTGTGTAGGCGTTCCCTTCTGTGCTGAGATTATTTCGGCAGTCTGGTCATCAACATAAGCAAGTCCTCTTTTTATAAGATCCGTTGCAAAATCGTAGAGTTTTCCAAAATAGTCCGATGCATAAAATTCCCTGTTTTCCCAGTCAAATCCCAGCCAGTGGATATCTTCTTTTATTGAATCAATATATTCGACATCCTCTTTTACAGGATTAGTATCGTCGAAGCGGAGATTACATTTTCCACCATATTTCTGTGCCATCCCGAAGCTGAGGCAGATGGCTTTTGCATGACCTATATGCAGGTATCCGTTTGGTTCAGGAGGGAACCTGGTATGAATTCTTCCGCTATTTTTTCCCTCTTTTAAATCGTCAGCAATAAACTGTTCAATAAAACTGATTGAGGGTTTTATTTCTTCTTTTTCCTTTAAATTCTCTTCACTCATACCTGAAATATTTAGGATTACAAAAATAGAATGAATTTGATACTCATTATCTTTTCCCGTTTGTTATTTTTTAAAAACATTGAATTCTATATACCTCTTTTAGTCACTGATTACTTTGTTTATCATAATATTGGTTACTTTTATCATCATTTAACAGTGGAAATTATTGCTGTTTTTTGCAATAAAAAGATTGTTAATCATATTATGAAAGTGTTAAAATAAGAGTTAATATGGGTCTGATACTGATAGAGAATATGGAGTTTTATGCTTTTCACGGGCATTATAAGGAAGAGCGGATCGTAGGTAACAAGTTCTTAGTGAACCTGACACTTGAGACTGATATGGAAAAGGCGATGGAAAGTGATAATTTAAAAGATGCAGTAAATTACCAGAGGGCTTATGAAATAGTGAAGCAACAGATGGAAAAAAATTCGCATCTTCTTGAACACATTGCAGGGCGCATACTTGATGCTTTATATGAAGAGATGCAAGGGATAAAAAAGGCTACGGTAAAAGTTTCGAAGATGAATCCGCCGATGGGTGGAAAGATAGGTTCGGTAAGTGTTGTTTTAAGTCGATAGCTTGTTTATAAAAAATTTTATTATTTTTGCATTCCAAAACAATGATCGGTTAATCCCGACAAGTCGGGACTAGGTAGTCCCGATACATCGGGACAAAACCGGTTACGGCGGTTGGAAAAATAAGCAGGAGGAAGCCGATAGAATAATGAGTATGTTTTTGAAGTTTAAGAAGGTTCTTTAAATAAAATAATGGTCGGTTAATTCCGACAAGTCGGAACTAGGTAGTCCCGATGCATCGGGACAAAACCGTTTACGTTGGTTCGAATCGGCTGTGTGTAGTAGAGGAGCATATGAGTTATGCTTAGCGTGACGAACAATCCGCTACTAAGATGTATAAAAAAAGTTATTGGAGTTCTTTAAATTAAAATATTTGGTCGGTTAACCGAGTGGCTAGGTAGCGGTCTGCAAAACCGTTTACGGCGGTTCGAATCCGCCACCGACCTCAATCAAAATCCCCTCTCTGAGCAAAGCGAAGGGGATTTTTTGTTTACAGGCCTGCCTCAGCTTGATGGGATCCCGATTTCACAACAATTTCACAACAGATAAGAATAATGCACAATGGAAGAAGACAGGTGGTTTTTCTTTTTATTTAAAAAGATCTGTATACTTCTTAAATAAGTATTTACGTTTACGTCGCCCCCCGGTTATTTCTCTTAAAATCCCGGATTTCTCAAGATCATCTATTATTTTATATGCAGAAGGATATGAGATGCCTGTTATTTCAACAACTTTTTCTGCGTTAATTAATGGTCTTTGGTACAGATAATTAACGATTTTTTGTGCATTAGCAGCTCTGCTTCCAAGTTTCTGTATATCAAGATCTACCTCTTTCTGCAACTGTAAAATACTATCAAATGTGGTAATACATTTATTTGCTGTTTCAATAATTCCCACCAGAAAAAATTTAAACCATTGGGAGATATCATTTTTTTCTCTTACGAGCATTAGGTTTTCATAATAGTGACGCCGGTGTGTCTCTAAAAAATCCGAAAGGTACAGTATAGGTTTTTTCAAAATGCCCTTATTTACTAAATACAGGGTTATCATTAACCTCCCTACGCGTCCGTTTCCATCCAGGAAAGGGTGTATTGTTTCGAACTGATAATGGATAAGAGCTATTTTTAAGAGTTCAGGAAAGAAAATATCCTTATTATGAACAAAGTTTTCCAGGTCACCAACCAGTTCAGTGATAGATGTATGTACTGGCGGGATGAAAGTAGCATCATTAATTGTAGCCCCTCCAATCCAGTTTTGACTATGCCTGAACTCACCAGGGTGTCTTTTGTCTCCCCTTACTCCATGCAATAATGATTTATGTGTGTCCCTGATAAGTCTGGCAGAGAAGGGAAGGTAATCTAATTCCTTAATAGCTGCTTCCATGGCGTGCATGTAATTCTGAATCTCTTCCCAATCATCCCTTTTATCAAGAGGGACATCCTCTTTTTCTCGTAATGCTTCTTCAATGTTCGTTTGTGTCCCTTCAATTTTGCTGCTCTGTGTTGCCTCTTTCAAAACATGCATACTGATGAACAAGTCAATATTTGGAATGTAGTTTGAATACATATCCAATCTCCCAAGGTCTCTGTCGGCTTTACTTAGTAACTGAATGACCTCCATGTTATCCAGTTGCCATTGTCTGTTTATTAACGTTGGCTGGAAACTTCGATAATAACCCTGGCTTACATAAGTTCCGGCTCTAAAGTCTTTCATCGTTAAAAATTTAAATAAAGATAGACTTTATTTAAATAATAATGCAATAAACTTAAATAAATAATGGTGTTATTTAAGCTACATATAGAAATATTAAATAATACAATTGATAATTAAACTCTTTGCATGATTATTGTAGTGCAAAGAGAAGAACATTTACTTTGTGTCAATCTTCTTAAGGAATTGCAATACACTTATCGACAAATCCATAAATTTAAAGTACTCTAATAACCAAAGCTTTAGCTGGTTACTTTATAGCTTTAAGATCAGTCTGGGTTAAAAGCCTTCCCCCGGAAATATCCCGGAACTTACTGAAAAATGCATTGAGCTTTTCGAGCACTGTCTCCCGTTTCTTTGTGCGATCGCCTGTCGTTGTGAACCTGGATACAGGAGGCAGCACCTTTGTGAATGCAGTGCCGGTCGATTGTATGTAGCCATCGCGGAAGGAATTGTTAACAAATTTATATGTCTCTTCCTTATCCAGGTTCTCTTCAGTAATGATTGTTTCAAGCTCTTCAAGCTTCTTTGCATCGACAAAAGTGCGCCAGTCGTCGTCAACCCTGGTAGCCAGATTTAATGACTCAATGAACTTCTCAATAAGATCTTTCTTGTTCCTTAACTCCACACTGGAATCAATGGCCTTGGTGATGCTTATGACTATCTCTTTGTCTTTGAGATGCCCTTCATGGTACTTGCGGATAAGCTCCAGTATATAATCAATGTTTATTTCAACCTGCTTTATCAGCTCCATCTCAAAGACTATGTCATCATTCACATTCTCAACCTCACCCTTGTATTTATTCCGGAACTCGTTATACAGGTTTATATACATGCTGTGATAATCCTGAACATCGCGATCGGTAAGGATCTCATTTCCGGCAAACTCGTCAAAGGATGAGAGGATGTTCTTTACCTTAAGGATAGCCCCGTAAAGCTTAATGAATTCTTTTTGTTTCTTCTCTCCAATGATCTGTTTCTCAGCCGGAAATTTATCAATCAGCTCATTCACCAGGCTGGCATATCCTCTTACATCTTTATCGCTATCCTTATAGCCGTTGTAATACTCATCATAGGTCCTGAGAAGTACTATCCCGCCTGCCTCCTTGTCGCCAAAGAGAGCAATGCTTTCGTTGGTTGCCTTTTCCAGGTTACGAAAGCACACAATATTACCGAATGTCTTTACCGAGTTTAGAATACGGTTTGTGCGTGAGTAAGCCTGCAATAATCCATGCAGACGCAGGTTCTTGTCAACCCAGAGAGTGTTCAGTGTTGTTGCGTCAAAACCTGTAAGGAACATATTAACGACAATGAGAAGGTCCACCTCACGGTCTTTTACTCTCTGTGATACGTCCTTATAATAGTTCTGGAACTTATCGCTGGAGGTGTCGAAGTTAGTCTTGAATATCTTGTTATAGTCCTGTATGGCCTGTTCAAGAAAGTCGCGGGAGCTCTTATCCAGTTTGCCTGTGTCCTCAGGATTTTCATCCTCAATGGTTCCATCGGTTTCATGATCAGCCTCATTTGCTCCAAAGCTGTATATAAGAGCTACTTTCAGCCGTGCATTTGCGGGCAAGACCTCCATCTGCTTCTGAAACCCGGCATAGTATTTCTTAGCCACATCAATTGAGGTTACCGCAAATATTGCATTAAAGCCAGCCAGACGACGCTCTTTCAGTTTGTAAAAGCTGTTGCGTTTGGTCTTCTGATCAAAATGTTCTATTATATACCTGACTATATTGCTGATACGCTCGGGTGCTGCCAGTGCCCTTTCCCTGTCTATATCCCATACCTTCTCGTCGGTGATGTTCTCCTGTTCCTTCATTGTACTGATATAATCGATACGGAAGGGAAGAACATTCATATCGGTGATGGCGTCCACGATGGTATAGGTATGCAACTTGGTTCCAAAAGCCTGTTCTGTTGTTTTCAGGTCGAAGCGGCCATTGGATGCCGAGTTAACGGCAAAGATGGGAGTGCCTGTGAAGCCAAAGAGGTGATACCGTTTAAAGCTCTTTGTGATGGCTGTATGCATCTCACCAAACTGGGAACGGTGGCACTCATCAAAGATGATAACTACATGCTTCCCAAAGGCGCCATGGCTTTTCTGCTTCTTTATAAGAACAGTTAGTTTCTGAATGGTAGTGATTATTATCCTTGCATCTGGATCATCGAGCTGTTTCTTCAGGATGGCAGTACTGGCATTGCTGTTTGCAGCCCCCTTCTCAAACTTATCATACTCTTTCATAGTCTGGTAGTCGAGATCCTTACGGTCCACCACAAACAATACCTTGTCAATAAAAGACAGTTTGGCCGCCAGCTGGGCTGTCTTGAACGATGTGAGTGTCTTACCGCTTCCGGTGGTGTGCCATATATAGCCTCCGGCATCTATTGAACCATAAGTCCTGTAGTTGTTTGAAACATTTATCCTTCCCAGTATGTGTTCGGTAGCAACTATCTGGTACGGACGCATGACAAGCAATAGTTTCTCGGTAGTGAAGACGCAGTATTTTGTCAGCAGGTTGAGAATAGTATGTTTGGCAAAGAATGTACGGCAGAAGTCCATCAGGTCGGTTATGGGCCGGTTATTGGCATCGGCCCACCATGAGGTAAATTCAAAGCTGTTACTTGTCCGTTTTCCTTTGCGGGATGAGCCCTGGTTCATCTCCTTTATATGTGTAAACCTTGTAGTATTGCTGTAGTACTTGGTAAATGTGCCGTTTGAGACAACAAAAATCTGCACATATTCAAACAGGCCGCTTCCTGACCAGAATGATTCGCGGTTGTAACGGTTTATCTGGTTAAACGCCTCCTTGATTTCCTCTCCACGCTTTTTAAGCTCGATATGTACCAGGGGCAATCCGTTTACCAGTATGGTTACATCGTACCGGTTTAGCCTTTCACCTGATCCATCTCCTGAAGCGGGAGAGGTGACATATTGATTTATTACCTGTAGGCGGTTGTTATGGACATTGGCTTTATCTATCAGGTAGATATTTTTAACCGATCCGTCATCACGTGTAAGAAGCTGAATGTGGTCCTCCTGGATTATGGATGTTTTTTCCTCTATCCCAATGTTCTGGTTGGCAATCCTGCTTATGAAGAACCGGCTCCATTCAGTGTCTGTGAAACTATAGTTATTAAGTAACTCCAGCTGGCTGCGGAGGTTGGCAATAAGCTCATCTTCTGATTTTATTGGAAGATAGTCGTATGCCTGCGTCTTAAGTTGCTCAATGAAAGCCTTTTCAAGGTCAGTTTCAGACTGGTATGTGATCTCCTTACGGGGCAGTGGTTTGTATTCGGCAACTACTGTACTTTCGGGATTTTCAGAGACAATATTGTAATATGGCATTGTTCTATTTGGTTTCTATTTCAAAAGCTTTCTGTTTTCTACCTCTTGCAATACTCTCATCTGCTGAATTGCAATTTGGTTGAGTTTAACCAACCGATCGCTTTGTGACATATTTTCGTTTATAAAAACGGCGTTAAGGTTTTCCATATTTGAGAGGCAGATGAGTTCATTAATGGAAGCATAATCGCGAATATTACCTTTGATTTCGGGATTTGCATCGCGCCATTCTTTGGCGGTAATGCCAAACATGGCCATATTCAGTACATCGGCTTCGTTGGCATACACATACGAAATTTGCTGTGGTGTAAGTTCTAACGGGATAAGGTTTTGCTTTACGGCATCGGTGTGTATATGGTAATTGATTTTGGTGGTATCAATCCATTTTTGAGGTGAGAGTGTAAAGGAGTTTAAACCGGCTTCTGTTCTAAACCTATCGAATTCGATAGGTTTAAAACCAGTGTTATACAAAGTTTCCCAAATGCCCAGATATTCAATAGTATTACGGTTACGCATCCAGTTGCAAACAACTATAAACGGATCGGATGTTTTAAATTTGGCTATATCGGTCAACGAGATATAATCCTCCTCATTAATTTTCAGAATGGTAACATCTGTTTGTTGTACATTAATTATTGCCATGAATATTAATGGTTAGTTAGCAGTTAATTGACCATTAAAATTAAGCAATTTTCCTCTGTAATATTCGTATTGCTTTCTACGAGCTTCAATCTCTGCCGGCAATCCTTCTGAAATATCATTTACCAGAATATCGAATTTATCCAATATATCTGCGATTTGTTCTTGTTCTGAGAGTGATGGAATTGGTATAGTTGCTTTACTTAGCCCAGAGGCATTAATTGACGAAATTTTACCTGATGAAATGTGTTTTGTAATTTGTGAGTGAAAAAGCTCCGTTTGCAAATAATGTGCTACATATTTAGGGTTTAAATTATGTGAAAATGCAAAACAAGCATCATGGATTACAATGTTTGATTCACCTAACCATGCGACTCCTAGTCCAATATCTTCAATTGTTTCTCCAGCTGCAACAATGATAACATCCCCTGGGTGTGCAAACCTAAGTTTTGTGGCTAATTCCGGATTCAAAAATGACTTGGACTCTCTTGTCCAAATATGGTAGTGTGTATACATTTCACCATAATGAATGCATGGAACGCCTTCTGAAACGATGTTGTCTTTAACGAATCGTTTTCCTCTGACAAACTCTCCTATTTCACCTAGTGTTTTCCACTCCACCTCATTCCCATTCATTAACCATTTATCATTAACCATTACCGGCGTTAACAATTGGTTCCGGTAATATTCGTACTGTTTTTTCCTGGCTTCCAGCTCCGCTTCCAGCTCCGCTTCCAGAGAGGTAAACTTATCAAGAATGGATACTATTTCCTGCTGAATGGGGAGAGGAGGGATGGGGATAGATATTTTTTTTAATTCAACCATTGGGATACTACATACGGGAGACCCAACTATTTTATTTTCAATTTGACTTTTTGCTTGAGCAGAATTCAAATAAAAAAGTAGGAATTTTGAAATAATATGCTTTCTATTCGGTTTAATTGCATATACACCTTCTTTTATATTCCAGTTATTGGGTTCAATTTCTACTATTGCCGTTCTTCCTATTGTTCCTGTGCCTGAAAACAATACATCTCCCATCTCTAAATTTGAACGGTTATTAATTAATTTCAAAGCATCATTATTTACCCTATCAGTTTTATCATAGAACTTTACGCCTATTCCATTTAACTCTCTGACTGTCACATAATAATTAAGAGAGTCGGTTGAATTAAGAACGAAGTTTTTTCTAGGATTCAAACCAGTTTTTAATGAAATAATGATTTCACCCAAATTCTTAAACTCTACTCCACCCGGACAAAACTGTTGAATAAGCTCATCTATCCTGTTCATTTTTTGCCTCCCTTCTTTGTTTGGTGGTTTTTAGAAATTGCACGGTGGGAAGCAGGTTCCTCGTTGTATTGTGTTGCTTTTGAAATGACAGTATTTGTTTTTTGAGAGGCAGAATCCTCACTACGCTGTTCTCTGTTTCCAATGTTGTGGTTAGTACTGTAAGAGGCTGGTTCCTCGTTGTATTGTGTTGCTTTTGAAATGAAGGCATTTGTTTTTTGACAGGCAGATTCCTCACTACGCTGCGCTTCGTTCGGAATGACGTGTCGGCTTGTAAAAAGGGTGGAGGAGTAGAAAGCGGCGGCTCCGCCGCTTTCTACTCCTCCACCATCCATAATAAGAGGACCGTCATTCCGACCGAAGGGAGGAATCTCACTGTCGCAGGCACAACCCTTTTGATTAAAGGGAGGGACTCCGTCTTCCTTATCCCCTCCTGAATTTACAGAGGCCTCTGTAAAAGAGGGTGATCCATCCCTGACAAAACCATGTTCCGTAACCAGCTCGTTCCACTGAGGATTCTTTTCCTTTATCAGTTGTTCTTTCTTTTTTCGGCTCCACTTCTTAAGTTCTTTCTCCCTGAAAATAGCCAGATCAAAATATGGATACTCTTCATAATAAATACAATATTCGAGATTGTATTTATCTGTAAAAGAGTTTTTTATCAAATGCTGTTTATGTTCGAAAATCCTTCTGCACAGATCATTTGTAACTCCAACGTACAACGTGCTTCTGTTCTTATTAGTCATGATATAAACAAAACCAGTTTTACTCATTTTTTGCCTTCATTATTATGCGTTTCGTAGTTTTAAATTTTGCAATGCAGGAAGAAGATTCTTCTCTGCATTGTGTTTTATTCTCAATTATAAGGCTTATGTCAGGGAAAGAGGATTTCTTTATCAGCTGTTCTCTGTTTCCAATGTTGTGGTTAGTACTGTAAAAGGCTGGTTCCTCGTTGGATTGTGTTGCTTTTGAAATGACAGTATTTGTTTTTTGAGAGGCAGATTCCTCAGTGCGCTGTTCTCTGTTCACAATGTTGGAGATAGTATTGCAAGAATCATGGTTCTCACTGTACTGCATTGCTTTTGGAATGACAGCATTTGTTTTTTGACAGGCAGATTCCTCACTACGCTGCGCTGCGTTCGGAATGACGTGGCGTCTTTTAAAAAGAGTGGTGGAGGAGAAAGCGGCGGCACTGCCGCCGCTTTCTCCTCCATTAATACAAAAAAGGGAGCCGTCATTCCGACCGCAGGGAGGAATCTCTCTCTCGCAGGTGTTGTCATTCCGACCGCATGGAGTAGTCTCACTATCGCAGGTGTTGCCCTTTTGATTGAAGGGAGGAATCTCTCTCTCGCAGGTGTTTCCCTTGTGATCGCATGGAGTAATCCCATCCTCGCAGATGTTGCCTTTCTGATTGCATGGAGGAATCTCTCCATCGCAGGCACTTACTTTACAATTGTAAAGCAGTACCAGACTAGAATAGGAGTTGCCATACCCTATACGGTTGAGCAACTCATACCAATAACCGCCACCGCCCATTTGCTTGAGCCGTTCATCGTCCATTGTAAAGCCTTTTACAATGTATTCCTTTAACCGCTCGGTAGCCCAGATACGAAACTTTGTGGCGATATGTGATTTGATTCGATAACCCAGCGAAATAATCATATCGAGATTGTAAAAAGGGATTTCTCTTTCAACGCTTCGGCTACCTTCAGTTTGAACCTGTCGGAATTTCCGACAGGTTGAATTCTCACTTAACTCCCCTTCTTCATAAATATGCTTAATATGCTCTACTACATTGGTTCTGGATGATTGATAGAGTTCAGCCATCTGCTGTTGAGACAGCCATACGTTTTCATTTTGAAGACGGACCTCAATTTTTGTATTGCCTTCTTCTGACTGATAAATCAGGATTTCCCCTATTTGTTCTTCTTTCATTTTTTGCCTCCTTCCAGATCAGCAACAATTTCATCAATGGCTTCACGAAGCTTGTTCTGCTTTATTACAATCTCAGTAATCTGAACGTTAAGTTTTTTAATATCAACCACCTCGGTTGTGTTTTCCTGTTCAACATAGCTGCTTACGGCAATATTATAATCGTTTTCGGCAATCTTACTATTCAAAACAAATCTGGCAAAATGATCATCGTCTTTACGCTCTCTATAGGCCCCAAGGATTTTTTCCCTGTTTTCTTCCGTGAGCTTATTCTTATTGCCTCCACGGACAAACTCGGCGGAAGCGTCAATGAACAGGACGGCATTGTCTTTCTTGCTCTTTTTGAGAACAATAATACAGGTGGCTATGGTAGTTCCAAAGAACAGATCGGGAGGCAGCTGAATAACCGTATCAATATAATTGTTATCGACCAGGTATTTGCGTATCTTTTGTTCAGCGCCTCCACGATATAACACACCGGGAAACTCAACTATGGCAGCTGTGCCGGAGGTTGAGAGCCATGAAAGCATGTGCATTGTAAAAGCCAGGTCAGCCTTGCTCTTGGGGGCAAGTACGCCGGCAGGAGAAAAACGTGGATCGTTAATTAGTAACGGATTGCTGTCTCCTTCCCATCTTATGGAGTATGGAGGATTTGAGACAATGGCATCAAAAGGTTCATCGTCCCAGTGTTGAGGATCAATAAGCGTATCTCCGTGGGCAATATCAAATTTTTCATAGTTGATATCATGCAGGAACATATTTATGCGGCAGAGGTTATAGGTTGTCAGGTTTATCTCCTGGCCAAAGAATCCCTGTCTGACGTTCTCTTTACCAAGGACTTTTGCAAATTTCAGAAGCAGCGAGCCTGAGCCACAGGCAGGGTCATATACCTTGTTTACCTGTTTCTTCCCAAAAACAGCAATACCGGCAAGCAGCTCGGATACCTCCTGGGGGGTAAAAAACTCACCTCCCGATTTACCGGCATTACTTGCATACATAGTCATCAGAAACTCGTAAGCATCACCAAAAGTGTCAATATTATTGTCCTGGTAATCACTCAGCTTCAGGTCGCCTGTAGCCTTTAGGATCTTGAATAACTTCTCGTTGCGTTTACCAACCGTTGGGCCCAACTTGTTGCTGTTTACATCAATATCGTCGAACAGTCCCTTCAGATCATCTTCACTGTCGGTCCCTTTTGCCGAGTTTTCAATGCTGTTAAAAACACCGCTCAGAGTTTCATTAAGGTTTGTGTCGTTTTTGGCATTTTTCAGCACATTCTCAAATAACTCAGAAGGTAAAATATAAAAGCCCTTTTCCTTTACGGTATCGACACGACCGAGCTCAGCGCTTTTATCAGATATATCGGCATAATTGAAGCTTTTGTTGCCGGTACGCTGTTCCTCTTTGTTAATAAAGGAGGTTAGGTTTTCAGAGATGAACCGGTAAAAGAGCATACCAAGCACATACGATTTAAAATCCCATCCATCAATGCTACCACGAAGATCGTTTGCTATCTGCCATATCGCCCGGTGTAGTTCATCCCGTTCCTGTTCTTTTGTCATCTTAAGTTTGTTCTTTAATCTTTATCCTGTTACTATTATAATCAGCCTCACTATTCCGTAGATGCCTGTAGGCGCAATCTGAGTAACTTCGATTCCTTGTTTAGTCCTGGCATAACATAATTTTCTCCGGAAGAAATATTATGGTGGGCTCTCTGTTTTGTAAGAGGCATTGGAATAGAATTGCAATAATCAAAAATAGGCTTTTTTGTGGTTGGTTATTCAAAAATTATTGAAACATCGTTCTATCGCAACTTCTCATTTCCTACAATAAGAAATACTGTACTCATACAATAAAGAAAGATGAATCAGCAAAATGGAATAGTTATGGTTTATATTAGCTTAAAAAAGCCCCCGAAGTCGATCCGGGGGTTTATTATATCGCAAAAAACTTCATTTTTAGATTAATATAGTTGTAATCGGTTTTTTTATTTTTTAAGGTTTTATAATTAGACTATTGACTTAGCTTTTCTTTCATATATCGAAGCCTGTCAGAAATAGTCTGCCCCATAGGAATTGATGAGGTTTTGACTTTCATTCCGGTTATGTTATTGTTTGTACCTAAATTAATAACATTCTTATAGGTGTTGCCTACGACAGTCCAACCCTTTACTAATTCATTTAAAAAGATATAAGTATAGGAACAGGTTGTTCTGGATAAATTATTCCCAAGAATCAATCCATCTTCGGCATAAGCAGTTTCAAAAGGGCTGACGTATATCCCCACAATACTATTTCCGATGAATTTATTATTAAGGATTACAGGACCTTTAACTTCAGTGAAATACATGCCGGCCCCCGATTCATAGATATTTGTACCATCCGTTCCATCATTCATGTTAAATTGGTTGTTTTTTACCTTAAAAAGAACAGGTAAATTTTCCCCGGGATTGGTTATAAGACGGTGATCATGCATCCACAGACCAATATCTCCTCCGACCATGTCGAATTCATTTCCCTCAATTGTGTATGATGAAGTTTTAGTCTGGGATTCATCAACCCAATGCCATGGTCTATTGTCCATATCCAGTCCCCAACCCTTTAATGGTACCAAAAATTTGTTTTCGACAACTTCGAAACTTGCATTAATATTATTACGGAAAACTATTGATGTCCTGCAGTTAGTGAAAGTATTTCCATTATGCTTTGTTCCAAGAATAAATTTCCCTTCTTTTATGCCAATCATTTGTAAACCCCAACCAAATGCATCAAAGGTGCAATTGGTTACTTTCATATCGACATGAGACCGGGGAAATCCTGTTATCCTGGTATCATTTCCCGCAGCCAGAGCATTCCAGCAATTGTACTCGCCCAGGAATTCAACGTTATTGACGTAAGCATTAATGTAATTATTAATTGATTGGTAGTAGGCAGTATAGTCTGCAAATAATAAGCAATCAGTCCACTCACCTTCCTTACAAACTGATTCTCCCTGGGGAAATTTAAGTGTCATATCGCTTATGCATATATCACCACCCACAAAACTTATAAGCCAGCCATAACGATCCGGGCCAATTATTTTCTTACAGTCAAGTCCTGTTTTTGCAGTAATGACTGTCTTACCTTTACCCGCTCCTACAAACGAACCGTAGAATTCATGTACTTCAATAAAGCCAAGTTCAAATTCACCTTCGGGAAGCTGAACAACAGATCCAGGACCTGCTGCTTTGGCATCATCAAATGCCTGATTGAGTTCATCTGTAATGTCTGCACCCTTTGCCGGCTGGACTTTAAAGACTTTACCACAGACAAGGGCATCACTTTGAAGCTCATCACCCGGGCTGACTGCTACTTCATCCTTGCTGCAAGAAACAAGAAAACACAAGCCAGCAACAAAAAACAGAATGCTTATCAGTGTCTTCATGGTTAAAAGATTTTGGTTAATAAGTAAGAAGTTATATGAAAGAATCTACTATACCTGTGAATGCATAACAACCAAATTCTTCATCAAAGTTATACCTTGTTTGAACCAAAAGCAATTTAATTTTAATAGGTTAACTTCTGCGGATCAGCTCTGGTATATAGTTATTAATTAATCGACGAAAAATTACTGATAAACTCTGTCAGGAATGAAGGCAAAATGCCGAGAAGTAGGATTCCAGCCACAATTATTGCCATGACAAGCTTAGCACCTGCAGATATTTCAATGTTTTTACCTGAGTCTGTTGGTGAAAACATCGTCTTTATCACCCTTAAATAATAGTATAAGCTTATCACACTGTTAATTACAAGACTGAAGGCAAGTAACCACAAACCTGATCTGACACCGGCAAGGACAAGATAAAACTTCGACATGAAACCGGCGGTCAGTGGTATACCTGCAAGGGAGAGCAATGCTAAAGTCAGTACGACTGCAATGCCGGGATTGTTCCAGAACAGGCCTTTAAGGTCATCTATATTCTCTGCATCTCTTTCATGTATTGAGAGAATCGTAATTATACCGAAAGCGCCCAGTGTTGTAATGATGTATGCAACCAGGTAGAATATTGCAGCTTCAATTCCGGCAGTCGTCCCCGCTATCAAGGTAATAAGCAGATAACCAAGATGGGCAATAGAGGAGTATGCCAGGAGCCTTTTGATATTAGTCTGTTTCAACGCAAGGAGATTTCCTGTGAACATTGAAAGGATTGATATGACGGAAAGAATTATGATCAGAGTTCCGTTTTTATAACTTCCAAGATCAATAAAAAACCTTAAGGCAAGAGCCAGAACTGCTCCTTTTGAGATGGTGGCAATAAATGTAGTGACAGGAGCCGGAGCTCCCTGGTAAATATCAGGGGTCCACATGTGAAAAGGAACGAGAGCAAGCTTGAAACCTATACCTGCCAGAATCAATCCGAATCCACTAAGCATTAATGGCGACAGTGAACCAGCATTACCCAATGCCGGAGCAATTTCACTAAAGCTCATTGTCCCTGTTTCTGCATAAATCAGACCCATACCGAATAAAAGGAATGCAGTGGCAACTGAAGCAATTATGAGGAACTTTATTCCCGCTTCAATGCAATAGTCACGCGATTTCAGGTAGGGGATCAGTGTATAAAGCGAAATACTTAAAGTCTCAAGCCCAAGAAAGAATGAGATAAATTGGTTTGCCACCACCAATACCGATGCTCCCAGAACGGCAACAAAAAGTATGATAAAAAACTCTTCCCTTTCACCTCCATGCTTCCTGAGATAATTATAAGAAAGAATAGTGATCAGTATGCTGGTGAAATAAATGATACCGAGAAACAGGATTCCATAGCTGTCAATAACCAGCAAAGGAACAATATTATGCGCTGCATGCGGCATTATCGGGAACAGAGAGAGAAATGCAGCCAGGAACATAATCAGCGAGATACCGTAGACAACCCTGAAATTCCTTGAAATGGTAATTGCAATCATTATGATTATCGGGGCTCCGGCATTTAGCAGGAATGGCATCAGGCACAGGAAATCAAGTTTTGTCATAAACCCTTATTTAATTTTTCTCATGATTACTTCAGAGAAAAGGTAATATTATGGATTATATCATTCTGCCTCTCATTTTCAGCAGTTGAAGATTGTACTTTTACATTGATCGTTTTGGAAATTGCCGGAGAGGCTGTTTCAAATACGGGTTTGGGGAACAATCCCGTAAAAATGATTGCTATTACCAATGAACCCATAACGATCGATTCACGGATGGAAAGATCCTTAACCTGATAATCCTGGTTTTTCTTCCCAAAGAAAACTTTCTGGACAATCCTCAAAGAATAAATAGTTGCAGCAATCAGGCCCAGACTTGCAAGCGATGCAAAGAGGATGCTGGTTTTGAAAGTGCCCATAAGTGTAAGAAACTCAGCAACAAAATTACCAAGTCCGGGAAGTCCCAGAGAGGCCATTGAAAATACCAGTCCCATGCCACCCAATGCAGGGATCTGCTCCCAAAGCCCTCCCATTTTATTAAGGTCGCGTGTATGCAATCGTTCGTAAAGCTGCCCCGTGATAATGAATAATGCTCCTGTGCTGATACCATGAGCTATCATCTGCATGACAACACCCTGGCAGGCCATTTCGTTAAAAGCATAAACTCCCAGTATTACAAATCCCATATGGCTTACACTGGTGTAGGCCACAAGTCGTTTCAGGTCAGTCTGGGCAAATGCAAGTTTTGCGCCGTACAAAATTCCAAGGACCCCGAGAGTCATTCCAAATGGTGCAAATTTTATTGAGGCATCAGGGAAAAGGGGTATTGCGAAGCGTAATAATCCGTATGCACCTGTTTTGAGCATTAATGAAGCGAGGATCAGGCTTCCTCCGGTCGGTGCTTCCGTATGGGCATCGGGCAACCAGTTATGGAAAGGAAAAGCCGGCAGTTTCACAAGGAATGCTATGAGGAAACCACACATCAGTAATAATTCCAATGATGATGACATTTCTGTTCCCAAAAGCTGCTGATAATCAAATGTGTATATTCCTGTACTGTTGCCATGAACAAGATAAAGACCCAGAATAGCAAGGAACATCAGCAACCCGCTTGCCTGGGTAAAAATGAAAAATTTGTAGGAGGCATAAATGCGATTTTCGTGTCCCCATATCCCTATGAGAAAATACATCGGGATAAGCATCACTTCCCAGAAAAAATAAAACAGGAAAAGGTCAATGGAAAGAAATACCCCGGTAATACCTGATAATATCCATAAGATATTGAAATGAAAAAAACCTGTTTTTTCAGAGATCTCTTTCCACGAGGTCACAACTGCAAGTATCCCTATGAAGAAAGTGAGGATCAACATCAGAAGGCTTAAACCATCGAGTGCCAGATGAATACCTATTCCGTATTTTGGCATCCAGCCGGCCTTGTATTCAATCATCCATTCATTGTGACCATAGGCATCCTGCTGAAAAAAAAGCAGCAGTACAATGATAAAATCTGCAACGATGGTAATAAGTGAGATAATACGTGAAGAATGAAGACTCCATTTGCCTGCTATCCAGGCTAATATTCCTCCCGCCATAAGAATTAATATCAGATACGGCAGTATCATTACAGGCATATCATAAAAGTTAACAAGATGACAATACCAAACGTGAGGGCCAGGACATACCATCTTAATCTTCCATTTTGGGATCTGCTTAAGATGGAACCGGAAAATTCTGTACCCTTAGCGATAAATGTGTAAACCGAATCAATAAAATCTTTTTTATCAATCTCCGATAACCAGATAGCAGGTTTAACAAACAATGTGTTGTAAACTTTGTCGAATCCAAATCCTGAATAAAAAAATTCACTTAAACGGCTATCCTTAAACCAGTCAGCAAAAGTGGACTTTTTAAAGAAAAGTCTGTAAGCAAGCCAGATACCTCCAAGTGATACAATTGCCGACAAGATCTGAAAAATCATTTCGGTATTTTCTACTTCGCTTAAGTTTACCACAGGAAGAACACCATCGAATAATTTTGAGAAGAGATGAACTGGTCCCATGTTTTCAGGCATTTCAATAAAACCGCCAATCACCGATAATGCAGCAAGTACGATTAACGGTATCGTCATCAGTGATCCCGGTTTATGGTCGGGTATGGTTTTAGGTTCACCAAAAAATGTAATAAAGATCATGCGGAAGGTATACAACGATGTCAGGAAAGCACCTGCAATCCCTGCCACCCATAGCCAATGGCTACTGGTTTCTGAAGCCCAGCCAAACCACAAAATCTGATCTTTACTGTAAAATCCTGCAGTCACCAGAGGCAACGCTGAGAGAGATGCTCCACCGATAAGGAATGTAATAAAAATAACCGGCATCTTTTTTCGTAATCCTCCCATCTTAAACATATTATGTTCATGATGCAGGAGGAGTATTACGGCACCTGCAGAAAGGAACAGAAGAGCTTTAAAAAATGCGTGTATCATAAAATGAAATACCCCGGCTGACCAGGCACCGATGCCTATTGCAAGGAACATATATCCTATCTGGCTGATAGTTGAATAGGCAAGCACCCGTTTCAGATCGGTCTGGCCCAGAGCGCTGAAGCCTGCAACCAGCAAGGTTACTGCCCCGATTATTGCAACTGCAGCCATTACAAGCGGTGCAAGTGCAAAAAGAACATGTGTTCTGGTGATTAAATATACTCCGGCTGTAACCATGGTTGCAGCGTGTATGAGCGCACTTACCGGTGATGGACCTGCCATTGCATCCGGAAGCCAGGTTTGCAAGGGCAACTGGGCTGATTTTCCGAGCGCTCCTCCAAGCAATAATGCAGCCGATATTACTGCCAGGGGGGATCCGGTGATCCATTTTGAAGATACCTGTTGCATCAGATCCTGGATATCCAGTGTTCCGAAACTGACAAACAACAGGAACAGACCCAGGATCAAAGCTGTGTCACCAATGCGGGTTACTATGAATGCTTTTCTTGCAGCATATCCGTTTTCAGGTTCTTTATACCAGAATCCAATGAGCAGGTAGCTGCACAATCCCACACCTTCCCATCCCAGATAAAGGAGTAACAAATTATCAGCAAGGACAAGGATAAGCATAGAGCTGACAAACAGGTTCATGTAAGCGAAGAATCTGACAAATCCATCATCATCATTCATGAATTCAACAGAATAGAGATGGATCAGAGCTCCGACAAAAGTTATAACGAAACAAAATACGAGCGAAAGAGGATCAAGTACGAAAGAGATCCTGGCATTGAACTCTCCAGCACTTATCCAGGTATATATTGTTGATACGCAGGCTCCTCCGGCAGGTGGAGATGACAAAAAATCAATCCCTGCAAGTATGGTGAAAACAGCAGACAAGCTGACGGAACCAACTCCCAGTACTGCAATTGCCTTCTTTGAAAGTATTCTGCCAAAGAGGCTGATGATCAGAAAGCTCAGCAGAGGAATGGCAGGTATCAGTCCGATATATGTAGTCATCTCCTATAAGTTTTCATTCAACTTATTATCACGTAGTTTCCTGAGGGCATCGGCATCAAGAGTCTTGTAATGATGATACATCTGAAGTGTCAGAGCAAGACCAACTGAAACTTCAGCGGCTGATACGGTAAGGATAAAAATGAACATCACCTGACCGTCAGCCTGCATCCAGTGAGAGCCGGCAATAACAAAAACCAGCGCCGCACTGTTAAGCATAATTTCAATCGACATCAACATGAATATTATATTTCTGCGCACCAGAAAGCCAACCATACCGATCAGAAAAAGCAATCCTGCAAATAATATCTGTATTTCCATCGATACTGTAACCATAGTCCTCTACTACTGAAAAATTGTCACTAGTGTTATTTTAATTATTATCTGTCTCCTTTTTTTCTACCCCCTAAATCCCCCGACCCGGGGGACTTTTTGTTCTCCAGTAATGGCTTTAAGTGGAATAACTGACATTTTAAACTTAACTTCATACTAGTTTATTTTAATCATTTTTGCATATTCCCTTTTATATCAGACGGAGCCTTTATAAGAAACCTGTGAATAATTTTTTTCTTC
The DNA here is from genome assembly GCA_021371855.1 of Bacteroidales bacterium. Lineage (GTDB taxonomy): Bacteria > Bacteroidota > Bacteroidia > Bacteroidales > VadinHA17 > LD21. The sequence goes on along the minus strand of JAJFVL010000046.1, from coordinate 226,496 downwards.
GGTTTACCAAGATGATAAGCCCCTACAATCCCAGCAAGTAAAAGCACAGCAGCTAATTCGACAGCAATGAGGTATGTTGTGAACAACGATATCCCTACATGCCTGGGATCAATGATATCAGCTGAAGTATTTTCAAACTTAAATTCCCGGGACACATAAATGAAAATTCCAAGCAACACAGTTGCCAGGATAACCGGGAGGATCCACATTTTTGGCGTAAGCCATTGTTTTTCGGTCTCTTCTTCCATACCTATATTCAGCATCATGACAACAAAAATGAACAATACCATAATTGCTCCGGCGTAGACAATGACTTCAAGAGCAGCAATAAGCGGAGCTCCGATTATGTAAAAAACCACCGAGACAGACAGCAACGAGATAATAAGGAAAAGTAACGCATGAATGGCATTGCGGTTTGTAATTGCCATTATCGATGAGACAATTGCTACTGCTGCTGTTACGTAGAAAATTGTATTCATTATAATCTCCTGTTTAATGGATTAAATCTTTCAGGTCAACAGGTGGCTCTTCATTTTCACCTTTGCCAATTCCTTTAACACCCATATCAACACCTGCAACTTTATAAAAGTTATAACCGTGATATTTCCCTTCACCGCTTATAAGCAGATTTTCTTTTTCATAAACCATATTCTGTCTGTCGTATTCTCCCATTTCAAAATCGGGGATTAACTGTATAGCATATGTAGGACAGGCTTCTTCACAAAAGCCACAGAAAATGCATCTTGAAAAATTTATCCTGAAAAACAAGGGATAGCGTCTTTCGTTATAGTCATTTGCTGCCTGAAGGGCAATGCAGTCAACAGGGCAGGCTGCAGCGCACAGGTTGCATGCAACACATCTCTCCTTTCCATCGGGATCGCGTGACAAGATGATTCTGCCACGGTAACGGGGCGGCAGATAAGGCTTTTTCTCGGGATATCCCTGAGTTTCACGTTTATGGAATGCATGCAGAAATGTGAACCATATGCTTCTTAAGATGCTTATCATTATTGGTATGCTGATTTGTAATTCATTGCTGCCTGTTTTATTATATTAGAGTGAGCTGTTATAGATAAGAATCGCACCGGTTATTAAGATATTAAGAAGCACTATCGGCAACAGCACCTTCCAGCCAAGTTCCATGAGTTGGTCGTACCGTGGTCGCGGAAGCGATGCGCGGATCAGGATGAACAGGCAGATAAAAAATCCTGTTTTCAGGAAGAACCAGAATGCAGGAGGAAGAAATGCAGGGCCGAGCCATCCTCCGAAAAATAAAGTAACTATAAGGGACGATATGAGTGTAACTCCAAGATATTCTCCGACGAAGAACATTCCGAATTTCATCCCGGAATATTCAGAGTGATATCCTGCCACGAGCTCTCCTTCAGCTTCGGGAATATCGAAAGGAGTCCTGTGAGTTTCTGCAATACCTGCAATAAAGAATACTAAAAATGCTACAAACTGAGGAATAAAGAACCAGCCTCCTTGTTGAGCTTCAACTATTTCACGCAGACTGAAACTGTCGGCCATCATTACCACACCAACCAGTGACAATCCCATAAATACTTCATATGTAAGCATCTGTGCGGATGCCCGTATAGATCCGAGAAGGGAGTATTTACTGTTTGATGCCCATCCTCCGAGCACAATGCTGTACACCCCAAGTGAAGAGTTTCCCAGGAAAAATAGGATTCCTATGTTCGAATCGAGGACAAGAAAGTTGTCAGTAAAAGGGATAACTGCAAATGTGAGAAGGATCGTGGCGATTAAAATCCCGGGAGCCATTACAAATACAGCTTTGTCAGCAAAAGGAGGTATCCAGTCTTCCTTGAAGAAGATCTTGACAACATCGGCCAGTACCTGGATCAGGCCAAACGGACCAACACGGTTGGGCCCGTACCTGTCCTGAAAGAGGGCAAGCAGTCTGCGCTCCACCCAGATCAGACCTGCTGCGATTGTCAGGGGTATTAATAAAACCCCGGCTATTATAAAAACGTATTTCATTATTTAATCAAATCACTATGTTTTATGATCAAAAAGAAGCACGCCAGGATTACCACCTTTGGCAGATCCGTAGGGTTCATCCATATATTTATTTGTTGCCTGAACGGAATTCCATCCTGGTGACCAGTAGTAGGATACCAGGTCGGAGGGAGGCACTCCCTTATATCCTTCCATGCTGAAACTCAAAGGGGAATCATCATCCCCGGGAGGTTTTGGTTCACTCACTGAGTCATTGGCATTCATTGCAGTTCTACCGCTGAACCTTATTGTCTGTCTTGCTATCTTTTCGTTGAAGAATCTGAATTCCGAACCGGGAATGATTTCCCTGATCTTTGAAAAGAAAGGATATGAATCAGTAAATGATGCAACTATATCGTCAAAATGTTCCCAATGCAGGTCTTTGCTAATCCCGGTAATCTCAATCATTTCCGAAATATGCTTCCAGCTGTCCTTAATATGACCGTTGACTGGCAACACACGATAATAGCGTTGTCCCCGCCCCTCACTGCTGACAATAGTTCCTGTAGATTCTGCAAATGTCCCGGAAGGTAATAGTATGTCGGCCTGTTTTGAGGTTTCATTCAGCAGAGAATCAAGAACTATAACATTTTTGCACTTTTTGAAAATTGAATCAACCTTTTTTTTATCAGCCCTTTTATAGAGATCGTTCTCCAGGATAATTAACGTCTCTACATCCCCTTGAAGGATTACCTCAAACAGATTGTCAAGTGATCCTCCTTCCATAAGTGCCAGCCCAAGACTATTGCATTCAGGGAAGATAATTGAAATGGAAGGCTTTTTCCCGTTATGATGAAGAGCTGCTGTAATATTTGCAGCTGCCTGAAGGACTTTTTTGTCATTGTGTTGCAGTCCGGTAATAATAACCGGATTTTCTGCATCCATCAATACACCGGCTATTCTTTGTGCGATATCATTCAGGGATTTATCAGATCCGGCTGATAACGGTTCAATTTTATCAATTATTGATGAAATTACTGATCCAAGCCGGGCGATATCGCTTGTTGGGGAATTATATCTCAACTCAGCAAGGTCATCAAGGCTGGTGGTTAAGGGGGTAGCGATAAAAACGGGACTTTTTATTTTCTGAGCCAACTCCCGCACTGCTGCATCGTTCCATGAAGGTATGCCTGATTTTGCAGCCATTCTGATTGATCTGTTCCTCGATGCCTGTCTTACTGCCAGGGCTATCATCGGCGCGCTTATTGCCGGATCTTCTCCGAGTATAAGCACAGCATCAGATCTTTCAATCTCTTTAAGGGACGGCGAATGCACAGAGCTGTTTTTAAGAATTTGAATGGCGGTTCTTTCAAGATCGAACTTTTCACCGTCGATCCCATGATAAAAATTTTCCCTGCCAACCATCGCTTCCAGTGCAAAATTTGCCTCGAGTGATGCCACGGGTGAGCCGATCCCTGCGATTTTTTTACCTATAATTGCAGAGTTAATTACAGAAAGATAACCATCACGGGATATCTCTTTCTGAATGTTTTCCTGGGGATCCCTGACCATGATTCCTTTTATTCTTTCGGGACTATTCGTTGACAAATAGCCGAATCTTCCTCTGTCGCACAGGAAATATCCGTTTACAGCTCCGTTATACCTGCTTAAGATACGTCTGACCGAACCATATCTTTCACCAACAGTTATATTGCATCCGGCGCTGCATTGAATACAAATTGATGGTGCATAGGTCATATCCCATTTACGGGTATAATGCTCTTTAAGGGTTTTATCGGTAAAAACCCCTGTGGGGCAAACCTCAATAAGGTTTCCGCTGAATTCACTTTCAAGAGCTCCTTCTGTTTGTCTGCCAAAATAAACATGGTTAGCGGAACCTGATACAGCCAGATCTCTTCCGCCAGCATAATCCCTGTAGAATCTCACGCACCTGTAGCATTGTATGCAACGATTCATTTCGTGATGAATGAATGGTCCCAGGTATTGATTACTATAAGTCCGTTTTTTGAAAACAAAACGTCTGTAGTTGTGACCCGACATCACGGTCATGTCCTGCAGATGACATTCCCCGCCTTCGTCGCAAATAGGGCAATCATGAGGATGATTAGTCATAAGACTTTCAATCACGGCAGCTCTGAAGACTTTAATATCAGGATCACTGGTTGAAATAATGAGGCCATCGGTGACAGGTTCCATGCATGACATTACAATTCTTCCCTTTTTATCGTCAGCATTGGCAAATTTTTTTACTGCGCACATCCTGCATGCTCCGACTGAACCCAGCGCAGGATGAAAGCAAAAATATGGTATATCGAAACCCAGGGCAAGGCATGTATGGAGAAGGTTTTTGTCCGGATTTACCTCATAAAATGTTCCGTCTATCTGAATTTTTACCATAATCACCTCCATGGGCAATGTTTCTCATTAATATGTCTTACAAACTCTTCCCGGAAATATCTGAGACCGCTTTGCAAGGGTTCCATGGCACCCGGAGCATGTGCGCAAAAAGTATTGCCGGGAGCCATATATTGTGTATGAAATTCAAGGATTTCAATATCATCATATTTTGCAGTGCCATTTTCGAAAGAGGCCAGGATCTTTTCAACCCATGGTAGTCCTTCACGGCACGGAGTACACCATCCGCAACTCTCCTGTGCAAAAAATTTTATCATACTATGGATGAAAGCAACCGGACACGTTTTATCGTCGAGCACGATCATGGTCCCGGTGCCAAGCCTGCTGCCGGCTGCCCTGACTGAGGCAAAATCCATTTTTGTATCAAGTTGCGACTCTATCATAAAGTCGGTCGATACTCCTCCCGGAATTACACCTTTTAATTTATAACCCTCGAGCATCCCTCCGGCATGGTCATAAATGATCTCCCTCATTGTAGTGCCCATTGGCAGCTCCCAGAGACCAGGATTCCTGACCCGTCCGCTTACCCCGTATAATTTTGTTCCTCCTTCGCCGGTAAGGCTTAGTTTCCTGAACCAGTCAGCTCCCTTTTCAATAATATGAGATATCCAGCAGAGAGTTTCGACATTATTCACAGCAGTGGGCTGTCCGAATAATCCGCTAATTGCAGGGAAAGGGGGTTTCGTTCTTGGAATACCTCTTTTACCCTCAAGGGAGTTTAAAAGAGCTGTCTCTTCACCGCATATATACCTGCCAGCGCTGCTGTGAATATAAATGTCAAGATCATAACCCGTCCCAAGAATATTATTGCCGAGATATCCTGCATCATAAGCCTCTGCAATTGCTTTACGGATAATAGCTTCTGCTTTTTTATATGCCCAGCGCAGGAATATGTAAGCTTTCTGTGCCCCGATTGCATAGGAGGCAATAATCATTCCTGCTAAAAGCTGATGAGGGTTTCCTTCAAGGAGGTATCTGTCTTTAAATGTTCCTGGTTCCATTTCATCGGCATTGGCAACCAGGTATTTATATCCATTGCCATTAGCATCAACAGGGACAAGCTCCCATTTCACTCCTGTGGGGAAACCTGCGCCGCCCCTTCCTGATAAACCTGAGGATTTTACCAGAGTTTTAATATCAGAAGGGCTCATCTCTTTAATAGCTTTGATGGTACCACTATATCCTCCTGCCTTTTTGTAATCTTCAATTCCCGGCGGGAGCCTGTCCGGCTTTATATATTGTGTTAATGGTGTTTCCATGATCAACTACAGATATTTTTCTAGGATTTCATCAATTTTGTTAACAGTTAAATTGTTATAGTGGTCATCATTTATCATAAGGGCCGGAGAATGATCACAGTCACCCAGACATGAGACCGGCAGAAGGGTGAAACGTTTGTCATCAGTAGTCTCTCCGAATTTCAGGTTTAGTTTTTTCGAAATATATTCATAGACCGATTCATAACCCATTACCAGACAGCTTGTACCATCGCATAAAAGAATGATATTCCTTCCCACAGGTTTACGATATATTCTTGTATAGAAAGTAGCGACACTATCAACCTCATCAACGGTCATTTTCAGCTCATTGGCAATATCCTCCACCGCATCATCAGAGATCCATCCACGATGATACTGAACAACTTTCAAAGCATCGATACAGGTCGCTTCAGGGTAAGGATACTGATTCATCTCCTTATGAATGTCATCTTTTTCTTTGTCGGTCAGCATTTATAATCAATTGATATTTAAAGGTTATACATATTTCTTTATCTGTCGAGATCTGCAAGCACAAAATCAAGGGCCCCAAGTATTGACAGCAGGTCGGGTATCGTGTAGCCTCTGGAGATCAGTGGCAGCATCTGTACATGCGGAAACGACGGGGTCCTTATCCTTGAGCGATATGATGAAGTCCCGCCGTCGCTTATCAGATAATAACCATTGCTGCCCTTAGCCGCTTCTACAGGAACCATTGCTTCTCCGGCAGGGATGACCGGACCCCATGTCTCTCCCAGAAAATGGGTTATCAGGGTTTCAATGTCCTGCATAGTTTTCTCTTTTAATGGCGGGGTTGTTAATGGATGACCGGATTTATACGATCCTTCAGGCATATTATTTATGCATTGCTGTACTATTCTCAGGCTTTGGCTCATCTCCTCCATACGGATGAGTGATCTGTCGAAGCAATCGCCGTTTTTCCCGACCGGGATATCAAATTCAAAGTTTTCATAACCTGAATATGGCCTTTTTTTGCGGTAGTCCCATTCAACTCCGGAGGATCGCAATCCGGGTCCGGTAACTCCCCATTCAACCGCCTCTTCCTGCGTATATGCACCTATCCCTATTGTCCTTGCCTTGAAGATCCTGTTCCTGATGACAGTTTTTTCAAATTCTTTTAACCTTTTAGGAAAATAATCAACGAAGCTCCTGATCAGTTTGTTCCAGCCATTCGGCAGATCGTGTGCCACTCCGCCTATCCTGAACCAGGAGGGATGCATCCTGCCTCCGGTGATCGCCTGGGTTATATCAAAGATCTTTTCCCTGTCATTGAAAGCAAAAAATACCGGTGACATCTGCCCGAGATCCTGTGCATAAGTCCCCAGCCATACCAGATGACTTGCTATACGGAATAATTCGGCAAGCATAACACGGATCACATTTGCCCTGTCAGGTACCTTTATTCCGGCAATTTTTTCAACCGAAAGCACATATGCCAGATTGTTGATAACACCCCCGAGATAATCAATACGATCGGTATAGGGAATAAAAGTATGCCATGATTGTCTCTCTCCCATTTTTTCGGCGCCACGGTGGTGGAAACCAATATCGGGTACAACTTCAACAATATCTTCTCCGTCGAGCTGAAGTACCAGTCTCAGCAAGCCGTGAGTTCCAGGGTGTTGCGGGCCGACATTAAGGAACATAAAATCTGTATCTTCCGTACGCGACTGCAGTCCCCACTCTTCAGGATGAAATTCAAGATCCCTGTCTGCAATTTCCCTCATCTGGTCTTCAAGAACGAACGGTCCTGATTCAGTTGCCCTGGCAGGATATTCTTTTCGAAGGGGATGACCTTTCCATGATCGTGGCATAAGAATACGACGAAGGTCAGGATGGCCGGTAAATGTAATTCCGAACATATCGAAAATCTCCCGCTCATACCAGTTGGCTGAAGGCCAGATGTCTGTAATACTGCTGATTGAAGGATAATCACCTGCCAGGGGTATTTTAATCCTGATGTCTTCATTTCTTTCGAGAGAGGTAAGATGATATACCACAGTAAAATCGCTTTCAGGATTTTCCTGTTTTTTCGCTCTTCTTCTTTCATCAACTGCTGTCAGATCATAGAGCATTCTGAAAGGTTTGTCTATTATGTTCTTAAGGAACTGTAAAAGACTTGTAAAATGCTCTCTGTGGACCCAAATGGTCAATATGTTATCACATGTAACCTGTCTGGCGATAATTGCCTTTTCATTGCACCTCTCTTTTATTGAAGCAAAAAGTGACAGATTCTCAGCCATGAAAATATCTGTTTAGATAAACTGAAGAAAAAGTATTTCTTTATATCTCATCCATTGTCCTGATTCTTTGCATTTTAATCCGTTCATCGTTTCTCAGCTCCCTGTTTGACACCTTTTCAGGTCGTGAGATACCCTGTGGTCCTATTACCCAGCTGAGTGGCCGTTTTTCCCTTCCGACAGAGTCACGCAATAGCAGTAATCCCTCCAGGAAAGCATCAGGTCGCGGTGGACATCCGGCAACATAAACATCAACAGGTAAAAATTTATCTACTCCCTGTACAACACTGTATATATCGTACATACCTCCCGAGTTTGCACAAGAACCCATTGATATGATCCATCTGGGTTCCATCATCTGCTCATGAAGCCTTTTGATAACAGGAGCCATTTTAATGAACACTGTACCTGCAATAACCATCATATCTGCTTCGCGCGGGGTTCCTCGTATTACTTCACCTCCGAAACGGGCAATATCATAGCGGCTTGTTATTGAGGTCGCCATTTCAACGAAACAGCATGAAAGACCAAAATTAAATGGCCATATTGAATTCTTTCTCCCCCAGGCAACAAGATCGTCAAGCTTGGTCAGGAGAACAGATTCCTGTCCGGTTGAGCTGCCATATGGTTTACTTAAATTCCAGTTCATTTTGAAAGTCTGTTCTTGTTTTTCAGAATTATTTTTCCTTTGGGTCCGAAATCGAGCGCTTTAATCCCTATTTCATAGATAAGTACTGCTATTAATATCCCAATAAAGACCAGAATACCAATATATCCGGCAACTCCTGACTCACGGAATGAAATGGCCCATACCATGATAAATACTGCATCGAGATCGAAGATCACGAAAAAGATAGCTAAAAGATAAAAATGGGAAGAGAACCGTAAACGGGCATTACCTGTGGGATGTATTCCTGATTCAAATGGCTCATCTGTTAGTTTTTCTTTATGTTTTTCTCCAAGGATGTGTGATAATCCAATCATTATGCCGACAATTACCAGGACTGCCGTAGCATAGATCAGAAAGGGCCAGAATTTTATTGCCTGAATTGTCAGCATGATAATTTACAGTGCAATATGAACCTCTTCAAACCGGATTATTTGTTTAAAGTTAATTTATTAATCTCATAATTCAAACAAAAAATCTTCAAAATCATTTACCCCGCTATTGCTGCCGCCGGATTATTTTACGCCGGCAGGCAATTATTTAAATTTACCTTTTAATCGGTTATTTTACACAGAACTCAAAATCGATGCTGATCTCATTTTTCACTTTCACAATTCCAAACAGTTTAACGGGAGGTACAATGTCAAGATCTGTAAGTTTTATTCCGGTGGTCCCGTTCAGAATTTTATTATCATTGCCCGATTTGTCAATTTTACAGTTTATATCATATCGTTTTGTTACACCTGCGACAATTATGGATACACCTTTTAATACTACTGAATCTTTTTTGTCGTTATTAACATTGGAATAGTGTGGTATATAGATTTCAAGATTCGGATATTGTTCAGCCTTTAGCAATTTCAGGAAATCTTTATAAGCTGATTTATTCGTGCACCTGAACTCTTTTACAGGAATTACAATGCGGGTGAAAGAAGTGTCAAGAGCATATCCGGTTTTATAGCCTCCGGTAAACGGGAGACATTGTTGCTTAAGTATATATTGAAAAAACTGCTTATCGATATTTGAAAAAACCGTTATATCGATAAATCCCGGAGGGCCATTAGTCCTTTCTGATTTCAGGCTTTCATCCGGAATGAACCCGGTAAATCCGGGAACACAAAGAATTAATATCAGCAAAAGTTTTCTCATCGATAAAATGGACAGGTATCAACATCGAAATCATCTAATTGTATCAAAATGAAACAGTCGATTCTATCATTAATCCATTGAATCCTGCGTTGTTTCCGTATAAACTGAAATTTTTGTAATTCTGATCCACATATTCAGCTTTAACCATAATGCCAGGAGTGATGAACCATCCGCAACCGATTTGTATACGATCAACAGAATCATCAAGATTGTTTCTGGTATAATTATACCTGGCGCCTCCAAAAAACTTTTCATCTTTCCCGAAATGGAGCAGGCTTTCAATCGCATATTGTGTTAACTTAAATTCAGAGCCACCAAATGCAGGTGTACCTTTTACATTCTCAAAAGTTCCGAAAAATTCCACCCCCTTATATTTAGTAAACAGATTTATCATCAATGAGTTATCCCGGTCTGTAAAACCCGGACCCCAGTTACCTGACATGTGGTTCTTTGCGGGATCCACGTCATCAGGACTATACTTTACCCTGTTCATAACCAGATAATAACGTGATCCGGTCCTGTCTCCGAAATAGAGAGAACCAGAATGATTATTTGACGAATGATACCCTGACAAGGTTGCCCTGATCCTTAAGTTATCGTTAATCTGATTATCATATCCTGCTTTCCAGTAAAATGCCAGTTCCTTTTCTATATAATAGGGTGTGTACTTTTTAGAAGAAGAGTTATAACCAACAAGAACAGGGTCGAGAGTTCCCGTAGTAACGGCACCCATCAGAAGGATACCTTTGTTACGGTATAAAGCCTCAAACGCAGGAGCAGTTGTAAAAGCATCCATGATATAGTTGCCCACAAACATGTTATTAATTACGTTTCCGTTATCAGATCTGCGAAAATGAGCATCTCCGTAATTAAGCTCCATCACTCCGATTTTAAAGGTCAGGAAATTCATCGCATCTGATATCACTTTGGAATTGATAAACGGAAGTTTATCAATAAGCAGGTATCCACCTTTAACCCATGCTTCAACATGATGTCTTGAAGAAAGATAAGTAGTAAGATTAGCTTCAATTCCATCAGCAAGGACTGCCTGGAGATTAAGATTTGCTGTAGGAAGGTTTAATCCTCTGCCCAGTGGTATAAGCAAGCTGTCGGCATGATGTTTCAGAAATTGAAATTGCATTGCAAAATCACCGCCTACATGTACCTTAGGCTTTTCATTATTTTCATCTCTTCCGGCAGACTCTTCAAAGTTCTGTCCCTGTGTTGCTGCTGCAGCTATAAGGAAGCAGTATAAAATAATTAACCTTTTCATGATTGTTATATTTAGTATAGATTATTTGTGCATTAAATCATAGTCTCCCGTACTGATGTTTTTACCTGTTAACTTACTCTTGTTTGAATTGTAATGAAAATGAGACTGTTACTTTGTCCCCCGTTTTAAGGGCTCCCATCATGAAAACCGGAGGAGAAATATCAAAACTGCTCATCTCCAGTTCGGTTTTTCCCTGAACGTCAATTATTTTTATCCCGTTACTATCATATAATCTGCATATGACAGGAATAGATACTGCAACTGACTTCCCGGCTACTGAAAGATTCCCCTTCAGGGTTTCATTGAATTGGCCAGTGTTTGATGAAGTTGTTATCGCAGACGTCATATTGAAATTTATTTCCGGAAATGTCCTGGATTTCAAGGCAGAATGTGCTTTTTTATCCATTAATGAATTGTCACTTTTTAAATCTGTTACTTTACACTTAAATGTCACTTCGTCAATGCCTTTTATTCCTGATCCACTCAGGATAAAATTTGCTGTGCAGTCAAAGATTTTAAGATTCATATTCCAGTCATGCAGGTTTGAAGTGCCTGTTACCTGAATGGAAGCGCTGTTTGTTACCAGTTCAAACGATTGCTCTTTTGAACACTGGATTGTCTCCGGCCAAAACAGTAATAGTATTCCGATTAATCCGTACTTAATCATTTGTTGTGGATTTAATTAACTGTTTTGTCTTTAATAATCTCAACTCTTTTTCAGTAGTTAAAATGAATGATTCCATTCGATTACCCTGTTTTAATCAAAACAAACGGGGAGAATAATTGTTTAATTGATATAAAATGAATCCATGGAAGAGCATATAGTTAAAATCCTGAATATTGAAAAGGTAACCCATGATGTTAAAAGATTCCGGATCGAAAAACCGGAAGGATATAGATTTACGCCGGGTCAGGCTACCGAGTTATCAATAAACACCCCTGAGCTAAAGGATGAAAAGAGACCATTCACTTTTACATGCTTAAATTCAGCGTCTTATCTTGAATTTACAATTAAGATCTATTCTTCCCGGAATGGTGTGACAAATGAACTTGGAAAACTTGAACCAGGTGCTGAACTGATCATCAGGGATGTGTGGGGTGCTATCTCTTATAAAGGCAAAGGGGTATTTATAGCCGGAGGAGCAGGCATTACGCCTTTTATCTCCATTTTCAGGGATTTACAGACAAAAAATGAGATCACCGGCAATAAATTGATATTTGCAAATAAAACAAAAGCCGATATAATACTGGAACAGGAATTTAATAAGTTGTTAGGTAAGGATTTTGTCAATATTTTGTCAGATGAAACAGTTGGCGGTTATTCTCACGGGATCATCAATAAGGAGTTTCTGAAAGCCAATATCAGTGATTTCAACAAAAAGTTTTATGTATGCGGTCCTCCTCCTATGATTGATGCCGTACTGGTACAACTGGCAGATCTGGGCGTCGGCGAAAATTCAATTACCCTGGAATTATAACATCCCGGCATACCACATTCAATTACAGCTGCATAATTAAATTTATTCCTCAGTAGATCAATATCCCGGAACATGATTTTTTATATAACATAAGACGAAGATATTTAAGTCCGATTCACAAAAAATAAACTTGACTTTGATATTAAGTTGGTCTAACTTTGTTTAAGAATATCTTTGATAAACTCTTATGTGAATTGATATTACGGAAGTTCACATGAACGTGATGAGCATTTTTCATGATCTGAATTAAATTTTAGTTTAGGGATATGAAAAATATATTTTCACTATACCTTTTGCTCATGACTGTGCAGATTTTTGCACAAGAAGTAATTCCAGAGGTTCCGGCTTATATCTGGCGGCATGGATGTGGTCCCACTTCAGAAGGAATGGTATTAGGATATTATGATCTCCACGGTTTTCCTGATCTTATTCCGGGGGATGCCTCAACCCAGACAGATGCAGTAAATGCGGTTATAGCTTCCGATGAACACTACAATGACTACTCCCTTCCATTAGATGATGCTAATACCGGTTTCTTTGCTGATAAATCCGAACTGGGTGGTGCACATGCTAATAATTGTATAGCCGATTATATGGGTACATCTCAAAGCATTAAAGGAAATTATTGGGGATGGAGTTTGCCTTCAGATATGAAACCTGCATGGGAAAACTATATATCTGAAAAGGCTCCGAATTACGTTGGGACTTCTCATAAATATGATTTTGTTAGTTTCCCGTGGGATTCACTGGTATCCAATATCGATCGCAACCGCCCTATGGTATTTCTTGTTGATGCAAGTGGTGATGGGATTTATGACCATTATGTTTGTGTGATAGGGTATGGAATAGATGAAGGTGGAATAAAATATTATGACTGTTTAAACACATGGGATGGTTATGACCATTGGTATCCCTATAAAAAAATGGCTGCCGGAGTAACCTTCGGTATCTTAAATTGCTTTACTTTTGAAGTTCATCCGAACTGGACATGGACAGGAGGGGCTGATACAAACTGGAACACCAAAACAAACTGGAAGGGTAGCGTGGTGCCAATCCCGGGATCTGATGTAATCATTCCTTCTTCTCCCGCCAATCAGCCGGTCATTTCCGGTTCAATGACTGCCGTATGCAAAAGTTTAACTATAAACTCCGGGGCATCGCTTATAGTTGCTCCGCTTGGAAAAGCAACAATAACTACACTGACAAATAACGGTACTCTTAACCTCAAGTCTGATGCCAGCGGTATTGCATCACTAATACTCACTGATCCTCCCCTGGGCACCGGAACGAATAATATTCAGCTATATCTTACCGGAGGTAAGAACGGATCAAGAAATGTCTGGCATTATATATCTTCTCCGGTCACTTACCTGCCGGCATCTGTGTTTACTGCCGGTGATAATTCGACGAAAAATCTGGCTGCATATTATGAAAATCTGATTACGACAAATAATCCAAACGGAGGATGGATAGGATCCAACGGATTTAACTATCAAACCCGTGTAATAGGAACACCTACATTCGATCGTTTAAATGTTGGCCAGGGATATGATTATTATAATACTTCCACTGTAACCAAAACTTTCGGAGGTATACTTAATACAGCAGATGTGACCGGCATATCTCTGGCTTATAACTCTGATGGCAGACAAGCATATCCTGATGCCAATGGGTACAATCTTCTTGGAAATCCGTTTACCTGTTATCTTAACTGGGATTCTGTCAATAAACCCACCGGTTTAAACGACGCAATTTATTTTACAACAAATGGAGGACAGGCATCGTATGTCAATAAGGTTGGCAATCCCTTTGGAACGACACAATATATTCCGCCGATGCAGGGATTCTTTGTTAAAGCAACTTCTAAAATAACTGGTTTTACTCTTCCTGCAAGCGCAAAAACTCATGATCCAACTACCCCTCCCCGTAACAGGTATAAAGGGGAAACAGCAGAAGCAGGAAAAGAAGAAGAAATAATTCCTCTTGTCAGGTTAAAGATTGAAAATCAAACCGGTTCCGATGAAACAGTTGTCAGATTGGAGGAAAAGGCCACCCCGGCTTTTGATCCTCATTTTGATGCATATAAATTCAGCAAATCGGGTAATTATGTGAATATTTGGACCACAACGGAAAATGTAAGTTTCAGCATTAACAGCCTTCCGTTCCCCGAAACACTTGTTGAGATCCCTGTAGGGTTAAATATATCAGAATCGGGTACGTACAAATTATCATCAAATGAGATACAGGGCATTGACGATTATTATGTCCACCTTTTAGATAAAACAACCAATTCCACAGTTAATCTTAATAAAGGAGAATCAATATCATTCTTAACATCATCCGGTACTATTGAGAACAGGTTTATCTTAATTATCGGTAGTTTATTGACAGGCATTGAAGATAGATCCATCCCGGAATCTCCGTTCAGAATTTATGAATCGAATGGTATGATCAATATATATCCGTTATCTGAAGAGTGGAACGGTAAGGCGGGTTCTGTTAAGCTAATTGACATTACCGGGAAGAGTATCAGCTATAACAGTAATGTTGAATTCCGGAAGAATTCATTGATCCTGATTCCGGCACCAGCAATTAAAGGGTTCTATTTAGTTGAGCTAAGAACTGGGATAAAACGATATGTTGGCAAAGTTGTGACCAGGTAAATGTTTTTTGAGTTAAAAGATATTCATTTTCTAAGAAGATGGAAATTGACAGATCCAAATTAAGTTTTTAAATGCCAAATCTCTGGTTTTTATGTCCCGGATAGTCACTTACATCAAAAAAGATGATTTCAAAAAAGCCTTATATCAAACCAGAAATAACCAGGATTGTCCGGGATTCCTCAATTGTTCTTTTGCAGGTTTCTGATCCGGATCCACAGGGCAGTGGTGCTGCAGGAAGCAGCAAAAAAAGTCCTGATGAGCCGTTTGCAAGTCCTTTCAGGGATAAACCATTTGATTAATCATAAACGGTCCGAGATTAGCGGCGGGGGATATGAACAGTTTCTGTTGCGAATGGCTCAACCAGATTAACTGACTCCAGTGAAATATCTTCAGGTTGAGGCAGTATATTAGGGTAGTTCGCGGGTGCAATATTCCCTGGTTTCCTGGCCCAGGCCCAAACCGAGACTTTCTGTTGTGATTCCGTTAAATCGAGTTTGAGAGAGATTGAGTTCTCTCCGGATTTCAGAGGTGCTTTCAGAAAGACCCAGTACTTTTTGCTTGCTTTCCATCTTGGCAATATCCGTCTGTTTTCAGTTGTTATAAGGGGTGTCGGGTTCCCGTTGATGGTAAGTGTTCCTTTCTGGTTGAAAGTGCCATTATCACCTTCAATAAGTATAAGCAGATCCGCCTGCGGGGATTTCACTTCAACGGATCCCTCCATACCAAGCCTGATCATTGAAGCTGTAACGGTTTTTGCAGAATCATCAGACACTTCCGGCTCAATAACGTTTTTTTCAGTTTTATCAATCTTAACATTACCAAAACCACGGAGTAAATTAACTGCGTTCGGGAGCCCGTTCAGGGACTCATTATCTGATACTGATACTACCAGAGTCTCGTATGGTGCAAGAGGAATATTTACGACGTCGCCATACTTAAGGTCTCTGGCATAAATTCTTACTTCCGGATAAATACTTACAATATTCAGATTTCCTGCATTTTCTGAAAAACCTGTGGATCTGTCAATCTTCAATTTATATTCACAGTTCCTGATCCAGGGATTTCTGAGTTCAATAAGACCTCTGTTATCAGTGCAATGGGCGTAGCCATATGGTTCACGCGGCATGGCAGATGCATCTTCCTCAAACCTTGGGACATTAGCATTTTGCCATGATTCCGGAAGGAGGACCTTAGTATTTTTAATTAAAGAAGCATTGTTTTTCGCCCAGGTAATAATATCCGCAATCATTTTCCAGCGTGATCCATCCATAAAAACCGGGTTAATATAAAGGGGAAGGAATAAATGTCCCCGCATAATAGTCGTAACAGCATCATTGGCAAATGGTTCCATGGTCTGATGAATGATCCCCAGAACTTCCTGTGCCGAGATTGGTGTCATAATATAGGTAGCGCCCTGAATGTTAAAAAAATCACGGGCAGAAGTGTAACTCTCGCGGTAGACAGGGCAGGGTATACGCCCTTCAGGGTAATCACCACCAAAAGTGCCAATTACCGAATTGGCATAGAAAAGCCACCAGGGACTTGGATTACCGCCCATGCAGGTGGTTTCTATCCATGTCTCAGGTGAAACATCATGTATTTGTTTGCAGGTTTCGATGAGTCCCTCAGCTATCGGTTCCATCGACAGATATCCAGGCTCATGGCCATGGTCCGGTTCAGGACAGGACAAAATATAGCCATCAAATTTTATCTGTTTTATCTCATACTTCTTTACCATATCTGCAAGATGTTCCCTGAAGAGGGTTGAGTAACGCTCTCCACCGAGGCAGCATACTGTACCCCGGCCCGAAATTCTGGCAGAATCAATTATAAAGGTCTCATAACCATTTTGTTCAGCCCATCTTGAATCAAGGCTCTCCGGGGAATACATGTTGCTTGGTGAGATCCATAAACCAAGGTTGGTATTCATCTTCCCGGCAGCTTGCCGGATATTGTTAAATCTCTGCGGGAATAATAGAGTGTCAATATCCCAGATAGTTTTTGGATCGGACCATCCCATATCGATGCAGAAGGTGTTGAACGACACCCCGTAAGGTAAGGACATTTTATCCTCAAATGTCTTTATAAGTTCAAGAATGGTTTGTTCAGAATAAGGTACAGGAGCACTCCACCAAGAGTTGTAATTTACATGTATCTCATCTTTTCCGGGTCTGTTAGCTGCAATATATGAGAGAAATGCCTCCTTTTCATGACCCTTTTGTGCTGTACCATACACTGTTTTTCTGCTTTCATACCATTTGCCAGGTTGGATTCTGATTCCCGGCTGATGGGCCATAACTATATGCCCTGATTCCATCCGCATTGAAGATACAGGGAATTCAACTCCTGCAAAAAATCCGGGGAAAAAAACCGGATAACTCTGATCAGGCAATGTCTGTAAACTTATTGAATGGTCATTTGCTTCCAGCCTGTCCAGAATTATTTCCTTAATCAGGACAGGACTTTCAATACCCGATAACCTGAATTTTACCCACTTATGGAGGAGTTTTTCAGCAGGGGACCACTGGAGAAAAAGCTGAAATTCCATATGGCCCCCACCCTGGAGGTTAACAGGTGCATACGACATCCGGATGGGCTCTTCTGCAGATTTTCTGATATCACCATATTTTTTCAAAGGAGAATTCCCCCCGATAATTTGATTTTCCAGAGCAAAGGTAGGGCAATCAAGGGATACCGAAAGTGTCTGCTCCTGGTTAGTAATAACAATCCGGTGTGGTTCAGTTTTTAAATGTGGAATTGATTCCTGTGCCTGTAATTTAGTTGCAGATGCCATTATAATTAAAATCCAAAAAACATGGAGCTGCTTTAGTGGCAATATCACCATTCCAGGCAATATGGGAGAGGGGAATTTATTTTTCATGGTCATATAATATTATATATATATCTGACAATCATTGATTTTTTCTTTTTCAGCAATAGCATTAAATTAATTTTCTGATATTGAATTAAAATATTATCAGATTCTGAAAATCAAATATAATTAACACTCTCTGATTAAGGTTATGATTTCACAAGTCCGTTAGTCATTGAAGCTTTCCTGAAACCCTAAACAAAAATTTCCTAAGTCCGGTAGGAACGACATATTAATAATCTGTCGAAGTAGAACTAAATTTGATTAATATTACATTGCCAGATGTTGAAACACCTCATACACAAGAAAGACTGGCCAGACAATTGCTTTTAAGAATCCCAGAACCCCTATCCAGAAACCAGTAGCAGTTGAAATAAAATAAATTGCTGCTCCAATAAGTCCCAATCCATAAACTGCACCTGATGCAGGACTATAGTTTTGAGTTTTTTCTTTCATAGCTTTTTATCCTTAGTTATTAATAAAATAGTTTCTTTTTAGTACAATTTAAGTAATGTTTAATGTCTGTGATATAAATCTGGTTATTAATTTATTTTAAAGATATTCAAAAGTTATGAAATGGCCCATAACGGTTGGACGGTAATTGTCAGCTAACAATAAGATTAATTAAGCCTTAATAAATACTATAAATGCAATCAAAATTATCCAGCCAATAAAACTTACAATTATAAATACATATAGTCCAAGTAAAATCTGAAAGAGCTTTTTTGTCAAAAAGTCCTGTTCAATTTTAATTAATGAAAATAGATTTTTTATTTCATTAATCTCATTGTTTAATATCCTTACCGGAAAGCCTTTCTTTTTTAGAATTGTTTTTGTCGTAATCTCTGCAATTGATGAGAAAATCAAAAAGTATATAAAATATGTTTTAACAAAATCTATCATAAAACGAAATTCAGAACCACAGGTAGTTTAATAATTTAATAAACGCCAGACTTTATTTAAGGAAATAATACATTTACAATTTATCTGATTGCTGCATAAAATTAATAATTGTTCTTAAATCGAAAAGGATTATTTCAGGAGCGGGTCAGAATACTTTGCATATGTTGGCAATAAAGGAAGCTTGTGTTCCTCTTTATCATTATAAAAACAAAACACCCTTCAGGATTCTGAAGGGTGTTTGTCTGTTAAATTGTTTCAGGTTATTTTTTATGCCTTACCGGCGCTGCCTAAAACATCTATGGTTTTATGTTTATAAAGTTCTTTCAGTTTGTCGCGGGCTGGTCCCAGGTATTTACGAGGGTCGAACTCTCCGGGTTTTTCAACAAAAACCTTGCGGATAGCGGCTGTCATTGCAAGCCGGCCATCGCTGTCGATGTTGATTTTACAAACTGCTGATTTTGCAGCCTTACGTAACTGATCTTCAGAGACACCGGCTGTGTTTTCCATTTTTCCGCCATATTTATTGATCTCGGCCACGATATCCTGAGGTACTGAAGAGGCACCATGAAGAACAATCGGGAAGCCCGGAATACGTTTTTCACATTCTTCAAGGATGTCGAAACGCAGAGGAGGAGGAAGTTCCCCGGGTTTTACTTTGAATTTGAAAGCACCATGTGAAGTCCCGATAGAAATGGCAAGAGAGTCAACTCCTGTTTTTTTCACAAAGTCTTCAACGT
Organism: Bacteroidales bacterium; assembly: GCA_021371855.1. Classification (GTDB taxonomy): domain Bacteria; phylum Bacteroidota; class Bacteroidia; order Bacteroidales; family VadinHA17; genus LD21. The sequence goes on along the minus strand of JAJFVL010000046.1, from coordinate 206,839 downwards.
CTTCAGGTCTTGTATATGTTGAATGTTCAGCTGATACTTCATCTTCAATACCGGCCAGTACACCTAATTCACCTTCAACAGTGACGTCGAATTGATGAGCATACTCAACAACCTGTTTGGTCACCTTTACATTTTCTTCATAAGGAAGACTTGACCCATCGATCATCACTGAAGAAAAACCGTGTTCGATACATGATTTGCATGTTTCAAATGAATCGCCATGATCGAGATGCAATACAATTGGAATTGCATAACCAAGTTCTTTTGCATATTCTACAGCACCTTTGGCAAGATATTGCAGTAAAGTCTGGTTGGCATATTGACGTGCACCTTTTGATACCTGAAGAATCACCGGAGATTTTGTCTCCACACAGGCGCCGATAATTGCCTGCATTTGTTCAAGATTGTTGAAGTTGAAAGCAGGAATAGCATATCCTCCTTTCACAGCATCCTTAAACAATTCTCTCGAATTCACTAATCCTAGTTCTTTATAATGTATCATAATTTATTGTTATTAAATGAGCCAATAAAGATCGTTATTTTAGGCTTAGCTGCAAAGATATTTGATAAAAATTTGACACAATGCCATGGCTGCTTATCTCTTTACCCCGATTGCATCTTTTTATTTTTTGTTTGAATTACATCCGCGGATGGCAATAAAAAGAATTTCCATTGATATTTCAACATCTGCGGAATAATTGTCACACAAATTACTTTTCATTAAGGATGATGCTTTGTTATCAAATCAAATTGTAAATTGAATATCTTTACAATAGTCAACAATGTTATATTAAAATTTAAACGTATGAAAAATATTATAATACTCTTCCTTTTCGCAATAAGTTGTATTGCCCCGGCGCAGATAATTTCAGGATCATCAGCTGAACCTGACGTTTTACCCGTTCGGGGTTTCTGTATATCTGCACCACGACCTGCTGAACTTGATGAGTTCATTAAGTTCATTGATGAAGAACTTGCTCCGAGGTCGGTAAATGTTCTCATTCTGAGGGTTGATTATAATTTCAAGTATGAGAGTCACTCCGAACTGAGGGATTCAGTTGCTTTATCAAAAAAGGATGTTAAGAAACTTGTGGCAGTATGCAAAAAACACAATATAAGTATTATTCCACAGGTAAACCTTCTGGGGCATCAATCATGGGCGGGTAAGCCGGGGAATTTATTAAGGGTCTATCCTGAATTTGATGAGACGCCGCTTGTTAAGATGCCAGAGAAATATGAATGGCCGAATGCTGACGGGCTATACTGCAAAAGTTATTGCCCCCTTAACCCTGATGTACATAAAGTTGTTTTTGATATCGTTGATGAGATATGCGATGCATTCGAGTCTGATGCTTTCCATGCAGGGATGGATGAAGTATTTTATATCGGAGAAAAACAATGTCCGCGTTGTTCTGGAAAGGATAAGGCAGAACTTTTTGCAGGGGAGGTGCGCATTATAAGAGATCACCTGTCATTAAAAGGGCGGAAACTGTGGATATGGGGCGACCGGCTGATTGATGGGAAGACAACAGGAATAGGTGAATGGGAAGGCAGTTATAATAATACTTACAGAGCTATTGACATGGTCCCTAAAGATATAGTTATTTGCGACTGGCACTATGAACGGCCCGATCAGACTCCGGTTATTTTTGCAATGAAAGGCTTAAATGTTATTACATGTCCGTGGAGGGTTCCGGCAAATGCAGTGCTCCAGACACAGGACATGGTGAAGTTCAGGAAATATGCAACTTCCGAAACAAAAGATCATTATATGGGGATGATGCAGACAGTATGGTCGGGTGCAGGGCAATTTCTTGATAATTATTACGGGAGAAAACCGGAAAATGGAGAGAATACACCGGTAAAATGTTTTAAAGCATTATTTGGCGAAATACAGAAGTTGTCAGCTGAAAAATAGTTGAACCGGATTACATTAGTTTTTAGTTTTCTTATTATGTGTGGTAAGTATCTGCTTTTTAATTTAAGCTGAAGCGGTAACTGAACTTTATAAGAAACATATTGTGAGGGGTGTTGTTGTCTTTATCAAACAGATCACCCAGGTTGTCGAATACATCCATTGTCCCGATTTTACCTGAATAGCTTCTTGTCTGGCTCCAGACAAGGTATATTGTTGATCCAGGATTATATTCCCATCGGATAACAAGGTTTGAAAGGAATTCCTGTACGTTGAAGCTCTTGTTATCAATTGTGTAATCGCTATTGCTATCAGCATTCTGGTCAATATTGTAATGATCGGTATCGTAAGTAATTTCCCCGATGGAATAGGTATGGAATCTGTCACTGTACTCATTTGCCAGAGGGTCAATAATATATTTGTGATCGTAATACTTTCCCGAAGAGATGAATGGTTGTCCCCAATACTGGAGGGTAAGATCGGGACTCACATTAAGGTTAGCTCTTAAAGATGCACTTAAGGTCTTCTGGTTGATGCTGGCAAAAATGTATTTATCGTTACCATTGTAAGTGACTTTTGTTACGTATTGAAGATCGTTGAATGACTTGCTGTATGCCGGACTGATATTGAAAGAGATAAAATTAGTTGGTTTGTATTCCAATTCCATTTTGCAGTTATATCCGCTGGAATTGTTCTGAAAACCTTTTAATGTTTGGAATGAAAACTCAGTGACAAGTTTTTTCCGGCGGTCAGTTGATATCCATCCAAAGACATTTATATCTCCGGGCAATTTCATCATAGACCCACCGCGCAGTTTCCCATTTGAAAGGTTAGAACCTTCCAGATTGCCACCTATTTGAACTTCCCAGAAGTTTTTAAGGGTCATGTTCATGTTAAATTCAAAACCTTTGCCTGTCAGGTCCCCGCCAAAATTGTTGAGTGCATAAACATCCGTGTTTATATTATAATTTCTGTAAATTCCTTTCGGATTCCACTGATGGTAGCCCACCCAGAATACAGAGAGTATCTGGTCGGCTTCACGGAGATAGCCAATGTCGTTGGTTTCAAATCCGGGAGTTTTCCATGAAATAACTCCCATCATATTAAAATGTCCGTCAAGTTTTTGTATCTGCATTCTTCCACCTGAACCGGTGAGAGAAGTCCGGGTAGTATCGAATCTGGTGTAATCATTATCGGGACGCTGATAATATCTTGCTGAGGACATCTGGGTATTCTTCAGGGCATCCTTTGTTCCATTCACCTGGCTCATTGCAGCATTGAGGTTAAACATCCATTTCTTATCCCTGAAATACTGGGTGAAATCGAGTCCTCCGGTATATGCTGATTTGTGCATAAAACTTGCCAGATTGTCATCCAGATTCCTGTTGGTACTTGTGAAGATGCCTCCAAGTATTGTATTGCCCTCTTTAAAATCTCTCTGGACCCTTCCTACAAGGTAGTTTGTAAGGGGTTCGACATTTTCTGATATTCTTCCTCCTGCTGTATCTACTCTGGCTTCTACTTCAGAAGTTACGGCTTCAACAAATCCGACAGAGAGTCCATCTTTTGTTTTACCCGTCAGCTTGGCTGCTCCCAGAATAGGGGTGAATTTTGGAACATCAGAATGCCACCCTTCCTCGAGGTCAGGATCACCATGCGGATTTCTGCCTATACGTCTGGAATAGAAAAGGTTATCGTTGCCAACATTACCATCGCCGACACCAATATTAAAGTTTGTTATGTTATTGCCTTCAATAAAGAAAGGTCTTTTTTCCGCAAAAAATGTTTCGTAAGCAGTGAGGTTTACTTCTGAGGGGTCAGCTTCCACCTGTCCGAAATCAGGATTAATGGTAAGGTCCATTGTCATGTTGTTTGTGACTCCGATTTTTGCGTCTATTCCACCGTTTAGTCCGAACTTCTTCCCATCCTTTGTAAAGGGATTGTCGGGTTCTGCTTTAAACGTTTCAGCTTGTGCAACGCCATAGGGTGTTATATCAAGAATTTTATGCGGTTTGATCTTTTCAAGCCCGTCAAGGTCTCCAAACAAATGAATTAACCCCGGGGCATCTTTTGGTATATGCTGCCATAAACTAGTCTCATTCTTCCGGTAAAGTTTCCTGTACATTTCGAGCCCCCATACATCCCCGGAATTCTTATCGAATCTGAGCTGGTTAAATGGAATTTTCATCTCCGCGACCCATCCTTCATTGTTAAGAGAAGTTTTTACCCACCAGTTAGGGTCCCACGATGCATCCTGGTCCTGGCCATCGTCGGTGAACATCTGATCGAACTTAACACCTGCCGAGCTTACTCCGAAAAGAAAGCCGGTCCGGAGATCATGAAAACTATCGATAATTATTGCAACTTGCTCTCCGTCAGCGTCATCACGACGGGTAAGACGGTTTACAATACTGTCAGGGTTGGTGTCGTAAGCTTTGAAAGCTACATAAAGATTATCTTCATCAAACAGGATGGTAAACCCGGTTTTTTGCGATGATTTACTGCCGTTATATGGTTCATATTGTATGAAATCGTCGACCCAGCTGCCCGATTGCCAGATATCTTCATCAAGGATTCCGTCAATTGCAGGAGGTGTTGATATCTGAGTTGCCTTAAACTGTTTCTTTACAGGTGTCTGCCCGGAGGATACAGAGGTGACCAAAAGAATTAATATAGCGGATGTAATCAGTAATTTCATAAAAGTCTTCATTCCTGAGGTTTTTTGAATAAGGACGATCTTCAAAGCTTTTTGTTGCAGACGGAATCGATTTTATTTATTTTATCAGTATCCTCTCCTTACTCATACATTTTGATAAATTCAAATGTATTGCCTGTATACTCCAGGAATTTCAGGAAATCTGATCTAGAAATAACAAGTGTGGCGGTATTTATGTTCGGATGAAATGCAAGACGATCGGATTCTTTAAGTTTTTCATCAATAAAGAGATGAACATGTTTCTCCCTGTCATTAATAAGTCCGAAAGGAGATACTGATCCGGGTTCGAGACCAAGATATCTTTTAAGCCGCTGATCGGAAGCAAAGGTAAGTTTTCCCTGCCTGAGCTTCTTTTCCAGGTCTTTTATATCAAGCTGTTGGAGGTGTTCGAGGATAACCAGATAGTGCCGGTCTCCTTTATGATTACGAAAGAAAATGTTTTTGCATCTTCCTGAATTGTAGTCTTTCCAGTGGATTCTGGCATCTTCAATTGTGGCAAGTGGCGGGTGTTCGTGATATTCAAACTTAATTGACAGCTTTTCCAGAAGCTCATAAAGTTCTTTCTGACCCCTCATCCTCTGTTACTTGCTTTTAGGGATAAAAGTAAATTCCATATTGACGAGCATTGCGATATCTGCACCTGCCTCCCTGAGATCAATATCTTCTTCTTCGTAAAACCATTCAATAATCACCGGAACTCCTGCAGATTTAAGCTGTTTCAGCTTCAAAAATATATCATAAATGAATTTAGCCGATGATGAATTAAAATAGTTCAGATCAGTCTGAAATTTCAGGGGCAGCTCAGGAGAATAGTGATTAATCTTCCCCTGGATGACTTCATCAATAAAAAGAGATATCCATTCTATAACCGGATAATAAATAGCACGGACATCTTCCGGAGCGGAAGTACCCCTTATCAGAAAAATATTTTCTTCAGGAGAAAAACAAATCTCCGGAGTAGTGAGTGTTGAGGCGGCATAAAATTTTTGCATCAATAGGCTGTTTTTGCAAAAATGCATTAATATTTTATCAATTACAAAACATTTTCTGATCAATCCGATCCCGGATACAATATCGTATTATCTGTATCAAGGTTATATCCAGGATCTTCAATCAGGAGATCCTTTGATGAAGCTTCAACCGCCATCTTGTCGCAACGCTCATTCTCAGGATTGTTGGCATGTCCTTTTATCCAGACAAACTTTACGTTGTGCTTCCGGTATGATTTAAGAAATCTTATCCAGAGGTCGGGATTCTTTTTATTTTTGAAAGTCTTTGATTCCCACTGGAATACCCATCCTTTCTCGACAGAATCTGCGACGTATTTTGAATCAGTGTAAACGACTACATTGCTACCGGGAATTTTCAGAGCTTCAAGACCGGCAATAACAGCCATAAGTTCCATCCTGTTATTAGTGGTATACCTGTATCCTTCTGATTTTTCGAGCCGGTGTTTCCCCGAAATCAGGACCACACCATATCCTCCTGGGCCGGGATTTCCACTCGAAGCGCCATCGGTATATATCGTGATATTACATGCCATGAGGCAAAATTATACCTGTGTTGGTGATAAAGAGTTTTATTGCAATTGACAGAAGAATAACCCCAAACACCTTTTTGAGGAGCTGTAATCCGGCATTACCGAGAAATTTCTGGAACACACCGGTAAGTCTGAGCACGAGGTATACAATTATCATATTAAGGAGAAGGGCAATAAAGATATTGATTGTAAAATATTCAGCCTTTAATGAAAGGATGGTAGTTATTGATCCTGCCCCTGCTATCAGAGGGAAGGCAATCGGGACGATCGATCCTCCGGAACTGGCATCTTGCTTAAAAAGTTCAATCCCAAGGATCATCTCCATTGCAATAAGGAAGATAATGAAAGAACCTGCTATGGCAAATGATGATACATCAATTCCAAATATGCCGAGTAAAGGACTGCCGATGAATAGAAAAGCGAAAAATATACCAAAAGAAACAAAAGTGTTTTTTTCAGGTTCAACTGTTCCTGTTTTGCTCTTAATGTCAAGGATTATGGGTATAGAACCAGTTATATCAATGATAGCAAATAAAACCATGAATGATGCCAATATCTCACGTAAACTCAAATGCATAACTCAGAATTTTTTGTAAAGATAATCACTAAAAATTAATGGCAAACACTCTCTCTTATTGAACTATAGTCATCTCATTAACAAGGTGAGTTGCTCCGGCATATACATCCATCACCCAGAGTACATAACGGATATCGACAACTATTGTTCTCTGAAGTTCAGGTTCGTAAGCGATATCGCCGCTCATTGATTCCCAGTTCCCGTCGAAAGCCAGGCCAATTAATTCACCGTTGCCGTTCATTACCGGGCTTCCCGAATTACCACCGGTAATGTCGTTGGTTGTAAGGAAGCAGGCAGGCATGTAACCCCTTGATGAACCATATCTTCCATACTCTTTCTTCTTGTTAAGATCAAGAAGCCGACTGGGAGCGTCGAATTCATAATCACCTGGTTTATACTTTTCCACAATGCCCTGAAGGGTAGAGTAATATTTATAGGTGACAGCATCTCTGGGATCATAATCCTGAATAGTTCCGTAACTCATACGCATTGTTGAGTTTGCATCAGGGAACTGTATTTTCTCAGGGGCCATCTCCATTAAAGCAGCAATCCAGAGTCTTTTTCCGGCTGAGAGTCCAGTTTCATACTGCGATAATCCTTTTGATACTTCAGATGCAGTCTTAACTATTGAAGAAGTCGTAAGATAAACGGGCTCTTTTTCAAGTATTCTAAGAACAGGTTTATTGAGGAAGGCGTTCAGTCTCTCCTCACTGACAAATATTGATCTGGCAAACATGTCATCAACATATTTGTCAATGTCACCTTTAAATTTTTTGTCAATTATTTTGGTATAAAAATCAGGCAGGAATTTTGCAGGAACGTCAGCTCTGTAGAGCTTCATCATCGCTTTCATAGATTTATTATCTGTGGGGGGATTATAATCTTTATAAAAACTGTCACCGTTTTCCTTAATTTGTGCAACTGCCTCTTTAATTTTCTGATCATCCTCTGATCTGAGCGCAGTGATCAGGGCTGAAATACCTCTGTTCATGGTAAGTAGCTCGCATCCCTGCAAACACTCGTTCAGGTATTGCATGGCATTATAATATTCCGCTCTGCCTTCGGTTGCTGTTTTGATCATATTAAGGGCTTCCCCGTATTTTGCTTTTCGATCAGGATTTTCAGCTACCCATTTATTAAACTGGTTTTCAAGCTCCTCTTTCTTTGCTTTCACATTAAGTTTCTCAAGGCTGCCTTTCTGCCCGATTGAAAATTTCCAGTAGTTTGAGGAACCGGAATATTTTGATGAATACTGGATATTTACCTTCTCGTCGGCTCTCATATCTTTCATCCAGATATCCTGTTTTATTCCACGTATTTTAATCCTGTCGGGATGTGAGATCTGTAACTGTTCATTTATTTCAAATGATGTCATATATCGCGTGGTCCTTCCGGGGTATCCCAGGATCATTGTGAAATCACCTTTGTTAAGTTCTTTTATTGAAACAGGAAGATAATGCTTTGGTTTCAGGGGAATGTTTTCTTTTGAATATGAAGCCGGTTTTCCATCTGGCCCGGAATAAACACGGAACACACTGAAGTCTCCGGTGTGACGAGGCCATTCCCAGTTGTCGGTATCGAAACCGAACTTTCCGATGGATGAAGGAGGTGTTCCCACTAACCTGACATCGTTATATCTCTCGTAGACAAGAAGGTAGAAATAATTTCCGCCATAGAAGCTTCCAACTTGTGCTCTGTAATTATTTCCTTCAACGGCTTTTTTCTCAATAGCCTGACGTGCATCATTTATTGCAGATGTGCGGTCTTTTTCACTCATCCCCTCTTTTACGTCTGCAAGAACCTGGTCTGTCACATCTTCAATCCTTACAAGGAAAGTAACGGCAAGGTTCTGGTTTGGAAGTTCTTCTTCCTTCGACATAGCCCAGAATCCATCGCGGAGGTAATCGTGTTCAACCGTACTATGAGACTGGATAGAGCTATACCCGCAATGGTGATTTGTAAGTAACAAACCTTGTGAAGAGACTATCTCCCCGGTACATCCGCCACCGAAGATAACGATAGCATCTTTAATACTTGCTTTATTGAGGCTGTAAATGTCTTCTGCAGAAAGCTTAAGACCCATTTCAGTCATTTTCCCAATGTTTAATTTTTCGATGAGAGGCAACAGCCACATACCTTCATCAGCTTTTGCCTTAAATCCAATGCTGAGGACAAGGATCATTAAAACTGCAATCAAATTTTTCATATATCGAAACTTGTTTAGAATGATTTTAAATTATCGGCCAAAGATAACTGTAATAATTTATAATATAAATGATAAATATTCAGAATTCGAATTTCATCTGGTTATCATAAAGGGCAAATGATTTTCTGTGATAAGGAGTGATCCCGTATTTTGCAATGGCAGCCCGGTGGAAAGAAGTAGGATAGCCCTTATTTTTATTCCAGCCATATTCAGGGAATTCATTATGGATCTTTTCCATATATTCATCGCGGAATGTTTTTGCAAGTACTGATGCTGCGGCTATTGAGAAATAAATCCCGTCACCTTTAATAATTGTCTTATATTCAATTGTTTTATAAGGATAGAACCTGTTACCGTCGATAAGCAGAAAATCCGGTTCTGTTTTCAGGCCTTCAATTGCAATATGCATCGCTTTGATTGAGGCTCTGAGAATATTCATTTCATCAATTTCCATATTATCGATAAACGCCACTTTCCAGGCAACGGCTGAATTTATTATTTCAATCTTAAGTGAGTCTCTTTGCCTGGCCGTGAGTTTCTTTGAATCGTTAAGAACAGGATGCCTGTAATTTTTGGGAAGAATAACTGCGGCTGCAACTACAGGTCCTGCCAGACAACCTCTACCGGCTTCGTCGCAACCTGCTTCAGTAAGATTTTGATAATAAAATGATTTAAGCATGATAAGCCTTTAACTTTCCGCAAGCCCTGAAAATGACAAAAGAATAAGACACAAGATGAGAAAGAGGTCAAATTTTAAGATTAAATATTACTTCTTAAAATAAAGTTATCAACATGTTTATTAACAAAACAAGTTGGTATGTAAAAAAAATAATTATTTTTGAACTTGCAGATTTGACTCATAATGGCAAAGGGGATAAAAATTTTAATACTACTATTACTCGTTTCTTTGGAAAATACTTTTTCCCAGCAATTGTCACACCAGGTACTTGTACCAGTTGCCGGAGTTTCAACAGCAGGAGGATTTAGTTATTCACAGACATCGGGAGAAACTATGGTTGAAATAATCAGTAATCCTGATTTTGTCCTTACCCAGGGTTTTCAGCAACCGGGGATGAAGGTTTCTTCAATGGTCAAACCAGAAGGTAATGGAGTTGACGTTTACCCTAATCCTGTGAAAGATTTTGTATATATTAAATTTTTTGGTGATGCTGCAAGAAACTTTAAAATTGATATAATTTCCATAACAGGTACAATAATTTATACAGGCACAATAAATTTCGCTGGTAGTTATTATTATATTCAAAAGATTGAGTTTGAAGAATACAGGACTGGTCTTTATTTTGTCAGGATAGTAAGTGATGATGGATTGATAAGCAGGACATTTAAAATTGAAAAAATCTAATAGATATATTAATGGCTGGGAAAAATTTTCTGTTTGTACTTATGCTGGCATTGTTAAATGCCGCCGGTTTTGGTCAGGGTAGTGTACCCATGGGTATACATTACCAGGCAGTAGCGAGAGATAGTTATGGGAAAGAGCTGATCAGCAAAGATATTGATGTCAGATTCTCAATTATTTCCGGAAATCCACTGGGAACACTTGTATATCAGGAACTTCACTCTGATGTGACAACTTCAAAGTATGGTGTTTTTTCGCTTATTATTGGTCATGGTACACCGACCGGTGGTATTTACGGGGAACTTTCCCAGGTTAACTGGTCACAGGCCCTTCATTATCTTAAGGTTGAGGTGAAATTTGATAATGACTTTTTAGACATGGGAACAATGCAGTTCCTCTCAGTGCCTTATGCTTTATATGCTCAGAAGTCTCTTGAACCGGGACCGGCAGGTCCAAAAGGTGATCCGGGAATTAAAGGTGATCCGGGAGATCCTGCTACGGATGATCAGACACTTTCGTTTGATGAGACCACTCTCTCGATCAGCAGTGGTAACTCCGTGCCTCTTTCCAGTCTTCTCCAGACATTGACGATAAACAAGACTACTGAAGGCAATTACCTAGGGATCTCACGCGGTAATTCAGTTCTGTTATCAACAATTGAAGCTGACGGCGATCCGACAAACGAAATACAGGATCTGGTGATTAGTTCAGATAAGCTTAAAATTACAAAAAACTCTCTTGCAACCGAGTGGGATCTTTCGCCCTACAGACAGTCGATTTCATTTGATCCGGTCACACGTGTTATGAGCATCTCAGGAACCAGCGGAACAGTTAATCTGTCTGAACTAAAAGATGATGCTGATGCTGACCCTACCAACGAAATTCAGGATATTCAATTATCGGGCGACTTGCTGACTATCACAAAGAATGGTGCTTCTTCCGGAGTGAGCCTTAATAAATATCTTGACAATACAGATGCACAGACGCTTACATTAAATAGCACTGACAATAAACTTACAATTTCAGGTGGAAACTCGGCAGATCTTTCAAAATTTGTTCAGTCCCTAAGTTTTAATCCTGCAAATAATCAACTCTCAATTTCCAGTGTTGCCACTCCTGTGGATCTGTCTTCTCTTAAAAATGATGCTGATGCTGACCCGGCTAATGAAATTCAGGATTTGAATTTGACTGGAAACAAGTTATCAATTACAGGTAAAACAAATCCATCAGAAATCAACCTCTCGGGTTATCTTGATAATACCGACAGCCAGACGCTATCATATTCAGCAACCGATAATAGTCTTGCAATTTCAGGCGGAAATAGTGTTTCTCTGGGTTCAATGGTGGCATTCAGAGCAAAAAATACCTCATCTGATATAGCAACCATAGCTTCTTATCCCACAATGACATATGATGCATTGGATTATAATGTTGGTAATTATTTGAATACTGCCACAGGAATTTTTACTGCTCCGGCAGATGGTATCTATACATTTAATGTAGCATATAATGCAGATGGTGTTGGAGACGGCAGGGAAGTAGCAATTTATGTAAACTCTGTACTTTACGAAAAGTTGGCTATAAGTGTTGGGGCTGGTACGACAATTCCTGTCAGATCGGTTACAATGAAGTTAAGTGCAACAAATACTGTAAATATTGTAATTTACACCGGACTTGCTACACAAACCGGCACAGGAACCTTTTCCGGCTACAGGGTTTATTGATGAGATACTGTAAGGAATAATATTAAAATTCATCATAAGAATTCATAAAGAACTTACACAGAGGAGCACAGAGGATTCACAGAGAGCCACAGAGTTTTTCATTTATTTTCTTTCTCTGTGGAACTCTGTGCCTCTCCGTGCAACTCTGTGAAACAAAAAATAAGTTTTAGGTTATTTTAATTATGATCTCGTAGCCTGCGAGCAATATTCCCAAATACCAGAATACAGAAACCCAGTGCTGCAACTATTCCCAGAATATTGCCCAGTATATCTTTCGGATTAAAGGTTCTTCCCGGAATAAATTTCTGGTGAAATTCATCCAGGACAGCAAATGCCAGCAGGAACAAGGTAATATAAAAATATCTTTCGTGACTTATTTTTAACTCACTACTGGCAAACGCCAGAAATGTAATGAAAGCAAGCAATCCGTATTCACAAAAATGGATCAGATAGTCAAGCCTGATATCTGCCCTGTCAGTATGGATTTTCAAAGTCGGAAGTGAGGGGATTGATGAAAAAGTAATAATAGTTATAAGCCAGAAAGCTAACAAATACTTTGCATAGGGTTTAAGCCAGATAATTATTCGTATCATTCAAATATCAGGTTAGTGGCTTGCAGCCTGCGGTATCAGGTAATCCTTGTGATCCATATACTGTTTTTCGGACAGTAAATATAATCTTTATTTTTTGAACCCATTTTCGTTTGAGGTTGCATAAAACGAACTTGTCTGAGAAGGCATTTCACGATTCCCTGAATTATTTATCTGTAAGTATCGTGCTAATAAATAGAATATTATTGGGAAAGATATATCTTTGTTTAAGGCAGGAGGAAACAACATTTAAGATTAAATCTTAAATTTATCTCAATATCTTAAAGTCAATGTCTTAAATAATCGAACTTATATTATGAAAACTAAAAAAGGTACATTAACCGGGCTCTTTGCCGGGATTCTTCTTTTTTCAGGAGTTAATGCTTTTGCACAGGACTCTGATTGCAAAGTAACTTTGCCGAGTCTTGCCGGATCATATTCGGGGCAGTGTAAAAACGGACTTGCCAGTGGTAAAGGTGTTGCTCAGGGTACCGACCGTTATGAAGGGCAGTTCAGTAAAGGTGTTCCTGAGGGGAAAGGCACTTATACATGGGCGAATGGCACGGTTTACAAAGGCCAGTTCCAGAGCGGGCTCATGGAGGGCAAAGGTGAAATGATTTATTCTACGACAAGAGGTGATTCTGTAGTTACGGGATACTGGAAGAAAGATAAATATATCGGTTCTGAATTTATTCCGCCCTATGTTGTCACACGAAACATGGGCATGTTAAGCTATAGCTTACGTAAAGTCAATGATACCGGTAATGAAGTCATAATTAAACTTCTAATCGGAGGACAGATAAATACAGGTGTAAGAGGACTTTCTTTGGCTTTCAACAGCGGAAGCCAGTTTAAGTCAGGATCTAAAGAGGGTATCCAGAATATCAATTTCCCTCTGGATTTGAAAATCCAATACACAACTTTAAATAAAATCCGCACTTCTTCATATGAGGTTGCATTAGAGTGTGTGATAAATGATCCGGGGAAATGGGAAGTGACTATCAATAATTGAAAATGACATTAAGCAACTTTACCAGGTAAAAATAATCTCAATTAAATAAGTAAATTTGCTCAAAAATATAAGTGATGATAACTAACGAACAGATAAAGGGTTTATCGGAACGCCGCGACGCGTTGAGGAGGTATCTTTGACATCGAAGGCAAACTCGAACAAATAGCAGAAAAAGAGAGCCTGTCGCAACAGCCTGGCTTATGGAACGATCCGAAAAAAGCCGAGGAGCTCCTTAAAAGTATTTCACAGACAAAAAGCTGGACAACAGATTTTGATAAAATAACTACTGAAATTGACGACCTGGTTGTCCTTAATGATTTTTTCAGGGAAGGAGTAGCAACAGAAGAGGATATTGATAAGCAATATGATAAATGCTTATCACTGATCGAGGACCTCGAGGTCCGGAATATGTTGCAGAAAGAAGAAGATCAGCTGGGAGCGATTCTCAAGATAAACTCAGGCGCTGGTGGCACGGAAAGTAACGACTGGGCCGCTATGCTTATGAGGATGTATCTCCGATGGGCTGAAAGAAACAACTATAAGGTTAAAGAACTTGATTATCAGGCTGGTGATGAGGTCGGTATCAAGTCGGTGACATTGGAAATAAATGGTGAAAGGGCATATGGGTATCTGAAAAGTGAAAACGGGGTTCACCGCCTTGTAAGAATATCTCCTTTCAATGCACAGGGGAAGCGTCAGACAACATTTGCGTCGGTCTTTGTATCCCCTTTGGTTGATAATAATATCGTGATTGAAATCAATCCGGCTGATATTACATGGGAAACATACCGCTCAAGCGGGGCGGGTGGACAGAATGTAAATAAAGTTGAAACTGCTGTCAGGTTACGACATCACCCGACAGGGATAATTATCGAAAATCAGGAAACCCGGTCGCAGCTCAATAATAAGGAAAATGCGATGCGTATACTTAAGTCGCAACTTTACGAACTTGAACTCAGAAAGCAACAGGAAGAGCAGGCAAAGATTGAGGGAGAGAAAAAAAAGATCGAATGGGGTTCTCAGATCAGATCGTATACACTTCATCCATATAAAATGGTAAAAGACCACCGGACGAACCTTGAGACAGGAAATGTGCAGGCCATACTTGATGGTGATCTGAATTCATTTATTAAATCATACCTGATGGAATATGCTGGTAAATAGCTATATTTATTACAGCGAAATAAGGGACATACCAGAATGAGATCATTTAGTAAATTCTTAATTAATGAAGAATTCAATATTAAGCATTTTATTATTTTTGATTTTTACCGGATGCTCAACTGTAAAGATTAAACAGGGGACCACAGTGGATGCTGCACAACCTTCCGATGCTGAGGTCTACTTCTCGAAACAGGAAACATGGCTTCTTGGCTATTTTAATCCTGATAGGCTTACACAGGAACCATATTCATCATGGTATGTTAAGGGTTTTGAAGTTTATCAGACCGATACCGTTGCTATAAATAAATTGATGGAAATTAATAAAGACAGCCTTTCGTTAAAGGTTGTAATGGGAACCTGGTGCCCCGACAGCAGAAGAGAGGTCCCCCGCTTCATGAAAATCATGGACATATGGAAATTTCCCGTTTCAAAGATAACATTTATCGGTGTGGACAATGAAAAACTGTCCCCGATGGGCGAATATAGCAAGCTGGATATTCAACGTGTTCCAACATTTATTATTTTTAGAAATAATATTGAAGCCGGACGCATCATTGAAAATCCGACGACGTCTTTAGAACAGGATTTGGTTAATATCCTTTACAGCGTAAATAATAATAAATAAATTCTATATCATGGAAGAGGAAAGAAACAACAAGGGACACGGTCTGGGAGTTGCAGCTCTGATAACAGCAATAATTACATTTGTCCTTGCAGTAATTCCCTGTGTGGGGATTATCGCGATCATACCCGGGATTATTGCCATTATTCTTGCAATAGTGGGTATGTCACAGGCTTCAAGGAACCATTCGCCACAGGGGATGCTGATTGCAGGACTGATAATTGCTGTAGTCGCTCTGATGATATCATTTTCACAGATTTTTGTAATTGGAAAAGTTGCCCATAAATTTGATAAGTTCCCAGGCAGGATTGAAAATATTATAAATGAAGTTCAGGACAATGTGATTAAAGATCTTGAAGATGCAAACGTCTCAATAAAAGTTGAGAGCAACGGTGAAAAGGTTGAAATAAAAACAGATTCCAATAAAAAGAATCTTGAGATGAAGCTTGAAGACCTGGAAGGAGGAAAATCAGTGAAGAATGATACTTTGCAGAAGACAAAGTGATTCCCGAAAGACTTTGAAAGTAAGGCTTAGAGATGAGCCTTACCTTATTATTAATATCTTTTTTGCCGGAGTAATATTGCTGGTTTTTGCATACTCCGGCTTTTTTTCTCCTGAGACCGGCAATTATCCTGTAGCCTGCATTCATGAAAAACTTACAGGAGAACCATGTATCTCCTGCGGGCTTTCTCACAGCTTCTCCCTGATAATCAGAGGAAGGATTGATGAAGCATACCAATGGAATATTTATGGGATGCGGGTATTCCTGTTTTTTGTTTCACAGCTTTTTTTAAGAGTTGCATTTTCAATATTTTATATCAGGTACACAGATACCCGTAAACAGCTTATTATTACTGACTGTATCGGTTCTGCAATGATTTTTCTGATCTCTTTCTGGCCGTTTATAACGAATATCTTTTCGGGAATTTTACTCTCTTTATAGAAACCTTCAATCTTCCAGGTCATTCAAAATGTCGTACAAAATATTGCTTTCAAAACCCTTTGACAATCCGTATCACAGCAATTTAGCCCATGCTGGCGACGATTTACAATAGGTGTCTTTATAACAGAAGCACGGATTACAAATCCGCGCTAACTGTCGATTCCCCATAACATGCTGGCGCCGATTTGTAATCGGTGCCTTTATAGAACCTTCAATCTTCCAGGTCATTCAAAATGTCGTACAAAATATTGCTTTCAAAACCCTTTGACAATCCGTATCTCAGCAATTTAGCTTTAAGATCGTACTGGTTTTTTGCCCTGACTGATTTTCTGTGACTTGAAATATTATCCTTAATAAATTTGACATATGATTCATTATCAATTGAATCAAGCGCCGATTTTATTGTTTCGGAAGAGATGTTCTTTGTTTTAAGGTGGGCGGTTATTTTTACTTTTCCCCACTTGTTGTATCTGAATTTATCTCTGACAAAAGCCAGAGCATAACGCGATTCATTGATGAAATTTTCTTTGATAAGAATACTGATAATCTTTGCCGCATCATTGTTCTCCACACCCCATAAGTGCAGTTTACTGATGATATCATCACGACAGAATTCCCTGCGTGAACACTGAGCCATAGCTTTCGACAGAGCAGCTTTGAAGAGTTCGTTCTCACTCATTTTTTGTTCCTGTAATAATTCTATCTTTCCCGTTAATGTCCTTAATGATCTTTATTCCGGAATATCCCGACAATTCAATTAACTGAAACATCTGGTTTCCCAGGGACTCATTTATCTCAAAATAGACCTTGCCTGAGGGTAAAAGGATACTTACAGCCAGTTTAAGTATTGTGCGATAATATAAGAGGGGATCGGAGTCTGGTACAAACAAAGCTGCCGGGGGTTCAAAGTCAAGTACATTTTTGCTCATGAATTGTTTTTCGGAGTTGCGGACATAAGGCGGATTGCTGACAATGATCCCGGATCTTTTTACGATGTTATGATCAAAGTTGAAGATATCCCCCTTCACAAATCTGACTGCCACATTGTTTAACAATGCATTTTCATGGGCTACGCTGATAGCCTCTTCAGAGATATCTATCCCTGTTACTTCCGAACCGGGCAGGTTTGCAGCAACGGCAATTGCTATACACCCCGAACCTGTTCCGAAGTCAATGATATTTCCATGGAAACCCTTGTTTTCCCTGACAAGAAGATCGACCAGTTCTTCTGTCTCGGGACGAGGAATCAGAGTGTAGCTGTTTAATTTGATTGTGCAATCATAAAAGCTTGTTTCCCCCAGGACATATTGGACTGGTTTCCCTGTTTTCAGTTCTTTGCATATTCCAATAATCCTTTCTGCCTGCTGGTTGTTGACAGTCTGCCCAGTAAGATAAAGCTGATGCAACTTCTTAACATTAAAAACAGTCTTAATAATTATATTGGAAATGGCATTTATTTCAGGTTCCTGGTAAATATCACCAAGTTCCTTTGCAAGATAAAGTCTGATATCTTTTATTGTTTGTATATTGACAGCCATAAGTCAAATTTAGTATTTTCGAAGAAATGACAGAGAAAGATGATATTAAATTCATGAAAAGATGTCTGGAACTTGCGTCCAGGGCTGAAGGTCTGACTTATCCGAATCCGTTGGTCGGTTCTGTCATAGTGCATGAAGGAAAAATTGTGGGTGAAGGCTACCATCTGAGGGCTGGAGAAGCCCATGCAGAGGTCAATGCTATAAATTCCGTTGCCGATAAAGGGAAATTAAAATCTTCGACACTATATGTAAATCTTGAGCCGTGTTCACATTTTGGGCGAACCCCTCCATGTGCAGATCTTATTGTTTCTGAAGCAATCCCAAGAGTAGTGGTCGGCACAATTGATACGAGTGCAAAAGTATCAGGGAAAGGACTGGATAAGCTCAGAGCTGCAGGTCGTGAAGTCATTTGCGGAGTGGTTGAAGAGGATTGCAGGAGACTCAACAGGAGGTTTTTTACTTTTAATGAAAAGGAGAGGCCATATATTACTCTGAAATGGGCACAGAGCGCTGATGGATATCTGGATATCAAACGGTCTGACAATGCTAAAACCGGGCCGACGTGGATATCGGGTAAACCTGAGAGAGTACTGGTTCATAAATGGAGATCGTATGAACAAGCCATTTTGGTGGGTGCAGGAACTGTAAGAACAGATAATCCAAAGTTAAATGTAAGATACTGGGCAGGTACTGATCCGATAAAAATAATTCTTAGCAATTCAGGGAATCTTAATAAGGAATTAGCTCTTAATGAAACAAACAGGACACTTTTTGTATTCACCGGCAATATGGATTCAAATATCCCCGGTGCTATAAAAGTTAAATTGGCAGGTGATATTCCTGCCTCCATCCAGATTGCAGAATACCTGTTCAAGGAAGGAATTCAATCACTGTTAGTTGAAGGAGGAGCAAAGGTGCTGAACCATTTTATTTCAACCGGATTATGGGATGAAGCAAGAATCTTTACCGGTCGGACCTGTTTTAATGAGGGAATAAAAGCCCCTGTTATTAAAGGGAAAATGTTTTCAGCAACAAATTTCGACGGGAGTTCCCTCGGAATATATTTAAATGATGGGAGTTAGGTTTTATCAATGGTTGGTATTTCCAATATATTTTTCTATTTTTGATTATTAAAGTAAGATTTTAATTTATATACCGCTATGAAGAAGAGTACCTGTTTTATGGCAATAATGATGGTCCTGATATCAATAAATACATCCGGGCAGAGTGCAAGGAAGTATTACAAAGCAGGAGTCGAATTCCGGGAGAATATGAAATATGATGACGCCATAACCCAGTTCACAAGTGCAATAGGTCTGGAACCTACTAATCCTGACTATTATTATGCGAGGGGCCAGGCTTATGAGAGTCTCTTAAAATACGATGAGGCTAAAGTCGATTATGAAAAGGTAATTGTTTTTTCACCAAAGAATGTTGATGCAATGATCAGGCTTGGTGTGGTTTATAACAAGAAAGGTAACTATGAGGAGGCTCTCAGGTTTCTTAACCATGCTTCAACTCTTGATAAGCGTAATTCAGGTGTGTATTCTCCAAAGGTCATCACCTTCATCGGCCTTGAAAAGTACGACCAGGCTCTTAAAGCATCTGATACGGCTCTTATTATTAAGGATACTCCGATGGACTATTATTACAGGGGTGTCGTTTACAAAAAACTGAATAACGATGTGCTTGCAAAAAAAGAATTTGAAAAAGCTATTTCAAAAGACAAAAGACTGCCTGACCCCAGGCTTGCTCTTGCCGACCTTATTATTACTTCTGACCCTCAGGAAGCCATGAACCAGTGCAATGAAGTAATCAGGAATGATGCCAGGAGCACTGAAGCATATCTCATGAGGAGTAAAGTTTACAGGCATAACCTTGATTATCCGAATGCCATAGATGATCTCTCCAAGAACATACTGATTAATCCTTCGAATCCTGATTTTTACCTTTTAAGAGGGACTTATTATCAGGAATTCAGCCAGCATACAAATGCGATAGCTGATTTCTCAAAATATATTTCATTAAAAGCTGATGACCCTGAAGCATATTTTTCAAGGGCTAAATCGTACGAAGAGATCATGAATTTTGACAAAGCAGTGGACGACTATAATAAAATCACTGTCCTTTCAGAGTTTGATATGAAAGCCCGGAAAATGATGAAAGATGCACAAGCCAGGCTATATGAAATAAACAGGGAAAATGTTGCCCCGGAGGTAACGCTTATCAGCCCGGCCCCGGTAAACAATATTATTGAGATCAGGGGTGATAAAACATCCATACTTATTACAGGCAAGATTAAGGATAAAAGCAAAATAAAATCATTTCTGATAAATAACGAATCTGCTACTATAGCACAGAAAAACGATGAATATGAATTCTTATCAAATGTTAATGTGGAAGGAATTGATAAACTTTCAGTAGTTGCAATTGACGATTATGACAATCAGAAAACTTTGAATTATTCCATTACCCGGTCAGAAATTAATCCGCCGTTGATCAGCCTTGTTGCTCCTTATACATCTGAAGACGGACAGGTTTTTCTTGATTCTCCGACTCCAAACATAGCAATACAGGGAAAAATTTCGGATGAAAGCCAGATAAAATCAATTACTATTGGTGATGTTACGGCAAGTTACAGACGGGATGAATTCAATCCTGTGTTTTCTGCGATTCTCAATATTTCGAATATCGAAAAATTTACTGTAGTTGCTGAAGATATTTATGGAAATAAGAAGGAGAGTGAATTTGTTCTTAACAGAGAAGGTGCATCAATTGCGACAAATAATCCAATGGGTAAGACCTGGGTAGTATTTGTCGAAAATTCAAGTTATGAAACTTTTGCCAGTCTCGACGGGCCAATAAAAGATGTAAGTACAATGCAGAGGGCTCTCGCAAATTATCAGATAAATAACATCATTCATAAAAAAGATATGACAAAGGCCGAGATGGAGAAGTTTTTTAATATTGAGCTCCGCGACCTGGTAAAAAAGAACCAGGTTAAGTCATTACTGATATGGTATGCCGGCCATGGCAAATTTATAAATGACGTTGGTTATTGGATCCCGGTCGATGCAAAAAGGGACGATGAGTTCACCTATTTCAATATAAATGCTTTG
The DNA here is from genome assembly GCA_021371855.1 of Bacteroidales bacterium. Taxonomy (GTDB): domain Bacteria; phylum Bacteroidota; class Bacteroidia; order Bacteroidales; family VadinHA17; genus LD21. The sequence continues at coordinate 185,812 of JAJFVL010000046.1, read as the reverse complement.
AAGGCAGGATTGCAGGGTTATGGTGATGTAGTTGTTCATACTCTTGTTATTTCAGATGCATGCGAATCAGGTCCCGGCTTTTATACAGCAATGCGTTCCGCTTATGATGAACCGAAATGTGATAATAGTATAGTCGCAGGAGCAAGGTCAGCACAGGTTTTCTCATCCGCAGGCTATGAGATTGCTGTGGATAATTCTAAGTTTACTTCCACATTTGCCAATACTCTGATGAATAATAAAAATGCATGTATACCTATTGAAACAGTTGTTAAATCGGTGACAGCTGCAGTTAATACTGAAACCGGGCAAAAACCAAAATTTGGTCTGATTCAGGGATTGGAGGACATGAACGGAACATTCTTCTTTATAACCAAATAGGAATTGTATGCCAGTTATAACCGGAATTAAATGCCAGGCAAAATCAATTGTCTGGCTTATACTTTTATTGCCCTTCACATTTTTACCGGTAAAAGCCCAGAAGTACTTTTTTGATAATTATGGCGTTAAACAGGGATTAAGTGAACAGAAGGTTTACACTCTCCTTCAGGATTCAAAAGATTATATCTGGCTTGGAACCGCTAACGGAGTATCCCGGTTTGACGGCAGGAGGTTTGAAAACTTCACTTCACGCAACAAACTTGCAACAGGAGGGGTAAAATCTATTTTCGAAGATTCACTTGGTTATATCTGGTTTGGACATCTTAATGGAGGGATCTCCCGTTATAACGGACAGAATTTTGAACAGGCAGCTTTTGATTCACTGATGATCACGGGGGATGTTACCGGCATTGTCCAGATTAAAGATAAAATATGGTTTACTTCTTCTTATGACGGAGCAATTTTATCGGAGTTTCCGATAAATGACATTAAGCATATTAAAGCAAAACAATTCAGGGGGAAGAATGGTCTTAGCGACCAGGTTTTTGGGGCAAATGCAAATCGGGATGGATCATTAATATGTATTGCTGATGTTGGCTTAAGGCGGTATAATGCGGAGGAGAATAAATTTGAGATCTACAGGATGCCTCATATGACGACCTATTTTAATTCAACATGTCTTCTTGAGGACCATGAAGGGAACATCTGGTTTGGAACATATAACGGAGGCATCTATAAGTACATAATGTCACAAAGCAGGATGGAGGTAATAGATCTTCCAAAGTCTGGTGTGGCAAGCAACTGGATAACATGCCTGGCAGAGGACAGGAAAGGTCGAATGTGGATAGGTACCTGGGAAGGTGGAGTAGCTGTTTATGATGGCGGCATTCTTCGTAAGTTCAATGCTGAGAACGGACTGAAACCTTCACGGATATATGATATTATTGAAGATGTTGAAGGCAATATTCTTATTGCCGATCAGGATAACGGTCTTACGATCTTCAAAGGCGATGCATTTGTTACAATTAATGAAAAAGAGATTCTTCCCGATCCGAATGTCAATGCAATTTACCAGGATAAATCAGGCGCTTTATGGTTTGGGACAAATGCAGGCATATCCCGCTATCTGATTGGATCGGATGAAAAACCGGTAATTTATAATAAGGCTAATAATGCAATTTTTGAAGACATAAGGTTTTTCAGAGAAGACCATGACGGTAATTTATGGATTGGTGCAGACGAGGGAGGAGTGATCATGTATAATATGAAAACTTCCCGGTTTGAAGCTCAGCCATATATCAACTCAATTCTTTACCGTGGAGGGCAGGTAAAGGCGATGGAAATTGACAAGCAGAATAATCTCTGGATAGGAACTGTTGAAGGAGTTGCAGTAGGGACTATAAATGAAGAAAATTTCCAGAGGTACACTCTCATGGATAGTCTGACAGTATCTGAAATAAAAAGTCTTTATTGCGATCCGAACGGCAATATGTGGATAGGAACGGAACCCAGAGGAATTAAACCGGTCCTGATTAAATACAACGCAGTAACAAAAAGATTTAAACCGGTATCAGCTTTCTCAGGCATAACTCCTAAAACAATGGTTATGGATGCCAAAGGTACTCTGTGGATCGGAACGGGAGAGGGGCTGATTTCGTTCAGAAACGATTCGATAATCTCGATTGTGACACAGGATGACGGGCTTCTGTCAAATAATATTAATCTTCTTGCTACAGGTGAAGACGGCAGTATTTATATTGGCACAAATAACGGTTTAAACAGGTATTTCCCCGAAAGCAAAAGGATCTTTTCGTACACTCAGAAAAACGGATTTTCAGGAATTGAAACGAAACAAAATGCAGTGTATAAATGCTCTGCAGGCGATTTGTGGTTTGGTACTGCAAATGGTGCCACTCAGCTTATTCCTGATAAGACTTCTACCGAGGAGCTTGAACCCTTAACGCATATAATGAATATGCGTGTAAACTATGAATCGCATATTATGATTCCCGGTATGAAGCTTAAATATTTTCAAAATTCTATACTATTCGATTATTACAGCATCTGCCTTACCAATCCTGATGTTGTGCGATACAGGATAAAGCTTGAAGGTGCCGATGAAAACTGGCAGCCGGTAACCGACCAGACCAGGGTGATATACTCCGGCCTGCCTTCAGGGAAATATAAATTTATGGTATTGGCCAATAACAGTCAGGGGATCTGGAACAGTAAACCGGTATCTTTCAGCTTTATAATAAAACCTCCTTTCTACTTGACATGGTGGTTTATTATGTTCGCGTTAATTATGATTGTTGTTATTATCATAGCTTATATCAATATCAGGGAGCAAAACCTTATAAAAGAGAAGATAGTATTGGAGGAAAAGGTAAAAGAAAGAACAGCAGAGGTTGTTCAGAAAAGTATGGAGATTGAAGAGAAAAACAAGGATATTACTGCAAGCATCAGATATGCTGAACGTATTCAAAGGGCGATGCTTCCACGTGAAGATACATTCAAAGAGACATTTGTCCTGTTTCTTCCAAAAGACATTGTGAGCGGTGATTTTTACTGGATGTACGGTTATGGCGACTGGCAATTCATTGCCGCGGTAGATTGCACCGGCCATGGAGTACCAGGCGCTTTTATGTCTATTATAGGGCATAACTCTTTGAACAAAGTCGTCAGGGAATATGGACTTACAAGGCCTTCTGCAATTATTGATCAGCTCAATATTGAAGTTATGAAAGCCCTTTTACAACGGCATGAAAAATGTATTAACGATGGCATGGACCTTGCCCTTGTGGCTTTTAACAGGAAGAATTGTACTCTTGAATACGCGGGAGCGTATAATCCTCTATATGTAGTAAGGAAAGGTGAGGTATTTGTCTATAAAGCTGACAGATTCCCGATAGGGATGACAACAATGGATGAAAAGAAAAACTTTACCAACCAGTCTGTCGAAATACAACCCGGAGATATGATATATATGTGTTCCGATGGTTATGCCGATCAGTTTGGATCTGCTGAAGGGAAGAAGTTTAAATCGGGAAATATTAAAAAAATACTTTCGCAAATTTGGGATCTTCCTATGCAGGAGCAAAAAGAAAGGCTCGAAACGGTAATTCTGGATTGGAAAGGGAACCGCGGTCAGGTTGATGACATCCTGTTTATCGGAAGCAGGATACCGGAAAATTAAATTCTGGCAATACTCCTGGGATCTTGGATCCACTCCTTATTTTTTACAAGATGACCCAGTACTTCGTCGGGGGTATCAGCTATCTCCCACATACCTTCATGTTCATACCTGAGGAAATGACCTGATATCATGTTTCCAAGAAAATCAATAAATGATTTATAGTAGCCTAGGGTATTAAGAACGACGATCGGGCCCTTGAAGAGACCAAGTTGCTTAAGTGTAATTGCTTCTGCCAATTCGTCGAGTGTTCCAACACCTCCGGGCAAAGCGACAACAGCATCTGCCATTTCAAACATCCGTCTCTTCCTTTCTCCCATGTCGGGAGTAATTATCATTTTTGTCACTTTAGGATGATCCCATCCTTCGTCTTTCATAAAAGAAGGTATAACCCCCGTGATGGAACCACCATTATCAAGAACCGCATCAGCCAGTTTTCCCATCAGTCCAATGCCTCCGCCTCCGTACACTACATCCATATTAGCCCTGGCAAGAAGCATTCCAAGATTCGAAGCTGCTATTGCGTATTCATTGTTAATACGGCCGCTGGAAGATGCAAATACACAAATTGTCATGGGCGATTATTAAAAGGCCGTTGAAGATAAACAGAACGGCCATATTTATAAATTATGATTTTCAGATGAGAGCTTTAAGCTTAGCAACGAAATTACTCTTTGGAACAGCACCAACCTGTTTGTCGGCTATTTCCCCATTCTTGAAGAACAAAACAGTGGGGATGTTTCTTATACCATACCTGGCAGCAATAGCAGGGCTGTTATCCACATCGCATTTTGTAACAAGAACATTTTCTGAATACTCTTTTGAGATCTCTTCGATTATCGGACCAATCATCCTGCAGGGGCCACACCATTCTGCCCAGAAATCAACAAGAACCGGTTTAGCTGATTTAACGACTATTTCATCGAAGTTCCCATCATTTACCTCTAATGCCATGATAGTTAATATTTTAAAATAATAATATTTATATGTTTCTTTCGCAAAGATAGCTAATTAACTTTATATTCGATACCAGGATGATCGTCGAGATAAGAGATTAAACCATTATTCAGTCTGATACGTAATGATCTTGAGAACATAGGGAGTGAGATTTTGTCGTCAGAGTCAATGAATAAAAATTTAAGTTCCGTTTCACCTTTGTTCTCAATTACCAGCTCCTTAAGCTCATTTATCATCTCGTTGCTGATATTTGCAGGATCGATCTTAAGTGTTACCGATTTAATAAGTTCATCCTTTACACTCGATAGAAGATTTATGGTTTTAATCTTAAGTTCCAGCTCCTCTTCTTTATATCTCCTTTTCTGAACTCTGCCCTTAATAAGCAGGTAATAGCCTACAGTAAAAAATTTACTGTTTTCGACATAATCTTTATCAAACAACATGAACCGGAAGGAATCGGAATAATCCTGTAATGTGAATGACCCGTAAGGTTTGCCGTTTTTCCCGATCCCGTTTCTTGTGTCAGTCACTATTCCTGCTACAACAACATCTCTGTCAAGGTATTCCCGAAGGTTCTGGAGGTCGGATAGTGTTGCAGTTGCAAAAGTGCTGATTTCCAATTTAAAATCATCGAGAGGATGAGAGGAGAGATAGATCCCTATTACCTCTTTTTCTCTGTTTAGCTTTTCCAGTTTGGGCCAGTCAGGACAGGATGTTGGTTCGGGCTTTACGATGTCGAAGCCGCCTGTTTCACCGAATAGCGATTGCTGGCTTGAGGCTTTTACGGTTTTTGCATTGTTTCCATACCGTATAAGACTTTCGATAAAGCTTGATCCTTTTGTGTCGAGCGAAAAATACTGAGCCCTGGATATTTCAGGGAAGCAATCGAATGCCCCCGCAACTGCCATTGCTTCAAGATTTTTCTTATTCAATGAATTCAGATTAACTCTTTCAACAAGATCAAAGATGTCTTTATAAAGGCCATCCTTCTCTCTCTCTTCAATGAGCTGTAATACAGCACTTTCTCCAACCCCTTTGATCGCGCCGAGTCCAAATCGTATGTTTCCGTCCTTGTTAACAGTGAATTTTACATTACTCTCATTAATATCGGGCCCCAGAACTTCCATGCCCATCCTGCGGGTCTCATCCATGAGTGTTGTGATCTTCTTGATATCACTGATATTACGGCTGAGAACTGCCGCCATATATTCTGCGGGGTAATGAGCTTTGAGATAACCGGTCCGGAAAGCGACAAGAGCATAACATGTTGAGTGCGATTTGTTAAAAGCATATTGTGCAAAAGCTTCCCAGTCAGACCAGATCTTATTTGCCGTGGCTGCGTCGTGTCCTTTTTTAGCACATCCTTCGAGGTACTTGACTTTCAGATCATCCATTATGGAGCGTTTCTTTTTCCCCATAGCCTTTCTTAACGAATCCGCCTGGCCTTTTGTAAATCCGGCAAGTTCCTGCGACAGTAACATCACCTGCTCCTGATAAACCGTGATACCGTATGTATCATTAAGATACTTTTCCATTTCAGGTAAAGGATAATCAATCTTTTCCTGCCCATGTTTCCTCCGGATAAACTTTGGAATGTATTCCATCGGGCCCGGACGGTAAAGGGCATTCATGGCTATAAGGTCCTCAAACCGGTTAGGTTCAAGTTCTTTCAGGTATCTTTTCATCCCTGTCGATTCAAACTGGAACACCCCGGTTGTTTCACCATTACTGAAAAGTTCAAAAGTCTTTTTATCATCAAGGGGAAGCTCTTCGATATCGATATCTATTCCTTTTGATTTTTTGATATTATCAACAGCATCTTTGATAATTGAAAGTGTTTTCAGTCCGAGGAAATCCATTTTTAGCAGCCCGACTGACTCAACATGGCTGCCATCGTACTGAGTAGCATACAGATCAGTGTCTTTTGCGGTACACAGCGGGATATAATTATCGAGGGAGTCTTTTCCGATTATTATCCCACAGGCATGGACCCCGGTTTGCCGGACTGACCCTTCCAGAACTTCTGCATACTTTAGTGTCTGGGCGACCAGCTTATTCGAAGATTCCCTTTCCTTAGCCAGTTCCGGTACCTCTGCATAAGCCTGGGAAAGGGTTACCCCTGGTCTGTCAGGAACAAGCTTTGCCAGCTGGATAGCGTCGGGTAGTGGCAGTTTCTGCACTCTTGCAACATCTCTGATGGCCATTTTTGCAGCCATTGATCCAAATGTGATAATATGGGCAACTTTATCATGCCCGTATTTATCAACTACATACTTAAGTACGGTTTCTCTTCCGTCTTCATCAAAATCGATATCTATATCGGGCATCGAAATACGGTCAACGTTGAGGAACCTTTCGAAAAGTAGCCCATACTTAAGCGGATCTATGTCGGTTATCCTTAAGCAAAATGCAACAACAGAGCCTGCAGCGGAACCTCTTCCCGGACCGACCGATACTCCCATCCGGCGTGCCGCCATCAGGAAATCCTGAACTATGAGAAAGTATCCCGGAAATCCCATTTTTGAGATTGTCGCAAGTTCGAAATCTATTCTGTCAGTATGTTCATTTGTAAGAGTTCCCCATCTTTCATTTGCCCCTTTGTATGTCAGAAACCTCAGATACTCATTGTCATCGGTGTATCCTTCAGGCAGCTGGAAATCGGGCATGATGGGATCACGATCGAGTTTATAATTCTCAATTTTATCAACCAGAGTTGCTACATTATCAATGGCTTCGGGAACATCACTGAAAATGGCACGCATCTCTTCTTCACTCTTGAGATATTCCTGCTTGGAATATCTCAGCCTGTCAGGATCGTCAAGATCTTTTGCAGTATTCAGGCATATGAGTCTGTCGTGCGCTTCGGCATCTTCAGCATTAATAAAATGCAAATCGTTTGTAGCAATAATTTTTACATTATATTTTACAGAAAGTTTTTTAAAAGCTTCGATGACTTTCTGTTGCTGGGGGAAAGCCGATCTGTCGGCATCCGGATCATTGGTTTCGTGTCTTTGTATTTCCAGGTAAAAATCCTCCCCAAAAATGTCAAGATAACTCTTAAGGGCTGCTTCAGCACCTGCCATTGTTCCATTCAGGATCTCATCCTGGATCTCTCCTGCGAGACAGGCCGAAGAAGCTATCAGCCCCTCTTTATATTGTGTCAGGAGTTCCTTGTCGATCCGTGGTTTATAGTAGAATCCTTTTATCCAGGCAATTGAGATCAGCTTGATGAGGTTTTTATAACCGGTAAGGTTTTTTGCAAGGAGAATAAGGTGATCACCCGAGCGGTCCTCTTTCCCGTTTACTTCTGAGACAGATCTTTTTGCAACATAGGTTTCGCATCCCAAAATGGGTTTTATTCCTTTTTTTACGGCATTGTTATGAAACTCTTTAACTCCAAACATATTGCCATGATCAGTTATTGCGAGAGAATCCATCCCAAGTGATTTTGCTTTATCGATCAGTGAGGGAATACTTGAAGCTCCGTCCAGTATAGAGTATTGAGTATGAACATGTAAGTGTGTGAATGTTGCCATTTTTGGGATAAAATATTTCATTTCGATCAGTTAACAAAAATAGGCAAAATTGATTTATGATTGGAGGAGTTGGATCATGAGTAGAAAAATAATCTGTTGGACCTGAAATGATATTTCTAAAGGCAGGTCTGGCTATTACAAGTAGCTTAAGCGGGGTTCCGGTAAAATAGAATTCAATGTACTGAAATTAGCATTATTCATTTGTTCAATAAAATATTTACTATTATCTTTGCAGCCACAATTTTAAAAACAGGTTAAACAATTAAGCGTAAGAATTAATGGCAGTTAAAATCAGATTAGCTAGGAAAGGCCGGAAGAGAGTGGCCTTTTACCACATTGTGGTTGCAGATAGCAGATCGCCACGGGATGGCAGATATATTGAAAAGATCGGATCGTATAATCCGACCACTAATCCGGCAACAATCGAACTCGATTTCGATAAAGCTTTGGGTTGGCTGCAAAATGGCGCATTACCTACAGATACATGTAGGGCTATCCTGTCTATAAAAGGTGTCCTAATTAAAAAGCATCTTCTAGAAGGTGTGAAAAAAGGTGCATTCGATGAAGCAGAAGCAACAAGACGCTTTGAAGAGTGGACTAAACAGAACGAGGCAAAAGTCGAGGCAAAAAAATCACGTCTTGAGAAATCACAGGAAGATGAGTTAGTGAAAAAGCTTTCAGCAGAAAAGAGCATCAACGAAGCAAGAGCAGCAAAACTTGCCAAGAAAAAAGCAGATCTTGATGCTAAATTAACCGCAGCGGCTAAAGCAGCAGCAGCACCTGCAGAAGAAGCAACTCCTGCTGAAGAACCAACTCAGGCTCCGTCTGCAGAATCATCTGCATCTGAACCGGTTGCAGAAGACAAACCTCAGGAGTAGCTGAGAGGTCATAAGGATCAACGATCCAATGGCTTACAATAGTGAAATATTACTGGGACGAATTACAAAAGTCAGCGGCTATGAGGGAGCCGTAACAGTTAAGTTAGAAAAAATCTTTTCTGAAAATATACCTCTGATGGAATCGGTCTTTATCGAAGTAGATGGGAGACCGGTTCCATTTTTTATATGCCATTCCGAATATTCGGGAGCCGATATTCTGAAACTTACATTCGATGGATACGACTCAGTTGAAAAAGTGACAGAATTTATAGGTTGCAGCGTGTTTCTGACAACCGGATTAACTGATAATGAAGGGAAAGAAGATTTTAACCTCCTGATCGGTTATAAAGTGCTTCTGGAGGATAAGAATCTGCTTGGCAGGGTCAAAGAAGTGATCCCAAATCCCGGACAGTGGCTTCTGAATATTCTTTCATCAGAGAATAAAGAAATCCTTATACCGTTTCATGAACATTTCATAATCGGTATTGATAAAAAGAAGAAAACTATTGTAATTGACATACCTGAAGGGCTGACTGAGATAAACTGACAGAATATTTTTATATTTTAAGCAGCTTTTTTGCAGAATGCAAGTCTTTTAAAGGTATTACAATAATTCTTTAAAATCATTGACTATGAAAAAGCAAATAATCTTAACAGCATTCATTATTTCAGTGCTCATGTTAACAGGTTTTTCCAACAGCCCGGCAACCGACAAAGAAACAAGGGATGTGAAGGGTTTTACAAAAATAAACTTTGGCGTACCCGGAAACCTGTACATAAATTTTGGTCCTGAATATAAGGTAGTTCTCGAGGGAGATAGAGATATCCTGGATAATATTTTAACTCAGGTTTCGGGAGACAAGCTAATAATTAAACCAGATAGCTGGCGCCTCAACATAAAGAATAATATTATTGTTTACATTACCCTGCCTGCGATTTCAGGATTGGGTGTATCAGGCTCAGGGGAAGCGAAGATAAAGGAACCCGTAAAGTCTGAGAATCTTAATTTGAGTGTCAGCGGAAGCGGTAAATTATTTACGGCAAATGTAGTGGCAACTGTTCTTAATTGTGGAATTTCGGGGTCAGGCGATATCATTATTCAGGGAGGTGGTGATATAGCCAATGCCGATATTGAAGTCAGTGGCTCGGGTAACTATAGAGGTGAGATGATGAAGATAGGATCAGCTGATATAAGCATTTCAGGAAGCGGAAGTTGCGTCTGTAATGTGACAGAGTCTCTGAAGGCCAGTGTTTCAGGCAGTGGGAATGTGACTTATATTGGGTCTCCGAAGGTTGACGCCAGGGTTTCAGGCTCAGGCAGAGTCAGATCAAAATAGCTTATTTCCTTATTATCTTTATTGAACCGTCCTGTTCAACTTTAATGACAGGAGAAGCAGAATATTTTCCCCGGTCGTTCTGACGGTATTTTACAACATAATCAACGGAATCAATAACCGGTTTATCTATTTCACTAAAATTTTCCGGTGATGGTTTTCCGCTGAAATTTGCTGAGGTGGATACAATTGGTTTTCTGAACCGGGTTATCAGCTCACTGCAGAATTCATCGCGGCAGATCCTGATCCCTATCGAACCATCTTCACTGCAAACGCCAGGGGCAAGATTTTTTCCTTTTGGATAGATTATTGTCAGAGGATCGTCGGAAACACTTACAAGCTCAAAAATTATTTCAGGAATGTCTTTTACATACCGTTCAAGCATTTGTTCTCCGTCGACAAGAATTATTAAACTTTTATTTTCATTTCTTGATTTTATCTTAAAGATCCTTTCAACAGCAGAAGAACTGGTTGCGTCACAACCAAGTCCCCATATCGTATCCGTGGGATAGAGAATAATACCACCACTTCTCAGGGTGATTATCGAGTTTTTAATATCTTCATCGAAGATCATTGAAGTGAGATTAATTTGTGGTATTGTTCTTAATAAAGTATCTCAGTCTTTTATATTTATTGAAAGTAGCCTTTGCATACAAAGAACAGATCAAAAATCCGTCATAGCCATCAAGAAAACCTCCTTTGATTATATATGATCTTATGAATCCCCAGATATAATGTATATATGGAGTGAAGAGGCTGGCTTTTCTTCCTGCGTTATAATATTCTTCAGCCGCAATAAGAGCATATTTATTCAATTCCTCAATATGTTCCTGGGGGGTTTCGCATGACGAGTGGATCAGGTCACCTTCCAGTAAACCAACAGACTGGCCGTTTGACATGATGAATTTCTCATGGATATTGAGTTTCCCGAATTGTCCTTTATCGGAACGGAACAGTCTTAATTGTCTGTTGGGATACCATTCCGAATGTTTGATCCACTTGCCACAAAATAAATTCCGCCGGTTAAAATAATAACCATCATATTCCCAATTATCCTTGACTGCAAGTATTGATTCCCTGAGCTTGTCACTTAAGGCTTCATCAGCATCCAGAGCGAGTATGTTTTTATATGTTGCAAGACTGAGGGCGAAATTCTTCTGATCTCTGTATCCTTCAAATTTATGTTGTACAAACTTAACATTGAATTTTTTACATATCTCTTCGGTGGCATCAGTTGAAAACGAATCGACCACAATAATCTCATCGGTAATCCCAACAATTGAAGCGAGGCACTTCTCTATAAAAAGCTCTTCATTGTAAGTAATAATAACTGCAGATATCTTAGGCATAAACTTTCTTTGTTTAGGAATGTTCCAAATATACTTCTAAAATCCAGTATTAAAAATGATAAGTTCAATGAATTTTTCTGAGTATTTTACTAAAAGTCAACAAATATTATAGTTTATCGGGTTTATCATATAAAAAAAATTTTGAATAAGTAATAAAGTAACGCTGAAAAGCTCAATGAACGTCTTTAAGTTATATAAAATGAAAAACGTATTTTATCTTTTAATGTTGCTGAAAATTGATTATATTTGATATTAGACAGACTTTCTGTTATTACAGTTGGATAATTCGGAAGTAAATCATTGTTCTTTAAATTAATAAGAAAAACTATGAGCAAGTACGTTTATTTAACATGCACTCCCGAAGCACTTGTTGCTTCGATGCTTCCCCCCGAGGCTTTTGGCCTTTATCTTTCAACAGGAACAAAAAAACGCAGTAAAGGTCAGGCAATCTTTTTCGAAGTTGATCTTGGTAAGATTGAAAGCTTAATAGACATGGATAGCCTGAATAAGAGATGTGTTGCCAAACCAGATGGCAGTCCGAAAAGCTCGGTTTATCTGTCTGTTTATAAAGTATTGGAGACCATTCCTTTAACGGCTCTGAAAAGTTTGTATCTGACAACAGATAACGGATTGGTCCTTGAATTAAAAAAGAATGACTATGATAAGTCAGGGGAACCCAGGAATGCTCTTCACCTGTATCAGGAACTGTGCCCTGTGACTCCACTTGTAGCCAGTCAACTGGCTCCTTCTGTTTTTCTGAAAAGGCTAACTGACGGGTCAATCCCTATAGTTGTCCCAAAACTTTTCTTTGTTGAACTGAAACTTGGTGAGCTGGCAACCAATCCACTTTACGGGTCGGCAGAACAATTGCCTTATCCCAACGTCGGGCATCTAAGAGACTGCCTTGAGATTCTTAAAGGCGAATATGAAAAACATATGAAAACTGTAAATCGTGTCTTTTCTGGGCACCTCCTTTACAGGACGATTGAAACCGGATTCTATGTCGGAGAAAAAGATGAGATAGCTTATTATCCTTATCCTAAGATGTCGGAACTTGAGAATATAAATTACGAATTTTTCAGGGCGATTTAGCACTCTCATTTTCAATTTAGATATATCATAAAGAGGAATTCCTCATTCTAAGGAGGGATTCCTCATATTATAGACCCTTACCCTGCTTTTTACTTTCTTTCCTTTTTTAAAAAAGCATGTGCATTATTAGCTTTTTTTCATTTGTATTAATGAAAAACTAGTTTAGTTTTGTACCCGTGAAAATTTTTTCGTTTCATAATAATTTTTAATTAAAAACAAATATCATGATTAGTAGTCTATTTTGGATTGTTCCAGTTGCAGCGTTAACGGCTTTGCTGTTTGCCTGGATCTTCTACAAGGGGATGATCGTGCAGGATGCAGGCAACCCCAGGATGAGGGAGATCGCTGGATATGTAAGTGAGGGCGCGATGGCCTACCTTAAACGGCAGTACTCTGTTGTTTTAAAGGTGTTTGGTGTCCTCTGCGTTTTATTATTAATACTGGCATATGCCGGTATACAAAACCCGTTTGTACCTGTTGCTTTTCTTACCGGTGGATTTTTCTCGGGATTATGCGGTTTCCTCGGAATGAAATCAGCTACTGCTGCTTCGAGCAGAACAGCATGGGCTGCTTCAAAATCCCTTAACCAGGGTTTAAAAGTAGCATTGCGCAGCGGTGCAGTTATGGGTCTTGTTGTTGTAGGCTTCGGGCTTCTGGATATCGCCCTTTGGTTCCTTATCCTCGATAAGCTGGTTTACACTCCCGAACATATGACAAATGGCCTGCAATTTCTTGGGCTTAATTTTGTAAATGCCGGAACTGACGCTCATCAGAAGCTTGTTGAGATTACAGCTACCATGCTTACCTTCGGAATGGGTGCTTCAACACAGGCTCTCTTTGCTCGTGTTGGTGGTGGTATCTTTACTAAAGCCGCTGACGTAGGCGCTGACCTTGTTGGTAAAGTTGAAGCAGGTATTCCTGAAGACGACCCGCGTAACCCTGCCACAATTGCAGATAACGTTGGTGACAACGTAGGTGACGTAGCTGGCATGGGCGCTGACCTTTATGAATCATATGCTGGTTCAATACTTTCGACTGCTGCTCTTGGAGCTGCATTGCCGGCTCTTTCTCCTGATGGCCAGCTTACAGCTATTATTGCTCCTATGATGGTTTCTGCTATTGGAATATTTCTTTCAATAGCAGGTGTTTATATGGTTAAGACAAAAGAAAATGCATCGACTAAGACTCTGTTGAATGCACTTCTTCTTGGTACAGGTGGCAGCTCAGCCCTTATCCTTGTTGTACTTGCAGTTATGGCTGCTGTAAACTGGATAACATGGGGTGTATTTGGTGCAGCTGTAGCTGGTCTTGTTGCCGGTGTTGTCATCGGTCAGGCTACCGAATATTACACTTCCGACGATAATAAACCCACCCAGGGTATTGCAAAACAATCACAGCAGGGATCTGCAACAGTTATTATTGAAGGTATAGCTGTAGGTATGTCTTCATCATGGATTCCAGTTGTTACCATAGTTGGCGCTATTATTGCAGCTTACGGTTTTGCAGGTGGTTTTGAAAACTTTTCAAACGGTGTTTACGGTATCGGTTTTGCTGCTGTAGGTATGCTCTCAACCCTTGGTATTACCCTTGCAACTGATGCATTCGGCCCTATTGCCGACAATGCCGGTGGTAACGCTGAGATGTCAGGACTTCCAAAAGAGGTACGTGAAAGGACAGATGCTCTCGACGGTCTTGGCAACACTACTGCTGCAACCGGAAAAGGATTTGCTATCGGTTCAGCTTCTCTTACTGCTCTTGCACTTTTAGCTTCATATATTGAAGAAATAAAAATGTGGCTAGTAAAAACAGCTGATAAATCTGCAGACGGATTTAAACAAATAGGTGACGTATTATTCTATCACAATACGGCTCCTACCTCAATTCCTGATGGCATGACAGCTGTGAATTTAAGTTCCGCAACTATCAAGGATTTTGTTGATGCTTATAATCTTTCAGTTCTGAACCCTGTTCTTCTGGGTGGTATTTTCATTGGCGGTATGATGGCTTTCCTTTTCAGCTCAATGAGTATGAAAGCTGTTGGCCGTGCTGCAAGTAAAATGGTCGATGAAGTACGTCGTCAGTTCCGTGAGATACCTGGTATTATGGAAGGCAAAGCAAAACCTGAATATGCAAAATGTATTGAGATATCAACAGCAGGTGCACAGCACGAGATGGTTGTTCCTTCCTTAATTGCCATTACTGTTCCTGTGCTTGTTGGAATTGTATTGGGAGTGCCCGGTGTTATCGGTCTTCTCGCAGGCGGAATGAGCACAGGGTTCGTCCTTGCTACTTTCCTCAACAATGCAGGTGGTGCATGGGATAATGCAAAGAAACACATTGAAAAAGGCAACTATGGCGGAAAAGGCAGTGATTGCCATAAAGCTACAGTTGTTGGTGATACCGTAGGCGATCCATTCAAGGATACATCAGGCCCGGCACTTAATATCCTTATTAAGCTTATGTCGATGGTTTCGATCGTTCTTGCTGGTCTTACAGTAGCATTCAGTATTTTTTAACAGCTGATCACCTTATTTAGGGTGAGGTTCGAAAACATAAATAATATTGAGGGGTACGTTATGACGTACCTCTCTTTTTTTGGTATTTTTGAAAAAATATCTTTATTACTGATTTTTAAATTTAAAACATTCTAATATGAGTTTTACACACGAAGTTGAAGGCATGATTTGTGTTGCTCAGGGTGCAAATCATGGTCCTGCTCCTATCCCCGAAGAAGGTAAATGGGTAAAGGCAAAAGAAATAAAAGACATTTTCGGTCTGACACACGGTATAGGCTGGTGTGCTCCTCAGCAGGGAGCCTGCAAGTTAACACTGAATGTAAAAGATGGTATAATACAGGAAGCGTTGGTCGAGACCATTGGTTGTACGGGAATGACTCATTCAGCTGCAATGGCCGCTGAGATTCTTCCTGGTAAAACAATTCTTGAAGCATTGAACACTGACCTTGTTTGCGATGCTATTAATACTGCTATGCGTGAATTGTTCCTGCAGATTGTTTATGGTCGTACACAGACTGCTTTCTCTGAAGGTGGATTACCTGTTGGTGCAGGTCTCGAAGATTTAGGCAAAGGCCTGCGCGGAGTGACAGGAACCTTATATGGAACTGTAGCCAAAGGTCCCCGTTATCTTGAAATGGCCGAAGGTTATATTACTAAAATCGGCCTTGATGCCGGCAATGAAATAATAGGTTACGAATTTGTAAACCTTGGCCGCATGATGGATATGATTAAAGCGGGAACAAATGCAAATGAAGCTCTCGCAAAAGCTTCCGGCAAATATGGCCGTATTGATGAAGCAGTTAAAATTATTGACCCACGTAAAGAATAGGAGGAATATATAATGCCATTATTTGAAAGTTACGAAAGACGAATTAACCAGATTAACAAAGTGCTTAATTCATATGGTATTTCTTCTGTTGAAGAAGCCAAAAAAATATGTGATAATAAAGGAGTGGATGTGTATAAAATTGTAAAAGACATTCAGCCTATTGCTTTTGAAAATGCCATGTGGGCATATATAGTGGGTGCTGCCATCGCCATTAAAAAAGGCCAGACTAACGCTGCAGACATTGCAGCAACATTAGGCGAAGGATTACAGGCATTTTGCATCCCTGGTTCGGTTGCCGACGATCGTAAAGTGGGTTTAGGACACGGAAACCTTGCTGCCATGCTACTACGTGAAGAGACCAAATGTTTTGCTTTTCTTGCAGGGCACGAATCGTTCGCTGCTGCCGAAGGTGCAATTGGAATTGCAAAATCGGCCAACAGGGTACGTAAAGAACCTTTACGGGTAATACTGAACGGACTGGGAAAAGACGCAGCCAAAATTATTGCACGCGTCAATGGTTTTACATATGTTCAAACAGATTTTGATTATTACACAAGCGAACTGAAAGAAGTTAAACGCATTGCCTATTCAAAGGGTGACAAGGCAAAAGTGAATTGCTATGGAGCTAATGATGTTCGTGAGGGTGTGGCAATTATGCATAGAGAAGGTGTTGATGTTTCAATTACGGGTAATTCTACCAATCCAACACGTTTCCAACATCCGGTTGCCGGTACATACAAAAAGGAATGCATGGAACAGGGCAAAAAATATTTTTCTGTTGCTTCCGGTGGCGGTACCGGTCGTACTTTACATCCTGATAACATGGCTGCAGGTCCGGCTTCGTATGGAATGACTGACACAATGGGCCGTATGCACTCAGATGCCCAGTTTGCGGGATCATCATCAGTTCCTGCACATGTTGAAATGATGGGTTTAATTGGCATGGGAAACAACCCGATGGTTGGTGCATCGGTTGCTGTGGCCGTTGCTGTTTCACAAGCCTGAAACTAATATTTTACTTATGGAAGGATTGACAGATTCGATATCGATCCTTCCATTTTAAATTTAATTAAGATCAATGACCAGACAGGAAACTATCTATAAGGCTTTATCTTTATTTGATGAAGGTTATGCTTGTGCTCAATCTGTTTTACTTGCTTTTGCAGACAGATATAATCTGGATGAAGAAACAGCCAAACGCATATCATCAACTTTTGGAGCGGGAATGGGGAGATTGCGTCAGAAATGTGGCGCATTGACCGGATCATATATGGTTCTTGGCCTGGCTTTTGGTAATCTAAATCCTGGCGATATGGAAACCAAGCTGGCTGCATATAAAAAGGTTCGTGACTTAACACAAGCGGTTGAAAATATTTATGGCACAAGTAATTGTGCGGAATTATTGAAAAAGCATGTTACTGAAACAGATATTATACAACGGAAACATCACAAGATTATTTGCCGGAGTGTTGTAAGTGATACGACCGGTTTATTATATGATATGTTAGAGGTTAATGAAACAAAATGATGTATCCATTATCAATACAGTAGCAATTACCTTATTCCAATTTTTTAAATGCAATTTCAAACCGGGTTCCCTGGTTCTCAGCACTAAAAACTTTTAAAGTTGCATCATGTAGTTCTATTATTTTTGACACTAAGGCAAGTCCGATACCAAATCCGCTCTTGAACTTCACATTTGATGCCCTTGTAAAGGGCTTAAAAATATTGTTTATCTCGGTTGAAGGTATACCAACACCTTTATCTGAAATATTGATTTTTATGTAATTATCCATAAAAATAAATTCTGTTGTAATATCATCATCAGAGAATTTACATGCATTATCGAACAGGTTTTTAAATGCAATCACAAGAAGTCCGGAATTTCCATTAACAAGCAGATCGTTCTCATTATCAGGATATTGTATTTTTGATATTATTTTGCGTCCGGGATATTTAGCCTGCACCTGGTTGATTGCACTGAAAACTGTTTCATCAATACGGACAGTTGAAAATGGGATGTCTATATCCCTGTTGACCTGAGCTAATTCCAGCAGACTGTTGATGAGTGCATTAAGTTTTTTAAGGTCGTTTACTATTGCTGAAATATGTTCAATATATTCTTCTTCCTTACGACTACGACTTAATAAATAATCGCTCTCACTAATCATTACTGACAGCGGCGTACGTAATTCATGGGAAGCGTTCGACACAAAGTCTTCCTGATTTTTAAATGCAACTTCCAGATTGGAAAGCATTTCATTAAATGTTATTGACAATTGGGCGATCTCATCTTTTTTATCTCCTTCATCAAGCCGGGTGCCAAGCTTCAAAGAATTTATCTCTTTAACGCTTTTAATAATTTTTGAAATCGGTTTAATAGCTTTTTTTGAGAAGAAATATGATAACAATACAGATAACCAGGTGCTGAAAAGGATACTCCAGAAAAGAATTCTCTTAAGTTCAGACAGATTCTCTTCACGCGATTTATCAAATGCCATGACAAATACGTTATAGGCACGATTTTTAAAGAAATGCTTGTAGTAAACGCCATCTTTATCTGCAATAGAAAAATATTTTAAATCGGTACTGGTAAAATCCGTCAGAATAGTTTTGTCTGAAAGATATTGAATATTGTTGCTGTAAATCATATTATATGCAGAGTCAGTTAATGCTATCTCTTCATTTTCAAGGGAAATGGTAGATTGGTGGATCTTTTTTAATAAAGTTGAATCAACCTCCTCAACATTAATCAATAAAATAGCTGAATTTTTCGCGCTATCAAGAAGGTTTTCCCTGAATTTACCAAGCTGACTGGCATATGAAAAATAGTACACTAGTATTGAAAAAAACAATAAAATTCCTATGACAATCAGAGTAAATTGAAATGATAACCGAATCTTAATATTCATCTCTTATATTTCTGTTTCATTACAATAAAACCCAAATCCAAATTTTGTATGTATCAATTTGGGCTCAAAATCTTTATCTATTTTTTTCCGGAGATAATTTACATATACATCAATAATGTTAGTGCTTGGATCAAATTCGATTCCCCAAACCTGTTCAATAATAAATTCACGGGTAAGTAGTTTCCCTTTGTTTTTCAGGAAAGTCTCTAGTAATAAGGATTCTTTTGCCGTCAGATCAATTTTTTTATTCGCCCGTGTAACGGTTTTGGTGTCCAGATCCATTTCCAGATCTGAGATACAAATTTTCCTGTTTAATATGTTCGAATTCGATCGTTTAATGAATACATTTATTCGCGCCAGGAGTTCTCTGAAATCGACCGGTTTCACAACATAGTCATCAGCTCCTGCATCGAATCCTGCTATTTTGTTATCAGGAGTACTAAAAGCAGTGAGCATAATAATCGGGATGTTACTATTGGTCTTCCGTATCTCTTTACATAAATCATAACCATTAAGCAATGGTAAATTTATGTCTAAAATGATGAGATTATAGATATTCTTTTCGGCTAACTGTTTCCCCACATACCCATCGTATGCAATTTCAGCATTGAACCCTGATTCATTCAACTGCTTTTTTAAGATATCAGCAAGCCGTTGCTCATCCTCAACGATTAATATATTAATGCTATCCATTATAGTCGTCTTTTTTGTGCAAATTTTTTTATAGCTTTAGCTTTCAATAAATTTTTTTATATTAACAATCTTACCTGCCAAAACAAGGATATATTCTTTCCTTAGGAGAAATGTGACATTGTATGATAAATCAACTTTGTATTCTCTTTTGAAGATGGAAGTTATTACACCCTCTTTAGGAGGGATCTTAACAGCTACCAGCTTAATATCAAATCTGTTTTCAATATCAATAGTCTGAAGGGAATGCTCAACATACTTAGAAGGAACAAGCACCTCCACAATAGCATAATCATCACTGATTTCGATTATCCGCATTGTGTTTTTGAGTTGGAGCATTGAGGAAACATGTAAAGCCGAATCCTCAAGAGGCAGGACAATCTCTTCAATTCCAATCTGGTTTAAAATGTCCTTGTGTATCTGGTTAACGGCTCTTCCTATAATTCTTTTTACATTAAGATTCCTAAGTATAGATAATGTCAGGATTGACGATCCGACATCTTTTCCAATGGCTACTATTACAGCATCAACATCATGTAATGGAAGTGATTTCATGGCATTAATGTTGGTCGAATCCATTTTCATTACAGTAGCAATAGAGTCTTTTGATTCATCGATTCTTTCGTAATTGTTATCGATTCCGATAACTTCGTGTCCCATGCTCGTAAGGATCGAAGCCAGTTTTGCTCCGAAATAGCCAAGTCCGATTACAATATATTTCATATTATCAACTGTTTACATTTAGTTAATACTAATTTCAGTCTCAGGATATCTTGAATATTTCTTCCGGGAAGATATCAACAGACCTGTAAGTAGCGTCAGAGGACCTACCCTGCCAATAAACATTAATAGCATAACTACAATTTTTCCTGAATCTGTAAATGAGGAAGTATCAGCTATGCTTAGCCCTACTGTGCTGAATGCTGAAACACATTCAAACAACAGATATACCGGATTTTTCTCATTTTCTGATATCAGAAGGCAAAAAAAACCCACTGTTATTATCAATATTGAAAGAAAGATAATTGATAATACTCTGCTTATAGTATTATGGCCAATCTCCCTGTTCCCTATAACAAAGTGTTGCCGGCCTCTTATACTGTTCAATGCTGAACGGAAAGCAATTGCAAATGTTGTTGTTTTTATGCCACCTCCTGTCGATCCTGGTGATGCCCCGATCCACATAAGAAAAATCATAATAAATATTGTTGCATAGCTCCATTGAGAAATATCAACAATATTAAAACCTGCAGTTCTGGCGCTGATACTTCCGAAAAATGAAACCATAAGCTTTTGAGAATCATTTAATCCCTGTATACTATTATCATTTTCGAAGAGATAATATAATCCCATACCGGCAAGTATTAAAATAATAGTCATTACCAATACTATCCTATCGGAAATATTTTTCTGAATAAAAGCGACAGAAAACGGTCTCCTCTTAATCATACTTGGCAGAACAGAAAACAGGTGTTTAAAATATAAATAAAGATTTAGGAGAACAGGAAATCCTATTCCTCCGAGAACAACCAGTAATGCAACTGAAATCTGTACTCCTGAATTATATCTGATACTGGCAGAATACAAACCATCCTGTAATGTTGAAAAACCTGCATTACAAAAAGCGGATACAGAATGGAATATTGAAAATAAAATCTTATTCGTGGAAACTTCATTAAGACTACTGTAAATAATTAATGCTCCAACAGTTTCAGTTAGAAAAGTTAACAAAATAATTTTTGTAAGTATCTTAAAAAGGTTGTCAAATGATTGGGATGAAAAGATCTCTCTGAGAAGAAATCTTTCTCGAAAAGACGAACTTGAAGTAAAGATATAACTGAATAATCCTGTAAATGTCATTATACCAAGCCCCCCAATTTGAATAAGGCAAAGGATGATTATTTTTCCAAGAGTTGTAAATGCAGTTGATGTGTTAACAACTGTAAGGCCCGTAACACATACAGAACTGACTGATGTGAACAAAGAATCAAGAAAGGACAAAGGCACAGTATGTGCATTAGGGAGCATTAGCATACCAGAACCAATTATTATTATTACAAAAAAACTTGTTGAAAAAATTAAAGCAGGAGAAATTCTAATAACATCAATTATCCTGAACAATCCTGATATTTCAGGAATAGCAACAAGAATGATTGCTATAATGATCTGGGTATTACCATAGAATAAAGACCAAGGAGTATTTTCGCTATTCGCAATATGTGAATTGGCAAGAAATACTCCAAATGAAAACAGGAACAATAGGATCACCATAACCGTCGAAAAAACGGCCTTCTTTTTTATATGTAATATCTCAGGTAGAAACTTTGAAAAGAACAGTATAAAGAACAATATCCTCAATGTTGATTTCAGTGTAGCTGAATTTTCTTCAGAAATACTAAAACCAAAATAAAATATTAAAGCTGTGATGGATAATGACAGAGTTACATAAAGACAAAAATGACAAAATCGATTAATCCAGATAATACATGATTTGTACACATCTTCAATAAGGAACAGCCTTTTAAAAAGTCGTTCCCGAAGTTTTAACATTTTTCTATCAGGACACATTGCAACCTGTTTATGTCAAAAGAAGAGTCTGAATATAATATACTCCTGCTCCGGCAAAATATCCTGAAAGAGCCAGTAAAGAAATGTGTTTCAGGTACCAAATGAAGTCGATCTTCTCAATACCCATTGCTGCAACACCCGCAGCTGATCCTATTATTAACACGCTGCCCCCGGTTCCGGCCGTATAAGCAAGAAACTCCCAGAAGATACCATCCTGAACAAAGTTGGCAGCAAAACCGATAGTCCCTGCTGCTTCAACAGGGTACATCCCCATGGCACCAGCGACAAGCGGAACATTATCAACTATTGCAGAAGCCAATCCGATTGCAATGTTAATCAGATATACATTATTCAGATTATCATTAAGATAATTAGCCATTATATTAAGCTGACCTGCTGACTGAAGTGCAGCTACTGCACTAAGTATTCCAAGGAAAAAGAGAACAGTTGGGAGTTCCACTCTTTTCAGGATATAAATTAATTTAAGTTTTGCCTTGACTTCATGATCTTTATTCCTGTGCATTATTTCAGTAACGAGCCAGATTACAGAAAGGCTTAGAAGCATACCCATATATGGAGGAAGGTGGGTTATTGTTTTAAAAACAGGAACGAAAAGGAGCCCTCCCACACCAAGAAAAAGAATAATTTTTTGTTCGGATTTTGTGGTAAGTTGCTTTTCATGTTCTTCGTGAGCAGGGCGTTTAACTGAACCTTTCATGAAAAAACTAAGAATTGCCAAAGGTATTATAATTGCGGCAACGCTCGGCAGGAAAACCCGCGAAATAATCGCTCCGCTTGTAACCTGGCCTCCGATCCATAGCATTATGGTAGTTACATCTCCTATAGGCGACCATGCGCCCCCGGCATTTGCAGCCAGCACTATTATACTGGCAAAAAACCATTTCGTTCGCTTCTCGGAAATTAATTTCCCTATCAGTGCTACCATAACAATTGTTGTGGTAAGATTATCGAGAACAGCCGACAAAAAAAATGTCAGGATACTGATAATCCATAATAGTTTAACTTTATTGGTTGTCTTTATTCTGTCTGTTATTACCCTGAATCCCTCGTGTTGATCAATAACTTCAACTATAGCCATTGCACCTAAAAGGAAAAAAAGTATTTCAGATATTTCCCCGAGGTGTGAAATGATCTGATTATCCACAATCCATTCTCTCATTTCTTTCAACCATCCGGCCCTTTCAGCTCCTTCAAGTGACCGGAGCCCATTCAAAAATGAATTGATATCGTCTCCATTTTCAAGCATTTCCTTGTTGCCAATATATTCCGAAAACTGCGGGCTAGATCCTTGAGTGAGGATATCAAATAATCCGCACATATATACAACCCAGCATAAAGTACCGATTGCGAGTGCAGAAACTGCTTTGTCTACTTTAAGAGGATGTTCAAGAGCTATGGCAAGGTACCCAAGAATAAAAATGATAATCATTAAAATAAACATATCTGTCCTTTTAAGGTTATTATTAAAAATCTGTCACAGCAGAATTAAATGTCCTCTTAAATAGTTCATAGATATCATTCCCAACATACTCATCGTATGCAATTTCAGCATTGAATCCTGATTCATCAAGCTGCTTTTTCAGGATATCAGCAAGCCGCTGCTCATCCTCAATGATTAATATATTGATGTTATTCATATTAAAACCTGTTCATGCCAATACAAATTTAAGATAAGGAATCTACTTAGTACACTTTTAAGAAACTTCTAACAAACTTCTAATCATATTCTAATCAATTCAAAAAGTATTCATCCATAAATTTGTAACTGGTTGTATTAAATTAAAAATTAATGCATTATGAAACCCACATGATTGATACCAATCACAAACACGTCCCGACTTGTCGGGAGTGCTCCACGAAGGTAATCATGTGTGGTTCCATCTGACCATTAAAAATAAATTATATGCAGATGAAATTACCAAAAATGTCAAACGGATTTAAGGTCTTTTTGTTCTGGTTTGCGATATTTGTTATACTGGCAATTCTAAAGATTTGTTTCTTCCCCGGGTAAAGGCATTCAATAACGGGTATGATAGTATGCATTTGTACTATTATACAATAAAGAATGGCAATATCGTATTGACAATGAACCGAGTCCTAATAAAATAAAAACTTCTAGATGAGAGCAGCAGCAGGCATTATCGCTTTTATGGCAATCCTGGTGATTGGTATAGTAATGATTATTAATGAATCAGTTAAACGACGTAAAAACAATTCTGAATGATTTTTTAGCATAAAGAGATAATCTGTACTTTAAGTCACTCTTCAATGGGGAAGTGACTGCTTTCGGATTCCTGCCGGCATATCTGGCTCTTTCCGGCAAAGTTGACTGGCTGACTTCGCAGGTTTAGGGTGAGATAAAAATTGTTATTTTTGAAAAAACATCCGATATGAGACTACCCCGGCTTTCCGATATTCAGTCTGCCCATTCACGAATAAAACCATTTATTCACCAGACCCCGGTTCTGACATCACAACAGATCGATAAGATTTTTGACTGCGACCTGTTTTTTAAATGTGAGAATTTCCAGAAGGTAGGGGCATTTAAGTTCAGGGGTGCCACAAATGCTGTTATGTCGCTGACTTCTGAAGAAAAACGTAAAGGTGTTGTTACTCATTCATCAGGTAATCATGCGGCAGCACTTGCACTGGCCGCCGCGATGAATGATACCAGGGCCTATATTGTCATGCCCGAAAGTGCACCTGTTGTTAAGAAGAATGCTGTTGCAGGCTATGGAGCGGAGATCACTTTCTGCAAACCGACCTTGCAGGCACGCGAAGAAACAACCCGTATTATTATGGAAAAAACTGGTGCAACACTTGTGCATCCATATGATAATTTTAACGTTATATGTGGTCAGGGAACGGCAGCGTTGGAGCTGCTAAACGAAGAGGATGATCTGGAGATCGTTATTGCACCGGTTGGAGGAGGAGGGCTGTTGAGCGGAACTTCAACCTGTGTAAAAGGTATTAATAAAGACATACAGGTTATAGGTGCAGAGCCTCTAAATGCAAATGATGCTTATATATCATTCACTACAGGAAAGCTGACCCCCTCGGTAAATCCGTTAACAGTAGCTGACGGATTGCTTACATCTCTCAGCGAACTTACTTTTTCGGTCATCAGGAGAAATGTTGATAAGATATTTACTGCAAAAGAAGAATCTATTATTGCCTGTATGCTTCTGGTGTGGGAAAGGATGAAAATAATTATTGAGCCATCGTCTGCAACTGTTCTTGCCATTATTAAGGAAAACCCGGATGTTTTCAGGGGCAAAAAAATAGGATTGATAATCTCAGGAGGCAATGTTGATTTCAGGAAACTGCCCTTTTAATTCTTCTTTCTGAAATAGGCAACTATCGGATAATGATCGGAATAATTTACTTTTATTATTTCAAAATAGCTGTTAATAAGTGCATTATCATATAGTATATAGTCTATCCTGTTTGGAGGATAGTTACCGGTATAGGTAAATCCGGCACCATAGCCTGTATTTACGAAAGAATCATTAAGCCCTTTGCGCAGTTTCCTGTAAGAATAAGATACAGGAGTGTCATTAAAGTCTCCTAATACAATCACCGGATATGGAGACCTGTTAATATTATCCTTTACTATCTGAGCTTGCTGAGCTCTCCTGACAAATCCTTTTTTTAAACGTGCGTATAAACTCTTTATATCATTACCGGTCACTTTGTCGTCAGGGTTTGTCATCTCTATAAAGAATGACCGCTCCATCTTTTTGAGCCTGAATGACTGAAGATGGTTATTATATATTCTGAAAGTGTCTTTCCTGATCAGTACATCGGTATATATTGTTAGACTTGCTGAGCCAGGATGAACTATTTCTCCTTTATTGATAATCGGAAATTTGCTGAAAGTGGCAATACCATAGAACTTGTTTCTGCCACGTCCAAAAACCTTTACATGAGAATAGTATTTCCCCCCCAGCGCCGTTTTAATTGCTTCCTCCTTCTGTGGAGGATCTCCTGTCACAAAATACTCCTGAAGACAAAGAATGTCGGGTTTCTGTGTTTTAAGGAAATTCAGGACTTTTACTTCTGAATTTGCGATCTGTTTGTTCTCAAAATAATTAAACAAGCGCAGGTTGTAACTTATTATTTTAAAAGTGTTTGCTTTACCTCCGTCCGGTCTGTTAAGTCTTATGAAATTGGAAAAATGGGCAAATCCTACAGCGATCACGGCTATCGAGATAAAGGCTTCAAATTTTAGTAATACTGCCCAGATAATTATCAATAATATATTTATCAGAAGAATATAGGGATAGGCAAGGCCAAATATTGCCGGGAGTGCAAAATTCCCCGGGTTGACATAAGCTGCCAGATAAGATATCAGAAGCGCAAAGGCAAAAAATATATTTACGGCTAATAAAATATTATAAAGGGCTCTTCTCAAATTCAATAATATATAACTACGAAATTACCAGTATTTAAGAAAAACTCTTTCAACAGATTCTGATTTTTGATAAGCTTGAGAAAAGGTTATATTAACATACGGAATCTAAAGGTTAATTCTTCTTTTGGCTTTCTTTGAAAAGTGTTTCCTTCTCTTCTTTTGTCAGGCTGTCATAGCCACCCTTTGATATTTTGTCGAGGATACTGTTTATTTTTGTCTGATGCTGAGCTTTGATCTTATTGTACTCATAATCCGTAACCGGTTTTTTGTGTGTGACTTTGAGTTTTGGGCGAGGCTTGAAAATCGTAACGAAAAAATCAATCATCTTGTTGAATCCCTTGCTGATATCTCGTCCCTGACGGAGATTAATTGTATAAAAATATCCGAAAAGGGCTCCTCCCATATGGGCTAGTTTTCCTCCGGAATTAACAGAAAAATCCATTATTGAGGTAAGAACAAAAATTGCCAGTGCCATATACTTGATCTTTATCCTTCCGAATAAAAACAGTTGAACTGTATAATCGGGGACATAAGCAGCAATTGCTATTACAACAGCCATAACCGATGCAGAAGCTCCTATTGCAACTGATTCGGCGACAATACCTGTAAATGCCGGAAAAATATTGAAGGACAGAACATATACAAGGGCTCCGCTTATTCCTCCAAGCAGATATACAGCGACAAGCTTTTTCTGGTCGAGATATTCAAGGAAGATCCTTCCAAACCAGTATAACCATAACATATTGAATAAAATGTGCCAGATATCTTTATGCACAAACATATATGTTATTATTGTCCAGGGTCTTGCAAGCAAAATATTAAGAAAGGAGGGGACAGCAACAAGTCTGAGAGTTCCTTCGGGGATAGCCGGATTACTAAGCAGGAAGCCTATTACACCTGCAACAGTGATCAGAATGAATACGGCAACGTTTACATATATAAGCCTTGTAAGACTGCTTCCGTTCCTGAAAGTCTTCTTTATATCGTCCCAGATTCCCATCAATATAAAGTTTTTGTGGTTTTTCTCCAGTATCTTATCATTATATAACCGAAAAGCATACCTCCAAGATGAGCAGCATGGGCAATATTGCTGCCGGGTTGTGTAAAAGCAAGGTATAGTTCGATGGCACCATATGCAAGCACAAAGTATTTTGCTTTGATCGGTATAGGAGGGAAAAGAAGCATAAGCTGAGTATTCGGGAATAGTACTCCAAAAGCGAGAAGAACGCCAAATATTGCTCCTGAAGCTCCAACTGTCGGAGTGTTAAGCAATATCTGCAGGTCCTGCATCGACTGGTCGTTAAACACTTTCCCCTGGTTTAAATATTTAGTACCTTCATCAAGGACCAGCTGAATCTGATCAGGATTTAAAATATTCATCAGGTTATGGTACTGGATAAAAATTACTGATTCGTGAACAAAGGCTGCTCCGAGTCCGCAGATCATGTAGTAGATGAAAAACCTTTTCGGACCCCATACATTTTCCAGAACCTGTCCGAATATGTAAAGGGCATACATATTAAAGAACAGATGCCAGAAATTAGCATGCATAAACATGTGAGTGACTATCTGCAAAGGTTTGAATTGATCTGATCCCGGGAAATATAGTCCTAATATGCTGTTCAGATCAATGCCAAAAACGCTGCTGGCTGCATAATAAGCCAGTAACATCAATATATTGATCATTATTATATTCTTTACCACTACAGGTAATCCGAAAAAGCCTCTTCCGTATCCGTACATCTGTCGGTTTTTAAAATATTATTTATTGATGTCAATTGTCGGGCCAAATCTAATCTTTTTATATTCAACCGACAATTTGTCATCAGTTACTATTTAAATCTTTTATCAATTTCTTCAAGTGCTGCTATACTTATCACCGGTTTTCCTTTTGGGGAATAATTTGGAGCGTGGCAGGCAAACAGTGTGTCGAAAAGATTTTCCATTTCACTCTGGCTCAATGCCTTTCCGTAGGGGATTGCTGAAGCTGCTGCCATAGAGGCGGCAACCTTCTCTTTTGCCCCTTTTGAAGGATCAGCCTGTGTGTTTTTATAATCCTCAATTAATATTTCAAGCATTTCAAGGGGATCAGAAAAATCATTACCAGATGGCCAGCCATTAATTGTAATTTTGTTATTACCGGAATAATGAATACTGAATCCGAGCAATCCCAGTTCCCCTTCGATTTCTTTCAGTAAATAATAATCAGAAGGATTTAACTCAACTGTCACAGGGAACAGATCGGACTGGCTTACAGCACTATTATTGTTAAGGCATTCCATAAACCTTTCGTATAAAACCCTTTCATGAGCACGTTTCTGATCAATAAGCATCAGACCCGACTTCACAGGGCATACAATATATTTATTTTTTATCTGGAAAAATTTTCTTTGCGATTCACTGATCTTTTCAAATTTTGGAGGATTTTCTTCTTCTCTTTCAAGCGTAGCATAAAGTTTTTCCCAGTTTGCTGTGTTCTCTCTTTCAAACCTGTCAATGAATCCGGGCCTGCCATAATTTTTTTCCTCTCCTGCAAATGGATTGTACTGAGGATTGATCTCAATCCTGGGTTGCTCCGGTATGTCATCAGAGGTCTTTATTACCGGGATATCTATAAAGGTTTCCCCTTCAAAATCAAGAGAAGGGACTATATTGAACCGTCCAAGCGCTTCCCGCACCGATGCCATGAGTATCTGCCATATTGATCTTTCGTCCTCGAATTTAATCTCCGTTTTGGTCGGATGGATATTGATATCGATAGACGCCGGATCAACCTCCATGAATATGAAATATGATGGAATAGCTTCAGGCGGAAGAATGTTCTGGAAGGCCTCAACAACTGCTTTATGGAAATATGGATGTTTCATAAAACGGTTGTTTACAAAAAAGAACTGTTCACCGTAAGTTCTCCGTGCACTTTCAGGTTTTCCTATGAATCCTCTTATAGTAATAAGACTCGTTTCAGTTTCAATGGTGATGAGATCCTGATTGATCTGTTTTCCAAATACCCCTATTATGCGTTGTCTTAAATTGGAGACAGCAAGGTTGTATATCTCGTTGTCGTTATGATAAAGAGAAAACCGTATGTTCGGATGGGCCAGAACAACCTTCTGAAATTCATTTACAATATGACGGATTTCAGTATTATCTGATTTAAGAAATTTACGGCGGGCAGGGATATTAAAAAATAGGTTTTTCACTGAAAAACTTGAACCGACCGGGCAGCTGCAGGGTTCCTGAGTCTCAACCTTTGAGCCGCTGATGATGATGACCACCCCGGTCTCGTTCTCTTCCCTGCGTGTTTTAAGCTCAACCATAGCGACGGCAGCAATCGAGGCAAGAGCTTCTCCCCGGAAACCTTTTGTTGAAATGGCAAAAAGATCCTGGGCAGATGTGATCTTTGATGTAGCATGTCTCTCAAATGATAATCTTGCATCGGTCTCTGACATTCCCGATCCGTCATCTATAACCTGGATCAATGTCTTGCCTGAGTCTTTTATAATTACCCTGATGTCTTTTCCACCGGCATCGACGGAATTTTCCATCAACTCCTTCACAACGGAAGCCGGCCTTTGAATAACTTCTCCTGCAGCAATCTGATTGGCTACCGAATCGGGTAAAAGCTTTATTATATCAGGCATTAATTAATTATTTTGGGAAATCTGACTAATATTTAGCTGGAAGATAAGTTCTTAAAAAGCTTTATACCCCCAGATTTCTATAACTCTGCAAATATATAAATAATTGCTTTATGGGCTTTAAGGTTCCATTTACCGGAATTTTTGCTAATTTTATTTCAAGATGACTATATTTGGATAAAAATTGGGTATAATGAAAAAGTTTTTTCTATTTTCGGGGATTATTCTAACACTTATATTTTCAGGTTGTCATAGTAAATCTGACCTTAACCCAATTAAAGTTTTAACCTTGAATGTCAGGTATGACAATTATAAGGATAGTTTAAATGCCTGGCCATACAGGTCCTTCATTGTATGCAGATTTATCAAGGATGAAAAACCGGATATTTTCGGTATGCAGGAGGTACTTAGCCATCAATATGATCTTCTCGACTCTGTCCTGGCAGATTATTCTTCAGTAAGAGCCGGACGAAATGACGGAGCAAGATCAGGCGAAATGAATCCTATATTCTTTAATAAAATGCGATTTGATCTGATAAGAACAAAAACCTTCTGGCTTTCCGAAACACCGGAAATACCCGGATCGGTGGCATGGGGATCATCTTTGCCCCGTGTTGTAACATGGGTGGAACTGGCTGAAAAAGAAAGCCACAAACATATTTTCTACTTTAACACCCATTTTGCACATGATTCTGATTCGGCAAGGGTTTTAAGTTCAGAATTATTATTGGCGAAGGTTGACAGCATTGCTTCTGGATTTCCATTTGTCATTACAGGTGATTTCAATATGGGGCCTGAGAGCAAAGGATATTCTATATTGACAGGTCCGTATGAGAGTGTACCTTTATTAGTTGATTCTTATGCTATTAGCGAAAAGAAACCTGTTGGTCCGCGATATACCTATAATGGTTTTGCTGATAACACGAAAAGCGACAGAATAGATCTTATTCTTGTCAGGAACGGCATGAAAGTGCAGGATCACCGCACTACAATCAAAAAGGATCATGGGATTTTCATTTCCGATCACTGGCCTGTTGAAACAGTTGTGTCTTTTAAATAAAGAAGGAAAGCTATAGCTTTTCAGGATATACATTTTTCTTACATATCTGCATGGTAAGCAAGTCTCATAACCTTGCAGAAGGAAATATTTGCAATTCCTTTACAGATTTTATAGTTACTGCAAACTTTTAGGCTATTTTCCTGTAACGCCTTATTGCAAACATTGAAAAACAAATTGCAAGTACTGTCAGTGAATACAATTCTCTGCTGATATCACTTATAGTTGATCCTTTCAGCATTACCATCCTGTTTATCCGCATGAGGTAAGCTACGGGATTTATCAGATTGAAGTCCTGGGCCCACATTGGCATGCTGTCATAAGGAGTAAAGATGCCGCTCATCAGGATAAAAATTATCATACAGAAGAAAGCAACAAACATATATTGTTGTTGTGTGGCGGAAAATGTTGAAACAAACAGAGCCAGCCCGAGCACTGCCACCAGGAAAATTGATGCTGCAAAAAACATTAGCATGATACTCCCTTCGAAAGGGATATTGAACGCCAACTTCCCGATAACCAGTCCAAGGGCAAGATCAATAAGGCCGATTATCAGAAACGGGACCATTTTTGCAATTATAAAGTGAAATTTCCTTACCGGGGTGACGTTAATCTGTTCAATTGTTCCGACCTCTTTTTCCCTTACCATGTTCAACCCGGCAAGCAGGAATCCTATTGCAGTGACAAGGATCACAAGTATTCCCGGAAGCATATAATATTTATAGTTTAGTGTTTCATTATACCAGTACCTGTTGGTGATCTGTATTTGTGGCATTACAGTTATCTGGCTGTAACTGATGTTTTTTCTGATCTGATCCATGTTATAATCACCGATGACTCCATTCAGATATGCCCATGAAAGCTGGGCTGTCGATGAATTTATGGCATTAACGACAGCAGAAAGTTTTCCCTGGTTGCCTGTCGTAATATCCTTTCCGAAGCCTGATGGTATATTAAGAATTATGTTGCATTTATTCCGGTGGAGCATATCATTGGCATCACTTTCAGAGAAAGTTGAATAAGAAACCCTGAAAAATGTGGATCCTTCAAGTTTGCTTATAAGTCCTCTAGATTCAGGAGTCATATCTTTATCAATGATGGCAAGCCTGACATCTTTTATCTCAAATGTTATAGCAGGGACCAATATCAGCATCTGAATGATTGGGACACCAAAAATAGCTTTCGAAATAAATTTATTCCGGAAGATCTGCAGGAACTCTTTTCTGATCAGAAATAATATTGTTCTCATACTTATTAATTTTCTCTCAACTTTTTCCCTTTTCCCTTCTCCGTTCCCCCTTCTCCCGTCTCCCTATTCAAGTCTGATTTTAAATTTCCTGACACTTAATCCGGTAAAAAACAATGTCATAGCTATCAGAACAAGTGTCTCTTTCCATATATACATTAACCCTGTCCCTTTTATCATTATGTTCTTGATTATTGTAATAAAATATCTTGGTGGCATTATCATGCTTACATAATCATAAACTTTTGGCATATTTTCAATAGGGAATATGAACCCCGAAAGCAGAATGGTCGGCAGCATAAGACCTATAAGAGAGATAAAGATAGCCTGCTGCATATTTTTCGATACTGTAGAAATAAGGATTCCAAGCGTCAGACTCATAAGAATATACAGCATGCTCTCAGCAAGAAGAAGCACAATGCTTCCTTTCACAGGAAGTCCGAAGACCAGCCATGACAAACCAAGGATAACCAGAACATTGACAAACGAAAGAATAAAATAAGGCATAACCTTACCGAGAATTATCTGAACAGGCTTGAGAGGAGAGACGAGAAGTACCTCCATTGTCCCGAACTCTTTCTCGCGGGTAATCGTGACTGAAGTCATCAATGCACAGATAAGTATCAGGATCATTGTTATGACCCCCGGGACAAACATAAAATAACTTTTAAGATTTGGATTGTAGAACATCCTGACTTCCGGCTTGATCAGAACGGATTTATTTAAGGCTGGCCCCGACAACTCCCTGGTGAAATCATTGACAATAGCTGTTGTGTAGTTAGTGATAAGTGTGGCAGTATTGGGTTCCGAACCATCTGCAATGATACTTAATGAAGATTTTCCTTCACTGAACAGATTTTTCCCGAAATCTTTTTCAAAGATGATGACGGCTTTTGTTTTTCCTTTTTTAAATGCTTTGTCTATATCATTGTAATACAGGAGATCCTCTGTTTTTTTAAAGAATCCGGATGAAATTATTTTGTTGGTCAGTTTTTGGGTGACTTCATCTTTCGAAAGATCAAGCACGGCAATTCCTGCATCTTTAATATCCATACTGATAGCAAAGCCAAAAATCAGGATTTCAGCAGTCGGGATACCGAATAATATAAAAAGAGTCCGGTAATCCCTGAAAATATGCAGGAACTCTTTTTTAACAAATCCGAGGAATCTTTTCATCTTTTAATTTTTAACAGGTCTTGCAATCTTAATAAAAACCTCTTCAACCGACTCTGCATTATATTGTTTCTTAAGGTTTCCGGGGGTATCAAGTGCAACAATTTTCCCTTCATTCATTATTGAGATCCGGTCGCAGTATTCTGCTTCATCCATATAGTGGGTAGTGACGAACACTGTTATACCTCTTTCAGCTGTCTCATATATCATTTCCCAGAATTGTCTTCTGGTAATTGGATCAACTCCTCCGGTGGGTTCGTCGAGGAAGACAATCTTTGGATCATGCAGGACAGCTACTGAAAAGGCAAGCTTTTGCCTCAGCCCTAGCGGCAGGTCAGAAATCATCCTGTTCTCATATTCCTGAAACCTGAGTTTCGCCAGTAATTCAGCCAGTCTTTCTTTAATAAGCGATTTACTCATTCCATAAATGCCTCCATATAGAATTATATTCTCTTTTACCGTAAGATCCTCATAAAGTGAAAATTTCTGACACATGTACCCGATATTCATTTTGATCTGCTCAGGTTGCCGGTAAGCATCATATCCTGCAACATTAACCTCACCGGAGGTAGGTTTGGAAAGGCCCGAGAGTATACGGATAGCGGTGGTTTTTCCTGCTCCGTTTGCCCCGAGGAAACCGAATATTTCACCGGAGTAAACCTCGAAATTCAGGCTGTCATTGGCGACAAAGCTGCCAAATTTCTTAACCAGATTATGAACCGATATTACAGTATCCTTCATTTAATATTCTTTAATCAGTTTGCCGTTTAGCCCTTGCCCCGTTGCACCTTTGCCCCGTTGCACCGTTGAGCCTTTGCGCCGTTGCACCTTTACACCATTGCACCATTGCCCCTTTGCGCCGTTGCGCCTTTACGCCGTTGCGCCTTTTTCCATGAGTTCCAGGAACCTGTCTTCAATACCCGCTTCAGTTTCCTGAACAGAAACATCTTTTATCCCTTTGGCAATCAGATAGTCGTAAAGGGAATCTGCTGCTTTATCGTTTATTAATGTCACATGCACCGAATCGCCGAAAGGATATGCTGTTACTGTTCCCGGATGTTCACGTAATGCAGTTATAAGCCTGAATTTTTCAGAGGACCTGACTGAAAAGAGCTTCCTGCTGAAGCCATCCCTTATTTTCCCCGGAGAATCGATATCCAGAATTTTACCATTCTGTATCAGTGCCACCCTGTCGCATTTCATAGCTTCATCCATATATGGTGTCGATACTATTATTGTAATATTATGTTTGCGAAGCTTCGCCAGCATGTCCCAGAATTCTGATCTTGAGACTGCATCGACCCCCGTTGTAGGTTCATCCAGGACAAGAAGTGCCGGTTTGTGGATCAGTGCACACGACAGAGCCAGTTTCTGTTTCATCCCTCCTGATAGTTGACCTGCAAGCCTTTTCCCGAATGGTTCGATGTGTGAATAAATATCTGATATCAGGTCATAGTTTTCCCTGACAGTTGTGCCGAAGACTGTGGCATAAAAGTTAAGGTTCTCTTCTACCGACAGATCCTGGTACAGGCTGAATCGTCCCGGCATGTAGCCAATATGTTTACGCAGTTCTTTATACTCTTTTGTACTATCCAGTCCAAGGACCTTCATCTCTCCTTCATCGGGAAGAAGGAGCGTTGTAATGATCCTGAAAAGGGTTGTTTTTCCTGCACCATCGGGGCCAATAAAACCAAAAACCTCCGCTTCATCCACATAGAATGAGATATTATCGAGGGCCCTGGTTTTGCCAAAACTTCTGCTGATACCCGATGATTCGATGACCTTATTCATGTTACCGGTTATTGGTTTCTGAGAAAATAGCTTCTCCCGGCATGCCCGATTTAAGAGAACCGTCGTTATTAACATCAATGTTTACGGCATAAACCATTAATACACGTTCTTCTTTCGTCTGGATGATTTTGGGAGTAAACTCCGCCTTTTCTGAAATATAACTGATTGTTCCCGGGAATGAAGTGAATTCATCCTTCCCTTTGTCTATCCTTACTGTGCATTTCTGACCGGTCTTAAAACTTCCAAGATCTGCACCGCTTATATATACCTTTAGCTTAATGACCGACATATCGGCAATTTTAACCAGTGGTTTGCCGGCAGAGGTTATTTCGCCTGCTTCTGAATATTTTTCAATGACTGTTCCCCTGGTGGGACTCTTTACAGAGCACCTTGCAATCTGTTCATCAAGGGTTGCTGCTTTTGATTCATAAACTGTAAGTTCAGCTGCAACGGAGGCTTTCTGGGTATTGTTGGCAGCAATCTGTTTCCTCAGTACAGCTTCCTGTCCGGTAAGATCATCCAGTTGCTTTTGTGTCGCAGCATCATCCCTGAGCATCTTTTCAACCCGTGCGATATTTATTTTCAGGTTGTCAATCTGCTGGTTCAGGATATCGTTCTGAGCATCAATTGATGCAATGCGTGCCCTGACACTTTTCATCCCTGCTTCAATTTCAGCTTTCTGAAGATGCAAAAGGGTGGTATCGATCAGTGCTATGGTCGCACTCTTTTCGATCAGAGTACCTTCAACTGCATCAAACTGCAGGATACGGCCGTTTGTCTCGGCAGAAACTATAACCTCGGTTGCTTCAAAGTTACCAAATGCATCAGCCTGTTCGGTTTTATTTTTACATCCCGAGATCAGGATGGCAGCAATAATTATCAGTAATCTGGTTTTCATCTGTATATAATTTATTTTTAATGGTCAGATGGAACCACACATGATTGAAAATGAATTATATTCATTTTTTTTGTGATTGGTATCAATCATGTGGGTTTCATATTGTTAGAGTATGTAATTTATCAATATATTTTACTCCCGTCCCCCTCTGGCCCTTCAGTCTGAACAGGACTTTATGGGGCTATCATTTATCTTATTCAATTTCTTTACCGCTGATATTCAGGTATTCTGTTCCGGCCATGGCACAATTTATTTTATGAATTTCGTGATTGATGGCAGTCTGCCTTTCTGAATTCATCTCATTCAGATATTCAGTGGCAGTGATTGTTCCATTTTCATACTGAGATTCCGCTGCTTTTGTGATTCTTTTCCTGAGCGCGATAAGTTCAGTATCTGTTTCAATCAACGATTTAAGGTTTGCAATCTCTGCCCTTTTTGATTCAAGGAGCCTGTTGAGATTATCAGTAAGATCGGCTTTTCTGTTCTCAATAATGGTCTGCTGGAATGAAACCATCTGCTTCTCGTTTTTTGTCTTGTTCCAGTCGAAGATGTTCCATTTTATACCGGCTCCGAGCATATAGTAAGGTGCAAATTCGTCTTTAAAGAAATTGCTGCCCGGAGGATTTCCATAACCAAGTGTGGCAAACCCATAAGCCTTAGGCATTCTCTTACTCTGCAGAACTTTAAGCCCGGCAGAGAGTTGCTCTTTTCTCAAATCAAATACCTGAATCTCGGGACGGGTAATCTCATCGTTTGTCTCAGCTGGTTGTATGGGGATGGCAAGATCTGTTGAAGGATCAATTTTGGTACCGGTAATATCAGATAAAATGTTCAGGAGAGAAGTTTTTTTGATGTTGGTTTCGCTTATTTGCTGTTCAAGTTTGATCTTTTCTGAGAACATAACATCAATATCCGATCTGATGATCGTCCCGTTGCTGAAAGCGGATTGCATGGATGAAATTTGCTTGTTAATAAGTTCAAGGTAAGTATTCAGGAGCTCTTCCTGTCTGTCAAGGAGCAATATGCTGAAATAATAGCTGTTTATTTGTCCCCGGAGTTTGTAAAGATCAGATTCAGTCTGTTTTTCATTCACACCGAGTTCTGCTTTTTCAAGAGCTCTGGCGCCTTTAATCGCACCGCCATCATAAATAGTCTGGTTAATATCGACAGTGATCTTATATTGTTCATGCGGGAGAGGTCTTATTGCATTGGCAAAACCTGCTGTGGAGATTGATCCCAGTACACTTCTCATGTCTACAACCGACGAATTGTAGACAAAGCTCCCGTTTGCATCCAGTGTTGGCAGCCAGCCTTTTGACAGATTGTCGTCTTTCAGTTTCCATATTGATGAGTAAGCCTCTTTTTCACCTGCAAGTGAATTGGATGCAAAGGCTCTTTCATAACATTCCCTGAGAGTCAGGATCTTCTGGGCCTGAAGTGTCGATAACCAAGAGACTATCAGAAGGGTGGAAACAAGAATTCTCCTTTTCATTTGTCTAGATTTTAATTTATGAGCCCCCGGCATTTATTTTCTGGTTATTGCGTTAATAACAAAATCAGCCGCAAACTCAATTCTCTCTTCAATAAATTTGTTGAAATCAATATCTAATTTTTCAAGTATTCCTTCAAGGATCCCTCTTGCAGCAAAAGGGAAAACACTCATTGCAGCCATCGATATCATTAACTGGGGTAAACTTTCTTTTGAAATATTATATTTTTTCAGTTCATTTTTATGCTTCTCAAAAACCAAAAGCCAGAAAGCATTAAAGTCAACGTTTTTCAACAGTTTCTTTATTCTGTCAGGATTACGGTTTATTTCAGTTACAACAAATCCGGGAAGTTTGGGATTTTCCTGAAGGAAGGCCATGTGCTCCCGGAAGAAAAGTCTTATTTTATCTTCCAGCGATAACCCGTCATCGAATACGGGCTCAAACTTTTTAAACATCTCCCCGGCTTTTTTTTCAAAGACGGCATCGAACAGGTGATCTTTGGTCCGGAAATAATAGTGAAGCAGTGCCTTATTTATCCCTGCACGGTCGGCTATATCCTGCATCCGGGCTCCATCCATACCTTTTTCCAGGAACACCTCTGTTGCTGCTTCAAAAATCTTTTCCTCGGTTTGTCTGTCGTTCTCTGTCATAAAATTTAATCTTTCTGTTTAACTATATGGATTAACCTAAAGGTTTAACCAAAAAGACAAAACTATAATATTGTTTTGAATTGCAGAAATGTTTTCAGATAAATTTTAAAAAATGGTTTTACCAGATAGCCAGATAGCTTTTCTTTATTTCGCCATTCCAGCTATTTCTTTATGAAGTCAGGTTTCCCGACGGTTGGCCACTTAGTATCTGCGAAACTTTGTTAAAATAATCTGTTTGGATGGATCCACGTTATATATTATCATATCATACAATCTGTATGATACAAAATGTGTAACACAGAATGTATAATACGAAATATTTGGTTTTTTACAATAAACATTTACTTAATAAGCAGATTTTATTTGCTATAGATGAGTTTCAGCAGATAACCAGATATCCTGAAAAAAATATTGAAGCACTTTTAAGAAGCCAATTGCAAACATTAACAAATGTGAACCTGATTTTCAGTGGGAGTAGTCAACATTTGCTTTCAGAAATGTTCAGTGATGGGACCCGCCCATTTTTTGCAAGTACACAGTTCTTATGTCTGAAGGAAATAGATCGTCAGACTTATATTGACTTTATCAGGGGGGTCTTTAAACGATATTACATTAATATTGATGAAGATGCCTTGGATTTTATTGTTGATTTCAGCAGGCTTCATACTTTCTATACACAGAGTATATGCAACAGAGTCTTTGCATCAGGTACAAAAAGCTTATCTATGGAACATGTCAGGTCGATATGCAGAGATTTAATCTTAGAACACGAGCCGGTCTTCTTTCAATACCGTAATCTTTTGACATCGATACAGTGGAATGTTCTTAAAGCAATTGCAAAGGAAGGAAGAGTTTTTCAGCCAAATTCAAAAGGATTTATTGAAAAATATTTAATAGGGACTCCTTCTAACGTTCAACGCGCTATTGAATCGTTACTAAAAAAAGAGATGATTTATAAGGGGAATGATAATACTGGCACCTTTTATTGTGTATATGACCTTTTTCTTTCTCGTTGGATGGAATCACTCGAATAGTCTGCAATTATTTTAAAGTATCTTGAATTTCAACCGCAGGCTGTTACTTACAACGCTTACAGAACTCATTGCCATAGCTGCTCCGGCGATCATCGGATTAAGAAGGAAGCCGAAGAATGGGTATAACACACCGGCAGCTACCGGTATTGCTATAATATTATAAATAAATGCCCAGAAGAGATTTTGCTTTATTGTTGTGACAGTATATTTTGACAGTCTGATGGCCTTCGGAATCCTGGTAAGGTCAGATGATATTATGGTCATTTTTGCAACATCCATTGCTATATCGGAGCCTTTTCCCATTGCTATGCTCACATCGGCCTGTGCAAGGGCCTGCGAATCATTTATACCATCCCCGACCATTACAACAACCTTCCCTTTATTTTGTAGTTGTCTGATAAAATCGTATTTAGCCTGAGGAAGGACTTCGGCTTTATAGCTGTCGATGCCTGCCTCGGCAGCTATTGCTTTGGCAACATGTTCATTATCACCAGTAACCATATGGACTTCAATACCCATATGATGCAGCTGTTTTATTGCTTCAACTGAAGATTCTTTTATCCTGTCCGAAACAGAAACTACAGAAAGAACCTGATTCTCATCGGCAAAATAGAAGACAGTCTTTGCCTCCTTTTGCCAGCGTTCAGAAAAGGTCAGAATATTTTCATTGACAGGAATATTGTTATCATCCATGAGGCTTCTGTTTCCTGCAAAAAACAACTTGTGATCAACGATTGCCCTGACTCCTTTTCCTGTAATGCTTTCAACATCAGCTGATACCGGGGTAACATTTGTTTCTGAGTCTTCGAGATAACGTACAACAGGTTCGGCAAGGGGGTGCTCACTTCTTTTCTGGATGTTAAGAAATAAATTACTGAATTTGTCAATATCAATATCTTTTACCCATTTAATGTCTTCCACGACGGGTTTTCCCATAGTTATTGTACCTGTCTTATCGAGAACAACGGCATTTATCTTGTGTGCTGTTTCCAGGCTTTCTGCATCTTTAATAAGAATACCGTTGTCAGCACCTTTTCCTATCCCTACCATTATGGCTGTAGGGGTGGCAAGTCCGAGTGCGCAGGGGCATGAAATTATGAGTACCGTAACTACAGCAAGGAGACTGTGGGCAAGAGCATCCTCGACCCCTGAAAAATACCAGATTATTCCGCTGACCAAAGCAAGTACCAATATCACAGGAACGAATATTCCTGCTATTTTGTCTGCAAGATTCTGGATAGGAGCCTTACTTCCCTGGGCATCCCTGACCATTTTGATAATCTGTGCAAGAAGAGTATCGTCACCGACCTTATCGGCACGGAACTGAAAACTTCCCTTCTGGTTTATGGTGCCGGCGAATACTTTTGACCGGATGTTCTTTTCTACTGCCAGAGGTTCCCCGTTTATCATACTTTCGTCAACAAATGAATTCCCTGAAGTGACTGTTCCGTCAAAAGGGATCTTATTTCCCGGTTTCACCAGCAAAATATCTCCGGGCATCACTTTGCTTGCAGGGACCTCTTTCTGTTCCCCGTTGTTCATTACCAGGGTGACCGTTTTGGGCTGTAGCCCTATCAGTTTTTTCAGCGCTGATGAAGTGTTCGATTTTGCCTTTTCTTCAAGATATCTGCCGAGAAGAATAAAAGTAATGATTACAGCTGATGCTTCAAAATAAACATGCCCGTGTATTCCGGCTTTATGAAACAATTCAGGGAAAAGAGTCACAAATGTACTGTACAGGAGTGCTATTCCCGTGCTTAATGCAACTAATGTATCCATATTTGCTGAATGCTGTTTCATCTGCTTTATTGCCCCTGTGTAGAACTGGCGCCCGAACCAGAATACAACCGGTATTGCAAGAAACATCATTATATAGTTGGCATACGGGATATCCATGAATATCATAGCTATTATCACAAGAGGTACACTTAAAACTGCAGATCCGATGATGTTCTTTCTGATCTTTTTCAGAAAACTCTGCTGAGCTTCCTCCTTTAGCCTTTGACTGTTCAATTCATCAATGATTATGTCATAGCCGATTGACTGCATGGCTTTTTTTATTTCCTCAGGGGTGATAATCGCAGGTGAAAATTTAACCCTTAGTGATGAATCGGCAAAATTCACTGAGGCGCTCTTTACTCCAGGCAATGTTTTCACAAGTGATTCGGATCTGGCTGCACATGAAGCACATCCTAATCCGGTTACCGGGTATGTTTTTAAAATATGAATGTTATCTGACATAAGTTTCTGTTTAATTCAATACTCATTTAACAAAAGTATCTAATTCAAAATCCGTAAAGAAAAAAATGCTTGTACATATCTAACATATATGAAGGATGAATGTTGAGTTCTGGGCGAAAATCAATAGTTTTGTATCAGATAGTCTGAGTATTAACAAAAAATATTTTTACCATGAAATGGAAGGGAAGAGAAGGCAGCGGAAACATTGAAGACCGCAGGGGTATGTCCACCGGTGGTAAGATAATCGGTGGCGGAATCGGGACTATAGTAATCGCAATTATTGTTCTGCTCCTTGGAGGAGATCCTTCACAGCTTCTGAATAATATGGGCGGTGCAGAAACAGAATCAGGACAAGTAACCACTACTGCTGAAGAGGATGAAATGGCACAATTTGTCTCGGTGGTACTTAAAGACACTGAAACTGTATGGGGAAAAATATTTGAACAATCTGGTTCCACTTACCGTTTACCCACTCTTGTCCTTTTCAGAGATCAGGTGCAATCAGCATGCGGCAATGCAAGTGCTGCCTGCGGACCGTTCTACTGCCCGGGAGATGAAAAAGTCTATATCGACCTCAGTTTCTGTGATCAGCTGAAGACAAAATTCGGAGCATACGGTGATTTTGCTGTAGCATATGTCATAGCTCATGAAATAGGTCACCATGTTCAAAATCAGCTCGGCATCCTTGGAAAGGTAGATTCGCAGAGATCCAGACTGAGCGAAACAAAGGCAAATCAGCTTACCGTGAGGCTTGAGCTTCAGGCTGATTTTCTTTCAGGTATGTGGGCCCATTATGAGCAGGGAATGCTTAAGACTCTTGATGCAGGTGATATTGAGGAAGCGATGAATGCAGCGGCAGCAGTGGGTGATGATAATCTGCAGATGAAATATCAGGGTCGTATTGTTCCGGATGCTTTTACACATGGTACATCAGCGCAGCGAAAGGAATGGTTCCGCAGAGGGTGGGAGACAGGCGATTTTGAAAAGGGTGATACTTTTAACGCTAGTATATAACTCACTCCAGACTTGCCGGTTATTTAAATGTTGAGACATATTTGAAAAATTATTATTCACACGTATATAATTTTGATTTTAATTGTCGTATGGGACATCCATGCATTATATATTTATCTGTGTTTTTTGTTTCCTGGAAACATGGATGTTTCATCAGTTAATACCGGCCATTGTTCTGAGTAAGGTTGCCGCCCATGAATAAATATTATGCTGGACAATTACCAGACGCATTTGTTTCATACGATTATTTTGTTCTTCTGCCGACATTTCTAATGCTTGTTTTATCGCATCTGCTGACTTTTCTATGTCATATGGATTAATGATGATTGCTCCCTGAAGTTCCTGGAAAGCTCCGGCAAATCTACTAAGGATGAGAGCTCCGTCATTTTGATTTCGTGAAGCGACAAATTCCTTTGCGACAAGGTTCATCCCATCATGGAGTGATGATACCATGCAAAAATTTGCCGAAGAATAAAAAGGAGCTATTTCTTCGTGGCTATGATGACGTTTTATCAGCAGTATCGCCTTCCAGTTTTTTGATTTGAAACGCAGGTTGATTCTGTTAGCTTCGTTTTCAACAGCACTTACCATGTCAGAATAACTTTTCAGCTGGGTACGGCTTGGGGCACCTATCTGTACAAAAGTAAATTTGCCCACATATTCCGGATTCTTTTCCAAAAACCGTTCAATAGCAAGAAATTTTTCTATAAGGCCTTTTGTATAGTCAATCCTGTCAATCCCTATTCCCATAAATTGTGAAGTGATACCATATTTATTTAACAATTGTGATGGATTTATTTTAGGAGAATTATTATCGTAATCTTTTAATGTGAAGGCAATACTGATTGGAAATGGTTTGACAAAAGTTGTCCGCCCCCCCATTTTTACTGAAAAATTCTCCCATAAGACCCTTGATTCAAGAACATAATTTACTGTTTCAAGAAAATGGTTGCAATGATACTGTGTATGAAATCCAATTAAATCAGCGCC
Source organism: Bacteroidales bacterium (assembly GCA_021371855.1). Classification (GTDB taxonomy): domain Bacteria; phylum Bacteroidota; class Bacteroidia; order Bacteroidales; family VadinHA17; genus LD21. The sequence continues at coordinate 141,923 of JAJFVL010000046.1, read as the reverse complement.
AAGCATCCCCTGTAATATTTCTCTCTGCCAGGGACATATGCCAAATGATTCAGGATTTGGCCAGGGAATATGCCAGAATATTGCAATTTTTGCCCTGGGCTTCTCTTTTTTTATCAATTCAGGAAGCAGTGCAAAATGAAAGTCCTGAATTAAAATAAATGGTTGTTCTTCATCTTTTGTTTCATCTAGCACAGCTTTAGCAAAATCTTTATTAACCTTTTGATAATATAGCCAATCTTCATTTCTGAAAGTCGGGCGGGTATGTGCTATGTGACAAAGCGGCCACATTCCTTCATTTGAAAAACCGTAGTAAAAATGGTCTTCTTCTTCTCTGGTGAGCCATAATCTTTTTAGGGTGTATTTTGGTTCTTCGGGAGGAACTTCCACCTTGCCATTTTTATTCACAGTTTCTTTATCTGCGTCCCCCGTGCCTGATGCAATCCAAAGTCCGCTACAAGCTTTCAGTATTGGCTCCATGGCAGTAATCATCCCGCTTGCAGGAACGATGCATTTAATATCCTTACCTTCATGAATGTGAATATATGGTTCACGATTCGAAACGACAATCATTTTCTTTTTCTGTAAAAGTTTTTCTACTTCCACCTTCAGTCGTTCGGGTGTCCAAATGGCTTCTGCACTTGTTCTTAGCCGTGCTTCTTCTTCAGCGGTAGCTTTGGCTTCATGCATAGCTTTTGCAATGGTTTCAATCTCTTTATGTAAAGGATCCAGATATTTAAAGTGAGGTTTAAGGTTTATCTGGCTTGTACTTCCTGTACGTAATGCCTTTACCCAGGCCACAATCCTGTTTATCTGGCTAAATATTCCCCAGCGAATGATAAGTAAGGTGACAAGAGATACCAGAAATGCCTGAATAAACCATCTCACAAAATTCCGAAACCATATGTTGCTAATGACTTTATCGATATATCCGGCATCAGCATAAAATACATATGCTTTACTGGATATATCTGTACCATTAACCGGCCTGATATATTGATAAATATCTCCCCCGGCTATTGTAAAGAAATTTCCAAGAGAAGTGTCAGCAGTTATTGCTTGTGAGATATAGTTCACAGAACTGCTGATTAAATTACGGGTATATTTATTGCATAATATGCTATCGTTGTTGTAATAAATTGCCATACCCAACAAATTATATCGTTTGCTTATACTGTCAGTAATGTGCTCAATATCATTCTGATTTATTTGTCCTGAATATAACACATCGTTTTTAAGAACTTCTCCTGCAATCTTGTCAGTGCGAATTTCAAGTTCGCTGATTAGTTTATTCCTTTCAGCTGTACTCTGGAAAAAAGTAAAGCCAAATGCTACCAATCCGACAGCAATTATGATTGAAAGGATGAATGCAAGTGTTAATCTCATATGGTTAAATTTTTTAAGAGAGACAAAACATCGTTGATCCCGGCAAGTTTATATCTGGCAAGAGTATCTCCGTTTCCAACTTTAATGGTAAAAGCGTTGACATTATTGAATAAACACTCAAACATCTCTTCATCCGTTGCATCATCTCCGATTGATAAAATGAAATCAAAAATATTCTTCTCAAGTAATTTTTTTACAGCATTCCCTTTGCCAATTTCCTTAGGCATAATTTCCACCACTTTATTTCCATCAAGTATTTTTAGATTAAACGAATGAACTATTTTTTCCAAAGTACTGATTAATTCTCTTGAGTGGGTAAAACCTGATTGAGTTTCGACATTTCTGTAATGCCATGCTACAGAAAAAGTTTTTTCTTCGATAAATGATTCAGGGCAGGAAAGGGTAATCTGATTTAAAACTGGTATAATAGTATCTTTCCATAAGGTATTATCACTTACCTTATTTTCCCAGATACCGTTTTTTTTAATCATTGCTCCATGCTCTGAAATAATATTAACAGGCAGATACCCTAATATTTTATCAATTTCCTTACAATTTCTGCCAGTGATAATGACTACTTCTGTCTGTGGAGTTCCAATAAGTTTTGCCAGTATATCAGATATGTGTCCGGGTATTATTGATGTGTCAGGTACAGAGGTAAAGTCAACCAGCGTTCCGTCATAATCAAGTAAGATCAACCTGCCTTTTGCATTTCTATATTTTTCTATTAATTCAGTTGTTATTAATGTGACCATAAAAATTATGAATATAGAGAATGTTGTATCTCTGATTTTTAATTATTGTTATTTCAGGCAAAAGCAAATTTACCAAATGTTTACCGGAGAAAGAAATTTTTGAATCGCCGGTTAATAGGCTAAGGTTCTATTTCACAAAGAAATTCATTACTATCTTTGTTATAGAATATCCGGTCATTAAAAATAAATCATATACGGATGAAAAATCTGAACTATGGTGTAATTGGCAACTGCAGGAGCGGAGCCCTGATATCGGAAACAGGTAGCATTGACTGGTGCTGCCTTCCCGATTTCGATTCCCCATCAGTTTTTGCCAGGCTTCTCGATAATGAAAAAGGAGGCTTCTTCAGTTTTGTGGTTGATGATAAATATAAAATTTCACAAAAATATATTTACCGGACAAATGTGCTATGTACCGAATTCAGATCAGTTGAAGGCACTTTTGAAGTAATTGACTTCATGCCACGGTATAAAATAGCTGAGGATGATTATTTTGCTCCTTCGGAAATTTACAGGTATATCAAGCTTATTTCGGGGACTCCGACTTTTAATGTCAAATATTATCCAAAGTTTAATTATGCCAGGGAGGAGGTTTCAAATGTAACTGAAGAAAATTATATAAGGACATATTCACGCTTAAATCCTACAAATTGTATGTATCTGTATTCAAGCCTGAATTTCAGTGATATTTTGAATTCAAAAGATATTTTACTTACTCAAAACCAGTTTATTCTGCTCTCCTATAATCAAAAGCTGATTGAAATAGATATCGACAGGGTTTACCTCGAATTTCAGCGGACAAAAGTTTATTGGCTTAACTGGACAAACCGGTCTAAAAAATTCAAAAAATACACAGAAGAAATATTAAGGAGTTTACTGGTATTAAAGATAATGTCGTCACATTCCACGGGAGCAGTACTGGCTGCTTTAACAACAAGCATACCGGAAACTATCGGAGAAGCCCGTAACTGGGATTACCGTTTTTGCTGGTTGCGTGATGCATCTATGTCAATTGACACATTGCTTAAGATGGGCCATCGCTCTTCTGCCAAACATTTCCTTATTTATCTGAAAGGGATTCTTAAATCGAAGAGCGATACATTCCAGATAATGTATGGCATAAGAGGTGAACGGGAACTTACCGAAATCACTCTTCCTCATCTGGCCGGTTATGAAAACTCAAAGCCTGTGCGGATTGGAAATGCTGCTTTTTCACAAAGGCAAAATGATGTTTTTGGATATTTGCTTAATGTCATTTACCGTTATTATACAAATTTCCCAGGGACATTGGATGAAATTGAAGATATGTGGGAAATTGTACGTAATATCTGTCGAACCATATCCACTCATTGGGAAAAACCTGATAAAGGTATCTGGGAAATACGGAATGAAGAAAAACATTTTGTTTTCTCAAAAGTGATGAGTTGGGTTGCAATGGACAGGGCTGCTGAAATTGCTGGTTTGCTAAATAAAAAATACTATGCCGAGACTTGGAGAGGTATTGCAAATGACATTAAAGAAGATGTGTTAAAGAAAGGCTGGAAGGAAGATCAGCAAACATTTACCCAAACCTATTGTAATTCAGAACTTGATGCCTCTTTGTTGTTGATGGCTGAATATGGTTTTATTTCTGCTGATGATATTAAATATCAGAAAACGGTTATTGCTGTTAAAAATGCACTTTTTTTTAATGGATTGGTTTATCGTTACAAAAACCCTGATGACTTTGGTAAACCAACCTCATCATTTACAATTTGTACTTTTTGGTTAATTCAGGCATTGTTCAGAATAGGAATGAAGGAGGATGCAAAAAACATTTTTGAGAACCTGCTGGGTTTCGGGAACCATCTGGGCCTTTTTAGCGAGGATATTGAATTCTCTTCGAAACGGCTTTTAGGGAATTTTCCACAGGCTTATTCGCACCTGGCTTTAATTAATACTGCAGCTATGTTTTCAGAGGAAATTGTTCCTCCAAAATTTATTAAGCCATAATGTTCCATCCTGCACTCGGGAAAAGATAAATAACTATTCTGGAAATGGTCAGATGTGATTTTGGTAAACGATTATGGTTCAACACTATAAACCATCCATACGCATCCATTTTCGAACTGCTCTGATTTCTTAAGTTTAAGGTTTAAATTCCTGTTCACATTTGAAAATATTGAATATCCGTTTTCCCCTATGATAAGTGGGTGGACAAGAAGGCTTATTTCATTAACCATTCCCATGTTTAAAAGTATATTAAGGAGAACTCTTCCGGTATCGGTCAGTATTCTGGCAACATTGAATTCTTCCCTGAGCTGTTCCAATGCCATCCTGAGGTCAACTTTTTCTTTCCCTGTAACAATAAATTTGTAATTTCTTTCCTTTAAATAAGTTATATAATCTCCCGGAGTTCTTTCTGAGACAAGAATGATAATGTCCCTGCAATATTCAAGTCTGCGACATGTATGAAGAAAGCCTTTAAGCTTTCCTCCCGAATCGACAATCACCCACCAGGGCATGGATGAATGGCGGTTGGAAGGATTAAAATCACCTGGCAACTCTTCAGGTACTTCTTCCCCGAACATCTCAATCCCTTTAATGATTGTTTCAGAGCCTATCAGATGAGCATCAGGTTTATAGTCACCGGCAATCTTATAATGAAGGCTCATATCGGGCATAAAGCCTGTAAGAGAACTATCGAGGCTTATTGAGTTGTGTATAATTATTTCTGTCTCCATTTCCTATATATTATTAACGAAGAGTTATGATATTTCAGGAACAGATTATTGAAATAGCTTTATAACAAACAAATATATGAAGAAACCGTATCTTAAAAATGACTTTCTGTCGATAAAATTCCCCCATACTTCTATTTAATTTTTATTGGCTTCTTCATGGCTATATTTTTACATCAAAATTGAAAAAAGGTCTATGAGAAAATTAATATTGATATTCAGTTTAAGCCTGTTAGTGATTAATGGAGATATTTTCGCTCAACAGGATAGTATCTGGACTCTCGAAAAATGCATTGATTATGCATTAAAGCAGAACATTGATGTACGGCAAAGTGAACTGTCGAACAAGAAATCCGGACTTTATGCCGGGCAGGCAAAAGCACAGCGCTTTCCATCCGTAAACGCTTCAGTAAACCAGAACTTTAACTGGAGCCGGAGCACTGCAGGCTATTCAGGCTTTTCCGGTGCAAATGGGTCCGGTTATTCAATTACTTCAGGCGTCATTCTTTACAACGCTTCAAAACTCAGCAATCAGATAAAACAAGCTCAGCTGGAAATTGAGAGTGGAGAATATTCTCTGGAAACAACGAAAGAGTCAATATCTCTTAATATACTTAATGCGTTTCTCGATGTTTTATATGCCGGGGAACAGGTTGAGAACAGTCAGAAACAAATTGAATCGACTGCCGGGCAACTTGCACTGGCTCAGGAAAGGCTTGCACTTAAGGCCATATCGTTATCTGATTTCTCGCAGGTAAAAGCTCAGCTGGCAAGTGAAAAGCTTACACTGGCCAACGCTGAAAGCCAGTTATCGATGGCAAAGATAACCCTGATGCAGCTTATGGAATTGCCTGTGAGTGAGAATTTTAATATTGCACATCCCGATCTGCAGGGGTCGTTGAACCAGAAACGTGTTCCGGATGTTTATGAAATATATGAAAGGGCCCTTGCCATAAAACCACAGATAAAAAATGCATCTGTTAATAAAGAAATTGCAGGACTTGACGAGAAAATTGCAAAAGCTTCGTATTTCCCCGTTTTGTCCGCAAGCGCAGGATTAAGCTCTTCCTTCTCAAGTGAAAAAGTAAATCCGTATTTCGATCAGTTGAATGACGGAATAAATACTGTGGCAGGTTTTTCTCTGTCGATACCAATATATCAGAAGAAAGAGGCTAAAACATCCGTTGCGATAGCCAGGATAGGATACCAGGATGCTGAGTTGAGCGAGATCAACACAAAAAACCAGCTAAGGAAAAATATTGAGCAAGCTTGTCTCGATGTAACTTCTGCACAGATCAAGTATGAAGCAAGCGTTGAAAATTACCTTGCTACAACAGAATCAACAGCTCTTTCAGACGAAAAGTTCAGACAGGGTATAATCAATTCAGTTGATTTTCTTGTTTCAAAAACAAATCTTATAGTAGCAGAAAGCGAACTGTTGCAGTCAAAGTACAATCTGATATTCAGTTATAAGGTTCTGGATTTTTATTCAGGAATACCCCTGTCACTATAAAATTTAACTCCATTACAACTTTAATAATAAAGCTTTAAAATAATGAAAAAGAAAGTATTAATAATTGGTGCAGTCGTAGTGGTTGCTGTTATAACCACACTGGTCTTAAAACCGTTTGCAAAAAAAGATACTGCTGTTACGTTTGATACAGTTAAAGTTACAAAAGGTAACATTTCTAACACCGTAACTGCTACAGGAACGATAGATGCTATTACGACTATTAATGTTGGTACACAGGTATCGGGTATCATCGAACATATTTATGTTGATTTTAATGACAATGTGAAACAAGGCCAGCTGCTTGCAAAACTTGATGAAACATCTCTTGTGGAACAGCTAAAACAGAGCCAGGCTTCTCTCGATCAGGCTCAGGCACAACTGAATTTTCAGGAATCAACATGGAAGCGGCAGAAAGCTCTTTTTGATAAGAATCTTATTGCCCAGACCGATTATGATCAGGCTGTTTATAATTACGAGAATTCAAAAGCTTCATTGAGCAATGCCAAATCTGCACTGTCACGGGCAAAGGTAAACCTGGCTTATGCTACCATTACATCGCCTATTGATGGTGTTGTATTGAACAGGGCTATTGAGGAGGGTCAAACTGTAGCTGCCAGCTTCAGCACCCCGACACTCTTTACCATTGTTAACGATCTGACCCAAATGGAGGTACAGACAAGCGTTGATGAGGCTGATATCGGTAAAGTAAAAGAAGGACAGCGTGTTGAATTCACCGTTGATGCATATCCTGATATGCAGTTTAAGGGTTCGGTCGCTCAGGTCAGGTTGCAACCTGTAACTACCAATAATGTTGTTACGTACGTGGTGATACTGAATGCTCCGAATCCTGACAAAAAGCTTATGCCCGGTATGACTGCAAGTGCTGTGATATATGTCGATGAAAAAGAAAATACCCTCGTTCTTTCGGGAAAGGCTCTACGATTTACTCCTGATGCGTCTTACCTGGAGAAAATGAAATCAAAAATAAAACTAGGTATTTACCCGGGAATGAAATCCGAAACTGCTGTTGATAGCATCACCCCAGTGGCAGCAGCAGGCAATATGAAGCCAGATCAAAATTTTGTACCAGGTGCAATGCCGGCTGGAAATGCAAATACTTCAACCTCAAAGGTCGTTTGGGTGAAAGAGAATAACGGCGGAATACATCCTGCTCCGATTAATCTCGGAATCGAAAATGGTAACAGCGTCGAGATATTATCAGGTCTGAAAGCAGGTGACGAAATCGTTATTTCAATGACCGGCGGCACATCAAAAACATCAGCTGCAAAGCAAAATGCCGGACCTCGGGGCCCATTCCCTTTCTAAGAGAATGAGAATAAAATGAAATTAAAAATCAGTGTCATGAATAATACAGTCATAGAAATAAAAAACCTCAGAAAAGATTACCATATAGGAGAGGTTACAGTGCATGCATTGCGTGGTGTAGATATTAAGATCCGGACAGGAGAGTTCGTAGCGATCATGGGAACGAGCGGATCGGGGAAGTCGACCATGCTGAATATCCTCGGATGCCTTGACAAACCAACTGCCGGGGATTATATCCTGGATGGTATCAACGTTAATTCTATGAGCAAGGATGAACTTGCAAAATTAAGGAACATAAAACTCGGATTTGTTTTTCAATCGTATAACCTTTTGGCCAGAACAACAGCATTGGAAAATGTTGAGCTTCCGCTTTTCTATGATTCAAAAGTTTCAGCAAAAGAGAGACATGACCGGGCTATAAAAGCTCTTGAATCTGTAGGACTAGCAGACCGGATGTATCATATGCCAAACCAGCTATCGGGTGGTCAGCAGCAAAGGGTTGCCATTGCACGATCGCTGGTGAATGATCCTGTTTTGATTCTTGCTGATGAACCAACCGGGAACCTCGATACACGAACTTCGGTTGAGATAATGGAACTGTTTCAGGATCTGAATGATAAAGGAAAAACAGTTGTGTTTGTAACTCATGAACCTGACATAGCAAAGTACGCAACACGTAACGTCGCTTTTCGCGATGGCAAAATAAAGAAAGAGTTCATGGTAGAAGAACGTCTTTTCGCCCGGGATGTTTTAAAGAATATGACCGTGGAGAATATTGAAGAATTTGATATTTAAAATTAATCTCAGCGAAATGAATATTACGAATTTATTTAGAATAGCCATTCGGGCTCTTCTCAGAAACAAGATGAGATCTTTTCTGACAATGCTCGGTATTATAATAGGCGTAGGTTCGGTGATTGCCATGCTGGCTATCGGAGAAGGTTCCAAGGTAAGCATGCGTGAAGAAATGTCAAGTATGGGAACAAACATGGTTATGATAATGCCTAATTTCCAGCGACGTGGTGGAGTAAACCTTGGTGCATCGAGCTCCATGGTGCTTAAGTACAGCGATGTTGTTGCTCTTCGTAACGAATCGACAGCTCTCGAATCAGTTTCTCCTTCAGTGCAGGCCAGCGGCCAGGTAATCTATGGCAATCAGAACACTCAGACGACAATTTATGGTGTAAGTGAAGAATATCTGAAAATCAGAAAACTGGAGATAAGTTCAGGCAGGATATTCAATTCCAATGAAGTAAAATCTATGGCCAAGGTTTGTATCCTCGGGCAGACTGTTGTGGAAACATTATTTGGTACAAATGTCGATCCTGTCGGTCTTTCATTAAGGATAAAAAACCTTCCCTTTCAAATTATAGGCGTTCTTAAAGATAAGGGAGAAAGTGGTAACGGACAGGATCAGGACGATCTGATAATTGCTCCATATACAACTGTCCAGCGAAGATTGGCAGCAATCGATTATCTCAATGGTATTTATGCCTCTGCGGTAAGTGAGGAAAAAAGTCCCGTGGCAATTGCAGAAGTTGAGGAAATCCTCCGTAGAACGCATAAGCTTAAGGAGGGTGTCACAAACGACTTCAGAGTAATGTCACAGTCAGAACTTATTGAAACTGTTTCATCAATGACCGACATCATGACATATCTGCTGGGTGCCATTGCCGGAATTTCATTGCTGGTGGGAGGTATCGGGATCATGAATATCATGTTTGTTTCAGTCACTGAACGTACGCGGGAGATAGGCTTACGAATGTCAATAGGTGGCCGTAGCAGGGATATATTAGCACAGTTCCTTGTAGAATCGATGTTACTGAGTATAATGGGAGGTATTCTTGGTATTATCTTCGGATTTCTTATGGCTAAACTGGCCGGAACAATTATGGATAACCCTACAGTTATTAAAACCCAGGCGGTAGTACTTTCCTTCATGGTATGTTTTGCTATTGGTGTTTTCTTCGGATGGTATCCTGCACGCAAAGCTGCAAATCTTAATCCTATCGACGCCCTCAGATACGAATAAAACAACCTGGGCAAATCTTACGTTGTTTCGGCAGAATGATATTAATTTGTTACCTTTATGATTCCACATGTACAAATAGAGCAGACAACAATTATGAAAGACTTTTTTACAGGTCATAAAATCCGGGTTTTACTGCATCTTCTTGCCTGGAGTATTCTCCTGGGATTACCCGTTTATTTCATCAAGAGATGGCAGGTCGGAAATGATTTTGTATGGCTATATTATATCAATACTATTATCAGCGGGATAATATTCTATGTAAATTATTTTTTATTGGCCCCCGGGTTCTTCTTCGGGAAAAAGCGATACAGATATTATCTGTCAGTAATCGTTTTAATTGCATGCTTTTATTTTGTTTCAGATATCTCAAATAAGCTGGTATTTCGATATGCATCCGACAGTATTAAAACGGAACAATTTAACAGAGAACGACAAGAAGATAGAAAAAGGCACTTACCACCCGGCGGGGGAGTAATGATAACCAGGCCGCCATTCCGCGAGGTACATTTGTATAATTATGCGCTTACTTCAATGTTTCTTGTATTTTTTTCTCTTGGGCTCAGGGTACTTGAGCGTCATTCACAGATTGAGAAGTTACAAAAGGAAATGGAGCGAGAAAAACTGAATTCCGAACTGGCATTCCTCAAAAACCAGATTAGTCCTCATTTTTTCTTTAACACGCTGAACAATATATATTCCCTGATAAGCATCAATGCCGAGGACTCCCGGAAAGCTGTGTTAAAGCTTTCGAAATTAATGAGATATCTCTTATACGATTCGGAACAGGGGAATACCCGCATGAGCAACGAAATCAGTTTTATGAATAACTATATCGATTTGATGAAACTCAGGGTGAGTGATAAAATTAAGCTCTCAGTCTCCTTTCCTGAAAAATATGATGACCTGACTATTCCACCTTTGCTCTTTATTCCTTTTATTGAAAATGCTTTTAAGCATGGAATCAGTTACCGGGAAGCATCTTTTATTGATATCAGTATGCAGGTAGAAAAAGATACAATATCTTTCAGGTGTTCTAACAGTATTAAAAAGACAAAGGAGGAATCAGAAAACAAAAATTCAGGCATCGGATTGGAGAATGTAATTAAAAGACTTAACCTGCTTTTCCCTGAAAAACATGAGTTAAAGATTAATAAGTCAGAATCAGCATTTGAGGTTATTCTGAATATAAATTTCACTTGATGATCAACACAATTGCAGTTGACGACGAACCACTGGCACTAAAACTGGTTGCCGGTTATATCGAAAGAACTCCCGGACTTAAGCTGGCAGGCATGTTCGATAATCCTGTCGATGCAGCTGATTTTCTGACAAATTCCAGTGTGGACCTGATCTTTGTGGATATTCAAATGCCTGATCTTTCAGGGATTGAGTTTACGAGGCTTTTGGGAAAGGGCCCGAAGGTAATATTTACCACTGCTTATGAAAAGTATGCTCTTGAAGGTTACAAACTTGATATCGTCGATTATCTTTTAAAGCCTTTCAGTTATGAAGAGTTTTTAACGGCTGTTAATAAAGCCCGGAGGTTAATAAAGCTGGAACAGAAGGATCTTAATAAGGTTGAAGCCAATAATGAGTTTCTTTTTCTCAAGTCAGAGTATAAGATAAAACGGATAAATTTTAACGACATTCTGTATATCGAAGGTCTTAAAGATTATGTGAAGGTCTATACACAGAATGATCCTAAACCAGTTATGTCGCTTACATCCCTTAAGCTGCTCGGATCAAAACTTCCCAGCGACAAGTTCATGAGGGTACACCGCTCTTTTATTGTTAATCTTGGGAAAATCGATACCATAGAACGCAGCAGGATCGTTTTCGGGAAAGAGTATATTCCAGTAAGCGATCAGTATAAAGACAAGTTCCAGGAGTTTCTTGACAAGAACTTTCTGTAACGGATTATTCTATTGGTATAATGTGCATTGCTATTCCCTTGTTTGAATTAAGCTTTGCAGAGTATACAGTGTTCCTGTCAATATTTAAGCTGTCTATCCTTACGTGAGTTCGCGTCTTGACTGATGGATCATCAGAATATATCTTTGCTGAATATTTTTTGCCCTGGTTGAGGAAGCTGAACTTGATTTCCAGGGTTCTTGCATCAACTCCGTTTATTCCTCCGATAAACCACTCATCACCATTTTTTCGGGCTATCACACCATACTCTCCGATTTTTGAATAGAGAACCTTTGTTTCGTCCCACACAGTTGGTACATTATCGAAAAACTCCAGTTCCGGTTCATCCCCGATATAATTTGTTGCACCCCGTAAACTATCTTTTTTTTCCTGTGAAGGAGCTGCTTTGTCATACCAGTAAAGAAACTGAAGCGGGCTGAACAGGCAAACTGCTTTTGCCAGCTGGGAGGCGTGCGATCCCATTTTAGTATCAACCCTTTCATTGTAATAACAAATAGTGTTATCCCCTTGTCCTGCAATCATACGGGTAAACATTGTTATCAGTGTGTGAGAGTTGGAAGGACTCTCTTCGTCACCTCTTATCCCTTCCTGTGTAAGAAAATTTGGATATGTCCTGGCATAACCTGTTGGACGATACTCATCATGAACATCTGCAACCATCTGATACGAAGCAACTTTCCTGATAGATTCATGAAGCCATCTTGTGGCTGCCTGGTCCCCCACCTGTACGAAACCGAATTTAATTCCTGCAATACCCCATTTCTTATATATTGGCAGAATTTCATCAAGCTGTTTTTCAAGAGCTCTCCTGTTGACATACAGAAGAATTCTGATATTTTTAGAGTTCGCATAATTAATAACTTCCTGCATATCCAGAGGTCCCTTTGAGCGTGAAGGGTCGAGGTTTACAGCACTTGCATCAGATTTATCGTCGTACTCATGCCCATACCATCCTGCGTCAAATTCGACATATTGCATATTATGCGCAGATGTAAAATCAATAGCTGCCTTTGCCCCTGTGTTCGTAAGAGTTACTTCACGCAACACTTTCCCGGGTTTTATCCATGAAATATCCGATATCTCAGATGGATCATTCAGGTTTAGTATGAGGTAATTCTTTTCAAGAAGATCACCCGGATTTTTACCTGTCATTACAACTCTCCATGGTGATCTGAATGGCAGCTGTTTTAACACCTCGCCATCAAGCCGGCTGATAATACTTATCTCTCCCGTTGTGGTGTCGGGCTCAAATTTCATCCTTGCATAATCAATAAGTTGTGCCTCTGCCAGAGCAATCGTCAGATTCGTATCGACCTCAATTACCAGGGGCCTTTCACATCCTTTTTCGATTTTACTGACGGGGACTCTTGAATATTGCGCCTGAGCTCTTGCAGCTGACCATGCAGGATAATCTTCAGGAAAATTGAAGATAATCTTTTCATCAATTATTTTAACAGAATTTTTCCCATCCTGTGCCGGAATTTCATAAGCAAAAGCTATACCTTCATTATATGCCCGGCATATAAAATTAATTTTCAGGCCTTTAGATTCAAGAAAAATTTTGGTCTGGTTATAGTTATCCTGGATTTCTTTCCTCTCTCCGAAATTATTGATCCATTTATTAGTTATTTGTTCATTTTCAACTTTTACTACTTTGAAATCACTCTTTTCATGTTCAATATCAGTATTTAATTGAAAATAAGAGGGGAAGAGCACCTTTTTATCTCCGGTATGAAGGGTAAAAACCGACCAGCTTCCGTTCTCCTTATCATATCCTGGAATAATGGTAAATTTATTGTTTCCATCGGGTGATGTGACAGTAACCTTGTTAATATCTGAACAACCCATTGTTATGAGTGAAATAGTGACATAAAAAATGATCCGGGTTTTCATGGATATATAGTTTTATGAAATATCTTTAAAAATAGTAAGTATGTTTAATGAAATCCCAAAGTCGGATGATAAAAATTGCAGATAATCTTAAAGTGACGAAGATTCCGTTCCCGTGTGTATGTTACGGATTAATTTGTATAATTTTACTATAACACTTCTGAATTTATGGAAAAAAGTTTCAGTATACAATATGTACTACTGTTGTTTACGACATTAGCAGTCTGCACTTGTATTCACAGGAAGAAGGTTCTTCCGACTGGGCGACAGGTGCAGATATCAGCAGCAGCTATATATGGAGGGGGACAAGATTAGGCAATGGTCTGTAATATTTCCCCCATTCCCCCTTTCAACCTCTCTTTATTTTTTATTATTGGCTGCTCAGGAATTAGCAAAGGCGACTTTAAGTGAATAATAATGTTGAAATTTTTGTTTTATGAAAAACAAAGTATATTTTTGCACCATCATTATTTGAAAAATGAAAGCATTTATTACAAGTTGGCGTTGGTGGTTAAGCAATTTACACACAAAAGTGCGAAACCAATAGCTATTTGTAATTATTTAATAAAGATATTAAACAAAAGCCTGTCGTTCCCACGACAGGCTTTTTGATTTTTAACCAGTACCAAAAAATTAAAGATGAAAAAAATTGCTGTAACGACAAAAGTCAGAAAATTACTGGCTGATACAATTACTCCGGTAAGTATATATCTGAAAATAAGGGATATATATCCAAATTCAATTCTTCTTGAAAGCTCTGATTACCATGGTAATGAAAACAGTTATTCATATATATGTATGAAACCTGTTGCCACTTTTGAAGCAGATAATGGCATATTTACTGAAACTTATCCTGATGGTTCGGTGACCTCAGGGAAAGTTTCCTCAGGATCTGCAATGGTTCAGGAGTTAGACACCTTTCAGAGATCATTTGAAATATCTGCCGGCAGCGATGATTCACCAATAAACGGACTTTTCGGATATTGTGCTTATGACGCGGTAAAATATTTTGAAAAGCTTGACATCACAGCTGAGCAGACCGAAGAAAGAAAAATCCCTGAAATTCATTATTCCTTTTATAATTACATCATTGCCATTAACCACTTCCAGAATGTTTTGTATATCATAGAGAATATTGTTGATGATGTTCCTGGGGAAACAGACAGAATCCAATCGTTGTTGTTCAACAGAAATTATGCGATATATTCATTCAGATCGGATGATCCTGAAGAATCCAATATGACCGATGAACAATATAAATCGATGGTTGCAAAAGGGAAAGAACATTGTTACAGGGGCGATGTTTTTCAGATTGTTTTATCACGGCAGTTTTCAAGGAAATTTTCAGGAGATGATTTTAATGTTTACAGGGCCCTTCGTTCGGTTAATCCTTCCCCTTATCTTTTCTATTTTGATTACGGGACTTATAAAATTTTTGGTTCATCTCCCGAAGCTCATCTGAAAATATTTAAAGGGAAAGCATATATAAATCCCATTGCCGGCACTTTCCGACGTACAGGTGATGATGAAAATGATAAGCTTTTAGCACAGCAGTTGTCAACTGACCTCAAAGAGAATGCAGAACATGTCATGCTTGTTGATCTTGCACGGAATGACATAAGCCGTTATGCAAAAAATGTAAAGGTTGAAAGTTTCAGGGAGGTACAGTTTTATTCACATGTGATACATCTTGTTTCATCTGTTTCGGGTGAGATGAATGACAATGCAACGGTTTCGGGGATGATGGCAGCTACCTTTCCTGCAGGCACTCTTTCGGGAGCACCAAAATACAAAGCAATGGAGCTTATAGATAAATATGAAAAGCAAAGTCGTGGTTTTTATGGAGGCGCGATAGGTTTCATGGATTTCAACGGACAGTTTAATCATGCCATTCTGATCAGAACCTTTCTGAGTAAGGGGAACAGACTTTATTATCAGGCAGGAGCCGGGATTGTGGCTGTATCCGACGAGGATAAAGAATTGAATGAAGTAAATAATAAGCTTGGCGCCCTCCGGGAGGCAATAGAACTGGCAAAGTAAATAATTTAAAAAATGGAACTATGAAGAAAATCCTCGTTATTGATAATTACGATTCGTTTACATACAATCTTGTCCATTATATCGAAAAACTGACAGGTGTCAGACCCTCGGTTTTTCGTAATGATGAGATACCCCTTGATGAAGTAAGCATTTATGATAAAATTCTTATATCTCCCGGTCCCGGAATTCCCCGGGAAGCAGGAATATGTATTGATCTTCTAAAAAGATATTCATCTGAGAAAAGTATTCTGGGAATCTGCCTTGGGCTACAGGCAATTGGTGAGTCTTTTGGGGCTGGCCTTGAGAATCTTTCTGAGGTATATCATGGGGTAGCTTCTAAAATTACTGTTATTGACGGAGATGATCAGCTTTTCAAAGGTATTCCTCCATCCTTCAATGCCGGGAGGTATCACTCCTGGATCGTTTCACGAAAAAACATTCCGGATTGTCTTAAAATAACATGTATCGACGATAATAATATGATAATGGGAATAAGACACAAAAATTATGATGTCAGGGGATTGCAGTTTCATCCCGAATCGGTACTGACAGAGTTCGGCTATGACATTATCAGGAACTGGGTTGAATTATAGCAAATAGGAAGTTTAATTTATTAAAGCAATCAATATGCGTAAAATTCTTAATTATTTACTTGAGCACAAGACTCTTGACCGCTCTGAGGCAGAGAATGTGCTGACCAATATAGCAAAAGGCATTTATTCTGAGTCTGAAATTGCGGCATTTATCACTGTATATCTGATGAGAAGCATTACTGTTGAGGAGTTGTCGGGTTTTCGTGACGCGTTGTTAAACCTTCGTGTAAAGGTCGATCTTGGCGATTTTGACACAATTGATGTATGCGGTACGGGTGGAGATGGGAAGGATACCTTCAATATATCTACACTCTCAACATTTGTTATTGCCGGTGCAGGTGGAAAAGTTGCCAAACATGGCAATTATGCAGCAACATCCGTTTGCGGTTCCTCTAATGTGATGGAGTTACTTGGTTACCGTTTCTCGACTGACCAGGATAAATTACGCAGGGAAATAGAGAAAACCGGTGTCTGTTTTATGCATGCACCACTGTTCAATCCTGCAATGAAGAATGTAGTTCCTGTGCGCAGGGCATTGAAAGTAAAGACTTTCTTTAATATGCTCGGACCAATGATAAATCCATCATTGCCTTCACGACAGTTCATTGGGGTATATAGTCTCGAAATTGCCAGGTTATATAATTATATGTATCAGCAGTCTGAGATGCCCTATACCATCATACATAGTCTTGATGGTTATGATGAAGTATCGCTCACTTCCGATTTTAAATATATCAATAACGGAGTCGAAGGGATTATCACACCTGAAAGCCTTGGCTACAAAAGGGTAAAACAGGAAGAACTCTCGGGAGGAAAAACAACAAAAGAGGCTGCTGATATCTTTATCAATGTGCTTGAAGGGAAATGTACTGATACACAAAGAAATGTGGTGATCGTCAACTCTCAGTTTGCTCTTAAATGTTATTTTCCTGAAAGATCTCTTGACGAGTGTAAAGTCATTGCTGAAGAGTCCCTGGCAAGCGGAAGAGCGTACCAATCGCTTAAGAAACTGATCGACATGCAATAGTGAAGTGAACATATCTTGTCCCTCCGGGACAGTTTCATTAAGAACTGAATATTAGCAGATAGGTAAATGTAAAATATTTAAGGATGGATATTCTAAAAAAGATAATAGCATACAAAAAGAAAGAACTGGCTGAAGCAGTTAAAAATAATCCTGTAGAAAAGCTAAGGGAGAGCCTGTTGTTTAACAGAGAGGTTTTGCCTCTTTACGATTCCATTCTTGATTCTTCCAAAACAGGTATCATTGCTGAGTTTAAAAGGAAATCTCCGTCGAAAGGAATAATAAACAGGGAATCGGATATTGAAAAGGTTGCTGAGGGTTATTGCCGTTGCGGGGCATCAGGAATATCTGTTTTAACTGATCATAAATTCTTTGGCGGAAGCAGTTCGGATCTTTCTCATGCCCGGGCAGTCAGCAAGATACCGATACTCCGGAAAGATTTTATAATCGATGAATACCAGATAGTTGAGGCCAGGGCAATTGGTGCTGATGCTATCCTTCTTATTGCTGCGGTACTTGATAAAAGCCGGATATTGGAGCTGGCGCGTTTTGCAAGGTCAATTGATCTGCAGGTGTTGCTTGAGCTTCACAATATCGCTGAAATTGATACTGTAAATGAGTTTGTTAATATAGTCGGAGTTAATAACCGCGATCTCGGTACTTTCAGGGTTGATACAAATATCTCAATAGCAATGGCAGAAAAGATCCCGCAACAATATGTAAAGATTTCTGAAAGCGGAATTTCTTCACCTGATGTTATCCGTAAGCTAAAAGAAGCCGGATATAATGGATTTCTCATAGGTGGAGCTTTTATGGAGAGTGAAGATCCTGTTGCTGCTTTTTCTGAATTCACAAAAAAAATCTTTTAGGAATATGTTGAAGATAAAAATTTGCGGAATGACGGATCCTCTAAACACCGGGGATATTGTTAAAAAGTCCCCTGACTTTATCGGTTTTATTTTTTACCCGGGATCAGAACGGTATGTAGGAAAGAGGCCGGATGAATCATTGTTCAAAAATATACCTCAAGGGATACTGAAAACGGGTGTTTTTGTCAATGAAGACATTCCTGCTATAATCAATATGAAAAAGCGCTATGAACTCGATCTGGTTCAGCTTCATGGCAACGAGTCGGCAGAATACTGTAATTCATTACATAATGCCGGATTGGCAGTGATAAAAGCTTTTGGGATAAATGAAAGTTTCGATTTCACTACACTGGAGGATTATACATATGCCTGCGAATATTTCTTGTTTGACACAAAAACAGGCAGCAGAGGTGGATCGGGATTAAAATTCAACTGGGACAGAATTGGAGAATATAAACTTAAGAAACCATTTTTTCTTAGTGGGGGGATCGGCCCTGATGATATTTCATCACTTAAACAGCTAAATCATAAGAGCTTTTTTGCAGTCGATATAAACAGCCGGTTTGAGGTTCGTCCGGGTATAAAAGACAGGATTAAAATAGAAAAGTTCATTAATGCGATTAAACAATAAACAGTTATGGATTACAATGTCAATGAAAGGGGATATTATGATGAGTTTGGCGGAGCCTTTGTTCCGGAAATGATGTATCCTAATATCGAAGAATTGCGTGAAAACTATTTGAAGATATTAAACGACCAGAGCTTCAAAGATGAATTCTCTTTGCTTTTACGGGATTATGTAGGGAGGCCTTCTCCTCTCTATTATGCCAGAAGGCTTTCAGAATTTTATAATACCCGCATTTATCTTAAACGTGAAGATCTGAATCATACAGGTGCCCATAAAATAAATAACACCGTAGGGCAGATTCTTATTGCAAAACGGCTTGGAAAGAGAAGGATAATAGCCGAAACCGGAGCCGGACAACATGGAGTTGCAACTGCAACTGTTTGCGCTCTTATGGGGTTAAAGTGTATAGTTTTTATGGGAAAGGTCGATGTTGAACGACAGAAACCCAACGTGCTGCGGATGAAAATGCTAGGTGCCGATGTTGTCCCTGTGACGAAAGGCAATATGACATTAAAAGATGCCACCAATGAGGCCTTTCGTTATTGGATAAATAATCCTGTTGACACCCATTATATTGTTGGCTCCGTTGTTGGTCCGCATCCCTATCCTGACCTTGTTGCAAGGCTCCAGTCGGTAATAAGTGAAGAGATGAAATGGCAGCTTGAGGAACATACTGGAAGACCTGATCCTGATTTTATAATTGCCTGTGTAGGAGGAGGCAGCAATGCTGCAGGTTCTTTCTATCATTATCTCGATAATGAAAAAGTCAAACTTATAGCAGTTGAAGCTGCAGGGAAAGGTATTGACAGCGGGGAATCAGCCGCTACAATTGCGCTCGGTTATCCTGGTATTATTCATGGAAGTAAAACAATACTCATGCAAAATGACGACGGCCAGATAACTGAACCATATTCGATATCTGCAGGGCTTGACTATCCCGGAATAGGCCCTTTACATGCATGGCTGGATAAATCAAAACGGGCATCTTATGAAAATGCAACCGACACAGAAACTCTTGAGGCTGCTTTTCAGTTAACAAGGCTTGAAGGAATTATCCCGGCTCTTGAATCTGCGCATGCTCTGGCCGTTCTTGGGAAACATAAGTTTAAAAAGGACGATGTCGTTGTTGTGACTATCTCAGGTCGTGGCGACAAAGATATGGTATCGTATATTAAGTATATGGAAGAAAAGAATTTTTAAAACCGAAGTCCTTTATCTATAAATTTTAAAAACATGAATAGGATTAATAAGCTTTTTCAAACCCATAAAGGGAGAATACTCTCAATCTATTTTACTGCCGGCTATCCTACTGTTGATTCAACAGCAGAAATCATAAGAGCTCTTGAAGCAGCCGGTGCTGACATGGTCGAGATAGGTATGCCGTTTTCTGATCCTGTTGCCGATGGACCGGTTATTCAGAACAGCAGCCAGCAGGCATTGAACAACGGTATGTCGGCAAAGCTGCTTTTCAGGCAGCTGGAAAACATACGGGAACAGGTGAATATTCCACTCCTGCTTATGGGTTATCTGAATCCTGTAGTGCATTTTGGAATTAATGAATTTTGTATGAAGTGTGAAGAGGTTGGTATTGACGGAGTTATTTTACCTGATTTACCGCCTGATATATATATGGTTGAATACCGGGATTTTTTCGAGAAACATAATCTTCATAATATATTTCTGATTACACCTCAGACGTCTGAAGGCAGGATTAGAACAATAGATAAATATTCTGACGGATTTATCTATATGGTTTCATCTGCGTCTACAACCGGGGCACGGGACTCTTTTTCGGCAAAGGATGTTGAGTATTTTTCGCGAATAAGTAAAATGAAGCTAAATAACAACTGCCTTGTAGGATTTGGTGTTTCAAATAAAAAAACATTTAGTCAGGTTTGCGATTATACAAGCGGGGCCATTATCGGAAGTGCTTTTGTAAACATACTGAAAGAAAAGGGTACCGGATCAAAAAGTATAAAGAACTTTATCGATGCAATAAGAAAATAATTAACTATAAATGATACCTGTTTAAAAACAGAAGTCTCAATATCACTTCATTAATAAAGCCGGATACAGTAATGTAAACCGGCTTTTTTAATACCTTCTGCTGCAATGAGAAATTTCATCGTTAAAAATATGGGAAAATTAAATGCCTCCTATTTAATATAGGGGTCATATTAATAATAGCTTTAAAAAAATTTAATTAACCCTCTAAAAATAGGGGAGTATATTTAAAATAATACATAAATAATTGATTATACCCCTTTAATGACATATCTTCGCTTCGGAAAAATAAAATTCAAAATCATTTAGTTGAAGAGTATGAAATCAATTGGTAAGAAAAGCTTGTTGCTTTTGGTATTTACGCTGTTTAGTATAACAGGATTGTATGCTTCAGACGGAATTGTTATAGATTCAGGGGCAACTGCCTGGATGTTAACTTCTACAGCTTTGGTTTTGCTGATGATCCCTGGTTTGGGGATGTTTTACGGAGGACTGGTAAGATCTAAAAACGTTCTGGGAACAGTTATGCACAGTTTTGTTGCTATGGGCATAATAAGTGTATTATGGATTATTATTGGTTACAGTATGTGTTTTGGCAAGAATGTCATGGGAGGATTAATTGGCTGGAATAATGGGTACTTTTTTCTGAATGGCATTGATAATAATGTAATGAAAGAAGGTATTCCTGAATATGTTTTTTCGATGTTCCAGTGCAAGTTTGCCATAATTACTCCGGCACTCCTTGCAGGTGCTTTTGCCGAGAGGGTATCATTTAAGGCTTATTGCTTTTTTATTGCGTTGTGGAGCTTGTTTGTCTATAATCCCCTTTGCCATTGGGTATGGGCATCGGATGGATTTCTTTTCAACCTTGGGCCAAAAGGTGCAATTGATTTTGCCGGAGGGACGGTAGTTCATATTTCTGCAGGCGTGGGAGGTTTAGTTGCTGCACTGTATCTAGGGTCTAGGAGGGGATATCCATATCAGGTTATACGACCTAATAATCTGGTTATAACCATGCTCGGTGCAGGGTTACTATGGGTTGGATGGTTTGGTTTTAATGCCGGGAGTAGTATTTCAAGCGGGCTAAGTACTGCCCAGGCTCTTACTGCAACACAGATTGCTGCAGCTACAGGTGCTCTTACATGGATAATAATTGAGGGATTTCATCAGGGAAAGTCTACTGCTTTAGGATTTGCAAGCGGTATTCTGGCTGGTCTTGTAGCAGTTACTCCTGCTGCAGGAGTTGTACAACCTTATGGTGCTTTGGTGCTTGGGTTGCTTGCTTCTTGTATTTGCTATATCGCAATTCAGGTCAAAAATAAATTAGGGTATGATGATAGTCTTGATGTTTTTGGTATCCATGGTGTGGGAGGTATAGTAGGCGCAATTTCCCTTTCATTCTTCATACGTCCCTCGTGGATGATTGAAGCAGCAGCATCCTCGTCTGACGGGAAATGGACAATCTGGAACCAGTTGGGCATTCAGATTCTGGCTGTCGGAATTGCAATTACTTTTGCTGCTATCATGACATTTCTGGTAATTTTCGTTCTCAACAGATTCATTAAGCTTAAATCAAATGAAGATGATGAGATGGCAGGTCTTGACAGGGCTTATCATGGTGAAAGAGGATATGGAATGCTGAATCCAAACTAGTAACGTTTAAACCAAAGAATATGAAATTAATAACAGCAATAATCAGGGAAGTTCAGCTCGATAAAGTGCACGAAGCGCTTATCAAAGCTGAAATTGAAAGAATTACCGTTAGTCGTGTATCGGGACATGGGCAGCAAAAAATTGAAGAGTTACACAGAGGAAGAATTGTTGTGCCGGATCTGATTCCTAAAATAAAAATTGAAATAGCTGTCAACGATGATTTTGTCGATGTTACTGTCAATACCATACTGAAATCGGCACGAACTGACGGAACTGAAGGTCGTGTTGGCGATGGAAAAATATTCATCACTCCTCTTGAGGAATGTATACGTATACGTACCGGTGAAAGAGGGAGAGATGCAATCTGATAAATGAACGATGTTGCCATTTCTGAAAAAGAAGCTGTGCAGAATTCTTGCAACAGCTTCTTTTTAAGTTGCAGATATCTATTTGTTTTTAATAAACAATTTGATATCATCGTCAACGGTCCCGATACCTGCAATCCCGAACTTTTCGATAAGCACTTTGGCAACATTCGGAGATAGGAACCCGGGTAATGTGGGACCGAGATGTATATTCTTCACTCCAAGGTAAAGAAGTGCAAGCAATACGATTACTGCTTTCTGCTCATACCATGCAATATTGAATGCTATTGGCAGGTCGTTGATATCTTTAAGGTTGAACACTTCCTTTAGTTTTAAGGCAATAACTGCAAGGGAATATGAGTCGTTGCACTGGCCTGCATCGAGAACTCTGGGGATCCCATTGATATCTCCAAGCTGAAGCTTGTTATATCTGTATTTTGCACATCCTGCAGTAAGTATCACAGTATCTTTTGGCAATGCAGCTGCAAAATCGGTATAATAACTACGGTCTTTCATACGACCATCGCATCCGGCCATCACGAAGAATTTCTTAATGTCTCCTTTTTTTACTGCATCGACAACTTTATCAGCCAGTGCGAATACCTGGTTATGGGCAAAGCCACCGATAATCTCGCCCTTTTCAATTTCAACAGGAGGTTTGCATTTTTTTGCATGAGCAATTATCTCCGAAAAATCCTTTTGGCCGCCAATGAGCCGGTCACCTATATGCTTAAATCCGGGGAAACCCGAAGCTCCGGTCGTATAAACCTTATCAGAATAGGATGCCTCTTTTCTCGGAGGCACAATGCAGTTTGTGGTAAATAATACAGGACCGTTGAAGGTCTCAAACTCCTCTTTCTGTCGCCACCATGAGTTCCCGTAGTTTCCGACAAAATGTTTATATTTCTTAAAAGCAGGATAATAATTTGCAGGCAACATCTCGCTATGTGTATATACATCAACTCCTGTTCCTTCAGTCTGTTTCAGCAGATCTTCCATGTCTCTCAGATCATGGCCGCTAATAAGAATGCCGGGATTGTTTCTGACTCCGATATTTACTTTGGTAATTTCCGGATTGCCATATCTTGTTGTATTAGCTTTGTCGAGCAGAGCCATTACTGTTACCCCGTGCTTCCCTGTCTCAAGGACAAGAGAGACAAGCTGATCAGCGTTCAGACTGTCATCAAGGGTAGCAACAAGCGCTTTCTGCATGAATTTATAAAGTTCTTTGTCTTCAACGCCCAGGTTGTATGCATGTTCTGCATAAGCAGCTATTCCTTTTAGACCATAAGTGACCAGTTGGCGAAGTGATCTCATATCCTCATTTTTTGTCGACAGAACTCCGACAGAGGTGCTTTTGGTTTCGAACTCTTCAACTGTGTGTGCTGTCCATGTTGCAGACTCATGAAGCTTTTCAGGCAATTTGCCGCCTGCTTTTAAAAATGCAGATTTAATCTCATCGCGCAATTTCAATCCTTCACGGATCTTTGCAACAAAGCGATCCTGATCAAAGTTGGCATTAGTAATCGTCATGAAAAGTCCGTCAAAGATGAACTTGTTAACTCTATCGTTTTCAACACCAAGCTCTCTGGCTTTTGTGCTGAAGATGGAAATTCCTTTAAGCACAAACACGAGTAGGTCCTGCATATTGGCAACTTTCTCGGTTTTTCCGCAAACACCGGCGATAGTACATCCTGTTCCTTTTGCGGTTTCCTGACATTGAAAACAAAACATGCTCATAATACTTTAGTTGAGTTAGTTAATACTATATATTTACCCTTTTGAACAGTTGAAAGTTTTTTGTTTTATACAAAGTTATCACTCTTTTATGGATAGAAAATGTAACATATGTTACAAAACAAGCAAAAAGGCCGGATCCCGGTTATAGGAACGGCCTTTTAAATAATCAGTAACTGTTATTAAAAACGATATCCGACTGAAAGACCAAAACCTGTATTCTTAACAGATGCTTTAGAATTTGGACTTTCATCATAATCAGGGTTGACTTTTAACAATCCAAGCTGAGTATTTAACTGGCAGAATATTTTGTTTGAGAATTCATATCCGGCAAAAATATTTGCACCTGCATCAAATGCTCTAAGGTAGAAAGTTTCAGGGTCGTCGCTTGTTTTCACAGTGCTTTTAAATTTAATGTCTGAAGAGGTACCTCCTGCCGACACCTTTCCACCGATGCCATAAGCAAGGTATGGTCCGAATCCAAGCATGAAATGGCCTTTCCCTACCAATGGTTTATACACAAAATTTAATGGTAATTCGAGATATGAAATCTTAATCTTTGTTGTTGTTGAACCAACCTTGTCACTTGCCCCTTTTGTAGAAAAGAGCAGGCCGGGTTGAAAGTAAAAATCCGGAGCAACAGGTACCTGGGCATTGACACCTGCATGAAAACCCACGAGAAGGTCATAATCAAGTTTATCTCCGGAATCATCCTTTCCGTTCAGATTCTGGAAATTGACGCCACCCAGAATGCCAAATGCGGTTTTCTGTGCGGATGCAAAAGGTACTGATAACATAAGAATCAGTAGTATTGTAAGTATTGATGTTTTCATGATAAAAGATTTTAAAATTTTAGATTTTAGTATGAATTTTCGGTCATTGAGTTATTTTGCAGCTTCTTTTTCAGCTTCAGCCTTCATCTTTTCGTTAGCAGCAATCAGAAATTCAACTCTGCGGTTTTGAGCACGGCCCTCATCTGTACTATTGTCATATTTTGGTATAGTTTCACCAAATCCTTTGATAGTCAGACGACTGCTGGTTATGCCTTTGGTTACCAGGTACGCCGATACGGTGGAAGCGCGTTTTTCGGATAGGGTCTGGTTATATGATTCCGTTCCTTTACTGTCGGTATGTCCTTGTATTTCAAGATTAGTATCAGGGTAACCGTTCAGAACCTTAACCAGTTTTTCAAGATTCGTTTTAGCATCAGTCGAAAGATCTGAACTGTTAAATGCAAACAAAACATTGCTGCTGAATTCAACAACGATCCCTTCACCAACGCGTTCAACCTTTGCATCAGGAACTGTATTCTTTATTTCTTCAGCCTGCTTATCCATTTTGTGACCGATAATTGCACCTGCACCACCACCTACAGCAGCACCAATAATTGCTCCAAGTGCCGTATTTCCTGAAGCTTTTCCGATAACAGCTCCCATAGTGCCTCCCGCTACTGTTCCGACAGCAGCACCTTTTGTGGTTTTATTCATTGAAGCACAGCCTGATAAAATCATAGCTGCACTCAATACGATAATTAAACTGTTTTTTAATCTTTTCATATTTAAAATATTTAGTTAGTAAAAACTCCGGTTTTAATTATTATGCCCGTAATATTTATAAATACAAAAGAAAGCAATGAACTACAGGTGAATTGTTTTAGAAAATAAACAACTCACAAAGTTAGCAAATGTTGTGGCAAGTAAAAATAATATTTTATAATAGCTTATAATTCAAACAAATAACAAGGACAATCATTTATGATTTCTCCTGAGCCGATTCTTATGATATCAATATGGTCAATTACTGCAATTTCCCCGGAATTTCATCGGGTTTTCTATTTGAAAGCAGTAACTGACGTCGGATAATAAAATATTATCCAGACAGTAATTATGTGTACACAACTCAGGCAATCTATTTCGACTCTTTAGGCAGGTACCTGGAAATATATTGTTTTGCAGTAAGGCCATTGGTTATCTCCTGGATCATTACAAACTCATCATGCACCTGAATTGTGTTAGCGTATTTTACATACTTCCTCTTAAAATAAATAATTCTTTTATTGACTTTTTCTCCAACTTCTGCAAATGTCTTAATTGCTTCAAGGTGCTTTCTTACCTTATCAATATCAGACTCAATCTCAGCTGCATTAGTTATTTCCTTATCTATCCTCAATAACTTATTTTTCGGTATTTTACCAGCTAATGCATCATCCCTCATTTTACGTAGACTATCAGCCTTAATCCTCTGATCCTTAATTACTAAATTGGCCTGGGCGACAAGACTATCACACTCTGACTTCATTTCGGAATACCTTTTAGCTTGTTCTTCGTCTCTGCCACAACTCACCAGTATTAATAGAATCAAAATAATTATTCCTGTTGCTGTCTTTTTCATGATTTATATTTTAAGTTGAAATGATAAGATAAATTTTATTGCCGGCAAACCATACATAAAATCAAAGTCACGCACCCTAAACCAAAGATAATTTTATTTGCAGATAAAATAAAGATATTCCCTCAATTTGATCTTTGGGGTATTTCCTTCATTTCTTATAAAGTAATATGTGGAAAGACTTTTCAATCAGAGGTTGCTGCCATCCTCACCTCAAACACTTTTCCTTTTATCTTTTTCCTTTTGTCTTTTATCTTTAAATTAGCTATATTTGAGTTAGTGTTTCCTTAAGTGCTAATAAGTTTATTACGATGTTAGTAAGAACATTTGCCAGTGCCGTTACCGGTATTGATGCAGTGACAGTAACAATTGAAGTTAATGTATCGCGCGGGATCCGTTTTTTTCTTGTCGGATTGCCTGATGTTGCAGTGAAAGAGAGCCAGCAAAGGATTGAATCAGCATTGCGGTCTCTGGGTTTTCACTGGCCCGGAAAGCAGGTGCTGATAAATATGGCTCCTGCTGATATACGGAAAGAGGGCTCCTCGTATGATCTCCCACTTGCTCTCGGAATACTAGCGGCTGATGAAAAAGTCATAAAAAGTGAAATTGAATCATATATTCTGATGGGGGAATTGTCTCTTGACGGCACTCTGCAACCTGTGAAGGGTGTTCTTCCGATAGCTATCAGGGCAAGGGAAGAAGGATTCAAAGGAGTTATTGTACCTCTGAAAAATGCACGTGAGGCAGCAGTAGTGGAAGGACTGGATGTATATGGGATGGAGAATCTTGGTGATGTAGTTGCCTTCTTTAATGGCATGAAAAAGTTCTCTCCTGAAAAAGTTGATCTGCTGGGAATTTTTAATAATGAAGCCAACAAGTATGATGTCGATTTTTCTGATGTACGTGGTCAGGAAAATGTAAAACGGGCACTTGAAGTAGCAGCTGCCGGTGGGCATAATATAATTATGATTGGTCCGCCAGGAGCCGGTAAAACAATGTTAGCCAAACGATTACCGACTATTATACCTCCTCTTACTCTTGAAGAAGCACTTGAAACCACAAAAATACATTCGGTTGCAGGCAAGATAGATGACCATACAGCTCTAATGACTAGAAGACCATTCAGGTCGCCCCACCATACAATTTCAGATGTCGCGCTCGTCGGAGGAGGCACTTTTCCCCAACCCGGAGAAATTTCCCTTAGCCATAATGGAGTATTGTTCCTCGATGAACTACCTGAGTTTAAAAGGACAGTTCTCGAAGTTATGAGGCAACCTCTCGAGGATAGGGTAATTACTATCTCCAGGGCAAAATCAACTGTGGATTATCCTGCCAGTTTTATGCTGGTTGCCTCAATGAATCCATGCCCGTGTGGATTTCATAATCATCCTGAAAAGGAGTGCATGTGTTCCCCGGGAATGGTACAAAAATACCTGAACAGGATATCAGGCCCCCTGCTCGACCGTATCGACATTCATATCGAAGTTGTCCCCGTGAATTACGACAAACTCTCCGATTCAGGAAAAGTTGAGCCATCAGCAGTTGTTCGTGAAAGAGTAGTGATGGCAAGGAGAATTCAGGCAAAAAGGTTTGAGTCAATCCGGGGAGTATACTCCAACTCCCAGATGTCATCATCAATGCAACGAAGGTACTGTCAGCTCGACGAATCTGGCGGAAGGCTGCTTAAAACAGCGATGGAACTAAGAGGACTTTCTGCCAGGGCTTATGACAGGATATTGAAGGTTGCAAGGACAGTTGCCGATCTGGGCGATTCTGAAAATATTACTGCCGAACATATATCGGAAGCGATAAACTACCGAAATCTCGATAGGGAGGGATGGGCTGGTTAGTGGTGTAGTATTTTTAACTTTTTTTGAGAATTCCAGATATTCTGATTAATTGTATTTTACATATCTTTGTCGGTGGGGCTAAATAAAACAGTTGGAATAAATTCGGAACTAAGTTTAACTAATCGGAATAAAGTTTAACTAACATTCGATGACAATGAAAATTAAGAAAGGTATACTTCTGATCTGTCTTGTAATGTTATTTGGGAATGTCATTCTGGCTCAGGCTACTTATAAATATATTGGAGCTGACAAATGCAAATTATGTCACAATAAACCAGCTACCGGCGAGCAGTACAAAAAGTGGACGGAAGAACCTCATTCCAAAGCCATTGCAACTCTCAGCAGCCAGAAAGCTATGGATTATGCAAAGAAAAATAACATTGAAGATCCTTCAAAAGAAGCAAAGTGTCTTAAATGTCATTCAACATATGACAGAGCCGAAGCAAACCAGAGAGCAACAATACTGCCGGCCGAAGGAGTCTCTTGCGAAACATGTCATGGACCTGGCAGTTCCTATAAGTCACCTGTGATTATGAAAAACAAAGCTATGGCTATGAAAGCCGGGCTTATTGTGCCCGACAAACAGTTATGCATACAGTGTCATAATAAAGATAATCCATTTCCGAAGGATTTCGATTATGAAGCCAGTCTTCCAAAGGTCCTTCATCCAAATTCTCAAAGGGCTAATTAGTTAAGCACTGATCGAAAGTTATTTCAGAATATGAAGCCTTTGGTCTGATATTAAAGAACAAAGGTTTTTTATAAGAAATTTAAATTGTACTTATATAACAATTTGACAAGGATTTCATATTTCTGTAATTTGCCATTTATGGCCGATGACAAAACAGTGATTATTTACCCATTGGTCAAAAAAAATCAGCTCAGATCCCTGGCCTATTCAGGCCAATAACAAAAGATCTATGAATCCACAGAAGAAAAAAGAATCCATAAAGCAGTTTAACCAGGTCTAATAAAAAGAATTATGAGTATAGGACGAAGAAACTTTTTTAAGGTAATTGGTGTAACCGGAGCATCGCTTGCTTTTGGAAAGACATTAAATGCTGCGCCAAAAAAAGAAAATGATATTGAGTTTTCGGCTATTCTGTACGATTCAACACGTTGTGCAGGTTGCCAGACATGCGAAGTTACATGTGCTGAGGCACATGGGTTGCCGGCACCGGTCGATGTACCAAAGGCCGGCGTGGTCAGAAAAACTGATGAATACCACCGGACAGTTGTTAATGCAATTGCGACAGAAAATGGTGAAGTTTATGTTAAAAGACAGTGTATGCATTGTAATGAACCTGCATGCGCTTCGGCTTGTCTTACACAGGCTTTGTACAAGACGCATGAAGGGCCGGTTATCTGGCGGGAACGGAAATGCATGGGATGCCGTTATTGTATGATCTCGTGTCCGTTTGATTCTCCGAAATGTGAATATGACAGCCCTAATCCGAAAATTCAGAAATGTGATATGTGCTACGACAGACAGAAAGAGGGAAAACTTCCTGTCTGCGTCGAAAACTGTCCTGCCGAAGCATTGGTTTTCGGAACGCGAAGAGATTTGATCAGAGAAGCACATAAACGAATAGTTGAAAATCCCGGACAGTATATCGATCATATATACGGTGAGCATGAAGCAGGAGGAACCGGCTATTTATATCTGTCGGGTGTTTCATTTGAAAAGCTCGGATTCAACCCTTCTATCCAGTTAAAATCGTACCCTGAATTGTCAAAAGGATTTCTTTATGCTGTTCCCTCAGTATTTGTCCTTTGGCCGGCAATTTTGTTAGGTATCAGGGAAGCAACCAAAAACAATAAATCAAATGAGGAAGGAAATGAGTAAAACCGACTATATTATTTCAAATGATAATGATAGCAGCAGATCAACCTGGAAGTTTCTGTTAAGTGAACTGAAACCAAGGGGGAAATTTCTTACACCGTTTAATATAATTTCCATTCCGGTAATGCTCCTTGCCGCGATAATTCTTGTGTATCGTTTCTGGAAAGGTTTAGGGCCGGTGACAAATCTTACACAAGAGGTTCCATGGGGAATCTGGAAAGGCTTTAATGTGATCACAGGTGTCGCTTTTGCGGGTGGCGCATATGTTTTAACCTTTTTGGTTTATATACTGAATCTTAAAAAATATCATTCAATTGTAAGGATTACTGTACTGAACGGATTTCTTGCATATGTTTTTTATGCAGGTGCCCTGATCCTGGAACTGGGTCGCCCCTGGAAAATATTCAATCCTGTTATCGGAAACAGTTTCGGCACAGGTTCAGTTCTGTTTCTTGTTGCCTGGCACTTCCTTCTTTATATTATTGCGCAGATGATCGAGTTTTCACCTGCTATTGCAGAATGGCTCGGAGCAAAGCGTGCAAGGAAAATTCTGTCAGGGATGACCGTTGGTGCAGTTATTTTCGGGATCACATTGTCAACACTTCACCAATCAGGATTGGGTGCAATTTTCCTGATGGCAAAAGATAAAATCCATCCTTTATGGTATAATGAATTTATTCCTATCCAATTCTTTGTCTCAAGTATTTTTGCAGGACTTTCGTTAGTAATATTTGAAGGGTCCATATGCAAAAACGTCTTTTCTGATCAGATCAGTGAAAAAAGTAAAAAAGCTCATAACGGGATATTGATCGGGTTGTCTAAGATCTGTACAGTTGCAATGTTCGCTTACTTTTTCCTGCAGTTGCTTGTCTTTGTGCACGGAAAGCACTGGGATCTGTTAAATACGCCCATGGGATATTGGTTTATACTCGAAATGTTCGGTTTTGTTCTTTTGCCAATGCTGATGTTTTTCTACAGTTATCGCAGAAATAATATTTTTATGATAAAAGTTGCATCAGTTATTACAATGATTGGCGTGATCATGAACAGGCTGAATATCAGCATAATCGGATTTAACTGGAATGGAGCTTTACGATATGTTCCGACCTGGATGGAAGTTGTTGTATCA
Organism: Bacteroidales bacterium; assembly: GCA_021371855.1. Taxonomy (GTDB): domain Bacteria; phylum Bacteroidota; class Bacteroidia; order Bacteroidales; family VadinHA17; genus LD21. Next base: position 110,249 of record JAJFVL010000046.1, on the reverse strand, counting down.
GTTGCAGTAATATTAGCCCAGATATGGATATTCAGATGGGTAATTAGCCGGATGCCGGTTTTACGGGAATCTCCATCATGGGTAAATGAAAATGAATAAACTAACCTGCTTTCCCATCTTATGATGTGTCTGCATAAATAATAACAAAATGGACGGATTCAGTTATAATAATATTTTTGATACAAAAGGAATTGAATATCTTATATTAATAGCTTTCCTTTTAATAATAATTCCATTCTGGATTGCATTGAACCGAAAAACCGGAAAAACAAAACAGGGAAGAAGAAAAGCGACTATTCTTTCTGCTGCTGTTCTAAGAATCCTTCGGGGGTTGTATTACAGTAAAAATCATACATGGTCCTGTCTCGGAAAATCGGGTGTCGCTTTGATTGGATTGGACAATTTCTTATTTCATATTACAGGGAGAGTAAAATTCATTAATCTTAAAAAATCCGGTGATTTCATTAATAAGGGAGATTTGATTATCGAGATTGAACAAAACGAAAAATCTTTAAAAATATTTTCACCACTGTCCGGTGAAATCATTAGCACAAACACATTCCTTAATGAAAGATCCTGGGATTTAAAATCTGATCCTTATGAGGAAGGATGGATTTACCGGATCAGACCTGCAAAATGGAAAGAGGAAACAGAATCTCTGTATCTGGCTGACGCGGCTATTGAATGGTCAGAGAAAGAACTGGTTAGATTTAAAGAACTTATGATTTTATGGGTGAAAAAATATTCAGTTGAGCCTTCAAAAGTAATCTCTCAGGAAAGTGGCGAAATTTTCGACCAGCCTCTTTCAGAACTGCCCGGTGAATGTTGGCAGGAATTCCAGAAATATTTTTTAAGTTGAACGGTGTAATTAACTGAAATTTCTGATTGGCCTGAAATTTCCAGTTATCAGTAAAGTCTGTCATTTAAGGGTATCTATTCAGCAAACCTGTTTAGCTTTTTAATATTATTTTCCTTTCACCCGGATTTTTTGTGGTGGTATTCAAAAATTGCTATTTTTATAACATTATTAATCTACCTGATTTTCATTGCATGGATCTTATTCGCCATATTCGCGACAAAATGATGAAAGAACACCTTGTCTTTGTTTACAGGGGTGTTGTAACAAATGAAAATTCTGTTCCGCTTTTAATGCTTCTTGAGAAGGAGATGGAAGATTCGGAATTCGGAGTTGTCGGAAGGAAAAGGCTTTTTATGTTTGTGCTCGAAAGCCTTCAGAATGTCTCGAGACATAGCAGACAAAGCCAGCATGCAGATATGTCACTGGTAGTATATTCCAGGACGGCCAATCGTTATACGGTAACCACAGGAAATGCTATTTCATCTTACAGTGTTGACAGTTTAAAGCTCAAACTTGATGAGATCAATAACCTTGAGACTGATGAAATAAGAAGTGTTTACAGGCAGATGCTCAGCACAGCGGAATTTAGTAACAAAGGAGGAGCAGGGCTGGGGCTGATAGAAATGGCCAAAAAGACAGGGAATAAACTTGATTATGACTTTATCCCTCTCGACAATGAAGATTCTTATTTTATTTTGAGTAAAACAGTTGATCGCGGAGGGATTGGAATACATTCAGGGGTGCAGGAACAACCTTTTCGGGGTAAGGCCGCAATCCAGCTTCAAAGTCTGATGGCTGAAAATGATATTTATATGATATGGTCGGGACATATTTCCCCTGATGTTGGTAAAGAAGTTCTTTCATTCACTGAGACAAATCTCGCTGAAGATGATATTAATATAAGAAAGAGGGTATTCAGCATCCTGGTTGAAATGCTGGAAAATGTTGCTAAATTCAGCACCGGGAGAGAACCCGAAGAACTATTAGGTATGCCGGTTGCAATAATAAAAATGGAGAATAAAACATACTCTCTCACAACCGGCAATCTTATATTGAATAAAAATATTGAACATCTTAAGGAGAAGATCGATACCATTAACAGGTATGATATAGATGGTCTCAAAGAACTTTTTAAAGTAACCCTTTCGGGTCAGACTATCAGTTCCGAAAGCACAGGGAATATGGGGCTTATTGATATGGCGAAAAAAGCAGGTAATAAACTGATTTATAAATTTGAAACGATAGATGATACCTACTCTTATTTCACTTTAACAGTGAAGGTTGAAGACAGTATATCTTAATCTAATATCCTGAAAGTAAGATTTTTCCCATCCCATTTAGCAAAACTTCCATTTTTTATCCAATCGCCAAGAAATACAATTTCTGTTATCTTATGCAACTTATAGATCATTGCCAGATGGCGGTGACCAAAAATAAAATAGTCAATTTGATCTTTTTCGAGAATAGTCTTGGCATACCTTATCAGATCTTCTCTGTCTTCATCGAGAAATTCTTTTACTATTCCCTTTCCAAGCCTTGAGTTTAGTGACCACCGTTGTCCTATGCCAACTCCAATTGAAGGATGAAGAGCTGAATACATAGTCTGAAGAGGCTTGTTCCGGAATATTGAAAGGAGAATCTTATATCCTGTATCTCTTGTCCCCAGACCTTCACCATGGGCAATATGGAATTTTTTTCCGTTATATAAAGTTGTAAAAGGAGTTGTATGAATAATAAATCCACATTCATCAGCAAGATAATCCTTAACCCACATATCATGGTTTCCTGTAAAAAAATGAATTTGGATACCAGAATCGGTCATTTCAGCGGCAGTGCCAAGAAACCTGGTGAATCCGCGGGGAACTACAAGCCTATATTCCCACCAGAAATCAAAAACATCCCCAATGAGGTATATCTCTTTTGCATCAGGAGCAATGGAGTTTAGCCATTTTACAACCTTTTTCTCTCTTTCCAGGGCTGGCGTTCCTGTCTGCAATCCCAGATGGAAGTCGGAAGCAAAATATATGTTCCCTGTTTCGGCCAAACGGGTTTTATTTAAATAATTGTTCAAGCTTTATCTGAAGGTATTTGCCATGAAGGTCGGCTACAATTACTTTACCATTCTTGTCAAACAGGAAGTTGGTCGGGAGATTTTTAACATTGAACAACTTTGCATATTTTGGCTGGAGAGGATCATCCTCTCTTGTACTTATCCATGGCAGTTCATCAAAATTAACAGCCGCTTTCCAGCTGGTTTCATTTTCGTCAAGGTTAATCTGATATATCTCGAAACCTTTCTTATTGTACAATTTATAGTACTCCTTGAACTGAATATTTTCTGCAACACAATCTTTTGAAAGGAAGGACCAGAAAGTCACGAGAACATATTTCCCTTTCAGGGAGGAAAGGGAAATTCTCTTACCGGTAACATCTTTCAGATCAGGATTAAGTTCCATCTCAGGCAGGTTTTGAGTGACTCTGCCAATCTGGTTCAAATACATCTGATTCATCTCCTTTTTAAAGTCTGCTGCAAGGGCCTGTACATTTTTTGACCTTGGATAGCGACGGGTAAGTGAATCACTTACTATCTTAAGATATTGAAGATCGCGGGTTTCATAGAGAACGTATGCTTCAGGATTGATCCTCTGATACAATGCTTTAATAGAGGCCATTGAGTTGGTGTTTTTAATGATAAACTCAATATTCTTCCTGCGCTGATCTTTTACCAGCTTATTGTAATCAGCTTCGAGCAGCGGACCCTTAACATCAAATCCCGGTTCCAAAGAAGCTTTGGAGTAAGCTGCACTTAACGAATCAAGTTTTCTCTTTGTATCGGCAAGATCCATGTCGAGCTTCTGTATCTGTTCAGATCCTATTGATCCGGCAATAGAATATTTTTCAAAAAGATTTTTACTTTCGAATGTTAATTTGATCTTTTCCCCGGGTTCAGCAAGAATAGTTATGAAATCTGCTGTAGAAAAGCCAATCTGATAAAAGTCAGGTTCGGAAGCTTTTATTTTGAACCGGAACTTCCCTTTTTTGTTAATTTTTGCCGAGTCGATAAACACCGGAGTATTGACTTCCAGTCTGTTGATGAAAATGCTTTTTTCTGATTTACCCTTTATAATTCCCTCGACAGAGAATGTCCCCTTGTTTTTGCATCCGGAAATAGTACAAACCAGAGCCAGTAAAATTAATATTCGTTTCATTAAAGTCGGATTACCTTTTTTATATTTTCAGTTTTGTGCTTGTTATTTGAAAAGTTCAGCCAGTTTTAATTGTAATTGCTCGCCTCTCAGATTTGATGCAATAATGCGACCCTCTCTGTCAAGAAGCAGATTAGATGGTATTGACTCTATTTTATAAAGAGGAACAACTACCGAGTTCCAATATTGAACATCACTTACATGGATCCATTTCCCGAGCTGATCGTCCTGTATACCTTTTATCCATGCCTCCTTTGTTTTGTCAAGCGATACCTGGTAAATCTGAAATCCTTTTTTATGATACTGGTTAAAAGCTTTTACCAGGTTAGGGTTTTCCTGCCGGCACGGAGAGCACCACGATGCCCAGAAATCGAGCAACACTACCGATCCTCTGATGGAAGATAATTTAACAGTATCACCTTCAGGTGTAGGAAGAGCTATTTCGGGAGCTTCACTCCCTTCCTTTGAAGAAGGAGCGACCGATGCTTCTGCTCCGATTTTGGAAACCAGTTCCTGAACTTGTTTGTGCATTGAAGCAACCGGTTCATATTCCGGATACAATAAAGAAAGAGAGGAATCAACTTTTAGAAAATATTTAAGATCGGAGGATGGGTTCAGAACATAAACATTAGGAGCTACCTGCTGATAAAGTGCAATAAGACTTACCAGTGAAGTAAGATTTTTATCAATATAACTCTTTGTGTAGGAATTAATCTCATTCAGACATGACTGGGCCATACTGTCGAGCGATTCTATAACCACCGGCAGTTCAGGACTGTCGATATTCTGCATATAGATCTTGTTTAATCCGGTAAGCTTGTCTATTGTTTTCCTGAGAGTTTTGTTGTATTCAGCCATCTGTTCAGTTCCTTCAGATCCTGTGACAGATATTGGATAATTCAATGAATCGTTATGGGTAGTGATGGCGACCTTCTCCCCGGGTCCGATAAGCATTGTCAGGAAATTATTATTATTTATTTTCAAAAGGTAAAATGAGGGAGATTTTACCTCTCTTTTAAAACTGAATTTTCCATTCTCCGGAATCTTCATGGAGTCAACCGGGATAAGCTTTTCAGAATTCAGTTCGTCAAGGTAAATATATTCTCCGGCAGAAGGGCCAATAAGACTGCCTGAAATATGGACGGTATTATTTTTACAACCAGTAAATACAATTAAAGTAAAAATGTACACTAACAGCTTCTTATCCATGAAGTAATAAGTTAATTAATAATTGTTTTGAATTATTGAAATGCAAAGTTATTCTTTTTTTAATGCGGCACTAATATTATGAATTTTTATTAATGTACTTACTAAGATGCCGGTAGTTTGCAATGTTTAATAATTATGATTAACTTACGTACAATATTAAAGTTTTCAACCAAACGGTAATTATATGAGTTACATAAAGTTCCAAAAGAATCAGGTAGTAAACCTCGAGTATTCGCTTGGGAAAGAAATTATAAGAACTAACAGGGGAGGATCTTACTCCTCAACCACTATTGTCGATTGCAATACGCGTAAATATCATGGATTGCTTGTCTGCCCTGTTGATGAATTCGGCGGCGAAAGGTTCGTACTTCTGTCTTCACTTGATGTTACGGTAGTTAATAATGACAGAAGTTTTAACACCGGCATACGTAAATATAATGGTGACTATTTCAGTCCAAAAGGGCATAAATATATAGAGGATTTTAATGCGGACAATATTCCTTCAAGAATCTACAGGGTCGGAGGAGTCATTCTTAAACAGGAAAGGTTGCTGGTCCATTATGAAGAGCAATTTCTTCTCAGATTTACTATTCTTGAGGCTTCGGAGCCGATGAAACTTCAGGTCCGCCCGTTTCTTGCATTTAGAAACATACACCAGCTGACTCATGCCAATCTGGCTGTAAACACGAAAGTTGACTTTGTTGAGAACGGGATCAGGTCGAAGTTATATGAAGGATTTCCTTCATTAAACATGCAGTTCTCCAGAAAAGTTGATTTTGTCCATGTTCCCGATTGGTATCTGGGAGTTGAATATCTTGAGGAGCAGAAACGGGGATATGATTATTCAGAAGATCTGTTTACTCCTGGTTTTTTTGAGATGGAAGCAAGAGAGGGAGACGCCATAATATTTTCTGCTTCTACTAAAGAAGAAAAGACATCAGGTTTTAAACAGAAGTTTACGAAAACAGTTTCCGGTAAAATTCCAAGGGATAGTTTTACTAACTGTTTAAAAAATGCTGCTCATCAATTTGTGGAAAAACGTGGAGGGAAGACTCTTATAATTGCCGGTTTCCCATGGTTTGGTGCCTGGGGGAGGGACACTTTTATTTCCCTTCCCGGACTGGCTCTGGCAAAGCCAAACCTTGATCTTTACAGAGCTGTTCTGGACACTCAGGTTGAGAGTATGAAGGAAGGTTTATTCCCGAACATGGGTACTGCTTCCAATCCCGCATTTAATTCTGTAGATGCGCCTCTATGGTTTTTCTGGGCAGTTCAGAAGTATATGGAACGCGGAGGTTCTGACGGATGGGAACGATATGGTGTGGCGGCAAAATCGGTATTGAACGCTTATAAAAACGGGACTTCCTTCAATATCCATATGAGAGTCAATGGATTAATATATGCAGATGCCGATGGAAAAGCACTCACCTGGATGGATGCCGTTGTAAATGGAATCCCGGTTACCCAACGGAACGGTTATGATGTTGAGATAAATGCACTTTGGTATAATGCTGTCTGTTTTTCCCTTGAGATGGCCAGACTTGAAAAGGATAAAAATTTCATTAAGGAATATGAACAGCTGCCTGAGCTGATTAAGGAGTCCTTTATTGAAATATTCTGGGATGATAAGTCAGGTTATCTGGCTGATTATGTTAATGATGGTGAAGGCAGAAACTGTTTTGTAAGGCCAAACATGGTTATTGCGGTTTCGCTGCCTTATTCTATGCTTGATAAAGATCAGATGAAAAAGGTTCTTGACATTGCCGATAAAGAGCTCGTTACAGTGAGAGGATTGAGAACTCTGTCTCCGGGAAATAAATATTATAAGGGCGTTTACAAGGGAAACCAGGAAGAGAGAGATAAAGCATATCATCAGGGTACGGTTTGGCCATGGCTGTACGGTCCCTTCTGTGAGGGATGGCTTAGAGTTTATGGGCAACAGGGTGTTCAAAAGGTAAGAAAACTGATCTTTGGCCTTGAAGATGTGATGAATGAACATGGTATAAGTACCATTTCTGAAATCTATGATGGGGATCCTCCTCATTTACCGCAGGGAGCTATTTCGCAGGCATGGAGTGTTGGCGAAGTACTCAGAATTATCGATTTGCTTGAAAATAATTATTCTAATCAATAGCATAGTATGCGTGTACTGATGTTTGGATGGGAATTTCCTCCTCATATTTCGGGTGGATTGGGGACCGCCAGTTATGGATTGACCAAAGGTATGGCAACCCTCGACGATCTGGATGTGATATTTGTTGTACCAAAAGCATGGGGCGATGAAGATCAGTCTGTTGTCAGACTGATCGGTGCAAACCAGGTGCCTGTGGCATTCAAAAAGGTTCTTTACCGGGGATTCAGACGTCCACTTGAAAAGATTGAGGTGTCATCTAAAATTGTTCCATATATTGATCCTGAAGATTACTGGAAAGTGATAAGTTCGGAAGTATCCGGGTATAAACTTGTTGTAAATACCAATAACAATGGCACGGTCGATTTTTCAGGGAAGTATAATAACAACCTTATGGATGAAATTAACAAGTATGCCATAGTTGCCTCAGTGATTGCCGAAGAGAATGATTTTGACATTATTCATGCCCACGACTGGCTTGCCTATCCGGCAGGGATAGCTGCGATGGAAGTCTCGGGGAAACCCCTTGTTATCCATGTTCATGCAACTGACTTTGACCGTAGTGGTGGTAATGTAAATCCTGATGTATACCGTATTGAGAAAAACGGGATGGATGCCGCTTCCAAAATTATCACAGTAAGTAATCTTACTCGTGATATCGTTATTAATAAATATAATATTAACCCCGGTAAGGTTGAAACTGTCTATAATGCTGTTGAACCTGTGTTTATTCCTGAAGATCTGGTTGTGAAAAAAGGTTTTGATGAAAAGGTGGTAACATTCCTGGGTCGTATAACCCTTCAGAAAGGACCTGAATATTTTATTGAAGCAGCATATAAAGTTTTACAGGTAATGGGTAATGTAAGGTTTGTTATGGCAGGATCGGGAGATATGATGGAAAGGATGATAAGAAGAGCTGCTTCACTGAAAATAACCGATAGGTTCCATTTCACCGGATTTCTTAAAGGGAACGATGTTTTTACTCTTCTTGGTATGAGCGATGTCTATATTATGCCATCAGTATCTGAACCTTTTGGCATTTCTCCTCTTGAGGCGATGCAATCGAATGTTCCGGTTATAATAAGTAAACAATCAGGAGTGGCTGAAGTGCTTACTCATGCTGTTAAAACCGATTTCTGGGATATAGATGCAATGGCTGATGCAATTTACGGCATTCTGAATTATCCTGATCTGGCTGATATGATTATTAAGGATGGTAAAGAGGAAGTTATACAGCTAAAATGGGATAATTCAGCCAAACACGTCAGGGACATATACTACAGAATAATTGAGAATAAATAAGTATAAGGATATGAGTGCAGCAAATAAAAAAGCAATATGCTTCTATTTTCAGGTTCATCAGCCTTTCAGGCTTAAACGATACAGATTTTTTGATCTGGGTCACGATCATTATTATTATGATGATTATTCCAATGAGTCAATAATGAGGAAGGTGGCCGAGAAATGTTATATACCTGCCAACGACATGATTTTAGATCTTATCCAGAAACATAAAGGTAAATTCAAAGTCTCCTTTTCCTTGTCAGGTCTGGCAATAAGTCAATTCCGGCTTTATGCACCAGAGGTACTTGCCTCATTCAGGAAGCTTGCAGAAACCGGAATGGTGGAATTTCTCGCTGAAACAAATTCTCATTCCCTTGTCTCATTAAAAAGCTGGAGCGAATTTGAACGCCAGGTTACAAGGCATAAAGAAATGCTTAAAGAATTTCTGGGAGTTGACCCAACTTCATTCCGTAATACCGAGCTGATATACTCTGACCAGATTGGTGCCTGGGCAGCTGATATGGGGTTTAAGTCAATCCTGACTGAAGGGGCCAAGCATGTGCTGGGATGGAAAAGCCCGAATTATTTATATTGTAATTCAATAAACCCCAGAATAAAGGTCCTGTTAAGAAACTTTGTATTAAGCGATGATATCGCTTTCAGATTCTCAAACAGAAATTGGTCAGAGTGGCCATTGACTGCCGATAAATATGCTTCATGGATAAACAAGCTTGCCTCAAAAAGTGAATTACTGAACATTTTCCTCGATTATGAGACATTTGGGGAACATAACTGGAAAGAGACAGGAATATTTGAATTCCTGGATTTTATGCCTGGAGCTATCCTGAAAAAAACACCGTTCCGGTTTATGACCCCGTCAGAGGTTGCCGATACACTGCAACCAGTGTCGGCTATCAGCATTCCTTATCCGATCTCATGGGCTGATGAAGAACGTGACATTACTGCATGGCAGGGAAATGAGTTGCAGGTTGCAGCTCTTGATAAGCTATACAGCCTGACAAGCAAAGTCAATAAATGTGAAGATCCTCTGATAAAGAAAGACTGGGAATATCTTCAATCGAGCGATCATTTTTATTATATGGCAACCAAGTTCTTTTCCGATGGAGTAGTTCATGCCTATTTTAATCCCTATGAAACTCCGTATGATGCATTTATGAATTACATGAACATCCTGAGCGATTTTGAGCTGCGACTGAAGAAATGGTTCCCGGATAATCCCGAGCAGGATCAGATATTCAAACTCGATTCAATAATCATCGAAAAAGATATGATGATAGACAAGCAGGCGGAACAGATTGAGAAACTGATGAAAAAAGTCGGAAAGTTGAAGCCTTCGGTAAAGTTAACACGAAAGAAAAAAGCAGATCCTCGAGAGGAGGAGGACTATCCAAAAAATTTATTCAGGGAATCTTCAAATAAAACTACAACAAATTCCCTTAAGTCAAATAAAATTTTAACAAAAAAAGGTACTCTTTCAAAATCGCCCCGGATACTCAAAAGGAGTAAAAAAACGGAGTAATACTAATCTTAAACAAACATATTGAAGATGAAGGTTGATTTTATTTTTGAAACCAGTTGGGAGGTATGCAATAAAGTTGGAGGTATTCATACAGTAATCTCAACAAAAGCGCTTAACATAGTAAATGAAGTTGGAGACAACTATATACTTATTGGACCTGATGTATGGCGGGAAGATGTGAAAAATCCTGAGTTTATTCCTGACGAATCACTTTTTGTTGATTGGAAAGGCAGAGCTGCTTCAGAAGGATTAAGAGTTAAAACAGGGCGTTGGGACATAGCCGGTAAACCTATTGTGATTCTCATAGATTTTACACCCTATTTCGGGCAACAGAATGAAATATTTGCCGGTTTCTGGGAAACATATAAACTCGACAGTATAACAGGACAATGGGATTACGTGGAGCCTGCTCTGTTCGGCTATGCTGCCGGTAAACTGATTGAAAGTTTTACCTCTTTTTATAATGATTATCATAATATCATTGCTCAGTTCCATGAATGGATGACAGGAACAGGTATATTATACCTTGAAAAATTTGTACCATGGATTGCCACATCGTTCACGACTCATGCTACAGTGCTCGGGAGGTGTATTGCCGGTAATAACCGCCCACTTTATGGTAAGATGGAACAATTTATCCCTAATCAGATAGCACGTGAATTCAATGTTGTAGCCAAACAATCACTTGAAAAATTATCAGCTGCCGAAGCTGACGTTTTTACAACTGTAAGCGAAATAACTTCACGGGAATGCAGCCATTTTTTGGGTAAGAAGGTTGATATTGTGACTCCAAACGGTTTCGAAGATTCTTTCGTTCCACGCGAAGATAAATTTGAAGAAAAAAGGAAAATTGCCAGAGCAAAATTAATTAGCGTTGCTCAGGCGGTGCTTGGTTATTCTCTTTCGGATGACTGCGTTTTTATTGTTAACAGCGGAAGATATGAATTCAGAAATAAAGGTGTTGATATTTTTATCGATTCTCTCGGGGATCTGCAAAATACCGCTGATATCAAAAAGGAATGTGTCGCTTTTATTCTGATGCCTGCATACCATAAAGGACCACGAAAGGATTTAATTGATATTCTATATAATAATCGGCAGGTCAAAGGCGAAAACAAATACCTCACCCATTACCTGCACTATCCGGCAACTGATCCGGTACTGCAACTGATAGATAAAAATAACCTCCATAATGATAAGGAATCGAAGGTTAAAGTAATCTTTGCCCCATCATATCTGAATGGGAACGACGGCATCTTCAATTTGCCTTATTATGACCTTCTGATAGGTTTTGATCTCTCGGTATTCCCATCATATTATGAGCCCTGGGGATATACACCTCTTGAAAGTCTTATGTTTTCCATCCCGACTGTTACCACTTCTCTTTCAGGTTTTGGATTGTGGGTAAAGAAGTATTTTGAAAATCCTGGAAATGGGATCGCCATAGTTGAAAGAAATGATGATAACGAAAAGAAGGTCGTTACGGATATCATGAGTTTCATGGAGATGTTTATCGGGCTTAAAGAAAAGGAGATAAAAGAAGCCAGGGGAAAAGCACATGAAATTTCCAGGATTGCCATGTGGGACAGTCTCGTTGAACATTATTTTACTGCTTATCAAAAGGCACTTGTCACAAGCAGTGAAAGAAGAGAAGAACCGAGGGAATTTCTCAGGTTTGCTGAAGCTCCCGGATTGGCTGTACGGAAACCACACCAATTACCGGTTTGGAAAGATATTTATGTTCAGAGCGATGTTCCTGAAAAATTAGCCGCTCTTAAAGAACTTGCAAATAACCTATGGTGGTCATGGAACTCTGAAGCTGAATCAGTATTTAAAAGGATGGATCCGTCGCTGTGGGAACAGTCTCCCCATAATCCTAAAATGCTCCTTGAAAATATTGATTATAAGAGACTTCTGATACTCGAAGATGATGATGACTTTGTTGCTGAACTGAAGAAGGTCTATGATCAGTTCAGAGCTTACAAAGATCGTCCTGATGATCCTGGGAAGCCTTCAGTGGCTTACTTCAGCATGGAGTTTGGTATTCACCCTTGTCTGAAGATTTATTCAGGAGGACTTGGAATTCTCGCCGGGGATTACCTTAAGGAGGCCAGCGATTCAAATCTGAATATCACCGGCATCGGACTGCTTTACAGATATGGATATTTCAAACAGAAGCTTGGACCACGTGGAGAACAGCTTGCAATTTATGAAGCTGAAGATTTTTCACATCTTCCTGTTTCTCCGGTTAAAGATGCAAAAGGGAATCAGCTTTGTGTGAGCATGGCATGGCCTGGAAGAACAGTGAAAATCCGCGTCTGGGAAGCCATGATCGGGAAAGTGAGGCTGATCCTTCTTGATACCGATTGTGAAGACAATTTACCTGAGGACCGTACTGTTACTCATCACCTTTACGGAGGGGATAATGAAAACAGGTTCAGGCAGGAACTTATTCTGGGTATAGGCGGAATAAGAGCTCTCACTGCGATGGGATTGAAACCTGATATTTATCACAGCAATGAAGGACATTCGGCATTTATCAGCTTTGAAAGACTCAGGACTCTGACTGCTGACAATCATCTTACATTTAGCCAGGCAGTTGAAGCAGTAAGATCATCTACACTGTTTACCACTCATACTCCGGTACCTGCCGGTCATGATTCTTTTGATGAAGATCTGCTCAGAAAATATATCTCTCATTATGCCGGCCGTCTTTCAATAACCTGGGATCAACTGATGTCACTTGGCCGCTGTGAAGACGATACTGATAAAAAATTCAATATGAGTTTTCTTGCGGCTCGGATGTCGCAGGAGGTAAATGGTGTAAGCAAACTGCATGGAGAGGTCAGCCAGAAGATGTTCAATAAATTATGGCCAGGCTATCTCAGGGAAGAACTTTTTATCGGCTATGTCACAAATGGTGTTCATCATCCTACATGGACAGCTCCTGAATGGAGAGAGGTTTATAAGGAGTTGACAGGGAATAAAAATTTTGACCAGACCGACAGAAAACTTTGGGAAAAATTATATACCCTTGACGACAAAAAGATTTATGAGATCAAAACAGGACTTAAGCAAACCCTTTTTTCAAATATAAGGAAAAGGCTTCAGGCCGACATGATTGAAAAGCATGTCAGCCCGCGTACACTTCTGAACATAAGCACTCATCTCAATGAAAAAGCCCTCACAATTGGGTTTGCCAGACGTTTTGCAACATACAAAAGAGCTGCTCTTCTTTTCAGAGATCTCGACAGGTTGGATCGTATTGTAAATAATCCCGAGAAACCAGTTCAGTTTATTTATGCCGGGAAAGCACATCCTCACGATGGAGGAGGGCAGGATTTGATTAAAAGAATTTATGAAGTATCACAAATGCCCAGGTTTGCCGGGAAAGTGATATTCCTTGAAAATTATGATATCGAACTGGCCAAGTATCTTATCAGCGGTGTTGACATCTGGCTTAATACACCGACAAGACCGATGGAGGCTTCAGGCACCAGCGGGGAAAAAGCAGTTATGAACGGTACCATTCATTTTAGTGTCCTTGACGGATGGTGGGTCGAAGGTTACAGGGCATATGCCGGATGGGCACTCCCGAAGAAAAAGACATTCGAAAACCAGGATCTCCAGGATGACGTTGATGCTGAAACTATTTATAATATGCTTGAATTTGAAATAATCCCGGCATACTATTCCTTCGATCAGCAGGGAGTCCCGGTTGAATGGGTAAGCCTAATAAAAAACACAATGGTAAAAATTGCTCCTGAATTTACCATGAAGAGAATGATAGATGACTACTATGATAAGTATTATATAAAGCTCCATACACGCAATAAATACCTGGTGGAAAATAATTTTGAGAAGGCAAAACAGCTGGCAGCATGGAAAAAGACGATGAGAGAGGAGTGGGATAATATTGAGGTCATAAATTACAGCTTTGAACGATCAGGAGAAAATGTTTACCGTTCAGGGCACGATTACAGAGCAGAGATTGCTCTTGATATTAAAAAGATACCCAAAGAAAATGTTGGTGTTGATTTTATTGTTACTCGAATGGGTAAGGATGGTGAATATGAATATGTTATCAGCGAGGAATTTAAAATGGTAAGTTTTAAGAACGGAAAATGTCTTTACAGGTCTCATCTGGTCCCTGAAAAAGCAGGTTCGTTTTTTTATGGAATAAGAATCTTCCCCAAACATAAAGACCTTCCTCATAAACAGGATTTTTACCTGCTCCGGTGGATTGACTAAATATCGGTTGCTTTTGGTGCCGGCTCTTCTTTAAAGACAAGGGCCGTTCTCGAGGGAAGGTACAGATAAAGATAAAGCGGGGCACTGGTCATATTCCTTTCAGCTTTTCTTATTGAAAGGTAGATTTTATTTCTGTCAATCCGGGAGAAACCACCGAAAAGCGGATCATCTGAATCAAGTACAATCCTGAATCTGCCTTTCACCGGTATACCATAATCGGTGAATGAAACAGTCGGATGGAAGTTAAATACAAACAGTAATTTACCTCTGGTGAAGGCAATTACTTTATCTGAATTATTTTCATATATTCTGTTAACGGATAGATCATTGAGAATTTTGAAATTGTTGTGAAGAAGCAACATCTTCTTGTCGAATTCTGCCAGGTAATGATATTTTAAATCTTTGTTCTGTGCAAGGAGCCACTGACGGCGGGCATATTTATAGCTCCAGTTATTTCCTTCACGTGGAAAGTCAATCCATTCGGGATGGCCGAATTCATTTCCCATAAAGTTCAGATAGCCGCCTCCTGAAGTTGAGAATGTGATGAGCCTGATCATTTTATGAAGAGTAATACCCCTGTCAACATTAATGCTGTGATATGATTTGCTCATGCCGGTATACATCTCAGCATCGATCATCCTGAAGATTAGTGTCTTATCTCCAACAAGCGCCTGGTCGTGTGATTCACAGTAAGAAATAATTTTCTCCTCAGGGCGATGCTGTGTAAGCTCATACATCAGTTTCCCCATATCCCAGTTCTCATCAAATGTCTCTTTCACAAGTTTGATCCAGTAATCAGGTACCCCCATCGATAGCCTGTAATCAAAACCATAGCCATTCTTTTTAATATCAGCTGCAATACCGGGCATTCCACTCATTTCTTCAGCTACGGATATGACACCGGGCTTAAATTTGTGGATCAATTTATTTGCCAGATATAAATAGATTAATGCATCTTCATCCTGGTTGCCATCGAAGTATTCATTATATGATGTGAAATTCTTTTCAAGGCCATGATCATAGTAAATCATACTGGTAATTCCGTCGAACCTGAATCCGTCAAATTTGTACTCTTCAAGCCAGTACCGGCAGTTCGAAAGCAGGAAATGTATTACATTATCTTTGCCATAGTCGAAACATAATGAATCCCATGCTTTATGTACTCTTCTCGGGCCTGTATGAAAATATTGTCCCTGTGATCCGTCGAACAGGCCAAGACCTTCATTTACATTCTTCACTGAATGGGAATGCACCAGGTCCATAATAACTCTTAATCCGGCAATATGTGCTTTGTCAACCAGCTCCTTAAGATCTTCCGGCGTTCCAAACCGCGAGGAAGCAGAAAAAAAACTGGAGACATGGTATCCGAACGATCCGTAGAAAGGGTGCTCCTGGATAGCCATTAACTGGATTGTATTGTATCCCGATTTGATTATTAATGGCAGGACGTTCTCTGTGAATTCACGGTATGTTCCGGTTTTTTCCAGCGATGTGGCCATCCCGATATGGGCTTCATAAATCACAGGAGCAGTATACTCAGTATTAAAATCATCGATATTCCATTTGTATGGTTCTTCCGGGTACCATACCTGTGCTGTGAATATTTTTGTCTTATCATCCTGAACTACGCGGCTGGCATATGATGGAATACGTTCTCCGCTTCCTCCTTCCCAGTGGACGGAAAGCTTATAAAGATCCCCGTGTTTAATCGCATCTAAAGGCAAAACTATCTCCCAGTCGCCATAAGTATTAATTCTTTTTAACAGGAAATCTTTCTTCTCTCTCCATCCGGTAAATATACCGGTGATGTATATGCTTTTTGCATTTGGAGCCCATTCCCTGAAAATCCAATTGTCTTTTTTTCTGTGAAGACCATAGTAATGATGCCCCATGGCAAAATCACTGAGGGAACCTTTCCCAATCAGCTTTTTTTCCTTTGACAGGCACTTTCCTATTCGTTTTTCAATTACCCCCGTAAAGGGTTTCAACCATGGATCGGATATATAGAAACTTGCAGGATTCATAAAAGCTTCTTAAAAAGGAATCTTTTTATAAAAGTACAAAAACTAAACCATAAATTAGCTTCATTTCCATGGGCTTTGCTAATTTTGCATGCATAATCTTTTACATGATCATTCATCAAGGATATGAAAACCTTAGTCTGGTTGCCCCTGTTGTAACTCTTGGCATTTTTGACGGGGTTCATCATGGTCACCGGGCTCTTCTGAATTGCCTTGTTTCGCGGGCAAAAGAAATAAAGGGAGAGTCGGTTGTAATCACTTTTTCCCCTCATCCCAGGCTGGTATTGGAGCAGAACCATGAAGATCTCTCTTTTCTGACTACACTGGAAGAAAAAGAAGTTCTTCTTGAAAATGCGAATGTTGATCATCTTATTATCATAAAATTCACCAAAAAGTTCAGCCAGATTTCTGCTTGTGATTTTATCAAAAACGTTCTCGTGGAGAAGATTGGTATAAAGCGCCTTATAGTGGGTTATAACCATCATTTAGGAAGGAAAGGAGAAGGTGATTTCAATAATATTGTACAATGTGCCGAATCATCAGGGTTCAGTGTTGAACAGATAAAGGAAATCATTAACGGAGAGGGAGCCGTTAGCTCATCCTCAATCCGTAAGGCATTATTAAACGGAAAGATCGAAGAAGCAAACAGATTGCTGGGATATTACTATTCGGTAAGCGGAACAATTATTGAAGGACATGGACTTGGCCGTTCTCTTGGATTCCCGACTGCAAATATCAAACCTGATTATGAATATAAGCTTATACCAGCCGATGGGGTATATGCTGTTGAAGTTCATCTTGGCGGATTTACCTATCCGGGAATGCTGAATATCGGTTCAAATCCTACAGTAAATAACAATGCCGGGAACAAAAGCATCGAGGTAAATATTCTTGATTTTGATAAGGATATCTATAGGGCAGAAATATCTGTGAAATTCGTAAAACGGCTGAGGAGCGAAAAGAAATTTGCAAATACCAAACAACTGACTGAACAGATCATGCTTGATGAACAACAGGTCAGGTCGCTTTTCAAATGAACAACCAGACAATAAAAATTATTATCTTTGCACACTTAAAATAAGTTGAAAAATGAATGTAAAACTGGATACTATGGAGTATAAAGTAAAAGATATAACTCTTGCAGATTTTGGCAGAAGAGAGATTGAAATTGCCGAGAAAGAGATGCCGGGTCTGTTGTCAATCAGGAAAAAATATTCTGTAGAGAAACCATTAAAAGGGGCACGTATTACTGGTTCTCTTCATATGACAATTCAAACGGCTGTACTTATTGAGACTCTTTATGAGCTCGGCGCTGATGTACGTTGGGCAAGTTGCAATATTTTTTCAACACAGGATCATGCAGCAGCAGCTATTGCAGCAAGAGGTATTCCTGTGTTTTCATGGAAAGGGGAAACACTTGAGGATTACTGGTGGTGCACTGCACAGGCATTGTCGTTCCCTGAAGGAAAGGGGCCGAATCTTATTGTTGATGATGGCGGAGATGCATCACTTTTAGTCCATCTTGGTTATAAAGCTGAAAATTCACCTGAGATACTCAATAAGAAACCTGAAAACAGAGAGGAGTCAATTATCCTTTCAACGCTAAAGGATATTCTGGCAAAAGAACCAGGGAAATGGCACCAGACAATAAGCGAACTAAAAGGAATATCTGAAGAGACGACTACAGGGGTTCACAGGTTGTATCAGATGATGGAAAACGGCGAATTACTTGTGCCCGCAATTAACGTTAATGATTCTGTCACAAAATCGAAATTCGACAATCTGTACGGTTGCCGTGAATCACTGGCCGATGGTATAAAAAGAGCAACCGATGTTATGATAGCCGGGAAGGTGGTTGTTGTATGCGGGTACGGTGATGTTGGGAAAGGATGTGCAAAATCGATGAGATCGTATGGTGCAAGGGTAATTGTTACTGAGATAGACCCGATTTGTGCATTGCAGGCATCAATGGAAGGCTTTGAAGTTAAAACAGTAGAAGATACTCTTGATGAGGGGAATATTTTTGTAACAGCTACCGGGAACAGGGATATTATCACTCTTGATCATATGCTGAAAATGAAAGATCAGGCAATTGTTTGTAATATTGGTCATTTCGATAATGAGATACAGGTCGATAACCTTAATGCGCTGAAGGGAATTAAAAAAACAGGTATCAAACCCCAGGTAGATAAATATCTTTTCCCCGACGGACATGCTATTTTTATTCTTGCAGAGGGACGTCTGGTGAACCTTGGATGTGCTACGGGTCATCCTTCATTCGTGATGAGTAACTCTTTCAGTAACCAGACACTTGCACAAATCGATCTTTGGAAAAATAAATATAAGATCGGTGTTTATCGTCTTCCAAAAAACCTCGATGAGGAAGTTGCCCGCTTGCATCTTGATCAGCTTGGTGTGAAACTCACAAAACTCACAAAGCTGCAATCAGATTATATCGGAGTACCACAAGAGGGACCGTATAAGGCAGATCATTACCGGTACTAATTATTTCTTTACTGCTTGGCTCTTTTAAGTTAATAATAGGATCACCTAAGATATATGAGAAAATTATTTCTACTGTCTTTTATTCTCTTTTTGACCATTGGTGTCTCCGATGCACAGATTTTTCATAAAAAGAGTTCCCGGAATACTGAAAAGGAATTATTCGGAAAATCTGCTGGCAAAGGGAAAAATGTAAAGATAAAAGAACCTGGGGCTGTAGTAAAGGCGAAAAAGAAACAGGAAGCTAAAGAAAAAAAACATAAAAAGGATTACGCAAAGGCTGTTAAGGAATCTCAAAAAAGAGCATATGATATTCAAACGCCTGAAGTACAGGCTCGTATGAAGCAAAATCAAAAGGATTCCTCGATCCGTGACAAAGCAAAAAAGAAGAATGTAAAAAAGAACACAAAAAAAGCAAGGGGGAAATATAGGTAACAATGCATTATTGAAGATAAATACTTGTAGAACATCTCTTAACGAGATTAAATTTGTAATTAATTAAAAAATTTGTAAATTTGTTTCTGAAGAGTTCCGGAAACCCCGGGATTCTTCTTATTTTTTAAATATATTAGAGAAATGGCAGAGATTATTTATGTTACTGAAGAAGGTCTCCAAAAACTTAAAGAGGAACTCGACCAGCTAAGAAATGTTGAGAGGCCTTCGATATCTAAACAGATAGCTGAAGCAAGAGATAAAGGCGACCTTTCTGAGAATGCAGAGTATTCTGCTGCCAAGGAGGCACAGGGTTTGCTTGAGATGAAAATCTCAAAGCTTGAGGATGTTGTTGCCAGGTCAAGAGTTATTGATGAAACAAAAAGAGATACTTCAACTGTCAGAATACTTAATAAAGTAAAAATAAAGAACAAATCAAGTAATGCAGTTATGGAGTACCAGCTTGTTCCTGAAAGTGAGGCAAACTTTAAGATCGGGAAACTTGCTGTCAGTTCTCCCATAGCACAGGGTCTGATCGGAAAGAAGGTGGGGGATATTGTTCAAATCAAGGTGCCATCGGGAGTGATACCTTTTGAAATTATTTCTATTTCACTGTAATAAATCTGTTATATCATCATGGCAACTATTTTCACACGCATCATTAAAGGGGAAATTCCTTGCTATAAGGTAGCCGAGGACAAAGACTATTTTGCATTTCTGGATATAAATCCTCTCAGAGCCGGACACACTCTTGTTGTACCTAAAAAGGAAACAGATTACATTTTTGATCTGGATGATGAGCAACTTGCCGGGATGATGATTTTCTCCAAAAAGGTTGCATCGGCAATCAGGAGCTCATTCCCATGTAACCGTATAGGTGTTGCAGTCTTGGGACTTGATGTTCCTCATGCTCATATCCATCTTGTTCCTCTGGATACCATGGAGGATATAAACTTCAAAAACCCAAAGCTGAAATTCACCCCGGAAGAATTCATGGAGATCGCAGCAAAAATAAGAGGGAAGGTTGCCCTATAAGGCATTCTATTGTTCTATTCATAACAACTTTAAAGATCAATCATCCGGGTGTTACTTTGTGCCTTGGGGGCAAGAGTAAGTTTTTATTTTGCCACAATGACACCAGGCTTTACCCGTAATCCTCTTTGATTATAGCGGGATTTCATATCTTTACTGATATAATTCTGCTCGCTGCATGAGTTACTTATATGATTTATGGGACGATTTTGTCAGTCTTCTCTTTCCAAGGCTTTGCTATGCCTGCGGAGAGCATCTTCTCAGAAATGAAAATCTTATCTGCACTGAGTGTTATGTGGTTATTCCAAGGACCAACTATCATTTGAAAAATGAAAATCCTGTGGAACAGCTTTTCTGGGGGAGATGTCCTATAGAAAAAGCCGCTGCATTCTCATTTTACAACAAGGGGAGCAGGATCAGAAATCTTATTCATAACCTGAAATACAAAGGGATAAAGGAAATCGGTTATGAACTCGGCAGAATATACGGGATATCATTAAAATCTTCAGGATTTACAACAGGTATTGATCTTATTATTCCGGTGCCGCTTCATCCTTCAAAAAAAAAGATACGGGGATTTAATCAAAGTGAGATTATTTCAAACGGGATCGCTGAGGTAACCGGATTGCCTGTAAATACAAATTCCCTGGCAAGGATTAAGGTTTCTGCGACACAGACAAAACGGTCGCGTTACGAAAGATGGACAAATGTAGATGGAATTTTCCAGGTTGCTGATCCAGGTGAAATATTGGGCAGTCATATTTTGCTTGTAGATGATGTCATCACTACAGGATCGACAATTGAATCATGCGCCTGCGAGCTGCTTAAGTTTGAAGGAGTGAGAGTAAGTGTAGTAGCGCTGGCATTCGCAGCAGTGTGAGGTAACAAGGCTCATTTGACCCTCCCGGGATTCTTATTCATGAAATCTTTCCAGCTGTTATAGGCTTTTCCCTGCACAGGTTTATTGGTCTGGTAGAAATGGCATAAAGCAGCTGCCAGACCATCTGTTGCATCGAGTTTTAAATCGGTATTTTTGAATTTCAGGATATTCATGAGCATTGAGGCAACCTGCTCCTTCGAAGCTGCACCCTGACCCGTAATTGACATTTTAATCTTTCTCGGGGCATACTCAAATATCGGCAATGAGTGCTGTAATGCTGCTGCAATTGCTGCTCCCTGAGCTCTGCCCAGCTTCAGCATCGATTGAACATTTTTACCGTAAAAAGGAGCCTCAATAGCCAGTTCGTCAGGATGATATTCATTGATAATTCCTGTTACCCTTTCGAAAATATGCTTCAATTTAAGGTACGGATCTTCAAATTTTGAAAGATCGATCGATCCGATGGTTATGAGTTCGGGAATTGTACCGTTAACTTTTATTACACCATATCCGGTGATAGTGGTGCCAGGATCAATACCTAAAATTATCCTCTCTTTTGGTTGTACCTTCAATATTTAAAAATATAGACGAAAATTTATTTATCCTTATCTGTTGCAAATGCATTGTTCATCCACGAAGGCTTCTCTGAGTACTGTGGTGAGCGTTTGAATGATGAGGCTCCTTTCCCTGAAAAAGTTCCTGTTTCAAGATATTGGATAGCTGCATTAAGACATGTTTCATTCCTGTCACTAAAGTCATGGGTTATATCGTCCGACGCTATTTTTGAAGGAGCAATACCGTCGAAATAGTCTCCTTCATTGGATGAATTTACAATTTTGAAAGTAATAGGCCATAAATAATATGTTGTACCGACCGGATATCCATTCATTCCGACAGGTTTGCCATTTGTAGTGTCACCGATGCTGACAATATTCAAGAAAGGTTTTAATCCGTTCATCACAGCTTCACTTGCAGAAGCTGTAGACCGGGTTGTGATTACAGCCATTTTTGCAGATGAAACGGGATAGGATGTAGTTATAAAGGGATAAATGATATTCTCCGACTGATTTTTATCATTATAGCTTAATTCGGCAAAAGTACTACCCTTTCTTTCATTGCCGGCAATATAACTTGCAAGCTCCTGGGCTATATAAAGATATCCGCCTGTGTTGTAACGAAGGTCAAGTATCATATCTTTTACGCCATTTGCATTAAAGAATGCAAAAGCTGTGTCAAGCTCAGCTTCCGATGGTTCAATAAATGATTCAAAGACAAGATGACCCGTTATACCTGAAGCGAGATGCAGAGTATCGTACTCCAGAACCGAGTTGACCGAGAAGGTTGATTTTGCCGAGGATATTGTAACATCTGTGCCATCGGGACGTTTGAACACAAATACGTTGGTAACTCCTGCAGTGCTTGCCCCTATGACACTATTATATGCTGCGGCATCCCCAGAGGTGATAATCGGAGCTATATCAGTTCCGTTTATTGTTTTTACAATCCATCCCCTGCGCACCCCTTCCTTATATAAAGGCGATCTCTTATAGATCATTGCTATACGGGCTTTTCCTGATTCATCAACACCGATCCTGAAACCATGGCCTACAAATGTTCCCTCCATTTCAGCCATAAATTCTTTATAGTCAGCGACGAAGCTCCATTTGTCAAGTTTTTTATATCTCATGGCTTCGAGCAGTTCATACGGATCCTTATAATCCTCCTTTGTAACAGTAGGCATAAGATCGTACCAGTAGTACCATTTTTGCATAACAGAGAATAGCATGTCCCTTCCTACTGTCTTCATAGAGTTTTCATCATTGTCGGTATTGTCTTTTTTACACGATACTGATAATGCCAGGAGTATTAACATTAAAAAGAAGAGTCTTTTCATCCGGAAATAATTTTTAATTTAAGGTTGGATGGAACCTCCATGCTTTGAAAAATTATTTTCATTCTTGTTGGTATATTGGAAAACATGGAGGTTTCATTTGAATATTTTGATTAAAAGTCTGTAAAAAGAATTCAAAGATAACGATTTATCATTTTGCAGAACTGCGGTTCTGTATAAGTATACCGGAAATGATCAGCAACAGTCCTGCAAAAGTTGTATAATAAACGGATTCATGAAGGATAAAGTGTACAAAAATCAAAGAAATAAAAGGAGCAAT
Organism: Bacteroidales bacterium; assembly: GCA_021371855.1. GTDB lineage: Bacteria > Bacteroidota > Bacteroidia > Bacteroidales > VadinHA17 > LD21. The sequence goes on along the minus strand of JAJFVL010000046.1, from coordinate 86,731 downwards.
ATAAACGAGATTGCTTACCTTATCTGTCGTATGAGCCAGTTTCAGAGCTTTCAGCCAGAAGAGAAATGTAATGCCCATTTCAAATATTCCAATATAAACTGATGCAATTGCCCCATTTGGTCCGATCCCGGTTTGCCATTCTCCGGTGATGGTCATTGCAATAACAAGATATGCTGAGCCAAAAAGAAAATTAAGAAAGAGTTTAACTGTTTCATCCCGGTTATCTCTGACGTTCAATATAAAATAGAGTGCCCAGAAAATCGAACTTCCGGTGGCGAGAATCACTCCTGTAAGATCGGCATGGCCTGGATTAAAAGGAGTTCCCTGCGAGGATATAACATAAACTCCCGCGAAGCTGATAAAGAGCGCGATGTAACTTTCCCGTTTTATTTTTTGCTTCAGGATCGGAACAGAGAGGAAAACCAGAATAATAGGCCATATCATATTCAGTGGCTGGGCAATCTGCGCCGGAAGTAACTGGTATGCTTTTAAAAGGATAAGGTAATACAGGAAGGGATTGATGAAACCAAGAATGGCAGAATTCAGTATCTCTCTTCCTGTTGTTTTTCTGACCAGACCGGATTTTTTACCTGCCAATAATATTATGAGCAGTACCAAGGTAGATGTACATGAGGCAATGGTCAGAACTTGCAGCAGGTTTAATTCTCTGAGACTTATTTTGAATGCAGTGGGAATAGTTGACCAGAAAAAAATTGCCAGTCCGGCATAAATATATGATGATTTTGTACGGTCCATTAATGATATTAATATACTGTGTTACAGATATATAAATCAGGGTTTTTACCAGGTCGTTCACTTCCGCCAACTGGCGGATGACAGGGTGGTTATTTCTCTACCCTATTGTATCGAAACCTGTATACGGTACAAGAACGGCAGGTATCTTAATTCCCGATTCAGTCTGATTGTTCTCGAGCAAAGCAGCTACTATTCTTGGGAGTGCCAGGGCACTGCCGTTGAGAGTATGAACGAGTCTTGTCTGCTTGCCGCCTTTCTCCTTAAACCTGCATTTCAGCCTGTTAGCCTGGAATGATTCAAAGTTGGATACGGAACTCACTTCCAGCCAACGTTTCTGTGCGGCTGACCATACTTCAAAGTCGTAGGTAAGGGCTGAAGTGAATGACATATCACCGCCACAAAGTCTGAGTATCCTGTAAGGAAGACCAAGTTTTGAAACAAGGTTCTCGACATGGCTTACCATTTCATTGAGAGATTCATATGAATGATCGGGATGTGCGATTCGTACTATTTCTACTTTATCAAACTGGTGCAGACGGTTGAGACCTCTGACATCAGCACCCCATGAACCTGCTTCCCTCCTGAAACAGGGTGTATATGCCATATTTTTTTTAGGAAGTTCATCAGCCGTAAGGATAACATCTCTGTAGATATTGGTGACAGGTACTTCAGCAGTGGGGATAAGATAGAAGTTATCAGGTGTGGCATGATACATCTGTCCTTCTTTATCGGGCAATTGCCCTGTTCCGAAGCCTGAATCCTCATTGACCATAATGGGAGGCATTATTTCGGTATATCCCGCCTTTTCACCCTCATCAAGGAAGAAACTGACAAGAGCACGTTCAAGTTTTGCCCCTTTACCTTTGTAAACAGGGAATCCCGCCCCTGTAAGTTTAATGCCAAGGTCAAAATCAATTATATCATATTTCTTTATAAGTTCCCAGTGGGGGAGAGCTGTCTCATGAAGTTGCGGAATCACACCTCCTTGTTTTACGGTTACATTGTCATCAGCGCCAAATCCGTCAGGAACTGATTCATGTGGAAGGTTAGGAAGCCGGACAATCTCAGTTTTAAGATCATTATCTATTGGTATCAGTTTCCCTGAAAGAGTCTTAATCTCTTCTTTAAGGGAATATGTCTTTTCCCTGGCAGCTTCGGCTTCTGCTTTATTTCCATTCTTCATGAGTGTTCCGATTTCTTTCGAAATCCGGTTCATCTCACTCTGCAAAAAATCGGTCTTTGACTGTATTTCGCGGCGGGAGGTGTCGAGTTCAAGGATTTTGTCAATTATCTCTTCTGCTTTAAAGTTTTTTACTTTGAGCCTTTCGATAACAAACTCTTTTTTTTCGCGGATCAGGTTAATTGTAAGCATAATCAATTAAAAATTAATAAAAAAGCAGGCCTCGGTAAGCCTGCTGTAAAAATATAAAAACTCCCGATAGTATTTTCCAGTAACAGAAAAGAATTTCGGGAGTCAGTATCTTTTAAGATAACTGTTTACTCGCTCATCGGTTTAACCGACACATAAGTTTTATTATCTCTTTTTCTTGTGAACTCAACTTCTCCATCAGTGAGAGCAAAAAGAGTGTGGTCCTTTCCAAGGCCGACATTGAGACCCGGATTATGTTTTGTGCCTCTTTGGCGAACTATAATGCTCCCTGCTTTGGCTGTTTGGCCGCCGAAGAGTTTCACACCCAGACGTTTACTTTGCGAGTCACGACCATTACGTGAACTACCTGCTCCTTTCTTGTGTGCCATAATTATATATTATTAAATGCTTTAACTTTTTATTTATTATTCTTTACCTTTTGCTGGTTTCTTGGCAGCCGGTTTTTTTGCAGCCGGTTTCTTTTCTGCAACTTTCTTATCGGGAGCTTCTTTTTTTGCAGCTGTCTTTTTGGCGGCTTGTTTTTTTACTGCAGGTTCTGCAGCAACTTCCGTTTCTGCAACCTTAGCTTCCGCTTTTTTTTGTACTGCTTTCTTTGGTAATGTCTTTCCGTTAATACTTAAAATTTCAACCTGGGTAAAATTCTGACGGTGTCCATTTTTTACCCTGTAACCTTTTTTTCTCTTCTTTTTGAAGACAATAACTTTATCACCTCTTACAGTGTCGTCAAGTATCTTACCATCAACAAAGGCATCTTTGATTGTGGGTTCCCCGATAATAATTTTGCCATCTTCTTCAATTAAGAGAACTTTGTCAAATTTAACCTCGGTTTCAATTTTATCTTCAAGGCGGTGAACAAATATCTTTTTACCTTGCTCTACTTTAAACTGCTGGCCTGCAATTTCTACGATTGCGTACATCTTATAATTATTTTTACGTTACTCCGTGAGGCGTATACAATCAAATAATCATATAACTTCAATTGCCCCCTTCGGATTTATCCAATTTCGGACTGCAAAGATATAAAAATAAGATTATTTACAAACCAATGCATTGATTATTTTATTTCTGGTCGAAGAAGGCTAAGATACTTGTCAACATGATTAACTTTGTAGGAGTTTAGATTTATGAAGATTTTGACTTAATTGAAATGATGTTGATAAAAAAGGATATGGTAAATCTTAGTCTTATCCCCAATATATTTATATTTGTCAGATGCATAAAGAAACTGATTATCTATCTGGTATATAAACAAATGATATGAAACCCACATGGTTGATCCAAATCACAACCGATCCCGACTTGTCGGGAGAGCTCAGCGAAGTTAATCATGTGCAGTTCCATCCTACCTTAAATAAATTTTATACGGATGAAAAGAGTTAAATTAAAGGTAATGGGCATATCGTACAGTCAGACGCAATCTGGGGCTTATGCATTGATATTGATTGAAGAGGGTGGCGACAGAAGAATCCCCATCATTATAGGTGGTTTTGAAGCACAGGCAATTGTCATTAAGCTTGAAAACCTCGATCCTCCGCGACCATTGACACATGATCTTTTTAAGAAATTTGCAGATGAATTTAATATTTCTGTTACAGAGGTTATGATTTACAAATTAGAAGAAGGTGTATTCTTTTCAAAACTTGTTTGCAGTAATGACGAAAAAGAGTATTCCATCGACAGCAGAACTTCTGATGCCGTGGCAATTGCATTGAGATTCGGATGTCCGATTTATATAACCGAAGATATCCTTGATAAAGCAGGAATAACCATAAGCCCTTCAGATGTTGAAACGTCAGAAAACAGCAATAACGACAATATTCTTGAGCCGGAGAAAACGAAATTTAGCACATACTCAGATGAGGAGCTCTACAAGATGATTGATGAAGCTGTGAAAACTGAAGATTACGAGCGTGCCGCGGCTGTAAGGGATGAGATTGAGCGAAGAAAGAAAAAGAAAGGTTGATTCCTGCATAGATTTTTAATCGAAATAATTTTCAAACTAAAAAAATGAAACCCACATGATTGATCCAATCACAACCGATCCCGACTTGTCGGGAGAGCTCAGCAAAGCTAAACAGGAATGAATATAATTCATTTTCAAGCATGTGTGGTTCTCCCGCTGCGCAGGAACCTTTAAAATTAAATTATATACGTATGAATAAAATATTACTACTGGTTTTTATGTTTGTATTCACGGCAGGATACGCTTCTGCAACTGATTATAAGATCAATTCTCCTGATGGTAAAATATCCCTGATTGTAAGTGTCGGGAATGATATTAAATGGTCGGCAACATTAAACGGGAAAGAGATTGTGAAATCACCAAAAATTGCAATGGCACTTACCAGCGGGAAAGTGCTGGGGGAAAATGAAAAGGTTAAAAAAATAAATTTCAGCCAGTTGCATGAGATAATAAAACCGGTTGTCGCCAATAAGAGATCGGAGATTTCAGATAACTGTAATATTTTTTCAATTTCTTTCAAATCGGGTTTTTCACTTCAGTTCAGAGCTTATAATGATGGTGTTGCCTATCGATTTGAAACATCTCTGAAAGATGAAATTATAGTTAAGAATGAAGTTTCGGAATTACAATTCCCTTCGGGATCTTATTCATGGTATCCGCTTGAAACAGGGTTTATGTCACATAATGAAAGAACATTTATCTATTCTTCAGTTGATACACTAAGCAATAGACATCTTGCAAGCCTGCCGGCACTTTTCCAGGTAAATGGTGCCAATCTTCTTGTTACTGAATCGGATATTATTGATTATCCGGGGATGTGGTTGCTGGGTGCAGGTTCCGGAAAAATAAGTTCAACATGGCCAAAGTATCCCGATACTGAAAAGCTTAAAGGGGACCGTGATCTTCATGTTACAAGTACAAAAGATTACATTGCAAGAACTAAAGGGACACGCACATTTCCATGGCGCACATACGTGATTGCTGAGAATGATGTTAAGTTGCTTGAAAGCGACCTGGTATTCAGGCTTGCTTCTCCCAGTAAGATTGAAGATACAAAATGGATTAAACCGGGACAGGTAGCCTGGGATTGGTGGAATGCCAATAATATTTATGGTGTTGATTTCAATTCAGGGATTAACAACCAAACCTATAAATATTATATTGATTTTGCTTCAAGGAACGGTATCGAATATGTCATCCTTGATGAAGGATGGTACAAATTGGGTAATGTGCTTGAACAGGTTCCGGAAATTAATGTACCCGAACTTTGTAAATATGCCGGAAGTAAAAACGTAGGAATAATTTTATGGGTGGTATGGAAGTCACTTAATGATCAGATTGACCAGGCTCTTGAACAGTATGAGAAATGGGGGGTAAAAGGAATAAAAGTCGATTTTATGCAGAGAGACGACCAGCCTGTTGTCAATTTTTACCATGATGCAACACGGAAAGCTGCCGGGCATCATCTTCTTATTGACTTTCACGGAGCTTATAAACCTGATGGATTGGGGCGCACTTATCCCAATGCTCTTACAAGGGAAGGAGTAAAAGGAATGGAGAATGACAAGTGGAGCAAAGATGTCAGTCCCGACCACGATGTAACAATCCCTTTTACAAGAATGGTAGCAGGACCAATGGATTATACCCCCGGGGCTATGGTAAATATGGAAAAAGCAAACTTCAATCCTCAGTTTACCCGTCCCACCAGTCAGGGTACAAGAGCTCATCAGGTTGCATTATATGTTATTTATGAGAGCCCTTTGCAGATGCTTTGCGACAGCCCTTCCAATTATATGAAAGAGCAGGAAACGACTGATTATATTGTTAGTATTCCTGTTATCTGGGACGATATTATTGGTCTTGATGGCAAGGTCGGAGATTATCTTCTGCTGGCAAGACGTTCCGGGAAAGAATGGTTTGTAGGAGCTCTTACGGACTGGACAAGCCGTGACATGAATCTGGATCTTTCTTTTCTTCCTGAAGGGGAATATGTCATGGACATATTTCAGGACGGTATTAATGCCGACAAGTATGCAGGCGATTATAAACATTTGAAACTTAATGTTAAATCAGGTGATAAGATGAAGATCCATCTGGCTCCGGGTGGAGGCTATGCAGCAAGAATTTCACCTAAATAACAAATATAATTATCAGAATGCGACAATATCTTGATCTTCTTGATCATGTTTTAAAGAACGGCACTGAAAAGAGTGACAGGACAGGAACCGGAACAATCAGTGTATTTGGTTATCAGATGAGATTTAACCTTGAAGAAGGCTTTCCCCTTCTGACCACTAAAAAGCTGCATCTTAAGTCCATTATTCACGAACTGCTCTGGTTTATTGCAGGTGATACCAATATCAGGTATCTTAAAGAAAACGGTGTAAAAATTTGGGACGACTGGTCTGATGAAGATGGGAACCTGGGACCGGTTTACGGTTACCAGTGGCGTTCATGGCCGGCTGATGGAGGTAAAAAGATTGACCAGTTGCTGAATGTAATTAATTCCATAAAAAACTCACCTGACTCCCGTCGTCATATTGTAAGTGCATGGAATGTAGGGGAATTAGACAAGATGGCTCTTCCTCCGTGCCACGTAATGTTTCAGTTTTATGTTGCAGGAGGAAAATTATCATGTCAGCTTTACCAGCGCAGTGCTGATATTTTTATTGGAGTACCCTTCAATATTGCATCTTATTCTCTTCTCACAATGATGGTTGCCCAGGTAACCGGCCTGAAACCAGGCGATTTTGTTCATACTTTCGGCGATGCACATATTTATCTTAACCATATTGAACAGGTTAAATTACAGCTTACAAGGGAGCCATATCATTTGCCTAAGATGACCATTAATCCCGATGTAAATGATATCCTTAAGTTCAGGTATGATGATTTTACTCTATCTGAATATGTTTCGCATCCTCATATTAAAGGTGAAATTTCAGTATAACATTAATAAGATATGATTTCAATTATAGTTGCTGTGTCAGACGATATGGGAATCGGGAAGAACAATGAACTTTTATGGCACATTCCCGATGATCTCAGGAGATTTAAAAAACTGACATACGGGAAAACTGTGATAATGGGTAAGAAGACCTGGGAATCGTTGCCAAAGCGGCCTCTCCCAGGCCGGAAGAACATTGTTCTTACAGACATTCCTCACGAATGCATAGATGGCGCAGTTACTGTATATTCTATTGAGGATGCAGTAAGTAAATGTGAAAAGGATGAAGATGTATTTATAATGGGCGGAGGCAGTGTTTATCGTCAGTTCATGCCAATTGCTGACCGGCTTTATATCACACATGTTCACAAAAAAACTCCTGCCGATGTATACTTTCCGGAAATAGACCCTGGTATATGGGAGGTTGTGGAAAAGGATGAGTTTAATGCAGACGAAAGCAACGAGGTATCTTATGCTTATGTGATTTATGAACGAAAGAATAGAAAAAAGTAAGGATTGAGTCGCTCTTGGGTATTCCTTTCCAGGGTTACCCTGCAGCAGGCTCTTTTATGACACTTTCAGCATTTTCAGATTTACTCTTTCAAGCTTGTGGCTGGCGTAGTCGAGTGTTATTTCCAGCTCATTTGTCTCTTCAGATGGCATATCAAACATGGCATCGAGCATAATGGTTTCACATATCGACCTTAAGCCGCGGGCTCCGAGTTTGAATTCAATAGCTTTGTCGACAATATAATCGAGTACACCTTCAGCAAATGTAAGGTCGATATTGTCCATCTTGAACAGTTTAATATACTGTTTTACCAGCGCATTCCTGGGTTCAGTAAGGATTGCGCGCAGGGCTTTTCTGTCGAGAGGGTCAAGATGAGTCAGAATTGGTAACCTGCCGATTATTTCCGGTATGAGGCCAAATGCTCTGAGATCCTGTGGTGCTATATATTGAAGGAGGTTGTCTTTATCCACCCTATCCCTTATTTTTGAAGCTCCGTAGCCGACGATCTGAGTATTAAGGCGTTGTGCAATTCTCTTTTCAATCCCCTCAAAAGCACCACCGCAAATAAAAAGTATATTTTTTGTATCAACCGGGATCATTTTTTGTTCAGGATGTTTACGCCCGCCCTGGGGTGGTACATTTACTATTGATCCTTCGAGCAATTTTAAAAGTCCCTGTTGAACACCTTCTCCTGATACGTCGCGGGTTATTGAAGGGTTATCACCTTTCCTTGCAATCTTGTCGATCTCATCAATAAAAACGATGCCTTTTTCTGCAGCTTTAACATCATAATCTGCATTTTGCAGCAGACGGGTAAGAAGGCTTTCGATGTCTTCACCTACATAGCCGGCTTCAGTAAGAACAGTAGCATCGACAATTGTAAATGGGACATGCAGCATTTTTGCAACAGTACGTGCGAGAAGTGTTTTTCCGGTTCCTGTTTCACCGACAAGTATTATATTTGATTTTTCGATCTCAATATCTTCGGCATCAGGCTTTTGCATCAACCTTTTATAGTGGTTATATACAGCTACCGAAATTATCTTTTTTGCCATATCCTGACCAATAACATACTGGTCGAGAAAGTTTTTTATCTCAATAGGTTTAAGCAGGTTGATAGTATCAAATGCAGGATTCTTCTTACTCCCAAGTTCTTCGTTCATTATGCTGTAAGCCTGCTCAATGCAGTGGTCGCAAATATGTCCCTCGAGACCAGCTATCAGTATGTTGGCTTCTTTCTTTGTCCTGCCGCAAAATGAACATTTATCCATCGGATACTATTTTTTATTTTTAAGAAGAATTTCATCAATCATCCCGTAGTCTTTAGCTTCCTGGGATGTCATCCAGTAATCTCTGTCAGAATCTTTTTCAACCTTTTCAACCGTATTTTCTGAATGAAGTGCAATTATCTCGTAGAGTTCTCTCTTTAGTTTAACAATTTCACGTACAGTAATTTCTATATCTGAAGCAGGTCCTTCTGCGCCGCCCATTGGCTGATGGATCATTATCCTCGAATGTTTAAGAGCTGATCTTTTACCTTTTGTACCGGCGGTAAGTAGGACAGCGCCCATTGAGGCGGCCATCCCGGTGCAGATAGTTGCAATGTCGCATGAAATATACTGCATGGTATCATAAATACCAAGACCTGCATTGACTGATCCACCGGGAGTATTGAAGTATATCTGAATATCTTTTCCGGGATCGGCTGAATCGAGATAAAGCAACTGGGCCTGAATGATGTTAGCGACATCTTCGTCTATTGGCGTGCCCAGGAAGATTATCCTGTCCATCATCAGACGTGAGAAGACATCCATAGATGCTACATTAAGCTGTCGTTCTTCAATAATGGTAGGGGAGATATAGTTTGCGGATACAGAAGAGTATTTGTGAAGGCTCATGCTGCTGACTCCGTAGTTGCTTCTTGCATATTTCCCAAAATCGTCAAGAATATTCATGGTTACAGGTTTATTTATGTTTATGGTGCAAATATAGTCAAAAACAAGGAAGTTTTCTCAACGTATTGATTACTACTATTCAAAAAGCTTATTAAATTCCTCTACAGTGACACTTTTTTCTTCAAGTTTCACAAGTTCTTTCATAATTGCAATAACCTTTTCTTCGAGGATTTTATCAGCTATTCTTTTTGCATCATCCTCCCGTTTGAGGGTCTCTTTTGCATAATTGCTTATCTGTTCGTCGTTTGCGTAGAATAATCCATATTGCTGGAACTGATACCTGGTAATATTTTCAGCTTCTGCCTGAAGATCTTCATCACTTATTTTCACATCATTGTCCTTTGCAACCTTATTCCTGATCAACTGCCATCTAAGGTCTTTCCTGAAACTATCAAATTCTTTTTCGATCTGTTCCTGGGTAGTTTTTTCATTGACCCTAAGGAGCCATTTTTTCAGGAACTCTTCAGGAAGCTGGATTTCGGTTTTTTCGAGTGCAAGATTTTTGATATCCATCATTAATTTGAAATCGCTTTCACGCTTCAGATTTTTAGTGATCTCGTCTTCAATTTTTTTCATGAATTCTTCCTGTGAATTCACAATCCCTTCCCCGTATATTCTGTCGAACAGTTCCTGTCCAACTTCCGCAGGGTAGAAACGGTTTATTTGGCTGATAGTAAATCTGAAGTCTCCTTCAATAGTTTCAACCTCCTCTTTTTTCTTACGTAATAATCCGGCTAATTCGTTATCGTTTGGAAAAGCTTTTTTCGGATCAAAATCTATTGTATCGTTCTGGCTTTTCCCGATAAATTGTTTTTTGATCGTTTCATCTTTAATGAGATCAATGGCAAGAGAGGTGTCTTCAGCTGAAATGCCTTCAGGTATAACATTTTTATCCTTGTCAATTGCTTCAATTTTTCCCTTTATAACATCTTTTTCTTCAGTTGAGTCAGCATTTTTTAACTCCCCGAAACGGCGTGTATAGTTATCAAGATAATCGTTCTTCATCTTTTCGTCGATGATTATCTGATACTGGTTGACTTTATTTTTTTTGCTTAACTTCAATTCAATCAGAGGTGACAATCCAAGTTCAAATGAGAATGTAAACTCTTCCTGGGTATCGAAGTCAATTATCTCCTGGTCATCTGTTTTTGGCAGCGGATCACCAAGAACTTCAAGTTTTTCATCAGATATATATTTCTGAATATTATCGGTTACAACTTTATTGATTTCGTCGATCTGAACAGCTTTACCATACATTTTCTTTACGAGACCTATAGGAACCATTCCGGGGCGGAATCCTTTGATATTTGCTTTTTTCCTGTAGTCCTTAAGCACGGTTTCTACTTTATCTTCATAATCGGCTTTTTCGATCTTTACTTTTAATACAGCATTCAGATCGTCGATGTTTTCTCTGGTGATATTCATTTCAGTCTTTGTTTATTCCATGGTTAAAAAAACCGCCAAAACGCACTATTAAAGATCGTTACGGGCGGTTTGACATATTTGTGCGGATGAAGGGACTCGAACCCCCACGTCACGAGGACACAAGATCCTAAGTCTTGCTCGGCTACCAATTACGACACATCCGCGTCAAAAAAATCCCCGCAAAAGTATAATAAATAATTATCAAATCAAACAGATTGTGTTACTTGCGTAGTTCAAAGTTCTTTCCAAGATAGACTTTTCTTACATGCTCATCATCTGCAAGTTGTGAAGCAGTGCCCGATTTAAGGATGCGTCCCTCAAAAAGAAGGTATGCACGATCGGTAATGGAAAGAGTTTCATGAACGTTATGGTCAGTAATAAGAATTCCGATATTTTTATCTTTCAGCTTTGATACAATCTCCTGTATATCTTCAACGGCTATAGGATCGACACCGGCGAAAGGTTCATCGAGTAAAATGAATTTAGGTTTGAGGGCAAGAGCTCTTGCAATTTCGGTACGTCTTCTTTCCCCTCCGGAGAGTTGTATCCCTTTGCTTTTCCTTATTTTCTGGAGACCAAATTCGTTCATTAGATTTTCGAGTCTTTCTTTTTGCTCCTCAGCCGGGAAACCCGACATTTCGAGAACAGCACGGATATTGTCTTCAACTGACATGTTCCTGAATACTGAGGCCTCCTGCGCAAGATAGCCGATGCCTTTTCTGGCACGCTTATAAACAGGGAGTAATGTTATTTCTTCATTGTCAAGAAATATTTTTCCCTCGCGGGGCCTGATCAAACCGACAATCATGTAAAATGAGGTAGTCTTTCCGGCACCGTTAGGACCAAGCAAACCGACTATCTCGCCCTGGTTAACCTCAATAGAAACATGGTCAACAACTGTACGGTTATGATATTTTTTTACAAGATTTTCAGTAAATAATTTCATTTTTGGTCTATGTTGTAGCTATCTCAGTTTTATCGGAATTATCTTCGTTCATGAATTCACTTCTATCTTTATCTTTTTGCTTCATTACCCTTGCAGATATTAAAATGCTTACCTCATAAAGAATCAGAAGAGGAATGGCTACAAGTGTCTGTGAGAAAACATCAGGGGGTGTGATAACTGCAGCAATAATGAAGATAACCACAACAGCATGCTTCCTGTATTTTCTCATGAATGCCGGAGTAACCAGGCCGATCTTCGTCAGGAAAAAAGCTATAATTGGTAACTCGAACACAGCACCCGTGGCCAGGCAGATTGATGTAAGAGTGCCGATATATGACCTTATATTAATCTGATTGACAACTTCAGGACTAATTTCGTAGGTTGAAAGAAAATGAATCGAGAGGGGAGCAAGCATATAATATCCAAACAAAACACCGGTAAAAAAGAGGAGTGAAGAGGCTGCTACAGCACCTTTTGCATACTTTGCCTCGTTTTCATGGAGCGCAGGTCTGAAGAACTTCCAGAATTCCCACAATATAATCGGGAATGCCAGTATAAGACCTGCAACCATTGCTACGGTTATATGAGTAGTGATCTGTCCCGACATCTTTATGCTTATCAGGTTTAAAGGCTTTGTATTTATACACAGTGCCGGTGTATTAAGGTAATCACCAAGCTGACATAAAAGACGGTTAGTCGGGAAATCGGGACTTTTTGGACCAAGGATAACTTTGTCGAAAAGGACATTCTTGAAGACAAATGCAATTATCATAAAAAAAACAATAGCCAATATGGACCTGATAATATGCCATCTTAGCTCCTCAAGATGTTCAAGAAATGACATCTCTTTTTCACCCTTCTTTCCTCTATTTGATAATATTGACATGGGTTGCCAGTTAAAGTAGATTTAAAAATAAGCCTGTAAAGATGATAAATCTTCTCTTGCAAAACAAATATCAGACCATACTGTGAATAATTCTTTTATTGATATTTAACATATCTTTTAGATAATATTAACATAAAACATTTATTTAATCAGGAAATTTAGTAACTTTATATACACTGTAAATTTTGCTTACTGTGAAGTTGGATTTTTTTATCATTTTGGGAAAATATGTTGAACGATTCTACAATACACGATTACTTAAAAAAGTATTTTGGTTTTGATATTTTTAAAGGTAATCAGGAGGATATAATAAAGAATGTCCTGTCAGGCAGAGATACTTTTGTTCTGATGCCAACGGGTGGGGGCAAGTCACTTTGTTACCAGTTACCTGCTGTTATGAAGGAAGGGACAGCTATAGTTATATCTCCCCTTATAGCTCTTATGAAAAATCAGGTTGATGCTATGAGGAATTTCAGCACTGACGATTATGTCGCACATTTTCTTAACTCTTCACTTACAAAAACTGAAGTAGCAAAAGTAAAAAATGATGTTCTATCGGGGAAAGCTAAACTTCTTTATGTTGCGCCGGAGTCATTGACAAAAGAAGAGAATATAGAGTTTCTTAAAAATATTAATGTTTCATTTTATGCTATTGATGAAGCTCATTGCATTTCAGAGTGGGGGCATGACTTCAGACCGGAATACAGGCGCATACGGCCAATAATAGATACGATAGGAAGATCTCCCATCATAGCTCTTACGGCAACTGCCACTCCGAAAGTTCAACACGACATCCTGAAAAACCTGGGTATACTGGAGGCGGATGTTTTTAAATCATCGTTCAACAGGCCAAACCTTTACTATGAGGTTAAGTCTAAGCAGGATGTCACAAAAGAGATCATAAAGTATATTAAAAACAACTCCGGGAAATCAGGGATAATTTATTGTCTGAGCCGGAAGAAAGTTGAGGAAATAGCTGAAGTTCTAAGGGTTAACGGTATTAAAGCTCTTGCTTATCATGCCGGTATGGATTCGGCAACACGAACAATGAACCAGGATAAGTTCCTTATGGAAGAGGTAGATGTTATTGTCGCAACAATAGCCTTTGGTATGGGGATCGATAAGCCTGATGTGCGGTTTGTGATACATTATGATATACCAAAGAGCCTTGAAGGCTATTACCAGGAGACCGGAAGAGCAGGCCGTGACGGTGGTGAGGGGAACTGCATAGCTTATTATAGTTACAATGATATTCTGAAACTCGAGAAATTTATGCAGGGGAAACCGATTGCAGAACAGGAGATCGGAAAACAGCTCCTTCTTGAAACGGTATCTTATGCTGAATCCTCAATATGCCGGAGGAAAACTCTGCTTCACTATTTTGGAGAAGAATATACAAAAGATAACTGCGAAGCCTGCGATAACTGCCTTCATCCGAAATCACAATTTGAAGGTAGTGAGTCGGTGGTCAATGTTCTGGAAACGGTACTCGCTGTAAAGGAAAAGTTTAAAGCTGATCATATTTCAAACATCCTTTCAGGAAAAGTTACATCTGCAATCAAATCATATAAACACCATAAACTGGAATTTTTCGGGATCGGGGAGGAAAAGGATGAAAAGTTCTGGAACATGGTTGTCAGGCAGGCTCTCATCGCCAAGTTACTTACAAAAGATATAGAAAATTACGGTCTTCTGAAATTGACACCAAAGGGAATAGAATTTCTTGAAAATCCTGCCTCTTTTATGCTTGCCGAAGATCATGACTATTCCGATACTTCTGATGAAGATAATGCCTTTGGAGCAAAAACATCTGCAACAGATGAGGAATTGTTCAGTATTCTTAAGGACCTGAGAAAAAAGATATCGAAGATAAAAGATGTCCCGCCGTTTGTTATTTTCCAGGATCCGTCACTCGAAGACATGGCTATCCAATATCCGATAACCATCGATGAACTACAGAATATATCTGGCGTTGGTGCGGGTAAAGCACAGAGATACGGCAAAGAATTCGTGGAGATCATTAAAAAATATGTTGAAGAAAAAGAGATAATCAGACCTCTGGATATGGTAGTCAAATCGGTAGTTAATAAATCGGGTATTAAAGTTTATATTATCCAAAGCATTGATGCAAAAAGAGACCTCGTGGATATAGCTGAAGCAAAAGGGCTTGATATGAGCGAACTTTTATCGGAGGTCGAAGCAATTGTAAATTCAGGTACCCGGTTGAATCTCGATTATTATATCAACACCATGATCGACGAAGAACGTCAGCATGATATATATTCATATTTCAGGGAAGAAGCTGAGTCCGATTCACTCGAAGATGCAATTAATGAACTGGGAAATGAGTTCGAAGAGGAGGAGATCAGGCTGATGAGGATTAAATTTCTCTCGGAAATGGGAAATTAATATTCAGGCCTTTTAAGGGGTATCACTGAATAAACTGCAACAATAAGAACATAAAAAGGATAAACGATCTGTGCCGGCAAAAACCAGTGCATCAGTTCTGTTTTGCCGTATCTCACTGAAGTATTGTGCAGGATTAAAAAATCGGGGATTGATTTTAATAACAGGAAGGTCAGAAAAACCCAAAGAAACTCCGGGTTAATAATCACCGCAATCAACAGTGAAATTGAAACTAAGATTGTAACAAATGTTACAATTCCAAGAAAGATAGTGAACCAGTCATCATAAGCTTTGCTTTTTGATATCCACCTTCTTCTCTGTTTTAAGAACGAACCTATCGTTGGGGATGAAGCTGCAGTTACAACTGTTTCAGGTGATTCAAGCCATGATATTTCAGACAGGTTGTCTTTTTTCAGACTGTGCAGCAGGAAAACATCGTCACCTGAGGCTATTTCATCGTGCACATTGCCGGAATGCTTAAGGTAAGCTTCTCTTGTAAATGCAAGGTTTGCGCCATTACACATAGTTCCGTCACCTGACAATACGGAACCAGCAGTAATCCCCTGCAGACTTAAAAACTCAAGCTCCTGGAATCTTCCGAAAAATCCCGGACGGGATTCTATCTGAACGGGACATATTATCATGTCGGACCTGAGTGTCTCATGGAATGAGGCTATTGTGCTTATCCATCTTTTCCCCATCCTGCAATCGGCATCGGTTGTTATTATCAGGGAACCTGATGAAGCATTTACTCCTGTTCTGACAGCTTGTTTCTTGCCAATACCTTTATTATATATAGCAATTACATTACTGGATCCTGTAAAACCTGAGGCAATCTCAAATGTATTGTCAGAGGAATTATCATCAACAATAATAACCTCAAACAATTCTCCCGGATAATCCTGCATGGAAATACTTTTCAGCAGGATAGGGAGGTTTTGCTTTTCGTTCCGGCAGGCTACGACCACAGAAACAAATGTCCCCGGACCGTTCCCGGGGTGAAAAGGTTTAATTTTCAAAAGGTTCCTGTAGATTTTAGCAAGAAAAAGGAGATATGGAAGAATCAATATAGCCGGGAACCAGTACATAATTCAATCCCTTAGCCATTCATACATTTTGTAGTGTTTACTTTGCATTCCAAGAGCCTCATAGGTCTTTTGTGCTCTTGAATTTTTAGTTTCCACATAAAGCCTCAGTCCTGCAATACCTTGTTTGCCGGCTTCACTCCTGATATGTGAATACATCGACCGGAAGATACCATTTCTCCGGTAAGCAGGAATAACATAAACCGACTGAATCCACCAGACATTAGAATTTCTCCAATCGCTCCATTCGTATGTTATCAGCAATGAAGCAATGACGTTACCCTCATCTTCCGATATCCAATACTGTCCGAGTGAGGGATTTTTGAAAACCGCACTTACCCCTTTGGATACGGTTTCCGGTACCAGAGTTAACTGCTCGGTTTCCCATGCCATTTTTTGCTGAAAATCAATAATTGGTAAAATATCTTCAGGTGTAGCTTTGCGGATTTTTATCATCTTGACTGATTGTCTTTCGGTCTTTATCTTTTACAAACTTTAAACTTCAAACTTTGAACTTTAAACTTTGAACTTTATTTGTATTCATCCCAGCTCTTGATAGCCAGATTATCTAAATCGAGACGGCAGAAAGCCAGAATAAATGCACTCGCCAGACGGGCATTGGTAATAAGGGGAACATTGAAATCGACTGCACTTCTCCTTATTAAATAGTCATTATTAAGTTCTGTAGCGCTGAGATCCTTAGGAATATTCACTACAAAATCGACCTGGTGGGTCTTAATCAGCTCTATAGTATTTGGTGATTTCTTTTCATCGGGCCAATATGCCACATGAGCTTCAACACCTGCCTTTTTCAGGAATTGCTGGGTACCTCTTGTCGCGTAAAGTTTATGACCTTTTTCCCGAAGTGCTCTTGCACTGTTAAGAAGTTCAACCTTTGACCGGGCCGGACCTGTTGAAAGAAGGATACTCTTTTCAGGGACCCTGTACCCAACAGAGAACATAGCTTTCAGTATTGCTTCATAAAAACCTTCTCCGATACAACCGACTTCGCCGGTAGATGCCATATCAACTCCAAGAACAGGATCGGCTTTTGAAAGACGCGAAAAGCTGAATTGTGGCGCTTTTACTCCGACGTAATCGAGCTCAAAAACTGTTTTATCGGGCTTGGAAAACGGAACTTTTAGCATCACCTTTGTAGCAAGCTCTATCAAATTGGTTTTAAGGACTTTTGAAACAAAAGGCATGCTCCGGCTTGCGCGCAGGTTGCATTCGATGACCTTAATCTCATTATCTTTTGCCAGAAACTGGATGTTAAAAGGTCCTGAGATATTCAGCGCCTTTGCAATCTGGCGTGAAATGCGTTTTATTCTTCTGGCTGTTTCAAAATATATCTTCTGGGCAGGGAAGACCATTGTAGCATCCCCGGAGTGAACCCCGGCGAACTCAACATGCTCGCTTATGGCGTATGTTATCATTTCGCCTTCATTTGCTACTGCATCAAATTCGATCTCCTTCGCATTCTCAATAAATTCGGAAACTACAACCGGATATTGTTTTGATACCTGGGCAGCCAGCTCAAGATAATGTGAAAGTTCATTTTTATTTGAAACCACATTCATTGCGGCTCCTGATAAAACATATGAAGGTCTTATCAGTACAGGAAATCCTATCCGGTCGACAAATTCAAGAATATCCTCAATGGAGGAAAGCTCTCTCCAGCGGGGCTGATCAATGGCAAGATTATCACACATTTCTGAAAACTTATGCCTGTCCTCTGCATTGTCGATTGATACCGGAGACGTGCCAAGAACGGGAACGTTCTCTTTGTAAAGCCTCATTGCCAGATTATTAGGTATCTGACCGCCGACGGAAACTATAACACCTCCCGGATTTTCCAGATCAATTATATCCATGACCCTTTCGAAAGTCAGTTCGTCGAAATATAGCCGGTCACATATATCATAATCAGTACTTACAGTCTCGGGATTATAGTTAATCATTACTGATCTGAATCCCTCTTTTTTTATGGTATTTATAGCATTTACGGAACACCAGTCGAATTCAACGCTTGAACCTATCCGGTATGCACCTGATCCCAGAACAATGACAGATTTTTTATCAGTTTCACAACTTATATCGTGTTCGGACCCGCTGTAGGTAAGATATAGATAATTTGTGACAGCAGGATATTCAGCAGCAAGTGTATCAATTTGTTTAATATATGGTACTATCCCTAAACCCTTCCTGTAATTTCTCACTTTCATCAGGTCGTCGTTGATACTGGCAGGGCCCGAATTGAGAACATGCCTGGCGATCTGAAAATCGCTGAATCCTATAACCTTGGTGTAAGAGAGAAGTTCCGCAGGAATAGATTTCAGATCATGATATTTACACAGATCATCTTTTATATTGATGATGTTTCTGAGCTTGAAGAGAAACCATTTATCGATTTTTGTAAGTTCATATATTCTTTCAACAGACATCCCTATTTCGAGAGCTTCGGCAATTGAGAAGATCCTCATATCGGTTGGTTCGGAAAGCTCCCTTTCAATGTCTTTAAATGACAGATTGCGGTTGCCCACAAACCCATGCATTCCCTGCCCTATCATTCTTAAGCCTTTCTGAATAACTTCTTCAAAGGTCCTTCCGATAGCCATGACCTCGCCGACACTTTTCATACTGCTGCCGATGAGATGCGATACTCCTTCGAATTTGTTAAGATCCCACCGGGGGATTTTGCATACGATGTAATCAAGAGCCGGTTCAAAGCAGGCGGTGGTATTTTTGGTAACGGAATTTTTCAATTCATGCAGGCCATAACCCATTCCAAGCTTTGCAGCAATAAATGCAAGCGGATAACCTGTTGCTTTGGATGCTAGCGCACTCGATCGTGATAACCTGGCATTCACCTCAATGACCCTGTAATCTTCGGAATCAGGAGAAAGAGCATACTGGACATTGCATTCCCCTATTATTCCTATATGCCTTATTATCCTTATTGAGAGTTCTCTCAGTTTATGATATTCACTGTTTGTAAGTGTCTGTGACGGAGCAACTACAATGCTCTCTCCTGTATGTATTCCGAGGGGATCAAAATTTTCCATGTTACATACAGTGATGCAATTGTCATATTTATCCCTCACAACCTCGTATTCAACCTCTTTCCAACCTTTCAGTGATTCTTCGACAAGTATCTGGTCGGTATATGAAAATGCTTTTGAAGCAAGGATCCTGAGTTCTTCAATATTCGAAGCAAACCCGCTTCCCTGTCCGCCAAGTGTATATGCGGCCCTGATAATTACGGGGAATCCGAGCTTCCCGACAGCCTCAATTGCGCTTTCAACTCCGTCTACGGCAATACTTCTGGGCGTTTTAACATTTATTTCGCTGAGCTTTTTTACGAATAGCTCCCGGTCCTCAGTATCCATTATTGCCGAGACAGGTGTACCAAGAACTTTCACGTTATATTTCTCAAATATTCCTGACTTATAGAGTGCGGTGCCGCAGTTCAATGCAGTCTGACCTCCGAATGATAAAAGGATACCGTCAGGTTTTTCCCTGGAAATAACTTTTTCAACAAAATCAGGAGTAACAGGCAGAAAGTATATTTTATCAGCTAAACCTTCGGATGTCTGAACTGTTGCAATATTCGGATTTATCAGAACAGTCTTTACATTTTCTTCTTTTAATGCTTTGAGGGCCTGGGATCCTGAATAATCAAATTCACCTGCTTCACCAATCTTCAGAGCTCCTGATCCAAGGATGACCACCTTCTTAATAACGTCTTTCATTGCCATTATTTAAGGTTCAAAAATAACAAAATTTTTTAATTGAGATTTGATGTTATAAAAAAATGCATACATTTGCAGAAATATTGTATAAATATGCAAAAAACAAAAAGACTTCTGGAAATTGAAAAAATAGTTTCAGAAGCAAACATATCAACACAGGAGGAATTGCTTAAAAAATTGAAAGGGAAAGGGATAAATTGTACACAGGCTACATTATCCCGTAATTTAAGGCAGCTTGGTGTGGGAAGGATACCAAACGGTGCAGGAGGATATAAGTATTCGTTACCTGAAAATATCAGAAATTCTGCCAGTTCACCCGTGAAATTAAGCATAGTTCCGGCGATACTTGATATTATTGAAGCAAAAGGACTTATGGTGATAAAGACGATTCCGGGAAATGCAAGCAATACTGCATCTTATATTGACGGATCGGGACGATATGAAATAGCCGGTACTATTGCAGGCGATGATACAGTCCTTTTAATACCGAGAGACAGAATAACGCTTCAGCAGGTACGTACTTGTCTTGAAATAATTCTTCCGGGAATACATGACCAGATCAGGAAAAGAGGGTAAAAGATTAAAAGTTCAAAGTTAAAAGTTAAAAGTTCAAAGTTTAAGGTTCAAAGTTTAAAGTCTGGTTCATTAAGAAATGACAAAAACAAAAAATTAAAAGTTTAAAGGAAAATATTAATATCAAATTCTACAAAAATGAAAGAAAAAGTTGTTTTAGCGTATAGTGGAGGTTTGGATACCTCAGTAATATTGAAATGGTTAATAGAGAAGGGTTATGACGTAATCGCATTCATCGGAGATGTAGGACAGAAAGAAAATTTCGAGGAATGCGAGAAAAAAGCATTAC
Organism: Bacteroidales bacterium; assembly: GCA_021371855.1. GTDB lineage: Bacteria > Bacteroidota > Bacteroidia > Bacteroidales > VadinHA17 > LD21. Next base: position 65,847 of record JAJFVL010000046.1, on the reverse strand, counting down.
TTCTTGGTGCTTCCAAAGTAATAATAGCTGACCTAAAAAAGGAATTTGTTGAAAAATATGTGCTTAAAGCAATAATGGCAAATGCTATATATGAGGACAGGTACCTTTTGGGAACTGCTCTCGCACGGCCACTGATTGCCAAAAAGCAGATTGAGGTCGCAAAAGAGGAGGGAGCCACAGCAGTAGCACATGGTGCAACAGGCAAAGGCAATGACCAGGTAAGGTTTGAACTTTGTTATTATGCACTTATGCCGGGAGTTAAGGTTATTTCGCCATGGAAGGACAAGGAGTTCCTTGCACAATTTAAAGGAAGAACAGATCTTCTTAAATATGCTTCTGATAAGAAGATTCCCGTAAAAGCAAGTATCGATAAGCCTTATAGTGAGGATGATAACCTGATGCACATAAGTCATGAAGCCGGAGTTCTTGAAGATCCAATGTACACACTTAATAAGAGCATGCTTGAAAAGATGGTTATGCCTCAGGATGCTCCTGATAAGGAAACACGGATAGTTGTCCATTTCAAGAATGGAATACCGGTAAAACTTATCAACAAAGAAGACGGGACTATAAAAGAAGATGCTTATGAAATGTACGTATACCTGAATGAGCTTGCAGGCAAGAACGGAATCGGTCTTCTGGATATGGTAGAGAACAGGTTTGTCGGTATTAAATCGAGGGGCGTTTACGAAACACCTGCTGCCACGGTTTTACATATTGCCCACAAAGATCTTGAAGGAATAGCTATGGACAGGGAGGTGATGAGGCTCGTAAATATGCTTACTCCGAAATTTGCAGAAATTATTTATAATGGATTCTGGTTCAGTCCCGAAATGGATTTTCTGATGGCGGCTATTGAAAAAAGTCAGGAACTTATTGACGGAAGTGTCCATCTCTGTCTTTACAAAGGGAATGTTATTATTGAAGGCCGTGAATCTCCCTCTTCTCTTTATAACAAAAAGCTTTCAAGCATGGATATCGAAGGAGGTTTTGATCAGACTGACAGTAAGGGCTTTATAAGAATAAATGCTATAAGGCTTATGGCGCACAATGCTATTGTTGAAGCTAGCCAGAAAAAGTAATTAAAATTTTTAAAGAATGAAACCCACATGTTTCTGAAAAACACAAACACGTATGAGAATAGCTTTCAAACATGTGGGTTCCATACGGCCATTAACATAAAAATTATTTACGTATGAAACTTTGGGAAAAAGGGATCAATCCCGAACCAGCAATCATTGAATTCACGGCAGGCAAGGACAGGGAAACCGATTTAGCTCTTACAAAATGGGATATAATCGGTTCGATGGCGCATGTGATAATGCTTCAGGATGTAGGACTGATCTCAGAAGATGAAAAAAATGGTATGCTAAAGGCTCTTCATTCCCTTTTTGTACTGGATGAGGAGGGACGGTTGTTGATTGAAAAAGATTCTGAAGATATCCACTCTCAGATTGAAAAGGAGATTTCCACAATTCTTGGTACAACAGGTAAGAAAATTCATACCGGACGTTCAAGAAATGATCAGGTTTTAGTGGATATACGTCTCTTTACCAGGGATGAAATCGACAAACTCTCTGTTATGGTCCGCAGGCTTTTTACAAGGTTACAGTCGCTGAGCGAACAATATAAAGAAGTTCTGTTACCGGGTTATACTCATATGCAACCGGCTATGGTTTCGTCTTTTGGTTTATGGTTTGGCGGATATGCCGAATGCCTGGCCGATGATGTTGTGATGCTGAACGCAGCCAGAACACTTAATAATCAGAATCCTCTCGGAACTGCCGCAGGATACGGTACCACATTGCCGATAAACCGGCAACTGACGTCAGATCTCCTGGAATTTGATAATCTGTTGTACAACTCATCCTATGCAAGTCTGAGCAGGGGAAAGATTGAAATGGCTGTTGCCGCTGCTCTGGCATCAGTTGCCCAGACCCTTTCTCGTTTTTCAATGGATATCTGTATTTATATGAGTGCAGAATTCAGATTCATAGATTTTCCTGATGAATATGTTACGGGTTCAAGCATTATGCCCCAGAAAAGAAATCCTGATGTTTTCGAACTCATCAGAGCCAGATCAAATGTGATTCAAACCCTTCCCATCCAGATTGCAAACCTGAACAGCAATCTCATGTCGGGATATAACAGGGATCTTCAATTACTGAAACAACTGGTATTTAATGGATTCAGTGAAGTAGAGGAGTGTATTGAGATAATGCTTTTAATGCTCAATAATATAAAGGTAAAGAAGAATATTACAGAGAATCCGCTGTATAATACTATTTTCAGTACAGAAGAGGTCAACCGGCTGGTAAGACAGGGTATGCCATTCAGAGATGCATATAAGGCAGTCGCGGCAATGGTCAAGAATTCCTCATTTTCAAGAACCTCATTATCAGATTATGTCCATGAAGGCAGTATAGGGAATCTATGCAATAAAGAGATAGCTGAAATTTTCGGAGAGAGGATGAAGTATTTTAAAAACACCACCGCTGCTGAGTTTGCCGATAAGATGATGAGGCATGTGACGGAGTAAATTTTTGCTCCCCACTTCTGAAGGGAGGGCTATTTCACCATATGAATTTGAGTTTTTTGTTATTATTCTTAAAAAGAAAAACTTACACAGAGAAACTCAGGAGTATTCACAGAGGGACAGAGGGAATACAATAAATTAATTGATTTTCCTCTGTGTTTCTCTGTGTATTTCTCTGTGGACCTCTGTGTAACTATTTCAGGGAATTACCAATATTCTCAATAAATACATCGAACAGAAAATCAGTATCTGTCGGGCCTCCTGAAGCCTCTGGATGGAACTGGGTTGAAAAAAAAGGTTTTGTTTTATGTTTCATTCCCTCATTGGTCTGGTCATTTATATTGACGAAAAGCGGTTCCCAATCTTTTCCCAGAGTCTTATTATCCACTGCAAAACCATGGTTCTGTGATGTTATGTATGCTTTGTCGGTGCCTACCTGTAGAACCGGTTGGTTGTGGCTCCTGTGGCCATATTTCAGTTTATAGGTATCAGCTCCGGAAGCAAGTGCCATCAATTGGTTTCCAAGACAAATACCGAATACAGGTTTATCATTCGAAAATGCTTTTTTAATGTTTTCGATAGTGACTCCGCACATTTTCGGATCACCAGGACCATTAGAAAGGAACAATCCATCAAATTCTTCTTCGTGGAAATCGTAATCCCATGGAACCCTGATAATTGTCGTGTCTCTTTTCAGGAGATTCCGTATTATGTTATACTTAACTCCGCAATCAACAAGCAGTATCCTGTATTTCCCTGTGCCATATACTTTTTTGTCATGGGTGCTTACTTCGGCGACCAGGTTCACCTTATTCGGATCATAAAAACCAATTTCTGTTCTTTCGGGTTCTATCTTGCCAAGCATTGCTCCCTTCTCACGGATCCTTTTAGTCAAAGCCCGCGTATCGATACCGTATATTCCCGGAACATTATTCCTTTTCAGCCATTCGTCGAGGCTCTCCGTTGCGTTCCAGTGGCTGTATTCAAATGAATAATCTGATACAATGAGTCCCGAGATATGAATTGATGAAGACTCATAAAAACTAAAGAGGTCATTTTCTTCAGACTTAGCCGGTGCTCCATAGTTTCCGACAAGAGGATAGGTAAGACAAAGTATTTGTCCGCGATACGAAGGATCTGTCAGACTTTCGGGATATCCTGTCATGGCAGTATTAAAAACCACTTCACCTGCAGCAGGGATTTGTGATCCGAAAGAGCGTCCATTATATATGGTTCCATCTTCGAGTGTAAGCCTGACCTTTGCTCTGTTATCCATTAGTATGTATATTTAGTTATCTTAAGGATGAGACAGCTTTTTCAATTTGTTCCATGGCTTTAATGACTGTCTGGTGGGTTGTGGCAAGATTCATTCTCATGAATCCTTCACCTCCGGGGCCAAAAGTAGATCCCTCATTCATCCCGATGCCTGCTTTGTTAATAAAAAAATTTTGCAACTCTTTTCCCGACATGCCAAATTTACGGCAATCGAGCCATATCATATAAGTTGCTTCAGGCGAAACAGGAATAATTTCAGGAATCATCTTAGCGCAATAGTTTTCTACAAAATCAACATTATTATCGACATAGTCAAGTAATGCATCTAACCATTTATCTCCTTGCGAATATGCTGCTATTGAGGCTATTGTACCGAACAGGTTTCCATCGCCAATATGGATACTGTCAATTATTCTTTTAAAGGATTTTCTTAAAACAGGATTTGAAATAATGACTGATGATGTCGAAAGACCTGCAACATTGAATGTTTTGCTTGGAGCAATACAGGTAATGGTATTTTCTGATATTTTTTCAGAAAGTGATGCCATAGGGGTATGACTAAATCCAGGGAGAATAAGATCACAATGGATTTCGTCGCTAAGGATCAGAATATTGTTTTTCAGGCATATATCTGCCAGTCTGTTTAGTTCTTCAGGGTTCCATACCCGTCCGACAGGATTGTGCGGATTAGATATGATTATCATTTTTGTATTCCCGTCAATTGAGGCAATAAGCGAATCGAAATCCATCACCCAGTTGCCGTCAGACTCTATCAACCTGTTATAGACAAGCTTACGGCCATGCGATTCAACTGCTGAAAAAAAAGGAAAATATACAGGTGGCTGAACAATAATACTATCACCTGGCCTGGTAAAAGCCAGAGTACAGAAATTAAGAGCAGGGACAATTCCGGGGCTAAAACAAATCCACTCCTTTTCTATTTTCCAGGTATGTCTGAGTTCGAGCCAGTTGGCGATTGAGGAAAAATATTCCGGGGGACGGAAAGAATAGCCGTATATCTCGTGGTCAACACGGTTCCTGAGGGCCTTTACTATAAAATCAGGAGTATTAAAATCCATATCGGCAACCCACATCGGGATAACATCCTTGACACCGAATATCTCTTTCCTGAGATCATACTTAATGCAGTAGGTATCCTCTCTGTTTGCAGGTTCATCAAAATTCCACATAAATAAAAAAGTATATTTTCCGGGGCCTAAAGATATATAAAAAATGCTGAAGACAGTGTGACGATGGTTTGTATAGTAATAAAGGCCGAATTGGATAGAATTAATGATTTCCCTCAGAAACATCATAAAGGCATGTGAATATCTAAAATTGAATATGCCAGTGATTTTTTAAATATTATTTAGTACTTTTATAAATATTTTCAGATTTATAAATTATAATTAAAACTGACTTAAAATGAAAAAGATTCTTACCGGTGTTATATTTCTAATGCTGATAATAAGTTCTGCCTGTTTGACTTCATGTAAAGACAAGTCGGCTCAGAAACGCCAGAAGGTTGTTGAAAAAGAGCAAGTCAGGATAATGGATAAACAAATTGAGAAAAATGTTTATCCGTTGCCTACATCAGCATCTGTGATAAAAATGCTGACCGAACTTGAAGTCGGTTATATAATGGGCATCTCGAATCCGGTTGAAAATGCAAAAAAATATTTCAGCAGCACTACCCGGGCAATAAATATGGGTGTCTATGGAGCCGATCTGAGTTATGCTACACTCTATAATATGCAACAGGGAGTAATTAATTATCTGAATGCGATCAGATCCCTTGCCAATGAACTCAATATGTCAAAGATTTACGATGAAGAGCTTTATAATAAAATAAAACAGAATTATGATAATAAAGATGAGCTGGTAAAGATACTTACAGAAGCATTCAATAAGACTTATGCATATCTTAGCGAAAATGATCAGCAATCATTAGCTCTTCTGGTGGTAGGCGGGGCATGGGTCGAAGGTATGTATCTGACTACACATGTATCTGAAGCAGCTTATCAGGTTGCAGGTATTTCAAGAGTTTTGCTTGAACAAAAAAAATCATTCGATCTTTATCTCCAGATAACACAACCGTATTCCTCCGAACCAACTGTCAGCGATTTTGTAAAAATTCTTGACCCTGTAAAGAAAGTATACGAGGGGATCGGGACCAGCCTTACTGAGCAGAACATTAAAGATATTACAAAAGCTATTGAAAGTGTAAGAAGCCAAATTATAAAATAATTGCCAGTAAAATATCGGGCCGCAAAGTGTTTGACTTTGCGGTCTTTTTTATTTAACACTTTTATGAGAGAATCTGTATTACTTGCATTAATTCACATTTTTGCAATTATTTCCACAATAAATCCTTCAGGAATTTCATCAAGAGGCAAAAAGATTTTGCGCAACTATCTGAGGAGATATCTTAACCGGGATCTCGAAGAAGAATACTTTGCCCTCTTTGAAAATAATCTTGAGTTTTATTCAAATGAACTTAAAAGTGTCAATAAAGATGAACTGTCAGATGAGGATTCACTTATCTCATTTCAGATCACAAATATCTGCAGGCAAATAAAAAAAGGACTGTTCCTCGAAGAAAGAATGATTGTCTTTCTTCAATTGATAGAGTTTGCTTTTGATGATGGTACGATTTCTGTACAGGAGAGGACAATCATAGACATCGTTTCAAGGACATTTAATATTCCCAAAAAAGAATATGAAAATGCCACTGCTTTCATGATTGGCAGAGAATATGATAAGGTATCACCCGAATGTCTGCTGATAATTGAAAGCGATCTGCCTGAACTTTCCGGTGCAGGTCTTTATACAAACTATGGTAAATGGAGGCATATCAGAGCCAAAGGATTCAAGGGGCACCTCGTTTTACTGCATATTGAGAGTACGGGAACACTTCTTTTTGCTTATGACGGACCGCTGACTCTCTACTTTAAAGGGAGGGATATTATTTCCTGCAGACCCTATCTGCTTGATCGTGGTGTTAATATTAAGGGTCAGGGTATTGATCCTATCTATTATTCAAGAATATTTAAAAAGTTTGTTTCCAGAAATTTTCCAGAAAAAATATTTTTTGAGGGACATAATATTGAATTCCTTTTCAAAAATTCTGAAAATGGGATAAAAAAGATGAATTTTCAGGTCGAATCGGGAAACCTGATTGGTATAATGGGAGGCAGCGGTGTTGGTAAAACAACATTATTTAATTTACTCCATGGAAAAATTAAACCCACTTCGGGGAACCTCTATGTAAATGGTTATGATATTAATTCCGATACTGAAAAACTGAAAGGCCTTATTGGATATGTCCCCCAGGACGATATGCTTATAGAGGAACTCACAGTTTATCAGAATCTCTATTTTAACGCCAGGTTATGTTTCGGTGATTATAATGAAGAACAGTTAAAAAATACTGTTGAAAAAGTGCTTCTTGATCTTGACCTCCATGAAATAAAGGATCTTCAGGTGGGAGACCTTCTGAACAAAAAGGTGAGCGGTGGTCAGAGGAAGAGGCTTAACATTGGTCTTGAACTGATGCGTGAACCTGTGATTTTATTTGTTGATGAACCGACATCGGGGCTTTCCTCTTTCGATTCGGAAAAGGTGATGGCTTTGCTTCGAAATCAGGCCTTAAGCGGGAAACTTGTATTTGCTATTATCCATCAGCCCTCTTCAGATATTTTCAAGATGTTCGACAGGTTATGGCTGCTCGATAAGGGTGGTTATATGATTTACGATGGTAATCCTATTGAGGCTCTGGTCTATTTCAAAACCGAAACATCACAGGCAAATGCCGCTGAAAGCGAATGCCCGAACTGCGGAAATGTCGAAACAGACAGTATCCTGCATATTGTTGAGGTTAAGGTTATTGATAATTCAGGTCGTCCAGGTGTAGAGCGGCAGGTGAGCCCAAAGGAATGGCATGAAAAATATAAGAAGAAAATGATGCCTGTTTTTATGACCGCACCGGTAAAAACAGTAATTCCCCGCAGTAACTTCAGAATTCCGAATAGAACTGACCAGGTCAGAACATTTATCAGAAGAAATCTTACCCGGAAGTTAGCCGATACGCAATATATGGTCATTAATATTCTTGAGGCTCCGTTGCTGGCATTCATACTAGGTTATATTTCGAAATTCAGCGAAAACGGTGAATACAGCTTTGCAAATAACAAAAATTATCCTGTATTCATCTTCATGGCAGTCATAGTTGCCCTTTTCCTTGGGCTGACTGTAAGCGCTGAAGAAATATTCAGAGACAGAAAAATTCTGGAGAGAGAGAAATTTCTGAACATAAGCAGGCTGAGCTATCTTTTTTCAAAGATCAATTTTTTGTTTACTTTGTCGGCAATCCAGTCCCTGTCGTTCATACTTGTAGCCAACCTGATACTCGAAGTTAAGGGTATGCTTTTCGAACAATGGCTGATCCTTTTCTCAACTGCATGCTTTGGTAATCTGATAGGATTGAATATTTCTGCCGGCATGCGGACAGCTGTCAGCATATATATCCTTATTCCTCTTATTCTGGTTCCGCAATTGCTTTTAGGAGGCGCCATGATACAATTTGATGATCTTCATAAATCATTCAGCAGAAAGATCTATGTGCCTGTTATAGGCGATATTATGGTTACACGGTGGGCTTATGAAGCGATGAGTGTGGAACAGTTCAAACGCAACAAATTTGAAAAGCCATTTTTCAAATACGATATGGAATTAAGTCAGAATGAATGGTATGCATCATTCTTACTCCCCATTTTGGAAACCACAGCCGATGAGTGCCTGGTCACAGTGAAAGATCCCGGCTCCCTTGAAACAGCTGAAATGAACCTCAGGAAACTTAGCTATCATATAAATGATCTTTCGGCAGTATCAGGTATTAAGCCCGGGAATTGGATCAGCAATCTGAATTATCAGAGATTCAATGAGACAGCAGCCAATGGGGTAAAATTTTTTCTTGATAGTCTGAAGAGTTCATTCAGAATAAGAAACCGGGCTGTCTTATACGAACGAGATTCATTATACAAAAAGACTTCAGACAGGATGGGAGAGGAAGAGTTTATAAAGATGAGGGGCCGGTATTATAATGAAAAACTTGCCGATATATTACTAAACAGAATGAATGTAAGTAAGATATATGATGCAGGAAACAGATTCATCCAAAAAGCTGATCCGGTTTTTATGCGTCCGGGATCAAAAACAGGAAGAGCTCATTTTTATGCACCTTTTAAGCAGATTGGTGGTCTGAGAATAGAAACAATGATCTTTAATATTATCGCTGTCTGGATAATGAGTTTTGTCATGTTTATAACATTGTATTATAATGTCCTTAAGCGTTTCATCAGATTCCTTGAATCTCTGAAATTGCCGGTTGTGAGAAAATACGGCAGGGATCTTCTGCAGTTCTAGTGTAAATCCTGCCCTCCACCGGCACCTTCTCCCAGGGGAGAATTGAGAAGGGGAGAAGGGGAGAAGAGGAGAAGAGGTAAAGAGAGAAAGATTATTTCAGAAGATAAAGAAAACAGATGGGTAAAGTACAACCAAAGAAAAGTCTGGGGCAGCATTTCCTTAAAGATAAGGGTATTGCATTCAGAATTGCATCGTCGTTGACAGGTGAAGGATACAGTTCGGTGCTTGAAATAGGCCCCGGAATGGGAATTCTTACAGGTTATCTGATGGAGAGAAAATTTGATGATTTCAAAGTTATTGAAATAGATAATGAATCGGTTGATTATCTTCAGGCACATTTCCCGGAACTGAGTAACATAATAAGTGGTGACTTCCTTTCAATGGATATAGATACCTTTTTCCCGGGGAGGATCGCTGTCATCGGGAATTTTCCCTATAATATTTCGACCCAGATTTTTTTCAAGGTTTTGCAGCACCGCGAAAAGGTAGTTGAGATTGCCGGAATGCTGCAAAAGGAGGTTGCTGAAAGGATTTGTGCAGGTCCGGGATCAAAAACATATGGAATTCTGAGCGTATTGTTGCAGGCTTTTTATAAAACGGAATATCTCTTTACAGTGTCGGAAAATGTTTTTTCACCCCCGCCGAAAGTGAAATCAGGTGTAATAAGACTGACAAGGAACAAGGTGAAAAAACTCGACTGTGACGAAACTCTTTTTTTCAGAGTTGTAAAAGCCTGTTTTAACCAACGCAGGAAGACATTAAGGAATTCCGTAAAAGCTGCTTTTGATCTGAAGAGGGACGATTATAAAGAATTCGGACTTAGGCCTGAGCAGCTATCTGTTAACCAGTTTATTCAACTGACCAATTGGATTGATGCGAACAGGGTAATATCAGAATGAAAAACCTATTGCTTCAACAGGATTCATTTTAGCTGCAGAATGTGCCGGAGCGTAACCGGCTATGATCCCAATAGTTCCCGAAATGAAAATTGCAAGGAACACATTTGCCATAGTGAGGTAAATGCTCAGATCGTAAAGGTAATTAATGATAATTGTGGCAATAAAGATCATAATTACGCCCAGAAGACCTCCTATTATTGAAAGGAGGACCGATTCAACAAGGAATTGTTGAAGAATAAAAGATCTTTTTGCACCGAGTGCTTTTTGAATGCCGATAATATTTGTTCTTTCTTTTACGGAAACAAACATGATGTTTGCAATTCCGAAACCTCCCACAAGTATTGCAAATCCTCCGATTACCCAGCCACCGATATTAATTCCTGCAAAGACACTATCGAAACTCTGTGAAATAAGACTTGCCCTGTTTATTGAAAAGTTATTTATCTCATCCGGCTGGAGCCTTCTGGCAGCCCGGAGTATCATAGTAGCTTCATCACTCAGTTCCTGAACAGTAACTTCATCTTTTGCTTTAACCATAATGGTAGCATCAAGGAAATTATTCCTCATGTTTATGAAGGTCTTGGCAAAATTAAGAGGAACAAGTGTCATCTCGTCCATTCCGTTATCACTTAAGCCGCCTTTGCCTTCTTTCTTGAATACTCCAATAACATTGGTTCTCTTCCCGGCAATTGTTATTTGTTTGCCAACCGGATTGTCCTTTTCAAACAGCTTCTCAGCTATTTCTGCTCCTATTATTGCGACATTTTTCCCTGAGGAGGATTCTTCAGGAGAGAAATACCGGCCATTTTCAATCTCAAATGATCTTAAAGTTTCAAATTCATCTGTGACTGCCCAGATAGTAATATCGTTTGCAAGATTCTTTTGGTATTTTATCTGTTTTGGCTGCATGACAGTGTAACATACTGATGCTGCTTTTGTTGATCTGGTCAAAATAGCCTGATAATCATATTTTGAGATTGCAGGCCATTTGATAATATTCCACCATTGAACATTATTGTTTAAACCCCAGGGCCATTTATCAATATAGACCACATTTTCCCCCAGTGAAGAAATACTGTCGCGGATCGATTTTTCCATCCAGTCAAGCACGGTGAAAACCGAAATGATCGAAAAAATACCAATTGTAATTCCAAAAAGAGAAAGAAAGGTCCTTAACTTGTTAACCCAAACAGAGTTGATAGCGAAAAGAAAACCCTCTTTTAAAAGCCGGAAAAACATATTAATATTTTAGTTACGATAAATTATTGATGTCAAATATACGAAAATCAACAGATAATCTTCATATCTGGATTAGTTCGGATCGAATTAAAACTGAAGCGCTGATCCGGCTTTGAAATCAGTTTAGTATAAAATCGATGATATTCATAAATATATTGTATTGAGGTTAATAAAAAAATATCTATTTTTGAACCCTCTAACTGGATTTCAAATATCGATCCTAATCATCATATAATGAGTGATAAAAGAATACATAGCGCACTGATTTCAGTTTTTTATAAAGAGGGATTGGAAGATATAGTCAGAATGCTCCATAAATTGGACGTGAAGATTTATTCTACCGGTGGTACCTTCAATTTTATAAATGAGCTTGGTATACCGGCTGAAAAGGTTGAAGACCTTACAACTTACCCTTCAATACTTGGGGGCAGGGTTAAGACTTTACACCCTTCTGTTTTTGGCGGGATACTGGCAAGACGTGAAAATAGCGAGGATCTTGCACAGCTTGAGAAATACAAGATACCTGAAATAGATTTAGTGATTGTTGACCTTTATCCTTTCGAAGAAACTCTTAAAACGGTTGATATCGAGGAAGAGATAATCGAAAAAATTGATATCGGAGGCATTTCACTTATAAGGGCAGCTGCCAAAAACTATAATGATGTTCTTATTGTTTCAGGAACAGATCAATATTCTGACTTTCTTAAGTTGCTTGAAGAGAAGAAAGGTTTCACCTCGGTTACTGAAAGGCGTCATTATGCAACAAAAGCCTTTCAGACATCATCTCATTATGATACTGCAATTTTTAAATACTTTAACAGACAATCAGATATCCCGGCTTTCAGAGAGAGCATCAATTCATCGTATCCTTTGCGATATGGGGAAAATCCGCATCAGAAAGGAATATTTTACGGAGATCCCGGTCAGATCTTCGACAAACTACATGGGAAGGAGATATCGTACAATAACCTTGTTGACCTCGATGCTGCCCTGAATCTCATTGATGAGTTTACCCTGCCGACATTTGTTATCATTAAACATACCAATGCCTGCGGTGTTGCTTCACGTGGAAATGCTATGGATGCCTGGAAAGACGCTCTCGCATGTGATCCCGTATCGGCTTTCGGAGGAGTGATTGTTACCAATGTTCCTGTTGATGAAAAGACAGCCGACGAGATAAATAAATTATTTTTTGAAATTATTATTGCTCCGGGTTTTTCAGAACCTGCCCTGACAATACTGAAACAGAAAAAGAACAGGATAATACTTGTCAGAAAAGAAACCATAAGTAACGATTATATTTTCAGATCGTTGCTTAACGGAGTGCTCTGGCAACAGAAGGATAACAGCACAGAACTGGCTCCTGATATGAAACCAGTTACGCCACGGACACCCCGGCCGCACGAGATTAACGATCTTATTTTTGCAAATATCATTGTAAAGCACAGTAAATCGAATGCAATTGTCCTGGCTAAAAACAACCAGTTGTGTGCAAGTGGTATTGGACAGACCTCGAGGGTGGATTCCCTTAAACAGGCTATTGAAAAAGCCCGCACCTTCGGTTTTGATCTAAAAGGTGCCGTAATGGCATCCGATGCCTATTTCCCCTTTGGCGACTGCGTAGAGATTGCTCACAATGCCGGGATCACTGCAGTCATACAACCAGGAGGATCCATAAGAGACAATGAATCCATCGATTATTGTTCTTCAAATGATATGGCGATGGTATTTACAGGAATAAGACATTTCAGACATTGATTGTTAATTAATTATCTCATAAAATGGGAATATTTTCATTTTTAACACAGGAGATCGCCATGGATCTCGGAACAGCAAATACCATCATTATTCACAATGATAAAATTGTTGTTGATGAGCCTTCAATAGTTGCAATTGATAATAGCACAGGGAGGCTAATTGCAATAGGCGAACAAGCACGGCAAATGCAAGGCAAGACTCATGAAACTATTAAAACTATAAGACCCTTGCGCGATGGAGTGATAGCTGATTTCAATGCTGCCGAACTTATGATAAGGGGAATGATAAAGATGATCAATAAGGGACCACGCATGTTTTCCCCGTCCTTGAAAATGGTAGTCTGCATACCATCAGGCAGTACTGAGGTGGAGATACGGGCAGTACGCGATTCATCAGAACATGCCGGAGGACGTGATGTATACCTGATTTATGAGCCGATGGCTGCAGCAATTGGCATTGGACTTGATGTTGAAGCGCCTGAAGGTTGCATGATAGTCGATATCGGAGGAGGCACTTCCGAGATAGCAGTTATTGCTCTTGGTGGTATTGTATGTAATAAATCGATAAGAATTGCCGGTGACGGATTCACGGCCGATATTCAGGCATATATGCGCCATCAGCATAATATCAAAATTGGAGAACGGACAGCCGAAGACATTAAGATAGCTGTGGGTGCTGCTCTTCCTGATATAGAAAATCCACCAGCCGATTTTGTGGTAAGGGGACCAAATATAATGACGGCTCTTCCGATCGAAATTCCTGTTTCTTATCAGGAAATAGCATACTGCCTCGATAAATCGTTATCCAAAGTCGAAGCTGCACTGTTGAGTGTTCTCGAGCAGACACCACCTGAACTGTATGCTGATATTGTAAACAAGGGGATATATCTGGCAGGAGGAGGAGCATTGCTGAGAGGTCTTGACAAGAGGCTTACCGATAAGATCAACATCAATTTCAATGTTGTTGAGGATCCTTTGCATGCGGTCGCCCGTGGTACAGGGGTTGCCCTTAAAAATGTCGACAAATTTAAATTCCTAATGAGATAATTTAGCTGGGTGAATGAGGAATCTGCTGAATTTTTTAGCGAGATACAATAACCTGATAATTTTTCTTTTTCTTGAAGGAATGGCCATTTCTTTACTGACAACAGGGAACAGCTATCATAATTCAAGGGTTGTAAATGGGGTTACCCGTATTACACATGGGTTTGAAGAGAGGATTAGCAATATAAGAAATTATCTGCATCTTCGTGACATTAACGCCAATCTTGCAGCTGAAAATGTTGCTCTGGAGAACAGAATCGATCGTCTGGTAAAGAAGGAAGATTCTCCTTTTACATATGTTACAGATACAATCTACAACCAACAATATTTTCACACAACGGCTGAAGTAATTAATAATTCAATAAACAGGCAAAAGAATTTCTTTACAATTAATAAAGGAAGACTTCAGGGGATAAAAAACGATATGGCTATTACCTGTGGTGGCGGTGTTGCCGGAATCATTGTCGGATGTTCTGAAAACTTCTCAGTTGCCATGTCGTTGCTTAATCTTAATTTTAAATTAAGTGCCAGAATAAAATCAAACGGATATTTCGGATCACTTAGCTGGGACGGTAGGGATTACCGTCATGCTATCCTGTCTGAAATTCCTCAGCATGTTTTTGTGACTATAGGTGATACGGTTGAAACTACTGGTTACTCAGCAGTTTTTCCCGAAGGTGTAATGGTTGGAACGGTGAGCGATTTTGAAAAAAAAGGTGGCGACTTTTATAATATCAAGGTTTCACTGACAACCAACTTCAATACATTACACTTTGTGGATATTATCAGTAATCTGAAGAAAACCGAGCAACTTGGACTTGAAAAATTATTTCAATGATCAATTCAATTATTAGATACAGCCTGAGTTTTATTTTGCTGATCCTGCTTCAGGTTCTTTTATTGGATAATATTCAGGTGAGCGGATACATTAATCCGTATGTATATGTAATGTTCATTCTTATCCTGCCTTTTGACATACCATCATGGTTACTGCTTCTGTTATCATTTGCAACAGGCTTCTTAATGGATTTGTTTTCCGGCTCTCCGGGAATGCATTCTGCCGCAACAGTGCTTGCAGGCTTCATTCGTCCCCACATATTAAATATCATTTCTACAAGAGATGGTTATGAACCACATTCCAGTCCGTCATTATCAGTTTATGGCTTCAGATGGTTCCTTATTTATACTACTCTTATTGTTCTTGTTCATCATACAGCTCTGTTTTACCTTGAAGTATTCAGATTTGCGGACTTCTTCAGAACTATGCTGCGAGTCTTGGTAAGTTCAGTTTTTACCATTTCATTTATTCTTCTTATTGAGTTTAACAGGAGGGGCAAATAGCTGGATGAGCAATGAAAGATGCATTCATAAACAGAAAATATGTTATAGTTGCACTTTTTATGCTGGCATCTTTTTGCCTAATAATCAGATTGTTCATAATACAGGTTGTAAAAGATTCATACAGGCTTTCTGCCGATAATAATGTTCTGAGATATGTCACTCAATATCCTGCCCGCGGACTTATTTATGACAGAAACGGGCAGCTGATGGTATTTAATCAGGCCGCATACGATCTGATGGTTGTTCCGGCCCAGACCTCCAATATTGACACGGCAGGATTATGCAATCTTATCGGGATAGACTATGATCTGTTCAGGGAACGCATGAAAGCGGCTGTGAACTATTCAAGACGTGCTCCTTCAATATTCCTGAAGCAGATATCGGATGAGACTTATGCCAGGCTTCAGGAAAAAATGTTCATGTATCCGGGCTTTTACGTTCAGCCAAGAACACTCAGGAAATACACAAAACCTGTGGGAGCACATGCCCTCGGATATGTAAGCGAAGTCGATGAAAACCTTATCAGGAAAAATCCATATTACAAATTAGGAGATTATATAGGGAAGAGCGGGATTGAGGAGGCATATGAAGAAGAATTGCGCGGAAAACGGGGTGTGAAAATATATCTCGTTGATGTCTACAGCCGGGTAAAAGGTTCTTATGCTGATGGGAGCAAAGATACTGTGGCTGTCCAGGGATCGGATGTCATATCCAGTCTTGATCTTAATCTGCAGGAGTATGGTGAGCTTCTGTTGAAGAACAAAAGAGGCAGCATAGTTGCCATCGAACCAAAAACAGGGGAGGTCCTTGCTCTTGTCTCTTCTCCTAATTACGATCCGGGTCTGCTCGTGGGAAGGGTCCGATCTGAAAATTTTGCAAAACTTCTTGCTGATACTGTCTTACAGCCTTTGTATAACAGGGCTCTGATGGCATCGTACCCGCCGGGATCAACATTCAAACCGATTATCGGGCTGATAGGGCTTCAGGAAGGGGTAATCACACCAGAAACGCGTTTTGGCTGTCATAATGGCTATCTCTTTATCAAATGTCATTCTCATCCATCTCCCTTGAATCTTGAAGGAGCTATACAGACTTCATGTAATGCCTATTTTTGCCAGACTTTCAGGAAAGTACTTGAAAATCCAAGATATAATACAATTACAGATGCTTTTAATAAATGGAAGGGGTATCTAAATGAATTTGGATTTGGTCAGAAGTTGGGCACTGATTTTGTAAATGAACTTACCGGTTTTATTCCGTCAGCTACATATTTCGACAGATATCATGGAAAAAACGGATGGCATGCCCTTACTGTCGTCTCAATGGGAATCGGGCAGGGGGAGGTTGGCACAACGCCGCTTCAGATGGCAAATATGACAGCAGCTATCGCCAACCGGGGATATTATTATACTCCTCATATCGTGAAGGCGATCGGTACAGATAAAACTATCGATGAACGATTTACAACCCGACATCAGATCAGTATCAATCCGGCTAATTTCGAGGAAATCATACTTGGGATGGAGGCAGCTGTTAAAGGAGGAACCGGAAAAGTTGCTGCCATGAAAGATATTACTGTATGCGGTAAAACAGGTACGGCTCAAAATCCTCACGGAAAAGATAATGCAGTTTTTGTTGCGTTTGCTCCCAAAGACGATCCGAAAATTGCAATAGCAGTTTATGTTGAGAATGCAGGATTTGGAGCGACATATGCTGCCCCTGTGGCCGGACTTATGATAGAAAAATATATAAAAGGAGAGATATCAAATAAAGATTTGGAAAAAAGAATTCTGGAACTTAATCTGGAGGGGATATTACAAGAAAGTGAAACACAGTAATAATATATGGAACGAGGTAGATAAACCTTCAATTTTGCTATTCCTTGTGCTGATCATAATGGGTTGGTTCAATATCTACTCGGCTGTATACAATGAAGAGCATAAAGAGATTTTTGATTTTTCCCAACGATATGGGAAACAATTTATCTGGATAATTGCATCACTCATCATTGCAGTTTTTGTATTAATTATCGACAACAGATTTTATTTCTTTTTTTCCTGGGTTATTTACAGTATCGTTATTCTCTTACTTATTCTGGTGCTGATTTTTGGTACAGAAATAAATGGGGCAAGATCGTGGTTTGAGTTTGGACCGGTAAATCTTCAACCTTCGGAATTTGCCAAGATCGGAACCGCGTTGGCCCTTGCAAGTTATCTGAACACAAAGCGGCAGGATCTGACAAGATTAAGTGTGATGATCCCTTCATTTGCAATTATCATCTTTCCAGCTTTTCTGACTGCTCTTCAACCTGATATGGGTTCGACTGTTGTATATTTTTCATTATTTATAGTTCTTTTCCGTGAAGGGATGAGCTCTTATATATTTGTATCGGGATTGCTGATGATAATTCTCTTTTTTCTCACTCTTCTCTTAAACAATCTTTATCTTTCAATCGGATTAATTGCAATTGCATTTCTTTTAATGTTGTACGCAACAAGAAAATTCAAATTGTGTTTTTCCGGTGCAGGGATTTTTATTCTTATTACAGGTGTATTATTTGCTGTAAATCAGTTATGGCTGAATAAAGCCATTGATAACGAGATAGTTATCTTGTTCTCCCTTATAATATCAGGAATCGTATTTGCTTATTATTTTTATATCAGAAAATCAACCCCTATATTGATAATATTCTTATTCCTGACCGGAAGCATCATGTTTGTTAATACGGTTGACTATACATTTGATAATATAATAAAACCTCATCAGAAGGATAGGGTGGAAATAACACTTGGAATTAAATCGGATCCTCATGGAACAGGTTATAATGTCAATCAGTCAATAATCTCGATAGGCTCCGGAGGTTTTGTCGGGAAAGGTTATCTGAAAGGCACTCAGACAAAGTTCAAATTTGTTCCGTCACAAAGTACCGATTTTATTTTTTGCACAGTTGGAGAGGAATGGGGCTTTCTGGGCTCATTTGTCATAATAGGATTGTATATATTTCTCATTTTGCGGTTGATCATTCTCGCTGAACGTCAACGATCGGTGTTTTCAAGGATATATGGATACGGGGTTGCCTCAATTTTCTTTATCCATTTCTTTATAAATATCGGTATGGCAGTCGGCCTGGTGCCGGTTATTGGAATTCCTCTGCCATTTTTGAGTTATGGAGGCAGCTCATTATGGGCATTTACGATTCTTCTGTTTATCTTTCTTAGGCTTGACGCTAGCCGGTCGGAGTACCTTGCATGATCAGAATGGAACAGTGATCCTGTGTGATATCTCTATGCCAAATTCATTTTCAACATAATCAATAAGCTGAGGGAAAAACTCCATAAAATCCTCCCTGAGAGAAGAATAATTTTTTTTAAGGGCATGTATTGCATATCTTGTTTCATTAGGAAGAGAGGAGCGTTTACTTAATGTATTCAGCACATGCTTGATCCCATTTACTGTCTGATATGATTCGATCCAGTTGTTAATAATGAAAAAAGGCATCATTTCCTTTACTTTGTCCGGTAATATTTCGTAATCGTTTACAAGAGCCCTGTAAAAATTAAAGGTAACACTCTCGAGTGGCCTCCTGGAAAAAAAATCCCATTCCTGGGTAAGAAAATGATCGTATATTATATCAGTTATAACCCCTGAATATTTATGGTATTTCCTTGTAAAGAAGATCTTGCTTCTGTGGACTACAGGATGGCTATCTGTGAACCCGTCAATGTGGCGATGGAGAATAATACCTTTCCTTATCAGATCGGGATAATTTACATAATCGCGGCCTTTTACATAATCGCCTATGTAATTACCAATGATTATTTTATCAGAATCACCGGAAAGATATATGTGGGCCAGTACATTCATAATTTGGCATAATAGTACAAAGAATTTGCCATATACCTTATGTTAAAGAAAACATTTTCTTTAACATGTTTTCAGATCATCTGATAAGCAGCTTTAATACATTGTTAACGAGAGAGATACAGAGCAAAAACAGTGTTTTTAAAAATACAATTAAATGTTCGGATATAAGGTATGCAAATTATACATTTGTTAATCCATTTTAAAATGCAAGTCCATAAGAAACTAAAAAATATTTAATAAGTAAGGAGGATTTATGACCAGGAAAAATGTCATCATAATTGGTGCGGCAGGTCGCGATTTTCATAATTTCAATACCTGCTTCAGAAATAATGAATTTTATAATGTAGTAGCGTTTACTGCAGCCCAGATACCCGATATTGACGGGCGAAAATATCCGAAGGAGCTTGCAGGTAAATTGTATCCTGACGGGATACCTGTTTTTGCCGAAAAAAACCTTCCTGAGCTTATAAAGAAACACAAAGTTTCTGAATGCATCTTTTCATACAGTGATGTTCCTTATGAGAGAGTTATGTCGGTAAGCGCAGTAGTGAATGCTGCAGGCGCAAATTTTGTACTGCTTGGTCCCGCCGATACTATGGTAAAAAGCACAAAACCTTTAATAGCTGTTGGCGCGATCAGAACAGGTTGCGGAAAGAGCCAGACATCCAGAAAGGTTATAGAGCTTCTCATGGCAAAGGGTTTAAAGGTTGTTGCAATCCGTCACCCGATGCCGTATGGCGATCTTAATGCTCAGAAAGTGCAACGTTTTGCAAATGTCAGCGACCTTGAAAAGAATAAATGTACCATCGAAGAGATGGAGGAATATGAACCGCATGTTGTAAGAGGTAATGTTATTTATGCCGGAGTAGATTATGAGGCAATTCTTCGTGCCGCAGAGAAAGATCCTTCGGGTTGTGATGTAATTATCTGGGATGGAGGCAATAACGATTTTCCATTCTATAAGCCCGATCTGATGATAACAGTTACCGATCCTCACCGTGCCGGGCATGAGCTCCGGTATTATCCCGGTGAAGTCACTCTCCGGCTTGCCGATGTTATAGTGATAAACAAGATGGACAGTGCATCTCCTGAATCAATTCAGATCGTAAGGGAAAGCATAGAAAAGGTTAACCCGAAAGCAATTGTTATTGATGCTGCATCGCCAATTAAAGTTGACGATTCTTCTTTAATAAGAGGGAAGAAAGTTCTTGTAGTAGAAGACGGACCGACTCTGACACATGGTGAAATGAAAATAGGAGCAGGGGTTGTTGCAGCACATAAATTCGGAGCTGCAAAACTTGTTGACCCCCGCCCTTTCACCGTTGGTAAATTAAGCGAAACATTCAGATTGTATCCTGATATAGGAACCTTGCTACCGGCAATGGGATATGGTAAACAGCAGTTAAAAGACCTTGAAACGACAATCAATAACACTGATTGCGATTGCGTCATAATTGCAACACCTATCGATCTGAACAGGATTATTAAAATTAAGAAACCGAATACCAGGGTTTATTATGACCTTCAGGAAATCGGGGAACCGAATCTTTCACAGATCATTGAGGGTTTTATTAAAAAGTATAAGTTGAAATAGTTCTAGTTTATAGGTTTAACAAAAAGCGGTAAGAAGTTTGCAGAATGCTTCCTCTACCGCTTTTATCTTTTATAAATTAATAAATGCTTTTATTACTTCAGCCTCTCTTTTATTTCCTTTGAAGCTTCCTCGTACCCCGGTTTATTAAGCAAAGCAAACATGTTCTTCTTGTAAGCTTCAACACCCGGCTGATCAAAAGGATTGACATCAAGAATATATCCGCTTATTGCACATGCAATTTCAAAGAAATATATCATCTGCCCGATATGGTATTCGTCCAGAGATAGGATATTTATTGTGATTATGGGAACATTCCCATCGTTATGGGCCAGGATTGTTCCAGTCTGCGCATTATGGTTGACCTCTGAAAGTCGTTTGCCTGCAATATAGTTTAACTGATCGGAATTATCTTTTTCGCCTGGAATGATAAGCTTTTTTCCGGGATTTTCAACAGAGATCATTGTCTCAAAAAGAATTCTCTGGCCATCCTGGATATATTGACCAAGCGAATGAAGGTCAGTTGTCATGTCAACAGAAGCAGGGAATATCCCTTTACCGTCTTTTCCTTCACTTTCACCAAATAATTGTTTCCACCATTCGGACATATAGTGAAGTTTGGGAGTGAACCCGACCATTATCTCAATTGATTTGCCATGTTTCAGTAGGAGGTTTCTTGCGGCTGCATAAAGAAGCGATGGATTTGAGGAGGCATTTTTATTGTTTCTGGTTATCTCTTTCATTGCTATGGCCCCTTTTATCAGAGCCCTGATATCAAATCCGCTGATAGCTATAGGAAGAAGTCCGACAGGAGTAAGTACTGAATAACGGCCGCCAATATTATCAGGTATAACAAATGTTTCATAACTGTTCGTTTCAGCAAGTGTTCTGAGAGAACCTTTTTTAGCATCAGTTATTGCAATGATCCTGTCGGAAGCGACAGCTTTTCCTACTTTTTTCTCAAGATGGTCTTTAAGTATTCTTAATGCTATAGCCGGTTCAGTAGTGGTTCCTGATTTTGAAATAACAACAATTGAATAATCTCTCCCATCAAGTATTTCCAGAAGATCCGACAAATAATCCTCACAGATATTCTGCCCGGCAAAAATCACATCGTGATGTTTTGATTTCAGAAGTGGCGAAAAAGAATGAGAAAGAGCCTCAATCACTGCCCTGGACCCAAGGTAAGATCCGCCAATCCCAATTACTACAGTAGTATCTGAAACCGACCTTATATGCCGGGCGGTTTTTTCTATTCTGTCGAGTTGCTGGAGGATATCATCAGGAAGCGAAAGCCATCCGAGAAAATCACTTCCGGGACCTGTGCCGGAATTAAGAGTATCGAGATGTCTTGCCGATTGCTGTGCAAGGGCAATAACCTCTTCATATGATATAAAGCCGCTGGCGTTCTTCAGATTTACACTTAGATTTTCCTTCATTTTATTAAGCAGTTTAGTCAGGTTATTTATTTTCAGTCGATATAACTTTATTACAAAGTTAATAAAAAGCCGCCGGAATAGCTCCGGCGGCCTGCAATAATGTGGGGAATATATATTGGATAAGAAGTTACTTTTTATGAATTCCTCCGGCACTTGATGAGTGTGCATCGACATATTTCGGATCGCCCATGTAATGAATATCTCCGGCACTTGATGCTCTTGCCGTCAATTTTTCCGAAACATTGATATCAGCATCTCCTGCGCTTGATGCTGAAACATCAGCTTCCTTTACCTCCAGATTGTAAGCATTAAGATCGCCGGCGCTGCTAAGATCAGCCTCAAGCATGCCGGCATCTCCCGTAAGGGTAATATCTCCTGAACTGCTGATATGTACTTCAATATTGTTTGCATGAACCTCAAGTTTGATACTTCCTGCACTGCTGGCAGATAATTCCAGTCTGTCACTTTTTATGGGGGTTTCACCGATAACATCACCAGCACTGGTTGTCTGTACAGAGTTTACATCTTTCATTGTAACAAACACTTTTTTACTTTCTGCATCGCGGATATTTGCTTCGGTATAGATATGAAGTATGCCTCCTTTAACTTCGGTGATAATATACTCCTGGAGGTTCCCGTCAGCTTCAACAGATACTGATTCCTTATTTCCCTGTTTCAGAAATACATCAATTCCACTGCTTGTCTTGATTCCATTGAAATATTCAGCATTTCGTTCTTCTGTAACTACTTTATGATTTCCGAATACTGTTTTCCTGATTTGTCCATTGGAACAAGCGGTAATAGACAGTATGGCAATGGCGGCTGTTAAAAATCTCAGATTTTTCATTATAATATTATTTTAGTTTGAA
This sequence comes from Bacteroidales bacterium, assembly GCA_021371855.1. Lineage (GTDB taxonomy): Bacteria > Bacteroidota > Bacteroidia > Bacteroidales > VadinHA17 > LD21. The sequence goes on along the minus strand of JAJFVL010000046.1, from coordinate 42,569 downwards.
AGGTATCATGGAATCCACATGTTGACAAATTATTTTTATTAGTGTTTTTGTCTGAATAACATGTGGATTTCATATTTCTTCAATTTTTAGTCATTTGCTGAACTTTTTCAGGATAAAGACAGAGAGAAAAATAATTTGTTGCACAAAGCAGAAATTATTTCCTGTTGTCTGATGTAAACGGTCTCCTCCTTTTAGATCTTGTCAATTCCAGCATATTCTAATGCCATTTGAATATTTTCAATCCAGCAGAAAAGAACACAATACCCATTACCGTGAGTATCAGAATTGGTATTGCAACTTCGTGATAACCGGCTCCTTCGTTGAAGATACTTCTTATTCCGTCGGTCATCATCGTCAGAGGGAGGTTCTTAATTACGGGAATACTCCATTCCGGGAAATTCTGATAGCTGAAAAAGATACCTGAAAGCACCATCATCGGAAATACAACAAAATTTATAAGGCCATTGCCTACTTCAGTATTTGATGTATGGGACGAAACAAAGACAGCGATGCCGGCAAAAGCTATGTTACCTGCAAGGAACATTAAAATAAGAGCCGAGATATCACCCTGTATAGTCAGCTTAAATGCAAACAGGGCGAATAAAAACAGGGCCAGAGATTCAATGAAGTTCATTGCTAACCTGACAGTTATAAGCGCAATAAGAAAATGTGATTTTTTCATAGGTGTTGCAACCAGTCTGCGTAACAATTTTTTTGATCTTTTTTCGATGATCCCATAGCTTATTCCCCACATGGATGACATCATTACGCCCATCGTGATCAGACCCGGAACCAGGAAATCGATATATCGTGTACCTTTGACAGTCAGAGGTTTTATTTCCGAATAGTTTTTCTTTTCGAGCAATGTCCCTTTCCCGATTATATTACTAAGCTTCAGATAAGTCAGTTCCGCATCGGAATTTAAAGGATCGAAATGGTATTCAATCTGGCCATTCACCCCGGAAAGCAGAACATTTATCGTACCTCTCTTGAGAAGTCTCATAGCTTCGTCCCATTCCATATTGTAGAAAAGGAAAATGGAGTTGCCTAATTTACCATCGTTGATAGTATATTTCCATTGCCATGACTCTTTGCCTTCCGGGAGATTCTTTTCACAATTCTTTTGAAGAAACTCTGTTACGGTTGTCGTATCTGATCTTGTTGCTGATTCTTCTATGTTACTGACAATGGCAACTTTCCTTATTACATCGCTCTTTTTTGTAAAAGCAAGACCCAGTCCGAGTGACATAAGAATTGGAAAGACTATTCCCCAGAAAAGCACTCCGGGTTCGCGGATTAATTCCCGGAACAGGGCAACTGTCAGTTGCCAGAGCTGATTAAACCGGAACAAGCTATTCATTTATCTTCCTTCCCGTTAATGAGACAAACAGATCATCAAGTGTTTTATGGTTGCGATCCTTGTTTTCAGGAGTGTTGGTTGCTTCCTCAAGCAACTGTTGTAATGTGCCTTCTTTGAGAATGATCCCGTTATCCATGATCACAATATAGTCGCAGAGATATTCGGCCTCCTCCATGTAATGTGTTGTCAGTATCATTGACGTTTCGGATTTCTCTTTCAGGTTCTTAAGGATTTCCCAGATCTCTCTGCGTGCGTTCGGATCCAGACCTGTCGTCGGCTCGTCAAGAAGGAGTATTGAGGGATTATTGATAAGGGCAATTCCGATAGCCATCCTTTGTCTTTGTCCGCCTGAAAGATTTACAGCATATGAATTTCTTTTTTCTTCGAGACCGATAATATTAATTATTTCATTAACACGCTCTTTCCCAAGGTCGTAAAAGCTTGCGAAAAGTTTTAAGGTCTCTGAAACCCTGAGTTTATCTATAAATCTTGTCTCCTGCAGTGAAAGTCCGATAATATTGTGAAGTTCATCTTCATTGCCTTTCCATCTTTTACCAATAATGGTAATTTCGCCTTTATCGGGTTTCTGGATTCCCTCAATCATCTCAACCATTGTGGTCTTACCGGCTCCATTTGGGCCCAGCAAAGCAATAAATTGTCCTTTTGGAATTTTTAGATTAACACCTTTTACTGCCTGGACTGTCTTAAAGGATTTCCAGACATTTTTTACCTCTATAACGTTTTCGGTTTGCATACCTCAATAAACAGATGCAAGATAGTAATTGTTCAGGCTCAATTGCGCAAAGACATAACGGCGCAAGAGAGTCAGCTTATGAGTCAGCAAAGGATACTTAAGAAGGTTCAGAATATTATTTTAACCATGATCCTACAGCTTCAGGACTAAGACCTGATAAACCCAACTTATTTTTTTTGTTAAAACCATTCAGATCATTAGCCAGTTTACCTGGTTTTTCCACTTCCTTAATTTTGGCTATTGTGATAAAACCTAGTTTTTTCAGAGGTTCGATCCACTCTTCGGGAATTCCGAGTTCAATATACTCTTCTTTTTGGCTTTCAGCTTTTACCTTCAAAGTTTCAGGCTTCATCTGCGGGAAAAGCAGTACATCCTGGATAGAAGGCTGATTGGTCAGCAGCATAGTCAGCCTGTCAATGCCTATTCCCATTCCTGAAGTAGGAGGCATACCATATTCCAGAGCCCTTATAAAATCCTGGTCGATGAACATAGCCTCATCATCTCCTTTTTCCGAAAGATGCAGCTGATCCTGGAACCGTTCCATCTGGTCGATAGGATCGTTCAATTCTGAATAGGCATTAGCTATCTCCTTACCATTTATCATAAGCTCAAATCGTTCTGTAAGACCCGGCTTGCTGCGGTGCATCTTTGTAAGAGGAGATGTTTCAGTCGGGTAATCAATTATAAAAGTAGGCTGGATATAATTATGTTCACATTTCTCCCCGAAAATCTGATCGATGAGTTTTCCTTTCCCCATTTCAGGTGAATGCGGGACCCCAAGCCTGTCACAGACTTTTCTCATTTCCTCTTCATCCATTCCTGAAATATCGATGCCGGTATTATCTTTTATGGAATCAATCATGCTGATCCTTTTGTATGGCGGATTAAGATTGATAAGATTGTCGCCATATATTATTTCAGTCTTACCATGGAGATCAAGAGCTGCTTTTTTAATAAGTTCTTCCGTAAAACTCATCATCCAGTTGTAATCTTTGTAGGCAATATATATCTCCATTACAGTAAATTCCGGATTGTGAGTGCGGTCCATACCTTCGTTGCGGAAGTCCTTTGCAAATTCATATACGCCTTCAAAACCGCCGACAATCAGGCGTTTTAGGTAAAGTTCATTTGCGATTCTAAGATAAAGAGGGATATCGAGGGTATTATGGTGAGTGATAAATGGTCTGGCAGCGGCTCCACCGGGAATTGGCTGAAGAACAGGTGTTTCCACTTCAAGATAGCCTTTTGAATTGAACAGTTCGCGCAATGACTGGATTATACGGGTTCTTTTTCTAAATACATCACGTACCTGCGGATTGACAATAAGATCGACATAACGCTGGCGATAACGCATCTCGGGATCTGTGACAGCATCAAATAAGATCCCGTCTTTTTCTTTAACGACAGGAAGCGGGCGTACCGATTTGCAAAGTACAGTGAATTCATTGACATGAATAGTAATTTCGCCCATCTGTGTTTTAAAAACGCGACCTTTTATACCTATGATATCACCTATGTCGAGAAGATGCTTAAAAACAGTGTTGTACATAGTTTTATCTTCGCCAGGGCAGATATCGTCACGGCGGATATAGATCTGAATCCTGCCTGAAGAGTCCATCATTTCTGCGAATGAGGCGCTCCCCATAATGCGGATGTTCATTAAGCGACCTGCCATGCAAACATCCTGGAAGTTATTTTTCTCAGGAGAATAGTTATCCAGAATATCCTGTGCAAAAGCGTTAGTCTTATATTCAGCGGCAGGATAGGGGTTAATTCCAAGTTTTCTTAATTCATCGAGGGATTTCCTTCTTATCAGTTCCTGCTCACTTAAATTCAAATTGCTCATCTTATTGAAAATTTGTGCAAATATAGAAAAATTCAGGCTTTTACAGATACAGGAATTTAAGCCTTTTAACGAATAGTCAAATTGATGGGAAATAGGTTCTTTACATAATCAGTATGCAGACGGTATTTAAAAATCAAATTTATATCTCATTCTTATTCCTGTTTTGGTCACATTAGGATAATCGAGGTATGTAAAACGTCTTACTACATCCACCCTGAAGAGTCTGAAAATATTCCCAATTCCAAAACTGGCTTCTATGTATGGCTTCTTTTCAAGGGTAAAGGTAATTGGCACACCATTTTCATCGACAGGGAATTTAAATAAATCGTTCTGATAGCCAGGGTTGTTATTATTTGTCACATTGCCATAAAGGATCTTAAATGTAGCAATCTCCCTTAGATTCAGCTTTTTAAATAATGGAACTTTGTTTAAGAAGAAACCGTTGAAACAGTGATCAATATTAATTGAGATATATTGATCACTTACAAATTCCAGAAAATTCATCATATTATACGAAAGAGACTGGTATGAGTAAGATTGGTTAGCCCTGTGAATAGCGAGCAAAGGATATGGCACCTGACCGAAGATCTTTCCTGCTTCCCATACAACATCGCTGTAACCTATTATGGAAAGGGTGAATCTCTTGCTAACTGTCAGATGCAGCCTTTGATAATTATAATCACTGTTTAGAAATCTGGAACCGAAAGTGTATTGCAGTTCAGTCACGGGATATTTACTGGCAATAGGAGTCCTGTATGTCTTCCCCTGATAAAAACGTTCATGAGGAGCATATCTCAGGTTTACATATATTTCAGAAACATTAATGCTGAAATCATCATTCTGATGTAGCGTGTAATCGGAGTAGTTAAAGAACAGATTCCCCGAAGGTGTTTCATTTATGAACTGGTATCCGATTGTATATGAAAAGTGGTTGTCAAATTCGTTCAAATACTCTATAGCAAAAGTTTTATTGTAAAAAAGCTTGTCATTCACCCCTCTTTTTACTGATAAAAGCACATTGTCATCATGAATATACCGTAAATCCTGACCAGGTATCTTGGTGTCGTTCTGGTAGCTTATTTTAAAATATTTAACAGGGAAATCATAAATTGTTTTTGGAGTCAGCGACCATGTTGTGCCAACGTAATATTTATATTTTTCATCCTTAAAGCCATAAGCCAGGTAGGTGTCCAGATTGAACTTCCGGCTTAGCTGGGGTGTTGTACGTCCCCCAAACCTAAGCCTGGATCCTTCAATGGGGTTAAAACTGTAAAAAGTATTTACGGGGCCAATTTCGAAATTGCCAAAATCTTTATAACCGAACATCAACAGAGTAGCAGCCTCCATTGTTCTTTTGAAGACTGGGACGTTCTGAACACTATCTATTACAGAATAGGTGTCTTCTTCCGATTTGGCAAGTTCCGGATTACGGTGGATAGCCCAGTATTCATCATTGTAGTTAATGGGACAATCATGGGTCTCTTGCACTTTTGCCTGTAAAACTGATTCAATTTCCCCGCCATCAAATGCATAGTTATTATAAGTGACTGTTTTGCGACCAAAAATCCCTACTCCTTTTGGAGCAAGCCCAAAATCGATCTTTATATCATCAAATGCAAGAAGCCATCCATGCCCCCCGCTTTTTTTGAACTGCTGTGTAATATTTACATCCTTAACCCAGTTGAGGTTAATGTCTTTATTTACAGTCATATTTACTTTCCGGATGGCATAACTGCTGTCGAGCATTATATCCAGGTAACCCTGAAACAAAAGGTCAGTCTTATTGCGCGGTGAGAAAAACATTTCAACGCATTTATCCCCGTCAACTTCAATAGTGTCGCTTATGAAATATTTGTAAAACAGAGGAGCCGTCGTGGCTACAGGGCTAAGAAACTGGTTTGTAAGGAAGGTAATGTCATTGTTATAAATATTTATGTCCTGGTACATGTGCTTGACATAATTTTCAATTCCCTGGTCATCAAAATATTTATCAAAACTTACAAAGTCAGAAGCTTTTTTAATCTTTTTTTCACTTCTTGGTGATTTCCTGAAATAACAATCCGTGACGCTTTCGTTCAGGTATACAGGTAATACTTCTTTCCCTTTGAATATCGTAGTATCGGTATTTTCAAGAACGAACTGAAATTTTACTAGTGCTTTTTTTTGTTTTATTTCAGGTGTCAGGTCACTGAATCCTAAAAGCAGTTTCTCATATTTTTCATTTTTATAATAGTCCAGAGCATCCCGGTTGTTAGCCGACCGGTTGGCAATTGCTTTCTCCATAATCTCATAAGCCGGGTTACCCTTGTTTTTATATTTTTTTCTGCCGGCTTTAACAACTACTTCGTTAAGAAGTTCTGTCTCGGGAACCAGTTTAAATTCCAGTGATTTTGACGAAGAGAGATCAACCTGTATTGTTTCGGTCTTGTATCCGAGGCAGCTTAACTTAACGCTGAAACGTTTCAGATTGACTTTAAATGTAAAATTGCCATTGACATCGGATACTCCTCCGTATGACGTACCTACAACCTGAATATAAGTAAAAGGTACAGCCTCCCTGGTTTGAGAATCAATTATGCGACCTTTGGCAGTAATTGTATTAATCACAACTTGTTGCGCAAACAGATGAATGTTGCTCATTAAAAGTAAAAGAACCAGAAAGATAAAGCTGTTTCTACCGGGCAGAAGTCCTGACTGCATAATAATTTACGAATTGAAAATTTACAAAGTTGCCCATGGAAACAGATAATTGTTTTAATATGCCGGCATATTCTTAAATCCGGCCAAAACTATAATAAATGATTCAGCAATAATACCCTTTAGATAAGATTAACATATTTTAAATATTTCGCGAGAGCATAAAATAAGGCCAGAACTGCTTCACAGATAAAGAATAAGCTTATTCCCAGGTGTCCATTATATAGCAACAGCAATAAAATGGCTGAGAAATACAGGAAGAGGGAATTATGTTCTTTATTTATGACTTTTTCCCATTTAAATGTTTGCCCTTCAAATGCAGCTCCAAGGTTTCCCAATTTTGGCATTATAGCGTTTGTAGAAGCCTTGTAATCAGCAAACTGCTGACCGAACTTGCCTGAAAGAAAATTTTCTTCGGCGCTTATTATGGCAGCGTAAAAGAATACAAACAAAGGAGAAAAAATCAGGGTGAAAAGCAATGAGTTTGCGAAAATGCCAAATCCGATTATAAGAAGCATATTGCCCAGATACATAGGGTTACGGCAGACCAGGTAAATACCGCCGGTAACAAGTTCTTCCGCATGGATCTGACGTTTTGCTCCTCCACGGATAATGTATACCAGCCCGATTGTAGTGCAACGGACTACTATTCCGGTGCCGACAATAAATGCTCCTATAATTAATGCCGTTTCTTCTTTCTGAAAAATATCAGACGATGGGATAAACAACGCTGCATAAAAAAGTGGAAATAATATATTGCGGAAATGGAACAACCAATTCCCTATTTTGACAAGCATAACGATATTTTATTTAGTTGATTATTTAAGTGCCACAAGTCCGGCAAAATTGTACCATTTGAAAAATGTCTCACATGAATGGAAACCTGAATCAAGCAAAAGCTGATAGTCTTCACTTAATTTGTAAGGGATCAGTACATTTTCAAGAGCCTCCCTCTTCTGGGCTATTTCCATATCATTATAGTCATTGCGCCGTTTCATATCGTAATAATACTTGATGAACTGACGATTGAATTCGGAGCTTTCGGCTAAAACCTTTTCCACAAGAATTATACAACCATGAGGATTTAACTGCTCCTGAATTGATTTTAGCAATTTAAGCCTGTTGATAGGACGTACAAACTGCAAAGTGAGGCAAAGAACCACTACAGATGCATTTTCAATCTTTACCTGCTTGTTCAGGTCAGCCACCACCATTTCAAATGGTCTGGTTACTCCGTTATTTTTCAGGTTTTTGGCACAGCTATTGAGCATCTCCCGTGACTCATCAACTCCAACGAATTTTATTGATTCGTCAAGTACTGTGTTAAGGGACAAAAGTGTAGTACCTGTAGAACAGCCAAGGTCATATAACGAGGTGTTGGGTTGAGCATAATCGGCCGAGATTTCGGTAATCATGCGTTGGAATTCAAGATACATTGGTACGGAGCGTACAACCATATCATCGAAAACATTTACAACAGCAGCATCAAACTTAAAGTCAGATGATTTTTCGAATTTTGTCTTAAAAATTTGATCGGTTTCCATAATATTAAAATTTGATCATTATCGGGTTGTATTTTGGTTATAATCCCATGATTTAACTAATAAGTTTATACAAATGAATTAATCAAATGATTAATAAATTAATAAATTTTTTTAGATACGTATTGAATTAATAATAAAATCAGCTACTTCTTTCTTCCTGTTTTCAGATATTGCTTCCATCTCAATTTCAGTAAGACCACTTAACTGGTTTACGACTGATTTTGCAAGTGCAGGGAATACGCATAATGAAATGATATTAAGAATAAGTGAAAACGCTGAAATTTGTCTTATAACTCCCTTTTCGTATTGTTCCTGAATCTGATCAGAAAAAGTCTTGAAAGTAGGGATAGGATTTATGCTGACCTTCATTCGTTCTCCTATCTTTTCAGGATTTCTGATTACTTCCCGGACAATAAACAAGGGAATATGAGGATTAATATTGAAAAACGTAATATACTCACTTACTATTATCCGGATTTTTTCGAAAATATCCAATTTATCATCGGAAAGGATATGCGCAATTTTTTCATACAGCAAACCGAATGCCTCGTCGAAAATCATATAGAACAAGTTATCTTTCGATCTGAAGTAGTAATGAAGCATGGCCAGGTTTATATTGGCTTCGTTTGCAATATCACGCATAGTTGCCTCCTTAAAGCCATTCATTTGAAACACTTTTCGGGCTGCATCAATTATATCCTGTTCAACATTCCTGGTTTTTTGCATTATTATACAAATGATTTAATCAATTGATTAATCAGGCAAATATATAGCATTTTTTTAATCGAACAAAATTTCGAAATTTTTCAGGTGAATTTGGTTTTTCCCTTTCCCAGGCTAATTATCTCAGCATCAAAATTTTTCCGTAAAAGTTTTGTTACCGGTCCTGGCAATCCGTTGCCTATTTTGAGGTCATCTATGGCAATAACGGGGGTTATTTCCGCAGATGTGTTCGTGGTAAATGCTTCCTGAATAGTTCCAATTTTATCAGCAGGTAAAGGTTCCTCTTTAACAGGAATCCCTGCCTCTCCGGCGATTCTGAAAATATTTTTTCTGGTGACACCTGAAAGAATATAATGCGATTCCGGATGTGTATAGAGAATTCCGTTGATGACAAAGAAAATATTTGAATGTGATCCTTCGGTTATTAGTCCGTTCCTGACAAACACACATTCCCATAATCCTTTTTCGCGTGCCTCCTGGAAACTAAGGATATTGGCAAGAAGGGCAACTGATTTGATATCGCACCTGTTCCACCTGAAATCTTCTTTCAGCATTATCCTAACGCCCGATTCCGATCCTGGCAGATGGGAATTGAATTCATTTACAAAAGCATAAACAGTAGGAGGTACCTCAGGATCAGGAAAAGCATGACTGCGCGGAGATGCTCCTCTTGTTACCTGAAGGTAGATCAAAGCCTGACGGTCGGATAACTGGTTCCGCTCAATAAGTTCTTCTGCAAAAGCCGGGAAAGAATCTTCTCCGGGCCAATTAATACGAACCTCTCTGAGACTTCTTTTCATCCTTATCAGGTGGCTTTCCATGTCGAAGAAAAATCCCTCATACCATTTAGCAACTTCATAAATACCGTCAGCAAACAAAAATCCACGGTCGTCAGGGCTGATTCTTATTTCATCCTTTGGGAGGAAGTTACCGTTGAAATATGCAATGTTCATTTTTACCCGCTAATTTTCCTTGTTTTTGCCCGCCATCCCCTCTATCAGGGGGCTAATCAGTAGTCAGAAATAAGTCCCCCATATGGTGGGGATGGGGCGTAGTTCTTATTCCGGCTCAATAATTTCTGTCTTATAATCAATTGCAGCGCGTGCATCTTCAGGTGATGAAGAGTTTCCGCAAGCTGCCTGAACAAACAATGAAGCTCCCATGACGGTAGTTTCTTTCTGATCGATGATTTTCAGAGGAACACCTGTATAGTTGGCCCGCAACTGGTTCCATAGCCTGTTTTTTGACCCTCCACCAACGCAAAGAATACTTTCTGTTTTAAATCCGCCTGCATTTTCGAGAGCTTTCTTGCCCTCTGCAAGTCTTTCGGAAAGCGCTTCAAGCATTGCACGATAAATTTCATCACGGGTTGATTCCATTGTAAGACCTAGTATCTGGCCACCGGGTTTCCCCTTCAACTCTTCATAAAATTTTGGAACGATCTTAACTCCATTGCAGCCCGATGGTACCTTTTCTGCTCCTGAAATCATGAATTCATAAACATTTTCTTTAATGTCGGCATAAAGGTTCCTCCGGGCCCATTCAAGTATTCCGGAAGCGATCCACTGGTTGCCAATGTCATACAGACCTGATCTTGAATCCAACTCAGTTGTTATACTCATCGCGAGTTGCTCTTTACCTGACCTGTAACCTTCTGACCGGGCCATGAGTATTTCCCATGTTCCCGAACTGAGTACCGGCTGGTTTTTTTCAGCACCTGACCCGAAAATTGCAAATTGTGTGTCATGGCCGGTTGCTACAACAGGGATCCCCTCAGGAATAGATGTATCTAAAGAAGCTTTCTTATTGATTCTCCCCACTATTGTACCTGCTTCCACAGGCGTCCCGAATTTTTCGGAAGGGAATTTTATTTTATTCAGAATATTTTCAGAAAATCCTCTTGTTGTAAGATTCGTTAGCATCGATGTGCCCGACATGGTTGTATCATTTACCATCTCTCCGGTAAGAAGGAATGTGAATATTGAAGGCATGAAAAGAAACCGGTGGCTTTTCCAGACTATTTCAGGTTTTTGTTCGGCAAACCAGATCAGTTTATTAATCGTATTGAAAGTGAAAGGAAGAACACCACATTCACTGTATAAATCACTGAGCGGTATATATTTGTGGATATTTGCCATTATGGAATTTGTCCTTTCGCACTGCCACGAAATGACAGGGTAAAGCATTTTACCAGACTTGTCGAACAGAGTTCCGTCGACACCGAAGGTTGTGACTGTTACTCCCACTATCTGATTCGCATTTATCCGGCTGATGACTTTTTTTGAAGCCATGCACATCTTCCCCCATATTTCATTTACATCCCATATCCTGTAAGCAGGATAGAAAGGATCGGGTTGTGTATTATTCGGGGATGATTCAGAAGCAAGGATTTCACCTTTGCTGTTGATTGCAACAGCTCTTACATTGGTGGCTCCACAGTCAAAAACGATTACTATATCTCCTTTTGGCATTGATGACCGAGTTTAAATTTATATAAATACTCCCCGGGCTGATTCGTCCGGGGAGTTGTAGATACTTACCAGGTTATTAATTGAAAAAATCAGTTTATTTATAAAGCGGACCGTAAGTCTGGCATGCTCTGTAATCAGATCCCTCTTTATCCATGCCGAAGGCATTCCATGTACTCGGACGGAAGATCTTTTCTTCGGGAACGTTATGCATACATACAGGTATTCTGAGAACTGAAGCAAGTGTAATAAGGTCAGCACCTATATGTCCATAGCTTGATGCACCGTGGTTGGCTCCCCAGTTTGCCATAACTGAATAGACATCAGTGAACGCGCCTTTTCCTGTGAGTCTTGGTGTAAACCATGTAGTTGGCCATGTCGGATCAGTACGGTCAGAAAGTGTTTTGTGAACTTTTTCAGGAAGTTCTACAGTCCATCCTTCTGCAATCTGCATAACGGGGCCGAGTCCTTTGACCAGGTTGAGTCTCGTTAATGTTATGGGCATTCCACCTTTTGAATTGAACTGTGATGAGAAGCCGCCTCCCCTGAAGTATCCTATATTTGCAGGAGTCCACTGAGTTGCTTTCAGACATTCGTCGGCATCTTCTGCTGTAATATCCCAGAAAGGTTTAATACATGGTTTTCCTCCTTTTATCTCTCTTCCTGAGAAATCAAGTGCTGAAGCGCCTGAGTTGATGAGGTGAATGACACCGTTGGCTGCAAGTCCTTCAGGTTTGTACTTTGTGACTCTTTCTATTGATTCCGGACTCCAGTAGGTACGGATATCAGAAAACATCTGTGCGGTATTTGTCAGAAGATATCCGAGCAGCATTGGAACTCCGTTCATTGCGTCATTCTCTGTGGCAACAAGATATGGAGGTCTTATTCCGTTCCAGTCAAAAGAAGAACAGAGTATTGCTTCAAGAAAATCTCCGTTTGGCATGTGGTCGGTCCATTGACGCTGTCCCTGAAATCCTGCGAGAATAGCATTATGGCCCATCGCTTCTTCACCGAAACCAAGTTTTTTCAGTCCGGGATTACCTACCATCAGGTCACGGGCAATGATTGCCATCTTGACACATGTTTCCCATTCTGTATCCTTCTGTTTTCTTGTCTTAGGTGTAGTGTTGATATCGAACCCCTCTTTGCAGTTCTTCTTTGTCCAGGCCAATGCTTTTTCAAATTCAGCTTTATCGTAGATCCCCTCGTCCATTCGACGGATGAATTCACTCATGTCGATATATTCATTTCTCATTCCAAGATATTCCTGGAAGAAATCTTCTTTCACTATCGAACCTGCAATTCCCATAGCAACCGATCCCATCGAAAGGTACGATTTGCCTTTCATGAAAGATACCGCCAGAGCGGCGCGTACGAACCTCAGGATTTTTTCGCTTACATCTTCAGGAATGGTAGTGTCGTCTGCATCCTGAACATTATGTCCGTAGATCCCGAAAGCCGGCAGACCTTTCATTGAATAGCCTGCAAGTGCAGCAGCAAGGTATACAGCTCCGGGACGTTCTGTTCCGTTAAATCCCCAGACAGCCTTTGGAATATTACTGTCCATATCGATGGTTTCGCTTCCATAACACCAGCACGGGGTAACTGAAAGGCTTACTCCCACATCGTTTTTACGGAATTTTTCAGCACACAATGCGGCTTCAGCAACACCTCCGATACATGTATCAGCTATAACACATTCAACAGGCTTGCCATCAGGATATTTAAGATTCTTTGAAATAAGATTTGCAGCACTTTTTGCCATATTCATGGTCTGGTCCTCAAGGGATTCCCTTATACCCCGTCTTCTGCCATCAATAATTGGACGGATACCTACTTTTGGAAAATCACCTATAACTGTCTGATAGTTATCGGTTACTTTTAATTCATTATTTGCCATTTGTGTAATATTTTAATTATTAAAAAAGTTAAATTGAAGATTAACAAATATAAGTTTTTTATCTCTAAATATTCCGTTAAGATTTAATGGCGCTGTAATTCAGGTTTTCTATCTCTCGCTATGTTGACTCAATATGTCTATTATCATATTATCATAACTGGAAAAGCACTGGCACAACTTGTCCCGATTTATAGGGAGAGTTGCCGGAGCTACAAAGAGGGTTTTGAAAAGTAATAATACCTAATATTTATACACCTTTTTGTACCTTTGTCAATTCATTAATCATAAAACTTTTTATGCAAAAAAGCAGACGTTTACCGGCATGGCTTAAGATGCAAAGGGCCAGCGGAGAAAACTATTCAATGGTGAAACATGTGGTAGCGGAGAACCATCTTCATACTATATGCACAAGTGGAAATTGTCCGAATATCGGTGAGTGTTGGAATGCTGGTACTGCCACTTTCATGATACTGGGAGATATCTGTACCAGAGCCTGTAAATTCTGTGCCACAAAAACAGGGAAGCCTTTTCCACCTGACCCGCAGGAACCATTCAGACTGGCCGAATCAATAAAAATCATGCAACTTAAGCATTGTGTAATTACTTCTGTCGACCGTGACGATCTTCCTGATGGGGGAGCCTCCTTCTGGGGGCAGACAATAAAACGGATAAAAATTGTGAATCCTGATATAACAATTGAGACTTTAATCCCTGATTTTGACGGGAAACCTGAAAATCTTCAAAAGATTATTGATGCCGGACCAGATGTGATATCTCATAATATTGAAACTGTGGAACGTCTGACTCCTTTAATACGTACGAAAGCAAAATATAAAAGAAGCCTGGATGTTATAAGGTATATTTCCGGCAAAGAGAAAATAGCCAAATCGGGTTTTATGTTAGGCCTCGGGGAGCATGAGGATGAAATAATACAAACCATGAATGACCTTTATTCTGCAGGTTGTAAGGTTCTTACTGTTGGCCAGTATCTTCAACCAGGATTAAATCATATGGAGGTAGTTGAATATGTTTCTCCTGAAAAGTTCAAAGAATACAAGTCTGTGGCTTTAAAAATCGGATTTTCATTCGTCGAAAGCAGTCCTTTGGTACGATCATCCTTCCATGCGGAAAAACATTTAAAAGGATGATAAATTTGATTATATTCGCATGACTTAATCAGAAAGCTAAAATTGAGCTATAGAGTTGTATATAAAGATATTGGTGAAAAGGATTATAAAGATACCTGGGATTACCAAGCTGAAATATTTAAGAAACTCGTCGACAGCAAAATAAAAGGAAACGCAGAAAACAATGCCAATCAGAGTGTTCTTCCAGGAACTTTAATCTTTGTCGAACATCCACATGTTTATACACTTGGTAAGAGTGGATCTGAAAATAACCTTCTCGTAGACAACGTGCAACTTAGAGCAAAGAATGCTTCTTTTTACAAAATCGACAGGGGAGGAGATATAACCTATCATGGTCCGGGCCAGATTGTGGGCTATCCGATTTTTGATCTTGATAATATCGATATAGGTTTGAAAGAGTATATATACAGGATTGAAGAGGCTATTATAAGAACTATTCGGGAATTTGGTATTGTTGCTTCAAGATTCAGTGGAGGAACGGGAGTATGGATCGATCCGGACATCAGTAGTAAGGCAAGAAAGATTTGTGCAATCGGGGTAAAAGCCAGCAGATTTGTTACAATGCATGGATTTGCCTTCAATGTAAACACTGATCTGACATATTTTAATTTTATAAATCCTTGCGGTTTTGTCGATAAAGGTGTTACATCGCTCGAGAAAGAGCTTGGGTACAGGCTTGATTTGGATTCTGTGAAAGAGAAAGTGAAAAAGAATCTTCAGGATGTTTTTGATTTGGAATGGATAAAATAAGTATAATGGAAAAAAGATGGATCGTCAAGGATAAGGGAGACACGGCAGTTGTGAAACAACTCGCAGGAGCCCTTAATGTGTCAGAGTCCCTGGCTAATCTGATGGTCCAGCGAAACATAACAACTGCCGAAGAAGCAAGCGCCTTTTTTAAACCGAGTCTCGAATATCTTCATGATCCTTTTTTAATGAAGGATATGAATATTGCTGTCGACAGGATCTCTACCGCAGTGTTGAAGAACGAAAGAATTCTTGTTTATGGTGATTATGATGTGGACGGAACAACAGCAGTGGCACTGATGTATTCATTCCTGAAAGAGCAGTATTCAAATGTTGAATATTATATACCCGACAGATATAAAGAAGGTTATGGAGTCTCTTTTGAGGGTCTGGATTATGCCTATCAGCACAATTGTAAAGTTGTGATAACTCTCGATTGTGGGATTAAAGCAGTTGAAAAAGTAAAATATGCACGCACAAAAGGGCTCGATATTATTATCTGTGATCATCATTATCCAGGTGATGAAATTCCTAAAGCTCTTGCTGTCCTCGATCCAAAGCAGCCATCATGCAATTATCCTTATAAAGAACTTTCAGGTTGTGGCGTTGGATTTAAACTGATTCATGCCTATGCAAGGGTTCATGGTATCCCGTTCAGCAAAATATTAAATTATCTTGATCTGGTTGCCGTAAGTATTGCATCGGATATTGTACCTATTACAGGGGAAAACAGAGTTCTGGCCTATTTCGGGCTGAAGCAGCTTAATGAATCTCCACGCACAGGACTGAAAGAAATAATCCGTGAATCGGAAGTTACAAAAGCCATGACAATAGAAGATGTCGTTTTCAAGATAGGACCGAGAATAAATGCCGCCGGAAGGATGGAAACCGGCAGTAAGGCTGTTGATCTGCTTGTTTCAAACGATTCGCTTCTTGCCACAGGGATAAGCAAAGAGATCAATAATTTCAACCTTGAACGGCGAAGTATCGATCGTGTAATTACAACAGAAGCCATGCGTATGATCTCTGAAGATCAAAGAACAGTTAACTTCAGAACGACAGTCTTATATAATCCCACCTGGAAAAAAGGCGTAATCGGAATTGTTGCTTCGAGGCTAATTGAGACATATTATCGTCCGACGGTAATTCTGACAGAGTCAAATGGTTTTGCCACAGGTTCGGCCCGATCAGTTCAGGGATACGATCTTTATCAGGCCATTGAGGCTTGCAGCGATCTTCTGGAGAGTTTCGGCGGACATATGTTTGCTGCAGGATTAACACTAAAAAAAGAAAATATAAAGCCTTTTATGGAGAGGTTCGAACAGTATGTCCACAGTACAATTACCGAAGAACAACTTGTACCCAGGATATTTATCGATACAGAACTTTCCTTTTCGGAAATAAATGAAGATTTTTTCAAAACGATGAGCCAGTTCCAGCCATTTGGTCCTGAAAATATGTCACCGGTCTTTGTTTCCCGGAATATTTTTGATACCGGAGCCGGACGTATGGTCGGATCAAATGGAGAACATCTTAAGCTTGATCTTTGCCAGGAATCAACAGGTCAGAAAAGCTTCTCTGCAATAGCTTTCAGTCAGGCGAACTATTTTGACTATATCAGGGGAGGAAATCCTTTTGATATATGTTATTCTCTGGAAATGAATGAGTTCAGAGGTAATAAAAATTTGCAGCTGAATATCAGAGATATCAAAATACCGGGAAACGGAGACCGTTAACCGGAAGCCATTTTTAAAATATTACCCTGAACTGAATTTTTATCTCGTCAGTATCTGCTGAATTACTGTTACCTTTAATCAGAGATGTAGTGCTGTATTTTACTCTTAGTTCGGCAATATCTTTGATTTCCCATTTTGCCATTAGATAAGTGCGGGTGCCTTCTCCCGATAAAGCAGGGACACTGAAACTATAAAGCAGATCATTTTCGTAAGTGTAAATTCTTGAATCCCAGTCATCGGTGCTGAACAGGCAATATCTGAACCATAATGTGACCGGGATATACCGGAATCTGTAGTTAATATCCTGAAGTAAAAGGGTTCCTTTGCTCACTGCCGGACCGGCAACTTTATAATCGACCCGTGTTCCCAGTATCAGATTATCGTAAAGAGCGTATCGCACAGTTCCTTTTATGCTTCTCGTGACAACCTGTTTCTGCTGAGGAATTCCTCTGTTTTGAGAGCTGTCAACCATAGAATAACTGTAACTATAGGAAGCATCAATTGTCAGGTTATCTGTCGGCAGGAATTTGACCCTCAGCTCCTTTTTCCTTCCCCATGAAGGTATGCTGCAACGGTATTTTAACCAGGGGAAATACTGATTATCGCAACCTCCGCTTATAAAAAGATGTTTTGCAGCTTCAAATGTGAAATTGGCAAGGATTCCCTGCTCATTAGATGTTGAGGAGCTGCTTCCGGGTCCTTTTCCGTGAAAGCTCATGTAACCGGCACTGTAATCCCTGAATAAAAAATTAATGGTTAACCGGTCTGATGGTCTGAATGACAATCCTTGTACAAATGAGTATTTTCTGTACTCATTTGTCGAAAATTCGCCATAA
Source organism: Bacteroidales bacterium (assembly GCA_021371855.1). Lineage (GTDB taxonomy): Bacteria > Bacteroidota > Bacteroidia > Bacteroidales > VadinHA17 > LD21. Next base: position 24,810 of record JAJFVL010000046.1, on the reverse strand, counting down.
AGCAGGATCCTTTTTATAAAGCTGTTGTAATAAACAGAATAAAGATTGTTGCGGTAACCTTTAAAATCAAATATATTTTCAGGATCATTTTCCACTGAATATACGGGAAGAGAGAACTTATCCTCTGACCAGGTCAGACCTATTCGCAAATTGTTAAAATTGTATGACAGATTAAGTCCGCATGTAATATCGGAGATCGCATCTTTTTTAAGCAATTGTGAGGAGGTGCTGTGTATACCTGCCTTGTAGAAATTTTCGATATAATTTTCTGAATATCCTGATGAAACGAGAGTAGCATCTGAATAGTTATTTGAATAGAAGAGCGACAATCCTAAATTCCTGAAATCAAACTCAGCAGCCACTCCCCTGAAAAAATTATTTTCATCAGTCGATGTATATGGTTTAATCTCATCTTTTGACGACATGTATCCTGGTGAAGTAAGAGATAATCCCGATCTGATACCTGTATTAATATTTGTACCCTGACCGAAACGGGCAGAATAATCGCCGACTATGAATTTACGCATCGTTCCACTTCCCCTGAAAGCAAGGTTAAACGACAGAAAATCGGGTTGAGGAGACTTTCCTGTTAAAAACTTTTCTCCCGGATCTTTTTCGATGGTAAATCCTCCTGACAGCCTGCCAGCAGTAAACTTATATTTTGAAAGAATTTTCCAGGCGGAACCTAATGACGTTGAATCACTATTGCCCGGTTTAATGGAAATATTTGTCAAGGAAGCGCTCCTCAATCTGACAGAATCCTGATTCAGCTTCATCTTAGCATCAAGGGAGATGAACCGGATCATCATCTCTGCGGTCTCTTTATCAAATCCGGGGAGGTTTGCCAGTTCAAAAACAGAAATGATCTTACCTGATGAATGTACATAATCTGTCAGCACTTTTATCTGGAAATCAGATAAAAAGAATAGTCTGGAAACTTCATTTTCATCAGCTGAATTGACATTGACCGGGTTTTCTGCAAGATCATAAAGTCTTTCAATATATATTGCAACTGCTTCCGGGTCGTTGTCGTCGGCTGCAAGTTCCTCGGCAATATTCATAATTATCTCAGGGAGTTTAGTTATTTGACCATAACTCCCAAAAGGGAAGAAAATGAAAAGGTATATTATTACATATTTTTTCATCCGGTTATAAAGCTTACTTCATAATACATTTATTGTTACACAGAGAACCACAGAGGAGACACAGAGGGCCACAGAGATTAAATTTTATATCTTTTGATACCATTTTTAAGGACTGTTACATTAAAGTTTATCAGTAAGCCAACAGGCTTTTTTGAAAATTTCATATAAGTAAGTATCTGTGCTTCGTGGACAGGATTTATTGCATCAACTACCTTTAGTTCAATAATTACTAAATTCTCTACAAGAATGTCAATCCGGTAACCGCATTCCAGTTTTATTTGTTTGTAAACTACAGGGGTGGGGCTTTGTCTTTTCAAATTCAAGCCTTTTCTATTAAGTTCATAAGCCAAACACTCTTCATAAGCAGATTCAAGTAATCCAGGACCAAGGTTTCTGTGAACTTCAATGGCACATCCTATAATTTTTTGAGTGATCTCATTTAATTCCATTACTTTCTAATAATTTATAGTTTTCTATTCTTTTCTGTTATTTCTAATGTTTTCTCTGTGAATCTCTGTGAATCTCTGTGCTCCTCTGTGCCTCTCTGTGTAAGTTCTTCTTTTATTAATAATTTTGTACTCTTTGGGTTTTTTGCGTATCCATTGCGTCCTTTGTGGTTAATGGATTTTAAATATAAATGACACGGATGAGGTTACTCCAAGCTTTTCATGGGTTGAAAAACTTATATCTGTCTGGACAATTTTTGTCAGGTATCCCAACCCGAAGCTGAATGAATTGTTATTAGTGCCGAAACCGCCTCTGAGCCAAAGTCTCTTCATTACTTCGTATTCAAATCCTGTTCTGATGATCAATTTGCTGCCGGAACTCATCTCAGCCTCAATTCCTGTAAAAAGAGAATTGTTCAGATTTGTGGCGGCTCCTATCCTAAGCGTTGATGGCATATACAATTTTCTCAACGAGTTTGGGACGGGGTTGAAAATATGAATACCGACCCTTATATTTTCGGAGGGTAAGATCAATAAACCTGCCTCGCAAGTTACAGAATGATTATCAGCGTATTCATCTGTAGTTTTTTCTGAATAATAGTCAACCTGTACTCCGGCTGATATTATGTCAGACAGTTTTAGCCCGCAAGCCAATCCTGTCATTTCTCTCCTGTAATCGGTATATCCGAAATGGGAATATACAACTCCCAGTGAAGCATTTCCTGCAGGTATCCTTATTCCTGCAGTACGGGTCCCGAGTTCTTTCAGGCCGAACCGGTTTTCATAGTTCAGGCCTAAAGAAAGGGAATTGTTTTGAGCCAGAGTTGCCTGATTATGGAACGAAGACCAGAATCCGTTCTTCATGACACAAACGTATCCCACTCCTGCTTCACCGGCTCCGGCTTTAAGACGATAATGATCTCCACCCGAGGAGGTTAAAGAGAGAAAAACTAAAAATGCAGAAACAGATAATTTGCGCAGCGAGCTCAACTGTTTCGATTTAATACCCTAAGTTACAAAAAAAATCAATCCAAATAAAAGGATTGATTTAATTCATGATTTCTCCTGGGATCTCTGTGTCTGCTCCGTATACTCTTAGAAAGTTCTTAATTTTTTTGTTACACGAGATCACAAAGGATGCACAGTGGGATTTTTCTAATTGGTTTTAAAGGGATATTTTACAGCTTTAAGTTCTTCATTAGCCTGAACGATTTTCTTCTTAAGAGATTCCTTATATTTTATTACTTCTTTCATAAGTGCTTCATCTCCTGTTGCAATGATCTGGGCAGCGAGGATGCCAGCATTCTGGGCGGCATTAACACCCACAGTTGCTACAGGTATTCCCGGAGGCATCTGGAGGATGGAAAAGATCGAATCGAGTCCTTCAAGAGAAGCCTTGATTGGAACTCCGATAACAGGAACAGGTGTCATGGCAGCAATTACACCAGGAAGATGGGCAGCCATGCCTGCAGCAGCAATAATTACTTTTATCCCCCTTGCCGAGGCATTTTTTGCAAATTTTTCAACCTCTTCAGGTGTCCTGTGTGCTGACAAGGCATTCATTTCAAAAGGTATCTTGAAATCGTTAAGTATCTGAGCTGTCTTTTCCATCACAGGCAGATCTGATGTACTGCCCATTATTATGCTGACTTTAGGTTCCATTTAAAATTTATTTAATTTAACTTATTGATAAGGACAAAAATAAGGTATTATTTTCATATTTTCGCAGCGGTTTACAGTTCAAAAATTCTGACATGAAAGAAATCACAATACTCGATAAAAAATTCGTGGAATTCATTCCTGAAAATGATATCCACAAGAGGGTTGGTGAAATTGCTTATAAAATAAATCAGGACTATAAAGGGAAAGATGTGGTTTTTATCGGAATCCTGAACGGGGCATTTTTATTCGCAGCTGATCTTTTCAGGAGGATCGACCTGCCGGCCCGGATAACATTTGTAAAGCTGGCTTCTTATACCGGAACAAAATCTTCGGGATCAATAAAGGAACTCATTGGCTGGAACGAGGATGTTAAGGGTAAGAGTGTTATTATTGTGGAAGACATAGTTGATACGGGCCATACGCTGGAGCGTATTGTTGATGAGATGAAAATCAGAAAAGTAACCGATGTAAAAATTGCAGCAGCACTTTTCAAGCCGGACGCGTATACCAAAACTATACCTATCGATTATGTCGGTTTTAAAATTCCGAACAATTTTGTGGTTGGTTATGGCCTTGATTATGATGGTTACGGACGTAACCTTCCATCAATATATTCATTAATACATTAAATTTAATTTTTATTATGGTTAATTTTCTGATTTTTGGACCTCCGGGGTCAGGTAAAGGAACACAGTCGGTGAAACTGGCTGAAAAATTCAATCTTCTGCATCTTTCAACAGGAGATATGTTGCGTGCAGAAATCGCTGCAGGAACTGAACTCGGAAAGAAAATGAGTTCAATAATGTCAAAAGGTGAGCTGGTCCCTGACGAGGTTGTAATTGAGATGATAGCTTATAAAATAGATCACAGCAAAGGTATAGCAGGATTCCTGTTTGACGGGTTCCCACGCACTGTTGCTCAGACAATTGCACTTGAAAAAATGCTGAACGACAGAAAGATGAAGATCGATAATATGCTGGTACTCGATGTAGATCATGATGAACTTGTAAAGAGACTGGTAGCCAGAGCTGAACTGTCGGGAAGGCCCGATGATAAAGATCCCGCCGTTATCGAAAACAGGATTGATGTTTATAAATCAAAAACAGAACCAATTATAGCTTATTGCAGGGAGAAAGGTATTTACCAGCCGGTTAAAGGAATGGGAACCATTGATGATATCTTTGAAAGGCTTTGTGGTTTCATGGAGAAGTTCGTTTAGTCCTCTTTGGTTCTGTCCCCTGCCCCTCCGACGCTCCTGACGCTTCGGTCAAAGGGGGAGGGGAAGTAAAAAAAGGCAGGGGACAAAGAGGAGTAATAAGCTGGACATCAATAGGCTTAATTGTAATAAATGATTGTTCTTTAATATTTAAATATGTCTGGATCTAACTTTGTTGATTATATTAAAATTTACTGCCGCGCCGGCAACGGAGGCTCAGGGTCGGCTCATTTCCGCAGGGAAAAATTTGAACCTAAGGGAGGACCCGACGGGGGCGACGGGGGAAGAGGCGGACATATAATATTGCATGGGAACGATCAGATGTGGACCCTTCTGCATTTAAAGTATCAACGACACATATTTGCCGAAAACGGCGGTGCCGGAGGAAGACAACAATCGACAGGAGCCGAGGGGAAAGATGTGATAGTTCAGGTCCCTCTTGGTACCATTGCGAAAAATGCCGGCACAGGCGAGGTCCTCTTTGAAATTACCAGCAATGGAGATGAGAAGATTCTGGCCAGGGGAGGCAGGGGAGGTCAGGGTAACACCCATTTCAAATCTGCTACTAACCAGACCCCCAGGTACGCCCAGCCTGGAGAAGCTGGAATAGAAGATGAGTTTGTTCTTGAACTTAAAATACTGGCAGATGTGGGACTTGTTGGCTTTCCTAATGCAGGTAAATCAACACTGTTATCTACAATATCAGCAGCAAAACCAAAGATTGCCGATTACGCTTTTACGACCCTTGTCCCAAATCTTGGAATAGTCAGTTACAGGGATGAGAAATCATTCGTTGTGGCTGATATACCCGGAATTATTGAGGGAGCTCATGAGGGTAAAGGATTGGGAATAAGATTTTTAAGACATATCGAAAGAAATTCCATGCTCCTGTTTATGGTTCCGGCCGACAGCAAAAATATAAAAGAGGAATATGAGATCCTGATAAATGAGCTGAAGATGTATAATCCGGAACTTCTCGATAAAAAGCGGATCCTTGCAATCTCAAAATCAGATATGCTCGATGAAGAGCTGATGAATGAGATGAGGAAAGATCTGCCAGACATTCCCGGGATCTTTATTTCATCTATGACAGGCCAGGGAATAACAGTATTGAAGGATATGATTTGGAGAGAACTTAACAATTTCTGATTAATATTATGCTTGAACGACTCGATCAACAGTTATTTCTTTTTCTGAACTCGTTGAATACTCCTTTCTGGGACCAGATAATGGTCGCTCTAAGTGGTAAACTGATATGGGCCCCTTTATACCTGGCGATTCTTATCTTCCTGGGATATAAATACAAAAAGAAATTTCTCGTTATACTTGGTTTAATAATTTTATCTGTACTTCTCGCAGATCAGGGCTCTGTTCAGCTTTTTAAAAATACCGTTCAGCGGTTGCGTCCCTGTCATGAGCCCTCTCTGGAAGGACTTGTTCATATTGTCAATGGTAAATGCGGCGGGCAGTTTGGTTTTGTCTCTTCGCATGCCGCAAATTCTTTTAATGTTGCCGTTCTCAGTCTTTTGTTTATCAGAAAAAGATGGTTTTCAATCAGCATTGTATTATGGGCAGTCATTGTAGGCTACAGCAGGATATATCTGGGTGTCCATTATCCCGGTGATGTGCTTTGCGGTTCGTTTTTCGGAATATTAGTCGGTTGGAGTATTTACAGATCATATTTGTGGATTGACAATAAGTTACTCCAAAATAAACCATATTTCTCATCTGGCCAAAGTACCTGATCATACTCTCTCCACAATCATGTTTTGTCTCGAACCCGAATCGGATGACCCTTTCTTCAATCTTGCGATTGAGGAAACTCTGCTTATGAACAGCGACCAGGAGTTTATGATTTTGGGAGTCAACAGCCCCTCTGTGATCATTGGAAAGAACCAGTCAGCCCACAAAGAGGTGAATACCAGGTTTTTAATTGAAAACAGGATCCCTGTCATAAGAAGGATCTCAGGTGGTGGAACAGTATTTCATGATAAAGGCAATCTGAATTTCACTTTTATCAGGAAATGTGAAGAGGGCAAACAAATCGACTTCCTGAAGTATACACTGCCTGTCATACAGTTTTTATCTTCGATTGGCGTTGAGGCGAAATTTGAAGGAAAAAACGATCTTAAAGTTGAAGGGTTGAAGATATCGGGAAACGCAGAATATGTTCACCGTAACCGCGTTCTTCATCATGGCACTTTACTCTTCAGCTCTTCTCTTGAGATTCTCAGAAAGTGCATCCGAAAAGATAAATCGGGCTATTCGACCAAAGCAGTGGAATCAAACCCGTCACCGGTCATGAATCTGAATAATAAGCTGGATGCATTTTCTGATATTTATGAATTCAGATCAGGGATGATGAATTATTTCCTGAGTAATCTGCCCGGGGCTGTGCCATATAATCTTACTCATGCGGAAACCGAAAATGCAGAATCGCTGGCCGCTGCAAAATACAGGACCTGGGAATGGAATTATGCTTATGGACCGGAATATACCTTTAAAAACGGTTTCGATATACTTGGGGAATTTTATACATGCAGTCTTCATGTAAAAGACGGAATTATTCTTGAATGCGCCATTGAAGGAGCGGGACATATTTTACCGGTTGCAAAGAAGCTCGTTGGTTGCCGACATATGTTTCCGGATATTCTGAAAGTGTTTGAAAAAGAAAATATCCCGGTCAGTAAGGAAGAGGTTTTTAATTTCTTTTAATCTGGTAATAAGGTTTAAGTATTTAATAAATGACTAAAAAAGAACTGACACAGAGTTTCACAGAGGAGCCACAGAGGATCGCAGAGGAGAACCAATTAAAGTTCTAATATTTCTCAGTGTTCACTGTGTCTTCTCCGGATTTCCTCTGTGAAAGTTCTTCTTTTTGTCAAACAGAGAGCCCCAGAGGGGTACAAAATTGGATTTGATTTATGGATATTATTAAATCAATAATAGTCTGGCTTCTGGGAATTGGTATTCTTATAATATTATTTCCGCTTACCTTTATTATTTGGGTACTGGTTCTTCCTTTCGACAGGGAAAGAGCTGTAACTCACTGGTTGCTTATTTATCAGGGATTGATTTTATCACGGCTGTTGCCGATCTGGAATATCAATATTGAAGGCAGAGAAAAGGCTGTCAGGGGAACAACATACGTTATAATTTCGAACCATCAGTCCATTCTTGATGTCATCTTATTGAATTGTTTACGCTATAAATTCAAATGGATATCAAAAATTGAAAATGTCACGGTCCCCGTTCTTGGCTGGTATTTGAGAATGGCTGATTATATTACTGTAAACAGGGGTGATGAAGAGAGTAAAACAGAGATGCTTGAAAAATCTTACAGATGTCTGAAGAGAGGCATCTCAATAATGATGTTCCCCGAAGGAACCCGGTCCCGGGATTATGAAATAGGTGTTTTTAAAAGAGGCGCTTTTGAGCTTGCAATACAAGCTGAAGTACCGATCCTTCCTGTTCTTATCGATGGGACGGGAGGTGTCCTTCCAAAACACGGAGTTATTTTCTGCAGCGGGCATCATGTCAGGATCAGGGTCCTTGATCCTGTTAATCCTGCCTCGTTTAACACTGAAAATCCATACGATCTTGCCACGAGATTCAGATCAGTAATGATCTCTGAATTGAAAGATTTAAGAACCACGGTCAATAATCAAATAATAAAATGAAAAGAGACCAGATATTGGAAAAATACCTTAGTGCGGAAAAGAACTTCAGTGTTCTTGCGGCAAAGGAGGAAAAACTCCTGATAATCCTTTCAGTTTTAAGACTTATTTCATTCATTGGAGGCCTCATTATTATCTGGTCAGGTTTTACATTAAATTTTCTTGCAGGATTTATTTTGTTTTTGGTTTTTGTCGTGTTGTTCTTTTATCTGCTGAAACTATATTCGGCGCATTCGGGGAAGAAAGAGTTTCTCTGCAACCTTGCTGAAATTAACCGCAATGAAGCCGGTGCTGTTTCAGGTAATCTTTCCTCATTTGAGGCGGGCAGTTCTTATGTTGATACAGGACATGACTTTTCCAATGACGTGGATTTGTTCGGTGATTATTCTCTTTTTCAATATCTTAACAGGACTGTGACCGGATATGGCCGGGATATACTTGCCGGGTGGCTGTCTGATCCCTATCCCCTCTCTTCAGAACTGATATTAAGGCAGCAGGCCATAAAGGAACTTGCCACGAAGGAGAAATGGCGGCATGAGTTTATGGCATCGGGGATGAAGAGGCCTCTTGAAAAAAGTGAAATTGCAGGTCTTCTGAGATGGCTGGAAGAAAAAACTATTATTAAATCATCAGTAATTAAAAAATTTCTGATCTTCTTTCTTCCTGCAGTTACAATTGCATCTCTTCTGCTTCTGATATCGGGAGTTTTGCATTATTCTGTTTTTACATTCCTTTTTCTTGTTAACCTTTTCTATATAACTACAGGGCTAAAAAGGACCAATGGGATCCATAATGTTTTATCCAGAAAGTATAAGTATCTCTCCTCCATGAACGGGCTGATCAGGACATTTGAAAGTGAGTCATTTACATCCGAAATTATTAATAATATAAAAAAAAATCTTTCAGGCCAGGAAGTTTCTGCAGCTAATTCAGTAAACACATTAGGCCGTCTGATCCAGGCATTCGATAACAGGATGAATATTTTTGTCGGTTTTGTATTGAATGGTCTGTTGTTATGGGATTATCACTGTATTTATAAGCTTGAAAAGTGGAAGTCTGTATATAAGGACCAGTTCCCTGTCTGGCTCGGGATGATGGGCCAGGTTGATGCTTATATCAGTTTAGGGAATTTTGCTTATAATAATCCCGGCTTTGTTTTCCCTGTGCTGTCTGATAACGGGAATGTCTTTACTGCAAAAAAAATGGGGCATCCGTTGATTAAAGAGAACAAGCGGGTTTGCAACGATTTTGTTATCGAAAGACACGGAATCGTATGCATAATTTCCGGGGCAAACATGGCAGGAAAAAGTACTTTTTTGCGGACAGTTGCTGTAAACTGCATTTTAGCAATGACCGGGGCTCCGGTTTGTGCCTCGGAAATGGTTTTTGTTCCCATGAAGCTTTTTACCAGTATGCGGACAACCGACTCTCTTTCAGGTAATGAATCATATTTCTATGCAGAACTTAAAAGGCTTAAAAAGCTAAAATCAAAAGTTGAAAACAGAGAACCTCTGTTTTTTATTCTTGATGAAATATTAAAAGGAACCAATTCGGCCGATAAGAGTTTAGGATCAAAATTATTTCTGAAACGGCTTGTGGAACTTGGAGGGACTGGTTTGATTGCAACACACGATATATCACTCGGAGAGATGGAAAACGATTATCCGGATGTGGTCATAAACAAGTGTTTTGAAATTGAAATTGACGGGGAAAAAATAAAATTTGACTATAAACTTCAGAATGGGATCACTCATACAATGAATGCAGCATTGCTCATGAAACAGATGGGAATTCTAAATTAAAGGCTGCCTTTTATCAACATTTATCCCTGATCCTTCCATGATTTGTAATTAACACATAATCAGATAATTAGACTGACTTTGTTCTTTTTTGGATTTTTTTGGAGTTAAAATCGGGATCGATTGTTGAAAAATTGACAAAAACTGCCAACGGTAAAATAGTTATATTTGCGCAAAATTCTGCAAAATGTCAGTTGGATATTCGGAAGAGAATATAAAAACCCTGGAGTGGCGGGAACATATCAGGCTTAGGCCCGGTATGTACATCGGAAAGCTTGGAGACGGCTCTTCGCAGGATGATGGTGTGTATGTCCTGATAAAAGAGGTGATGGATAATGCCATTGACGAGTTTATGATGGGAAATGGCAAAAAGATCGATATTTCCGTTATCGGGAAGGAGGTCAGTGTAAGAGATTATGGACGGGGTATCCCCCTCGGGAAAGTACTCGATGCTGTCTCCAAAATGAATACGGGTGCCAAGTACGATTCAAAAGCCTTCAAAAAATCAGTGGGTCTTAACGGAGTCGGCGTAAAGGCAGTGAATGCATTATCGAGCAAGTTTGTTATCAGATCGATACGTGACGGACAGGTTAAAGTCATTGAATTTACAAGAGGAGTCACCCTTAAGGATCATCCTATTGAATCGACAACTGAAGAAAATGGTACCGAGGTGATATTCCAGCCTGATGAAGGTATGTTCGGAAACTACTATTTTATCTCGGAATATATGGAGACCATGGTGAAAAACTATGTTTATCTTAATTCCGGTCTGGTAATTAATTTCAACGGTAACAAGTTTTTCTCACGTAACGGACTGGCCGATCTTCTTAATGATAACATGAATAAAGAGGGCCTTTATCCGATAATTCATCTGAAAGGCGAAGATATTGAAGTGGCATTTACTCATGGATTGCAATACGGGGAAGATTATTACAGTTTTGTCAACGGACAAAATACAACACAGGGAGGAACTCATCTGGTTGCTTTCCGTGAAGCTATAGTAAAGACTATAAGAGAATTTTATAAGAAAGACTATGATCCTGCGGACATCAGATCATCAATAATTGCCGCTGTCAGTATAAAAGTTGAGGAACCAATATTTGAATCGCAGACTAAAACAAAGCTCGGATCAAAGGATATTGGCCCCAATGGACCATCTGTAAGAAACTTTATAAATGAATTCATAAAGAAACAGCTTGACGATTTTCTTCATAAAAATTCTGAAACAGCAAAGATCATCCTGAAAAAAATCCAGGACTCAGAAAAGGAGAGAAAAGCTATTTCATCAATCCAGAAACTGGCCCGCGACAGGGCAAAGAAGGTGAACCTCCATAATAAAAAACTGAGGGATTGCCGTATTCATTATAACACTAACGATTCGAACAAACTTGATTCCACACTATTTATAACAGAAGGAGACTCGGCCAGCGGTTCAATTACCAAATCGAGAAATGTTGAGACACAAGCTGTCTTCAGTCTGAGGGGAAAGCCTCTTAACTCTTTCGGGCTTACAAAGAAGATCGTTTATGAGAATGAAGAGTTCAATCTCCTGCAGGCTGCTCTTAATATTGAAGACGGAATAGAAAACCTGCGTTATAATAATGTCGTGGTTGCCACCGATGCCGACGTTGACGGAATGCATATAAGGCTTCTTCTGCTAACATTTTTCCTTCAGTTCTTTCCTGATCTTGTCAAGAAAGGACATGTTTTTATCTTGCAGACGCCATTATTCAGGGTAAGAAACAAAAAAGAGACACGATATTGTTATTCATCTGAAGAGAAAGCAAAAGCCATTGCTGATCTGGGTCCAAGCCCTGAGATGACAAGGTTTAAAGGCCTTGGAGAGATATCTCCTGATGAGTTTGTACACTTTATCGGTAAAGATATGAGGCTCGAGCCTGTAAGGATGAGAAAAGATGACTCTGTAGTTGGTGTCCTTGAATATTATATGGGCAAAAATACTCCTGAAAGGCAGGATTTCATCATTGAAAATCTCAGGATTGAAGAAGATATAATCGAAGAAGATAAAATCGAAAACGAACAGTAAAAGTAAATTATCAGGAAGTGCGGGTATATATATGGAAGAATTAGATATTGATAACAGCAAAACAGAAGGGAAAGAAGTTGTTCCGCGGGGACCATCATCGCTTCATTCTGTAACGGCTTTATCGGGCATGTTCCAGAACTGGTTCCTCGATTATGCATCTTATGTTATTCTCGAAAGGGCGGTCCCGCATCTTGATGACGGTCTGAAGCCGGTTCAGCGCCGTATACTCCATTCTATGAAAAGAATGGATGACGGACGTTACAATAAAGTAGCGAATATTATTGGACACACAATGCAGTTTCACCCTCATGGTGATGCCTCCATCGGCGATGCGTTGGTACAATTAGGTCAGAAAGAACTTCTTATCGATGAACAGGGAAACTGGGGAAATATTCTGACAGGAGACGGCGCTGCCGCTCCGAGATATATTGAAGCAAGGCTCTCAAAGTTTGCACTTGAAGTCGTTTTTAACAACAAAACTACCGAATGGCAACTGTCGTACGACGGACGGAACAAAGAACCTGTAACCCTGCCGGTCAAGTTCCCGTTGCTGCTTGCCCAGGGTGTGGAAGGAATCGCTGTCGGACTTGCATCAAAGATACTGCCTCATAATTTTAATGAACTCATCGATGCTTCAATCGATTACCTCCAGGGGAAGGATTTTGTGATTTATCCCGATTTTCCGACCGGGGGCTTGATTGATGTCACTAAGTATAATGACGGACAGCGTGGAGGAGTTGTAAAAGTAAGGGCTAAGATTGAAAAGACAGATAAGAAAGAATTGGTGATCACTGAGATACCTTTCGGGAAAACAACCACAACTTTAATTGATTCGATAATTAAGGCAAATGACAAGGGCAAGATCAAGATCAAAAAGATAGATGATAATACAGCTGCAAATGTCGAGATAGTGGTCCATCTTCTGCCGGGTATTTCACCTGATAAAACGATAGATGCCCTCTATGCGTTTACTGATTGTGAATATTCGATATCTCCGAATACCTGCGTCATAATAAACGACAAGCCTTCGTTCATGGGAGTTAGCGAAATTCTGAAGCATTCGACTGACAGAACCGTTGAACTTCTGAAAACAGAACTTGAAATCAGGAAGAACGAACTTATGGAAGAGTGGCACATGTCGTCTCTTGAAAAGATATTTATTGAGGAAAAGATTTTTCACGATATTGAAGAGTGCGAAACATGGGAAGCAGTTATTGCAGCTATTGACAAAGGGCTTGATCCGTTTAAGAAATTGCTTTACAGAGAAGTTACCAGGGAAGATATTATCCGGTTAACAGAAATAAAGATCAAGAGGATATCGAAATTCGATGTCAAAAAGGCTGATGAACACATAAAAGGCCTTGAAACTGAACTGGAAGAGGTGAAAAATCATCTCAAAAACCTAATTCCTTTTGCTGTCAATTATTTCAGGCAGATAAAGAAAAAATACGGCAAAGAGAAAGAAAGAAAGACCGAGATAAGAAGTTTTGATACTATAGAGGCAACGAAAGTCGTTGCCAATAATGCGAAACTCTATGTCAATTATAAGGAGGGCTTTATCGGTTCCGGTCTGAAAAAAGATGAATTTATCTGTGATTGTTCCGATATAGATGATGTTATTGTCATAAGGAGAGATGGTGTATATCTTATCACAAAGGTATCTGATAAAGTTTTTGTAGGGAGTGATATCCTCTATGCTCAGATTTTTCTGAAGAATGATGAGCGTACTATATATAATATTGTATACCAGGATGGGAAAGACGGACCTGTACTGGCAAAAAGATGCGCTATTACAGGTCTCACCCGCGATAAAGAATATAACCTGACAAAGGGAACTCCGGGTTCGAAAATAATTTATTTCAGTGCTAATCCAAATGGAGAAGCAGAGGTAATTAAGGTTCATCATAAACCGAAAGCACGGCTCAAAAAACTTGTTTTTGAATTTGATTTTGGCCAGATGGCTATAAAGGGCAAGGCCTCTATGGGTAATATACTTACCAGGAATGCTGTACATAAGTTAACGTTGAAAGAAAAAGGATTATCAACCCTTGGCGGAAGAAAAATCTGGTTCGACGATGCGGTATTCAGGCTTAATGTTGATGGCAGAGGACTTTTCCTTGGAGAGTTCGGCGGAGACGACAAGATACTTGTAATCACAAAAAACGGATATTTCAGGAATACCGGATTTGACCTGTCAAACCACTTTGAAGACAATATACTTATAATTGAAAAATTCAGGCCTGGGAAAGTTTATTCCACAGTATACTGGGATGCTGAGCAGAAGTTCTATTATGTAAAGAGGTTCGTAATTGAGGAATCGGAGAAGCCACAGTGTTTCATAAATGAAGATCCCGGATCGAAACTGATAAGTATCACGGAGGTTGAATACCCACGCTTTGAAATCCAATTCGGAGGCAAACATAAAGAGAGGGAGAATGAGATCATTGAGGTCGCCGAATTTATTGGGGTAAAAAGCTATAAAGCTAAAGGGAAGAGACTAACCAGTTATATGGTAGAGAATATACAGGAAATTGAACCTGTTGTCAAAAGCGAAACTCCGGTTGTACCTGAGGAAAACCTGGAAGGAGAAGAACCTAAACCGGCTATCTTTAATGAAGATCCTACACAGATGGAGCTAGAATTGTGATGCCCCGTAGCCATATAATTTATATAATAGGTTTTATGGGAAGCGGTAAATCAACCGCAGGGAAAAAACTTGCTTCACATATTGGCTGGTCATTTATCGATCTTGACAAAGCAATTGAAGAACATTGCGGTATGCCAATTGCAGAGATTTTTTCAAAATATGGAGAAAACTATTTCCGTAAGGTTGAAACTCAAATATTAAAAAGTCTTGAATCGGAAACAAACACGGTAATATCGACAGGTGGAGGAACTCCGTGCCATGATGATAATATGGAGTATATGATTGAAACGGGGCTTACCATCTATTTGAAGTTGAACGCCGGGCAACTGAAAAGCCGTCTCTCAAGATCGACAGATGAACGTCCCTTGATTAAAAATTTAAAAGCTGAAGAATTACTCGGTTTTATTGAGCAAAAGCTTTCTTCCCGTGAGAAATGTTATGAACAGGCTGAAATTATTGTTGAGGGAATTAATCTTGATGTCAATTTATTATATTCTCTTATTAGAAAAAAATTAGATATTTCTTCTTCGTAACCCCTTTCCCAACACACCGATTCTTATACACCTGAAATTACGTTTTTTAAGGCTAAACTCTGAAAACCCTGCAATTATTAATCCGAAAGCCCCTGAGAAACTTCATTTTATTGAATAAAATATTAATTTAGGGTGCTATAACTTAACGGGGAAAATATGAGAGATAAGTTAATCTCTCTCTTTGGAATAGAATCCGGAGAGGAATCAATGATATCGATGCTTTTGGCACAATCAGTATTCCTTGGCATCTTTTTCGGAACATTCGATGTTATCGCTCACTCCCTCTTTCTTTCAATTTTTGATGAAAAGATTATGGCACGGGGGTATATTGTTTCCGGCCTTACCGGGATTACACTGATGTCTCTTTATGCCTGGTTACAAACAAGGATCAGATTCAATAATCTGGCAATAATAAACCTGATTGTAGTTGCTTTATTTACATTGGGCCTTTGGATTCTCCTGATCCTTTTTCCTGCAAAACGGGTGGTGTTTCTTGTTTTTATTATGTTGGGTCCGCTTAATATCCTGGCCATGTTGGGATTCAGAGGAACAACCGGTCGTTTATTTATATTTGGGCCTGGAAAAAGGCAATCGGGTCTTTTGGATGCAGGTCTCTTTACCGGAATTATAATCAGTTGTTACTCAATTCCGGCCTTGTTATCTTTCGGGCTTGAATCGCACAATATATTACTGGTAAGTGCATTATCTGTTTTAATCGCAGCTGTTATTCAGATATGTGTTGGATCAAGGTTTCAATTGGATGAAGTGAATGAAGAACAAAAAACTGAGTATCAAAAAGCAAAGAGATCTGTTGTCAGGGTTTTGCAGAAAGATCCTTATGCCAGAAATCTGGTCATCTACATTGCTCTTTCTGTTGTTACAGCATTCTTTGTTCAGTATTCATTTATGGCAGTTACCAGGGAAAAGTATCCTTCCGTGGAAGAGATGGCCAGGTTCCTGGGTGTTTTTACCGGCAGCATGATGCTCTTCGCTCTGCTTGTTAGATTATTTGCCTACCCGTATATTGTCAGAAAGTTTGGGTTTTGCACCTGCCTTACTATTTCTCCTATCCTGATATTAGTTTTTACTGCACTGGCTGTTCTTGTTGGTATGTTAAAGGGCTATACCCATGAATCGACAAGTGGATTCCTTATTTTCTTCCTTGTACTTGCTTTAAGCAGACTCTTTTCAAGGTCTCTAAAGGAATCAATTGAATTCACTTCACTTAAAACTATTTATCACGATTTCAATGAAAAGATAAAATACAAGTTCCAGTCAGGAATAGATGTTACAGTAAATGAGATTGCCGTAATATTGTCAGGCCTTATTCTTACAGGTTATGGAGTTCTATGCTTTATAAAACTTATACACTTTTCATTTTTCCTTTTTTTTATAATTTTAGTCTGGGTGTCCGTTGCATTTAAGTTATATTCTGAGTACCGAAAATCAATCATAAAAACGTTAAAGGAAGGCGATAGCCAAAAATCAGTAGCAGAAGTTTTCCCTGGGCAAAGCATTTTAGAAGGCCGGTTTTATGCCGAAACAGCTTTCAGGTCTGATTACTTTAAACTTATCTCAGGAGATTATTCTGTTTTGGATGGGGCTAAGAGCAGATTGTACTTTCAGCGGATCATTGACTATTGCAGATTTAAAAACGATGTCAACCTTGTCCCGGTTCTTAAGAAGATTGCATCAAAAAATAATATTGATGACCAGATCCGTCGTCAATCTGCTGATGTGGCCAGGGATTTTGATAAGAAATTTTTCTCAGGCGGGCAGGAGGGAGCAAAGGTCATCTATTCAAATAAAGTTCTGTCAGAGACAAGACTGCCTCAAACAACTGAAATACTCCGGCTTCTCAGGGACAGTTCAATTGAATCGAAACGTTCAGGGCTTTTCATGATTGGTAAATTCAAGTTGTGCGACATGTTGCCTGAGGTGTGTGAATGTCTGAATATCACCGGATTGGGATCAGATGCTTTTTCCGTCATCAGGACCTTTGGCAGCAGTGCTGAGGAGTATCTCGAGAAATTTTATCTGGCCTCTTCAGGAAATATCTATACAAGCAAGACTATCCTCAGGCTTTTAGGAGAGATAGGCACACAGGAAAGTATGGCTTTCCTGTTTTCACGGCTCTGGTCAAACTCACGGGTATTAAAAGAAGTGGCTGCTAAATGTCTTGTTAACTGCAAATTCCTATCATCGAAGGGGGACAGGGGCCGGCTTAATCAGCTTATCTCAGAGGTTGCCGGATTAATGACCTGGAATCTTTCTGCAAAAATTTGTCTTAAAAAGAATAATGATACCTTTCTTCTCGGAATACTGGAGAAAGAAATAAAACGGTGGGATCAGTTTCTTTTTAACCTTCTTTCAATCACATACGGTTCCAGCGCAATTGATAAAATCAGGAGAAACCTCGGCAATGGAACAGAGGAGAGTGTTAACTATGCTCTGGAAATGATTGATATTGTTGCGGATGATTCTTTAAAACCAAAATTGATATCCCTTCTGGATAATGTTCCCGACGAGATAAAATTGAAAAATCTGTATCATTTTTTCTCCGGGGAGATTCCAGCCTATAATAAGATCCATGAAGATATTGTGAACCGTGACTATAATATTCTAGGTTTATGGACAAAAGCCTGTACATTAAGAAGTCTTAATGAAATTGAGAGTGACCAGATGGCTGAGTCGGTTGTAGCTCTTCTCTTCAGCCCTGAAAGGATAATACAGGAAGAGGCTGCCAAATTGATTGTACGATCCGGCCGGGAGCTTTACATGACAGCATCCGGGAGGATACCTGATATGGCACACAAACGGCTCGACAAAATTATCAATGGAGAAACAGATCAGAATGAATTACTATTTGAAAAGGTCCGTTTTCTTTCATTTAGTTTTAATGGGATCCCGGAAGAGGATCTTCTGACATTAGCCGGAGCAATAAAATATGAAAAGGATCTGCATCAGGGAGCTTGTCCGGTACCGGGCGGCTGCATAATCTGGTTTTTTTCAGCAGAAAAAACAGTTACGGGAATTTATCTGGTTTATGATGAAAAGGTGGGTAAAACAGGTGAAGGTTTTCAGGGCAGGGACGAAAATACTTGTTACATTTTACCCTTAAACGCTGTTGCAGAATTTATTTTTCAGTATCCCGATCATTCTTTTGAGATCTTAAAATGTATAAATAGTTACGAAGAATCATCAGGTTGATGACTTCCTTTTTTATTGGTATTAAAGTGAAATAAGGTAATTTATCATTATGGGAACAGAAAGAGGTAATAAAAATTTCAATCCTTTTCAGGGACTGAGACCTTTTACACCTGAAGAAAGCGATCTATTCTTCGGACGGGAACGCGAGAGCAGGGAGATCCTTGAAAAGTTGCTGAAAAACAGATTTGTTACTGTAATTGGTGCTTCGGGAAGTGGTAAATCGTCACTGATATATTGTGGTGTGCTGCCGAAGGTAAGGAATCTGAAAATGAAAGATTATTCCGGATGGAATATCATTTCTTTCAGACCGGGGAATGACCCATTTGGAAATCTTGCTGATTCATTGTCAGAGTGTATTACTGCAACCAACCGCGAAAAAGCAGACAAGGATACGGTTCTTTCGGAACTTCTGAATAATCCTGAAGGTGTTGCTGTGGCAATAAAGCGTCTTATTAATGATACTGACCAAAGAATCCTCATGATTGTCGATCAGTTTGAAGAGCTTTTCAGATACAGAACACCGGAGAAGGCAGATGCCTTACTTTCAGATACTGCAAAGTTTGTTGACTTTATCGTCGGTGCAGTCAGTCAGATATCTGTGGATTTCTATACAATAATCTCAATGCGCTCTGATTTTATTGGAGAGTGCGCACATTACCAGAGTTTTACCCAGCTTATTAATAACAGTAATTACCTTGTTCCTCAAATGGGAAGGGAAAACTACCGGGAAGCAATTGTCGGACCTGTAGAATATGCTGGAGCAAAAATTGATCCGGAACTAGTCGAAACTCTTATTAATGATATCGGTGGGAGGAGCGACCAGCTTCCTGTATTACAACACGCCCTGATGAGGACATGGATGCATTGGCAGCAGCTTGATACTCCTGACCGGCCGATAAACAGAACAGATTATAATTCGATTGGGACAATGAGCGACGCAATGTCGCTTCATGCCAACGAGGCTTTTGAGGAGCTAAGCCTGCGGGGTAAAGAGGTTTGTGAAATATTGTTTAAAACCATCACAGAGAAAGGATCAGATAATAAAGGATTGCGACGTCCAGGAAGTGTCAAAACAATAAAATCTGTTGTGAGGTGTACAAGTGAAGAATTATTTGAGGTAATTGAAAAATTCAGAATTCCGTCACGGTCTTTTTTAACTCCCCGGCAGAATATTCCTTTGAATGACGACTCTGTTATTGATCTCTCGCATGAAAGCCTCATACGTTTATGGGGCCGGCTTAGAGAATGGGTTGAAGAAGAGGCATCATCGGTTCAGATGTATTTAAGATTATCAGAAGCCTCAGCTCTGTATCAGCGGGGAAAGGCTGGTCTTTTGAGGCAACCTGATCTCCAGCTTGCAATTAACTGGCGCGACCAGCATAAACCTTCTCTTAACTGGGCGGAACAATACAATCCTGCATTCGAACGGGCAATTGTTTATCTGCGGACCAGCGAGAAAGAATATCGGGACGAAGAAGAAAACAAGATAAGACTGCAGAAAATTAAG
Source organism: Bacteroidales bacterium (assembly GCA_021371855.1). Classification (GTDB taxonomy): domain Bacteria; phylum Bacteroidota; class Bacteroidia; order Bacteroidales; family VadinHA17; genus LD21. The sequence continues at coordinate 4,921 of JAJFVL010000046.1, read as the reverse complement.
ATGAAAAGGGCAAAGATTTTTGCAGTGATCCTGGGTGTAGCCGCCATAGTTTCCGTTGCATTTATGCTTCTGGCTTTTGTCAGAAAGATTTCTGCTGACAAACAGGCCCTACTGGCTGAACAAAGGAAGACGGAAGCTGAAATAAATATGTCTTTTGCAGATTCAGTAGCAATTGTCGCTACCGAACAGCGAGCACTGGCTGTTACAAATGCCACCATGGCACAACTGAAAGCTGAAGAGGCCAGAATTGAAAAAGTAGATGCAGAAAGACAAAAACAAATAGCACTTCTTGATGCTGATCTGGCACGTAAAAATGAAAGCCTTGCAAATCAGCAGAAAGATTCCGCTACACATGCCAAAGAGCTTGCATTAATAAACGAGCAGATAGCCAGGAAGGAAAAAGAGACAGCCATGCGTCTCAGAATGCTGTCTATTAGTAAAGCTATGTCAATTAAATCGTTGCAGATTCAGGGGCAAAAAGATCTCCAGACTCTCCTTGCCTATCAGGCTTATTTGTTTAATAAACGCAATAACGGGCCTGATAATGATGCAGATATATATGCCGGTTTGTATAGTGTTACGCGGCAGTATGGTAGCAGTAACTACAAGTCATTCAAGGGGCATAACGGAGAAGTCAGAAGTATTTCGTTTGTTCCGGGGAAAAACGAGTTTCTTACTACGGGTAATGACGGGAAGGTATTTAAATGGTCACTTGACAACAATGAAAAAACACTTCATGTCATTTACTCGGGAAATGATGTCATAGATGTCCTTGCTGTCAGTCCCGATGCTTCCTGGCTTGCTCTAGGAAGTGCGAACTCGTCAATAAAAATGATCCCTTTGAAGGGGAATAATATAGAGTTTGAATTGAAGGGGCATTACGGGAAGATAACATCACTCATTTTCTCCTTTGACGGGAAGTACCTCTATTCTGCATCACTCGATGGAAAAGTACTGAAGTGGAATCTTGACACACGAACGAGTACTAATATTACTGACGGATCAATGAGTATAACCTCCATTGATATATCAGCAAATGGCAATTACTTCGCAGGTTTGTGCAACGACGGGAATGTAGTTGTCTGGAATCCTGAACAAAACAAGGATAATTTCAAAATTGAAACTGCAAACAAAAATATTAAAGTCATGAGGTTCAATCATGACAGCAATATTCTTGCACTGGGGGATATCAAAGGGAATATTGAATTATGGGATGTCAATCTCCGCAAAAAGATCTCGGAAGTGAAAGCTCATGATGCTCAGATTAACGATATCCGGTTTAATGCAGTCCTGAAGCAGATGGCCACAGCAAGCAATGATAAGACAATTAAGATATTTAACATTAAAGATCCGGCCGATCTTACTGAACCTCCGGTTACCTTAGCTGATAACGAAGCATTTGTCCTGGTACTACAGTTTAGCCCCGATGGTCAGGTAATTGTTTCGGGGAGCTATGAGGGGACCGGTAATCTTGTCAGCCGTCCAACGCATGTCGACTATATGGTTAATGATATTTGCAATGTATTGACAAGAAACATGACCCAGAATGAGTGGAATACTTATGTTGCTAAAGATGTTCCTATTGAGAATACCTGTCCTGATAGGAATTATAAAATCAAAGTAGATGCCATCAGATAAGGTCCTTACATAAAATTCCTATATCCATCTGGAACGCAAAGCAATAATAGTCTGAAACAAACTTTACGACCTTTGTAACCTCTGGATTAACCTGGGATTAGAAATGTTTGCAGTAGATCGGATTTAATATCCAACTTACTGTTAAATAAGTATCCTTACTCGTACTTATAATTTTGATTTCCAAATTTTAACTAAATTTGCACCGGAAAAGGTACTCTGAACAAGAGTACTTTATTTTTGTTACTATATTTATTTAGAACTATAATAATATGAAGAACGGAAAAACTTTATTAATGATACTCGATGGCTGGGGAATTGGTGATGGCTCAAAATCGGATGTAATAAGCCAGGTTCCGACACCTAACCTTGATTATTATAAGAACACCTATCCAAATGCAAGGCTCCATGCCTCAGGTGAAGATGTCGGATTACCTGACGGGCAGATGGGAAATTCAGAAGTTGGTCATCTGAATATTGGAGCCGGAAGGGTAATCTACCAGGATCTTGTGAAGATAAACAAGGAATGCAAGACAGGAGAGATCAAAAAGAATAAGGTACTGACAGACGCTTTTTCTTATGCCCGCGATAATAATAAACAAGTCCATTTTCTTGGATTAATGTCCGATGGTGGTGTCCATTCGCTTGACAAACACCTTTATTACCTTTGTGACATGACAAAGGATTATGGATTGAAAAATGTTTTTATCCATTGTTTTGGGGACGGTCGCGATACGGATCCCCGCAGCGGTATAGGTTATGTGAAGAATCTTCTGGATCATCTGAAGAAATCGAACGGGCAGGTTGCATCATTTATCGGCAGATATTATGCTATGGACCGTGATAAGAGATGGGAAAGGGTGAAAGAGGCTTATGATCTGATTGTGAATGGCATAGGAACACCAACATCTGATATTGTTGATGCAATTCAGAAGTCATATAACGACAAAGTTACCGATGAATTCATGAAACCGATTGTCGTTACTGACAAGAACGGTAATCCAATAGGAAAAGTGAAAGAGGGTGATGTCATAGTATTTATCAACTTCAGGAATGACAGGGCAAAGGAGCTCACAATAGCTCTGACTCAGAAAGACATGCCTGAGCAAGGGATGAAAACAATTCCGTTGTACTATTGCACAATGACCCCATATGATGCTACTTTTAAGGGACTTCATATCATTTATCCGAAAGAGAATGCCGATAATACAATAGGTGAAGTACTTGCAGCCGCCGGGAAACATCAGTTAAGGATAGCAGAAACTGAAAAATATGCACATGTAACGTTCTTTTTCTCGGGCGGGCGGGAAGAAAAATTTAAAAATGAAGATAGAATAATGATCCCTTCACCGAAAGTGGCAACTTACGATCTTCAACCTGAGATGAGTGCATATGGTGTAAAAGATGCTGTTATCAAGGCAATTGAATCGAAGGTGTATGATTTTATCTGCCTCAATTTTGCAAATGGCGATATGGTTGGTCACACAGGAGTATATGAAGCAATTAAGAAAGCTGTAGCCACAGTTGATGAATGCGCAGGAGCTGTAATTAAAGCTGCGCACAGTTCAGGATATGATGTGTTGATAATTGCTGATCACGGGAATGCCGATAAAGCAATTAATGAGGATGGAACACCAAATACTGCTCACTCTCTGAATCCTGTACCATGTATACTGGTGAGTGATGATTATAAAAAGATCAATGAGGGGATCCTTGCGGATGTTGCGCCAACGTTATTGACAATAATGGGTGTGCAGATACCGAAGGAAATGACCGGGAAAGTACTGGTTTAATAACTCAGTGACCCTCTGTTAAACCGTTGTGTCTCTTTGTGAAACAAAAAAGAGGAAGAACTTTCAAGGAGAGGCACAGAGAAGGCACTGAGAACCACAGAGGTAATTTTAATTTTTAATTGTCTTAATAAGTTATTATGCTCCGAATCGACGATACCATATTCAGTTTCGACATCCTTGAAAAAAAATTCAGGTGCAATATTATGAAATGTCATGGTAATTGCTGCAGGTATGGTGATGCAGGTGCTCCGTTAAATGACTCTGAGGTACAAATTCTGGATGATATATGGCCGGATGTAAAACCCTATCTGAGACCCGAAGGTGTTGCTGCAATAGAGGAGAAAGGCAAAAGCGTGAAGGATTTTGAGAATGAAAATGTGACAACGCTTATCGGTAATGAGGAATGTGCTTATACAATTTTGAAGGACGATGTGTTAATGTGTGGGATTGAACAGGCATGGTACGACGGCAAAATTTCATTCCGGAAACCGGTGTCATGTCATCTTTTCCCTGCACGTATCAAATATTATTCTGATTTCAAGGCTGTCAATTATGAAGAACTGTCTATCTGTTCGCATGCCCGCCGTAACGGGGAAGAAGAAGGTGTTTATGTATATGAATTTCTTAAGGAACCTTTGGTAAGGGCTTTGGGAGAGGACCTTTACAAAGATCTGTGTGTAGCTGCGCAAGAATTAAGGAAGAATAACACTCTGAAATAGTATCGGAATCACCGGCTAAGCGAAAGCCCTGGAGAAATCAGGAATATAAATATGAGCAATAGTAAATTAAAGTAAAAGATTGAATGAATTACTCCGATTTGCTCTTTTGTGGCTCTGTTTATATTGATATTCAGGTGTCATTATAAAGGCTGAAATTTCTATAAAGAGCAGTAAGGTTTCAGAAGTGTGAATATGAAGAATGATAAACATAAATATTAAATATGTTTTGCTGAGTTTGATTAATCAAAAGACAAATATTTCACATCTTTTGCGGGAAGATTTTAAGGGGAGCCAACAGGTGGTTTTCGTATTCAAAATCCGGTTTTTTTAATTGCAATATAATATAGTATAAATCATCGGAGAATATTTCAAAAAATAGTTGTGATCTAAACGCCATAATAACAATCAGATATAATCAATACTCAAAATTTTATTTAAATTTTATAAAAAATATTTGCAGATTAATTTGGATTGTAAAATTTCTTGCATACATTTGCACCCGCTTTTAAGGCGAAAAGTTGATTGAAGGGTTAGGAGAGATAGAATTCCGGCTTTGAGAAGTAAGGAAGAAGGGTAAGAAAAAGGCCGGAAAAAATATCTCATTTTTTATTTGGAGAGGAAGATTTTTAATCATATCTTTGTCGTCCCAAAGCAAAAAAGAAAGTTCTTTGAAAATATTGAAGTAGCAACCAGGCGAGATGAAGAATCTCGTCAAGAAAACTTGTTAGTATTTTGGATTGAGATCACAGGATTGGTTTTTGTAAAGAGACAAAA
>JAJFVL010000009.1 GCA_021371855.1 Bacteroidales bacterium | reverse complement strand
CTTTTAACTTCAGCACGCCCTCTAACACGGATGGTATGGTTAAGTGCCTTCGGCAGGCCAGACAGCTTCGCAATCGGTACCAAAGTCTATGCGAATAAATTTAAACCCACTTATCAAAATTTAGGCACCACGACAGCTCCTGCTACCGAGACAAAGTCAATGGGCCTGCCGGCCGACGCTCACGTGTCAAGGTTTTTGCAGAGTAACTTATAAAGTACACCATGACAAATAACTTATGCGCCATCTACCATGACTGGCAAAAACCTCGCCACTCCTTAACAGACGGCACCTAACCATACCACCGGGCCGTTAGCTGCAAGGAAAATTTACCCCAAGTCCTCATTACACCGGGACTTCCGACGCGCGCGCAAAAGTTTTGCAGCCCGTCCCTGCACCCATCCCCGTCACTGCAAAACACATGCTTTTTTGCCTGCCCTGACTCCACCGATTAGATAGCTTCATCATGGCACTAGAACACCTGCCCTTTATCAGAACTTTATCATCTTGACTATTTAATCATATTATAACAACCTCTACCAATTTACCGGGACTTTAACATCCTAACGACTTTATCATGACACGAGAATCTCAATCCTTTTATTGGGACTTTGACACCTTGCAAACTTTATCATACCATGACAATTCCTGCACGTTTGCTGGGACTTTGTCACCTTGACAACATTGTCAAATTTCTAAAGCACTTGCCAGTTAATTTGGACTCAATCAACTAATTACTTAATCATATGTAACAACAGAATGATGCGCGTAGCGCAAATGACGCGAAGCAAATGACAGTAACTGACTTGCCCCACAACAGCAATATAAAATAAGATGTCATTCGATCTCCATCCTTTTATAAGACAGTAGGATTGTAGACATTTACTTTCATATCAACAGGAGATTAAGAAATCTCTCCGGTTTCTAAGAATGCCATCTTTCTTTTATTTTAGAATCTTTCGAAAACACATGACTAATTCGAAATAAACCAAAAAAAACATATGACATATACCATCCTAACAAATCCAAGATCTCTATGTTTTCAGGAGAACTAAATGAGTTTTATTGTGAAGTTATCAGGAAATTTTTCGCCGTTAAGATAATTCTTGTATCCTAACAAATCTACTTCTCACTATATACCGCTATTGTTCAAAAATACCACTCCAGCCAAGGGCAACTTGTTATACTGCCAATCCGAAATGAGTAATATTCACAACGAAATTGCGTTAATAATTCAAAAGTTCGAATCAGCTGAACATCGGAATAAATAATAAGTAAGCATTGGGAAGCTGAAAACAGATCAGAGTAGGCAAAAAAAATAATTTGAATTTATGCGCAAATTTGTTTATTGTTTCATATACTTAAATTTATTTATCATAGCGGGGTGCAACAAGGAAGATAATAATACATTACCAACAGAAGACCTGAATTTCAATTTTCAATATGATAATGAAGGATGGACTGGTGGCTTTGCTGATTATCCTAATGTTCCTGATGTAGAAAATCATTATGAACTACAATTTTCACATTCAACTTTACCAGCTCCTTTAAATATCTCAGACGGGGCATTAAAACAATCGGGGTTTAATCATAGTGATGACTTGTTTATGTTCGTAAAAAAGAGAATAACAGGTTTAGAACCTAATAAAAATTATTCGGTTGACATAGAAATTGAGATTGCCTCAAATGCACGAAATAGCAGTATGGGAGTAGGTGGTTCTCCAGGAGAAAGTGTTTATATTAAAGCTGGAGCATCTAGAGTTGAACCAACAAAAGTATTAGATAATTACGATAATTATTTTCGAATGAATTTAGATAAAGGCAACCAGTCTGTGGAAGGGATTAACATGAAAAATATTGGAAATTTTGCGAATGGTACGGATATGGCCATTTATACATTAAAAACTCTAAAAACCACATCGTCCATAATTGTACAGTCAGATTCCAATGGAGAAATATGGTTGATCGTGGGTACAGATTCGGGTTTTGAAGCGACTACGACAATTTATTACAATTCAATTAAGGCAACATTTAATTAAATTATTACTCCCAGAAAGGATGGTATTGTTAATTGCCTTATGTTTAGTTTCTTAATAACCTGGCTCTTGTCTTCTGGTCATTGCTCTTAATGTATCGGGTTGATTCGAAACAATTTGGTAAATAATGCTCATATGCGTTTGACTGCAAGAGCTACAACACTGCACGATGCAAGACAAAATAAGAATCCTTTACAGGCACATCCTGCAAAATATTTTGAAGGAAGATGTGCTACCAGGATTGAATACATATACCAATTTTAAAATAGACAATTTAAGGAAAGGGAATTTTCGTTCAAAAATGGTGGTACAAATCTGCCCATCTTAATCCCTTTATGCCTAGTAAATATGTTGCTATCTGCCATTCAACATCCAATTTCAGTCACTCACAGATTTATTTTATTTGATTTAACGGCTATGCCTCAACTTTGGGGAAAATTGAAAGCGATTATTTTTTATGTCAATCAATGAAAAACATACAAGATTATCAACTGACTGTAAATAATTTAAATCAGAAACAAATTAATAAGGAGAATAAAAACATTTATGAAATCCATTGAATATGATCAACAAATACAAACACCCTGTTCCTTTTTACACCTTATCAACAGTAATTCCATGGACATTTTGGTTTGTTGCAGGTTACATTAGCCACATTACTCCATTTGAGGAAATAAATATGGACATTGCTATTGTCCTTGGATTAATTGGATTAATTAGTCCAATGATTGTGGCATTCTTGTTAATCTATAAAGAATCCAGTTTACATGGTGATTTATTTAACCGTTTCTTCAATTTCAAATCGGTGAAACCCATTTACCTGATTTTGGCCGCCCTAATCATGTTAACCAGCATCTTGCTTGCACAGGCTATTTCGATATTGTTCGGTTATAGTCCTTCACAATTTGCGATAACAGGCCATTTTACATTTTCTTCGGGTGTTTTTCCGGTTTGGTTCCTTCTGATCCTGGCGCCTGTCCTTGAAGAATTGGCCTGGCATTCATATGGCACGGATAGTCTTCGAAACAGGTTCAACCTTTTCATAACATCATTGATTTTTGGCGCCTACTGGGCAATATGGCATGTACCTCTATCATTTATTAAAGATTATTACCAGAGCAATCTGGTTGAAACGGGATGGATATACGGAGTCAATTTTATGATCAGCATTATTCCCTATGTATTAATCATGAACTGGTTGTATTACAAGACTAACAGGAACATTTTGGTTGCAATTGTTTTTCATATTACAGCAGGCTACTTTAATGAAATATTTGCTACACACCCTGACAGTAAAATTATCCAGACAGTTTTGCTATGTGTATTGGCTACAATTATTGTAATCAGAGAAAAAGATTTCTTTTTCAAAAAAGACCAGGTTGTACAATTATCTTTTTGAACCTGCAGGTTTTGTAAATGAATAAACTAAAATGCTGAATAACAAAATATTTTTACGGATTTTAAACTATAACAAAGTGTAATATCCAATAACCAAAAATTAAACATTTAAATAATTTAACACAATGATTATTTCATCAATAGAAAAAATTCCGAATAAAGAGATAGTTGAAATATTGGGAATTGCAAGAGGAAGTACCGTAAGGGCCAGGAGTATTGGCAATGATATTTTCGCTGGTTTAAAAAACATTGTAGGTGGTGAAATTGAAGAATACACCCAATTGCAGGCACAATCAAGAGAACAGGCCTTACAACGAATGATTAAAGATGCCGAAAGACTTAGAGCAGATGCTGTTGTAAACGTTCGAATTACCAGCTCAATGATTATGAAGGGAGCTGCTGAAATCCTGATATATGGAACTGCAGTAAAACTATCATAATATGAGCTCTGTATTGAAAATCGGATTAGTTGTTTATGGATTGCTTTATATGCTTTTTATGCTATTGCTTATATTGGTGATTATTAGAAGAAGAAACGCCAAGAAGTTGGAAAACTTTGAGAAAAGTGAGAATTAAGCAAATTGATAATATCTCAATATGTCACATTCTGTAAATTATCAGCAAATTTATTTTGGCATTAACGTATAATTTTTGGATGAATTTTTTTATGATATTATAATATGATTGCAGAAAAACGTTTCAGCCCGGATGAATCGAAAAAATTCAGGCTTGTCCTTGAATATGCCCCGGTTGCAGTGTTTATCATGGATAAGAATTGGAACTTCGAGTATATCAATCCTGAATTTGAAAAGCTTTCGGGTTTCAATCGACAGGAGCTTCTACATAAAAACATCAGCGAAACAATTTACAAAAATATTCAGCGGATCCCTGAGTCACGAAGTGAGGTTTTTTCAAGTCTCATTAAAGGAAATAGTTGGAAGGGCGAACTGCTCACCATCAACCATGCTGGATCAAAATATTGGGCCGAAACCACAGCCTCGCCATACAAGAATGAAAAAGGAGAAATTGAAGGGTACATCGTAATACAACGCGATGTTACTGAAAGCAAACAGATGCAGGAAGAGCTTCAGCGGAGTGAACAACGTTTCAGGGAACTGACCGAAATGCTGCCACAAACTATTTACGAACTTGATACTCTGGGCAATATCACTTATATGAATCAAACCGGATTGGACAATTTTGGGATCACTTCAATTGACCAGGGGAATTCTGCTTTCAGTTTCATTGTTCCCGAAGAACATGAAAAAATGAGGCTAAACATGGAGAAAAGCTTCGATGAGGATTTTCATTCACCCGGGAATAATTATACGGTAGTTCGCAAAAATGGTGAAAAATTTCCGGTGATGATTTTTGCTTCGCACATGAAAACCGATGGTGTGGTAACAGGTACCCGCGGAATAATCATTGATATGACTGAACACGAAGCCATGGAAAATGCCCTTCGCGAAAGTGAGGAAAAATACAAAATATTAATTGAAAAGGCTACCGACGGAATTGTAATTACTCAAAACGGCATATTAAAATTTACTAATCAGGCCATGTGCGACATGATGCAATACAGAGCTGAAGAGTTCCTGGACAAATCTTTTTACGACTATGTTATACCCGAAGATCATGCAATAATGCAGCAATTTCACAAAAGAAGAATGAAAGGTGAAAAATTCAATTCACTATATCGAAGTCACTTTATCCGGAAAGATGGTACCGTTATTACTGTAGAATTGAATACACGCACTTATGATTATAATGGTTCTCCAGCTGCATTTATTGTCATTCGGAATATTTCCGACAGGCTTAATATTGAAAAAGAATTAATGCAGGCAAAAAACGACTTGGAATCGCTAAACAAAAATTTGGAAGAACGTATAAAAGAGAGTTCCGACAACTTAACAGAAGCCCGAACCCAGTTAATCAGGCTTCAAAAGGAGAATCTGCAATCACAGTTTGAAGTGTTGCGCCAACAGGTTAACCCGCATTTCCTTTTCAACAGTTTGAATGTGCTGACCTCGCTCATTAAGTTGGAACCCGATTTGGCTGAAAAATTTACCGAACATCTTTCGAAAGTTTATCGCTATGTACTGGAAAACAAAGACAACGATCTGGTGGATCTTAAAACTGAACTCGACTTCCTCAATGCCTATCTGTTCTTGTTGAACATCCGTTTTAAGGGTAAAATTTTAGTGACTATCAATATTGAGAAGGATAAAACCGATTTTCTTATTCTTCCCCTCGCCCTCCAGTTGCTCATTGAGAATGCGATCAAACACAACTCTATGTCTAAAAAAGCACCACTCAGGATTAACTTATTCATCGACAGGAAAAATTTCCTGAATGTTGAGAATAACCTCCAGGAACGTGAATCATACATTACTTCGACTGGAGTAGGCCTTGTAAACATTGAACATCGTTACCAGTTGCTCGAAATGGAGGCTCCGGAGTTTGTTAAAACCGAAACATCCTTTATTGCCAGAATACCGTTGAAACAACCAGAGATCCAACAGCAAAACAGTTAAAGAAAAATATTGAATTTGTAATGAGAATAGTAATTATTGAAGACGAAGCATATGCAGCAAGGAGGTTGGTAAATCTGATTTCAGCATACAATCCGGAATTTAAGATCGTTGCCTGTCTCGAATCGGTACATAATTCAATCAACTGGTTTACAAAAAACAAACAACCCGACCTGGTCTTTTTGGATATTCACCTTGAAGATGACCTGAGCCTGGCTATTTTTAAGAAAGTGACTGTAACCTGCCCCATCATTTTTACAACTGCAACCGATCAGTTGGCCATAAAAGTTTTTTTTACCAAGGGGATCGACTTTTTACACAAGCCAATAGTACAGGTTGAACTCAACCAGTTGCTCGACAAGATCACTAAAATGAGGTCATATTTAAATCAAACCATTGATGCTTCTTTTTTTGAAGATCTAATTAACCAAAAGTAGTAACTTAATCCTGAAAAGAACTATGAAGGCAATTATCATTGAAGACGAAGAACTTGCTGCCCAACGGCTGAGAGTATTGATCAACGAGTGTGACCCGGAAATTGAGGTGATTGCTATGCTCGAATCGATAAGTGATTCAGTAGAATGGTTCAGGCAAAACTCTCAACCCGATTTAATCTTTCTCGACATTCACCTCGAAGATGGCTTGAGTTTCACCATTTTTGAAGAAATCAAAATCAATGTTCCCATTATTTTCACTACTGCATTCGACGAATATGCCATTAAAGCATTCAAACTGAAAAGCATTGACTATCTTCTAAAACCCATTTTGAAGGAAGAACTATGCTGCTCAATTGAGAAATACAAAGAATGGCATGCTGATAAAAGGCAGTTGGTTGACCTGAATGATTTGATGCAACTTATTGCTCCGGAAAAACAAAGTTACCGCAAACGCTTTTCAGTTGCTGTGGCCGACAAACTCAGGACAATTGACGTGAAAGATATTGCCTATTTTTTTTCTTCCAGCGACATTACTTTTGCAGTAACTTTCGACAAACACCAGTACTCAATCAATCAAAGCATCAATAAATTATTTTGTGAATTGAACCCGTCAGAGTTTTTCAGGATAAACCGTCAATACCTGGTATGCCATAAAGCCATTGTGAATGTCCATGTTTATTCCAAAAGCCGTTTAAAACTGGAACTGAATCCACCAGTAACAGAGATGGTTTTTGTTAGTCTCGACAAAGTACCTAGGTTCAGAAAGTGGCTCGATGGAAAATAACCAGGAATGAAACTCTGCATCCTCTGTCTTTTTATGGCATTCCTCTTCATGAATAAATTTGCATGCGAAATAATTGATCATATAAGTAATCCAGAAATCATCCTGATTCCAAAATTCCAAAACCATGGAAATACTACTAAATATCTTAATTCTGCTAAGCACAATTAATTCATTAGCTAAGCAACCCCTAAATGGTTATGAGTTAATATACCAGATGTACAATGCAAATAGAGCAAACTGGTATCAAACCCTTTGCTTCACACAAAAAGTTATAAATTATAAGAATGGCAGCATTGTATCAACCGATGTCTGGCACGAAGCTTATCAATCACCCGGTAACCTTATACTTAAGTTCACAGATTGGAATAGTGGCAATGGTATTCTGTTTACAAACGATAGTATATACAGCTATCTTAAAGGAACGCTTCAATCAACCATGTACCGCATTCATGATTTGGTTGTACTTGGATTAGACGTTAACAATATTCCACCCGACATAACTGCCAAGCGAGTCGAAAAATGTGGTTATAACCTCAATATAATTGCCGAAGACCAGTGTTTGGGACATAACGCCTGGGTTGTTGGTGATACCTCAACTGCCTGTTTTTGGGCTGACAAGGAAACCCTCCTGTTCCTCAAAATGCGCCGTAAAATAGGCGATAACTCAAGAGAAGTAGAATTTGCCAAATATGAAAACATCAATGGCTATCCAGTTGCTACAGTTATAAACTTTTACAATATTCAAGGAGAACTAACAATGGTTGAAAAGTACTTTGACATTACACCCAACTGTAACTTACCATCTACAATATATAACCCTTTGGAGTTTAAACAGGCTCTGTGGTAACTGGCTATGAGATTCTTTATGAAATACAACACGGCTTTGAGAATCAAACAATGGTAGCAAAATGTCTGCTCTTAGGAGAAGAAATTGGTGAATTATTCAAATCTATAAGGGAAGCTGCGAAACTGAAAACAGATATTATTACAATTAGTGAGAAAGTTGCAGATATAGTGATATATCTGTGTTCAATTGCTAATCGAATTAATATTAGCATTGAGCAGATGTTTAGTGATAAGGAGGAAATAAACAAAAAACGAATATGGAAATGAAAAGAATATTATTCCCCATTATTCTGATAATTACTGCATCTATAACAGCATGCTTGTCAAGCATTAATATATCCGAACGATCGCTGGATATCCAGGGCGATTTCTTTGGTCAGACACCTCCCGGTGATACTGCAAAGCTTTTCGCTCCCAAAATCATATCAACAGGCATGAATGAACGAGATTTTGCCATCTCTCCCGATGGCAGCGAAATCTTTTTCTGTCGTGAAGTGGGCAACTTCAAGTACACAACCATTTTCTACACTCAGAGAATTAACAATGTCTGGACTGTCCCCGAGGTTTTTGAGTACTGCACCAATCCCACCTACAAATATGTTGAGCCCCATCTCTCTCTTGATGGGAAAAAGCTATTCTTTATCTCAACCATGCCTGTAGACTCTGAATCTGTTGACAATGAAGATATCTGGATTTCCACAAAAACAGAAGGCAAATGGGCTAAACCCCAAAACCTCGGTCTTCCTGTTAACACTAAAAGCAAAGAGTTTTTCCCATCTGTAACACACGATGGCACTATTTATTATACACATCTTGATACCTTAGTTAATGAAGAGTTCATTTATCGCTCACGTTTCGTAAACGGAGCCTACTATCAACCCGAGAAGCTAGGCTCCAATGTAAACATCGGGAGAGCCAGATACAATGCATTCGTCGCAGCTGACGAAAGTTACATCATAATACCAGCTTACGGAATGCCCGATAGTTATGGTGGAACTGATTACTATATCTCATTCCGCGATAGCCTTGATAACTGGAGTCAGCCCATCAATATGGGAACAAAAATCAACACCACCAACCCCAACGAGTGGTCAGCATCAGTTTCCACTGATGGCAAGTACCTATTCTTCATGTCAGCACAAATGGGCAGCAACAACCTAAAAGAGTTAAGTCAGCAATCATTGCACAACTTCCACAACACACCACAAAACGGCAACACTGATATTTACTGGATTAGCTCCTCGGTAATTAATGAGCTAAGAGCACAAGCCAAATTTTAAGTCATTTATCAAAGTGATCATAGCCGGTTGCAGCCCAGGAACTAAAGCAAAATGCTCGATATCATCTGATTTCCGGATAACTTTTCTGACTCAATAGTGAATAAAAAGGACTCAATGATCCAAACTGGTCATTCACCCAATAGTTTTGTTTGAATTAAAAAGAAAAATCCAAATTTGTTTCAAGTTAAATAGCAATTAAATATTTAAATATCTTGATTTAATTGAATGTTTTTAAACTCAGATTTATGAATATAACATGTAATAAATCAAAAGAATTTACAGTGAGATATAATATAATTTCGCAAAACTAAAAACAGCTTAGAATGTTGAAAATTGAATCTCTGAATAAAACTAGTTTCGACACTTTATACACAACATTTAATGAAGCCTTCAAAAGTTACGAAGTCCAGGTAAATAAGGATGAACTTCTTGTAATGCTTAAGCGAAGAGGATTTGTTCCCGAACTTTCATTTGGGGCATTTGAAAATAATAAATTAGTCTCATTTACTCTAAATGGAATAGGCATGTTTAACGGACAGCTTACTGCCTATGATACAGGAACAGGAACAATAGAGGCCTTCAGTGGAAAAGGAATTGCATCCCAGGTATTCACTGATTCTATTCCCTACTTAAAAGCAGCAGGTATATCACAATATTTGCTTGAGGTGCTACAACACAATACAAATGCTGTTTCGGTTTATAAAAAGCTTGGTTTTATCGTAAGCAGAGAATTTAATTATTTTAAGCAGACTAATACTGAAGTAAAGCTACTCGCAAAAGACTTACCTGTAACATTCTCAATAAAAGAAATCAGCATAGACAATAAAGATCGTTTTGTAAGATTTTGGGATTTTAATCCATCGTGGCAAAACAGTTTTGAAGCAATTCAACGATGTGCGACTGATTTTAAAATCATCGGAGCACATCTGAAACAAAACCTGGTAGGATATTGTATTTTCGAGCCCAATTCAGGAGATATAACACAAATCGCTATTGATAAAGGTTATAGAAGAATAGGAATTGGTTCTGCTTTGTTTAATGAGCAAGTCAGGTGCAACCGTTATCCATCAGTTAAAGCCATAAATTCAGAAATCACTTGCAAAGAGATGACTGCTTTTATGGAGTCAAAAAACATTCCGTTAACAGGTAAACAATTTGAAATGATTAAGAAATTATAATCATTTGATTAAAGTTTGGAAAATGAAGTATCCTTTTTTGATTGTTAAAAAAGAACAGTCTTAAAACATCTACTATTCGATAGAATAGCTTAAAAATTTAAATTAGGGAAGATGAAAAAACCTTTAATTTTGACTATATGGGTTTTATTATTTCTATTGATAAACTCATGCTCGGCTACCAGGCGTACAGTTCCTGATCAAAAGCTGAGACTCTCAGTTCAGGGGGGTGCAAATCTGGGTGGTATTACTGAAAATACTGATATGACTGTAGTACCAAATATTAGAGTTCCCTCTGAATCTACGGTTGATGCTTTTACAGGTGCTACCAAATTGGGTTATAATATTGGGGCTCATCTCAACAAAAAACTCAAAAACAATCAAATTGAAACCGGATTAGATTATATGTATAACTATCAGACATTCAATTATAATGATGCTGGCAATTTCTATAGTGGTGTTAGGAGGTTACAAGTTTCACAATTCATGTTGCCCCTGACCTATAATTTTGTTCTTTTAAGAAAACTTATACCCAAGGCTGATATCCAGTTAAAAATTGGATTGACCGGTCAGTTAAATTCAATTTCCACTAACGATACTGGGATTTCTTTACCGTCCTATTCTATTAATCATTGGTCAATAGGTCCAATATTTGGCTTATCTGCTTATTTATTTCAATTCCAAAACGGTAATAAACTTGGGATTTTTTTCGATGTTTATCGAGGAAGCCAGATCTATGAAGATTATTACAATCAATCTTCATTCGAAATACCAGGCTCTAGTTTCATGAAGTTTGGTCTGAGATACCAATTTTAAATAAAGCATTGACATGATACTGGGAAAATCTATTTTGAAAATAATAAAATACTCTGTAAAATCTCTTTCATGATATAGTATATTTTAACAAACAATAAGAGCATGGGCATTTTAATCAATGATATCTATTCAAAAAGTTCAAACGGCAGTTTCTACCCGCTATTCAGCATGAGCATCGATGAGATGGAACATCTTATCCTGATCAATTTCGAAAAGAACCCTGATAAGTATTATAATACCTTCGAGTTACAGCAGGCATCTGACAAAACTGGCCGGAAGTGGTTGTTGGTAATAGCTTACCGGAATGATGGTGGAGCTGATGTGTACCATCAGTCAGGATACCCACTTGCCTCCCAGGACAGCCTGTTAAATGATGTGAACTTCACCATAAGTCCGCTGGAAGAAGCAAAATTTGAGATAAATGCTAAACGGATGGATGTGTTCTTCACTTTTAAGGACAGGTATGGTCGTGAGATCAGAGTGGTTGTAACTGAGAACAGAAAGCCTCATAAAAAACCCTTCTTCCTGATTGCACCTATAGGAACAGTGGCGAAACAGCCAAATTCCTTCCCAGTATATTCATTGTACGGGATGTCATTCGCAAAGCGAAAACATACTGATATTGAGATCAGGATTGATACTGAAAGACATAATCCTGACACATTCCCTTTCCCCATAGACTCCGCAAAAAACTACTTTACACGGTATTCGGCAGATACTTTCAATGTTGACTGGAATAAAAACTTCGAAGGTCAGTTACAGCCTCTCTTTCCAGGTGAAGTCAGCAGAACTGAATACGGTAATGTAATCTATGAACTCGCCAATAATGGGGGGCATCAAGAAATAAAGGGCATGAGTGCCAAAAACAACAAACATCAGATTAACATCAACTTTTCTCCTCCCGTACCAGACATTTCATGTCTGCGAGACGACCTTAAAATAGAGGGTGAGTTCATGATTACAACAGACGGATCCACTGGATTCATCAGTGGAGAGTATCATATCAAAAGCCGGGGAAATGAGATAGAGATTAGCATTAATCCGGCCAAAGGCTGGGTTCCAAATGAAAAAAGACTATTCCTTAAATTGATGTTCATGATAGTCAAAGTATTTAAAAACTGGCCAAAGAGTTATCTCTGGCATGCAAATATTATTTTCGACGCAACAAATCATCCGGTAATGAAATCGTGTTGGAAAAGGATATAAGTCAGACTGCCTGTTGGCTTATCTTTAGCATATTAAACATTTAAGTCGCACAGAATATGTTCATAAAAACTCTTTTTTTGATCATTGCCTTGCTGGGTATTACAGAAATATCCCGCGTTGTCAAGGAGGATGAACCCGCCGGCAAACCTGTGATTTTCATAATCGGGAGTATTCATTCCATGCATTATAATCCGAACTACCACTACTCAATAATTGATCTCCTGGAACAGATCAGAGCCCTTAAACCTGACATGGTTTGCGGGGAGATTGCACCCGAGGCATTTGACCAGGTAACCGAGGGGTATTTTCCTCCCGAGGCAGCTTTTCTGGCGGAGATGGCAACGAGTCAGCACTATCGTTTTGTTCCTGTTGACTGGCGACTCGATTACGCCACCCAGGCAAAAGCCGACAGCGCTTACCCGGTTTCGGTGAAGGAGAAACTAGCTCCATTTGGAAGCACTTATTTCGCCAGGATGAATGAATCTGCCAACCAGTCAATATATGATGCCATCCACAGCGAGTTAAACATCGCTGTTATAGATTCAGTCTTCGAACAAATCATTTGTGCAGACTCTGTAGCTGAGATAGCGCATGGTAACTGGAATGAACGTAATCGGCGTATAGCAGAGAATGGAATGAATGCTGTCAGAGATGCACACAGAATTGTCTTCGTTTTTGGGAGTGATCACATTCCCCAGATCAGGAGACAACTACAAACCCTTGGGCTCGATCCTCAGATACCGGAGCGTATGTTTGTTCCCGGGGGAAAGTTTAAAGTACCGGAAGCAGTTCTGAAACGATGGAAACGCAACCTCGAGAATCTCAAGTTAATCCGCGACAGAAAAATCCCGGTCACGGATGACTACTATCAGAAAATTATCAACAGCCGACGAATCCAGGAATTGGAACAGTCCATTCAGAAATCATCATAATCAAATCACATCGAATAACAAACCAACTCGTCTATTCTCAAAATTCTTAACAACATGAAGAATCTATTTTATATCATAGTACTGATAACAACGATGTTTGTAACTGCATTCTTGTCAGACGATAAAAAATCTGACAGGAAGTTGCTTATTCGAAATTCAGCCAAGTATCCTAATAATAATGAGAAAATCTATATAGCCAACCAGCCATGGTGAATCAACAAATACTCTTTAGTACATACAGAGTAAACCAAAATTCTTTAATTATGAATAATAATGTTAGTTTCCCTTTCCGTTTTTTCTTGATTACATTTATCTGGTCATGGATACTTTGGACCCCTCTTGTCCTGGGTAGCTTAAAAATCATTCCTCTTTCCGGTAATCTTATATCAATACTGATATTCCCTGCAATAGTTATCGGAGCTTTTGGTCCACTTGCAGGTGCACTTTTTGGTTTACATCTCGAAGGAGGTAAAGGTTCTATAAGAAAATACCTGCAAAGTTTTCTGGATTTCAATTTAGGTTGGAAAGTTTATCTTATTCCTATTTTAATATTTGGCGGCAGTACATTTATTGCCTGGTTTTTCCCGGAATTATTTGGTGAAGAACGCTTATCAATGTTATTACCTTCTATCTGGGTATACATTCCTTGTTTATTATTTATGATCTTTTTGGGTGGAGGTCAGGAAGAACTTGGCTGGCGAGGTTATGCTCTTCCTATTCTTGAAGATAAATTCGGAATATGGCTCGCAAACATTGTTTTAGGGTTCATCTGGGCTTTCTGGCATTTACCGCTATGGTTCATAAAAGGTACCAATCAGACTTATATGAATTTCGGAGGGTTTATTCTCCTGATGGTCGGATACTCTTTCATTCTATCCTGGACAAAAAAAGTCTCAGGAAACAAACCATTTTCAGGTCTTTATGTTCATGGCTTGGCTAATTCTTTCATATCAATCATGCCAACATTGACTATTCAAAAGAATATGCCCCAGATACGTTTTTGGATCTGGGTAACCTTGACATTATTTATCGGCATATTAATTACCGTCTTACGTAAAAAGAATTCCATAACCAATTTGAGCATAATGAATAATCTTTAACATAAATCACAATCTAAAAAACTATTTTAATAATACACTAAATAAAATCTATATGATATCAAGAATCTGGCATGGTTATACAACCAAAGACAACGCTGACACTTACGAAAGTCTTCTTCAGAATGAGATATTCGTTGGCATCGCGAAAAAAAAGATAGATGGCTACAGAGGTATTCAGCTTCTTAGGCGTGAATTACCTGATGAAACAGAATTCATTACAATAATGTGGTTTGACTCAATTGACTCTGTAAAAGAATTTGCTGGTAATGATTATGAGCAGGCAGTTGTCCCTGTTTCAGCTCAAAAAGTTCTCTCTCGCTTTGATAAAACATCTAAACATTACATTGTCAAAACAGATGACTATAAATATGTCAAATAAAAACGGGATAAATATTTAAATATCATGAATAAACTTACTGTTACAGAAACAATCATTGCCTTGGAAACAGCTGCTCTCGAAGCATGGCACAATGGTAATCCCTCTCCCTATCTCGACCTGTATTCGAAGGACTTCACTTATTTCGACCCTGCCCATGAAAGGCGCCTTGACGGTTGGGACAAGATAAAAGAGTTGTATGAAAGCATGCGTGGAAAGGTAAAAATGGATAAGTTCGAAATTATAAATCCCATTGTGCAACAAAACAATACAATGGCAGTCTTGACTTACAATCTGGAATCATATTCAGGAGAAACGCTCTGGAAAGAAAATTGCACCGAAGTATATAGACTTGAAGAGAATAACGAATGGAAAATCATCCACAGCCATTGGTCATTTACTAAACCTTCCATTGTTTAATACACCATTCACCTAATAGAGTTCTTATGGGTAAAATATTGACATTCAATGACAGACAGGCCTTTCGAGAATGGCTTGGCAAGCATGGGGCAGAGAGTGATGGCGTATAGTTACTCTTTGGTAAAAAAGATAAAATTGTCAAATTGTCTGCCAGCGATGCATTGGAAGAAGCTCTTTGTCACGGATGGATAGATGGGCAAATGCAATCTCTTGACGATAATACTTACAAAAAGTATTTTGTGCGACGTTTACCTAAAAGCAAATGGTCTGTAAAAAACAAAGAGTTGGCACAAACTCTTATGGAAAAGGGGTTAATGACCCGGCAGGGATTGGAAGCCATAGAATGCGCCAGGAAAAACGGTTCATGGGATAATGCTAAACGTATCCTGATTAACGATGAACAAATACAAATTTTTAAGGAAATCATTCATCCATATGAGCCTGCATATGCCAATTTACTGGCTATGTCATATTCAGTTCAGCGTACCTATACCGGATTTTACCTTGATGCCAAATCTGATAAAACCCGTCAGGTCCGGCTGGAAAAGATTATTGACAGACTTAACAGGAATTTGAAGCCAATGTGATTCCAGTCAGAGCATAGAAAAAATAATTCAATTTTCAGACATATATGAGTGTTAAAATAAATATAAATTAGAGAAATGTACAAAACAATCTTTTTGTTTCTTAGTCTAACAACAACAGTTGGTTGCACTATACAAGAAAACGGATTACCTGCCGCTAAACCAGAAATGGTAGGTATGTCATCAGAACGTTTAAATCGTATAAAACCTGTCATGCAGAGATATATCGACGAAAATAAACTTCCAGGTATGATCACAATGGTTGCCCGGCATGGCAAGGTTGTTCATTTTGAGAAATATGGATCGATGGATATTGATAAGCCAATGCAGCTGAATACTATTTTTCGAATTGCTTCAATGACAAAGCCTGTGACAAGTGTTGCAGTAATGATGTTATATGAGGAAGGGTATTTTCAATTAGATGACCCGGTTTCCGATTATATACCCGAATTCAAAAACCTGAAAGTATTTTCATCAATAGACAAAAACGGAATAAACACAGTGGATCCGGTTCGGCCAATGACTATTCGCGACCTCCTGATTCACACATCCGGGCTTACCGGCGTTGGGGCTGATTCTCCTGTTGATTCGATGTACAGCGCAGCAGATCTTTCTGAAGGAACCTTAAAAGAAATGATTCAAAAACTATCTGAAATTCCACTTTTATACCAACCTGGTACAAGATGGAATTATAGCAGATCAACCGAGGTATTAGGTTATTTAGTAGAAGTTCTTTCTGGCAAACCATTTGATGAATTCTTAAAGGAGAGAATATTCAATCCATTAAAAATGAAAGATACTGATTTTTATGTCCCAAAAGAGAAATTCAATCGGATTGGCGCAGTATATGCACCAGATTCTGTTGGAATCAAAATTATAATGGAGCCAGACACAAATACTGTTTCCATTCCAGTGAAATTTTTATCAGGTAATGGAGGGCTTTTTTCGACAGCCACAGATTATATGATTTTTTGTCAGATGTTATTAAACAAAGGGGAATATAATGGAGTAAGACTTTTGGGAAGTAGGACCGTCGATTTAATGACTTCAAATCATATTTCAAACGAGATAATGCCTGATGATGAATTTTTTGGTCCATTACTATCAGGAATGGGATTTGGATTTGGTTTTGCAGTACTGCAAGATAATATTAAAACAAATATCATTGACTCTGAAGGTTCATACTGGTGGTCAGGTTCTGGTAATACTTACTTCTATATTGATCCAAAAGAAGAATTAGTATTAATCTTAATGTCACAGTTTGTTCCGAATTATTATTATCCGGTTTTTAATCAATTAAGGGTATTGAGTTACCAGGCTATAGTTGATTAATTGTATATGTTATTCATCATACTAAAAATAACAATATGGTTAAAAATTATTTTTATTTGATAGTTGGAGTATTGTGTTTACTCTTTGCAGTTACTCACACATTGAATGGGGTCACGACAAGTTTGCAGATTTTAGAAAATTCTTTAATTGAGAATAATATAAAAGTTGCATTTACCTATGTTTGGCATATAATAGGCAGCGAAAATCTTGTCTTTGGAATAGCATTACTCATTATGGCATTTCAAAAGAATTTGACCAAAGTTAAGTTTGCTACTTGGCTAATAATTATAATTTTAGCTATGCGTTGGATTGTTATTACATTCTTTACTCTATTGAACAATAGCGGTAATGTAATACAATTAGTACCTGATACGGCTGCAATTTTTGTTGTAATCGTTTTGTTGTCGCTCGGAATAAAAGTAAAGAATAATATTTCCAATGAATAACTTACCCAAACCCAATTTGCATTTAGTGGGAAAAGCGAGTGCATTATAAAACCAACTACAATTAATGCTGCAAAATCCTAGAAGAATCTTAAAAAAGCATATCCTCTCGGGTTTAAAAAGCTAATAGATAGAGCACCACAAACCAAGGAAACGGTTTTCCCCATTCAGCCTATTACCTAAAAATAGACTACTTCGGCTAACTTTTTTTCGATATTGTGAATAAAGAAAAATGTTTATTTATAAAATAGTAGAGGAATTAAATGAAAAATGATATAATAAAAAGAATTGAAGATGAAAATGGAATTGTTGGGTTTGCATCAATAGATAGATTTGATAATTTAAATATTGAAAATCATCCAAAATATTATTTAAAAAAATGTAAGACCGTCATTGTTGTGGGATTAAAAGTACCAAAGTGTCAATGCCTAAATAACGTTGACCTTTTTAATACTTAATTTATCTCTTTTATTATTTATATGATTTACTGTTGATAAAGGGAGATAACTTGGAGAGTTATTCTCGTTATCAATGGTACTCCTGAATTTGCTTGGTGTT
>JAJFVL010000042.1 GCA_021371855.1 Bacteroidales bacterium | reverse complement strand
ATCAAAACAAAGGATTCAACACGGTAAGACTTTTAACTTCAGCACGCCCTCTAACACGGATGGTATGGTTAAGTGCCTTCGGCAGGCCAGACAGCTTCGCAATCAGCTCTAAACATTATGCGAGTAGACTCTGTCCCACTTATCAAAATTTCAGCACCACTACAGCTCCTGCTACCAAGACAAAGTCAATGGGCCTGCCGGCCGACGCTCACGTGTCAAGGTTTTTGCAGAGTAACTTACAAAGTACACCGTGACATCAAACTTCTGCGCCATCTATCGGGACTAGCAAAAACCTCGCCACTCCTTAACAGACGGCACCTAACCATACCACCGGGCCGTTAGGTAAAATGCCGTTCCGAGACTGAGGGACGATCTTAAAAAAGAGCCTCATGATCATTTAGGTAGTGGTATTTCTATTTATGAATCATTTATAATTAAAATTTTATGGGATTAAAAATGAAGATTATCGGAATTTCTATTCTACTTATGCTATCAACAAATATTAAGAGTCAGAAAAGAATTAACTCTATACCAGTAATTGATATCGGTGCTAATGTTAAAAATATGCAGAAAATTTACCTTAGTCAACTTTCTGACAATATAAGGTATATTCCACTCGAATTTAGTCAGGATAATCCCCTAGGAGTAATCAAATCTATAACAATTTCTGATAAATACCTCTTAATCATTGATAACAAGTCATGCCTTCTCTATAATACAGAAGGTCACTTTATTAGAGGTATAGGTAAAAGAGGTCGTGGACCAGGAGAATACCAATTTATAATCTGTTCGAGATTAAATAATGATAAAATATATATCCAAAGTTTATTTGACTTATTTGAGTATAGAACAGATGGGGCATTTGTAAGAAAGATCAAAAATAGGTTTATGTTTAATAACAGTACATATCAATATGCTAGAAATTGGATAATCATAGACGATTCACTGTTTTTTAGTCACATGCCAAATCCGACCGGTAATATTCCTTATAAAGCCCTATTGACAAAAAATAATGGTGAAATATTAAAATCTTATACAAATCATATATTGTTTGATCGAGAAAAAGCTCTTACAATAACTGAAGATGATGCACATATTTATCAATTTGATAAAATGATATCTTTCAAGGAATACTATAATGATACCCTTTTTTATCTCGATGGTAACTTTGAACTAATTCCAAAATATACATTTAATCTGGGAAAATACAAAGAACCTGTTTCCGGACGAGAAAAATCGGTGGAAGAATGGGGAAAGTCGCAACGCAACTTTATTTTTATTCCTAATGTATTCCAAACTGAAAAATATTTGTTCATCAAATGTCAATTTGGTGATCATTTTCCTGCAAAAAGATTAACTCCGGAAACAGTTAAATTACCTACAGGAAATATATATACCAAGTGGTATAACACTACTTATGCTCTAGGAGCATATGATAAACTGGCAAAAACTATCTCATTCTGTGAACCTACAAGGACAGACAATCCTTTGTTTACTTCAGGTATTATTAATGACTTTGATGCTGGACCAAGATTCTTTCCTGACGTTCAGTTAAATGATACTACTTTGGGAATGTGGATAAAATCATCTGACCTCATAAAACACATTGAAAGTAATGACTTTAAAAATAGTGTCCCCAGATATTCAGAAAAAAAGGAACAATTGAAAGAACTTACTGATAAACTAAGTGATCTGGACAATCCCATCCTAATGATCGTGACTTTTAAAAAATAATTCTCTGCATGATTTTTAAATTACAATATCTTGACAATTTAACTATAAGCACTTTACCTAACACGGATGGTATGGGTAATTGCCTTCAGCAGCCCGGACAGCCTCCGTATGGGGACCTAAAGGCCACCTTACGAAGGCTCTCGGTAATTTATGCGCCCGAACGCTCTTTTTTCTTTTGATCAGTTCTCCACAATGACAATCTTCTACCCACTATTACATTTCGGTGCCTTCCCTGCTCCTCTTTTACCGGGATTAACACAATAGGGCTGCTGGCCGACGCACTGTTGTCAGCGTTTTTGCATCGCCACTTAGACAGTTTTATCATGACGGGACAATTCCTGCCCATCAATCGGGACTCAGTCATCTGGACAACTTCATCATGACACAAAACCCTCGTCCATCTACCGGGACTTTGCAAAAACGCATGCCAACCCCGACACAGACGGCAACTCCCCATACCACCGGGCCGTTAGGTGTCATAAATTTTCGAAAAACAGGACTCTCTGACCAAAAAGACTTTTCTAGAATATTCTCAAAGGACACTAAATCTCGTCCCATTTATAAACCTTGATTCGT
>JAJFVL010000044.1 GCA_021371855.1 Bacteroidales bacterium | reverse complement strand
CTTCCACCTGTTGGCCGGTATATCGCCTATGTAACCGAATGCTGATTGTTCAAGTGCCACCAGGTCAACCTGTACACCTTCCTTCAGGTTTGTAAAAAAGTATTGCAATGCATGGTGATATGCCTGGCCAGCGATTGTGGTGGATGAACTTTTTGAGTATACCCCAAAAATGTAGCTCATCTCAAAAAACTTTTCGTTACGGGCAAACGTTGTAACCTTTGAGTAGGACCATGAATCAATTAAGAATTGGCTGAGTATTGCATCGCGCTCTTCGGGTGATAGTTTTTTGTATGTACTCATGGCAATTCCATTTTAATAGGTTGGCCATTTTTAGCCTTAATCTTTTTTTCTTTGTATGCATCAACATCGCCCTTTGGCGTTGATTCAACGGCATCAGCAACCTCTTCAACTGTATGCATGCCCATAAGAATTTCGGGTGCGTACAGCCTTCCAAAGAATGCAGCAGACCTGTAACGGATCATTAACTCAGGCATTGTTTGCCACTTTGAACCGGACCGGCTAACCCATCCTTCTTTCTTTGCCATTTCCATTGAAATAGCAGGGCCTTCTAATTTGTCGTTTGTTTGCAGATCGTTTGCATAAGCCCGGCATGAAAGTGTGTCGCCTTCGCCTTTCATTTCAAACCGTAATGGTGAAAACCTTTTACAGTTATTGATTGCAGCGATAATAAAAGAACTGGACCAGGACGGCTTGCCGTGTACGATGTACAAATTCTGCATAACCATAAGAGGGCTGGCGCCTATCCTGTTTGCCATTTCCAGTGCGATCATCGTATTTTGAATATTGCCCTGATATTCTTTTGGAATAAGGTTTGAGCTGGATAACATTTTTGCCACACGTTGGGCATGCTCAAAGCTTGAACTATCTGAGAAAGACGGATGATTTACATCCTGGTTGATAGTAGCTAACTGATTGTTGTTATTTTCCATAACTTTGCTTTTGAGGTTTAAAAATTTATTTTTAGTGAGCAGTTACAGCTGCTCATTTTTTATTTTATCTCACTCCATCATGCGGAGGAATAACTGTAGCATAAACTCTATTTTCTGCATGGGTGAATTGCTCAAATAATTCTTCAACATCCAGGCCATCGCCAAATGCTTTTTGATAGGCTTTAACCAGGCATCCACATCTGAGCAAATCGGCTTCATTTTCTGCCTTATCCAGCAGATTTAAAATCTTGATATACTCAACCTCCTGCTTTGTTTCTATTTCAAATATTCGGGTTGTGTCGATTGGCTTTTTCTTTCCTTCATTAAGGATTACACGAATCATGAAATACCCGGCAGAAATTCCAATGGCTGCGATTATCACAGCGAATGCGGTAGATGCAATCATGCGGAAAGTTTTAAAGGATTAAGGTTTTTGTTGCTTTTATCTTCCTTGTAGGCGAGGTATTTGCCTATGTCGATCCGGTGGAATGTTTCATGGAAATACCAGTATTCTTCCATGGTCATGGTACCGGCTGATTGTACATGTTCACCAGCTTCTGATACATCCAGTACCCATTCACGATTTCCGCTGATCAATAACCACCTTTCAAATGCAGGCATACTAATTATGTGCTGCCTTCCTGTGGTATCTTCTGCTAAAATTTCATCCTGAAACTTTTCAAATGATTCGATTTCAATTTTTTCTGTTAAATTTGCCATTGGTTTTACTTTAGGGATTAAGGCCATCAGATTACAGCTGGTGGCTTTTTAATTTGTAATAGCTTCTTTTTCCGCCCCCTTCAATATCAATTCAAAAAGAACATCCAGCAACCACAATTCCAGTTCGGATGGCTTGTATTCTTCTATGGTTTGATTTTGGAGCATAATTATTTATCTTGTTTGAGCAGCTAATTTTCTTTTTTGCTTTTGGTTTTTAAAGCGTGCAGGTATTGGGGCACGTCCGCCATTAATCAATAACTGATTTGCCTGAAGTCCGGCCATGTGATTTCCCATCAATGCTAAACCAAATAAGTATTGAGTTATTTTAAACCTTGGCTTTACTTCCTGAGAATTTTTGTTGTTCATGATTAAATTTTAAATGTGAGGCATAATTATTATGCGTTAAATTTTTGAGAATGCGTATTACTACGGTTGTTTTTTACGGTAAGTGGTTGTAGGTTTGTTGCCCCGTTAAATTTTAGGCAACCTGCTTTGAAATACTTGCCGCTCGTTTTTTGATGATCCGGGAAAAGTGATTGATAATCTTTTCAGCCGGTTCGATCTTAGCAATATCCCCTGATAAATACTTATCCATTGTAGGTCGGGAAAGATTCAGCTTTTTGCAAGCGTCAACCCTTTCCTGTGGAGTGATCCCCAAAGAGATTTCCAACATCTTATCTTTAAGCATTGACTTGATATCCTGTTGCATTGTTTTCGTTTTATTGTTTAGCAAAGTTTATGAAAGTTTATTTATTATCCAAACTTTTTTACAACTTTTTTTAAACTTTTTTTTAATTAACTTCAACAGGTTAATAACCAAATAGTTAAAATGTCTATCAACCAAACAGACAAAACAATCCAGTTTATAAAACAGGTTTTCTTTAACTCCCTGACCTATTCGGACGGAATTTATAGAACTCAAAAAATACACCGGCTATTCGCTGATAAAGTACTGGTATTAAAAGAAAAACGCCTTATCGAAATTGATAAGACGTTGTTATTTTCGGCTGATTTGCCGGACGGTATACGGGAACATACCGGTATAGAACTATTGGAAGGGCTGCTGAATGTGTTTATTGCATAAAACACAATGGGACCGCCAGCAAAAAACCCACTCACATTCCGGCCACACACAAGGCCAAAGGGAATGTCGGAACTAACGTTTAAGGATAAGGTAATTTTATGTTAAACAGGCGCACAGCCTTTGTATTATTTTTTTCCCCTCGCTTCCCTCTTAGCGGAGATTATGGAGTAGATTATGGAGTATCCTCTTTGGAGAACGTGTCGTGTAATTTTATTATCTTATATGCAGCTAACTTCCCGTTAACAGTCTGTGGTATTACATCTACCACATATACCGTTTCATTTGGGTTAAAATCACCATGTAGCATTTCTTCATTTAGTCCTTCGTCATCGAATACTATATTAACCGCAGATTTTGAAATATCATCAATAACGCCTTTGTTGCCTGACTTAGCTTTTATATTTGCTCTTATTTGATAAAAAGTAAGCAAAACCTTTGTTTTAATATCAGTATTATCTTCTGGAGTTTTTAAATCCTTAGTAAACCTATCCATAATATTTTGAGCAGCATTGGCCTCCAGGCTGTCTATATGAAAAGATAGATAAACGTTTCCATCAATCTTTGTAGATATGTTTAATTGAGATGCATTATCTGTAGCAATAGGATTTATAATTTGGGATAAATCCCTATAATCTGTAGGAGTTAATTCTTTTGGCTTTTCTTTGCTTTTGCCAAGTATAAAATTAAAAGCAGAACCGATATACTTAGAGAAATCTACTATCGTATTAATGTTTTCGGCGTAAGGTATTATGCCAACGGTTGCAAGTTCAACCAACTCCATAATAACGCTACCCGTCTTTATTTCCTTTACAAATAACTTCGCTTCCCTATTTTCTTTACTGTCACCGTTTTCGGAAACGAAATTATTAAACTGATTTGCAAGAGATATAAACGACTTAGTAAGATCCATTAATTCTAATGGCTGCTTATTATTAATCTCAATTACTAAACGTACATCTTGCATAATCACAAGGTACAAAATAAGTTTTATTATTATTTCACTTTTTCAAAGTGATTGTCCTCCGGACAGCAAAAAAATAATACAAAAGCCGCTAACGCAACCTGCTCCCGCACATGGTGAAAGTTTCTCTGTAAAACTTAACTTTCACCGCCTCCCACAGGCAAACCTGCTTATACATAATATAGCCTTATGCCTCAAAAATTGAATTATTCTCTCTATTACGGCTAACGCCGAGCGCATTCCCTTGTTGCGATCTTCCCTATAAAAGAATTGAGTCACGGGAAGATCGCAAGCCCATTCTCACAGCAGTAACATAAAGCCCCTGTAGAAACAGGGGCTCGTCTTAAATTCAAGAATGCAACATATGAAAATCAGGATTGAATGTTTTCATCCGGAGCGGCCACAGCTGGCTTCTTATATTCCAGTAACACATAAGTGTAATCTTTCTTGCTCCGGTAATTTTTTCCAAAGTATTTAATTGCCAATTTTTTGGCAGTGTCTATGAAGCCATCGGGTACAGCATCAAACTGGTTACGTGGCAAGGTTTGGCATCCCAGGGAGCTGGTAGAGTTTTCGCCACCACGGTGAATATTGATGCCGAACATACCGGTATCCTCTCCTTTTCCATCACGGATCACGGTTACCACTCCACCGCGTTGGCAAAGTGCCAGGTACTGGCCTTTATGCATGTCAAACTTATAAACCGGCCAAACGCCAGGCTTTAATGTAGCTATCGATAATTGAAAAGCAGATGGATCTGTATTAGCATTGTAGGCAAT
>JAJFVL010000038.1 GCA_021371855.1 Bacteroidales bacterium | reverse complement strand
TTTTTAAAAAACGTGCGTATCGGATGGATTAATCATCATGAACCAGAAAGACTTCAGCTGGAAAAGTTCCCTTTTGAAAGAAATCGATTTCTACCTCGTGACAGATTCCGGACTTTCTAAAAAAGGGACTTTATCCGATGTCAAGGAAGCAGTCGAGTCAGGCTGCAGGATTGTTCAGTACCGGGAAAAGGATAAAAGTACGAAAGAAATGGTCGAAGAGGCTTCAGAAATTAAGAGAATCTGCAGCGGCAGGGCAATATTTCTGGTAAATGACAGGATCGATGTTGCTTTAGCCGTTGATGCGGATGGAGTCCATATTGGCCAGGACGATATGCCTGTTGAAACGGCAAGAAAGATCCTTGGTGAGGATAAAATAATCGGCCTTAGTGTAAATGACAGAGAAGAAGCAGTCCTGGCGGAAAAATCAGGGACTGACTATGTGGGCCTTGGCCCAATATTCGATACTGCTACAAAAAAAGATGCAGGGAAAGGAATAGGTTCATTTAAAATCCGAGAAGTTAAAGATGCAATAAAGCTTCCTGTAGTTGCTATTGGCGGAATAAACAAGGAAAACTGTGAAAGTGTGATTCAAAACGGAGCTGACAGCCTGGTAGCAATTTCTGCAGTTGTGTGCAGTGACGATGTGAAAAGAGAAACTAAGTACTTTATTGATATGATTCGGAAAAGCAAAAAACATGAGCAGGAGTAGAAGGATTTATATGAAGAAGCGTAAAACCCCTGTGTCTTAGCTCAGGGGATATAGTCACGCCTTAAATTGTTGAACAAAAAAACTTCATTGTACCTCATTGGACAGTTGAATTATTTAGCCTCGTGACTATAAGCGTCAACTTCTCCCCTATTCTTTTCAGTATTATTTAACTTCAGATGATAGAGTCGTAAAAGTAGCTAATGGTTAGCCATCAAAAAATTTCAGCGCAAAATTTGTTCCTTTCCAAAAAACTCTTCGCTGTTTCCCTTCATACGACTCAAATGTTTTCAAACTCTTTCTGTATCATGCATTAGATATTTGCATAACTGATTTTGTGATTCTAACAGCTCACTAACATTACTGTCTGTAAGCCTCTCACCTATTGATGTATTTGAGTATCTTGCATCCGTGAGTTTGTTTCCGTTCACACAAGAAAACACTATCAGTAAGTCAGCAACTTTTCAGATTAGGGCAAAGTTTGAATCCCTATTCAATCCATTACAGATTTACATTCGCTTTTTACTGAACCCTTTACCCTCTTTGTCATTGTTGCTCTTTTGTAAATTCCTGTCCTATTAAAAGAAACAAATAGGGCTTACCAGGTTTTATGTCATGAATAATTACGGGTTTTATAGGGACCATATATAAGCCGGAAACCGTTTGTACATTTGCTTTAACATCATGCCAGCAGGTAAAGCCTTATTTCGGACCATTTTGGTTCAAGCGTATCAATCCAATTTCGTTTGTCATATTTCACGACTCTTACGATGGTTCAATTTACGTTCCCCATGCAGACCTTACCCTAGCAAGTTATCTGAAATGGACTTATCGGTATGATAAACCGGTGCAACGGTTTTTTTGAGAGATTTCAATCAATTACTCTCAACTGCCCATTCTCAAGCAATCCGCATCTGTCTGACATGAAACGGATAACAGCTTCATCATGGGAGATCAGGAGATATCCTATACTCTTCTCGGCCTGAACTTTTTTAAGCATGTGCAGGACCTGGGCCTGGACCGAGACATCCAGGGCTGAAGTTGGCTCGTCAAGTAC
>JAJFVL010000036.1 GCA_021371855.1 Bacteroidales bacterium | reverse complement strand
GTTCTCCCAACAGGGGTTACAATCTTTGTATCTGAGAATGACGGTTTAAAAGTTAGTAGAAACCGCCGTGGTACGACATCGTATGCCCGGTGGTGTGGGGGGACAGCGGCGTGAGCCGCTTCCTACCCGATTAACCTCCGGTGCAACCGGAGGTCTTGTACCCAAATACATAGTTAGCTCTGAAGGAGCATAATATGATCATTATGGAAAGAATCTCTCATCAATCTTAACACTACCATATTGTCAGTTACAAACAATATTATTACGCCCTTTCCGGGCTTAAAAACAGTTTGTTAGCTCCCTACCTCTGGTTGCACCGGAGGTTATTCACATTATGCCACATTCGTAGCTGTATTTATAAATTTTCATTACCAATTAATCTGGATTGTTCACATTATGCAAGATCGAATTTAGATAATATTATCCTTAGGGTTACAGCTATACCCAAAGGGGGGAGCGAAGAACCGATAATGAAAAGCGGAGGAGCTCTACGAGGTTAAAATTAAATTACTTCCGCAAAGTGGAATGTGGTAAATAAATTGATTTTCAAGCTACAAAGATTTTATATTCATGATTGCCGATACTCGTATTATTTTATAATAAGTCCCGTAGGGGCAACATATTATTAATCTTTCAAAGAGAATTAATATAATAAGCTTAATCCGCTTACTTTCAATAGCTTAATTTGACGAACTGTTTTTCTTAAAATATGATTAATTTTGGGAAAATTAAATATAACATAACACGATGTTACAATTGCCTGCCCTCATAGCCGATCTGGCTCTTATTCTTGGCGCTGCTGCTGTAGTTACTCTCCTTTTTAAAAAATTAAAACAGCCTGTGGTCCTGGGGTATATTATTGCAGGCCTTCTGGTGGGACCACATTTTAAATTGTTCCCTACAATTGTTGAAATAGAGACTATAAGAACCTGGGCTGACATAGGGGTTATATTCCTTTTGTTTGGGCTGGGTCTTCAATTCAGTTTTAAAAAACTGCTAAAGGTTGGTAGTGTGGCCCTTATAACGGCAGTCATCGAGGTCACACTTACCATGCTTTTAGGTTATGGCGTAGGAAAATTACTCGGATGGAGTTCCATGAACAGCCTGTTCTTAGGCGGTATTCTGGCTATTGCGTCGACAACAATAATAATTCGGGCCTTTGATGAGATCGGGGTCAGGAACCACAAGTTTGCCGGTATAGTGACAGGTATATTGGTAATTGAAGATCTGGCCGCTGTTCTTCTATTGGTATTGCTCTCTACAGTTGCTGTAAGTAAGACGTTTGCAGGGGAAGAATTGGTCATGTCGGTTTTAAAGCTGGCTTTCTTCCTGGTTTTATGGTTTGTTTCCGGAATATTCTTTCTTCCTACCATTTTAAAAAGATTGCGCCCGTTACTGAGCGAAGAAACGTTGCTCATTATTTCTCTGGCGTTATGCTTTTTAATGGTTGTGCTTGCAACATATGCCGGCTTCTCTCCGGCTCTTGGCGCATTTGTCATGGGGTCTGTTTTAGCGGAAACAACTAAAGCAGAAAAAATAGAAAATCTTACCCAATCGGTTAAGACCATGTTTGGTGCCATATTCTTTGTCTCAGTTGGTATGTTGCTTGATCCACAAATGTTGGTACAACATGCTGTGCCTATCATTGCATCTACTCTTGTACTGCTGTTTGGGAAGCCTCTCTTTGTTACCACGGGTGTGCTTGTTTCAGGACAACCTCTTAAAATAGCAGTTCAGTCGGGGATGAGCCTTTCCCAGATCGGTGAGTTTTCCTTTATTATTGCAACTCTTGGGCTTACACTGAATGTAACCAGTGATTTCTTATATCCTGTTGCTGTAGCCGTATCAGTACTTACCACGTTCACTACTCCTTTTATGATCCGTCTTTCAGAACCTGCCTACACATGGATAGACCACATTCTGCCAAAGAAATGGAAAACCTCATTGCACTCATATAGTGTGGGAGCTCAGAATATTTCGGAAATAAGCGACTGGAAAAAAGTATTGCGCTATTATCTTGTTGACCTGATCATCTTTTCAGTCATCATTTTTACTATCTTTTTATTGAGTACAAAATATATTGCACCATTATTTTCAACATACCACTGGAACAAACTGATTACGGTAACAATCACTCTTGCAATTTTATCCCCGTTCTTATGGGCTCTTGCATTCCGCCGTACACATCGTCAGGCTTATGCTAATGTCTGGATGAAGGCTGTCCATCGTGGTCCGTTAATTGCTTTAATGTCATCCAGGATACTGTTAGCTGTTTTCTATATCGGGATGGTATTCAATCGCTGGTATTCACCAATGGTTGCTCTCATTGGGGTTATCATAGCCAGTGTTGTTCTTTTGTTGAACTCAAACAGAATAAGAAAGTTCTATGGAAGAATTGAAACACGATTTATAACTAACTTAAATGAACGTGAAAGGGCAACAGGAGATTCAGATAAACAACTAACTCCTTGGGATAGCCACATTACCACTTTTGAGTTAAGCGAAAAATCACCTTATGTAGGAAAAACATTGCTTGAATCAAGAATAAGAGAAGAGTTTGGAGTTAATATTGTTGTCATTCACCGTGGTGATTACATTATTAATGTGCCTGACAGGGGAAACCACTTATATCCTCACGATAAGCTGTCGGTTATAGGAACTGATGAGCAGATCGAAAGATTTAAATTACATCTGGAATCTACCGAAAACCGGTCTGCAAAGTTTTACAAGGAGCAGGAAGTTTCACTTCACCACTTTTCCATTGGCAAAAACTCTTCTCTCATCGGGAAAACAATCCGTGAATCAGCAATCCGGGAACAGACAAAAGGATTAGTGGTAGGGGTTGAAAGAAATGGCATCCGGATCTTAAATCCGGAATCAAATCTTGTATTCGAACCGGAAGATAAAATATGGATCGTGGGAAATGAAAAACGTCTGCAGGTTTTACTTAAAATATTAGCCGGCTAATTAAAAACTGAGATTCACCAATCATATTATGAAGAATTTAGTTCTATCCGTTTTTGTTATTATCGTGGCTTTACCTTTATTCAGTTTTTATCCTTACAAAAACATATCCCATCAATCATTAAATGATGTGGTACCGCAAAAAACAATGGAGAAAATTTACAGGGAGATAAAAACACCGTTCAAATATGGAATTGTTTTTAAGCATCCTGATTCATCCAAATATGTTGACAGCCCAACCATATTCCGTGAAAATAATATCTGGTATATGACCTATATCGTATTTGACGGGCAGGGATACGAAACATGGCTTGCTGAAAGCAATGATCTGCTTACCTGGAAAACGAAAGGAAGAATTCTTTCATTTACCAAAGATACCTGGGACATGAACCAGAAAGCAGGTTATTTATCATTGATAGATTTCAATTGGGGAGGAAGTTGCTCAGCTGAAAAATTTCAGGATAAATACTGGATGTCATTTTTAGGCGGGAAATCAGAGGGTTATGAAGCCGGGGTCCTTGGTGTTGGAATTGCCAGTTCAAACACACTGAGTAATGCAGAAGAATGGAACAGGATCAATAAACCTGTACTGTCACCAAAAGATCATGATGCCCGATGGTTTGAGAACAAAACAATTTATAAAAGTTTAATCATACACGATAGATCTAACCATACGGATCATCCCTTTATTATGTATTACAATGCCAAAGGAGATACTGCAGATTATGAAAGCATCGGGATGGCTGTTTCAGACGATATGGTTTCGTGGAAACGCTTCGGCGATAATCCGGTAATAACCCGGCAAAAAGGAATTTGCGGGGACGCTCAAATCGTAAAAATCAAAGATATTTATGTCATGTTCTATTTTGGTGCATTCTGGAAACCCGGCGCTTTTGAAAGATTTGCGTGTTCATATGATCTGGTAACCTGGACTGACTGGAATGGAGAAGATCTGATAGCTTCGTCAGAAGATTATGATGAAACATTCGCTCACAAACCCTGGGTAATTAAATGGAACGGTATTGTTTATCATTTTTATACTGCAGTCGGGAAACAAGGCAGGGTTATCGCATTGGCAACTTCAAAAAATCTTAAAAAATGAATTCAGGGATTGAATAAATTATGAAAGAAATAGCAGAAATAATTCTTGAGAATGATAAAGGAGAGATCCTGCTCTATTTACGTGATAATAAACCGGGTATCCCATTCCCACACTACTGGGATCTTATAGGAGGCCATGTTGAAGAGGGCGAAACGCCTGAGGAAGCTTTGGTGCGTGAAGTAAAAGAAGAAATAGATATCGATCTCACAGAATATACTTTCTTTAAAAGGTATGAATGTCTGACGGGGGATGCTTACCCTAATATCAAATATGTTTATTCGGGTCACATCAATTTACCTATTGAAAAGATAACGCTACTCGAAGGTGAACGCCCGCAGTTTTTTAAAAGAGAAGAGATTCCAGGAGTTAAGTTTGCAAATATCCTTAAATCGATAGTGATGGATTATATTAATGACCATAAATAATCTGTGAACCAGGCAACCAGATGTTTATCCAGTGCACATAATCAAATACCGGACCGATGAAACTAATTACAGCTTCTTTATTTACCTTTCTGATTTTGTCCTCCTGCCAGACCGGCATAAAGAAACCCGGTCAACTTCCTTCAGAGAAGTCCGATTTAAAATTTACACAACTGGCTGAAAGATGGGATGAAGCTATTCCTCTTGGAAACGGGATACTCGGAGCGCTGATTTGGAAAAAAGATAATAACCTCCGGTTTTCCCTCGACAGAGCTGATCTTTGGGATCTCCGCCCAATGGATAACTTTAATAAATCCGAATGGAAATATTCATGGGTAAAAGAACAATGGAAAAAGAATACTTATTCAAAGGTTCAGGAACTTTTTGATGTCCCTTACGATAAAAATCCGGCACCTTCCAAGATACCGGGAGGAGCATTGGAATTTGATATTTCTTCATTAGGTGAAGTTGAGTCTGTTGAGATGATCTTAAGAGATGCCCTTTGCGAAATAAAATGGAAGAACGGTGTCACACTTCATGTATATATTAATGCTGAAAGTCCTGTGGGCTGGTTCCGGTTTAAAGGTTTAAAAAGTGCGATGATCCCCGATCTCGTTCCCCCGGCATATAATCTGGAAGGAAATTCAGCAGAAGAAAATCCGGTAACAGGCCAGGATCTGAGACGTTTACAATATCCGAAAGGAGAAATAATCAAAACTGATAAATCCATAACTTACAATCAAAAAGGATGGGGAGGATTTAAATATCAGATAAATGTCCGTTGGAAGAAACAACAGAATGTTGTTGAAGGTTGCTGGAGTATCAACTCAGAGTTTCCGGGTTGGGAAAAACAAATTACAGCAGAGAACCGGACAATTACAGCAATGAAGGAAGGTTTCTTCTCACAGTTTGAGAAACATAAAACCTGGTGGGAGAATTATTGGTCTCAATCTGATATTTCACTTCCCGATAGCCTCCTCAATAAGCAATGGTACATGGAAATGTACAAGTTTGGAGCAGCAACTGGCAACGGGGCTCCCCCTGTCTCTCTTCAAGCCATCTGGACAGCAGACAATGGGAAACTGCCGCCATGGAAAGGTGATTTTCACAATGACCTGAATACTCAGCTGAGTTACTGGCCCTCTTATAGTTCAAACCATCTTGCCCAGGAGAGTGGCTTTATTGACTGGTTACAGAAAAACAAACAGGATTTTGAAAAATATACCAGACAGTATTTCGGAGTATCAGGATTGAATGCCCCCGGTGTGACAACCCTTACAGGTCAGCCTATGGGTGGATGGATCCAGTATTCATTCGGACCGACCGTAGCAGCCTGGCTCGGCCACCACTTTTATCTTCACTGGCGATACTCAATGGATAAGGAATTTCTTGAAAAAGAGGCTTATCCATGGATTAAAGAAGTTGCTGTCTTCTTCGATCAGATATCAATAACTGATAATAATGGTTTGAAAAAACTACCCTTGAGTTCCAGCCCCGAAATATTTGACAATTCCCGTCAGGCATGGTTCACAGACATGACCAATTTCGATCTGGGGCTTGTGAGATGGACATTTGAAAAAGCATCTGAACTTGCCAGGGAACTCGGAAAATCAGAAGAGGCAAAGAAATGGGATGAAAAACTTTCCAAATGGCCTCTGTATGATATCGATCCGGAATCAGGCTTTACTTATGCGAAAGGATTCCCTTATGATCAATCGCACAGACATTTTTCCCACCTTATTGCATTTCACCCACTGGGCAATATAGACTGGTCGAAAGGAGAAAAAGACCGGCAGATTATTAAATCTACTATTGCTACACTTGACAAGATAGGGTCCGATTGGTGGTGCGGTTATTCTTACAGCTGGCTGGGAAACATAAAAGCCCGTGCTTTCGATGGTAAAGGCGCTGCTGAAGCTTTGCGTATCTTTGCAAGCGATTTCTGCCTTAAGAATAGTTTCCACGCAAACGGAGACCAGTCCGGTACCGGGAAATCAAAATTCACCTATCGCCCCTTTACTCTGGAAGGCAATTTTGCTTTTGCGGCAGGTATTCAGGAAATGCTTATCCAGAGCCATACGGGAATTGTAAGAATATTCCCTTCAATTCCGGAAGAATGGAAAGATGTCAGTTTTGACAAATTGCGCGCTGAAGGAGCTTTCCTTATCTCCGCCAGGATGGAAAAAGGAGATGTTACTAAGGTAAACATTATATCGGAGAAAGGAGGAGAATTGAAAATATTAAATCCTTTTAAGAACGACGGTTTTAAGTGCTCCTCCCCTTATAAACCAGTTGATAACATTCTTGTAATCCAGACTGAACCGGGACAAATTATCAGGATGAAAAGTTAAATGAAAAACAAAATTCTGAACATCTTTTTTGTATTACTTATCACATTTTGCCATAATGCTGTTTCACAAAAAATAAGGCGACAGGAAAGAATAAATCCAGCTTATGCCTAACTTTGCTTTTATAAAAATGCTGTATGAGTATTCTGCATTTAAAAAAAAGGTATAAAATCCTTTCAGGGATTATCATTTTCCTGGTTTTAGTTCTTTTTTCTATTCCCCGTGTTGCACGCTGGTACATTGAAAAACACAGTGTAGAGCTCATTGGCCGTACTGTTCATATCGATAAGATCCGGCTGAACTATTTCACCGGAACGCTTCGTATTAATAATCTTCAGCTTTTTGAATCTGATTCAAAGACTGTTTTTCTGAGTTTTAAACAATTGAAAATAAATATCGATTATCTGCCTTTGCTAAAAAACGAGTTTTTTGTTAAATACATTTCCCTTGACGAACCCTATGTCCAGGTACTTCAGAACGGAGATGAATTTAATTTCTCAGGCATGTCCAAAAGTGACTCTACAGCTGTCAAAACAGATACAATTCCTAAAGAGCCTGCAAAATTCATCATTAACAATATACAAATTGTCAGAGGCTATGTAAAATACTCCGATGTACCTCTTAACCATACTATTGCGCTCAAAAATCTCGATCTGGTGATACCCGGATTTACCTGGAACAGCGACTCGACAAACCTGGATGTGGATTTCAGATTTGTTGACGGTGGCCGTTTTTACTCAAGCCTTTCACTTAACCAGGCCGACAGTACATACTCTTTCAATCTAAAGCTCGACAGTCTCAACCTTGATATAGTAGAGCCATACGTAAAGAACTATATGCATATATCAGCTTTACATGGTTATCTTACAAATGAGCTTCTGATAAAAGGCAGCATGCAAAGCATCATGAAACTATTTGTTAAGGGGATCAACCATGTTCAAGACTTTCAGCTTATCGATACAACCGCACGGACAATCTTCTCCTTTAAAGATCTTACAGTCGTTATAGATACTATCCTTCCCGAAAAGAACAGGATAGACCTCAACTATGTCGGACTTACTGATCCCTTCATCCTGTTTGAAATGATCGATTCAACCAACAACTGGCTTTCTTTGATGAAACCGTCGGCTGAAGAACCGTCCGATTCGCTTTCGCAACAGAACGATACGATTCCTGCAGAGACACATGGATCATATTCATTTACAAAACTTCAGATATCAGGAGGTACTGTTCAATTTTCTGATAAAACTTTGAGATACCCTTTCGACTACACAATTAATAACTTATCTGTGGAAAGTTCTGAAATCGCGGGGATATCGGACAAATATAGCCTCGATATAAAGGCAGGCCTGAACGGAACCGGAAATCTTGCAACAACAGCAATTCTGGATCCCGAAAATCTTAATGATCTTGATCTGACGCTCTCAATTGACCAGTTCCGGATGAAAGACATGGATGCCTACTTTAAACATTATTTCGGATTCCCCGTCACCGGCGGTATTATGAATTTCAAAACCCAGGACAAGATGGGAGCAGAATCTCTTGTCAGCGATAACAGCCTCTATTTTCGTAAGTTTACCCTTGCCAAATCCATGCATAATAAAAGTGAGTATAAAGTACCCCTTCGCCTTGCTCTTGGTGTACTTTCTGACAAGGATGGGATTATTGATCTTAAGGCCCCGTTTGAAACTAAAGGTGATGAAGTGAAGTTCAAAAACCTTGGCAAAATGATTTTCAGAATCATTGGAAATCTATTTGTCAAAGCAGCTGTTTCCCCCTTTAACATGCTTTCTGACTTATATAAAGTTGATCCCGCAACCCTGCAGGAGATAAGGCTTGGCCTGAACGAGGCTTCCCCCAATGAAGAAAACATGAAGTCTGTCGATATCATAACCGATATCCTTAATAAAAAACCTGCACTGAACATCGATTTCTATTACTGTATCGACCGGAATAAAGTTGCTGATACTCTCTCATATTTGATTTCCATGGATGATTACATCAGGTACGCTAAAAGCATTGGTATGAACATCAGGAGTATTGGAGACAGTACCTTAATAAAGTATCTGCTTGATAAACCTTCATCAGCATCATTGAAGGAGAATCCTCAACTTAATATTTTATGCAGGGCATTTATCGGAACAGAGAAACTTGATGCCAGGATCGATTCTGTAAAAGCCTTGCAGATAAACTTCATGAAAAATTATCTGAGTGGTGATAAAGGAATTTCTGCTGATCGTTTCAAAATAATTGAAACAGCACCAGATACCATCAAACCATCATCTGACTTTCCATCCTTCAGGACTTATTTTAATACTGCAGAAGAAAAACAGGAGTGATACCGACATGAACTCAGCAACTACCTCACCAAAGAAGCTGAGTTCGTGAATATCTTATTTATAATGCTCATCCCTTGCTTTTAACGATAAAAAGCCATTTGGCATGGGTGATTTGATGGTGATCACTTCCCCGCTGACCGGATGAGGGAACGACAGAGAGTATGCATGAAGTCTGACACGACGCAGATATTCCGCGGAAGCGCCATATTTGCGGTC
Source organism: Bacteroidales bacterium (assembly GCA_021371855.1). Classification (GTDB taxonomy): domain Bacteria; phylum Bacteroidota; class Bacteroidia; order Bacteroidales; family VadinHA17; genus LD21. Next base: position 833 of record JAJFVL010000036.1, on the reverse strand, counting down.
TCCCACTATAGGACAGCCAATATCTGAAAGGTGTACTCTTATCTGATTTTTACGGCCGGTTTCAATTTTTATATCAAGAAGTGTATTTTCGTTCACCTTCTTAATGGTCTTATAGTGGGTAATTGCAAATTTTGCATCAGGGGACTCTTTAGCCGAATGCATCTTCAGAGATTTATCTTCAATAAGCCAGCTTTTAACTGTTCCCTCTGCCTCAGCAGGACTCCCTTCAACAAGGGCATAATAATGTTTATCAGTCTCTTTCCACCTCTCCTTAAGAGTATTCATGGAAATCTCCGACTTGGCAAATAACAGTACCCCGGACACCTCCTTATCAAGCCTGTGAACAACAAAAGCCCTCACAGTCCCTTTGCTTAACGTTTTAAGATGTTGCGAAACAATCTTCTGGATGCTTTTACTGCCATCAACACTCGATGTTGATGTACCTGCAGGTTTGTCGACAACGATTATATCCTGGTCCTCATACAGAATTGGAAAAGGAAGACTGACTTTTACAGCAATCCCGGGATGCAGGTTTATGTCGACAGTATCCCCTGGCTTCAAAAGGAATGAATGCAGCGTAACTGAATTATCGTTTACCCTTACAGTTCCGCTTTTCAACAATTTTTTTATTCTTGTTCTCGGTGAATCATGATACTGTTCGGTAAGAAATTCAAATAGCGTTATTGACTTATTTACAGATATTTTCACAAGGTCATATATTAATTATCAATAGTGTCCGACTAAAAATATGAGATTCTTCGCTTCGCTCAGAATGACAATTACTTAGAAGGTTGTGGGGAGAAGGAGGTGGTTGGCGGCGGGTGCCGCCAACC